>NZ_FOZS01000002.1 GCF_900116205.1 Halostagnicola kamekurae | reverse complement strand
GAGAGAGCACGTGCTGGGCAGCCACGCGCCACGGGGTAAGAGCTGAACGCATCTAAGCTCGAAACCCACTTGAAAAAGAGATACCATCCGAGATCACTCGTAGAAGACGAGTTCGATAGACTCGGGGTGTACGCACCAAGGCAACGAGGTGTTGAGCCCGCGAGCACTAATCGATCGAGCCACCATTCATACGCATTTGGATCATGTACGGACCCGGAGACGGGTCCAGGCGTGAACTGGACTACACGTAGACACGGAGACCACCGAGACTGGTGTCACCATAGTTGGTGCAGCGGTTCGATTCCGTTGGTTGGCGTTAAGGCGGCCATAGCGGCGGGGTTCCTCCCGTACCCATCCCGAACACGGAAGATAAGCCCGCCTGCGTTTCGGTCAGTACTGGAGTGGGAGACCCTCTGGGAAATCTGATTCGCCGCCCCTTTTCATACTACATATCATACCACAGAGAGTCATCTCTAGGATGACTCCGTCATTTTCGACCTATAGCGTACACTCAGCGAATTTCATTCTATCCACCGTATCACGATAACGGTACAACGGCCGTCCAGGATTCAGAAAGGGCTTTCCTAAGCCCTTCATTCGGACATTGATCTCCCGAGTCAGCACTTGGGGTGCTATCTATTTCGTTTTAAAGAGTGGTGGAACCCGAATGTATACGAGTACCGCTACGTTTGTCGACCGGACCAACTTTTATCACGCATGCCATCGTATCCGTTAATTGAATGGGACCTGTTAACATGCAACTCGTCGAACAGGCCAGGTCGATCTTTGCAGAGCTCGGATACACCGTCGAAGGCGACGGCCCAGAATTTCGAGCCCAACGAAAGTGGAAAGTCGTCCACGTTAGTACAGTTCTCGAGGCAGGGACACTCCCGACGGAGTCCGGCAAATTCCACTGTTTCGTCGCACAACCGGACGATGTCGACGAACTCGAGAACAAGCTCAAACGAACGAATCCGGACTACGAGTGGGCGATCATCGTAGTCGACGGAGACGAGTATCAGGTCGAACGAGCACCGCCAGGTCCGCGTGCAGCGGCCTAGGTCTCGAATCTATTCGGTAGCGAGGGATCGTCGTGTCGCGGTGACGCCCTTTCCGGGGTCGACGTCGGCCCCCAGTGACTCGAGCACGTCGTCGAGTGCGGTGACGACGAAAATGACGTTTTCGGCGCGCGCGGAGTGCCCCATACAGCCGATGCGGAAAATCTCTCCCGAGAGGTCACCGAGTCCACCGGCGATTTCCAGGTCGTAGCGCTCGAGCAGCGTCTCACAAACTTCACTGTCGTCGATTCCGTCTGGGACCTGAACCGCGTTCAGACTCGGAAGCCAGTATTCTTCGGGCGCGTTCATCTCGAGGCCCATCCCTTCGACGCCGGCTTTTAGCGCGCCGGCGATCCGTTCGTGGCGATCCCAGCGGCTTTCGATGCCTTCCTCCGCGACGAGCCGAAGCGCCTCTCTGAGCGCGTAGACGTTAGTGATCGGTGCGGTGTGGTGATAGGCACGTTCGTCGCCCCAGTATCCCTCGAGCAAGGAGAGGTCGAGGTACCACGATCGGGGCGCTTGCTCGCGCGAGAGAACTTTCTCCATCGCCTCGTCGGAGAGCGTCAGTGGACTTGCCCCGGGCGGACAGGAGAGACATTTCTGTGGCCCAGCGTAGGCGACGTCGATGTCCCACTCGTCGACGCGGAGTTCGACGCCGCCGAGGGAGGTGACGGTATCGGCGATAACGAGTGCGTCGTGCTCGTGTGCGACGGCCGTCAACTCCGGGACGTTCGGCTGGAGAACACCGGTGCTCGTCTCCGCGTGAACGAATCCGAATACGTCCGGATCGTGGGTCTCGAGTGCGTCTTCGACAGTTGGCGTCTCGAGCGGTTCGCCCCACGGTGCATCGACTTCGACGACCGTTCCGCCGGCGCGGCGAGCCATCGACGCCATTCGATCGCCGAAGTAACCGTTCGTCGGGACGAGCATCGTGTCTCCTGGTTCGACGAGGTTTCCGATCGCGGCTTCCATCGCTGCGGAACCGGTTCCCGAAACCGGGATCGTCCACTCGTTGTCCGTCCGGAACGTGTATCGCAGTAACTCCTGAACGTCGTTCATAATCTCGACGAAAGACGGGTCGAGGTGTCCGACGAGCGGTGTGCTCATCGCCCGGAGCACGCGGGGGTTAGTATTGCTCGGGCCCGGTCCCATTAGCGTTCGGGATGGCGGCGTCAGTTCCGAGACGTCCGGCGTTTCGTTGTCAGTAGTAGGCATACCAGAGTGTCATACCGGAACCCCCAAAAGCGTTGATTCCCCGGTAGCGATGGGTGTTCGGCGTACGTTTATATGATGTTGTGCCATAGTAGCACGGGCAATGGTATTCAAAAAGATCAGATTGATCGGAACGAGTTCGGAAAGTTTCGATGCCGCTGCCGACGACGCTATCGATCGAGCGGAAGCCACGCTTCAGAACGTGTACTGGATCGAGGTCGACGAGCTCGGTGTCGAAATCGCCAACGTAGACGATCGAGAGTACCAGGCGGAAGTCACGGTCGCGTTCGAACTCGAGGAGTAGTCCAGTGCGCGGAGTGAGATAGTTCGTCAGCGATATCGTTGGATGGCGTTATTGTCCCAGACCCGCGTAATTGGGCTGATTACGTCCGGAACGACTCGCCACAGCCACACTCGCTGACGACGTTCGGATTCTCGACGTGGAACCCTTCCGCCTGCAGACCGCTTTCGAAGTCGAGAACGCTTCCCTCGATGTATTTGAGACTCGCCGGGTCGACGAAGACCCGAAGTCCGTGGTGCTCGTATATCGTATCGTCGTCCTCGGGCTCGTCGTCGAATCGCATTCCGTACGAGAGTCCGGCACAGCCCCCCTGTTGTACGAAAAGGCGCAGTCCAGCGATACCGTCGTCGAGACCCTCCCCTTCTAACAGCGAGTGGGCCTGTTCGGCAGCGTCCTCGGTCACTTCGATCGTCGGTCGGGTGTCCGAACCATCCACGCTTTCGGTGCTCATATCTCTACTTTCCGGCGCGACGATGTTAACGTTGACGCCCTTCGAACGGATTCAGACACGATCGCTTCGCTCCGCTCGAACGGACTCGTAATATTCTCCGAACCGTTTTTCGTCGTTTGCGGACAGTTGAACGTCGTTGATTGCGAGGAGTTCTATCATTCGCTGGACGTCGTACTCGTACCACATAGAGAGAATCCAGAGGTTCTTCTGGGCGTAGTCGTAGTTTCGCTCGAGGACGCGCCGATCGGTCGGATCGACGATATCCGGTTGCATCTCGGGTATCGATCCACCGCTCAGGGACGTAAAACTAGTACCTGCTATTCGCTCGATGAGAGGCGGATTCGGCGTTCAGTCCCGATCCAACCGTTTTCGAACGCTCTCTGCGTGTCCCTCGAGCCCTTCCGCGGTCGCGAGGGCCGTAATGGTGTCGCCGAGATCTTCGAGTCCAGATTCGGAGAGCCGCTGGACGGTCGTCGATCGAAGGAACGTTTCGACGGACAGACCGCCGGTCACGCGAGCACCGCCGTTGGTCGGCAGGACGTGGTTCGTTCCGCTCGCGTAGTCGCCGGCCGCGACCGGCGTGGCCGGTCCCAGAAAGACGCTCCCGGCGCTGTCGATTCGCTCGAGAACCCCCTCGTCGTCGGCGGCGATAATCGAGAGGTGTTCGGGAGCGTACGATTCCGCAAAGAGGATCGCTTCGCTCATCGAACGGGCCACGAGGACCCCGCTCGCATCGTTCGAGAGCGCAGCGCGGATCGTTTCCTCGCGCTCGCGTTCGCTCGTTTGGGCCTCGAGCGCCGCGACGATTTCCGACCCGACCTCCTCGTCGTCCGTGATCGCGACGACCGAGGCGTTGGGGTCGTGTTCTGCCTGTGCGATCAGTTCCGACGCGACGAGTTCGGGGTCTGCGGTGTCGTCGGCGACGACGAGGACCTCGCTCGGCCCCGCCAGAAAGTCGATCGCGACGTCGCCGCGAACCTCGGCTTTCGCCGCGGTCACCCACCGGTTCCCGGGCCCGACGATTTTCTGAGCGCGCGTGACCGACTCGGTTCCGTACGCGAGCGCGGCGATTGCCTGCGCGCCGCCGACGCTGTAAACCGCGTCCGCGCCCGCGGCGTGGATCGCTGCAAGCGTGACCGGGTTAAGTTGATCCGCCGGCGGCG
Source organism: Halostagnicola kamekurae (assembly GCF_900116205.1). NCBI lineage: Archaea > Methanobacteriati > Methanobacteriota > Halobacteria > Halobacteriales > Natrialbaceae > Halostagnicola > Halostagnicola kamekurae. Next base: position 1,198,000 of record NZ_FOZS01000002.1, on the reverse strand, counting down.
TGACGACCGACACGTGCTCAACGCCTGCGACGACCGCCGGCACGATACCCATGATCGCACTCGAGGGATAGGCCGCGTTTCCGCCGGGGACGTAGACGCCGATGCGGTCGATGGGTCGAAATCGTCTCCCAAGTTCCCGTCCGGGGGCGAACGACTCCCGCCAGTCTTCGGGTAGTTGTGCCTCGTGGAACTCCTCGACGTTCGCGACGGCGGTTTCGATCGCCTCGAGCAGGTCCTCCTCGAGCGCGTCGTAGGCCCGTTCGCACTCGTCCGTGATCTCGAGGTTCCCGACCGAGACGTCGTCGAACCGTTCGGTGAACTCGCGGACGGCGACGTCGCCTTCTTCGCGAACTCGGTCGACGATCTCCCGGACATCGGATCGGATCGACTCGATACCGGCGTCGCGCTGGAAAAAGGCGGCGCGATCGTCGGGTCCGAGTTCGGAGACGTATCGCTCCTGCATGGTCATGTCCGTGCTATCGTTCGCGGTGCGAAAAACGGTTTCCTTCCGTCACGTCTCCCCGACCGACCAGATTCCGGCCGCGTCGAGCGTCGCCCGGACGAACAGGTAGACGAGAATCGAAAACCCGACGATCGCGAGCGGCGCCTGCAGCATCTCCGCGGTCGTCTGACCGACGAACAGCTGGCTCATGCCGCGGATGAAAAAACTGCAGACGACGAGTCCGAACGCGACGACGGACAGCTTGACGAACCCGGAGCGATCCATGGGTATCTTTCGGCGACCGACCCCAAAGTCGTATCGAAGCGCTGTCTAACCGCGATCACGGTGCTGCTATCGATTCGAGCAGCTGAGTAGTTCTGTGCTCGAGCACAGAGCGAACCGGGACCGGAAAGCCGTACGAACCCCTCCTTCCGGACGGCCTTTGTCCGGAGCGTTTTCTCACCCAGAAAATCATGTCGTGGTATTAGTAGTCGACGGAGCAATTTGACGATGAGGACGCGACGTTCGACCTTCGGTCGGACCGCGTTTCTCGACCATCGGCTCGATTGGGGGGTGCCTCTGACAATCACCATCGACGCTTTCGTCGACCCCGATCGAGTCCGTTCGGACTCCGTTGAACCTACTGCGACGGTGAACGGGTTCATCACTGTGCAGAATGGCCCTCCAGGCGATCTGTGCTCGGTAGTCGATCGCGTCTTTTGAGAAAACTAGTATCCGAACGCTCGAACCCAGTACCCAGCGTCAATGTCTCCCGTACAGCGAGTACATTATCGACAATAAGCCGAGCAGTCGACTCACGTTCTCGAGGAACACCGTGACGACCTGCGACGGACTGATGACCGTCGTGACGAACACGTTGATCAGGAACGGACAAACCGTAAGCAACAGGAGACCGACAGAGAGATACAGCATGGACCTGCTGTCGTTTCGTCGGTATCCGCGGAAGGCCTGATAGGCGATAACCGTTCCGACGAGCGCCACCAGGAAGAGACTCGCGACTGTCAGCACCTCGAAAAGCGGTGCTTCGTCCAGCCGGACGACGTTTTGGGTCATCGCATCCCCTCCCACATCTCGGTGAACTTGTCCGCGACGTCCTGATCGCGATAGGAGAGATCGAGATCGAATTCGCCGTCCTCGAGCGACAGTTCGAGGCTATCGAGGTTAGCCGAGTAGACGCTGTAGTGGTTACCGTCCTGTGCGAGTGCTGTTTCTTCGGTGATGAGTTGACACTCCGAAAGCCGATCGAGACGACGATAAACCGTCGGCAGTGAAGCGTCACACCGGTCGCTCAGTGTGCTGGCTGACATGGGTTCGACGCTCGTTTCTGTGAGGATTGCTCGTGCGTACTCGTCGTCGAGAACAGCGAGCAGTTCCGTCAGATCGCAGTCCTCACTCACTGGTACTCACTCGTTTCGGTACGGCTATGAAAAGGAGTCCGTTTTTTCTATCTCAGAAAATCCGCGTGTCGGTCAGGCCCTGTCAGCCCGATGTTACCGCTCGAGTACTGATAGCGACACTTACATAGAGACTGACTCGAGAGAACAGCGCAATGAACGGTCTCGCGTCCTCCTTCCCGCTGGTCGTCGCTATCGGTTTCGTTGCGGCAGCACTCTGTGTGGTGGGTGCCGTGTGGCACTCGAGCGATCCCACCGTTCGGAAATCGTTTATCGCGTTGTTTTTCGTCGGGCTGTTAGCCGTCAATCTCGTTCCGGTACCCTCGCCGTTGCCGTTTTCGAATTTGCATAAGTACACGGAAACGAGCTCGAATCCGACGACGTACTACGACGTGTATCTGGTCGACGCCGAGGGAAACGAACTCCGATACGATGGAAACGCAGCTCCGCCGTCGGGGACGCTCATTCGATTCGGGCGGGGGATCGCGACCGAGTACGACGAACCCAAGGCGAGGTCTACGGCGAGCCATCTACTCGAGCGCGGAATCACCTATCGTCAGCATATCGAGAACGATCGAGGAATCGGTCATCACGTGGACTTTCCGCCCCACGCTTTGGGGTATAGTTGGGACAGAGATCTACTTGCGGAATACGACGATTTCGTGGAGTTACGGGTCTATCACGTCGAACTTAGGTACACGGAATCCGGGCTCGCTATCGAAGAACGCGATCGAACGCCCGCGGCTCAGCTAACGACCGACGGAGAGTTCACTCGCAATGAAACTACCCACTAACCTGTTCGTGAATTATCACGCTGGCGATCCGAAGGGGGCGGTAGCGAACCTCGCAGTCGCCAGGGTTCTCGTTGCGTCGCTCGGAATCTGGAAACTGCTCTCCTACGAGTGGGCGCCGATTCAGCGGTGGCCGGTGTACGCGAACGACTACTACCTCCTGCTCGTTCCCCGGTGGATTCAACCGTACCTCGTTTACGAGAAATATCTCGCAGTTCTCGGATTGATCCTCTTTGCGGTCGGAATTTCCCATCGCTACGCGACGCCTGCGACTGCGATCCTCGTCGCTCACCTGGGAGTCGCCCGATACACGCTTGATCCGTCCGGGGCGTCGCAGGCGCTCTTTACGATCGTTTATCTCATGGTGTTTTTCGCGCTGTATCGGGAGCAGGATCTGCTCTCGGGCGATGGTATTCGGACCACCGAATCGGCAGGTCGCTCCGATTTGAGAGCGCTGATACGGTCGACATACGACAGCGGCGATCCGAAAAACACGAACTCGGTCTTGCAGTGTGGATTGATCGCCGTCGCGATTCTGTACTTTGGCTCCGGAGTGACGAAGATCGTCTCCGGGCCGGCCTGGGAGTGGACTACACCGCGAAATCTCGGGCAGTACCTCCTTTGGGCCCAGTCGTACTTCGGCGTCAGTTCCGAACTCGGCCGTCTCCTGCTTCAGTATCCGACGTTGATTCGTGTCGCGACGATCGGCGTGTTAGTGCTCGAGGCCGGATTCTTACTCTGGGTGCTCGCGAAACGGGATATCACGCCGTTCGTCGTTGGACTGCTCGGGATGCACGTCGGTATCGCAGTCGTGATGGGGCCGTTTTTCTTCGATCAGATCGTGTTCTTGCTTCTGTTCGCTGATTGGTCACGTGCACTCCGGTGGCTCGAGAGTCGGTACCGTGATTTCGCACATTCTTCATAGCGCATACAAGAAGTGGGTTCCATCGATTACTTTTCAGTGGGCTCGTGTACCTCGTAGGTTAGAACTGCGAAAACGTCCTCCCGTTTCTCCACGGTGACTAGTTTCAGGGGTGGTTCGGTAATCCGACGCGGCAATAGCGGCGCACCCGAAGCGAGCGTGACGGGAGCGACGCTGAGCAGAATCTCGTCGAGCAGCCCGTGATCGTAGAACTGTCCCGCGAGCTCGCCACCGCCGACGAGCCAGACGTTCTTACCATCTGCGGCTTTCGCCATATCCGCGTGGACCGGCGCAACATCCCCTCGCACGAAGCGGATGTCCGCGCCCTCGACCGCAGGTAGTTCTCGAGTGCTGAACACCCACGCTGGGGTCTCGTATGGCCAGTTTTCTGGATGCTCCAGTAGGTTCTCGTGCTCGAGGAGCCACTCGTACGTCGCCGACCCCATGGCGAGGGCACCGACTTGATCGACGAACCGGGAGTAATCTTGGTTCACGCCCTCGACGTCTCCGAATCGCAAAAGCCAGTCGAGGGAGTTATCCGCATCGGCGAGATACCCGTCGATGCTCGTTGCAGCATAGTACTGGGTCTTCATCCGTTCGATCGCCTTGTAGGACGCCGTCTGTCGAGATAAACCCGTCTGCTCGTATCTCAACCTGTCCCCCATCGTACCACGCTCGTGATCAGTGGCCACAACCACAGAACGACAGATAGAGACCCGGTGCGGGACAACAAGGCTCCACGATTAATTAGAGCTGCTGTGAATTCTCTCTGGTATTCAGAGGTACTGCTATGTATATCAAAATGTGCGCCCGGAACACTAACGTCCAGCCTCATCCCGTGGCGGCGCGCCGCGTCGGCTGGCTAACCCTCGTGCCGGGCGGGTGAGTTAGACGGCCTCACCATCCGTGTCGCGGTTTGGACCGCGAGACCGGTGGACCGTACCACCATGATGTCGCGCGCCCGGGTTCGCCGTGTGATCATCGCACCCGTGTGGGTAAACTCGAACGGGGACTTGAGGCGCGCACTCGAGCTAACACAGCCGCGGGTTTAAACTCTCTCGTCGAACGCCGCCTCCGGCCCTGAGTTTGGGCCTCGAGAACTAGTAGACGTACTGGTCTTCGCCGAACTGGACGTACGTCCCATTTCGGTAGGTGAACTGGCGTTTCTTGTACGCGCCGAGAATTTTGGCCGCGCCGAGACCGGCGCTGTAGCGGTTCGAAACGATTGAGCCATCGTCCGCGGATCCTTGCATCTTGGCGACCGTTTCGAACGCCCAGTCCCAGTCGTCCGGTTCGTACTCGGCGACGATGTCGGCGAACGCGACGTTGCGACGGATCTCGTCGCCGATCGCGCGTTTCCAGACCTCGTTGTAGTTCTCGAGCGAGTCCGTCGCGGCGAGCCGCCCGGCGATCTTCCCGGTGCGGACGGCGACGTGGTAGCCGCCCTCGTGGAACGCCGAGGTCGTTCCCATCGCGCCGCCGGCGACGGCGATATTCGCGCCGACGGGTGACTCGATCGGACGCGTCGAGGAGATCGGATAGGTTTCGGTTCCCTTCGACTTGCCGCGGTCTTCGACGAGCGGAAAGTCTTCCTCGATGTCGTACTCGTCGCCGTACTCGAGTTCGAGCAGCCGACGAATGTACTCCGAGCCCGACGGAATGCCGTCGTCGGAGGGACGAAGCAGTTTGTACGACTCCGGCGAGTCGACGTCCTCGAGGGTCATTCCGATGGGCATGGTCAACCCGACGCGGGCGACCGTCCCGTCGTTGGGGAACACCCACGGATACGCGGTTTCGCCGGGCATGTACCCCCACCAGAACTTCAGCCGGTCTTCCTCGAAGAGTTCCTCGGGGAACTCGCGATACTCCTGGTAGGCGATGTGGTTCGCTTCGGGCGGCGAGAGGTACTCGCTCATGCTCGAGCCCGGTTTCGTGAACTGATCGAGCGCGTCGAGGGTGATGCGTCGCTGCGGTCCGTCGGCGAGTATCGCGTACTCGGCCTCGAGCTCGTCGCCGTTCGCGAGCGTGAGCGTATGAGACGGTCCGGAGAGATCAGTTTCGATCGATTTGACTCCCGTTCCGACTCGCAGTTCCACGCCGGCGTCGGCGGCGCGCTCGTGGAGCCAGTCGTCCATGCGAGCGCGGTGGAACGTGTACCCGAAGTTCGGATAGGAGGCGTCCATGCCGGTCGTGTTCAACTGGATCGACGAGGTCGGCCCGACGAAGTCGGTGCCCTCGAGTTCCTGAAGGATTACCTCGTCGGGAATCTCCTCGAAGTCGAAGTCCATGATGTCGATCCAGTAATCGAGCATTCCCGCGGCGTCGGTCGAATCGGGGCCGACCTCGGCGCGGTCCTCTCGGGGAACGCCCTGTTCGAACAGGACGGTCTCCGCGCCGTGGAAGGCGGCCCGTTCGGCGGCGGCCGCCCCCGCGGGACCGCCACCGACAATCGCGACGTCGACGTGTTCCATACTCCGTTCGGAGTCAGCGAGCCATATTAAACTGCCTGAAATTCGTATCCGCTGTCCTGAACGATCGGTCGGAACCAACGTTTTTGACGGCACCGCTCGACAGCATGCATATGGCCGACGACGTCGACGTCCTCGTCCTTCGACGGGGAACGCATGGGATGCCGGTCGAACAGTACGCCGAGACCCTACGGGAGCGACTTCCGGATCGAACGGTCGAACTCGCTCGCACGCCCGCCGAAGAGCGCGAAAAAATCCGTGACGCGACGTTCGCGACCGGAATGATCCTCGAGGACGACCTGCTCGAGGAGGCCGAAAATCTCGAGGTATTCGCCTGTGCGTACGCCGGGACCGGCCACCTGCCGCTCGAGAAACTCCGCGAGCGCGGGGTTCGCGTGACGAACGCCTCGGGCGTCCACGGACCGAACATCGGCGAGCACGTCCTCGGCGCGATACTGCACTTCACCCGACGGTTTCACGAGGCCCAGCGCCGCCAGCGACGGCGGGAGTGGCGTCACTACCAGGCCACCGAACTCCAGGGTTCGACCGTCACCGTCGTCGGACTCGGCGGGATCGGGGAGGCCGTCTGTCGGCGTCTCGAGCCGTTCGGCGTCGAAACGGTCGGCGTGCGGTATTCACCCGAGAAGGGCGGCCCCACCGACGACGTGATCGGGTTCGGAACGGACGCCTTCGAGGCGGCGCTCGCTCGAACCGACTACCTCGTGCTCGCTTGCCCGCTCACCGACACCACTCGCGGACTGATCGGCCACGAGGAGTTCGTCACGCTCGACCCCGACGCGGTCGTGGTGAACGTCGCGCGCGGACCCGTGATCGACACGGACGCGCTCATCGAGGCGTTGCGCTCGAGTTTGATCCGCGGCGCGTCGCTGGACGTGACCGATCCGGAACCGCTCCCGGAAGACCACCCGCTCTGGGGGCTCGGAAACGTCCAGATCACACCGCACAACTCAGGGCACACGCCGAAGTACTACGAGCGACTCGCGGATATCGTCGCGACGAACGTCGAGCGGATCGAGCGATCCGGCTGGGATGCGGACCTCGAGAACCGTGTTTCGCTCTGAGCGGACGGAGACGCGGCGTAGCCCGACTCGGAATCTTCCAGCTACTGGTCCCCAATGTATTTACTTGCATAGCCGAAAGCGTATACCGACTATGACGGTCCTCTCGACGGAAGACGAAGGGAAGTTCCTCATGGACATCCGCGGCGAACAGATCGGTATCGTCACCGAGGTCGACGCCATCGAACAGGTCGCATTCGTCGACCCCGAACCGAATCTCACGAACGCCTGGGTTCAGAGTCTCGGCTTCGGCGAAGCCGGCGAAGACGATATCCAGGTTCCCGCCGACAACGTCGTGACGGTCACCGACTCCGAACTCCGCGTCGACGCCGACCTGAGCAGCGAGTAGTCCGGGACTGAGCCGCCCGCATTTTCTTCACCTCCGGTGCTACTGGGGTCCCCTTCGCGAGTATGCAGCCGTGGCCCTCCGAATCATCCAAAATCGTGGCTCATCGCACCTCGAGAACCAGCGCCGGGACGATCTAGAGGTAGCCGTTCTCAAGCAGCAGTTCGCCGTTGAGCACGCTCGCACCGGCGGCGCCGCGGATGGTGTTGTGTGCGAGACAGTTGTACTGCAGTCCGAACGGCGACTCGCGGATACCGCCTGCGGCGATCGCCATGCCGCCGCCGAGCGTTCGGTCCATCCGCGGCTGGGGCCGATCCGGTTCCGAGAAGACGTGGATGAGCGGGTCCGGCGAGGAGGGGAGCTCGAGCGACGGGTACGACTCCATGGCCGCCGCGGCGTCGTCCGCTGAAATCTCCTCTTCCGTTTCCACCCAGACGTTCTCGAGATGGCCGTCGATGGTCGGGATGCGGTTACACGAGGCCGCGACCTCGACGCTGTTTTCCGTGAGAGAAGCGCCGTCGAACTCGCCGAGGAGCTTCCGCGATTCGGTCTCGAGTTTGTCCTCCTCGCTGCCGATGTGGGGGATCGCGTTGTCGATGATCTCCATCGACGTGACGCCGTCGTAGCCCGCCCCCGAAACGGCCTGCAGAGTCGAGACGTGGACGCTCTCGAGGCCGAACTGCGCGAGCGCGGCGAGCGTCGGAACGAAGGTGATCGTCGAGCAGTTGGGGTTTTTGACCATCGCGCCGTCCCAGCCGCGCTCGTCGCGCTGGACCTCGAGCAGGTCGAGGTGGTCAGCGTTGACCTCCGGAATGACGAGCGGAACGTCCGCGTCCATCCGCGCGTTCGAGGAGTTCGACGAGAGCACGTACCCCGCTTTACAGAAGTCCGGTTCGACCTCCGCACCGACGCTCGAGGGGAGCGACGAGAAAAGGAGGTCGACGTCGTCCGGAACCGAGTTCGGTTCGGTGGCCTGTACCGTCATGTCGGCGACGTCCGCCGGAATGGGGGAGTCGACGCGCCACTTCGCCGCGTCGCGATAGGACCGACCGGCGCTCGAGTCGCTCGCCGTTAGCGCCGCGATTTCGAAGGACGGATGCGGATCGAGTAGCTGGATCAGTCGCTGGCCGACAGCGCCCGTTGCACCGAGAACGCCTACACGTACAGTCATTTTCCGCACCTCGGGTTTGGGTGCGCAAAACCGTTTGGATTTCACTCGCATACTGACGCTGTGACGGACGAACATGATCGGCGCTCCAGGGGCGAAACCGAGCGGTACCCGGAGCGCATAGAAGAGATTAAGAAAACGGAGCCGAACAGTACGCTAAATGCAATACGATACCCACACGCGTTCGACCGCGGCGACCCGGATCGACGATGGTCGCGTTTCGGCCTGTTCCGGCCAGTCACTCGCTCGCTCGACGGGGTGGTCCCGATGAGCGAATCGACTTCCGATTCGCCGGCAATCGGGCCGTTCGAGGGCGGCTTCGGTATCGGCGCTGCTGTCGTCGGTGTCGTCAGTATCCTCTTCGGCGCGTTCGCGGGGTACCAGGGATACATGGGGGGCGGAATGGTCGTGCGAGGCGTCGAACCGTTGAGCGAACCGTTGTTACAGGGGATAGTTCTCCTCGCGTTCGCCTCCGCGTTCGGGATCGTCGCGCTGTTTGCCGGCGCGTACATGGAACCCGGCGTGCGCGGCGACCAGGGACACTAACCTCTCGCCCGACTCTGAACTGCGTTATTCGAGACGGTTCATCTATCGACTCTCTTCCCATCGAGCGACTCGCGAAGCGAGTGCTGTGTTGCTCTTCAGTCTCGAGCGCCGCGAGTTACGTGCCGTAAAATTCAGGCTGCGACCTGGCCGCTTTTCTTGCGCGTGACGTAGCCGGCGATGCGGTTTCGCACGCCCTTGGATTCGATGTTCGTCAGCTTCTCGACGCTGTCTTTGTTCTGTTCGAAGTCGGTCGTGAACGCGTCCGGGTACTGCTCGAGCAGGAGCGTCCCAGTCTTTTTGACGTAGGCCGGTTTGATTGCCATAGTGGACGGTTCCGTCTAGAGGGCCTTAATTTGCTCCCTTTTGATCCGATCGTGGTCGCGTCCGTCACCTAGCCGTTCCCGAAACCGTTCCGGTCACGAGTCGATGGTACCGATGATCGATGGTGCCGTCTACCAGTCCACGCACTCGCGTACGCGAGCGAGCGCCTCCCGTTCGCGGTCGCTGCCGGCCCGGTCGACCACCGATTCGTAGTACTCGAGCCGGTCTCGAAGCACGGATTCGTCGTAGCCGTCGACCTCGAGTCTCGAGGCGGCGACGGTCGCCTCGACGACGGCACCGAACCCGCGGTTTATCGTCGGCACGGTTTCGGTTTCGACGGCCGACTCGAGCGGGTCGAGTCGCCACGCTTCCCACCGCGTTCCGTCCTCGGTCCCGGACTCGATTCGCTCGACCGTCACCCGAACCCACGCGTCGGCCGACTCGAGCGTCGGCTCCTCGAGTTCGAAAATCGAGAGCGCGGCGTCGACGAAGTCGACGGGATCGCGCGTAAACTGGACGTACCCAGTGCCCCGTCTGTGGAAGTTGCGCCGCGTTCTGGTGTTTCCCCACGTGCGCGCGGTTACGCTGATGTCGTCTTCACCCGCCTCGCTGGCGTGTTGGTCCTTCGCTTCGGCCTCGCACTTGTCCCGACCCGCTGGCTCTGTCTCGGCGAACAGCCCGAGTGCGGCCGCGTTCCAGCGACCGTTTGGTCCGAGCGTGGTGACGACCGTTTCGGTCACTCCCTCGAGCGTGACCGGCCACTCGACGTCGTCGTCGCTGTCCGCTCTGTCGTCGTAGTCATCCGTCCCGTCATCGTCACCACGGCGGTCATTCGCCCCGTCGCCAGCGCCGCTCATAGTTCGATCAGTTCGTTCTCGAGGGCGACGAACAACCCGGCGGCGACCAGATCCGCGGTCGTGCCCGGATTGATCCCCTGCGAGACAAGGTCGTCTGCGAACGATTCGACCGCCTCACGGTCGACCGCGTCGCCGTCGGCTCGAGTCAACTCGGCAGCCTGCTTCATCACGTTCGTCGCGGTCTCCTCGCCGCGGCGTTTCGCGACGAGCGTGTCCGGCCGTTCCGCGAGGGCGGTAAGAAAGGCACTCGCGGCGCGGTCGGCGACCGGACCTCGCGCCGCAGCGATTCTATCGGCGACGTCGAACGAGCGCTCGAACCCTGTCAGCCATTCGCGAGCGACGGCGTCGCCGGGAACGCTTCGGTCCATCACGTCGAGAAGCGTGAGCCCCCGCTCTTCGAGCGCCGGAGCCGCGCCGCTCCCGCGTCGGACGTCGAGCGCCTCGAGCTCGGGGTCGGGTTCGGAAACGAAGACGTCGACGTGCTCAAACGCCCGGTAAAAGGCTTTTGCATCCGCGACGGTGGTGTCCGCGACGACCGACTCGGCGGCCGACCGCGAGAGCCCGTCGGTCGCCGCCTTCACGAGCGGAACGAGCAACAACAGAGCCCCGAACTGCGTGTTTCCCCCGCCCTGTTCGGCCATCCCTTCGACGGCGCGTTCGAACGACCGGCCGACCGGCTCGCCCGACGCCGCCATCCGGAGGCCGTCCTGTGCCCCGACTGCACCCGCGAGGAAGTGTTCGAAAAGCAGGTCCTCGAGGTCCCGGCTCCGGTCGACGTTGCCCGGTTTCGGCGTCCCGGCGACCTCGAGCAACAGCGCGAGTTCAGCGTTCTGAGAGGCGCTTCGCATATGCACTGTCGTCGACTCTGTCGGCCGGCGGCTTAGGACTTGCTGGAAACGCACGGATAGCCCGGTGGACTCATCGCAAGGCCGTTTCCCGCTCGAGACCGAGGTGGGTGTCGACGGCGTTTCGGACGCGCTCGAGGACGACCGGGTTGTCGCTCGGCCGGCCGACGCTGACCGCGTCGGCCCCGTACTCGGCGTACTCGCGGACCGTCGGTTCGTCGCGAACGCCGTTGTTCGCGATCACGTACAGCTCCGTCTCGGCGACGATATCGGCGATCACCGACTCGGAGTCCATCGCGTCGACGTGTACGAACGCCGCGCCGGCGTCCTCGAGTTCGCTCGCGAGCGTCGGCAGGTCGATGCCGGAAACCTCCGCACGCACTTTGACGCCCGTCGTCGCCCCCGTCTCGATCGCCGTCTCGACGTACGATCGAAGGCGGTTAGTGTCGGCGAGCAGCCGCTCGCCGCAGCCGACGGCGCACAGCTCGTCCTGTCGACAGTGGGCGTTTATTTCGAGCAGCGCGTCTCGATCCCGACAGATTCGACCGGCGGGGACGAGCGGGTCCGCCGTCGTCGTTCGAACGTTGAATGCAGGGCGTATCGGAACCGACTCGAGGGCCTCGAGCTGGCGATCGACGAACGCGAACGGGTCCGCTGGCAGGAACTCGTTGCGGTCGCGCTCGACGAGTTCGCGGGCCGCCGCTCGGGACCGTTCGTCGATCGCGATGCCGCCGAGAAACGCACAGCCGGCGAACGGTGCGCCCGCTCGCGCCCAGTCGGCGTCCGCCTCGCCGCTGAGACTCGCCAGTGCGAGTGGTGGGGAGAACATGGAACTTACTCGACCCGCTCGATGGCGTCCGCCACCGTTCGAGCGACGCGCGCTGCGTCGTCGCTCGAGTCGATCCTGATGTCGGTTCGAATCGTGGGCCGGTCGAACTCGGTGTCGTCGGCCTCGTCGACGACAAACGCGTCGGCGAACGGGTAGGTCTCCGCGAGTCCGGCGGTCGAGGGGTCCGCGCCCGCGGCGTCCATCAACTGTCCAGCGGGGCCGGAGAACGCCTCGTCGCCGAGAAACGGCGAGACGACGACGACCGGCGTCTGCCCGAGCGCGTCGGCGAACCCCGGAATCGAGAGCATCGGGCCGATGCTGGTCACCGGGTTCGACGGGCCGATCACGACCGGATCCGCGAGCGCCTCGAGCACGCCCGGGGCGGGGTCGGCGTCGTTCGATCCCCGAAACTCGACGTCCTCGACCGCGGGCTCTGCGTTCCATCCGACCCAGTACTCCTGAAAGTGCATCGTTCCGTCCTCCGTGTGGACGAGACTGGCGATCGGCTCGTCGCTCATCGGCAGCAGATCGAACGGGACCTCGAACGCCGACGCCAGGGACGCGATCGCCTCGCTCAGGCTCCGTCCCTGATCGAGGAGGCTGGTTCGCGTGATGTGGACCGCGCGGTCGCGGTCGCCGATCGTCATGAACTCGCCGACGCCCGAAAAGCGCCGCCAGTCGGCGATCGCTCGACCGGCGGTCTGTCGGTCGTCCGAGAGGTACTGCGGGCCGGTCGGGAGGTCCGCCGCGTCGGCGATATCGAGTAGTTCGGCGTTCGTGTGATGGGTGTCGTCCTCGATCCCCCACCACGTCTCGCGATCGAGCACGTCGCCGCCCTGGAAGAGCAGCGTATCGACGTCCGGGCAGACGAGCAATCCGCCGAGTTCGACGTCGTCGCCGGTGTTGGCGACGACCGTCACGTCGTCCGGCGAGAACGCGGCGTCCACTCCGTCGAGCAGCTTCGGCGTCCCGGTACCGCCGGAGAGGAACGTAACCATACGCACACACGCGTCCGGCGGTACTTAGTCCCTTTCAGCCCGCTCCGAGGGGACCCACTCGCGGCTCACTCGCTCGCCCAGTCCGCGAAGCTTCCCTCGAGGAGCGTCTCCGATTGCCGGTCGACGTACGTACGCTGCATCGACTCGATCGCCGTCTCGAGGTCGTCGCCTTCCTCGAGCGCGTGGCGCACCTGATCGTGTTTCCACTGTGCGGGCGTGAGTCCCTGTCGAACGCGGTGTCTGAGGGGGTAGAGGTACTTCGCGGCTTCTTCCTCGGTGAGCCCGCGGTTGGTCAGCCCGTCTTCTGCGTGAGCAAGCAGGTCGTCGTACAGTTCGAACGAGTCGGTGGTCTCCTTGCCGTCGTTGGTGATCCACGTCATGTCCGCGTCGAGCCCCGATTGCATCGCAGCGTAGAAGTTCTCGTGAGCGTGTTCCCAGTCGAGTTCGTAGACCGGGTGCTCGAGGCGGACCAGGCTCTCGAGCAGCCCGGCGAAGGCGGCCTGGAAGGCGACCGAGTCCCGAACCGTCGGCTGGGCGGGGATCGGGCGGAACTCGATGCGGGCGTTGGCGGCCGAGCGCGTCGCGCCGTCGAAGACGGGCCGAACCCAGCGCCAGTAGGTGCCGTGTTTGCGTCGGAAGTGCGGGAACTGGTCGTCGAACCGGTCGCCGGTTTCGACTGGCATCGGCACGAGCGTGTCGTCCTCGACGATCCGCTCGATCGCCTCCTCGACCTGCCCCAGGTCGCGCGGGAACCGCACCTTCCCCTCGGAGGTGTTTCGCTCGTTGAGCACCGATTCGAAGACGCTGATTCGGTGTTCCATCCACGCGTCCTCGAGGACGCCCTCGGGGGCGACGCCCTCATCGTAACAGTCCGCGGGGAAGAACGGGGAGTTGACGCCGAGTGCCAGTAGGGGTCCAGCGATGCGCAGCGCGTAGTTGAAATACAGCGGGAGGTCGATCGCGTGGGGAACCTGATAGTGGGGCTGGATCGACGTGATGAGGCTCTCGGGCATGACGGTATCGGCCTCGAGGGTCACGTTCGGCGCGTCGATCTCCATGGCGGCCGACTGGGCGCGGTCGGTGTTTGCCATCGCGTGGTACCGGCCCGAATCGCTCATGTTCGTCGCGATCCGGATCCGCTCGCCATCCCCTCGCTCGGCCGCCCCGCCGTCCTCACCATCGTCGGCGACCGTCCGTTCGACGCTATCGGTGAGGTAGGTCGTCGCGTCCTCACCTTCCGGTGGGATCGTCCACATGGCGTCGCTGACGAGTCGCATTCCCTCCGAGTTGGTGACGTTCAGGGCCGTCCGCAGGCGGGCTTTGACCTCCGACTCTTGTGCTCGAAGCCCGTCGGCGTTCAGCGGCTGGGGACTCGTCGTCATCTCGGCGTTGTGGAGTCCGAGTTCCTTCTCGAACCCGATCAACTCGAGGAGCCGACGGGGCACCCGCCGGAGCGAACACGCCTCGGATTCGATCGCGTAGAACTCGTACTCGAGGCCGACGATCGCCTGGGGGTTGTCGAAGACCCCGTCGTCGATCGCCTGGATGATCGTTTCGGCGTCGGCCTCGGCCCGAGAGCGAAACTCCTCGGCGTCGACCGTCAGTACGTCCGCGACCCGCGCAGCGAGTTCCTCCTCTGGCATACCTGCGAGTGAGTGCCCGACTGCCTTGAAGGCACGCCCATCGAGCCGGCGCGGGTAGCGCTGTCACACCTTCGGTGCTCGCGAGCAGCCGACGGCGAACGAGACCGCTTCCGCGAGCGTGAGTTTCGCCGTCGCGCCAGTCAATTCGTTTAACACGGCCAACTGCGTAGCCACCGCCGATGGAGTTCGCCACGTTCACGGAGCGGGCCGCCGCGATCGAAGCCGAGCCAGCGGATCTCGAGATCGCCGACCGAGTGCGGGCCCTGCTCGAGGAGAGTGCGGCAGGTGGCTCGAGCGACGAACGGGGAAACGGCGACCGGGTTGCGGACGAACTCGAGATACTCGCACGGTTCGTTCAAGGGCGTATCTTTCCGGCGTGGGACTCGACCACGCTCGATATCGGCCCGAGTTCGTGCTACGAGGCGATCGCTCGGGCCGCGGGCACGAACGTCGGCCCGGCCGACGTGGAGGACCGACTGGCGGAACTGGGGGAGATCGGTGAGGTCGCCGCGAGCTACGAGTACGGCGGCCAGCAGGGACTGGGCGCGTTTACCGAGTCCGCCGACGGTGCGGACGAAGACGCACTTACCGTCCGCGAAGTCGACCGAACGCTTCGAGATCTCGCCGCGGCGGACGGCGACGGCAGCGCCGACCGGAAGATCGACATCCTCTTCGGGCTGTTCAACCGCTGTGCGAGCGAGGAAGCAAGGTACCTCGCCAGACTCGTCCTCTCGGAGATGCGAATCGGCGTCGGCGAGGGGACCGTGCGGGACGCCATCGCGGCCGCGTTCGACGTGCCGACCGAGCGGGTCGAACGCGCCTTGCAGGTGTCGAACGACTACGGCCGGGTCGCTCGAGTCGCTCGCGATGATGGCCGCGAAGGACTGGACGCGATGGACCTCGAGGTCGGCCGACCGGTGCAGGCGATGCTCGCCCAGACGGGGACGGTGACCGACGCCCTCGAGGAGTGGTCCGAGGCCGCCGTCGAGTGGAAGTACGACGGCGCTCGAGTGCAACTTCACTACGACCCCGGTGCTGGGGAAACGGACGAGCCAGCGTCCGAGACGCGAGTCTTCTCGAGGAACATGGAAGACGTAACGGAGGCGCTCCCGGAGGTCGTCGAGTTCGCCGAGGAGCGACTGGATCGGCCGGCCATCCTCGACGGCGAAGTCGTCGCGGTCGACGAGGAGGGCTCCCCGCTTCCCTTCCAGGAAGTCCTCAAGCGCTTCCGGCGGAAACACGATGTCGCAAAAGCTCGCGAGGACGTGACCGTCAAGCCGGTGTTCTTCGACTGTCTCCACGCCGACGGGGCGGATCTGCTCGAGTCGCCGCTTACGGATCGACACGACCGACTCGTCGAGTTGCTCGCGGACGGCGATGACACTGATTCTGCTGTCGATGCTTCCGACGAGATTCGGGGACTCTCCCTGCTGTGGCAGACGGACGACCCCGAGGAAATCGAGGCGATCGATGCCGACGCGCTCGAGGCCGGTCACGAGGGGATCATGCTCAAGGATCCCGACTCGACGTACTCGCCGGGCCGGCGCGGGAAGCACTGGCGAAAGCGAAAGCCCGACGTGGAGACGCTCGATTGTGTCGTGACCGGTGCCGAGTGGGGCGAGGGCCGACGCGCAACCTTCCTCGGAACCTTCGAACTCTCGGTGCGTACCGACGACTCAGGCGAGTCCCTCGAGACGGTCGGCAAGGTCGCGACGGGGATCACCGACGAGACGTTAGCGGATCTGTCGGATCTGCTCGAGCCCCACATCGCGGCCGAGGAGGGACAGGAGGTGGAGCTAGCGCCCGAGGTCGTCTTCGAGGTCGGCTACGAGGAGATCCAGTCCTCGCCGACGTACTCCTCGGGGTACGCGCTGCGGTTCCCGCGGTTTCAGGGCGTGCGCCACGACAAGGGCCCGGCCGACGCGGACTCGATAGAGCGCCTCGAGCGACTACAGGGCCACTGAAAACGGGTACGGCCGTTCGGTTTCCTCCTTGCCGTTGTCGTCGTGATTATAGGAGTCGTCGCCGGGGTGTCGTGTGCTCACCGCTGTGGCGAGCGTATCCACCC
This sequence comes from Halostagnicola kamekurae, assembly GCF_900116205.1. Taxonomy (NCBI): domain Archaea; kingdom Methanobacteriati; phylum Methanobacteriota; class Halobacteria; order Halobacteriales; family Natrialbaceae; genus Halostagnicola; species Halostagnicola kamekurae. Next base: position 1,181,262 of record NZ_FOZS01000002.1, on the reverse strand, counting down.
ATCTGACTTCTGCCTGCCGGTGTCATCGGTCTGCTTTCTGACTGGGCATGGCGTTCAGGTTCCCGATCGAGGATGACGGATGCACCATCTGATTCACAAGATCGGGTTCCTCTGTTCGTCCCTGTATAAAAATAATTAAGACCGTTTGGATGGGGGATCGATTGTATCATGGCTATCGAACCAGACGCGCGAACGGTGATCGTAACGGGCTCGACCAGGGGACTAGGGAAGAGTATCGCGGAGCGATTCGCGGAAAACGGCGATGCTGTCGTCATTTGTTCCCGATCGCTCGAGGACTGCGAACGAGTCGTCGAGGAATTCGAACGGAAGGACGGCACCGCTCACGCGGTCGAAGTCGACGTGAGTGAGCGGTCGTCCGTCGAAAACCTGATCGATGAAACCGTCGATCGGTTCGGTCGTCTCGACGTTCTCGTAAACAACGCGGGTATTAACATTCGCGGTCCCGCAGAGGAACTGACGGCCGAGGACTGGCAGCAGGTTATCGATGTGAACTTGACGGGACCCTTCTTCTGTGCGCAGGCGGCCGGCGCCAGAATGATCGAACAGGGCGACGGCGGTGATATCGTCAACATCTCGAGTATGATGGGGAGCATGGGACAACAGGATCGAACGCCGTACAATACGGCGAAGGGGGGTGTCAACAATCTCACCCGGTGTCTCGCCGTCGAGTGGGCGGAACACGATATCCGCGTGAACGCGCTCGCGCCGGGGTACATCATGACGGAGATGGTCGAACAAGCACAGGACGAGACGGGATTCGACGAACAGGATATCAGGGACCGGACGCCGCTTGATCGGTTCGGGACGCCGGAGGAAGTCGCGAACTGCGTCGAGTTCCTCGCTTCGGAAGACAACTTCGTCACGGGCGAAGTGCTTACAGCCGACGGCGGCTGGACGGCGTTCGGCTGGGGCTGTAAGGATACTTGATCGGCCAACACTCCTCGTGTTGATTCGGCCTGCAGCCCGCTCTCTGCTCGCCGTCGCCTACAGCGCAGGTCACGACGGTCCGCGAGACGCGAGCGACCACATGTAAGCACCCTTAAGAGCCGCGGGAAACTGGATTCCCGTATGCAACCGCGCGATCTGTCCGACCACGTCGCATACCAGGCCGGTCGGGGGATCGAGGAGGTCGCCCGCGAACTCGGGCGTGATCCCGCCGAATTCATCAAACTCGCCTCCAACGAGAACCCCCACGGTCCCTCGCCCGCCGCCGTCGAGGCCATTCGGGAGACCGCCTCAAGCGTCAACGCCTACCCGAAAGCCGCTCACGCGGATCTCACCGCGGCCATCGCGGCCGAGTGGGGCGTCGACGACTCGCAGGTGTGGCTCGCCAACGGCGGCGACGGCGCGCTGGATTACCTCCACCGGGCGATGCTAGAGCCCGACGACGCCGTGTTAGTTCCCGAACCGGGCTTCGCCTACTACGGCATGAGCGCCCGATTCCACCACGGTGCCGTCGAGACCTACGCCCTCGAGCGCGCGGAGGATTTCGAACAGACGGCCGACTCCGTCCTCGAGGCCTACGACGGCGAGCGGGTCGTCTACCTGACGAGCCCGCACAACCCGACGGGCACGACGATCGATCTCGCAGAAATTGAGCACGTCGCCGAGGAAACGGCCGAAGAAACCCTCGTCGTCGTCGACGAGGCCTACGGCGAGTTCGCCGCGGTCGACAGCGCGCTCGCGCTGACCCAGGGTCGCGACGGCTTCGACGCTCGAGACGACGTCGCGATATTGCGGACGTTCTCGAAGGCCTACGGCCTCGCCGGAGTCCGGCTCGGCTACGCCGTCGTTCCCGAGGCGTGGGGCGACGCCTACGCGCGCGTGAACACCCCCTTCGCGGCGAGCGAACTGGCCTGTCGCGCGGGGCTGGCGGCGTTCGACGACGACGAGCACGTCGAGCGAACGGTCGAAACGACGCTCGAGTCGCGCGAGTACATGCGCGAAACGATCGATGCGCACGTCTGGCCGAGCGAGGGCAATTTCGTCCTCGTCGCCGTCGGCGACGCCGCGGCTGTAGCCGAGGAGATGCAACAGCGGGGCGTCATCGTCCGCGACTGCACGAGTTTCGGCTTGCCGGGGTGTATCCGGATCACCTGTGGGACCGACGCCGAAACCGAACGCGCGGTCGAGACGCTGAACGCGGTCCTCGCGGACCTCGGACTCCCCGAGGACGGGGCGGCCGAGGATCCCGCGGACCCGAACGCGCCGGAGGTGTCCGACTCGTGAGAGTCGCCGTCACGGGTACCCCTGGAACCGGAAAGACCACCGCGACGGACGCGCTGGCGGCTCGAGCGGCCGCTGACGATTCGCCGTCCGATCGGCTCTCTGTCGGCGATTCGACGCTCAAAATCGTTCACCTAAACGAGGTGCTCGAGGACGAGGCATTGTACACCGAAGTCGATGAGGACCGACAGAGCAAGGTCGCGGACATGGACGCGCTCGAGGCGTGGCTCGAGGGACGAGACGACGTGCTGATCGAGTCGCATCTCGCACACCACTTCGCCGCCGATCGGGTCGCCGTGTTGCGATGCGAGCCGGAAACGCTCGAGACGCGGCTGACCGACCGCGGCGAGACGGCTGCGAAAGCGAGCGAGAACGCAGAAAGCGAGGCGCTCGACGTGATCCTCGGCGAGGCCGTCGATCGCCACGGCCTCGAGTCGGTCTACGAGATCGACACGACGAATCGGACGCCCGAGGAAGTCGCCAGCGCACTCGAGGCAGTCGTGACGGGCGAGCGCGAGCCGTCCGCGGGCGAGGTCGACTTCGTGGGGTATCTCGCATGACGCTGGATCAGTTCCGGCCCTACATCTCGAGATTTCTGGATCCGTTCGTGAAGGGGTTCGACCGAATCGGGATGACGCCCAACGGAGTCAGCGTGCTGGCGTTCGGCATGGCTATCGCGGCGGCCGTCGCCTTCGCGCTCGGCGGTCGCGGTGATCCGATCTGGTTCGTCGCCGCGGCGATTCTGGTCTTCGTCAACGGCTGGTTGGACATCATCGACGGCGCGCTCGCGCGCGAGCAAGACGTCGCGTCCGCGGCCGGCGACCTCCTCGATCACGTGCTAGATCGGTACGCCGACATCGTCGTCATCGCCGGACTGGCCGCCGGTATCGAGGACTACGTCCTCGGATTCCTCGCGGTCACCGGGGTCGTGATGACCTCTTACCTCGGAACCCAGGCCCAGGCGGTGGGGCTGGATCGAGTCTACGGCGGCCTCGTGGGGCGAGCGGACCGGCTCGCGATCATCGGCGCTGTCGGCTTTCTCGCCTACCCGCTCGCGAACGTGACCCCCGGCGGTCTCACCGTCGTCGGCTGGCTGCTGGTCTTTCTTGCGGTGGTCGGACACCTTACCGCTCTCCAGCGGTTTTACTACTCCTGGTCGGCGCTCGAGTGATCGCGACGCCCTCGAAGCAAGTTGCGAACGAAGCGCCCGTTTCGCCGCCTCGATGCTCGCCGCATGGTTTATCACGCACCGGAATATAGACTCTCCCATGGTTCAGTGCGAAATGTGTGGCGCCGAGACGTCGTCCCCAAAAACGATCAAAGTTGAGGGTGCCAAGCTTGACGTGTGTTCGGATTGCACAGATTTCGGCACCGAGGTGAAGACGGGTTCCTCGAGTTCGAGCACGTCGACGAAGTACTCGACGGGTTCGAGCTCCGGCGGCTCTTCGGGCTCGAGTTCGAGCGCTAACGCCTCGAGTTCGACCTCGAGCGGTTCAACGAGTTCCGGCGGCTCGACCCGCCGAACGGACATGTTCGACGACATGGACGAGATCGCGACCGACTACGACGACCGGATCCGACAGGCTCGCGAACAGAAAGGACTCAGCCAGTCGGAACTCGCGAACGAACTCAACGAGAAGGCGAGTCTCATCACGAAACTCGAGCGCGGCGATACGCTTCCGACCGACAGCGTGCAGTCGAAACTCGAGAAGTTCCTCGACGTGAGCCTCGCAAGCGAAAGCGGCTCGAGCGAGGACGCCGACTGGGACGGCGGCTCCGCGAGCGGGAGTTACACCCTCGGCGACGTGGTCAAGCGAAAGGACTGATCGGACGTACTTCGGCGGTACACCTCGATCGTAGTCGTATTTCGGACCGTTTGGTCGGCCCATCGATCCGCACGACTGTCGAAACCTCTTTCCGTTCTCGCGGGCCTGTCTCGGGTATGTTCATCCTCGTCAATTTGAAGACGTATCCGTGTGACCCGGTCGCCGTCGCGGAAGCCGTTCGCGACGTCGACGAGAAAACGGACGCTCGACTCGCCGTCGCACCGCAGGACGCTCACGTCGAGCGGGTCGCGGCGACGGGCGTCGAGACGTGGGCCCAGCACGTCGATCCGATCGACCACGGCAGCAACACAGGTCACGCGCTGGCCGAATCGCTCGCCGAGGCAGGCGCCGAGGGTACGCTCATCAACCACTCCGAAAAGCGACTGAAACTCGCGGATATCGACGGCTCGATTCGCGCCGCCGAGCGCGCCGGACTCGAGACCATCGTCTGTGCGAACAACCCCGCGCAGATCGGCGCGAGCGCGGCGCTCGGACCGGACGCCGTCGCCGTCGAGCCGCCGGAACTCATCGGCACGGGAACGCCGGTCAGTCAGGCCGATCCCGACGTCGTCGAGGACGCTGTCGACGCTGCCGACGGCGTCGACGACGATGTCTCGGTCCTCTGTGGTGCGGGCATCAGCACGGGCGAGGACGTGGTCTCCGCCGCCGATCTCGGTGCGGAAGGCGTGTTGCTCGCGAGCGGCGTCGCGAAGGCGGACGATCCCGCGGCCGCGCTCGCCGATCTCGTCGACCCACTCTGACTCTCCGAAATTTCCTGGCGCTCGCTCGTTTGCTATCAACGGGAAGCGAGCGCTCGAGTCCGTGGTAGTAGGCCGGCCGTACTGACCGCAGATCGAGAGCGCAGACGCCCCGTCGCGTCGAAAGCAACCAGTAACAAATACGCGCCGTCGCCACTGTCGCTCCGTGCGAGGCCCGTCCTCGCACGTCGGCACTGTCCGTTGGACGACTCTCGGCTCCCTTCGCCGAGACCCCTCCTCCTGTCTTCTGAGTTGATGAGACGGTTCGACGGGTATCAGTCACGCTCGCCGTAGAAACCGTGGGACACAATAGGTACGGGGACCCAGTGAGAGACATGAGCACCGACACTCGAGGGCGATCCGCCTCGACCGTCTTCTCGCGCGAACGGCTCGGCATCGCGGCGGTCGATATCGTCGCCGTCGCCGGCCTCGTCACGTACGGGTACCTCCACCACAGCGAGGATCCGCTGGCGAACCCCCTCGGCGCGCTCGAGCCGATCACCCCGTTTCTCATCGGATGGGCGATAACCGCCCTGCTGGCCGGCCTCTATGCGAGAGAAACCTACGCCGACCCGACTCGAGCGGTTCGATACACCGCTCTGGCCTGGATAGCCGGGGCGAATCTCGGTCTGATCATCCGCTCGTCGCCGCTTTTCGAGGGCGGTGGCGCGTTCCCGTTCAACCTCGTGATCACCGGGTTCGGCCTCGTCGTCCTCGTTCTCTGGCGTACGGCCGTCGCCGTCGCCCTGCGCTGAACTCGCAGTCGGCATCCACCCCGCCCGATTACAATACTGAAATTGACATATATGGTAATGGGCATATACTGTTTTCGAAGGTACAACGGGTCCACCATTCCAATGCTCGTTCGTTCACTCGACTGATCGATCGATCGTCCCCGACCGAGTCTTGCGGTTCGGCGTGGATTATCTGTACCCTATGGATGTCGATCGGTATCATCAACCACCTAATCATTAGAGATGAGAAAGGTTCTCGGAGCGTATGGTATCCTCATAACTTACGAGTTATTTATGAGCTGGATCAGTATTTGAAATCGGTCCAGTATCAGGCGATTATGGGAAACACTTATATTACTATTCCACATAGGATAGTATACATTATGACTGGATATTACGACATTGTTCTGGCCCTCATCCCAGTCGCACTGCTCGGCATTACCGTCGCACTCACCGTCGTCGGCGTTTCGATAACGGCAGCGATTCCGGTCGGATCGATGGTCGCCATGACGCTCATCGGTCACGCGATGTTCGTCAACGCACCCATCGATTCGGGCGACGAAACCGGCACGGCCCGACCGCCGATCAACGCCGACTGATCTCGAGGCGCTCTCACTGTCTTTTTCTCGTTCGGTCCCGATCTGTTCGATATGACCGAAACGCTGTTTCTCTCGAGCGACGCTATCGAAGACCTCGCCTCGCCTGCCGAATACGTCGAGGCGGTGCGAGAGGGGTATCGCCAGCGCGGTCGCGGTGCCCCCGCGGATCCGCGCTCGGCGTACTTCCGAACCGATCCCGACGGGATGTTCACCGATTACGCCGCGTTGTTGCCCGAAACGGGCGCGATGGGGGGCTACATGTACAGCGCCGGGTTCGACGCCGGCGACGCGTGGTTCGTGACGCCGCTTTTCGACGCGCAGTCGGGCGAACCGCTCGCGATTCTCGACGGCGCGAGCATGAACCCGTTCAAGACCGGCGCGGCGGGAGCCGTCGCCGTTGACTCGCTGGCGCGCGAGGACGCGACGACACTCGCCGTCGTCGGAACCGGGCCACAGGCTCGCGGACAGGTCCACACGACTGCCACGGTTCGTGACTTCGAGGAGGTCCGCGTCTACTCGCCGACCGCGGAAAACCGGGCTGCGTTCGCCGACGAGTTCGACGACCAACTCGAGGCGTCGGTTCGGGCCGTCTCCTCGAGCGAAGCCGCGGTATCGGGCGCGGACGTCGTCATCACGGCGACGACGTCGACCGAGCCGGTTTTCGACGGCGAGCACCTAGAGCCCGGCGCGCACGTGACGGCGATGGGGCAATACCACCCCGACAAACGGGAACTCGACGCGACGACGATCGAACGGTCGACGTACGTTCCCGACCTCCGAGAGCGGGTGTCACAGGATGCGGGATCGTTTATCGCGGCGCGCGAGGCGGGTCGCGTCTCGGACGAGCACGTCCACGCCGAACTCGGCGACGTGGTCGCCGGCACCGAACCGGGTCGAACCGCCGCCGACGAGATAACAGTCTTCGACAGCGGCGGCACCGGAATCGAGACGGTCGCCGCGGCGTCGTTGCTCTACGAGCGAGCGCTCGAGAACGACCGCGGCACGCCGATTCCGTTCGCGCCGGCCAGCGAGGCGCTGACGGGCCGACGACGCGACCGCTAGGGAACCTCCCAGCGCGTGGTGTCGACCGACTCCATCGCGCGGACGGACGGCCCGTGACCGAACTCTCTTCCGTGTTCGAGCGCAGATTGACCTGAAACGCACGTTACTCATCAACAGTATTTGGATCTGAACACGGAGAATTCGCCGACGAAGTGTCGGCGTACCAACCAGTTTCGAGAGTTAATACGGTATTTCCAGTCATCGCAGCCGACATCTTGGCGCGACTTACAAACCGCTCGTGTCCGTAGGATTAGGTATGTCTCGAGCGGAAGATCTGGGAGAAACGCTCGCGGAGATGGATTCGCTCACCATCGTCTGTCACGACAACCCGGATCCCGACTGCCTCGCCAGCGCGCTCGCGCTCGAGCGGATCGCAAAACACAACGGCGTAAACGAGACCCGGACAGTCTACGGGGGAGAAATCTCACACCAGCAAAATCGGGCCTTCGTCAACATGCTCAATATCGACGTCACGCCGATCCGAAACGCGTCGATTGCCGAAGACGACTCCCTCGCGTTCGTCGATCACGCGGTTCCCGGCCAGAACACGCAGGTACCGGCGTCGATCGAACCGTCGATCGTCGTCGACCACCACCCGGACAGCGACGTCGAGGCGGCGTTCGTCGACGTTCGAACGGATTACGGCGCGACCGCGACGATCTTCGTCGAGTACCTCTTCGACCTCGAGATGGCCCTCGCGACGCGACTGGCGTCTGCACTGCTCTTTGCGCTGCACCGGGAACGACTCGATTTCGTCCGCGAGCCGACCGAACGCGAGTACGAGGCCGCGCTGGCGGTGTACCCAGAGGCGGACCTCGAGATGTTAGAGCAACTGTACGGAAGCGCGTTCTCTCCGGCGACGCTCGACGCGATCGGACACGCCATCGCGTCGCGGACGCGGCGGGGTTCGTCCCTAGCCTCGAGCGTGGGGCGAACCACCGAGACCGACGCGCTCCCGCAGGCCGCGGACTACCTGCTCAACCTCGAGGGCGTCGATACGGTCCTCATCTACGGGATCGTCAACGGTTCGATCCGACTGAGCGCCCGATCGATCGACCCGCGAGTGCAGGCCGGAAAGACGTTACAAAACGCGTTCGGCGAACTCGGAGCGGTCGGCGGCCACCACGACATGGCCGGCGGCCGCATCGATCTCGGACTGTTCGCGGATGTCGCGGGGGACGAAAACCAGTTACTCGAGTTCGCCAGCACCCGCCTCGAGAAGCGGTTTTTCGACGCGCTGAACCTCGATAACGGGAACGAGTAGTCGGCCTGTAGCACGACCGGGTCGGACGATTGCCCGTCCGCGGATTCACTCGATATCGATCGAACGCGCCGCGTCGTCGAAATCGCGTTTCGGCAGCCTGATCGTCACGACGCCGTTATTGAGGTGTGCTTCGACGCCGTCCGCGTCGACGGGGCTGGGGAGGGTTAGCTGTCGGCTGAACGAGTGCGTGCGCCGCTCGCGCCGAAGGTAGGTGTCCTCGGCGTCGTCGACGGCCTGTTCGCGCTCGCCGTCGATCTTCAGCCGCCGGTTCGTCAGCGTGAGCTCGATGTCGTCGCGCTCGAATCCGGGCGCGTCGATCACGACGACGAACTCCCCGTTTGCATCCGTTACGTCGACGCCGGTTCCGCGCGATCCGACGCTCGTACCGAGGTCCCCGCCGTCAGCGTCACCGCTGCTGCCGGATCGCCGCGGTGACCGCAGTTGCCGGCTCAGCCGATCGATCAGTTTCTCGAGCTCCTCGAAGGGGTTCGGTCGCTGTGCCATAAATCGGGCTACGTCGCCAGCGGCGAAAAAGACCACCCTCGTCGCTCGTGACCGTCCGCTCTCGTAACAGGTCGGCGGCGGCGATTGCGGCAGAACCGAGGGGTTGGACCGGCGTTAATGTGCTGGCTCCCGAACGGGCGCACATGACTCGAGCACTGTTCGTCGTCAGCGAGGAGGGATACTGGGGAGAAGAATGCGTCGAGCCGCTCGAGACGCTCACCGACGCGGGGGTCGACATCACGGTCGCGACACCGACGGGCGGCCCGCCGCAGATCGACGAGCGCTCTGCCGACCCAGAACAGGTCGGCGAGGAAACCGCCGAACACGTCATGGAGGTCCACGAGACCGACGAGCGGCTGAACGATCCCATTCCGCTCGCGAAGGCGCAAGCCGGCGAGTACGACGCCGTCGTTTTCCCGGGCGGTCACGGTACCGAGTGGGACGTTAATCAGGACAAACACGCGCGGACGATCCTTCGCGAGACGATCGAGGGCGACGGAAAGGCACTCGTCGTCTGCCACGCCGTTGCCATTCTCGCGTTCACGCGAGACAGCCACGGCGCGTTCATCGTCCACGACCGCGAGGTAACCGGCTTCCCGAACGAGTGGGAGGAGGGAATCGTCGACAACGAGGACCTGATGCCAGACGGCAGAAAACTCCCCTACTGGGTCGAAGACGAAGTGATCGCCGCGGGCGGAAACTGGGACGCCGAACTCGATTCGGAGACGAGCGTCACCGTCGACGGCGATCTGATAACCGCACGCGGTCCCGGTTCCTCGAGCGCCGCGGGCCAGACGCTCCTCGAGGAGCTCGGAATCGAGGCCTGACCCGGCTGCAGTCGCGCTCGCGGTCTCCCCGTCGAGCCGTCGAAACCGAATCAGTCCCTTTTTACGCAATGGCAGGGAAGAGCGACCTATGAGCTTCGAGGAAGACGACCACGTCGTGCTCCACGACAAACACAGCGAATTCGACGGCGAAGTCGGGACGGTCACCCAGACGATGGAATCTATGTTCGGCGACGTCACCTACACGATCAGCTTCGAGGACGGTCAGGAGTCGGGCGTTCCCGAAGACGCCCTCGAGGCCGCTCCCGACGACGCCGACCCGGACGACGCCGACGAGTAACTACCTACCAGCGACACGCCCGTTCTCTCAGGACCGATGCCACAAATCCCGCTTCACTACGTCGATCTGCGAACGTTCTGTTACGCCACCGAGGACGAAAAACGCGTCGAGAGCGCGCTCCGAACCTTCCTCCCCGAGGAGTTCGAAATAGAGCGCGTCGAGAGCGAGGGCCACTACGGCGATCGGATCCTCGTCCTCTCGGCGCGCGCCGAAAACGCAGACGACGTGCGCCACGTCCTCTCGAGACTCGCGGATCTCGAGGATTTCGACGGCCTGATCGCCGAACTCGACCAGCGGGTGACCGAAAACACCGAACTCTATCTCACGCTCGACAAACAGGCCGCGTTCAACGGCGAGAGCCGACTCGGCGACGGGATCACGTTCCGCGCGAAAGTCGAGGCCTACCCCGCGAAAAAAGAAGCCGCCGTCGAGAACGCAAGAGAGGTCCTCGAGCGCCTCGAGGACGAGGACGTAAACTGAGCCTCGCAGGTCCAATCCACGAGGCCATCGTTTCTTGGAATCGACGAAAAGATCAGTCGATAGAAGTTCTACGCCTGTCGTCTCGTCTGGCCGTCGAACTGGGCGGTGTAGCCGTCTTAGACGTCCCTATCGCACCGCCCGGGTCGCCGCGTCGATGACCTCGAGCGCTTCTTTGAGTTCTTCCGTTCCGGTCGCATAGGAGAGTCGCGCATAGCCCTCGCCGTGTGCGCCGAAGGCGTCGCCCGGCACGACCACCACGTCGCGCTCGAGGACTTCCTCACACCAGCCGTCCGGGACTTTGGGCATGACGTAGAACGCGCCCGAGGGCGTCGGGACCTCGAGGCCGGCGTCCTCGAGACCGTCGACGACGAGGTCTCGGCGCCGCTCGAACGCGTCGACCATCTCCGCGACGGGGTCCTGCGGACCGGTCAGGGCCGCCTCTGCGGCGTACTGCGCCGGTGCGCTCGCACAGGCCTGCCCGTACTGGTGGACCCGGAGCATGCGTTCGATTCTCCGATTCGATCCGACGACCCAGCCGAGTCGCCAGCCTGTCATCGAGTATGTTTTCGAGCAGGCGCTGACGACCACGACGTTGTCGCTCTGGGCGAACTCGAGCGGCGAGCGGTGTTCGCCCTCGAAGACGATTCGCTCGTACACCTCGTCGGAGAGACAGAGGACATCGTGTTCGTCCGCGATGCGCGCGAACTCGCGCATGTCCTCCTCGGACTGGACCGCACCCGTCGGATTCGAGGGGCTGTTGACCACGAACGCGGCCGTATCGTCGGTGATCGCCTCCTCGACGGTCGCCGGATCGAGCGTGAGATCCTCCCGGAGCGGGACCGGCTTTGGAGTCCCGTCGGCGATCTTCGTCAACGCGTCGTAGGAGACGAAGCCGGGATCGGGGAAAATGACTTCCTCGCCCGGATCGACGTGCGCCTCTAACACCAGGTGAAGCGCCTCGCTCCCGCCGGACGTCGCGATGATGTCCGCCGGATCGACGTCGATTCCGTACTCGCGGTCGTACGTTCCGGAGATCGCCTCGCGAAGCGACCGCGTCCCTTTGTTCGAGGTGTAAGCGTCGGTCTTCTCGGACTCGATAGCCTCGATCGCTCCCGCTCGAGCGTGCTCGGGCGTTGGAAAGTCCGGTTGCCCGAGTCCGAGGTTGATCGCGTCCTCGCCCGCGGCTTCGAACACTTCCCGGATCCCGCTGATCGATACCTGCTCGACCCGATGAGAGAACTCCGTCATGGTACAACGGGGGGAGCCAACCCCGATAACTCTTGATGTGTATCCGTGACGGCCGTCTCGGCGTCGGCCGTCGCCTGCTCGTCTATCCTGTCGGATCGAATGAACCAGCCACAACGAATATGCTGTTGCTAACGAATACGGTAGGTAATGAGTTCTTCACGCAGACGGTTTCTTGCAGCGGGAGTGACAGGTTCGATCGCAGCCCTCGCTGGCTGTCTCGATTTCATCACCGGCGACGGGCCGCTCGAATTCAGTTCCGACCGCGTCGCGCCGACCGACAGCGCGCTCGAGGAGACGGGATTCGAAGAGCTGACCGTCGAGGAACGGACCTTCGAAGAGACGGTCGAAGCCGGCGTCGAACGGGAGATCGAAGCCGGATTCTGGCTCTCGAGTTACGCGAAAGCGCTCGATATTCGGGGCCAATCACAGGAGGCGACCGCGTTCGTCGCGGTCTCGACGCCCAACATGAGCGTCGCCGGCCGGTCGCTCAATCCCATCGACGGCATGGACAGCGAGGAGTTACTCGACGAGTTCCGGGGTCAGATCGAGAACGGGGAGACGGATATTCGGGACATCCAGCACGAGGAGACCTTTTCGGTGTCGATTCTCGGAGAGAGTCGCGACGTCGACCGTCTGCAGGGACAGACCGAGTATCAGGGCGAAGCGATCGACGTCGACCTCCTCGTGGCCTCGTTCGGTCACGAGGGCGACTATCTGGTTCTCGTCGGTATGTATCCGGAACTGTTCCAGGACGAGGGAGCCAACGTCGAGGTCCTGCTCGAGTCTGTCGAGCACCCGGTCTGAGCGCTCACCGGTTCGTCCGGTTTTCGCGTGGCCAACTCGAGACGTGATCGGACAGCCCAGACGGTATCACGCGAGACGGCGACGCCGACAACGGTGCGGCGTACGTAGTGGCCGACGCTGCCCGTCAGCGACGTTTCGAGCAACTGGTGGCTGTGGTGATCCGGAGAGCGAAATCGTTCTCGAGTCGCTCTAAAACTGAAGTCGGTTCAGTAGAATTCGCGAACGAGGTCCATGGCGTCCTCGGGTGCGCCGTCCGGAATCTCGGACATGTCCTCGGTGACGCCGTGTTGCTCGTGATACGGTAGCGCCTCCTCGTTTTGGTACATCACGCCCTGATACTCCATTTCGCCGTCCGTGATGACTTCCTTGGCGTCCTCGTAGTTCGTCGGGTCGTGATCCTCGTCCTCCTTGAGGTCGACGAGCGTGTCGCGGAAGTAGTCGTAGGTGTCGACGTCGTTGAAGGTAACACACGGACTGAACACGTTGACGAAGCCGAAGCCGTCGTGTTCGATCGCCTTCTCGATGATTTCGGCGTGGCGCATCGCGTCCGAGCTAAAGGACTGGGCGATGAAGGTCGCACCCGATGCGAGCGCGAGCGCGAGGGGGTTGACCGGCGGCTGCTGTGGTCCCTCGGGCGTCGTCGACGTTTCGAAGTCCGAGCGCGAAGTCGGCGAGGCCTGTCCCTTCGTCAGCCCGTAAATGCGGTTGTCCATGACCACGTACGTCATGTCCACGTTTCGGCGAACGGCGTGGACGAAGTGGCCGGCACCGATCGAGTACCCGTCGCCGTCGCCGCCGGCGACCATCACTTCGATGTCGGGTCGGGCCATCTTGACGCCGGTACCGACCGGCAGGGCACGCCCGTGGACGCCATGCAGCGCGTAGCTGTGCATGTAGGTCCCGATCTTGCCCGAACACCCGATCCCCGCCACGACGAACGTGTTGTCGGGATCGTTGCCGGTGTTCGCGAGGGCTTTCATCATGCCGTTCATCGTGCCGAAGTCCCCACATCCGGGACACCAGGTCGGCTGCTTGTCGGATTTGAAATCGGTGAATCGTACGTCTGAGCTCATTGTGCTGGAACCTCCTCTGCGAGTTTGTCGGTGATCTCCGTCGCGAGTTCGTCCGCTTTGAAGCGCACGCCCGTGTACTTGTTAATTCGCTTCAGACGGGTAAGCGTATCGTGCTCAAGTAGATCCGCGAACTGACCCGTCGCGTTACACTCGACGACGATCGCCTCCTCGGCCGCCTCGATCTCCTCGGTCAGGTCGGGCCGCGGGAAGATGTACGGGACGGAGATGACGCGAACGCTGATCCCGTCGTCCTCGAGGTACTCGAGGGCTTCGACGAGCGCGCCCTCGTTCGAACCCCACGAGATGATGAGGTTCTCCGAGTCGGCGTCGCCGAACTCCCGGTAGTCCCACTCCTCGCGTTCTTTTGCGGTCTCGACTTTGCGGTTTCGCTTGTCGACCTGCTGGACGCGTTCGCCTTCCTCCTCGGTCCGGCGACCGAGCTCGTCGTGTTCGAGGCCGGTGCTCATGTGCGCGCCGTCGATCGTGCCGGGTTTGGCACGCGGGCTGACGCCGTCGTCGGTGACGGCGTGGGCGCGGAATCGGCCCTCGTCGTCGAGCCACTCGTCGACCTCGTCCTGCTCGACGAGTTTGCCGCGATCGATTTCGACCGCGTCCATGTCGAACGCTTCCGGCGGGAACGTCTGCTCGGTCACCGACATCGCGAGGTCGGAGACGAGGAAGACGGGCGTCTGATACTTCTCAGCCAGGTTGAACGCCTCGACGGTCTTCCAGAAACACTCGGTGATACTCGTCGGCGTGACGACGAACCGGGGGACCTCGCCGTGGCCAGCGTACAGCGCCATGTTGAGGTCGCCCTGTTCTTGCTTCGTCGGCATTCCGGTCGAGGGACCCGAGCGCTGGACGTCACAGATGACCAGGGGCGTCTCGCTGGTAGCGACGAGCCCGAACGTCTCGGTCATGAGGTCGATCCCCGCTCCGGACGTCGCGGTCATCGCTCGAGCGCCGGCGCGCGCGCCTCCGAGTGCCATGTTGATCGCCGAGAGTTCGTCCTCGGCCTGGACGACGTGACCGCCGTAGTCTTCGATCCGGCCGGTGAGATACTCCATGATGGAGGTCGCGGGCGTGATCGGGTAGCCGGCGTAGAACCGACAACCGGCCGCGATCGCGCCCATGCCGATCGCCTCGTTCCCGTTCAGGAGGACGTAGTCGTTGTCGGTCGTTTCGAGATCGTACTCGAGTTCGTCGAAATCGTAGTTCTCGCGAACGTACTCCTGTCCGAGCCGAGCGGCCTCCTTGTTGTTCTCGACGATCTTCGAGCCCTTCCCCCCGAAGCGCTTCTCGAGAGATTCGTCGAGGTACTCGACGTCGAAGTTCGTGATCTCACACGCCGCGCCGAGCGCAACGATGTTTCGCATGATCGCTCCCCCCGCGTCTTCGGCGAGCGACTTCAACGGAACGTCGACGGCGGTGATCTCGTCGGGGATCTCTGCCTCCCACGACCGCTCGCCGTCGTAGATGACTGCACTACCGTCGTGGAGTTCGTCGAGGTTCTCGTCGATGGTTCGCTGGGTCAGCGCGACCAAGATGTCGAGTCGATCGACGACGCTCTGTACCTGATCGACCGACGTCCGAATCTTGTAAGCGGTGTACCCGCCGCGGATTCGGGACGCGAAGTCCTTGGATGTGAATACGTGCCGTCCTGCCCTGGAGAGCGCCTGAGCGAAGATCTTCCCGGTGGAGTCGATCCCGTCCCCGGCCTCACCTCCGATTGCCCAATTTAGGTCCGCAGCCATGTTATGTCGCACCTTGCCCCCACCAAATGAAAAGCCTTCTGAAAGCTCAACCGTCCCCACGGAGCACCGGCCGATATGTTGCCGGTAAACCGGGTTACGGGCCGTTTCTGTCCCAGTATTGTGGACGATCGTAGTGAAGGTTTTCGGCGGAGAACGGAACGACTTTTCGCGCCTCGGCCGAACGCCCACCCATGGATGGTACGCAAGTCCGCGTCGAATCGGTTCGCGACGTCGGACCGGGAACGGTCGCGATCGAACTCGAGTCACCCCAGTCGTTCGACCCCCGCCCGGGGCAGTTCGTGCTCCTGCGGGCGGCGCCCGACGGCGAGGAACTCGCGCGCCACTACACGCTCTCGTCGCCGACGGCCGAAGACACGTTCGAGATCACGGTCGGGATCGATCCCGACGGCGACCTCTCCCCGTGGCTCGCGTCCCTCGAGGGCGGGGAAACGGTCGCCATCGAAGGACCGATGGGGACTATCGCCTACGACGGCTCGACCGACGTCGTCGCGGTCGCGGGCGGACCCGGCGTCGGGCCGGCGGTCGCGATCGCCGAAGCAGCACAAGAAAACGGCCGAGACGCCGCGATCATCTACCAGGACGACGAGCCGGCACACCGCGATCGACTCGAGGCGCTCGAGGCCGACGGCGCGCCCGTTACGATCCTCGAGGACGGTGCTACCGAGGCTCTCGAGGGAGCGGTGTCGGATCGCCTCGGAGACGGACAGTTCTACGTGTTCGGGTTCAGCGAGTTCGTGACGACGGTCGCCGAGAGTATCGACGCCGCGGGCGGCGATTCGGACGACGCGCTTATCGAGAGCTTCGGTTGAGCGGTTCTCGTACTCGAACAAGCGCGGTTCTCAGTGCTCGACCAGCTCGATCAAAATGCCGCCCGTGTCCGACGGGTGGACGAACGCGACCGAGTGTCCCCACGCGCCAGGCCGCGGTTCCTCGTCGATGAGCGTCACACCGTGTTCGCGTGCGCGATCGAGCGCTCCCTCGAGGTCGTCGGTCGCCAACGCGAGGTGGTGAATGCCGGACCCCTGGTTCTCGAGATAGCGTGCGATCGTTCCCTCCTCGAGGGGCTCGAGGAGTTCGAAATAACCCGAGCCACACTCGAGGAAGACGACGCGAAGCCCGTCGAACTCCTCTTCGTGGGCGACCTCGAGGCCGAAGAGATCGGCGTACAGCGTAGCGAGCGAGCGCGCATCGTCGGTCGCGATTCCCGCGTGATCGAAGTGCATCGTCGAACCGTCACGCTGAACCCGCCTTATTCTTGCGTTCGATCGTCGATTCACTCGCGCGCGAAGGCCGCTCGCTACTCGCGGACGGGTGTGGCTCCCGAGTGACCTCGAAAAAGTGGCGCTGCGCTTCGGTCGGCGGTATCTAACGGATTTTCGTGACTACGCCGATTCGTTTCCGTTCGTTTCGTTTCCGCCGTCGGTTTCGTTCCCAGTCTCGTTGCCGGTTCCCGTCTCGGATTCGTTGCCAGTAGCCGTTTCGTTTCCAGTGCCGTCCTCGGATTCGTTGCCCGCCCCGTCGCCTCCGCCGCCGTTTTCTTCGATCTGGATGTCGCCGTCCATCGTGTTTTGGTGGGGTTCACAGATGTAGTTCGTCATCTCGTCGCTGGCCTGAACTCCCTCGAGCGTCGCGGATTCGCCCTCGCTCGAGATGAGGTCGGTTTCGTAATCGTCGACGACCTCCCCCTCGCCGTTGAGGATCTGTAAGTTGTGTTCCTGGCCGTCGCCGTTCTCCCACGTGATCGTGTACTCCTGACCGTTGAACAGGACCAGCGTCGGGTTCTCCTCGTCGGCGATCGGATCGGGTGCGATGCCGACCCATCCCGAGGTCACGCCCTCGAGTTCGATCTCTTCGACGCCTTCCCACGCGGAGACGTCGGTTTCACCGCCGTTGCCGCCGCCCCCATCGCCGCCGTCACCGCCATTACCGCCGTCGCCGTCGTCGCCGCCGCTACCGCCACAGCCCGCAATGACCGCCGTCGTTGCGGCGGCACCTGTATACTGAATCATCCGTCGTCGGGACAGTCTTTTTTCAGATGGCATCACGTAGGTATCGGGTTCGAAGCTGGATAACCCGACGCCCGTCATTCGCTTGATATTGATATACGAGGTTTCACTAGCTATTTGCGACGAAATTCTCGATTCGATAACTGTGCGTGATTGCAACAACCTCGTCGAAGCGACGGGTGGTGGGGAGACGAGTGTGCCGGAATGGCCAGTTCGTCTCATGATAGCCGGGTAATGAGAACCTTCCAGAAACCGCAATTCGCGCCGGTGTCGACCGCCTTACTCCGCGGGCTGGACGGTCACGACGGGAACGCTCGAGTTGCGGACGATCTCTTCGGCGACGCTGCCGAGCAGTACGTGATCGAGCCCCGTCCGCCCGACGGTCCCGAGGACGATCATATCCGCACCGATTTCGCCTGCGTACTCGAGGATCGCCTCCTGTGGGACGCCCTCGCGAACCTCGCTCGTCACGTCGACGCCGCCGTCTTCCGCGGCGGACTCGACGAGCCGGTTGGCCTCGCGGGCTTCTTCCTGTGGCTCTGCGCGTAACTCGTCTCGTTTCATGGCACCGTGTGGTCCCTCGGGAACGATCGAGAGAGCGTGCACCGTCGCCTCGAGTCGTTCGGCAAGCGCGATGCCGTGATCGATCGCCGCGCGAGACTCCTCGCTGCCGTCGGTCGGGATCAAGAGCGTCTCGTACATCGTACCCGAACAGTCGTCGTGACCGAACAAATACCGCGGGCTTGCTTTTGCATGTTCGCCCCTCGAGGGCCGACGGTCGGGTGATCAGTTCAGCGGGTGGAGACCGGGGATGGTCGCGACTGCTAACTACCCGTGAGCCTCACGGCGACGGGACTGTCTCCCGGTGATGGAGGCGGGAAAGGCTACCGCTAACACAACGCGTCTATACGTGTTTGTGGTGGGTGTGGATCATGACGACAGTGGTCGAACTCGACGTGCCGGCCGAGCACCTCGGATTCGCACAGACGTTCGATCGCGTGCCGACGTTCGAGTTTCTGATAAGCGGGCTGATCGGCGGCGGCCCGCCGCTCGTGTACGTCACGGGACCCGACTGGGAGCAGATCGAATCGGCGCTCGAGTCGGACCCGTCCGCCGACATCGTCGCGTCGGTGGACGACGCGAGCGACGGGCGGTGGGTCGTCCGCCTCGAGTTCAACCAGGGAATCCAAACGTTCCAGCGGATCGTCTCGGAGCACGACGGCGCGATCCTCGAGGCGAGCGGGGCGGACGGTCGCTGGTCGCTCAAGTTGCTCTTTCACGAGCGAGCGGACGTCTCCGAGTGTCACGCCGCGTTCGACGAGGAGGACTTCGGCGTCCGGGTCACGCGGGTCAGTCCGATGGACGATTCGCCGGACAGCCAGACACCGCTGACGAAGACGCAGTACGAGACGATCGTGAAAGCCCACGAGCTCGGCTACTTCGACGTTCCGCGACAGGTCACGCTCGAGGAACTGGCATCGGAACTCGACATCTCCCACCAGGCGCTCTCCGAACGGTTGCGCCGAAGTCACTCGGCGCTCGTGAGCGCCGAACTCTCGAACCGAATCGCTCCCACTGGACTGGACTCCTGACGATTGGCAACTCGAGACGCGATTCGATCCCCGGGAGTTCATCGACCGGCGTGTCTTGATCGACGTCTGTCGGGTACTGATCGCCGTTGTTCGAGTAGTGATCGACGACGGGCGAGCCAGTGGGTTGTGACTCGCGCAACTTTCCTTCCTCGAACCAATATATTTAGATGTATGTGGGACTTCTGGGGCATTTCTGGCTGTATTCTGCATTTTAACTCCGAACTATCTGGATATTGCGCCCATAGTTAGCTTTAATATTGGATAGAACCACAGTACTGATGTCGGTGTGGTTCCGACGATCGAACGCGACGAATCGGCTCCTGACTATCCCTGTGAGTGCCGGTGGACCGCGGTTCCCAGCCGCGGACGAGGGGTACATCCCCTGTGTACCCCGTGGATCACTCATGCTCAATCAGCGTTTTACGGCCACTCGTGGCTGTGTGGCCACCTACTGGGCCCGATCGGGTCCGATGACGGACCCGCTGGGTCTTTTCGGCGTCGGAAACGGCGGTCGCGTGTTCTCGAGCATCGTCGTCTGTGACCCGGATGTATGACAACATGTCACAGTTTTATGTGAGGTGAGAATAGTGTTCACGAATAATGGGTGTTGGTGGCGAAAACAAATTTCGACGGCGGTCGGTCGAGTCCGGTTCGTCGACCGAGCCGACGGACCGACCGACGGCGATCGCGAAAGACGACGCGTTTCACCTCCTGCAGACGAGCCGCCGTCGCGACGTGGTTCGATACATGGCTCGAGCGGACGGGCGGGTCGAACTGCGCGATCTCGCCGAACAGGTCGCCGCCTGGGAGGAGGAAACGACGGTCGAGTCACTCTCCTCCTCGGATCGCCAGCGCGTCTACATTTCGCTGTACCAGACCCACCTCCCGAAACTCGACGAGCACGGCATCGTCGAGTACGACAAGGATCGCGGCATCGTCGAGCGGCGTCGCCGAGCGCGACAGCTCGAGTCTTACCTCGCGGTCGATCCGGTCGACGCCACGCCGGATCCGTGGCCCCGTCGATACGGGGTCGCGGTCCTCCTCTGCGTCGTATTTACGGGCGCGAGTATCCACGAGTTCGGCGTGGGGCCCTCGACTGGACTCGCCCTGCTCGTCTTAGCGACGGTCGGCGCCGTCGCCGTCGGCCACTGGTGGTCGAAACGGGACGGCTCCGAGACGGTTCCGTCAGTATCGTGATCGGCGTCTCTCGAGCGCGTAGTCTCGTCGCGGGGTCACGAGTCGCGGGCTGCTGACCCGTCACAGAGCGGTGACTCGTCGTCGGATGGTGACTCGTCGCGGGTTGGTCTTTCTCGTCGGTCGCTCGAGCGACTGCCGCCGCGGCGGTGAGCGTAGAACGCCACGGAGAAGTCCTGCGGGCTCGGCAACGCACAGGCCAGGACGCCGATCGCGATCCCCGCGACGATCGGATCGTCGGCTGGGACGATCCCGCTCGCGGCGAGGACGAAGACCGGACTCGAGAGCGCGAGCGGCGATACCGCGGCGAGGCGGAGCACCCAGGTCCTGTCGGCGTCGGCCGCGACCGGTTCGACCACCGCCCACGGATAGCTCGCGAGCGCGCCGATCACGCCGCCCGACCGCGCGGGGAAGTACGACACGTCGTACTCGACGTTTCCGAGCCGCAAAACCAGAGCGTGAGTCCACTCGTGGGCGACCAGTCCGAGGCCGATCGTGACCGCGAGCGCTGTTCCGACGCCGACGACTTCGAGGCCGATCATACTCCGTTCGAACCGCTACTCGCTCTCGAGGACTCGAGTATCAATCTCTCGGTTCCGACCGCTGGCTCGCGCGCCGGATCGCTTCCCGGCGCTGTACGAAACGAACGCACCCGCCAGGACAGTCTCGCGCGTTCGGAGCCAAGGACTAAGTATTTTGGGATGGACTAGCATACCATGGCCTTCAGCGAAGAACTCGAGTTCGGCCACGACGACCGAAAACGAATCTACGAACACGTCGAGCGAAAGGGGGCCGTCGATCCCGAGGGCGTCCGCCGAGCCCTCGGTATCGATCCGGGCGGCTTTCGCCATCACGTTGCCATCCTCAAACGTGACGGCCGCCTCGAGTCGGAGGCTGGCAAGCTCAGGGTGACGATCGACGGCGGCGCTCGAGAGGAGTACACCACCGAGGCGTTCGAGTTCCAGATACGACCGGCGAGACAGGAGGACCTGTCCGGCATCGTCGGCGCGATCCGGCGGGTCGCCGAGGAGAAGACCTACATCGTCGCCGAGAGCGTCGCGGACGAAATCGACCGCGAGGACGCGTTGCTCCGGTACAACGAACTCGAGTCGCGGATGTTCTTCGTCGCGACGGTCGACGGTGAAGTCGTCGGCTGGGTGCACCTCAACGCGCCCGAACTCGAGAAGTTGAGCCACACCGCAGAGCTCACCGTCGGCGTCCTCGAGGAGTACCGCGGCAACGGTCTGGGGGCGCATCTGCTCTCGCGAGGCCTCGAGTGGGCCGGGGTCAACGGCTACGAAAAAGTTTACCAGAGCGTTCCATCGGTGAACCAGGAGGCGATCGACTTCCTCGAGTCCCAGGGCTGGCAGACCGAAGCCGTCCGAGCGGACCACTACAAACTCGACGGCGAGTACGCCGACGAGGTGATGATGGCGATCGAGCTGTAGACCGTAGGCGTAGGTCGCGTTCAACAGGTCGCTCGAGCGTTCGCGACGGCGTTCGTGACCGGAAGCCTGAATTACGAACGCGCCGTAGAGACGGTATCCAATGGGCGAGGAGATTCCGGACGACGGCCCGATCGTACTCTTCGACGGCGTCTGTACGCTCTGTAACGGCTTCGTGCAGTTCATCATCCCGCGAGATACCGAGGAGCGATTTTACTTCGCGTCGCTGCAATCCGACGCGGGCCAGCGCCTGCTCGCCGAGCACGACCTCCCGACGGACGAACTCGAGTCGGTCGTGTTGATCGAGGGCGAGGACTCCTACGTGAAGTCGGGAGCCATTATTCGAATCGCGACGTTGCTCGGCGGCGTCTACCGGCTCCTGTGGCCGCTCCAGTACCTGCCGCAACGGCTTCGCGATTTCGCGTACGATTTCGTCGCTGACCGGCGCTATCGCTGGTTCGGGAAGAAAGACCGGTGTGCGATACCCGAAACCAGCGGGAACGTGCAGGCGCGGTTTCTCGAGTGAGCGCCTGTAACGTCTTCCGAAAACGACCGTTATGCGGGATATCCTTCGCTCTCGGCGATTTCGAAGAGCACGTCGTACCCCTCCTCGAGCGGGAGTTGCATGCGAACGTCCTCGAGCGCACCCGCTTCGACCCCCTCTGCGAGAACGTCCATGACGACCTGCGCGTGAAATGCCGCTTCCGACGGATCCTCCTCGCCGAGTTCGTTGCGTTCGTCCACGCGGTCGACGAACTCGTCGTAGTCGAAGCGTTCTACGTCGTCGACCTGCTCGAGGAATCGGCCGAGTTCGTCGGGTAACTGAGCGGCGAGGTTCGACGCCTCGCCGGGTTGTATTCGCTCCGACAGCGTCGTCAGCGTCGCACGCGAAATACTCAGCGCGTCCTCTCGAGAGTCGAGTTGAGCGCGGTGTTGTACCTCGCCGGTGAATTCTTCGTACTGCATGTGCGGGCGTTCACGCGCAGCGGTGATGAGTTCGAAGCCTTCAGCTGAAAGGATGTCGGTGGATGGATTCTGGGCGGCTGCTGTCCCGGTTTTGCCACGATCGGCGTACAAGGACACGTCGAGTACGGTCCGACGAGGGAGTCACGCCGAACGAGGCCGGTCGAACAGCACAGGTCGAGCGCGGTCCGTCGACAGGGCGGCGAGTACCGCCAGACCCGAACATTGATGGGGCCAGAACCGCGCCGCCAGACTCCCTGAACCGAAAGACAGTTTTCGGGACCGAACGACGAGTAGGTATGCTCTCGATCGCACTTGCCGGAAAGCCAAACGCCGGCAAGTCCACGTTCTACACCGCGGCGACCATGGCAGAAGTCGATGTCGCCAACTATCCCTTTACGACTATCGACGCGAACCGAGGCGTGAGCTACGTTCGGACCGACTGCCCGTGTCTCGAGCGCGAGGAGCGCTGTACGAGCGACGACTGCGAGGACGGCAAACGGTACGTCCCGATCGAACTGCTCGACGTCGCCGGGCTGGTTCCGGGGGCTCACGAGGGCAAGGGACTCGGCAATCAGTTCCTCGACGAACTGACGAACGCGGACGTCATCGTCAACGTCGTCGACGCGTCGGGCGCCACCAACGAGAAGGGCGAACCCGTCGACATCGGCACGCACGACCCGCTCGAGGACATCGACTTCGTCGAAGAAGAGATGGACCTCTGGCTGGCGGACATCGTCGATCGGAACTGGGAGTCGATCGAGCGGAAGTCTCGGTCGCCGGATTTCGACATCGACGACGCGCTCGCCGACATGCTCACGGGATTCGGGGCGACGCCGACGGACGTCGCCCGCACGCTTCGGGACTTCGAGTACCCCGACGATCCAATTCAGTGGACAGACGACCACCGAGAAACCCTCGCTCGAGACGTTCGCCGGCGCACGAAACCGATCGTCGTCGCGGCGAACAAGATCGATATCGCGCCCGAGGAGAACGTCGAGCGCTTGCTCGATCTCGACAAGCCGGTCGTTCCGACGACCGCGGAGGGCGAACTCGCGCTCAGACGGGCGGCCGGCGCCGGACTCGCGGCGTACGATCCCGGAGACGAGACGGTCGAGATCGGCGACGACGTGAGCGACGCCCAGCGCGACGCGCTCTCGGATCTCTCTGAGACGATGGCCGACTGGAACGGTACCGGCGTCCAGCAAGCCCTCGATTACGCCGTCTACGACCTGCTCGAGTACATCACGGCCTACCCCGTCGAGGATGCCTCGAAGTGGTCCGACGGCAGCGGGAACGTGTTGCCCGACGCGTTCTTGTTACCCGACGGCTCGACGCCTGTCGATCTCGCGTACGCAGTTCACTCCGACATCGGCGACGGTTACCTCCACGCCGTCGACGCGAAATCGAGCCGCGAAATCGCCGACACGCACGAACTCGAGGAGGGCGACGTCGTCAAAATCGTCTCGACGGCCTCCTGAACGAAACCTAGGTCGGTTTGTGCGGAATTTGGCGGCGAAATTTGGCGAACGTACGCTTCGCTGTGGTAACGCAACATCCTGACTGACCGGTCAGTTTAAACGTATCTAGCCCGTAGCACCGCTCGAGAGCCATGAATTCCACGACCCCATCGATCGTCGACGACCTGAAGCTGGCGAACGAACGGAACCCGGCCCACCTCTGGGGTGCGGTGATTTCCGCGCTCGGGTCGCTGTTCGTTCCGATCGTCGGTCTCGTCGCGACCTACAGCGGCTACAAGCTGACGGACCTGATGAGTCGTTCGTGGATCGGGTATCTGTTCGCCGCGTTCGGTCTCACGAACGTCACGGTCTGGATTCTGTACCTAATAACGGTCTTCTAGCGCGATCGGGGCTCACCGCAACGAAGCGAGGGGTTCGAACCAGACCGCGGCCACGAGGACGGCGAGGAACACGTAGGAGCCTCGAACGAGGAGCATGGTCGCGATTTCCGGTCCGCTTCGGCGAGCGAAGAGCGCGACGACACCGAACGCGAGCGAAGCGAGGACCGTGGTCGGCGGGAAGACCCGAACGGCGGCGAAGCCGACGACGGCGAACAGGGCCGTCAGTATCAGCCCGTACGCGACGGCGGTCGCTCGTTCCGGACCGAGCGCGACGGCGACGGTTCGTTTTCGGATCGAGCGGTCGTACTCGTAATCCTGCGAGTCGTCGATCACTTTGATTCCCGACAGCAGCGTGAGGAAGACGAGCGCGAACGCGACGACGACGGGGGTGAGCGTCCCGGTCTGGACGAAAAAGCCGCCGAGGATGGCGAGGGAGATCCCGAGGGGATATCCGGTCGTCGCCGTCACGGGATTCGTATCGAGTTGCGGCGCGTGGTGGTACGCGATTACCCACGTCGGCGCAGTGAGCGCGACGGCGATCGGTCCGACCAGCGCCCAGAGAAGGAGACAACACGCGACGAAAACGACGGTCGATGCCGCGAGCGCGAGGCGACACCCGCGCTCGGTGAGCGGGTGGTCGTCGTCTTCGCCCCGCCCGTGAAAATCGACGTACCCGTCTTTGACGTGGGCGGTGTACACGGCCGCGAAGATTGCGACGACGTGGATCGTCGCGAGCGCCGGATCGATTTCACGGGCGAGGATCGCACCGAACACGGCGGCGGCGAGGGGCGGCAACATGAACACGGGGTGGACCTGCGAGAGGTATGCCCGAGCGGTCGCCTCGAAGCCGGACCCGTGTCGTGACAGTGACATAGCACGAATAACGACGGAGAAACCCATAATACTGCAGCCAATTTCGGCGGTGATCGTCACCGACTCCGACCCTCGTCGCTGTCCGCGCGTTCCGGAAATATCTTTCCGGGGTTGAGAATCCCGTCCGGGTCGAACGTCCGCTTGATCGCTCTCATCGCGTCCGTGGCGTGACTGCCGTGTTCGTCCTCGAGGGAGTCGCGTTTACCGAGTCCGATGTCGTGTTCGCCCGTCGCGGTTCCGCCGAGGGCGATCGCCCTCCGCGACGATCCGACGGGGAGCGGTAGCTCGACGCAGAAGTTTATAATGATTCAACACGCCAATGGAGGTAATGGCAACGACCGCTGCGGTCGCCGGCCGGAGGGCAGCACAGTGAACGCCGACCTCGACCTCCTCGTGAGACTCGACTCTCACGACACGCCCCAGTCGGTCGCCGAGCGCGCACGCCTCGCCGAATCGCTCGGATTCAGTCGCGTCACGATGGGCGAAACGACCGGGTGGAACGTCGTTCCGGCCCTGACGCTCGTCGCCGATCGGACGAGCGACATCGGTATCTCCAACGACGTTATTTCCCCGTTCGGTCGCTCGCCAGCGATGCTGGCCCAGACCGCCCTCACGCTTCAGGAGGTGTCCGACGGCCGCTACCGCATCGGCCTCGGCCCGAGTTCGCCGGCGATCACCGAACGCTGGCACGGGTCGGATTTCGATCGACCGCTGCGTCGGACGCGCGAAACGATCGAGATCATCCGAACGGTCTACGAGAACGGAACGCCCGCTTACGAGGGTGAGATCTTCGACATTGCCGGACTGGACTACGAACGTGACCTACCCGAGCGCCCGCCGCCGATAGACGTCGCGACGCTCGGTCCCAAAGCGACCGAAATGGCCGGTCGCTTCGGCGACGGCTGGGCACCGCAGCTGTTCACGGCGGACGGGCTCGAGACGCGACTCGAGGACTTAGAACGCGGTGCCGACCTCGCCGGGCGGGACCGCTCTGCGCTCAGAGTGAGCCCGATCGTTCGGGGAATCGCCTCGGAGGATCGCGAACGAGCGCGTCGGCTCGCGCGGTCGACGCTCGCGTTCATGCTCGGCGCGTACGGGCCCTACTATGGTGATTCAGTCGCCGAACAGGGGTATCGATCGGTGGTTTCGGAAATTAGGGAGGCCTGGAGCGAGCGGGACACGGAGGCGATGGCGGCGGCGCTGCCCGACGAACTGCTCGACGAACTCGCCCCCGCCGGCACACCCGAAGAAGTTCGCGACTGGGTCGAATCCTACGCGGCGATCGATGGCGTCGACGCCGTTCGAGTCGGATCGGTTCGCGGGGCGGCCGAGGCGGACATCGAGCGAACGATGGAGGCGCTCGGAGAACTCGTCTAAAAGAGCGTTCTCTCGAGACCAAAAACGAGCCGATGCGACCGATCGAAGCGATTCGATTCAGTCTCCGTCCGCGGGTCTGGCTCCGTCCCGATCTTTGACTCGGCCGACGAGTGAACTCGCGGCGATCCGCTTTTCACCGACCACCGCTCCGACGACCCCGCCGATTGCGCCGCCGGTACTCGCGCCGTTTCTGCTCACGAACCCGCCGATCGCCGCGCCGACCGCCGCGCCGATTGCAGCGTAGCGTGCGCGGCTCAGCCGTCGTTTGATCTCGCTTTTCATACGACTAGTTTCGTGAGTGTCCATTATAAACGTTGGCCGACTTCGGGTCGGAAATTCAAACGGCGACCCGAGTGGGCGAGTCCGGTTACTCGACTTTGCCCCGGTCCCAGACGTTCGTAACCGAGTTGCCGTTCGGGGGCGTGTGGCTCACGTCTTTCATCGTCCGTCCCGCTTCGCCAGGTTTCATGCACACTGGTAACATTCGACAATACATAGCTGTTTCCCTCCACTCGGCCGGGTATCGATGGACGGGAGAAGACGAATTCGATCCGTTTACTCGAGCGAGCCAGACTCGACGGTGATCTCGCCGTCGGCGGTTACCGTCACCAGACACTCGTTGTACTCGAAGGTGACCGATCCGCCGGATCGAAGGCCGTTCGACCGGGGTTCGAACAGTCGCTCGAGGGCGTCGGCGTTGATCGCGTAGTGGAGCGGCTCGAGTTCCGTCACCTCCTCGTCGCAGAACTCGGCGACCGCTTCGGCGACGGCGACGCTGATCGGTCGTGAGTCGAGTCGGTTGTACTGTGTAACGTTTTGCTCGTCAGTCGTAAGCGAAGACTCTGTAGTCATTTCGGTCATGGTATTTGCGTATCCCCATACGCGTCTCGGAGACAGCGCCCACTTTGAGAGTCGCGGTAAAGAGTTTGACCGTTAACTGTGTAATGGCCGATCTGAGATGGGGTTAATCAGTTAACCACCATCAGTGGTTATCTCCGTATCGAACAGCGACGAAAACACCGTCTGCTCGGTCGCGCGGACGTGTTTGTGAAACGCCGGCGGCGAAATATCGAGTGAGGCCGCGACGTCTTCCCCGGTCGTTCGGCGCGGCCACTCGAAGAATCCGCTGTGAAACGCCGTCTGAACGACCTCCCGTTGTCGGTCGGTGAACTCCTCGAGAAGCGGCTTCCCGGAACGTCGGCCGATCGCTGGCGGGTGCGTCGACGATTTGTCCCGTTTCGAAACCATCGTCGCGGCGAACCTGCGGCGGTTGATACCCGAGATCACTTCTCGGACGTCGACCGTATTGGGGACGTCGACCGTCGCTCGCGCGGTCGATCCGTCGGTCCGCAACTCCCGCAACGCGCCGCCGTTTGCCTCGACGACCGAGCCGAAAAACGGCCCCTCGAGGCGTATCTGGACCGTCGCGGAGTCCTCGGTCTCCGTAATAATCGACGCGCTCCGGACGCCCTCGAGCGACGACCACTCGAGTTCGGCGGCGTCTCGAACCGTTCGGACGAAGACGGTCGTCGAGCCGTCGGCCTGCGGAATCGTTCCCTCGACGCGTCCCTCGACGTCGAACGCGTCGGCAATGGCGTTTACGATCGTCCCGGATTCGATCTCGAGTTCGATCTCCGTTCGCTCGGTTTCGCCCACCGGGTTGGTTCGTTTGACCGTATCGATCGCGTACGCGATCGTCTCGCCGAGTTCCGCCAGCATCGACCTGATCGTTTCGTCGAACCCCTCGAACTGGGGCCCGTAGAGGATCAGTACGCCGTAGGTAAACTCGTCGTAGACCAGCGGGACGGCGTAGACCGACTGGAAGTTTCGAGAGAGCGCTTCGGTTCGCCACTCCCCGTTTCGGAGGTCGCTGGCGACGTTTTCGACGTAGGTCGGCTGCCGGGTGCGGACCGTTCGGCCCGCGGGCTCCGTCGCCGAGTCGTCGACGGTCGTCACCGACACCGACTCGAGATAGCCGGTTCCGTGTCCGGCGTCCGCTCGAGGCACGACGTGGTTCCCGCCCGGATCCGGCTCGCCGATCCACGCGAACGAACACTCGGTCATCGACGCCAGTCGCTCGCAGATCCCGCTTTCGATCTCCGAGCGCGTGTTCGCACGCAGCAGGTGCTCTTCGATCTCCTCGCGCAACCGGCTCGCGCGGTTCAGGCGCTCGAGGCGCGTGTTCTGTCGCTCGAGTTCCTGTTCGCGCTCGCGAAGGCGGTGCGTCCGCCCGATCCGATCCAGCGCGGCCTCGGCGGTCGCGCCGAACAACTGCGCGAGTTCGAACGTCTCCTCGTCGTATCGACCGCGCTCCGTCGACACCGCGGCGATCACGCCGTGTTCGCCGAACGGGACGTAGAGGGCGCTTCGAACGCTCGTCGATTCGTCGTACAGCGCCGGAGAGTCTCTGATGTCGTCGAACAGCCGCGGTTCGCCGGCGACGAACGTCTCCCAGGCGATGCTGTCGCCCGGCGTGAATCGGTCCGGGATTTCTATCGAGTCTTCGATCTCAGCGCCGGAGGCGGCGGGAACGAGCTCGTTCGCCCGCTCGTCGAAGCGGAACACGACGGTATCGAGGTCGAGGACGTCGGCGGCGACGTCGACGATGTACTCGCAGGCCTCCTGTTTCGTATCGACCGAAAGCAGGTGTCGAGTCGCTTCCTGCAGCGCGCTCAAGGTGTCCTCGTACTGCGCTCGCTCCGTGACGTCGACCGACGCGTTGATGACCCTGTCGACGGTCTCGCCGTCCATGATCGGACGGTACCACGTCTCGAACACGCGGTCGCCGATCCGTCGGCGGGAGTGGACGGGAGCGCCCTCGAGGGCCCGCTCCGCGTCGGCACAGGCAGCCCGATACTCGCCGAACTCGTCGAAAAACGATTCGCCGACGACCTCGCCGGGTTCGAGATCGAGCCGCTCGAGGGCCTTCCCCCTCGAGAACGTGAAGGTCCCCTTGTCGTCGAGGACCGAAACGATGAGGGGAACGTTCTCGATGATGGTCTCGAGGCGCTCGGTCCGTTCGACGAGCGTTCGTTCGCGGTCGACTCGATCGGAGACGTCCCGGAAGTAGATCGAGATGCCGGATTCCGACGGGAACAGCCGGGCTTCGATCCAGCGCTGGTATCGCTCGAGGTAGCCTTCGACCGTTCTCGGCTCCTGACTGTCGATCACGTCGAGGGACTCGGCCTCGAATTCGGTTCCCTCGAGTTCGGGAAAGACGTCGAGGAACTGTCGACCGATCAGCTCCGATCGGGAGAATCCGAGGAACTCCTCGGCGCGGTCGTTGACGTACGTGAACCTGTTCTGCGAATCGAGCGCGATGAACGCGTCGGTCACTCGTTCGAACGATTTGCGCAACTCCCGCTCGATTTGCGTACTCTCGGTGCGGTCACGGATCGCAACGGTGACGCCGTCGATCACGCCGTCGTCGAGTTCGTTCGTGAGGACGGCCTCGTGAACGTGCCAGGTGTCGTCCGCGTGCTGGAACCGGTACTCGCAGGTCGTCGTGGTTCCCGGTCCGCCCGCGATAACCGACTCGAACGCCTCGACGAAATCGTCTGCGTCGGCCGGATGGATCACGTCGTCGATGAGTTCGCCCCGACACGCTTCGGGTCCGGTGCCGGTAAACCGCTCGATAGCCGGACTGACGAATCGCTGTCGCCGATCTTCGTCCAGTACCAGTATCGGCTCTCGAGTGTGCTCGAGCAGTTTTCGACACAGGCGGTCACTCGCCGCGTCCGATCGGGACGGCGAACACGCGATCGCTCGCTCGATCCGATGGGTGAGCAGACTCGAGTTCCGCGCGTCGTCGCTTCGAATCACGTCCGTCGCGCCCGCCTCGAGGAGCCGACCGATCTGCGGTTGCTCGTCGTCAACTGAGACGATTACCGGGACCGTCGGGTCGACGCTCGAGAGCGCCGTTCGGTCGTTCGTGAGCAGACAATCGGCATCCTCGAGGCGCTCGGAGTCGAGCCGATCGACCGGCCCCTCGACCGATAGGTCGCTCGACTCGAGCGACGAGGCGACTGCCGAGGTCCACGGCGACGTGCCCGCGACGAGAACGTGGATCGACGATCGATCGAGATCCGCGATACCACGGTTCATACAGTGTGTGAGTGCTCTGGAAGGAAAAGCTTCGCGCCGCTGACGCCCTCGAATCGAACGATCGGGCCGTCGAGCGCCTCGCCGGTCGCGGTCGTCAGTTCCGCGTCTCGAGTGGAACGTGCTCGACCGCGTACCCCGAATCGGTGCGGTTCACCGACTCGACTTCCCTGAACAGAACCTCCGACTCCATCTTCGTCATCACGGGCGTCTCGTAGTTGACGGCCTCGTAGCCGAGGTCGTCGCCGTCGGCCCGTCGCCGGTCGACGAATTCGCGGTGGCGCTCGAGGCGGGTTCGGCCGACGCTCCTCGAGAGCGTTCCGATATCGTCGATTCTGTCTTCGAAGACCTCGAGGAAGGTGTCCTCGAGTTCGTAGCCGATCGAGTTCCGGCCGGCACACATCGCGGCGAGGGTGGTCGTTCCGGTGCCCCAGAACGGATCGAGCACCGTGTCACCGTACGCGGAGTACATACAGAGCAGCCGGTAGGGGATCTCGAGCGGGTACGCGCCCGAGCGCTCGCGAACGTCGTCGGGGACGCCCTCGAGGCCCTGTAGTTCGCCTTTGACATCGGTCCAGACGTCCGTGAACCAGCGGTTGCGCTCCTCCCAGAAGTAGGCGGCTTCGTAGCGCCGGTCCGCGCCCGGTTCGAACGCCCGCCGATCCCCGCCGTTGCGGAAGATCAGGACGTACTCGTGTTCAAGCGTGACGTACGCGTTGGGCGGGATCATCCCGCTTCCCATGAACTTCGCCGCGCTGTTCGTCGGCTTCCGCCAGAGGATATCCGGGAGCGGATCGAATCCGCGATCCTCGAACGCCTCGGTCACGCGGGCGTGGTTCGGATAGACCCGGAAGCTGTCCTCGAGCGATCGGGTCGCGTCGCCGACGTTGATACAGGCGATGCCGCCGTCGACCAGCACTCGCTCGAGTTCGTCCCAGACTTGATCGAGCTGGGTGTGCATCGCCTCGAACGCCGCCTGTCCGTTTCCAGACTCGAGTTCGCTCGAGATAGCCGGATCCAGATCCGCAAAGAGATCGTCCCACATTTCGATCATCGGGTACGGCGGGGACGTCACGACGAGTTCCACAGAATCGTCGGCGACCGCCCGCAAGTCCCGCGAGTCGTCGACGAACAACCGATGGGTCGTCTCCATTGACACACACTGTCGCCGTTCGCCCCTTAGATCCTTCGTCACCGGCTCCGCTCGAGCGCGCTCGCATCAATCCGAGACGCAGCCGGCGTAATTACTGCTGTGTATTACTATGGATGGAAAATATTAAGCGTCGGCATAGCCTAGCCGGGACCACGCATGACCGAATACGTTTCGACCGCGGCGGGGCTGTTCGCGCTCCCCGA
The DNA here is from genome assembly GCF_900116205.1 of Halostagnicola kamekurae. NCBI lineage: Archaea > Methanobacteriati > Methanobacteriota > Halobacteria > Halobacteriales > Natrialbaceae > Halostagnicola > Halostagnicola kamekurae. The sequence goes on along the minus strand of NZ_FOZS01000002.1, from coordinate 1,148,995 downwards.
CTGGGCGAAAGATGATCTCTCGGATCTCAAAGGGCACCAGAAACACGACCTCATCGACGGCGACGAGGGGGGCGAGATCGCCTCGACCTACGAGCGGGCACGCGAAGAAGTCGTCTCCGTCCAGCGGGAGGCCGGCCTCGACCGCATCGGCGACGGTCAACTTCGCTGGGACGACATGCTCGCACATCCGCTCGCGGTCCACGACGCCGTCGAGACGCGGGGCATCGTCCGCTACTACGACAACAACAACTTCTACCGCGAGCCCGTGGTCTCGGGCGAACTCGATTTCTCCGGCGACGTCGCCTCCGAACTCGAGGCGACCGCCGAACTCGCCGACGGCGAGGATCTGCAGGCGGTCCTTCCCGGTCCCTACTCGCTGGCCGAACTCGCGACCGACGAGCACTACGGCGACGACGCGGACTTTCTCGCGGCTATCGCCGACTTTCTCGCCGGCGAGGTCGAGGCCTTCCCCGAGGTCGAAACGCTGTACTTACTCGAGCCGTCGCTCGTCGAGGACGCTCCCGAAGACGGTCTCGACGAACGCGCGAGCCAGGCGATCGATACCGTCGCCGCCGCGACCGACGCGGACGTCGTCGCCCACCCCTACTGGGGCGCACTCGAGGAGAAGACCTACGCGCACTTACTCGACGCCGACATCGACGCCGTCGGCTTCGACTTCGTCTCCGAACAGGAGGACAACCTCTACAACATTCAGGAGTACGGCGCGACCGACGACATTTCGCTGGCGCTCGCCGACGGACAGAACACGCTCGTCGAGGACCCCGAAGCGGTTCGGGACCGGACCGACTGGGTCTTCGACCAGATTCCCGTCACCGACTTCGAGACCGTCTACCTGTCGACGAACACCGGGACCTTCCACCTGCCGTACAACAAACACGAAGCGAAACTCGAGATCCTTGCGGAAGCCGCGGATCTCGCCGAGGTGACAGCCGCATGAGCACGAACCAGAACAAAGACCAGTTCCGACCGGACGGCCACGAAAACGACCACTTCCTGCTCTCGACCGTCGTCGGGAGCTACCCCAAACCGAAGTGGCTCAATCGCGCGAAAGAACTCTATCAGGACGAGGATCACGGATTCGACGAGGACGACTATCAGGAGGCAAAAGACGACGCCGCCCGCCTCATCACCAACGAACACGAGCGCGCGGGCCTCGATGTCGTCGTCGACGGCGAGATGCGGCGCAACGAGATGGTCGAGTTCTTCGCCCACCGGATCGACGGCTACGAGTTCAACGGGCCCGTCAAGGTCTGGGGACACAACTACTTCGACAAACCGAGCGTCGTCAGCGAGGTCGGGTACGACGAGAGCTGGCTCGTCGACGAGTACGAGTTCACCGCCGCGGCGACGAACCGGCCGGTCAAGGTCCCAATCACGGGGCCGTACACCCTCGCGAACTGGTCGTTCAACGAGGCCTACGACGACGATGACGACCTCACGCTCGAGCTCGCGGACCTCGTCAACGAGGAGATCGAAAAGCTCGTCGACGCCGGCGCGCGCTACATCCAGATCGACGAGCCCGCGCTCGCGACCACGCCGGACGACCACGCCATCGTCGGCGAGGCCCTAGAGCACATCGTCAGCGACATCCCCGAAGAGGTCCGCATCGGCCTCCACGTCTGTTACGGCGACTACTCCCGCATCTACCCCGAGATCCTCGAGTTCCCCGTCGACGAGTTCGACCTCGAACTCGCCAACGGCGATTACGACCAGCTCGAGGTCTTCAAAGATCCCGAGTTCACCGCGGATCTCGCACTCGGCGTCACCGACGTCCACGTCGCCGAGGTCGAATCGGTCGAACAGATCGAGCAGAACATCCAGAAGGGACTCGAGATCGTTCCGCCGGAACAGCTCGTCGTCTCGCCCGACTGCGGCGTGAAGTTGCTCCCGCGCGAGGTCGCCTACGGCAAGATGGCGAACATGGTCGAGGCCGCCCGGAACGTCGAGGCGAAACTCGACGCCGGCGAGATCGACGTCGAACGCGAGTCACCCGCGCCGGCCGACGACTAGGCGCACTGGTAGCGAGACGGCTCCTCGACTGACCGAGAGTGGGAAAATACACTACATACACGGGAACGGTTTTGGCTTCTCCCGTATGATGCGTGTCTAGTATGTCGAAATCGACGGACGAACAGGGACGGATCTACCTCCCGAAGGACGTCCGCGAGCGGTTCGGTGATCGGTATCGCATCGTCGAACTCCCGAGCCACGTCGCGCTCTTCCCCGTCGACGAGGACCCGTTGGAGGCTCCGAGACGCCGTTGGCGATGCCTTCGCAGAGACGGATGCCGACGAACGGAAAGCGGATGCACGCGAGGTGATCTCTCGAGAGATTCAAGCGGAAGCGAAAGACCGGTCGCGGGACGGTGAGGAGTAAGCCGTGTACGTCGAAACTGACTCCCTCATAGCACTGATGGAAGACGACGGCTGGCTTCGGGACGCCGCAATTCGTGCCCTCGAAGAGCGCGATGACACCCCCTCCATTTGATATTCGGTATCACTCTCCGACGACGCGAGCGTTACCTGGTTACCACCCCGTCCAAAAATACCCACATACTCGGGGCTCCTATGACGAGACGATGCAAGAAACAGCAGTCGCGAAACGCGAACTCGAGGACGAAGTTGCCGAGAACCGCGACCCTGACCACGACATCGACCCGCTTTTCGTCAACCGCTGGTCGCCCCGTGCGATGACCGGCGAACCGCTCGCGGAAGACGAGTACCTCCCACTGTTCGAAGCCGCTCGATGGGCTCCCTCCGCGTTTAACAACCAGCATTGGCGGTTCGTCTACGCGACTCGAGAGGACGACGAATGGGACCAGTTCGTCGACTTCCTGAACGAGGGCAACGCCTGGGCCGAAGACGCTGCCATCCTCACGGTTATCCTCTCCAAGACGACGTTCGACCACAACGGCGAGCCCGCGCCGGTCCACTCCTTCGATACCGGTGCGGCGTGGCAGAACCTCGCGCTCGAGGGCGCACGTCGCGGTCTCGTCGTTCACGGCATGTCCGGGTTCGATTACGAGCGAGCGGCTGACGAACTCGAGATTCCCGACGAGTTCGAGGTCGAGGCGATGTTCGCGGTCGGCGAGCGTGCTCCGCCCGAAACGTTGCCGGACGAACTCGAGGAACGAGAAGCGCCGAACGGTCGAAAACCGCTCTCGGAGATCGTTCACCGCGGCGACTTCGAGTAAGGATTTAGGGCGAACTGACTGGCCTCAGTGTCGACATAACGGGCGGATTTTCGGTTTTCATCGGCGTTCTGTGTACGCTGATCGTACGGAACTCTATTTCTCCCTTACAGTCGCCGTTCGTACTCCCTACCCCGGAAAATTATTTACCCAGGATATAGTTGTCTCTCTCAGTATCATGACAGATAATGACAAACTCGAGTCTGACGAAACGGACGCGTCCCGGCGCAGCTTCATGAAAGCGGCCGGGACTGCGACGGCGACCTCGGGCGTCGCCATCGGATCGAACACCGTTGCAGCCGGCGAGAAGGGAGATCGGATGAACGCACGAGAAGTCGATCAGTTGCTCGAGGAGCTAACACTCGAGCAGAAGGTCGGACAGATGACGCAGGTCGCGATCGACAACCTCGGCGATGGGTTCGGTCCCGACACCGCGTTCAACGACCACGACGACGTCGACACGGTGGGAGAGCTCTTTACGGAACTCCACGTCGGTTCGCTGCTCAACGGTGCCGCGACGGGGCCGACGTTCGACGGCGAGAAGTTCGTCGCGGGACTCAACAGGCTCCAGAAGTTCGCCGTGAATCACACCGATCCCGCGATCCCCTTCATCTGGGGCTGTGACGCCCTGCACGGGAACACCCTGCTCGAGGGCTGTACGAGCTTCCCACAACGGCTGAACATGGGCGTCACCCGCGACATCGATCTGGTCGAGCGGGCGGCGACCCACACCGGCGGGGAGATCGCGGCGATGGGCGGCCACTGGATCTTCGGGCCGACGCTCGATGTCCTCCGCGACATGCGCTGGGGACGATACTTCGAAGGCCACAGCGAGGATTCGATGCTGCTCGGCGAGATGGGGAAAGCTCGCGCCCGCGGCTTCCAGCGTACGGGACGGGTCACCGCGACCGTCAAACACTTCGCCGGCTACGGCACGCCGAACACCGGCTCGGACCGGACTCACGCCCGGACCTCGATGCGGGACCTTCGAACCAGGCAATTCGACCCCTATCGGCGCGGACTCGAGGAGGCCAAGACGGTGATGGTAAACAGCGGCGCGGTCAACGGCAAGCCGGCCCACGTCTCGCGCTGGCTCCTGACGACCGTGCTGCGGGACCGGTTCGGCTTCGAGGGCGTCGTCCTGACCGACTGGGACGACTTCGAGCGGCTGATCAGCAACCACGAGTACCTGCCGGACACCGACGAGGGGTGGCGAGAGGCCGTCCGGCGGGGTATCGAGGCCGGCGTCGACATGCACATGTGCGGCGGCGAGGTCGCGCCGACGCAGTTCATCGACACCGCCGTCGACCTCGTCGAGAGCGGCGAGCTTTCCGAAGCCCGCATCGACGAGTCCGTTCGACGCATTCTCGCGCTCAAGGCCGACCTCGGACTGTTCGAGGAGCCGCTCGTGCCGGAAGACGAGATCGGCGACCTCGTCGGCGGCGCACGAGATGTCTCCGAGCGCCTCGCCAAGGAGTCGCTGGTCCTCCTGCGAAACGAGGAAGAGACGCTGCCGCTCGAGGGCGTCGAGAACCTGCTTTTGACCGGTCCCGGCGTCCTTGAGGGGACCGAGAACCGGTTCCTGATGCAACACGGCGGCTGGACGCTCGGTTGGCAGGGGATCGAGGACGGCAACCTGACCGAGGACGGCCCGCGCCCTCGCCAGAACACGATCGAGGGCGAACTGAAATCGCGGCTCGGCGACGGGCTCACGCACGTGCCGACGGAGTACGACCCGGCCGCCTTCGAGAGTCTCTACGAGAATTTCGACAACGGCTTCTTCGACGTGACCGACGAGCAGGAGGCGGCGATCCGATCGGCCGCGCCCGGGTCCGACGCCGTCGTCGTCGTCCTCGGCGAGGGGACGCACAACGAGGGCTTTGGCGACCGGGACAAGATGCGGTTCCCGCCCGCCCAGCGCGAACTCGTCGAACTTGTCGACGCCGAGACCAGCGATGATGTCCCACTCGTCGGCGTGATCCTCGCCGGGTGTCCGCGCGGCACGGCGGAGACGTTCGAACACCTAGACGCCGTGATCTTTGCCGGCCAGCCTGGGAGCGACACCGGCGTCGCGGTCGTCGATACGCTGTTCGGCGACTACAACCCCTCGGGGAAGCTCCCGTTCACTTGGGAGTCCCACGTCGGGCACGTCCCGCAGATTTACGACGAGTACCCGCCGCGTCACCCGGACGGAGCCGGCAATCAGATGGTTCAGTTCGAGTTCGGCTACGGCCTCTCCTACACCGACTGGGAGTATTCCGACCTGTCGCTGTCGACCGACGCCGTCAAAAATCCCGCGTCGACGCCGACGATTACCGCACAAGTGACCGTCCACAACACTGGCGACACGGGCGGCGAACACATCGTCGAGGTGTACAACACCGAATCCTACGGCTCCGTGCTCCAGCCCCACCGGCGACTGATGGGCTTCGAGCGGGTATCCGTAGCCGCCGGGAACAGCGAAACCGTCTCTCTCGAGCTCGACCTGTCGACGCTCGAGGTCGTCCCCGGTGACGTGCCCGGCTGGCGCTCGAGAGTCGTCGAAGCCGGCGAGTACGAGCTCACGGTCGGCTCCGACTGGGGCGTGAACGCGAGCGACGAGGACGGCGGTGAGACGACGACGCTGACCGTCGGGAAGACCGCTTCGATCACCGACCCCGAACCGACGCCGGGTCGCTACGACATCGACAACGACGGCGACGAGGACTTCATGGACGTGATGGAACTCTATCGCCAGCTCAAACACCGGCGCTGACTGGCACACCTACGGTGTTGCCTGCGCACCCGACTCGGTGGCGCTAACTGGCGCACGCGAATCGATATTTCTTATGCGCTGACTCGAGTTTTTCCCATAATGCGACTCGAGACGAGTTCCTGGACCGAGGTAGAAGAGACAGCGCCGACGACCGCGCTCTTACCCGTCGGCAGCACGGAACAACACGGCCCGCACGCGCCGGTCGGGACCGACACGATCATCTCGCGGGCGATGGCCGAGGCGGCAGACCGCGAGTCGACGGCGGATTCGGTCGTGCTACCGGCGCTTCCCGTCGGCGTCGCACCGTACCACGGACACTTTCCCGGGACGCTTTCGGTTTCGACCGAGACGCTTGCCAGCTACGTCCGCGACATCCTCAAGTCGCTGTCTGACTCGAGCGTCGAACGGGTCGTGTTCGTCAACGGCCACGGCGGCAACGGCGGGACGCTCGGGAACCTGGCCCGCGAGGTCGCCGACGCTGCGGAACCCGACCTTGAGGCGTTCCTCTGGGAGTGGATGCGCGCCGTCGACGAACACGTCGGCCACGCAGGGGAACTCGAGACGGCCGTCTTGCTCTACCTGTATCCCGACGACGTCGGCGACCCCGTCGCCGGCGACGCCCTCGAGTGGGACGACACGGTAGACGGCGGCGTCGTCCACCGGTTCACGGAGGAGTTCAGCGAGAACGGCGCAGTCGGGGACCCAACGGGCGCGACAGCGGAACAGGGCGAAGCGGTGTTCGAGACGGCGGTCGACGCGCTCTGCTCGTTTCTGGATCGGATCGAGTAATCCACTCCCGACACCACAACTCTCCACACTCGATCGCCGCAACCGCCGCATATTCCCCGCCGGCGGCCGAACGGCGAATCGACATGTCTTCCGAGATGACTGCCCACGTGATCGAAGAGTACGGCGATCCGGAGGTCTTCGAGAAAACCACGCGCGACGTTCCGGAGCCCGAATCCGAGGAGATTCGCGTCGAGGTCGTCGCCTCGAGCGTCAACCCCGTCGATTACAAGATCCGGCAGGGTGCGATTCCCGACTTCACACCCGACCTCCCCGCGGCGCTTCACTGTGACGTGTCCGGCGTCGTCGACGCCGTTGGCGCGGACGTCACGCGGTTCGAGGAGGGAGACGAGGTGTACGGAATGCCCGGCGGCGCGGGGCGACAGGGCTCGCTCGCCGACTACGTCGTCGGCCACGCGGGAACGTTCGCCCGCGCTCCGGAATCGATCTCGCTCGAGGAGAGCGCGGCGCTGCCGGTCGTCGCGCTCACCGCCTGGGAGATGCTCGTCGAGAAGGCGACGGTCTCGCTCGGCGACGACGTGCTCGTCTACGGCGCGACGGGCGGCGTCGGCCACGTCGGCGTGCAGGTGGCGGACTGGCTCGGTGCGCACACGGTCGCGACGGCCTCGAGCGACGACAAACGCGAACTCGCGAGCGCGCTCGGAGCGGACGCGACGGTCGACTACACCGCAACCGAGGTCGAATCCTACGTCGCAGAACACACGGGCGGCAGCGGCTTCGACGTCGTCTTCGATCCGGTCGGCGACGACCACATCCAGACGGCCTTCGAGGCCGTTCGACCGTACGGCACAGTCGTCACGACCGAGTCGAGTTCGACCCAGGACCTCTCGGCGATGCACCAGCGCTCGCTCGAGCTCGGCGTCGTGCTCGTTATCCTCCCGGTCTTGCTCGGCGAGCACCAGGAACGGATCGGGCGCGAACTCGAGGATATCGCGACGCTGGTCGACGACGAAGTCATCGAACCGCACGTCGACGACCGGTTCGCGTTCGAGAACGTCGCCGAAGCGCATCGACGCGCCGAAGAAGGGGATTTCAGCGGCAAGATACTGCTCGTCAACGAGTGATCGACTCGCCGTTAGGTACGCTGAATCGACTCGCCGTTTACCTCGCCGGAGTGATCGGCTCGGCGTCCGCCACGCTGGTATCCGTTCCCGATTTCACTCGTCGCCGACGGTGATCGACTCGAGGCCGTACCGCGATTCGACCGGGTGCGGTTCGTAGCCGTTCACATCGGTCTGGGTCGCGACGACGGTCGTGTAGTTCGTGAGAAACGCGACCGGCGACTCCTCGAGAACGATCGATTGGATCTCGTAATAGCGGTCTTTTCGCGCCCTCCGACTCGTTAGTTTGCGCGCTTCCTCGAGGAGCGTATCGACGGTCTCGTTTTCGTAGCCGTGGTGGAGCGTCGCCTCCTCGGAGTGGAACAGCTCGGCGAGTCGGTCGGGGTCCGGATAGTAGAGCGTCCCCCACGACGTGAGGTAGGCGTCGAACGAGCCCTGGCTGACCTGCTCGAGCATGGCGTTGTACTCGATCGTCCGCACGTCGACGTCGAAGCCGACCGCCGAGAGGTCCGATTGCAACACCTTGGCGATCAGCGGGAGGCTCCTGGCGTCGAACGTGGGGATCTCGATCTCGAGCGGCTCTCCGTCGCGCGTTCGAACGCCGTCTTGCCCGGGGTCGGCCGACCAACCCGCATCTGAGAGCAGGCCGCGAGCCCGCTCGGGGTCGTGGCCGTAGCCGTCCAGATCGGGGTTCGCCCACTCGGTGACGTCCGTCGAAAACGGTCCCACGGCCGGATCGTCGACGCCCTCGAGGACCGACTCGGTGAGCGACTCGAGATCCATCGCGTAGTTCGCCGCCCGCCGGACGCGTTCGTCGTCGAACGGCGCCGAGGTCGTATCGAACGTCAGGAACCTGATCCGTGGGATCTCGGGCGTGTACACGTCGATACCGTCGGCCGATTCGAGCGCGTCGATCGCCCGTCGCGGCAGGATTCTCGCCATCTCGAGTTCGCCGCCCTCGAGTTTCATGCGCCGCGTCTGGTCGTCCTCGACGCGTTCGTAGCGGACGGATTCGATCGCCGGCTCGTCGCCGTGATACGCCGCGTGTCGAGTACACGAGAGCCCGCCGGCGCTCTCGAAGGAGTCGACGGCGAACGGCCCGGTGCTGACCGGCTCCGAGACCGAGCCGTCCTCGTCGAACGTGGCCGGGTTCAGAATCACCGCCTCGTTTCGCGAGAGGTGGGCCGGAAGGGGCGAAAACGGGGTTTCGGTCTCGACGATGACCGTGGCGTCGTCCGTGGCCTCGACCCCTTCGATCGGAAGCGCCGCGAAGGCGGCCGACTCGAGCGTGCGCTCTAGCGATTCGACTGCGGCCGCCGCGTCGAGGGAGTCGCCGTCGTGGAAGGTCACGTCCTCGCGCAGCGTGAACTGCCAGCGGCGCTCGTCGCGGCGCTCCCAGTCGGTCGCGAGTTCGGGTGCCGGGTTCGCGTCGTAATCGACGCCCACCAGCGCTTCCGTGACGCCGAGGCGTCGGAGCATGCTGCCGCCGTCGAGCGGATCGGGGGAGGCTTCCCACGGCGCGCCGATGCGCATGTCGGCCGTCTCGATATCGCTCGAGAGACAACCGGCGAGCGCGAGGACGCCGGCTCCGGCGGCCGTTTTCAGCGCGGTACGTCGATTTAGCTGCGTCGGTATTCGATCGCTCATTTTGAGTTAGCGTCGTTCGATCGGCCCGCCCGATCGGTATTCGACCGCTGGTCTGTTGCCGTCCAATCCGGCGCGTACAGGCACCGAGACTTCGAATCGCCCGTCGCCTCGAGCGACGGATCGACTCGAGTGCACTCCTCGGTCGCGGCCGGGCAGCGGGGGTGGAACGCACATCCCTCTGGCGGCGCCGACGGGTCCGGCGGGTCACCGGCGAGCCGACGGTCGTCGGACCCATCAGACGCGGATAGCCGCGGGCTGGCGTCCAGCAACGCCTGAGTGTACGGATGCGTCGGGTCGGACATCGTCCGATCGACCGGTCCGACCTCGACGAACCGCCCGAGGTACATCGTCGCGACGCGGTCGGCGACGGTCCGCACGACCGCGAGATCGTGGGAAACGAACAGGTACGCGATCTCGAGTCGGTCCTGAAGGTCCGCGAGGAGGCTTAGTATCGTCGCCTGCGTCGACGGGTCGAGGGCGGCCGTCGGCTCGTCGAGGACGAGCACCGACGGCTCCGGCGCGAGCGCTCGAGCGATCGCGACGCGCTGGCGTTGCCCGCCCGAGAGCTGACGCGGATACCGATTGGCCAGATCGGGCGAGAGCGCCACGAGCGAGAGGACTTCGTCGACGCGATCCGCCCGCCGCGCGTCGTCCCACCCGGCCTCGATCAGCGGCTCTGCGATCGACTGGCCGACCGTCCGCTTCGGATTGAGACTCGCTCCCGGATTTTGGAAGACGGTGCCGATCTCGGCGAGCTGGTCGTTCGTCCGGGAGTCGACGCCGCCGACGGCCTCTCCGCGAAGGCGAACGGCCCCCGCCGTCGGCACCTCGATTCCGGTGACGAGCCGCGCGAGCGTCGATTTCCCGCAGCCGCTCTCGCCGACGAGCCCGAGCGTCTCGCCCGACGATAGCTCGAGCGAGACGCCTCTGACCGCGCGGATGGGGTCGTCCGCTCCGAGCCACGGGAGCCGATCGACGAGCGATTCGGACCGTCGGAAGCGCTTTCGCACGTCCTCGAGTTCGATCAGGGGTCGGTCCGAGCGCTCGCCGGACGGACCGGAAGCGTTCGGGGCGGAGGTGGCGGACTCTATCGACGCCTCGGCATCGACGCGCCGACGGCGGACGGTCGACCCACCGTCGACCATCGGCTTCGGGTCGCTGCCTCGCTCACGAGACGAACCGTTCGCGTCGAGGCCGTCCGTGGACCGGGTTGGGTCCCGCGTCGGCATCGACTCGAGCGTCGCCTCCCTCGCCTCCCGCACGCCGCAGCGAACGGTGTGGGCGTCGCTCTCGAGTCGGCTCGAGCGCTCGCCGCCCACGGCGACCGTCGGCTGACTCCGTTCCCGACAGGTCGATCGCGCGAACGAACAGCGATCGGCGAAGACGCACCCGGACGGCGGAGCCGAGCGATCCGACGGCGATCCGGAGGACATCGACGGTCGCGACCCTGGATCGGACCGATCGAATACTCGGGGGTCGGATCGGCCGGGAAGACAGCCGAGAAGCGTCTTCGTGTACGGGTGAGCGGGGTTCGAACGAATCGAATCGACCGGCCCCCGCTCGACGATGTCGCCGTCGTACATGACGAGAACGCGGTCGCAGCGTTCGGCGACGACCCCGAAGTCGTGACTGATCAGGAGCACGCCCATCTCGGTGGCGTCAGTGAGCGCCTCGAGTCGATCGAGAACCGCGCGCTGGGTCGTCGTGTCGAGTCCCGTTGTCGGCTCGTCGGCGATCAGGATCTCGGGCCGGCGAGCGAGCGCGATGGCGAGCAGTATCCGCTGACGCATGCCGCCGCTACACTGGTGGGGGTAGGCGTCGATCAGCGCCTCGGGCCGCGGGATGCCCACGGTCTCTAACAACTCGAGGACGCGCTGTCTCGTCCGTCGAGTCCGAAGACGAGAACGTACGCTCGTGGCGAGTTCCTCTAGTATCGACTGCCCGCCTACCCTTCTCGATGCTCGGATCGCCTCCGCGATCTGCTCGCCGACCGTGTAGACCGGATTGAGCGCCGTCGACGGGTCTTGAAACACGAGCGCGAGCGCTCGAGCGCGCAGGCGTCGACGCGTGCGGTCGTCGGCGGTCGTCGTCTCGATTCCGTCGAACTCGATGCTCCCCTCGACGATTTCCCCCGGCTCCTCGAGGCCGACGATCGATCGCGCCGTGACCGACTTGCCACAGCCGCTCTCGCCGACGAGTCCGACGGTTTCGCCGGCCCTGAGTTCGAACGACGCCCCGTTGACGGCGTATACCGGGTCCGAGCCGTTCTGGAACCGAACGTGGAGGTCCTCGACCGTCAGCGTCGCACCCACGTCAAGATCGCCTCCGTTTTCCGTCCTCGAGGTGGTTCGGATCCAGGGCGTCGCGCAGTCCGTCCCCCAGCGAGTTACACCCGATCACGGTGAGCGCGATCGCGACGCCGGGAGCGGTGATGAGCCACGGTGCGGACCGAAGGTACGTGCGGCCGTCGGCGATCATCGTCCCCCACTCGGCCGTCGGCGGTTGCGCGCCGAGGCCGAGAAACGAGAGGCCGGCGGCGGCCAGGATAACGGTGCCGAGGTTGAGCGTCGCCAGAACGACGACCGGACTGACGACGCTCGGCAACAGGTGGCGTCTCGCGATCCGGCGGACGGGGGTGCCATAGAGGCGGGCCGACTCCACGAACGGCTGTTCTTTGACGCCGAGGACGGCCCCGCGGACGACCCGCGCGTAGGTGGCCCACCCGACCACCGAGAGCGCGATTACAACGTTGGGCAGGCTCGGTCCGAGCGTGCCCGCGATCACGAGCGCGAGGATCAGGCCCGGAAACGCGAGTTGGACGTCGACCAGTCGCATCAACGCCGCGTCGACGATGCCCCCGCTGACACCCGCTAGGAGCCCGATCGTCGTACCGAGAACGACCCGGACGCCCGTCGCAACCAGGGAGAGCCCGAGCGAGACGCGCGCCCCGTAGACGATGCGGGTGGCCACGTCCCGGCCCAGCGCGTCGGTTCCGAGCGGGTGGGCGAGCGTCGGGCCCCGAAGTCGAGCCTCGAGCACCTGCGCGGTCGGATCGTAGGGTGCGACCAGCGGGCCGACGAGAGCGACGAGAGCGAGCGTGCCGACGATCGCGCTGCCGAGGCGAACCTGTCCGTTCGAACGGAGCCTCGTCCCGGCGCGCGTGGCGGAACGTTCGCGAACCGCGTCGACGAGCCGACTCGCGACGAGACGCGCTCGGTCACCGGCGGTGTCCGACTCGCTCATCGGGCACCACCGCCGATCGACGTCGGCTCGAGTCTCGGATCGAGCGCGAGCGAGGCGAGGTCCACGAGCTGGTTGATGGCGACGAACGCGGTCGCGGTCACGAGCACGACGCCCTGGATAACCGGAACGTCTCGAGCGAAGACCGCGTCGACGAGCAGGGTTCCGAGGCCCGGTCGCTGGAAGACGACTTCGACGACGACCGCGCCGTTGAGCACGAACCCGAACTGGAGGCCGACGAGCGCCAGGACGGGGACGAGGGCGTTTCGAAGCGCGTGTTTGGTCACCACGACCCGCTCGCGGACGCCTTTCGACCGCGCGGTATCGACGTACTCCGCCTCGAGCGCCTCGAGCATCGAGGCGCGAACCAATCGCGTGAGGACCGCCGCCGTCGCGGTGCCGAGCGTGATCGCGGGGAGCACGAGGTGATCGATCGTTCCAGCGCCCGAAACGGGCGTCAGCCCGAGCCGGAGCGAGCAGACGAGAATCAGGAGGTATCCGAGCCAGAAGTTCGGCATCGAAACGCCCAGGGTCGCGACGAGCTGGCCGGTTCGATCGATCCAGGTGTCGTGATAGACGGCGCTGACGACGCCCGTCGGAACGGCCAGCAGCAGCGAGATACCGATCGCCGCGAGGGCTAGCTCGAGCGTGTTCGGAAGGTACTCGATCAGCAGCGACGATACCGGCTCCGAACGGGCATAAGAGGTGCCGAGATCGCCTCGAACTGCGTCCGTCAGCCACGAAACGTACTGCGTCACGAACGGTTCGTCGAGGCCGTGTTCCGCGCGAAACGCTTCGGTTGCGGCGCTCGATGGCGGGCTCTGACGTTGCTCTCGAAGGATCGTCGACGCCGGATCGCCCGGCGTGAGAAACACGAGCCCGTAGGTGAGAAAGGAAACGCCGGCGAGCACGACCGCGAACGACCCGAGGCGTCGAAAGAGGGCACGTATCACGGGGTATCAACTCCGGGCACGTCGCAGCCGACGACTAGACGTTCTGCGGTCTCGAGACGCCTGCCGCCTGACCGACCGTAATCGAACCACCAGCGCACGGTAATCAATTTAACTTTAGGTAGTGAAAGATTGGTTGTAATACTTTGGGTTTGGCCGTCGTGACGGTGGGGCCATCAGTTCCATTTGGATTTTACTAATACTGCTATAGCGCGTGGACGGCCGTCTCAGAGGATGTAACCGGGAAACAATCTCCACTGTGACACGACGGTTTTTGTAGTATCCGGCCGAAACGCCGGTGATGAAGGTGATCAAGGATAGCGTCCACGACCACATTCAGATCGAGGGCGTCGCTCGAGAGCTGATCGACACGCCCCAGATGCAACGGCTCCGACGGATCAGACAACTCGGAACCGTGTCGCTGGTCTATCCATCGGCGAACCACACCCGATTCGAGCACAGCCTCGGCGTCTATCACCTCGCGTGTCAGGCACTCGAGCAACTCGGCGTGGACGGGCCACTGGCCAAGCGCGTCCAGGCCGCCGCGCTCTTGCACGACGTGGGACACGGTCCGTTCAGTCACAACCTCGAGTCGGTGACCCACCGCCGGACGGGCCGATACCACGACGACGTCCACGACCTGCTGGCCGACGGCGCGGTCGGGGACGTCCTTCGAGCGCACGACCTCGACCCGGCGTCGGTCGCGGATCTCGTCGCCGGCGACGGACGATTCGGCCAGCTGATATCGGGCGAACTCGACGTGGATCGGATGGACTACCTCGTCCGAGACGCCCACCACACCGGCGTCCCGTACGGAACCATCGACCACGGACGCCTCGTTCGCGAACTCTCCTTCGTCGACGGCGAACTCGTCCTCGCCGAGGGGAACGTCCAGACCGCAGAGAGCCTCCTCGTCGCGCGGGCGCTCATGAACCCGACCGTCTACAGTCACAGCGTCGCTCGGATCAGCAAGGCGATGCTCAGACGAGCGGGCGAGCGGCTCATAGAGCGGACCGAGACCGACGCGGCGACGCTCCAGCGCATGGACGACTACGATCTGATCGCCGCGTTGCGCTCGAGTCCCGAGACGGCGGCGTACGCCCGTAGGCTCGATCACCGTGACCTCTACAAGCGCGCCGTCTGGGCGGAAATCGACGACGTGCCCGGCGGGATCATCGAGGCCGACCACGAGACGATTCGCGAGTTCGAACGCGAGATCGCCGCCGAGGCCGGCGTCGACGCGGACGCGGTGATCCTGGACGTTCCGGGCCGACCGTCGATGACGGAGTCGACGTCTCGAGTGATGGTAAACGGCGAGGTACGGTCGCTTGGCCAGCAGTCACCGCTCGTCGACGCCTTGCGCGGGGCCCAGTACTCACAGTGGCGACTCGGCGTCTACTCGCCTGCAGACTCGAGCGTGCGGGTCGGTCGTGCGGCCCTCGACGTTCTCGGACTGGACATCGACGGGCCGCTGGTCAGCGACGTTCGGGACGGGTTGTACACGACACTGGATCAGTTCGGCGGCGACTCGAGCGCCTAGGATTCGTCGGTGGTGATCTCGATCCGCAGGTCGTCGCCGTCGGCCAGCGTGTATTCGGCTGGGTCGACCTCCTCGCCGTCGACGAAACTCGAGATTTCGGTTCCGTCCTCGCTCTCGTCGTACGTCGTGCCGTCGATCGTGAGCCGACGCGTTCCGTTCTCCTGTGTGTACTCGAACGCCGGGAGCAAGTCGAGGCCCTCCGCGATGGTCACGCGGCTCTTCCCTTCCATATACCAGTCGTCGTCGCCCTCGTGGAGGTGAAAGGAGAGCGACTCGTCGTCGACGTTCTCGGACTGGAACTTGTCCTGCGAGAGGTCGAACTCGGAGCCGTCGATAAGCAGTTCGATATCGCCGGTCTCCCTGATCCGATCCGAGCCCTGATTCCCGCGACCTCGCCCCCTGTTCAGGCAGCCGGCGAGCGAAATCGCAACGGATCCGGCGAGCACGGCCCGTCTGTTCATATCGATTCGTAGCGGTTCGGTGGCCAAAAGATGTCCGTTCCAGCTCTCCCATTGTCGGATTTCCGACAACGGGTCTCGCCCGACCACCAGCGAACGGTTCAAGGGGATGACAGCGAAAGGGGACCTATGGAACGTACGGGCACGATTCTTCGGGGGAGGGAGTTCGAACCCGTCGAAGGACGACTCGTCGTCGGCAGCGACGGCCGTATCGACCGAATCGAAGAAGAACGCGTCGAGAGCGACGACGTCATCGTCCCCGCGTTCATCAACGCACACACCCACATCGGTGACTCGATCGCCAAGGAGGCCGGCGGCGGCCTCTCGCTCGAGGAACTCGTCGCGCCTCCGGACGGGCTGAAACACCGCCTGTTGCGCGAGGCGTCGCGAAACGAACTCGTCTCTGCGATGAGCCAGTCGCTCCAGTACATGGAACGTGCGGGCACGGCCGCCTGCCTCGACTTCCGCGAGGGAGACGTCGAGGGCGTCGAAATGTTCCGCGAGGCCGCCGCCGAGAAGGACATCGAGGCGCTAGCGATGGCTCGCGGCTCGATCGAGGCGATGGAGGCGGGCGACGGGTTCGGGGCCAGCGGCGCGAACGACGACGTCTTCGACCGCGAGCGCAGGGCGACCCGAAACGCGGGCAAGCCCTTCGGCATCCACGCCGGCGAGGTCGACGAGAGCGACATCAACCCGGCGCTCGATCTCGATCCGGACTTTCTCGTCCACGTCGTCCATCCGCAACCGCTTCACCTAGAGCGGATCGAAGACAGCGAGGTGCCGATCGCCATCTGCCCCCGCTCGAATCTCGTCACGGGCGTCGGCCTGCCGCCCGTCTCGGACCTCCTCGAGCGCACGACCGTCGCGCTCGGGACCGACAATGTGATGCTCAACTCGCCGTCGATGTTCCGGGAGATGGCGATGCTCTCGAAGCTCACCGACGTCCCTGCCGAGGAGATTCTCCGAATGGCCACGGTCAACGGCGCTGAAATAGCCGATCTCGAGTACGGCGTGCTCGAGCCCGGCAAGAAGGGGAAGTTCATCGTCTTCGACGGCGACTCGAGAAACCTCGGCGGCGCCAGAGACCCAGTCCGCGCGGTCGTTCGGCGCGCGAGCGTCGACGACATTCGCGAGGTCGTCCTCTCGAACTGAGCGGTCGTTCTCTCGAACTGCGCCGTCGTCCGTTCGAACTGAGGGAGATGCGCTGCCTCAAAGCCGCCCGGATCGAATCCGCTGTTCGGCCGCCTCGAGCGCTTCGTCCCGATCGAACTCCTCGACGATCGCTTGAAGGGTCGACTCCGTCTCACCCTCGAGCTCCCGTGCGTGCTCGGTCATATTCGGCACGGCGCGAATGATGTTGTCGACGATCGGAATTTCGGCGACCTGCGGTGACCGCGAGAGCGGGTTGAGGTCGATGACGATTTCAGTTTTGCCCATGGCCTCGAGCGCTTCGGCTCGGTCGCCGTCCTCGAGGGGAACCACGACGACGTCAGCCGCGTAAATGCCGTCCGAGTCGACCTTCGCGCGCTTGTGGTCCAAGTTCGGAATGCGTGCGTCCGCCTCGATCCCCTTTACGTCCTCGGCCCCGTGCTCGGCGAGATGGTCGACGATAGCGTCGATCCGCTCGGGCGTGCGATTGAACAGGTTGACCTCGAGGTCGGCGTCGACGGCGGCGGCGAGTTGGACCATCTCTCCGGGAACCAGGGCGGCGACGTTCCCGTTGATCGAGAGAACCGGCTCGTCCGCGAGCAACAGTCGTGCGGCGGCCGCGCGCTCGGCGGCCGCGGCGCTCGGAATCGTCTCCTCGCCGAGGAGGTAATCGAAGGCGCTCCCGCGGCCTTCAGCGTGCATTCCCTGTAGATGCGTGATCCCCTTCTCCACGCCGGCCTCGATCCGGTGGCGCGTGAGCAGGTCCTGATATCTCGGGTGATCCTCGGGAATCTCCTCCTCGTGGTCGACCTCGGCGGGGACGGTCTCGTGATCGCTCACGACTCGTCGCTCGCGTTCTCCGATAAAAAGCCGACCGATTCTCGAGGCGTTCGTCTCCCTGACTAACAGCTTTGGCTCGCCGGTGGCGAGATCACTGCGAGAAGCGACGGCGTTATCTGAGGACCGCACCCGCCGGATACGTTTCGCACGAATCGGGTTCGTAGCCGGCGTCCGAGAGCCCGGTTCCGAGCGCGAACACCGTGTCGCCAAGCATCGCCATCGACGCCCGCCCGTCGACCTCGGCGACCTCATCGAGCGCGTCGCGAACGGTCGGCGTGAGCAACTCCGCCTCGCGAGC
Organism: Halostagnicola kamekurae; assembly: GCF_900116205.1. Taxonomy (NCBI): domain Archaea; kingdom Methanobacteriati; phylum Methanobacteriota; class Halobacteria; order Halobacteriales; family Natrialbaceae; genus Halostagnicola; species Halostagnicola kamekurae. Next base: position 1,131,039 of record NZ_FOZS01000002.1, on the reverse strand, counting down.
GAAGCCGCTCGAGGCCTCGACGAACGTCTCGAGGGTCGGCTCGTCGACGACGCGCGAGAGCGCCCGCTCGCCCGCGGCCGACAGCACCTCCGTATCGCCCGACAGCACCTCGGCAGTCGAGAGTTGTCCGAACGAGACGTACTCGACGCGGGATCGCGCCGGAATCCCGTCCAGTTCGTTCGCCGCCGGGCCGCCCGGCTCGAGACGGATCGGAACGCCACCGCGAGCCTGCGCGACGACGTCGCCGAGGCCGGTTCCGGCTCGCACTTCCGCGACGTGGGCGATCGTCACCAGTTCGTTTCGCGAGCGCCGACGGTCGAAGACCTGATTGGCCGCGAGCGCCGTTCCGAGCGCCATCGCGCCCGAGACGCCGAACCCGGCACCGAGGGGTATCTCGGCTCGAGCCTCGACGCGAGCGGACACCTCGAGGGACTCGAGCACTCTCGTGACGGGTTCGACGTCGATCTCCCGACCGTCGAGGACGACGACGGATTCTTCGGCCGGACTGACCGTCACTTCGACGCCGTCCGATAGGGTGAGTCCCGCGCCTCGAGAGCCGGCCTTGGCCGGGTCCTCGTTCGGATGTGCGCTAAAAAATCCCGTAATGTGGCCCGGGACGAACGCCGTCGCTTCCTCGCGCATGTGACCGTGCTTTCGTCCCGGCGGGTATAACGTTGAAGATTTCGTCGGAGGCCCAGTCGCTGACGATCACGCGGGAATAACGCAGGATCGGAGATCCTGCGAACTCCCCCTCGACAGTTGCGCTGTCGCCTATGGCGACAGACGCTGTCTGTCTCGCGGGAACAGAACTGCCTCTCGAATGTTCTCGAGGCCGAGAATCGTCATCACGAGTCGCTCGCCGCCAAGACCGAAGCCGGCGTGAGGCGGCATGCCGTACTTGAACATCTTCGTGTAGTACTCGAACTGGTCGGGGTCGAGTCCCTGCTGCTCGAAGCCTTCGATGAGCTTCTCGTGTCGGTGCTCGCGTTGGCCGCCGGAGACGAGCTCCATCCGCGGGTGCATCAGATCGAAGCCGGTAGAGAGCTGTTCGTCGTCGTCGTGATCCTTGATGTAGAACGGCTTGATCTCGCTCGGCCAGTCGGTGATGAAGTAGTGGCCGCCGACGTCTGCGCCGAGGGCCTCCTCGGCCGCCGTCGAGAGGTCGTCGCCCCAGACGAGCTGTTCGTCCAGTTCCCCCGTGGCGTTGATCCGTTCGATGGCGTCCTCGTAGCTGATGCGCGGGAACGCTTTGTCAGGCACCTCGAACTCCTCCTCGAGGCTGAGCGCCTCGAGTTCGTCCTGACAGTTCGCCGAGATCGCCTCATAAGCCGCGGTGACGACGCCTTCGACGACATCCATCGCGTCGTTCTGGTCGCAAAAGGCCCCCTCGAAGTCGATCGAGGTCGCCTCGTTCAGGTGTCGCGGCGTGTTGTGCTCTTCGGCGCGGAAGATCGGGCCGATCTCGAAGACGCGTTCGATGTTCGAACCGGCGATGAGCTGTTTGAACAGCTGTGGCGACTGGTTCATGAAGGCCTCCTCGCCGAAGTACGTGATCGGGAACAGCTCCGTCCCGCCCTCGGTCCCCGTCGCGACGATCTTCGGCGTGGTGATCTCCGTCGAGTCGAACTCGCGGAACTGCTCGCGAACGGCCCGGAGGATCTCCGCACGGATCTCGAAGACGGCCTGTACCTCCTCTTTGCGGAGGTCGAGGGTCCGGTTGTCGAGTCGGGTCGACATCTCCGCGTCGACCTTCCCCGACGGGTCGAGCGGCAGTTCGGGATCCGCGGCCGAGACGACCTCGAGCGATTCGGGCGTCACTTCGACGCCCGTCGGCGCGCGCGGCTCTTCCTCGACGGCGCCGGAGACTTTCACGACGCTCTCTCGAGCGACGCCCAGTCCCGTCTCGACGAGGTCCTCGTCCATCTCGTCTTTCTCGAACTTGATCTGGATCTTCCCGGTCGCGTCGCGGAGGATCAGGAAGGCGATGCCGCCGAGGTCTCGGATCTCGTGGACCCACCCGGCGACGGTGACGTCGTCGCCCGGCTCGGCGTCGGCAGTGTAGGTTCTGTCCTGCATACCCACCGATTCTCGGAGCCGCAACTTAAGCGCCATCGTTCGCGCTCGCGGCCGATTCGACCCCGGTCGTCGAGACGACTCGAGTTCCAGCGACCGCTCGGCGGTTGCGGGGCAGCTCGCCGTCTCTCCGTCCATCACACAGCCTTTGGTGTGGCGCCTCGAGTATCGAGTATGGACGACCTCGAGCGACTCGCCGACGAGATCGAACGAGCGGAGACGGTCGTGGCGTTCACCGGCGCGGGAATCTCGGCGCCCTCGGGCGTTCCGACGTTTCGAGGGGAAGGCGGCGTCTGGGAGCGCTTCGACGAAGGCCAGTTCACCTACGGGCGATTTCGACGAGACCCCGAGGGATTCTGGGAGGATCGACTCGAGCTTCACGAGGCGATGTTCGGCGACGGCTACGAACCGAACGTCGCACACGAAGCGCTCGCGGCGCTTGGATCGGCGGGCTATCTCGACGCGATCGTTACCCAGAACACGGACGGATTGCACGAACGGACGCTGCCAGCTGGCGAACCGAAAACCGACGAGGAACGCCAGAACGACGCCGGTACCAATCTCGACGAGGGAAACCGGACCGGCTCCGATACCGACCGCGACGAGGAGACGACACTCCTCGAGCTACACGGAAACGCACACCGGGCGGTTTGTGCGATGTGTAGCCGTCGCATCGACGCCGAGGACGCTCGCGAGCGAGTCGCTGACGGCGAACTTCCGCCGACCTGTGACTGCGGGGGGACGTACAAACCCGACGTCGTCCTGTTCGGCGAGCAGCTTCCGGGTGCGACGCTCCAGCGTGCCCGTTCGCTCGCCCGCGAAAGCGACGTCTTCCTCGCGATCGGCTCCTCGCTCGTCGTCGAACCCGCCGCGTCGCTCCCTCGGGCGGCGAGTTCGACCGGCGCGACGCTCGGGATCGTCAACCTCGAGTCGACGCCCAGTGACGACGCTGCGGAGATCGTCCACCGCGAAAACGTGACGGCGGCGCTGCCGAAACTCGAAACGCTGCTTCTCGAGTGAAATCGCTCGAATCTCCGGCCGATCGCCTACGCAAGGTACGCTTCTATCAAACGCGCCTGTCCTCGCCGGATGCGTTCGCTGACCGCCTGATCCGAGATGCCGAGCGCGCCGGCGATATCGCTCAGGGTCGCCTCGCGGGGCACCGAAAAGAACCCGTACTCGTTCGCAAGCGTCAGGGCCTCACGCTGGGATTGAGTCAGAACGCTCTCTCCCGTCTGCTCGCCGTCGGCTATTCGCAGCAAGTCGAACTCGACGCCCTGCCGCTCGAGGAACCGGTGGTACTCGGTAAAGGAGCCGCGATCAGGAAACCGCATCTCGAACGTCCAGCGGCCGTCGACGGCCCGACTGGTGAGCAGTTCGCCCCCGAGTGCGACCCACCGTCGGTAGCTCTCGATGACCTCCGTTCGGCTTCGATCACTTCGCTCGAGGCGATAGAGGTCTCGACCACCGCTTCGCTCGAGGCGATCGAATCGCGCGACCGTCCGATCTCGCTCGAGCGCGCGGTCGACGTTCGTCTCGTCGGGAGAGCGGATCCAGCAGAAGAGAATTGGTTGCTCCGGCACGAGCGCGTACTGGCGCTCGAGTTCGATGTCGAGCGCCGGTGCGGCCTCGAGCGTCGGCCCCAGCACGAAATCTGGAGACGCCACTTCGAATTCGGCGAGGAGGCTCATACCCCACGTCGCCGGGCAACACGCAAAACCGTTTAGGCCAGTGATACATTTTCCAGCGCGATCGGCGTAAGTACAATCTCGGCCGCTGGTCACATCACCAAGAATACGTTAGGCGTCGTTAGCGGCCTCGACCGTTTCGCGGACCGCCTCGACGCCTGCTTCGTGAGCGAGGTTGCCGACGACGATCACGTCGGCGTGGGTCGCCATTCGGAAGGCCGAATCGTAGCCGTCGATGCCGCCGCCGTAGAACAGGGTCGACTCGTCTGTCGCCTCGGCCGCCGCTTCGACGATGGATGGGTCGCCGAAGGTCCCCGAGTACTCGAGGTAGACGATCTCCTGTCCGAACATACGCTCGGCGATCTGCGCGTAGGCGGCGACGTCTTCGGCCGAGAGGTCGCAGTCGGCTTCCGTGTAGGTCGCGACGTCCGCGTCGGGGTTCATGACGATGTACGCCTCCGTCGACGTTCGCTCCCAGTCGAGTTCGGTGTCGAGTCGAACCCACTCCTTGTGCGCGCCGGTGATCCAGAACGGCGAGCCAGCGTTGAACACCGTCGGAATGAGGTAGCCGTCGAGCGCGTCGTCTTCGACGACCACGTCGGGGCTCGAGGGCTCCTGATAGAGCGCGACGTCGTGTTCGGCACAGGCCTCGATGACGGCGCTCATGTTCTCCTCGGTGATTCCCATCGTCCCCCCGACTTCGATGGCGTCAGTTCCGGTCGCACAGAGGTCGCCGTAGGTGACACCCTCCGGAAGATCCTTGTCGGGATCGATCTTGAGGATGTGGTTCCAGTCCTCCCATGGCGTAGTCATACCGCCCCGTTTTCCGACAACGAGCAAAAGCCCTGCGAATCGGTCGCTTCCCGAGAATCGGTCCGTATAACGCTCCGGGCCGGTATTCTGTGGTCTCGGGTCCAACGGTATCGAACGCGGGTACGGAACTCGAGCGCCCCGATCATCGGCGCTCAGACGACCGCTCTGAAAGCGACGACGGAGACGACGCCAGACACCAGCGCCAGCAAGATGTTCTCCGTTCGCCACATGACGAGCAGTACGACGCCGCCGGCGCCCCACTCGGCGGGTCCGCCAGCCGCGAGTTCGGGACCCAGCAGCGCGATCACGATCGCGCCCGGTAACACCGAGAGTCCCGCCTCGAGGCGGTCGCTCACGTCGAATCGGCTCAACAGCCACAGGCCGCCGACTTTCGTGAGGACCGTGGCGGCCGCCATCGCCAGGATCACGGCGACGACGATCGGCTCGAGCGAGAGCGCACCCTCACCCGTCATGGCGAATCACCTCGACGAGCGCGGCCGCGAGACCGCCAACGATGACGTACCACTGTCCGGGGAGGACGTTCGCGGCGGCGATGGCCGTTCCCAGCGCGACGAGCCACGGGACCAGCGTCGAGGTCCCCTCCCAGAGTTCGACCGCGAGCGCGACGAACACCGCGGCCAGGATGAAATCGAAGCCGTACTGCTGCGGGTCGCCGATCGCGCCGCCGACGGTCGCCCCGAGGACGGTCGAGACGACCCAGAACAGCCAGAGTGCGAGTCCGCTTCCCAGCAGGAACGCGCCACGCCCGCTGCCCGACTTCAGATCGCGCATCGTCAGCGCCCAGTTCTCGTCAGCCATGAAAAACAGGCTCCCGTAGGCCTGCCTCGAGGTGAGTTTGCGAAACCACGGCCTGAGCGCTGCGCCCATCAGCGAGTACCGCAGGTTGATCGCGAACGTCGCGAGGAGGATGGCCGCCACCGGGATCGGATCGGCCCAGAGTTCGACCGCGACGATCTGGGACGCGCCGGCGAGCACCACCGCGCTCATCAGCGCGGCTTCGGCGACGCTCAGTCCGGACTGGCGCGCGAGCACGCCGAAGGCGACGCCGTAGCCGCCGACGCCGATCGCGATCGGGATGCACGTGAGGATTCCGGTCCGGATCCCGTCTCGAGAGAACGTCACTGAGCCGGTCTGCGTTTCTGCCGGAGGGCGTTCGCTCTCGGGCGGGGACGAGTCTGGCGGGGCGGATCCGCCCGTCTCCGTATCAGTCGACATTGATTCGGTCTCCCCGAATCGAACGCGTCCGGTGCCTAAATCGCTCTCGAAACCGCGCGAGGACGGCCGGTTTCCGTGTCACGTGCACCCACGCCGTCGGCCACAATGGAGAACGAGTCATTCGGCGATCCAGACCATCTCCTGACTCGCCTTCTCGAGCGGTTCGCGGTCGAAGCCGCCGAACGCTCGCCACGAAGCGAACGGTGAGAGTCGAAAGAGCAGTTCGAACTCGCGTCTCGAGACCAGCGCCAATGGCGTATCAGTTTGGAAGAGCCGGTCGCCGTCCCCATCGAAAACTACCGCCCGGACCCGGGCGAGTTGTTCGACCTCGTCGATGATTTCGGTTTTCGTTCGGTACGTGTACGACGCTCCGTCGACCTCGAGATGGCGTTTTTCCCACGTGCCGTACTGTTGGCAGATGACCTCGAAACTCGGGGCGAACGCGTTGAGGACGAGACGGCCGTCGGACGCGAGGGAGTCGTGAATCCGCTCGAGGGCCTCGAGTTGCTCGTCGATTTCAGTGAGGTGCAAGAACGCGCGAAACGGGACGGTCACGAGCGCGTACTCCCGGCCGGCCTCGAACTCCGTCACGTCGGCTTCCCACACGGTCGGCTCGAGGCCGTCTTCGGCCGCCTTCCCGCGAAGAACGTCCAGCATTCCGCTCGAGACGTCGATGCCGTCGGCGTCGACGCCCGCTCGAAGCAACTCGAGGTAGATCCGGCCCGTCCCACAGCCGATCTCGAGGACGGGGCCGTCCACATCGGTGGCCAGGTCTCGATAGAACTCGCGGTCGCCGTCGACGCTTTCGCCGTAGACGGCGTCGTAAAACGCGGCGGTATCGTCGAAGTACTCCTCAACCTCCATGCGACAGGCAACGAATCGTGACACAAAAACGGTAGCCGTGGTTTGTCCCGCGATACCAAAGCACAATATGTCTCCTCTTGATTCGCCGGTCAAGCGACCACTAAGGGTTCCGCTACCGGTGCTCGAAATCGACTACGGGCCTCAGATCCCGTGGCCCATCAGGTGACTGCGCAACACGTCGGCTTCCTTGTTCCCGGTGCCGGTGTTCAGGATCACGATCGTTTCGTCGCCGTCGAACTCTCCGTTCTCCGCCAGTTCCCACGCCCCGCTCGCGGCGGCGGCGCAGGTGGGTGCCATCTCGAGCCCCTCCCCTTTCGCCACCGCGATCGCGGCCTCTAAGATGTCGTCGTCGTCGGTAGCGACCGCGCCGCCGTCGGTCTCTCTGAGCGCCTCGAGAATCCACGGGCTCGCGCCGGGATCGGGGATCTCGATCCCGCCGCAGATCGTGTCCGGGTGTTCGACGGGTTCGTGCTCGTCGCGTCCCGCCTCGAAGGCTTCGACGATGGGCGCACAGCCCTCGGCCTGTGCGGCGTAGAGTTTCGGCAGTTCGTCGGTAATTCCGAGGCGCTCGAACTCTTGGGCGGCTTTGTACATCCCCACGAGCCCGACCCCGCCGCCGGTCGGGTAGACGATCGCGTCGGGGATATCCCACTCGAGCTGTTCGACGATCTCGTAGAACATCGTCTTCTTTCCCTCGTGGCGGTACGGCGTCGAGAACGTCTGCAGGGAGTACCAGTCATCGTTCTCCGCGAGCGCCTCCTCGAAGGCGGTGCCGGCGTCGCCGATTCGCCCCCCGACGACGTTCATCTCGCCGCCGTGGACGTTGATCATCGCCTTGTTCGTGAAACTCGAGCGGGAGGGAACGAAGACCTCCGAGTCGAGGTCGGCCCGTCCGGCGTAGGCCGCCCCGGCCTGGCCCGCGTTGCCCGCGGACGCCAGCGCGACGGTGTCGGCTCCGTGCTGCGTTGCGGCCGTCACCGCGACGGTCTGGCCCCGATCCTTGAACGTCCCCGTCGGGTTCCGACCCTCGTCTTTAACCAGCACGCGACCGACGCCCAACTCCTCGGCCAGCTTTTCGCACTCGACCAGCGGCGTCGTCCCCTCGTCCATCGTCACCGCCGAGTCTCGGGCGAACGGGAGGAGTTCCTCGTAGCGCCACAGCGAGTCGAACGGCCGCGACTCGATCGAGTCGCGATCGAGGTCGATCGCCCCGTACTCGTAGGTCGGGTTGAGAATCCCCCCGCAGTCCGGGCACTCGTGGGTCGCGTCCTCGGCGTCGAAGGTCGCCCCGCAGTCGATACACTCGAGGCCGCGGAAGGCGTCTGTCGTCTCCATACCGTCCGGTTCGTCGCCCAGAACTAAGGACTGTCCATTAGCGGTGGTCGCCCCGCTCGAGCGACTCACTGGGTACAAAACGGGACCGACATACCGATTACGAAGCGGTCAATCGAATCGAAAACCGCAGATAGTAGACGGCAGACGGTACCAGCAGACGCGAATATCCGCAGAATCAGTTGTCGCCGGTCTTCGACTGCCACTCGTAGTCGCGTCGTTTGGCGGACTTGCCAAAGCCACACGAGGAGCACTTGCCCTTCTTGACGTGGTACGATTTCTCGCCACAGCGTCGACACTTGACGTGTGTCGTCTTGTTCTTCTTTCCTTGGCTCGGGGTTCCTGCGCCAGTCATGGAGTGATCGAAACGACGTTATCGCCGCGTATAATGGTTGTGTCTTCGCCCGGCGCGTCGTCCGTGAGTTCGTCTTCGACGGGAATCGAGACGTCCTCCAAGACGAGGTTCATGTGTTGGTCGTAACCCGTGAGGTCGCCGACGTACTCGTCGCCGCTTTTCAATCGGACGGTGACCCGTTCGTCGAGTGACGCCTCGAGGACGTCCAGCGGTCGTCCACTCATACGAAAGAGCGCAAGTGATGAACACTTAATCGTACCGGTCGTCTCCGATACGGGTCAAATACCACGAAAACGCCAATCTCGTTCTCTGAGACGCTATAATTCCGACGAATGAATAGTAGCAAATCTTCGATACCTACCCCGAGACGAGTAGCGCTGGCCGACAGAGAGGAGCGAGAAGACGCGACCGACTCGACGGGATCGCCCGTTTGAAGCCGTCGGTGGTCTCTCCCACTCACCGAAAACACTCGTTCGACCCAGCACAACGGCTAAGTGGACGCCCGTGGACTGGTTCCGTATGGGAAAGAAATTCACCCTCATCGAGTTGCATCTGGACGGCGACACGCAACTGGGTCCGAAAACGATCAACGACGCGCTCCCCTTCGGCGAGACCGCCGAGGCTGACGACGTCGAATCCGATGACCGCGACGACGAGGCGGCGGCCGACGACGACTCGAGCGGGAAAGGGGCACTCGGCGTCCTCGTCGGACTCGCCCTCCTGGTCGGCATCGGCGTCGCGATGAAGAAGTTCCGTGGCGAGGACGACGAGGAAGAAGAGTTCGAGCAACGAGACGAACCGGACGTCATCGTCAACTAGCCGTACTCGCCGCCGAGGACACGCAGCCAGCAACCGAGCCGAACGCTTTTGCGTCCGCTTGTTCTACTCACTCTATGAACCTCTATCGCAGCGCTCGAGCGGTTGCGGGCGCGTCGGGGGACGACGCGGTCGATTGGCGCTCCGCCGCCGAGGCCGCCAAGGCCGCGACCGATGCCGGGTCGCTCGAGCTGGCCCCGGGTGAGCGCGAGGCCTACGCTCGAGACGTTCGCGAAGCGCGAGCGGGGATTCGAGAGGTCTCGGGGGCAACGTTCGACGTTCCCGACACCATCGAGATCCAGAACCGCCATCACTGGATCGACGCCAACGTCGCGACCTTTGAGCGGGTGATGGCACCAATCGAGAGCCACACCGAGGCGTTCCCGGGCGTCGCTCGCACGATCAACACGGGAACGATGACAGTCCTGCTGTCCTTTCTCGGTCGAAACGTTCTGGGCCAGTACGATCCGCTGTTGCTCGCCGACCGGCCCACGGACGATCACGCGCTCTACTTCGTCAGACCCAACATTCTCAACGCGGCCGCGGCCCTCGAGGTCGATCCGAATCGGTTCCGGCGCTGGATCGCGTTCCACGAGGTGACACACGCCGCCGAGTTTGGGGCCGCGCCGTGGCTCTCCGATCACCTCGAGCGTCGGATGGAACGGGGGATCGACTCGCTCGCCGACGGGAGCTTCGACAAGGCGACGTTCCGCGAGCTAGACGCCGCGATGACCGTCGTCGAGGGCTACGCCGAGTTGCTGATGGACCACGCGTTCGACGACGAATACGCGGACCTTCGGCGAAAGCTAGACGCGCGGCGACAGGGTCGGGGTCCACTCCAGCGGCTGTTCCGTCGACTGCTCGGGCTGGGACTCAAACAACGCCAGTACGAACGCGGGAAGAACTTCTTCGAACACGTCGTTCGAATTCGCGACCTCGAGACGGCGAGTCGGGTGTGGGAACAGCCCGAAGCCCTGCCGAGTCACGACGAACTCGACGCGCCGGAAACGTGGGTTCGACGCATCGAACGCTAGGTGCTCGTCGTCCGCGCCATCGGACCGTTCTTTTTCGCTGATACTCAGGCGGGCTGATGACTAACACGCCAGCTATATCGATCGGATACCACTAGGTAGCAATGGTTTCGCTCGATACCGTCTTCGACCTGCTGGGAGACGAACGGCGCCGTCACGTCCTCTATCACCTGAAAGATAGCGGGGGCGAGGTTTCGGTCGAGGAACTGTTAGACGTCGTCGCCGCCTGGGAGACGAACACGCCGCCCCCCGAGATACCCGAGGAGTTCCTCGCCGAACTCGAACTCGAGTTACAGCACGTCCACCTTCCGAAGGCGAGCACCGTCGAGTTCATCGAGTACGATCCGGCCGAGCAAACCGTGAAAATCCGCGGCGCGCCGTCAGAATTTAACACGGTCGTGACGGTCGCCCGTCTGATCGAACGCCCGACCGAGGAGTGATCGACGTTCGTTCATCGACTCTCTTCTGTGGTCGGGACAGTGGCCAGTTCGGTTCCCCCGGTTCTCAGCTGGTAATCCAGCGAATGTACCAGAGCAGGCTGGCCCCCACCACCAGTCCGGCCAGCACCGAGAGTGCGACGACGAGCACCGTCCCGCCCCCGAAAAGCGCCATCAGACCGCTCGAGAGGGAGACGAGCGCGACGAACCCGGCTTGTAGCCGAGCGCTCACCGACCGTCCGCTCCGGGGGACGTTCCGTCGGCTCACAGCTGGTGTGGCGCGCTGACGTGCATCGCTCGGAACCGCCAGTCCGCGCCAGCGTCCCCGTCTCGTCGCTCGAGCGTCCCGCTCCAGCGCGTCTCGAATCGCCACCGCTCCCCGCTCTGCGTGTCCGTCCACGCCAACGTCACCTCGTCGGCGACGGTCGCGTACGCGCCGTGGTCCGTCGCGACGAGGTTATGGCTGTCGACGGTCCAGTCGGCGGTCGTCTCGGTCTGTTCGGCCAGCGCGTCGGCGACCGCGTCGTAGCCGAACAGCGACTCGCTCACGCCGAATTTTGTCGTCGACGGCGCCTCGAGAAAGTACGACTCCAACTGCCCGCCTCGACGCAGCGTCTCGTAGTACTCGCGAACCGTGTCCTCGACGGTCATACGTAGCGACTGGGGACCGGCGTACAAAGCCTCACCGGCGAGCGGCCAACGGGTCGCCAGCGAAGCAGTTAGTGGGCCACCACCGAGGGGGTTGGCGGCTCCCAGCGGACGGTTAGCGGGTCACCACCGAGACGGTTAGCAGGCCGCCAGCGATGTGCTCACATGAACCCGCGGTCGACCTCGTCCGCCTCGATGAGGTCGTCGAGTTCCTCGCTCAGGAGCTTCTCCGCTTCGTCGAAGCGGTCCGCGAGGCTGTCGAGTTCGTCCGGCCGGTCGTACTGATCGTACGCCATCGGCCCGAAGGCCGGACTCTCGAGGGCGTCCATCACGTCGTCGAAGAAGTCCTCCGGCGTCGTCGGGGCGTCTGCGTGGGTCTCGACGACCGTCTCGAGTCGGTTTGCGACCGATTCGGCGTGGTCTTCGTCCTCGGGCGGAGACTGGACTGCAAACCGGCCGCCGCTCTCGCGTTCGGGCAGGAAAGACCCGATTTCGTCGTCGAGACTGCGAGCGACCCGCGTCCCGACGCCGTGGACCTCGAAGGGATTCTTGGCGTAGGTCTTCAGAAAGAATACGCCCGCGCTGGGATGGGCGAGGTACATGTCTTCTCCGACGCCACCGGCCCGGTCGCCGGCGACCGCCCGCCAGCCCTCCGGGTCGGCGTCGTGGTCGGTGACGTCCTCGAGCACGTCCTTGAACTCTCGGATCCGCATAGTCCCCCTTGGGAAGCGGGGAGAAAGAACGTATCGGTCCGGCGCGTCGGCGAGTAGCGACCGACGAACGGACCAAAAAGAATACGATACCGCATCCCTCAGAACGGATAGCTTCGCTCGCACTATGGCACTGCCCGACATTCAACGGTTCACCGAACTCTTTCACGAATCGCCGATCGAAAGTTCGCTCGTCTCGATCGCGCCGCTGCTCCTCGCGCTCGGCCAGCTGGGTAATAGTTACGTCAACGACGTCTCGCCGGCGATCGCCGTCGGCTTCACGGTCGCGATGGTCGTCTTCGCCGTCGTCGCGACCGGCCATCACGCCGCCGCTCACCGGCTCCGAACCCTCGAGTCGACACGCACGCAGTAGGCGGGCCCACGGTCATCCTCGGTCGGAGTCTGACACGATGGCGCTCGCTTCTCGCGATTCGTAGGCGTCGTATCCCGACAGACAAGCGACGACCAGCCCGGAGCCGGCAGTACTCCGGAACGAACCGCCGCTCGGCTCGAGGAACGTCGCTCCGACGAACAGCCAGAGCCCGATCACCGCAACGGCGACGCTTGCGAACCCGGCGGGCCGCCATCCGTCGCTCGCGTCCGGCGGGCCGTCGGCTCGCGACGTTTCGCTCGTGGGGGACCGGTCGATGGGGTGTCTATCGTTTACGGTGTCGATCGGCTCGAGTGGCGTTAATTCGCCCTCTCGCAGTTACTCGGTGACGAATCCTCCCATCCCCCTCTATCGGGCGTCCGCCGCCCGTAGCGAAAACGAGAACGTCGACCCCTCGCCGGGTTCGGAGTCGACCCAGATGTCCCCGCCGTGGCGTTCGACGATCCGCTCGCAGATCGCGAGGCCGATACCGGTTCCCTCGTACTCTCTCCGGCTGTGGAGTCGATCGAAGACGTCGAACACCCGGGCGGTGTCGTCCGAGTCGATGCCGATCCCGTCGTCGCTGACAGAGACGATCACCTCCCCGCCGCGTCGCTCGCTCGAGACGCGAATGCGGGGCGATCCCTCGCCGCTGTACTTGATCGCATTGGTGAACAGGTTCTGCAGGACCTGTCGCAACTGGCTCTGATCTCCGATGACGCAGGGGAGCGCATCGACGGTGATCTCCGCGTCCTGCTCGTCGATACGGATACTGATACTCTCGCGAACGTCCGCGACGACGTCGTCTAACTCGACCGGTTCGAAGTTGTTCCCGTGGGTCTCGACGCGGGAGTAGGTGAGCAACGCCTCGATCATCTTCCGCATGCGCTCTGCGCCGTCGACGGCGAACTCGAGGAACTCTCGTCCGGTGTCGTCGAGTTCGTCGCCGTACTGACTGTCGATGAGTTCGAGGTAACTCGAGATCATGCGCAGCGGTTCCTGCAGGTCGTGTGAGGCCGCGTACGCGAACTGCTCGAGTCGTTCGTTCGATTCTCTCAGAGCCTCTTCGCGGTGTTTCTGTTGTAGTTCGTACTTGACCCACTGGCCCATCAGGTGGTGGAACGTCCGTTCCGCCGGGGAAAACTCGCGCGAGCGTTCCTCGCTCGAGACGAAAAAGAACGTGCGGTTCTGACACTCCTCGAGTTCGATTCGCGTCCCGAGGTAGGTCTCGATACCGTACTCCTCGTAGGCCGCTATCCCTTCGAATCCGTCACCGGCCGGATCGGTGATACTGACAGTTTCCCGACCGCTGGCGATTGTCTGACAGTAGGCTTCCGAAAGCGGGACCGTTCGATCGGTGAGAACGGTCTCGGCGGGGTCGCTCGTCAGTTCGATCTCGAGTTCGTTGCTGGATTCGTCGATCCGCGCGATGCAACCGGCCTCGAGGTCGAAGCGCTCACAGCCGAGCGCGAAAATCGCGTCCAGTTTCTCCTCGAACGTGCGATCGGTGTCGGCGGCAATCTCGTACAACGTCCGCTGGTGTCGCTCGCGTTCTTCTTGCTGAAGTTCGTATCTGACCCACTGGCTCAGCAGTCGATGGAACGCTCGCTCGTCGTCGGTAAATCCCTCCGGCCTCGAGTCGCTGGCGGCGAAAAAGAACGTCCGATCACTCGCGGCTTCGAACGGCAGATGGGTTCCGATGTACGTCGAGAGCTCACATTCCTGATGGGCCGTCGTCTCGCCGATGTCGGCGACCGATGGCTCGGTGACGGTCGCGACGTCGGGGCCGTCGATCACCGCGGGACAGAACGTCTCCGAAAGCGGGAGCTCGAGACCCGGTTCGAACGTCTCGCAAGGAGCGTTCGTGTGCTCTAGTTCGAACGAGTTCTCGTCCGGGTCGACGCGAGCCAACCCGCCGAAATCGAGATCGAACCGCTCGCAGCCGAGTTCGAACACCGACTGGAGCTTTTCCTCGAAGCTCTGGCTCCCGTCGGCCATAATCTCGTTTTGTCGCTGCAGGGACCGGCGGCGCTCTTTCAGTTCGTTTTTCGTCGTCGATCGGTCGTGGAGCGTCTCCAGCATCCGATCGACGGTGTTTTCCGTACTCTCCGCGCCGAAGAACTCCTCGGGCGGCGTGTAGTAGAAATTCTGGCAGATGGTCTGGTTCTGAACGACGTACGGATGCGTCTCGATGATATCCTGAATCAGTTCCGCCGAGAGCCGCTCGCGGTCGTACTGACAGAGCGCGATAGCGTCTGCGCAGGGAGTCAACTGATCGAGCTTGGTTTCGTACTCGATGAGATCTTCGAGACCGACCGCAGCGTCGAGCATCCACGTCATCTCCCCGGTTACTCGAAAGCCCTCGTACGCGTCGGCGGCATCGGCTATCTCCGTCGAAAGCCGCGATAGCATTTGGTCGGGGTCGAAGTCGCCGTTTCGGAGGTACGTATTCTCGACCGTATCGATCGTCAACGCGCCGGACTCGAGGGCCGCTTCCGTGTCGATTCCTGCACGTTCCATCACCGATTTGATCTCCGCCCTGTCGTGTTCGTCCACGATGTACAGACACCGCTCGCCCCGTTCGAGCCCCTGTCGAACGAACGGGATCGCGGTCTGGAGCTGTTCGTCCCTCGAGTCGTAGACGAGCGCGAGGTGATCGTTCGACTCGTGATGTCTCGAGGATTCGACCGGGCCTCGAAAGTCGGGGCTCGTCTGAAGAGATTCGACGCCGCGATGGGCTCCCGACTCGTCTGACTTCGTGTTGTGTTTGGTTTTGCTCATGATCACTATCGTGTCCTGCCTCGGGGAATCTCCGGAGTACGTATCAGGTGGTCACAACGAGATCAGCGAGAGCGACGGGACGGCGGGTCGCAACGACTCAGCAGTGGGCGACGGATTCGGTCTGGTCCCCGAAGGGGAAATCGTATACTACGAAGTCAACGGACGAATACCTAAAAGTCCGGGGTGAGTTGTGCGAGTTCTGCCCAGTGACACGCCCAGGATGTACCGGGGCGCTTTGCGCCTGGGAAGACCCCCAGAATCGGTGGCACCGTTCAAGAACGCATAAATCCCTGCCGCGGTTGGTCCACCTATGGACGCGTATGAGCTGATTATGCGAAACGCCGAGGAGGTCGTCACCGACGAGGAGGTACGGGAACTCGCCGCCGATCCGGCGGGCAAGCGCGCCTACGTCGGCTACGAACCCTCGGGAGTCTTGCATCTCGGGCATCTTCTAACCGCGAACAAGCTGATCGATTTGCAGGATGCCGGCCTCGAGGTCGTCGTCTTGCTCGCGGACGTCCACGCCTACCTGAACGGCAAGGGGACCTTCGAGGAGATCCGCGAGACCGCAGAGCAGATGAAAGCCCAGTTCATCGCCTATGGGCTCGACGAGGACTCGGCGGAGTTCGTCTACGGCTCCGAGTTCCAACTCGACGAGGAGTACACGCTCGATCTCCATACACTCGAACTCGAGACGACGCTGAACCGCGCCCAGCGCGCGATGGCCGAAATTCAGGGCGGCGACACCGCGAAGGTGAGCCACGTCGTCTACCCGCTGATGCAGACCCTGGACATCGAGTACCTCGATCTGGACCTCGCTGTGGGCGGGATCGACCAGCGCAAGGTCCACATGCTCGCGCGCGAGGAGCTGCCCGAACTGGGATACGACGTTCGCCCCGCGTTGCACACGCCGATCGTCGCCGACCTCACGACCGGCGAGGGGAAGATGTCCTCGAGCGACGGCGTCACCATCTCGATGGAGGACTCGACCGAGGAACTCGAGGAGAAGGTAAATTCCGCGTTCTGTCCGCCGACCGCGGATCCCGAGGGCGACCTCGAGAACCCGGTCCTCGAACTGTTCGAGTACCACGTCTTCCCGCGCTTTAGCGAAATCGTCGTCGAGCGCCCCGACGAGTACGGGGGGAACATCAGCTACGAACGGTACGAGGCGCTCGAGGCAGACCTCGAGTCGGGCGAACTCCACCCCGCGGACGCGAAGGGGACCCTCGCGAGCTACCTCGACGAGCTGATCGAACCGGGCCGCCAGAAGCTTCGGGAGATTCGCTCCTGAGGATGTTCGGGACGGACGACTAGTTGCAGTGGACCGGGACTGATTTTCGCGAACTCCAGACCGAGATATCCATCCACGGTGGCGCGCGCCCGATCGCGGTTCGGAACCGCGATCGGAAGCCGTGCGAGGGATGAGGGAACGAGCATGCGAGTGACCGAATCGGTTGGGGAGTGCGGGATCCGAACGTAGTGAGGATCTCGAAATGTGAACGGGGAACGTAGTGACCCGTGAGCGGTGTGGAAATCAGTGTTGCCAGCATAAGTCAGATATTGTCATCCTGAGTCAGACACGCGAAAGCCATGGCGTTCTTAGCAAAATTAATCCCCTCCATCGAGCCCTATTCTCGAGACCGGAAAAAGAAGCGGCTTCGTCGCATTCAAGAGCCAGCCACGCAAGCACCCGGCATGGAAAAACTCGAGCGACTCGAGGACTATCTCGAGGATCGCGACCTCGACTCGATCTGGTTCGCCCGGCCGAACTCCTTCGCCTGGCTCACGGGCGGTTCGAACGTCGTCGATCGATCGGCCGACGCCGGCGTCGCGGCGATCGGCTACGACGGCGACGAACTGACGCTGCTCGCCGACAACATCGAAGCCGACCGGATCCTTACCGAGGAGTGTCCCGATCTCGAACAAACACCCGAAATCGAGCGGTTCCCGTGGTACGAAACGGACCTCGCGGACGCACTCGCCGAATACGCCGGCGAAAACGCCGCAGCCGATATCGACCTCCCGTGGTTCGAACGCGTCGACTCGAGCGCGCTTCGCCAACCCCTTACCGAGCAGGACCGAGAGCGATACCGCGACCTCGGCGCGGAAACCGCCGCCGCCGTCGAATCGGTGTGTCACGAACTACAGAGCGAGGACACCGAACACGAGGTCGCCTCGGCGCTGCGAGTCGCGCTCTCGGCTCGAGAGATCGAAGCCCCAGTGGTGCTCGTCGGCGGCTCCGAGCGTGCCCCGACGTATCGCCACTACACGCCCAAACGCGAGCAACTGGGCGACTACGCGCTCGTCTCGGTGACCGCGGAGCGAGACGGACTGCACGCGAGTTGTACCCGAACCGTCGCGTTCGATCCGCCCGAGTGGCTCGAGGGGCGCCACGAGGCCGCGACTCGCGTCGAGACAACGGCCCTCGCGGCCACGCGGGAGTGTGCCACCTCGAGCGTGTATTCGGTGGAAACAGACTCGAGCGAGACGAAAACCTCAGCCGCAGCAGGTGCCGCTGGCGACGTCTTCGAAGCAATTCAGCACGCCTACGACGCGGTCGGCTGGGACGGCGAGTGGCAGAACCACCATCAGGGCGGTGCGGCCGGATTCGCTGGCCGGGAGTGGATCGCCACGCCGGACCTCGAGGCGGCCGTCCGGACGCCGATGGCATACGCCTGGAATCCGACGGTTCAGGGGGCAAAGAGCGAGGGGACTGTCCTCGTCACAGACGACGGGTTCGAACCGCTGACGACCACCGGCCAGTGGCCGACGGTGACCGCTCGAGCGGTCGACCGAGACCTCGAACTCGAGCGTCCGGGGATTCTCGGAATCCACGACTGAGAGGGGCGACAGCCGATCGCGAACGCTGATACCTACGACACTCCATCTGGCGAAAGAACGTTGAGCGGTGGTCTCGCTCGAGTTCAGCCTGCTACTTTGAGAACGAGCAGTCAGTCGCTACTCGAACGCGACGCTGAATCGTCGTCGGGTTCTGTCTCGTCGTCGGATTCCCCCTCGGAACTCTCGTCGTCGACCGTGATCGTGACCGGATCGACGTCTCCGTCGCCCTCGAGTTCCGTCGCCCGGTCTCGATCGAGCAGTCTGTCGAGCGTGAAGATGGTGTTTAGCTCCTGTTGGACCTGATCGACGACGCCGCCGACGAGTTCGCTCGGCTGAATCGCCGTGTACTCGTATGGGTTGTTTCCCGCGCCCTCGCTGGCGCGTTTTTCACGGATGACGCGGTCTTCCTCGTGCAGTTCCGCGAGCGCCTCGCGGACGGTGCTCGGGTAGAGGCCGGTCCCCTTCGCGACCTCCTCGGACGTGCTCCCGGCGTTGGCCAGCAAGTAAACGTAGATCTTCGCCCGCGTCTCCGTATCGAGGATCCACGAGAGGAGATCGACGATCCGCTGGTCGACCTCGTCAGCAGCCGTTTCGCGCGGCCGGTCGCCAGACCCGCCGGGGCCCGTCGCCCCCTCGCTGCGATCGTCCGAATCGTCTGGCTGGTGGCCGTCGATCTCGTCCGAAGCCATGTCTCTCCGTTGAGTTAAGTCATCCGTACTGTTAAAGGTTTGCTGACGGCCGCCTGAACGGTGAACGCGCGCGATTCCACTCGATTCCGTTACGCTGCCTCGAGGAACAACGAGTCACAGAGCGCGTCCTCGCCGCGAGTCTGTCGCAGCCGTCGCTGGGACTCGGCGCCGCTCGGGGCCTCGTAGACGGCTTTGATTCCGTCGATTCCGAGCCGTTCGCACTCGCGGTCGACGACTTCTCCCAGTCCGATCGTTCCCTCGAGGTCGCGGTCGATGAACGTCGCGTCGTGGCCGTAGCGGATCGCCCGCCACTTGTTCTCGTCTAAGAGTTCGCGTCGGTGTCTTCGGCCCGGCGTTCCGTCCTCGTACTCCTCGGCGAGCGCTTCGACCAGTGCGTGGGCGTACTCGACGAACGCGAGGACGACGTTCGGATCGGCCTGCCCGTCGGGCGTTCGGATCTCGACGGTCCCGTGTTCGGTGTGCGGGCGGACGTCGTACCAGAGTTCGCCCCGGTCGCGGATCGAGTCCGTCTCGAGCATCCGCCGCTCGAAGGTGTCGAAGGCCTCGTAGTCCTCGAAGTGGGTCGGCATCCCCGTGTTCGGCAGGGCTTCGAAAATCTTCGCCCGAGCCGACTCGAGGCCAGTGTCGAACCCGCACCAGTACGGCGAGTTCGCAGAGAGCGCGAGCATGATCGGGACGTACCACCGGAGTTCGTTCGCGATCCAGACCGCCTTGTCGGCGTCGTCGACGCCGACGTGTACGTGGACGCCCGCAGTTGTGTTGCGGTGCTGTGGGTACTGGATCCGGTCGAGCTGGGACTGGTACCGCGGCTTCTCGGCGTGCTCGAGTTCGCGCCACTTCGCGAGCGGGTGCAGCCCCGCGGCGGCGATCCGGTAGCCGTGGGCCTCGGC
Source organism: Halostagnicola kamekurae (assembly GCF_900116205.1). Lineage (NCBI taxonomy): Archaea > Methanobacteriati > Methanobacteriota > Halobacteria > Halobacteriales > Natrialbaceae > Halostagnicola > Halostagnicola kamekurae. The sequence continues at coordinate 1,111,444 of NZ_FOZS01000002.1, read as the reverse complement.
GTGCTCGACCAGCGCCCGCCGGATCTCGAGGAGCGCCTCTCGCGCGTCTTCGGGGCGCTCGATCAGCGGCGTCTGGGTTTCGATGACGAACTTGAACAGTTCGTGATCGAGTCGCCCCTCGAGCACTTCGGGCGGGTCGTGTTCGTAGACGAGTTCGTCCGTCCCGCTCGTGGGCCGTCCGTCGGCGTCGACGACGAAACATTCCTCTTCGATGCCCAGTGTGCCCATCCGTGTGAACGATTCCGAGGACCCGCGTTCCATCGTCTGTGGGTTTACTCCGCGGCGGTAAATACGGTTTGGACTCGACCGCATCGGTCGGCAGGACGGTGGGAGATAGCTTTCGAACGCGGTCACTTCGGCCGTGCGACGACTGCGAGGTGGTCGGTGTGATAATCGTCTACCCGCTGGCTCTCGATGAGTTCGTACCCCATCTCGTCTTCCGTCAGTTCGTCTCGAGCGTTCGCGAAGACGTTCGCCGGCTCCCGCGTCACGTCTTCGCTTCGCGCTTTGATCGCGAGCAACAGGCGGCCGTCGTCGGCCAGAAATCTTCGATTTTCGAGCGCGACGCGTGCTTGCCCGCGAGTTGCGACGTCCTGTACGATCGCGTCGACGCCGGACTCGACGACGTGGGCGTACGTGTCCGGCTTGCGAGCGTCTTTCAACAGCGGAAACAGGTTCGGTCGCGACTCGGCGGCCGAGAGGAGTTCGCGGGCGGGTCGGGGAGCGAACTCCACCGCGTAGGTCGGCCCCGCGAAGTCGGCGACGTGGCTCACCGTCGTTCCACTCGCCGCGCCGAGATACAACACCGTCTCGCCGCCCTCGAGGCCGTGGTCCATCCCGAGTTCGATCATCGCGCCGAGTTTCGACCGATGGGGGTCCCACGCGCGCCACTCGCCGTCGGTCGGTTCCCCGTAGACCGGCGACCCTCGAGTGGTGAGTCGGTCCTCGCCGTCGATCTGCCGTCGCTGGATGCCGTTTGGGAGTTTACTCATCCATCTCCCCTCCGTTCGTTCCCTCGACTGCATCGCTATCGCCGTTCCCACCGTCGTACTCGTCGCCGGTGCGAGCGCGAATCGTCTCGAGTCGCTCGGTCAGTTCGGCCTCGAGGTCGGGCCGGTACTCGCCCGAGTAGTGATCGACGCGCGCGGCGATGGAGAGCTTCCCCGCCAGGGCGCGCGCCGCGGAGCCGCGATTCTCCGGGGCCGTTCCGCGAACGCCGTCGTGCATGTAGATGATCCCGTGTTTCGGCGAGGGAGCGTGCCCGCGGAGGTGCGCGAACAGCGCGTCTTCGGCACCCAGCACCTGCACGGTCCCGCTCGGTTTCTTCGCCAGCGACTCGAGGCCGCCGGCAAGCGAGACGAGCCTCGCCCCGAGTACGGGCCCGGCCAGCGCGGCCAGATTCGGCGCGACGGTCGGCATCGTCTGCTCGACGTACGCACGCAGCCGCTCGGCTTCCGCCTCGAGGTCGACTACCTGTTCGGCCAGCGAGACGACGGCGGTCTCGCCCGGCTCGGGCTCGGTGGCCGCGAGGTCTCGCGCGTACTCGATCCCCGAGCCGGCGTCGGGATCGAGCGTGCCGCCCCACTCCGCGACCCGCTCTGCGAGTTCGTTCGCGGTCCGCTGGCAGTCGTCCATCGCTCGGATCGCGTGGATCAACTGGCTGTCGTCGGCCCGCTCGCGCTCGGTGACGGCCGCTCGAGTCGCGGTCATCGTTGCCCGGTGGAGACGGTCGTAGTAGGCGTCTTCGTCTTCGACCACGCCTTCGTCGACGGCGCTATCGGGCCAGGAGTCCGGTTCGTCGGCGCTGCCGTCGCGTATCGCGGCGACGAGCGCGTCGTCGTCCGCGTCGGGGTCGGCCGCGAGGGCGGCGAACCATCCCGATGATTCAGTCATGCTCGTCCGTTTCCGCCGCGCGCGATTAAAGGCCCCGCTCGGTCGGTCGTGCCGCTCGCCGTCGGTTCACACGGCCGTTCGTCGTTCGGCGAACGGAATGAGAACGGCGCTCGAGTCGATTCAAACGACGATCGGCAAACGAGGACGGGGGCGAGAGAACAGTGCCAGAGTTCAGACGCCGAACGTCGCTCTGATCATGTCTCGCGTTCCGGGACCGAGCCCGACCGCGACGACGGTGATCATGAGCAGTATCGCGTAGCGCGGGCTGTCTTCGAACACCGTCTCGTCGAAGATCCAGATGACGAAGACGGCGGCGGCGAGTTTCACGAGCAAGAACGGCCACGCGTCGCCCGTCACCGCGAGGATGTTTTCGGGGAGGACGGAGCCGGTCGTATTGACGATCCATCGGTTTATCGGATGTTTCGGGATGAGATTGTAATCGTGACCGAAGACGGTCGCCCAGTCGAGGCCGATGACGTTCGCGACGCCGTCGACGGCGTGGGCCCAGATGACGACGATTCCCATGTACTCCGTTCCGCGGTTAATACCGGGTGCGAACCGCTGTATCAACAGCCACGTTATCGCCGTCGCGATCGTCGCGCCGCCAAGGGTAGCGACCAACAGGCCGGGGTAGAACTCCACGTACGACTCCGTCACCGCGAGGTAGCCCAGATAGCCGAGCGAGGACGCGAGCGCGAGCGTTCCGATTCCCGCGAGCGGGTACTCGTAGCCCGAGACGTAGTCGTTGCGCTCGAGCCAGACCGAGACGACGACGGCGAAGAGCGTGAAGAAAAAGACGGTGAAGTAGATGAGCGGGCTGATCAGGATGCCGTTCCAGGGCATCTGGATGGGGAGCTCACCGGTCGCGGTGTAGGCCGCGACGTTCGCGTCCTCGACGACTCGAAGCACGCCGCCGAACAGGAAGAACGGGAACAGGCCGTAAAAGCCCGCGCGGTACCGGTCGATGTCAAGCCAGTCGACGATGAAGATGATCCCGACTAACAGGATGACGAGCGTCGGGATGTAGCCCGCGTACGACTGGAAGGTGTACCCCGGCGAAGCGGTCGGCCCGGCGGCGTTCGGCGCGGTCGCACACTCGACCGGATTCCCACCGGCCCACGTAACGCAGTCCCAGCCGTGGGCGTCGGCGACCACCGGTCCCCAGAAGTACTGCCAGATGATATCGACGTACACTCGCTGCGGAAAGAGGATCGCCCCAAGCGTGATCGCTGACGCGAGGAGTGCGACGGTCGCGGCCCAGACCCGTACCGGACCGTACCGTTCGATGAGGTCGTCCATGACCGATATCCGTTGCGGGGACCGCTTACAGTTTCCGGTTTCGTGGACGGATAGAAGCCGGGCAACTCGTGCCCGGGCTCTCGCCACGAAGTCCCGTCCTCGGTCGCTTCTGTCGAATTTTAGCCGTCAATTACTTGATCGAAGGGGGACCGCCGATCGCTCGAGTCGGCCCGACCACCGACGGTCGGGTCGACTCTCAGTCGTCGATCGCCTGCGCGGCCTCGAGCAGTTCTTCGTGGATTGCGCCGTTCGAGGCCACCAACCCGACGCTGTCGTGGCGCCAGCGCTCGCCATCGAGGTCCGTGACGGTGCCGCCGGCCTCCCGGATCATCGCGACGCCGGCGACGGTGTCCCAGGAATTAGTCGGGAGATTCGTCACCGTGCCGTCGAGACCGCCGCAGGCGACCGTCGCGAGGGTGGCCTGGGCGCTGCCGAAGCGTCGCATGTCGCCGAACCGCTCGACGACTTCGCGGGTAGCGGCGGCGTACTGATCGCGCTGGTCGAACCCCCACCAGAACGTCGGGGAGACGGTCGCAGCTTCGGGATCCGCGGTCTCGCTGACCGAGATCCCGCGGTCGTTCCGGTAGACCCCCGACGGCCCGGCCCGGTAGGTATCCCCCAGTGCGGGAAGGTCGATCGCCCCGGCGACCGGTTCGCCGTCGATCACCGCCGCGACTGCGGTGCCGAAGATCCGCAGGCCGCGAACGTAGTTGCTCGTCCCGTCGATCGGATCGACGATCCAGGCCGGCCCCGATTCGGGGACCTCCTTGAGCGCGCCTTCCTCCTCGCCGACGATCGGATCGTCTGGGAACTCCCCTCGAATCGCTTCGATGACGGCGTCCTGTGCGTCGCGGTCCGCCTGCGTGACGACGTCGGTCTTCTCGCCTTTGGTCTCGACGTCGAGCGTCGTGCGAAACGACTCCTCGGCGACCGAAGCGCCTGCTCTCGCCGCGCGAAGCGCACACGCCGCCCGCTCGTCGGCTCGCTCGAGTTCGTCCATCGGACGAATCTCGGACGCCGAAGCGAAAAGGTGTGGTGGTTCGACGACCCGAGAAGCCCAATTCCGCGAGGAAATCGGCTCGCAGCAATCAAGATGCCCGATCGAGTACGTGAGAACGGTCGAAACTAGCCATGACAGACGCGTTCGATCTCGAGGGCCGAGTCGCAGTCGTAACGGGCGGTGGACGCGGTATCGGGCGAGCGATCGCACTCGAGTTGGCGGCGGCCGGCGCGGCGGTCGTCCCGACGGCGCGAACGAGCGAGGAGGTCGAGGCGGTCGCCGCGGAAATCGAAGACGACGGTGGGACGGCGGAAGCCGGCGTGGCCGACGTGACCGACGGCGATGCGGTCGCGGCGGTGATAGAGCGCGCGGAGGCCGAGTTCGGCGGGATCGATATCGTCGTCAACAACGCCGGATTCAACCCGGACGACGCGCTCGGACGACCGGAAGAGGTGTCGACCGAGAGCCTCGAAAACGTCCTCGCGGTCAACCTCGAGGGGGCCTTCGAGGTGACGACCGCCGCGGCGCAGTCGCTGCTTGAGAGCAACGGTGGCGCGGTGATCAACGTCGCGAGCGTCGGCGGTCTCGTCGGGCTCCCCCGCCAGCATCCCTACGTCGCCTCGAAACACGGCCTCGTCGGGCTCACCAAGAGCATCGCGCTCGACTGGGCACCCGAGGTCAGGGTCAACGCCGTCGCGCCGGGCTACGTCTCGACAGAGCTGACCGAGGACCTCGAGGCGAACGAACGGCTCCGACAGTCGATACTCGATCGGACGCCGCTCGAGCGCTTTGCCGCGCCGGAGGAGATCGCGGGCCCGGTCGTCTTTCTGGCGAGCGACGCCGCCAGCTACGTGACCGGCGAGTGTCTGGCGGCCGACGGCGGCTGGACCGCGCGCTGAGAGACGTCTCGACGGTCCTCGAGTGGCGACAGGACGATCCGGCGGAGGTGGAGCCGTCGCTCGCTCGAGTTTGGTTTCAGGAGTAAGTTGCGAGGGAAGATCGCTTCGTGTTGATCTTCCGCATCGTGGCCGGTCGCTATCGCGTGTGAGCGAAAGCGCCGTGCTGTGATGCGAGGGGAGGGAATTGAACCCACGAACGTCTACACGAACGGATCTTGAGTCCGTCGCCGTTGACCGCTTGGCTACCCTCGCACACACGCAGGCGTTCGCTCCGGGGCGGTTAAAACGTCCCGATTTCTCTCTCGAGGGTGTTCTCGAGTGAACGCACTCCTACCCGCCGAAAATTGCCGAGAAACAAGCGATACGTCCGGACGGTCAGTTCGTCGAAACGGCGGCCTCCGCGGACCGGGAATCGCCGTCGAAAACCGACTCGTCGTAGCGCGCGCCGCAGTTCCCGCACCTGTACCCGCCGTCGATATGTTCGTAGAGACGCTCACCACAGTCCTCGCACCGTCCGTACGGCTGTTTCATTAGCTGAAACTTTCGAAGGATCACGGATAAAGACTCTGGCCGTTTTCGAATTCGGATCCGAGCGCTCGAGAGTCTGGGTCCGGCTGTGTTCGAACTGAACGAGCCGATTCGGCGGCGACCCGAACCGATATTCCGCTGGCCGGGCTGGTATCTCCATGGACGAGCACACGAACGATCCGACCGTCGACCCGCCCGATGGAGATCCCGCGGGCTGGCTCGCCGACCGCGAGCGCTGGGAACACGCCACGCTCCGTCGAGCCACGGTCCACGGCGTTCGATTGTTCAACGCAGGCGAGTACCACCGCAGTCACGATTGCTTCGAGGACGAGTGGTACAACTACGGCCGCGGGCGCACCGAGAGTGCGTTCCTCCACGGGATGGTCCAGGTCGCCGCCGGAGCCTACAAACGCGTCGACTTTCGGGACGACGGCGGCATGCGATCGCTGTTTCGAACGGCCCTCGAGTACCTTCGCGGCGTCCCCGGCGATTACTACGGCGTCGACGTCCTCGACGTTCGGACCGCCCTGACGAACGCGCTCGAGTCGCCCGACCGGATCGACGGCTGGCGGATTCGCCTCGACGGCGAGTACCCGACGGCTCGAGAGATCGACCGCGCGTACGCGGACGGCCTCGAGTGATCGAGTCGGGGCTCGCTCGTTCGTGTTCGACGGCGCGAAACGACGCTGGATGGACGCGCGTTTCTCCATGGCACCCCGCCCCGAAGTCGTTCGTAATCGAACTGCCTTTGAGGCTGACGAACCTATAGCTGGTAATGAGAGTTGCACAGATTGGGTCAGGAACGCCGGAGATAGCGATTCTCGCCGGCGTTCACGGCGACGAGCCCTGCGGCGTTCGAGCCGTCGAGCGGTTGCTCGAACAGCGGCCGTCCGTCGAGCGGCCCGTCAAACTCGTCGTCGCGAACGAGCGAGCCCTAGAGAAACAGGTTCGGTACGTCGACGAGGACCTCAACCGCGCGTTTCCCGGCGACCCGAACGCCGAGACGCACGAAGGGCAGTTAGCGGCGAAACTCACGGATGAACTCGAGGGGTGTCTCACCTTCTCGATGCACTCGACCCAGAGCCACAGCGAACCGTTCGCCATCGTCAAGGCCGTAACCGACACTGCGAGAAAGCTCTGTCCGCAACTTCCCGTGGCGGCGATGGTGGAGACGGGGAACTTCTCGGAGGGGCGACTGTTCACCGAGATCGACACGATCGAAGTCGAGTGCGGACTGCAGGGGAGCGAAACGGCCGCAGAAAACGCCTACAGTCTCACGCGGGCGTTTCTGACCGCGACCGGCGCGCTGCCGGGGGATACGGTGAGCCGCGAGCTGCCCATCTACCGGCTCGTCGACTGCATCTGGAAGGACCAGGCCGACACTTACGAGGTGTTCGTCGACAACTTCACTCGAGTCGAGAAAGGCGATTCCTTCGCCGCCGCGGACGGCGACGAGCAGGTTGCAGACGAGCCGTTCTATCCCGTGTTGATGTCGGCCAACGGCTACCGCGACGTGTTCGGGTACACCGCGGAGAAACTCGACGTGCTCTCCTCGTCCGCGACCGCGGACTGACGCGGTCGAACCGTCTCGATTTCTCTCGTTAGTAGACCGAGCCGGCTCACCGCCGACCAAAGCACAGTCGTGTCTCCGCGTCGTTCTCGTTCGTATGGATCGTCCGTCACGACGACGCGTCCTGCAGACGGCCGGTACGGTCTCGATTCTGGCCGCAGGGTGTCTTCGAGGGAGGACCCAGACGGAGCTCGCTGAACCGGGAGACGCGCCCGGCTACGAGTGGTCCGAACCGGACTGGGAGCCCGCCGGGGGCGTCCCCGCAGAAGCCGACGTCGAACCGACGACGGTCGTTTCCGGCCTCGAGATCCCGTGGGATCTCACGTTCGCCGGAGCCGACGCGTTCCTCACCGAACGAGACGGCGGCGTCCGGCGCTTCGATGGCGCTGCGATGCGCGAGGAGACGGAACTCGAGCCGTCGGTTGGCGAGACGATCCTCGCGGCCGAGGACCTGCCGGATCGATCGGCCCCGGGCGAAGGCGGAACGCTCGGCGTCGCGGCCCATCCTTCCTATCCCGACGAGCCGTCGTTGTTCGTCTACTACACCGTCGACGCCGGCGAGATCGAGAACCGCGTCGTCCGGTACGACCTCGAGCGAGAGGACCTCTCGCCGGTCGTCGAGGAAATTCCGGGAGCGGCGATTCACAACGGCGGACGCATCGAGTTCGGTCCCGACGGCAATCTCTGGGTGACGACGGGCGACGCGGAAACGCCGTCGCAGACGCAGGATTCGGAATCGCTCGCGGGGGCGATCCTTCGCGTTACGCCCAACGGCGACGCCGCGCCGGGGAATCCCGACTTCGGTGACGGAAGCGATCCCCGGACGTACTCGCTCGGTCATCGAAACCCGCAGGGAATCGATTTCGGACCCGACGGAACGGCGTTCGCGGCCGAACACGGACCGACCAGCCGGGACGAGGTTTCTATCGTCGATCCCGGCGGGAACTACGGGTGGGACGTCGTTCGCGGCGGCCCGGACGATCCGGAGTACGGCGCTTACGGCGAGTACGACCGGGTTACGCCGCCCCTCCTCAACACGGGTCCCGAAACGACCTGGGCACCCTCGGGGATCACGTTCGCCGACGGAGACGCGATCCCGAACTGGCAGAATCGGCTGTTCGCCTGCGGCCTCGCTTCGCAAACGCTGTACGCGGTCACCCTCACCGTGTCCCGCGAATCCTCGAGCGCTGGCGACGGCGGTGACGGGATCGTGTACGACCAGTCCTGGCTCGACGATCGGCTGACTGCGATCGCACACCCCCTCTTCGAGGGAGAGTACGGCCGTCTCCGACACATCGAACAGGGACCCGACGGTGCGTTGTACCTCCTCACGTCGAACCGGGACGGTCGAGCGGGTGGCGAGTTCCCGCGAGCGGCCGACGACCGGATCGTCCGCCTCGAGCAGTCGTGAAATGATTCTTCGAACGACAATTGCGCACGTTCTATATCTAATTCTGATACAACTTGTTCTGGGATAACGTCTCTCCCGTCGGAATTTTCTATCATGGTAATACTTTTGATACACCTGTTGGATTTCCCCGTATGGAGAACGTAATGCCAGCTGTTTCCGGTGATCGGTTATGAGTACGTTCGTTCTAGTTCACGGAGCATGGCACGGCGCTTGGGCCTGGTACAAGGTCGTACCGAAACTCGAGGAAGCCGGTCACGATGTCGTCACGATCGATCTTCCTGCACACGGAACCGACACGACTCCGGTCGAGGAAGTCACTCTCGAGAGCCACGTCGAACGCGTCGGAGAGGTGCTCGAAGCCCAAGATAACCCGTCGATTCTGGTCGGACACAGTATGGCGGGCGTGATAATTACGCAAACGGCCGAGTACTACGCCGACAAGATTGATACGCTCGTCTACCTCACAGCGTTCCTTCCCGAACGCGGCAACTCGCTCATCGATTACTCGAAATCGGACGAGGAATCGGTAGTGACGCAGAACCTCGTCATCGACGAGGACGCCGGGGAGACTCGTGTCCCAGACGATGCAACTCGAGAGGCATTCTACGGCGACTGCTCGGAAGCCGACGTGGAACTCGCTCAATCACTGCTTCGGCCCGAACCCTTGGCGGGAATGGTCACCCCGGTGGAAACTACCCCGGACGAGTTCGGGAGTGTCCCGCGGGTCTACCTGCGCTGCAAACAGGATCGGGCGATCACGCCCGGGGCCCAACGGAAGATGCTTGAGGAGCTCCCCTGTGATGAAGTCTATGCACTCGATACGAGCCACTCGCCCTTTTTCTCGGCCCCGGAAACGCTCGTCGAGAAGTTACTCACTGTGGTCTAACCGCCGCCGAATCGACTTTGCATGTGTAGATTCGCTTCGACGAAGACTGTATCGCTTCAGTGGAAATCGTATTTTCCGACAGATATCGGGCCAGTGAATGCAGGAGAATGACGCAAGGCCTATCTGACACACTCCCGTATGGGTAGACATGGACTTCCCACCGAACCAGGGCCTCGATCAGGACGAAGTCGACGAACACGTCGAAGAAACCCTCGAAGCGAACGAGGTCGTCTTGTTCATGAAGGGAACCGAACTGATGCCCCAGTGTGGGTACTCCCGGAACGCGCTGGGTCTGATCAGCGAGCACCGCGAGGAGTTCGAAACCGTGGACGTGCTCGACTCGCTCGCGGAGTATCGCGCGGCGCTCGAAGAACACAGCGGCTGGGAGACGATCCCGCAGACGTACGTTGACGGCGAGTTCGTCGGCGGCTCGGACATCCTCTCGGAACTCGAGGAGCGAGGCGAACTCGCCGAGACGCTCAACGCGGCCTGAGCGCGTTTCGATCCGATCGAACCGAGATTGGTACGGGCTCGACGTGTCCGTATATAACAGCAGGTCATATATGGCACGCTCCCGTATTACAACCAACGACTGTCGCCGGCACACCTTCCCACCATGTCAACAGAGGATTCAAGACACGTATATCGGCTCCACTCGACGCTCGAATTGCCACTCGAAGACCTTCGCGACCATCTGGACGAGGCCACCTACCCGGATGGCGTGACCGATGTCGAACTCACGCGTCGGAACAACACGCTCATACTCAAGGCCGTCTCCGAAGACGAATCGGTCAGCAAGTACACGCCCGCGGCACAGCTCAAAGCGAGCGTAACGGAGAACAGGGTCTACGAGGAAGACCCCGAGGAGCGGCGAAACTCCTTCCGCTGGGACGAAGAGGACGAAGAGGAGATCGAGTCCGAACTCGTCGAGTTCGCCGCGTTCAAAGGCGACCGGGAGACGGTTCTCCAGAACTCCCTGTTGCAGTACGAGATGTTCCTCGTGCTCTGTGACATCGCACAGGCCGCCGAGAAGGGAACGCTGACGGCGATCTCCGAACACGACGGCGACCTCGAGGCGACCCGGATCGTCGACGGCGAACCCCGACCGGCGGACGTCGAAGTCGTCGAGGGACCGGGCGACCGCAAGGCCGCCCAGACGGGCGTCAACTGGCGCGACAACAAGTTCATCAGCGACTGACTTTTCGGGCCGACTCGTTGCTGACGGCACTGCTCTGTGGCCGATCCGACGTTCGGCGAGCGATCGCTCTCTGACTCCCGAATTCTCTCAGGTCTCTTCTCCTCGAGCAGCCGCCACCTCCCCTCGAGGGAGGCGAATTCGGCGACGAGCGCGAGCGTGCGGTCAGTAAAGCAGCGTGAACACCCCGAACTGAATCGGAAGCAAGACCACGATAGTCGCGAGCGAACACGCGATCGTCGTGGTGATCAACTCCCTCGTCTCGACGTCGCCTTCCGCGAGCATCACGATCAGCACCGCGGACTGGTACGGGAAGAAGTACGAACTCAGCGCCACCACTTCGGACATCAAGACGGGCGTCAGCGGCAGTCCCGCAGCTTCGGCGTAGGGGATCAAAATCGGGGTGAGAACGCTCGCGACGGCCAGCCCCTCCATCACGAAGGTCAGCGCGAACGTGATGAAAAAGACACACGCGAAGATGATCGCGAGGGGCGCGTCGGTCGGGATCAACTCGAGCAGATACGTGGACGCGCCGTCGGAGAACCCGGTCTGGGAGAGACCGTCGCCGATGGCGAAAACGGCCGCGATGAAAAACAGGATCGAAAAGTCCGTCTCTTCGACGACCGTCCGGAAGTCCACGACGCCGACGTTCGGGAGGAACGCGAGGACGACGACGACGAGCGCGCCGACGACGGGGTGAAAGCTGTGGACGAAGTCGGTCGCCCAGACGGCCGCGCCGACGAGCAAGATGAGTAACATTCGCTTTTCGGCGTCTCCGACGGTCCCGCCGTCGGTATTTGGAAGCTCGAACGCCGACTCCGGTGCCGGCCGGAACAGGTAGTAGACAATCCCGACGACAAGCAACACCCGCAAGAGCCCCATCACGGGGTACATGTTGATCGCCCACTCAGTCCAGGTGATCTGTTGGCCGGCGATCGACTGTGCGAATCCGCTGAGGATGATGTTAGGCAGATCGGCGGTCAGGATGCCGGCGGAGCCGTAAAACGTGGCGAACAGCGGTCCCAGGTAGATGCCGACGCGGGCCTCTCGCGATTCGAACAGCGAGCCGGTCTCCTTGAGAATCGGTGCGAGTACGAGAATGCGCACGAGCGAGGACGGAACGAGCAGCGCGAGCGCGTGGGCACCGAGCGAAAGCGCGAGGAGCAGTCGCCGATAGGCCTGAACCGGACTCGAACTCACCGCGGGCGAAACGCTCCGGCTCGTCATCCAGTCGCCGGCCCAGTTCGCGAGACCGCTGCGCCGCGTCGCCTCGCCCATGAGCAGCCCGAATCCGATGAGCCAGGTCGCCGGTTTCTGAAAGCCACTGAGCGCCAGCTCAGTCGAGAACGCGACCGCGATGAGGCCGATGCCGAGGACGCCCGTAAAAGACGGTGGGACCGGCGTGAGAACCCAGAGTACGATACAGAAGAGCGTGATCGAGAGCATCGTCGCCATCGATCCCGTGTCGGCGATGGCGAGCCACGTCGCGAGCCCGACCGCCACGGCGAGAAAAAACGCGACCGGCGGCGACTTGACGCCCGCGAGGACCGTCCGACGTTCCATTGGCGGCACTCTGCAGTCCGGCTATAAATGACGCCTGATCGCGGCATTCGTCGCCGACAGACAGTCCGCGAGTAATATATAATTCGGCCGAACGAACTCGAGCGGATCAGAACGACGATATACCGCGAACCGGTACCTCGAGTACGAATGTCGAACGTCGTTACGGTTGGCAGCGTCAACGTCGACAGGACAACGTTCCGCTCCCGGGCCGAGATCCGGACGCTCGAGTCGTCCTACGAGTGGTTCCCGGCACCGGGCGAGACCGTCCGAACGGAACACGTTCTGACGGCGATCGCCGACGAGGAGTTTCGAGACGGAATCGGCGGCAAAGGGTCGAACCAGGCGGTCGCGGCAGCCTGCGGCGGGGCCGAGTCCACGTTTCTCGGCACCGTCGGCGAAGACGAGCGAACCTACGACGTTCTATCGACGCTCGCGGATCGCGGCGTAACGGTCGACTCGGTCGCGGTGGCCGAGCGCGAGACCGGCAAGGCCTACATCTTCGTCGACGGCGACGGCGAGTCCTGGATCGCGATCCTCGGCGGCGCGAACGAGGCGGTCGACGCTCGCTACGTCGACCGCCACTACGACCGGATTCGGAACGCGGACGTGTGTCTCCTGCAGAACGAGATTCCCGTTTCGACGATGCGATCGTTGCTCGAGAGACTAAGCGAGGAGGCGGCGGGACCGACAGTCGTCCTCAATCCCGTACCAACTGACGGCGTTGACCCGCTCCTCGCGGAACCCACCGTCGACGTCGTCGTCGTCAACGAGACCGAGTACGACGCGCTCGAGGGCCACCTCGAGGCGTTCGCCGGAACCGTCGTCCGTACGCGCGGGGCCGACGACGTGATCGTTTCGGGCGAGAGCGAGTATCGAGTTACGCCGCCGTCGGTCGACCCGGTGGACACAACCGGTGCCGGCGACGTCTTCTGTGGCTACCTCGGCGCGCAATTGGCGGCCGGCCGATCGATCGACGCGGCGGCCGACCTCGCGACGGCAGCGGCCTCGATTTCGACCGAAACGGAAGGCGCACAGGGGTCGATCCCGACGCTCGAGGAAGTGATGGCTCTCGAACCGACGGCCCCGCGCCAGTAACAGCGGCCCGTCGCGTCGCGACGACGACGCGCTGTCCCGCCGAACCGAATCCATTCCGAATACATACAGGTTTTAATAGCAATCGGTCTTCTGTTCGTGCATGGATTTCGGTGTACTCAGCACGGCGGGAATCGCCCAGAAAGCGTTCCTCCCGGCCGTCGATGCGAGCGACCACCAGACGGTCGCGATCGCGTCCCGAAGTGAAGGTCGAGCCGACGCCGTCGCGGCGGAGTACGGCATCGAGCACGTCTACGAGGGGTACGATCGCCTGCTCGAGGACGCGCCGATCGACGCCGTGTACATTCCGCTGCCGAACGCCCTGCACGCCGAGTGGACGAAGGCCGCGGCGGACGCGGGTATCGACGTACTCTGCGAGAAGCCCCTGGCGGTCGACACGGTCGAAGCGCGGGACGTCGTCGACTACTGCGAGCAACGCGACGTGACGCTGATGGAGGGGTTCATGTACCTCTACCATCCCCGGACCCGCCGCGCGCTCGAGATCGCGGACGACCACTTCGGGACGATTCGCTCGGTCACGGCGTCGTTCAAGTTCTCGTTGACCGGCCGGCCGGACGACATCCGCCTCTCTCCCGACTTAGACGGCGGCAGCCTCATGGACGTCGGCTGCTACCCGGTTTCGGTGGCTCGCCAGTTCCTCGGCGAACCCGCCCGCGTCTACGCCCACGCCGACGACTCGCGCGATTCCGGCGTCGACACCGAACTGGCCGCCATTCTCGAGTACGCCAGCGGCGCGTCGGCCCGCATCGCCTCCGGGTTCGACACCCAGAAAGTGCAGTACTACCGCGTCGAGGCCGAAAACGGCTGGCTCGAGGTCAGAGACGCCTTCGACGTTCCGGGCGGGGAACCGCTGGAACTCGAGTACGAGGTCGACGGCCGTCACGCCCTCGAGACGTTCGAGCCGGTCGATCAGTACCGCCTCGAGGTCGAACACTTCGCGGACTGCGTCGAGAACGGCGCGACGCCGCGAACGGATGGGTCGGAAGCGATCGCGAACATGGCCGTGCTGGACGCGATCTCCCAGAGCGCTGCGAGCGGCGCTGCGGTCGATATCGGAGCGGCGGTCGACGTCGAATACTGACTCCCTCGAAACGTAGCAGGAAAACTTACGGTGTATCGGTAGATTGAATCCCGTATGTCTACTCGATCTCGCTCTGGTGGCGGCGGTGGTATCGTGGGTGCGGTGAGAGTCGATTTACAGCGGTTGCACGGCGCCTGGATGGAACTGATCTTCCCTCGCCAGCGCGGTCGCGGCCACTCGGTCATGGGTAAGTGGGAGCCCGAAACGCTTCCCCAGCAGATCGGCTACCGCGTCTGGAGCATTCTCGGACTGGTCGGGTTGCTCGCACTGTACCCGATGACCGTCGTCGGATTCGCGATGCGGTTTTACGCCTCGAAGCTGGATTCGACCCGGACGCGGCTCGGCGTCGTCGGCGTGACCGCGATCGCGCTGGTCTTCTGGGGTGCGGTGACCGTCGTCGCTCACTTACAGTTACCGACCGAGACTGTGATTCCGATCGCGGCCGCGAGCGCCGTCGCCGTCGTCTCGACCGCGCTTGCCGCCACGTTCTCGAAGGTCGGCGGACGGCTCGTCTCGGTGGTGCTCGCCTACCCGTTCGCGATGACGGCGATCTTTCTGCCCCCCGTCGTCGCCGCGCTGGTCATGCCCTCGCTCGAGGGGGCGGTCCTCGAGCCGAGCTACGACTTCGCGGTCTGGATCCTCGACAACGTCCTGTTCGTCGGCGGGATCAACGACCTCCTTCGCGAGAACTTCCAGCTCGAGGGTCCGGCCTACGCCGGGATGTGGCTCGGGATCTCCTTCCCGCTGGGCTGGTTCTTCGGCGTTCTGATCGCGCTCGCGAACCTCGTTCGCCCGTCCGGATAGGCCGGTCGCGCTCGTGATTCGTCGGTTCGGCCCGCGTTCGCGACGGCGTTTCTGGTTCCGTTCAGCTTACAAGAACCGACTCCTCAGTACGGGTATGGGACTCGATGTACCGAAGACGGTCGGCGCGTTCGTCCTCGTACTGCTCGTCGGAATCGGCGGACTGGTCGTCCTCCCCGAAATCACGCCGATGACGCCGATGGGGATGGACACGATCATGATGATGGTGCTGCCGTCGATGGCGCTGTTCGGCGCGATCATGCTCGCGATCGGCGTCAAACACGGCGAGTATCGAGCGACGAACTGACGACGTTCCTTCTCAGTATCGCGTTCATCACGACACGCACAGAGCGTTTCGGGATCGAACCACAGGTGGTTCGGCACGCTCTCAAGAGGGAACCAACGGTCGAAAACGATGATCGTTCACGTCCCGATTCTCGTCCGATTTGGCCTACATGTAGCCCAGATCGCGCAGGCGCTCCATCAGGTCCTCTTTGTCCTGGGCGCGGCCCGCGCGTTCGGTCGTCTCCTCTAGGTTCTGCAGCCACGCGGGTTCGGTGTCTGCCTTCTCGGTCGATACTTCGCTGCCGAGCGAGCGGAAGCCGGCGAAGTACTTCGGCGAGACCGGAATGTCCTCCTGCGTGAGGTCGTTCGGCAGGTCGTCGTCGCTCTGTGGGACGTAGCCGTCGTCGGGGAACTCGGGGACGGTGTCCGGCACCGCGAAGTTCCAGAACGCCTCCCAGACGGCGGCCTCGTCGAACTGGAGGATGGGCTGGATGCGGTCGTGAGGCGGGTAGATGTCCGGATCGTGTCGCGGTGAGAAGAACGTCTCGTCGGCGCGTGCCTCCTGTTCGTCCCAGCGGACGCCCGAGAGGATGCCGTCGATGTCGTACTCCTCGAGCGCGTCGTTGAGCGCGACCGTCTTGAGGAGGTGGTTGCCCGCGTAGGTATCGAGCAGGAACGGGAAGGTGTCCTCCTCGTACTCGAGGATGTTGTCGACGTGGTGGCGGTTGTGCTCCGAAAGCTCGGAGATATCGATCTCGTCGCCCGGCTCGAGGTCGTTTTCCTCGACGTAGCTGCCGATGTCCTCGTTGCGCGCGTAGACGACCTCCAGATCCCACTCGTCGGCCCAGTGGTCGACGAAGTCGTGGATCTCGTCGAAGTGCTGGTAGTGATCGATGAAGATCGCCGGCGGAACCTCGAGATCGAACCGATCCGCGACCTCCTTGACGAAGTAGAGCACGAGCGTCGAGTCCTTGCCGCCGGTCCACATGACCGCGGGGTTCTCGTACTGCTCGAGGCCCTCTCGAGTCACCTCGATCGCCTTCTCGATTTTGTCGTGTATGTGTGGATACTCCTCGGGCGTCTGACCCTCGCCGTCGTCGTAGTCGACGTCGACGTAGTCGGGGAAGTTCTCGGTCATCGTCTGTAATTAGATATAATTACTTCGCTTAAACCGTTTGTGGGAGCGGAAACGTCTGTCGGAATTTCGGATCGCCGGACACGCTCTCGTATGCGGCGTATTCGCACGGAATTGCCGCTCCGACGATTGAGCATATCGAGTCGCGACGCGCTCGCTTGTCATCTTTATGGTCCGCCGTTGATCGATCTGGTTTGGACTTTAGTGATTCAATCCGCGAGCCCGTTCGGTAACGGTTCGACGGCCGGACTCGCATCCTCGTCGACGGCCTGCTGAAGGAGTCCCACGATCCGGCGACTTGCAACCCCGTCGCCGTACGGTTGCGACCTCGAGTGGGCGTCTCGTTCGCACGCTATCGCCTCGCGAATTTGGTCCGCGTCCGGACCGACGAGTTCGTTCCACCCGGCCTCGACCGTCTCGGTCCACTCCGTTTCGCGACGGAGGGTCACGCAGGGCGTCTCGAGGAAGAACGCCTCCTTCTGGACGCCGCCCGAATCGGTCACGACCCGCTCTGCGGCGTCGAGAAGTAGAATGAAGTCGAGATAGCCCTGCGAGTCGATCAGTCGAAGGTCGTCTTCGGCCCTGTCGCGAAGGTCGTACTCCTCGAGTCGGGCGATCGTCCGCGGGTGGGCGGGAAAGACGACCGGCAGCGGCGACGACGCGAGGCCGTCGAGGATCGACTCGAGGTTCGACCGGTCGTCCGTGTTGCTCGCGCGGTGGACCGTCGCGAGCACGAACTCGTCGGGCGCGAGATCGAGGTCCTCGAGGATCGTCGACCGGTCGTGCGCGCGAGTGCGCGCCTCGAGAATCGTGTCGTACATCACATCGCCGGTCCAGTGGACGCCGTCGTCGATTCCCTCCGCAGCGAGGTTCTCGACGGCCGCCTCGCTCGGCGCGAAACACAGATCCGAGACGTGGTCCGTGAGGACGCGGTTCGTCTCCTCGGGCATGTCGCGGTTGTAACTTCGCAGTCCTGCCTCGACGTGCGCGACGGAAACGTCGCGCTTGGACCCGACGACCGCCCCGGCGAGCGTCGAGTTCGTATCGCCGTACAACAGGAGGACATCGGGATCGGTCTCCTCGAGCACCGGCTCGAGGCCGGCGATCATCGCCGCCGTCTGGCGTCCATGCGTGTCCGACTCGACGCCGAGGTTGTAGTCCGGTTCCGGAATCTCGAGTTCGTCGAAGAAGACGTCCGAGAGCTCCTCGTCGTAGTGTTGGCCGGTGTGGACGAGGACTTCCTCGCCGACCGCTCGCAGCTCTCTCGAGACGACCGCGGCCTTGACGAACTGCGGTCTGGCACCGACGACCGAACAGACCTTCATCCGCTCACCTCCGCGACGTCGCCGAGGGTCGTTCCGCGGGCCGACTCGGTGAATGTCAGCGCGACGGTACACAGCAGCTCCGTGAGGTTCACCATCTCGGAAACGTACTCGTCGCGGCGTCGTTCCCACTGTTCGGGCACCGACTCGTCGGCCAGCAGCGTCCGCGATCGGTCGAGGACAGCATCGAACGACGAGAGGTTGTAGATGAGCTCCTCGTCTTCGAGTTCGAGGAAGTTGCCCATATCCGACTCGCCGACGAAAGAGTTCGACCTGATCGCGGGGGTCCCGAGTAAGGCGGCTTCGGTCACCATCGTCTGGGTATCCGCGACCAGCAGATCGGCTTCCGAAAGCGCGTCGTGGAGTTTCGCCGGGTGGAGGTCGAACGGGCGAGCGTCCAGGTGCTCGAGATCGAGATTGCTCCCTTCGTCCGAGACGAAGACGGTCGTCTCGGTCGCTAGTTCCCCGAGCAATCGGCGTCGCTGCTCGAGCGAGAACCCCTTCCGTCCGACGTCGTGGTGGCCGTTGAAGGAGTTGAGACGGACGATCGCGAACGACTCGTCGGGATCGACGCCGAGCGCGTCGCGAATACTGGGATCGGGTTCGAAGATATCCGGGTGGAGGTAGGCGGACTCTTTGAATCCCCGGAACCGGTAGTGGTTCTCGCCCAGATCTTTCTGGAAGGCCTCCGGCGTGAGGAACGCGCGGACGAACGGTCGGGCGACGACGTGGTCCAGTGAGGGCTCCGAGTCGAGGACCGCGATCGCGGGCGACCTCGTTACGAGGCCGGTATAGGCGGCGTAGGGTCCGATTCCGAAGATCACGTCAGGGCCGAACTTCCGGGCTCGCCGGACGATACGGCCGAGTTGAACGGGCAGTTCCCACAGCAGCGAGTGTTTCTCCTCCCCCCGGCCCCCGTAGATCACGTACGGGAGTTCGTGGGCCCGCAGCAGGGCCTCCGTACACTCGTCGCTTCTGGCGAACACGAGTACGTCGTGGCCCAGCTCCTCGAGGCGATCGATGGTGTGTTTATAGAGATGAACGTGTGCCGGCGTGTTCGTAAAAAAGAGACAGTTCATTCAGGTACACCTCGTGCATTCATTACACGTCGGGCTACACGTCGGCCGTATATTGTTATGAGACGGCTATGGCTCGAGGCGATCGTTTCGCCGGTTTAGCCGCCTCTATCGGCGTGATACCGCTGTTATCGTTTCCGCGTAAGTGAGTCCCTCACTTGCTGAAACGGTCACCTTCTCTGATAGGTGTGCGCGTGCTCGTCGGTCAACCACACCACTCCGATCGGCCGCCGCTCAGTGTGCTCAAGCAGTGTCGCTTGCAGGATAGAAACGGGCATGTCGCGAGTGAACGATCGATTACTCCGCGATTCCGTCGACTCTCAGTTCCAGGGGCCGAACGCCGGGTCGACCTCCCGGTGGGTCTCCTCGATCGCGTCGATCGCCTCGAGGTCCTCCCGGTCGAGCTCGAGCGTCAGCGACTCCCAGTTGTCCTGGATGTGGGCTTCGCCGGTCGCTTTCGGAATCGCGGTGACGCCGCGTTCGCGGAGCCACGCGAGGCTGACCTGCACTTCGTTCGTGTCGTGTTTGGCCGCGATTTCTCCCAGGACCGGCTGGTCGAAGACGCCGCCGCGGGCCAGCGGGGAGTAGGCGACGACTTCGACGTCGAGGTTCTCGCAGGTCTCGCGGATGTGCTCCTGGGGAAGCAGCGGATGCAACTCGACCTGGTTGGCGAAGATCGGCGCGTCGCAGACGTCGACGGCGACCTCGAGCTGTTCGGGTTCGAAGTTGCTCACGCCGACGTTGTCGATCAGCCCGTCGTCGTACAGTTCCGAGAGGGCACCGAGGGTCTCCTCGGGGTCGTAGGCCTCGGTCGGCCAGTGGATGTACAGCAGGTCGACCGAGTCGACGCCGAGGCGCTCGAGGCTCTCGCGAGTCGTCTCGAGGACGTCTTCGCGGCCGAGATTTTCCGGGCGGAGTTTGGTCGCGAGGAAGATATCCTCCCGGTCGACGTCGGCTCGAGCGATGCCGTCGCCGACGGCCGACTCGTTCTCGTACATCTGGGCGGTATCGATGTGCCGATACCCCGTCTCGAGGGCGGTGCGAACGCTTTCGGCGCACTGCTCCGGATCGGTGTTTTGCCACGTTCCGAGCCCGAGCATCGGCATGCCACTCGTCGTCGGACACGTACCGGGTGCGATTTCGTCTGCCATGTGCGAGTGTTGGGCGACGAACGAAAAAGGGGATTGTGAAAGCGGAAGCGAAGGTGGGGTGGACCGGCCAGCCCCTCCTCCGGGCGGGTAACCCGCGGTGGTCAGTACTTGGGTTCTGCGCCGGTGAGATCGTAGACGGAGTCCATCACGCCGTCTCGGTCCCGCCGCCAGGCGTCGAAGTATTTCGGACTCGAGGGGTAGCTATCGTAGATCTCCTTGAGCGAGTTCGCCTCCTGCTGGAGTTTGTAGAGCTTGTAGAGGACGTCCCAGTGGCCGACCGTCTTGAGGAGGGTTTTGAGCTTCAGCCCGAGAGTCATCTCGGCGGTGCCTTTCTTGCCCAGTGCGTCGACGAGTTGCTGGCCCGGCAGGGCGGTGATGACGCCGATCAGATCGTCGATGTCGTGTGCCCCGCCGAAGATGTTGTACAGGTCCATCGCGGCGAAGCGCTTGCCGAAATCGGTCTGGACGCGGCGGTTGTACTCCCAGAGGCCCGCCTCGCTCACGTCGCCATCGCTGATGGCCTCGGTCGCGACCTTGGCCGCCCAGTGGCCGGCCTTCGCGGCGCCCGGAATCCCGCCGCCGGTACAGGGGTTGACGTGGCCCGCCGAGTCGCCGACGGCGACGTAGCCCGGATGCACCGCCGAATCGTAGGGCCGTCGCGTCGGGAGCGCGGCGCCGAGTTTGTTCTTGACCGTCGCGCCCTGAAACTCGGGATGGGCCTCGAGGTCGTCTTTGAGGACGTCGACGAGCTTCATCGACGGCTTGTTCATCTGGAAACCGAGGCCGGCGTTGATCTCGGTCGAGGAACGCGGGAAGTACCAGAGGTACCCGAGTTCCTCGGTCGGCTTGAATACGAGCGCGTCGTCCCACTCGACCGGTTCGGGGACCTCGAGGACCTCGCGGTAGGCTGAGCAAAACTGCGAGTAGTCGACGCGAGTGTCGAAGGTAGACGCGGAGAAATCGGCCTTGTCTTGCAGCAGCGAGAGCGCGCCGGCACCGTCGATGACGACCTCGGCCTCGTACTCGACCGGGTCGCCGTCGCGGACTGCTCTGACGCCTTCGACGCGGTCTTCCGGCTGGATAACGTCCGATACGACCGTATTGTAGTGGAGGTCGACCCCGGCTCTGTCCGCTTCGTCGAGGAGGATCTGGCCGTACTTCCAGCGGTCGATGACGGCCCCGGTTTCGTTGAAGGGGATGTCGACTTCCTCGCCCGTCCGGGGGTTCTGGAAGATCGCCCGGTTGATATTTCGATTGGTGAACGACTCCGATTTGAGCCGGTCCCTGTCGATCACGTCCGGCAGCGAACTCTTGCCTTTCAACCCGTCTCCACACGCGATCTTCCCGCCTTCGTCCTCGGTTTTCCGCTCGAGAAGCACGACGTCGAGGCCCTCTCGAGCGGCGGTCGCCGAGGCGAAACAGCCGGCCGTCCCGCCGCCGACGACCACTACGTCGTGGGATTCGGTAGTCATCTCTATCGCTTCTGAAAGGCCGCCGCACTAAAAAATACGTGGAACCTTTCTGATGGAAACAAACCAACAGGAACGAGACAGTCGTTGCCGTCTCGACTCGAGCGTCGACCGGCTACTGATACATCCGTAGCGGCCGCGCCTGGGTGCTCTCGTCCTGTCCCATCTCTTGCATCCGTTGGGCGAACTCCTCGCGGTGTTGCTGAATCTCCTCGTCTCGCTCTCGCAGTCGCTCGACGTCGATCGAGAGGTCGGCCAGCGGCGCAATCGCCCGTTCGATGAGTTCGCTCGCGGCTTCCGGGTCCGGGAAGTTCGGGCTGCACTCGACGACCAGCCCGATGGCGTCGAGATCTGACTGTGCGGCTCGATTGAGCAACGCACCGGTGGGGCCGCTGATAATGCCGTCTTCGGACGGTAGTTCGACGTCGATCGCGTCCAGGGCGTCTCCTCCGTCCCCCGTCGCGACGCCCGCGAGGGCGTGTGCCCCGTCCTCGTCGGCCGGCCGCCCACTCAGGTAGATCGGGCGCACGCCCTCGTCGACGAGCCAGCCGGTGAGACAGGACGCGACGGTCTCGGCGGCATCGGCGCTGATCGGCGTATCGCTCTGGAGCGCGAGGAGCCCCTCGTCTTCGCTGACGTAGAGGCGAACCGGCGGGCGAACGGTGCGATCGCCTTCGCGGTAGATCCCGACCCGCGGGAGCCCGTCGCAGTGGACGCTGGCGTAGTAGCGCATGTCCAGCTCCTCGATGAGGTGGTCAGTGGCGATCTTGCCGACCAGCCCGATGCCCGGGAACCCCTCGACGAGCGTCGCGTTCTCGAGGTCGGCCTCCGGCCCCTGGATGCGGATGCGTGGCATACCTGATCGATGTTTCGGAGGACCCATAAACTATCGGGCGACCGACCATCCCGAATCCACGAGAACGGCTACGGAGCCGACGGCGACTGCCCCGGTCCCGACAGCTGGTCGACTGCGGGTGGATTCGAACCCCGAACGGCGACGCGCGCTTCGAAACCCACAAACGAGGTGCGGCCGAAGGTGGGGCCAATGGAGCCACTCGAGCGGTACCGACCCATTATCGACGATTTCGAGGCGTTTCTCGAGGCCTGCCGGCGGCCGCTCGGGACCGCCGTCCGGGTGAACACGATCAAGGCGTCGGTCGAACGAGCGATCGCGGTGCTCGAGGAGACGGGCACCGCGTACGAACGGGTCGATTGGAACCCGCGCGTGTTGCGCCTCGAGACCGATTCGCCGGGGTCGACGTGGACCTCGTTTCACGGATTCACCTACGGGCAGGAGGAGGTCTCGGCGGTGCCGGCGGGCGTCCTCGACCCCCAACCGGGCGAGCGGGTCTGGGACGCCTGCGGCGCACCGGGCGGGAAGACCACCCAGATCGCGGCGCTGATGGACGACCGCGGAACCGTCGTCGCGAACGACAACAACCTCGGTCGCCTGTCGGCGCTGCGGTTCAACGCCGAGCGACTCGGCGCGACAAACCTGGCGGTAACGAACCAAGATGCCAGAAACTTCTCGATGAAGCCCTTCGAGTTCGACCGCTTCGATCGGGCGCTGGTCGACGCCCCGTGTTCCTGCGAGGGGACGATCCGGAAGAACCCCGACGCGCTCGAGGACTGGTCCGAGGACCACCTCCACTCGGTCGCCGGCATCCAGAAGGGGATCCTCCGGCGGGCGATCCAGACGACCCGCGAGGGCGGCACCGTCGTCTACTCGACGTGTACGTTCGCACCCGAGGAGAACGAGGCCGTCGTCCAGCACGCCCTCGAGAACGAGCCCTGCGAGGTCGTCGACTTCGATCTCGGTCTGGAGCACTCGCCGGGCGTTACGGCCTGGGACGGCGAGGACTTCGACTCGTCGCTCGAGCAGACTGCCCGCATCTACCCCCACCAGAACGACACCGGCGGATTCTTCGTCGCGAAACTCGAGGTGACCGCCTGATGGCGGGAGACGACGAGCCGACGGCCGAAGCCGACGGCGAATCGGCGGTCGAAGCCGACGGCGAGCCGACGATCGAATCTGACGATGAGACGGTAGTCGAACCCGACGGCGAAGCGCTCGAGGAAAACGTCGGCCAGCGGTTCGACCGACTGCCGTCAACCGCGGCCGAGCGTCGAGTCGAGGGCCGAGCGACCCGCGAGGAGGTCGTCGACTACTTCGCGGATCGATTCGGCATCCCCGCCGAAACCTTCGAGGAGTACACTTTCTGGGAGAAGGGCGCGGGCAAGATCTGGATCTACGCGGGCGAGGCCCCCTCGCCGATCGAAATCGAAGCGATCGGGATGACTTGTCTACGGACCCGCCAGGAACACTGGAAGCCGACGACCGACTTCGTCCAGCGCTTCGGCCGCCGCGCGACCGACTGCGTCATCGAACTCTCCCGCGAGGAGGCTCGAGCGTTCATCGACGGTCAGGATCAGGACCTCGAGTGGGACGGCGACTGGGGGTATCTGATTGCGGCCCACGAAATCGGGGTCGGGACGGAGGGCCGACCAGAGCGAGACGGCGACGCCGTCGAGGGGGCGACACTCGAGCCGCTGGGCGTCGGGCTCTACGTCCACGGCGAACTGCAGTCGGTGGTTCCGAAAGGCCGCCAACGGTCGGTTTCCGACCGTCGGTGAACGGTTTCAGAGAATATCGTTGCAATTGTGATCTTCGTTACGCAGTCAATATCTAGAACTATTTGATTAACTTTATACAGATGTAATAACTGTCATGTATTATGGCAAACGTCAATGCAATTGAGGGGATCAGGTACGGGTTTAGACTGATGGGATATATAGTGGTAGTTTACCTTATTGGGGCTCTTCTGTCATTTATCGGTGTCGGGATGATTGACAGTGGTTCAGAAATCATCGGTGGATTGCTCGCGCTCATCGGAATCGTTGCTATCCTTGCAGGATTTCTCGGTATGGGCTACAAAGTGATCGCTGATGGGGTCGAAAAGGGAATCAATGCGGCAAACAGCGGTTCGTCTTCAGGGGGTAATTCTCTCCAACCGTCTCAATCTGATCAGCGACTCTCCAATCTCAAGCAGAAGTAGAGAGGCGGTTTAGAGCCCGCTGTATAGTTGATTTCGCCTTATAGCTCCAAGCTAGGCGGAATCTATCTCTGTTTCTGCAATCGCTCGCATTACATTTTTCACAGGACAATCGAATGGTATCTTATGGTCATCTCGAGCGAACCCGCTGTCGATCCTGCCGATCTCCTCGAGCGAGCGTACGACGACGCCATTGTGTACGGCGATATCGACGGCGAGACTGTCCTTCACGAAGGGCCCGTTCGAATCCTCGCAAACGGCTGGGTCGAACTCCCGACGGATCGGTTGTTGTCTCCCGATGCGGTTCATCACATCGACACACAGTGAGCGAGTGAGTAATTGACGGTACTCGAGGGTCGTACTTGACCTAATCGCCGATAAATGCCGTTACCGGGGCCGTAAACCCGTTTCCGAACGGGTTATTCAAATACGGTCGCTGTGTTGAATGTCACAAAGCCTTTACTATTGAGGGTCTGACAGCGAAGATATGAGTACGAGGTCCCTCCCGGACGAGATCCCCCGAGCCGTTCCGCTCGGGATCACCGTCCTTTTCGTTGTGAGCCTAGTTTTCACCGTCATCTCGAGAGTATCACCACTCCTGTTTATGGCTTTCTGGGGTGGATTGCTCTCGATCGGATTCTATACTGCGATCACCTATCTGCTCTACCGGCTCGTGCTGGCAGTCGAGCGCATCGCGGATAGCCAATAGCGTACTGACCGCAGTCCGCCTGCGAATAGATGTGGCCGTGAAATACGCAACCGGTTCCGTCTCGAGCGATACCCCTACTCGAGTGACTCCCCCTCGACCGGACAGCCACATGGGTAGGCGGTGCGGTGGGTCGGAACGAGTTGGATGACTGCCGTCACGTCACGTCCACATCGCGGGCACTCGGGCGGGGACGACGGCGGGTCGTCGGTCACCCAGACGCCGCTGTTCGTCACGGCGAGCGAGACGCCCTGTACCTCGAGACGCACTTCGATCGCACTGTCGGCTGACTCGAGCAGTCGGGCGAGCGCCTCGGGATCGATTTCTCGACCGAGCTGGTAGGTGTCTCGAGGAACGCCCTCCTTCTCGAGCGTGCGGACGATCTCGAGGACCAGACTGTTCGTCGACGTGGTCATGGCTCGCGCTCACCCTCGAGTGCGTGTGCCCCGCTCGGCGGTGCGGTCGCTGTCGCCGTTACCGTCGCTGGCGGTGCGTGCGCGGCGGCTGGCGGTAATTGGGTTCGATTCGTCTGTCGGACGGGATGTTTAAGCCCGCGGAGAAGATATCCAATCATGGCAACCGATCCAATGTGCGGTCGGAAGCCACGTCTCGGGTGCTCCAATCACCCGGGGCATTTCAATACAAAACGCCCCCTTGCCGTGGAGTGTGTGGCTTCCGTTTGATCCAACGACCTGTAGTGTCATATAACTACTGTTTTTGGACGGGAATAATGTCGTGACGGAAACCGGTGCGGTCTCGATTGCTACCGCTCGCGTTGGATTGCGGATTCCATGACGCCGATTGAGAGTGAAAACAGCATGAGGCCGATCGCCGTTATGCCGACGGCAACAGAAACGTCCACCAGTAACGAGATCGAGAACGCGCTGACCCCTCCGATAGTAGCGCCACGGATTCGGGAGGAAATATCCTGATCCGTCATTCGAAGGCTCCGGGACCACTCGGACGTGTGGCTCAGGACGAACGCGGTCGTCGTCGCGTAAAGCGGAAACACCGCCAAAAATAGCCAATCCTCGGTTCCTGCGACCTGCAGTGTGAGTGCGGTAACGCTCAGTCCGACTACGATCGAGACGATGTAGCGGATGACGCGATTCATGATTCGAATTACACTAATCGCCGGAAATATCCATCGGAATCGACACGAAAGCGCTGGAAACACGCTTTGATCTCAGCGGGTACAGCGGAGTACCGACCAGCGGGGTTGCCGATTGATGTTGCTCATCGCCACGGGTGGAGAGCCACGTTTATCGGTGCGGGCGGTGTCGACTCGAGCATGCGAGTCACCTTTCTCGGAACCGGCAGCGCGATGCCCACCGGCGAGCGGTTCCAGACGGGAATCGTCGTTCAGGAAGCCGAACACACCCTCCTGATCGACTGCGGATCGGGCGTCCTCCACCGGCTCCAGCAATCGGGGATCGGCTACGAGTCGATCGCGAGCGTCCTGCTGACTCACCACCACCTCGACCACGTCGCCGACTTGCTCCCGCTGATGAAAGCCCGCTGGCTCGCGGGCGAGGAAACCTTCGAGGTCGTCGGCCCGCAGGGAACCAAAGCGATGGTCGACGGGCTTCTCGAGGTCCACGAGTACATGCAGGGCAAACTCGAGGTGCAGGTCAGGGAGGTCGTCCCCGGCGAGTTCGACGTGGCGGGATTCGACGTGTCGGCGTACGAGACCCGCCACTCGATGCCCTGTCTCGCCTACCGGTTCGACGATCGGTTCGCTTACAGCGGCGACAGCGAGGCGTTCACCGGACTGGCGAACTTCGCCGACGAGTGTGCGATTTTGGTCCACGACTGCTCGTTCCCCGACGACGTCGATGTCTCGAACCACCCGACCCCCGAGAAACTCGGCGCGGCGCTCGAGGGATCGGACATCGGCCGCGTCTATCTGACTCACCTCTACCCGCACACCGACGGTCGTCACGAGGAGATGCTCGAGTCCATCTCGAGTCGCTACGACGGCGACGTTCGGTTCGCCGAGGACTTACAGACCGTGTCGATCAAGTGAGCCGATGCGGCCGGCGCTCGTGACGAGCGATGCATTCCGGTTTCGTCTTCGAACTCCCATTGTGGTCGCTCACCCACTCGGTGCCGAATACATCAAAACAAGATAATGTTCTCTCGAGGAAACACTCGGATACGATTGAATTAGGGCCTTCCACCGATCTCTCCCGTATTCATCAACAGTTGCGACTTTCACGATTATGTTAATTTCCCAATAAGTACTTGGCCGAGCGTTTTGTAGGATCGTAACAACAGAATGGTTTCCGCCAACCTTGCAGTCCCCTTCGGAGGGCCGCATCGATGAGCGTCCCCGAGCGTATCGCTGACCTGGTGACGTCGCGGACCAAAACGGTCCTCGTCGTCCTCCTGGTACTGACCGCGCTCGTGGGAGCGGGGGCGACGATGGTCGACGACGATTCCTCGCTCGACCAGTTCGAGAGCGACTCGCCGGAAGGTGAGGCACAGGCCTACATCAACGAGAATTTCACTTCCGAGGAGGCGGCGAACACGACGAGCGTCCAGTTGATCTATACGACCGACAGCGACGCCGTCGACGGTGGTGACGCGTCGTCCGTCGACGCCTCGAGCGAGAACGCCCTCTCCCGGGAGTCGTTGCTCGCTTCCCTCGAGTTCCAACAGCAGCTACGGGACAACGAGTCGATCAACGAAACCCTCGCCGACGAGAATCCGATCGTCGGCGTCGAAAACCTCGTGGCCTACACCGCGATCGCCGACGAACGGGTCGCCGAACTCGAACAGCGGGGGAGCGAACTCGAGAACCGAAGCGCCGAACTCAACGCGACCAGCGAGCGACTCAGCGCGGGTATCGACGACGTTCGGGAAAGCCAGCGCGCCTACGAGGAGTTGAACGCGACGGCCGAGCCCGGGACTCCGGAGTACGAGGCACAGGCTGAAGCATACGAGGCGCAGATCGACGAAACCGTCTCCGAGGCGACCGCGGGACTCGACGAGGAACAGACCGCCGCCTACGAAGACGCGGTCGAGAACGCCCGCTCGATCGAGTCCCAACTCGTCGCGCTCGAAGCGGAGTACGGCGAGCAGGCCCAGGAGCAGGAGGCCTACAGCGAACTGACGGCGCAGATGGAGGAGGTCTACACCGCCGCGACGATGGGCGTCCTCGAGGACGAGTACGCGGCCCTCGAGTCCGAATCCGAGCAACTCGAGGAAGAGCAAGCGGCGCTCGAGGAGAGCGGCCAAGATAGCGAACGGCCCTCGCTCGAAGAACAGATCGAGGCGCTCGAGGGCCTCGACGATGAGGAGTTCGAAAACGCCGTCGAGCGGACCTTGAGCGACGACGCATCGGGCGGGGACACGGCGCTCGGACTGATGCCCTCGTCGTACGAACCCGGATCGACCGAGGCCGACGCGCGGATGACCCTGATCACGCAGTCCGGTTCGGACGGCGGAAGCGGCGGAACCGGAATGGGCGCGGTCAGCGACCGAATCGTCGAGAGCCAACTCGACCTCCGTGAACTCGCGACCGACTACGACGACGGGCTCGCGGGCGGCTACATCGTCTTCGGCGGCGGTATCCTCACCGACGAGATCGACGGCTCCATGGCGGACAGTCTGGCCATCGTCGGCCCCCTCGCGCTCTTGTTCGTCGTCGCTGCGCTCGCGGTCGCCTACCGCGATCCGATCGATATCGTCCTCGGAGTGGTCGGCATCGGGGCCGTCCTGCTCTGGACGTTCGGGTTCATGGGGTGGGCCGGAATCGCGTTCAACCAGATGTTCGTCGCCGTCCCGGTCTTGCTCATCGGGCTCTCCATCGACTACGCGATTCACGTCTTCATGCGCCACCGCGAGCAACGCGGGGTGGAAGGCGAGTCGACCGCGGAGTCGGGAGCCGAGGCGACCGGTGGGCGACAGGAGCCGGACGACGTACGCGGATCGATGCGGATCGCTCTCGCGGGCGTCGGCATCGCGCTCGTCTGGGTCACCGCGACGACCGCCATCGGGTTCCTCGCGAACCTCGTGAGTCCCATCGGCCCGATTCAGGAGTTCGGTATCGTGAGCTCCGTCGGGATCATCGCCGCGTTGATCGTCTTCGGCGGCCTCATCCCCGCGGCCAAAATCGAGATCGATTCGTTCCTCGAGGCCCGCGGCTACGACCGACGAAAGCGGGCCTTCGGGACCGGCGAAGGCCGGTTCAGTGACGTCCTCGCCGTGGGATCGACCGCAGCACGGAAGGCCCCGCTGATCCTCATCGTCGCCGTCCTGTTGCTGACCGCCGGCGGCGTCTACGGTGCGACGCAGGTCGACACCAGTTTCAATCAGGAGGACTTCCTCGCGGAGAGCCCGCCCGGGTGGACTGAGAACCTGCCCGGACCGATGAGCCCCGGCGAGTATCGGGCCACCGACGACCTCGATTACGTCAACGAGAACTTCCAGCGCGCTGACTCGCAAGCCGAAATACTCACGCACGGGGCGGTTGCCGACAACGAGACGCTCGAGCGAATAGCGGAGGCAGAAGCGGAGGCGGCCGAGAGCGACGTCGCCTACACGCTCGCGAACGGGGAGGCCGAGGTGCAGAGCCCGCTCTCGGTGATGGAAGAGACCGCCGCACAGAACGAATCGTTCAACGAGTCGTACGCCGCCGCGGACACGAACGGCGACGACGTGCCCGACGAGAACGTCTCCGCGCTGTACGACGAACTCTTCGAGGTCAACGAGGAGGGCGCAACCCAGGTCATCCACCGAACTGACGGCGGCGAGTACGAGTCCGTTCGCATGGTCGTCGCTGTCGACGGGGACGCCGGCTTCGACGAGACGACCGAGGAGATGCGAGCGATCGCCGCGGGCATCGGCGACAGCGGCGGGGGCGGCGAGCAGTTCGTCACCGAGCCCGACGGCCGCTGGAGCGCGATCGCGACGGGCGACCCGATCGTCAGCTACGTCGTCGAACAGGACCTGCTCGAGACGGTCCTGCAGAGTCTCGCGATCACGCTCGTATCCGTCTTCGTCTTCCTCTCCGTGGCCTACCGACTGACCGGCAACAGCGCGACGCTGGGCGCCGTAACGTTGCTCCCGGTCGCGTTCTCGGTGAGCTGGATCCTCGGGACGATGTATCTCATCGGGATGCCGTTTAACGTCCTGACGGGGATGATCACGAGCCTGACCATCGGGCTCGGCGTGGCCTACAGCATCCACGTCAGCGCCCGCTACACCCTCGAACTCGAGCGCCAGGGCAACGTCTGGCACGCGATGTACACCACCGTCACCGGAACCGGCGGCGCGCTGCTCGGGAGCGCGGCGACGACGGTCGGCGGTTTCGGGACGCTCGCGTTCGCGATCCTGCCCGTGCTCAGGCAGTTCGGGATCATCACCGCGCTGACGATCACGTACGCGTTCCTCGCCAGCGTCGTCGTCTTGCCGACGCTGCTCGTCCTCTGGACGCGCTATTTCGGGCCGGACGTCTCCTTCGATCCCTCGAGCCGACCGGCGTCCGCGACCGCGGCGAGCGACGGCGGCCGCCCCGAACCCCAGTCTGAGGAAGCCGAGTCCGCGGATTCGGACGGTGACGAGCGATGACACCGATTCGGCCCCGTGATTCGCGGTGGAGAAGCGACTCGAGACGGCGGCCCGCGACCGTAGACGAGGTGATGACGCGTGACCGCAGATGACGACGAATCCGGAGCGAGCGAGTCGGAACGCCGGTCCGAAGCGGACGGCTCGGGACGGCCCGGTGACCGTCCGAAATCGGATTCCGATCCGCGTTCCGACGATGCTTCGGGCACTGATAACGCCGGAGGCGACGACGCTCCTGACACCGACGACGAAGGGAGCGCGGTCGAGGCGTTCGAGCGCCTCGGGCTCACCGGCTACGAGGCGAAGGTCTTCATCGCGCTTCACCGCCTGGGGTCGGGAACCGCGCGCGACGTCGCCGAGATCACCGACGTTCCCCGCTCGCAGGTCTACAGCGTCGCCGAGAACCTCGAGCGACGCGGCCTGCTCGAGGTCAACCACGCCAGTCCGATTCGGTACCGGCCGGTCCGGGTCGAAGAAGCCAGAGAGACGCTTCGCTCGCGGTTCGAACGCGAACAGGACCGGGCCCTCGAGTACGTCGAGCGCGTGCAGGCGGAAACGCCGACCGAGGAGACCACCGAAGAGATATGGACGGTCCGGGGACGCGGGCGCGTCGACGACCGCGTCGTCGACCTGCTCTCGAACGCCGACGAGCGGATCGTCTTCGCCGTCCGATTGCCGGCGCTGTTTGACTCCGAGATAGGGCGCGTTCTCGAGGACCGCGCGGCAGACGGCGTCTCGGTCACCGCCATCAGCACCGCACCGTCGGTTCGCGATCGACTCGCGGACTGTGAGAACGTCCGCGTTCACGAACCGTGCGAACCGCGAACGGAAGACGAACGATCCGGGCGGATCGCCGTCGTCGACGACGACAGCGTGCTCCTGAGCGTCGTCGACGACGACGGCAGCGAGACCGCGATCTGGAGCGTCGAATCGCTGTTCGCATCCGTCCTGATCCAACTGATCGAGGCCAACGAGGACACGCTCGAGCGGCTGGCATAGCGGCTCCGTTACTGCCGCCGAGACGGACTGACCTCGAGCGTACTGGGCGAGGAACTGAGACAAAATAGTCAGAGTTATGAACGATCCGCTCCATTAGTAGTAGCGCCTGGAACTTGCCGTGCAAGGGTTAAGCTAGCTGATCAGTCTGGGCCAGAACAGTTATCTCCCATTGATATCAGTTTTATGAGTATGGGGGAAGACCTATCACGTCGGAGTCTCATCCGGCGCGGAAGTACAGGTGTTGCAGCAGTGGGTATCGCGAGTCTCGCCGGCTGTACGGGAAGTATCCCGTTCGTCGGGGGCGACGAGTACGGTGGTGTGCCTATGGGTAACTGGCTCGCCGATCCAGCGTTCGAGGAGCTACTGGATACGTCGGGAGGCCAGGACTTCGAGATTTCGGAAAGTACGCGAACCGACGCGGAGTTCGAGTACGTACTCCCCGAACCGATATTCGAGTACGCGGACGAACTCGATGGCTACCAGCAACTCCAAGGCGGTTCGGCGGCCGAGTTCCGGGATCGCGTCGGCGTTCCCGCCTCCGACCTCGACTGGCAGCTAACACAGAGTCTCTCGTGGGAGTGGGAGAACACTCGACAGACGCAGTATGGTCGGACGACCACGGCACAGCAACGCTCTACCGTCACCATCGACATCCTCGGGGGCGCGTTCGAAGCCGGCGACGTCGAAGACACCCTCGAGAACTGGGCCGGCGACAGCCTCTCGAGCGAAGGGGAGTACGAGGGGTACGATTTCTACGATACCGGAAACGCCGCGATCGGCGTCGGTGAGGAAGCGATTATTCGGATCACGTCCGACCAGAGTAACATCGATCACATCACGGCACTCGAGATCACGATTGACGCGAACGTCGACGGCTCTCCGCGCCTGACCGACGATGACGACGCCAACGAACTGTTGTCACAGTTCGATCAGGGCCACATCAACAGAGGGGTGCTAACCGAAAACCCCGAAGAACGGTTCGGAACTGGAAGCGAGGAAGCCGGGTGGGAAACGGGACTCATCGGCCGCTCGAGAGCGAGTTCGATCGACGGCGAGTCAGCGGAGATTTCCGTCGTCTTCCTGTACGAATCGGAACGAAACGCGGTCGCGGACGAGGTCGAGACGTACGTCGAGCGCAATCGCGACATCTACGACGAATTCGCGACGCTCGAGGATTACTCGGTCGAGGAAGACGGCCGATCGGTGACCGTCACGGGAACCGTCGAGACGCAGGCATACTTCTGAACTGAGCGAGGCATCTCGCTCGTATTCGTCTCGAAAACGCCGAACGACCCCGTTTGACGGGGTCGGCGCTCACAGGGCAAGCGACCGATGCCGTCGCCAGCCACGGTCGCTTTCGGACAGTTCTCGCGGAGGTGTGGGCGACCCGGGGACGAGGTGCCCACGCGCTACTGGTACCACGCCCCCCTACGTAGCTAACCGCAGGCTGTCGCCGCGACAGGCGGCGTCGAACCGTCGTGGGGGAGCCACTACGCCGTCTGTATGGTGACCGAACCGTCACTACTCCGAGACTAGCGCGGGTATTGACACGTTCCGCCGGTCGGTTCGCACACGGCGGGTCCGTTCGCTTAGTTCCGGACGATTTCGCCTCGCGGCTGGTTCAGTTGTTCGCCGGCGAGCACGCGATTCGCTCGACGGAGCCGTTCGGAGAGCGCCTGATGCGAGATGTTCAGTTCCCGCGCGAGCTCCTCGAGCGAAATCTCTCGCGGAACGTCGTAGTAGCCCTGTCGGTAGGCTTCCGCGATCGCTTCGCGCTGGGGTTCGGTCAGCGCCGCGCTCGATTCGAGATCGGCGTTCCGGCCCGCCTCGACCATCCGTCGGACGTCGACGGTGACCTCGTGGCCCTCGATAGCTCCCATCGCGCTCGAGAGGCTCTCCCGACGCGGGAAAAGTAGTCTGAGCGTCCACTGGCCGTTCGAGACGCTCGCCTCGAGTATCGAGCCCTCGTAATCGAAGACGCAATCGCACACGTCGACGACACTCGAGTCGTACTCGAGGCGATAGAGCCGCTCCGTGCCGTCGGAACTGGTGAGCAGTTGCCGAAATTCGCGCACCGTCGGATCGTCGGCGAGCGCAGACTCTATCGTCTCTCGGTCGACGTTCGAGAACCAGATGAGCGGCATCGGTTGGGATCCTTCCCCGGCGATGCTCTCGACTCGAAGCTCGAGATCGGAGGTGGACTGGCAGGTGTCCGCGAGCGCGAAATCGGCGGCGGTGACCGTTATCTCCGCGATCGTCGTCATAGTTTCTCACCGGTAGAACGGACGTTCGAGTCCGGGTGCGTACTGGTACTACTGGCGCGGTCTGGGGGGGACTCGAATCGTATCATAATATCTCATCCGATCCGGATCGGGGGCGGGAGTCGTCGAAGAAGCGTCCCCCGGAGCGGATCGAAGTGAGATGAACGAACAGCGCCGAACTGATTGACCGGCGGGCTTTGGTACTCCGGTCGTTTAAGACAGCGTGTGAGCGGCCGTGACAGTTCGGAACCGAGGCTATTCGGATGTAAGAACAGGTTACGGAGGACAATCGTCTCGAGCGCTTGGGCGATAGGCCTCGGTTGCACCCGACGGTCTCGACACAGCTTGTTCGTTCCTCTCCTCGGCTGTCGAACCGCTCGAGAGTAGCTTTCGAACCCCTCGAGTGCAGCCGGTCGAACCGCTTGCTGGAAAGTGGTCACGCGCCGCTCGTATCGAACTCATAACAAACGACCGATCGCTCGAGGGGACTTGCACAAATGGCCGTCGAACGATCGGTCGGGATTCGCGAGGCCGAAGACGAAGCCTTCGCCAGCGCCGTGATCGGCGCGCTCGTCGCCGGGGTAGTGTTTGGAATCTTGCTGCACCGAGCCGGGAGAATGACGGCGGTCGCCGCCCTGTACGGGCAGGACGGCGTGGCCGTCGCGTGGGCGTTTCACTTCCTCCACAGCTTCCTCGCGGGGGTCGTCTTTCTCGCCGTCGTAGTGTTGCTTTCGCGTCTCGATCCGTTCGGCGCGACGAGTCTCGGGCGGCCCATCGGCTTTCCGGTCGCGACGGCCGTCGCCGGACTCCTGTACGGGATCGTCCTCTGGGGACTGCTCGTCGCGACGTTGGTGCCGCTGTGGGGGAGGATCGTCGGCTTCGAGCGGCCGTTCCCGTTTCTCCATCGACCGACTCTGGTCGGCCTCGCGGTGTTCGGCGGGCTTCTCGGATCGCTCTACGGAATCTTCTTTCTGTTGTCGACCCGCCAGTGAGCGGTGTTTCGGTACGGGTTGCTCGACGAACGGCGGCGGTCTCTGTTACGTTCGTTTTCCGACCAGTGACCCAACTGACTTGCACCCCGAGTCCCAACGTGGGGTATGGGCGAGGACGACGCGAATTCGGTGTCGGTCGACGAACTCCTCGAGTACTGCCGGACGCAGGCGGGCTTGCTCTCGGGATCCGTCGAACGGATGGGTGCGGAAGCCGACGCCTTACTGGACGAGATCGACGACGAGATGGCGGCGATCCGAGCGCGCCTCGAGGAGCGCCCGGACTCGGTGACCGGCCCCGAATCCCCCTCCTCGGCCGTCGGTCCCGGCGGTCGCGAATCCGAGGTCGACCTCGAGGAAATCGAGGAACTCGAAGCGGATCTCGAGCAGAAACAGACCATCGTCGAAGCGAAACAGGCCCGAATGGACGCCTTTCAGAGTCTCGCAGCCGACTACACCGACCTCGCGACCACGCTGCAACAGGGCGACGAGGGGTGGCGCGACGCACTCGAGCGCGTGATCCAGTTCGAGGCCGACCACGACGCGCCGGCGTACTTCCAGGATCGGCAGACCCTTCTCGAGGCGGCAACCGTCGATTCCGAAGCCGATGTCGAGTCGGAAGTCGGCGAGTAGTTCCGCTGATCGGTGGACTGCTCTCGTATGAACACTGTAGGAGTGTTCTCTCATCGGAATCGATCGCGGCCGATTCGACAGTTCGATAGTACTCACACGACGTGATGGCGGTCGTGTCAAACAAGACTATATCCTAGCAGTGAAACGACACGACCATGCCCACTCGAGCAGCGAGTCTCCGCCTTCGGATGGTCGCCGCCATACTCGGGTTGTTGGTCGTGACTGTCGGACTACTCGCGGGCGTCTGGGTCGTTTTCTACGCGCTCTTTGCCGTCGCCGAGAGCTCTCTCGCACCTCAGATCGCCTTCATCGTTACCGCTGGGGTGCTACTGACGATCGGTTATCTCGAGTACACGCATATCGGAACGGTAGAACGGCTCGCGGACGCACACCCCGTGGACCGAGAAACGGCACCTGACTTGTACGAGACGACGACGCGCGTCGCCGCCCAGCTCGACGTTCCCGTCCCGACCATCGCGGTCTCAGAGCGGGAGACGCCGGAGGCCCTGACCGTTGGCTTTCGGCCGGACTCTGTCCACCTGATCCTCTCGCTCGGGACGATCGAATCGCTCGAGCCCGCCGAACTCGAGGCGGTGATCGCCCACGAACTCGCACACGTCAAAAACAGGGATACGATGGTGATGACTGTCGTCTCCCTCCCGATCGTTCTCGCCGACGGCATTCGATCGCGGATCACGGCGATCGAGCGGCCCGGATGGACGATCGTCATCATCGTCCCGCTTGCGGCGCTGTCGGCCGTTATCTGGGTCGTCGGCAGAACGATCGCGGCCCACCTCTCGAGAGCCAGAGAGGTCGCCGCCGATCGAGCGGCGGCGGAGGTAACCGGGTCGCCGGCCGCCCTCGCCGATGCGCTGGCGAAGTTAGACCATCACATATCCGAGACGCCCGCTCGCGACCTCCGGGAGGTCTCCGGGGTCTCTTCGCTGTCGATCCTCCCGCTCGAGCCGGCCGAACTCGAGAAGGTCATGCTCGGTCCCGAAGGTGAGACCGAGCCAGCCTACTGGGAGCTTCGACGGCGACTTCACCGGCTCGAGCGCTGGCTGTTCGGTAGCCACCCGTCGACGGAGGATCGAATCGCCGCGTTGCGGGACCGACAGCGAGAGGTAGAGGCGAGGTAATTACCGCCCACGTTTCGCGAAAGAAGCGAACGCACAGTCAGCCAATGAGGAGAAGCGGTATTGCGGTAGCAATGATAGCTAGCGCGACGAAGACGTATCGCCACGTTCCGTAGACCGGTTCTTCGACCACTCCGTGTCGTCGATTCAACTCGTAGACGGGCCATGCGCCGAGTACGATCGCCAAGATCGCGAGCGAGGCAACGGTAAATATACCGAAACCCCAGCCATCCTGAATCGCGAACACACAAAAGCCACCGAGCGTGCCGAGGATCTCACCGCCGAGGAGTGCATCCGTGGGGAGTCTCACCCACCCGCCGAGTAACAGTGTTCCCAGCGCAATCAGGGCCATCCATGCGAATGGGAAGCCTGCCGACAGCGTCAACACGACACGTTCTGGAACGGCTGCAGTCGTCATGCCGTACAGCCAACCGGCCGTGACAACCACTCCGAATGCAAAAGAGATGCCAACGAGAACGAAATCCGGTTTCTCTTTCATGATCTCTCTACGCAAACAGATGGTGAAGTACTTGTCGACCATCTATAACGACGTGGGCTCAGTCGAACGAGCCTGCTGTGGACCCGGAACGAGTTGACCGAACGCTCACCCGAGGTCCGTAACCCGCCCCTCGACGGGCCGAGCGAACTCGAGCGTGGTCGATCGGTTCAGGCGAAATGTCTCGCCGCGAACTATCTCAGTCATGCCGGTTTCGGAGTTGCCGATGACGCTACCCGGAACGAAACGGCACGGTTGACGTCTCTTACTGGGCCTGTGTTACGGATCCTTCTTCGTTCGGCTGGACGACGACGAACCCTTCCGATCCAGTGAACTCCATCTGAACCGATTCACCGGAGGTCTGACCGATCTCGAACAGCTTGTTCGTCTCGAACGACGGGGAGAGATTGGCGCTCCACGCGACCGTCGCATCCGGATCCGTGTAGACCGGCGGCGTCATGACGAGCGGATCGCCATGGGTCGAAATCGCGACTTCCCCCGGACCCGAGAGGTACACGTTCGTCAGGCCGCCCGCCGCCATCCCCGAGATGCTCTTGACGGTGTTGATCTCGTAGTCGACGCTCGTTTCGAACGCGAGAACGTCGTTTCCGTTGACTGAGATCGATTCGTCGGCATCGAGATCGAGCAACTGTACCTTCTTGCTCTGCTCGGCGATATACAGGTGACCGTTTCCTGTCGCCTCCATAATGGGCGTCCCTTCACCGCTTACGGCTTCCTTTACCATTCCGGTGAGACCGCCTTCGGCCGACGATTTACCCGTGAACGTGATGTCGCCGGTGTAGGCGACCATCGATCCGGCTTTGACCATCACTGTTCCGTCGAGTGGGATATCTAGCAGCCGGTTGTTCTCCTTTTGAAATCCGTCGCCGCCTTCGTCTGGTGCATTGGACTGCGTGAATTCTTGTAACTCCATGATGACAGATGTGGTGTTTCTCCTCCGATCATATAGGCTTTCATTGGTAGTTTCTGTGTCGGCAACAGGTGTCGGCGTTTTCCTAACCAGTGATCTACAGGCGGAGCAGGCCGAGGCTGCCCACAGAGACAGGCAGTTCTGTGGGATCCGTACTCGAGTCGTATCTGTTCGAATCGTAACGAGTCCTGTCCGCTCGGATCACAACTGCGAACGCAACGTGTCGGACGGGAGAACTGCCAACTCGCTTCGACTCTCATCCGTAGTGTCGGCCCGAGGACTGTGCTTTTGGTCGGTTTGGCTTCCGGAAAAGAGAGCTACGCCGCGTTCAGTCGACGATCCAGGCGCGCTCTTCGACGGTCGTGACGCCGAAGTCGAGGTAGATAGTATCGCCGGTACGCAATGTCTCGCTCTTAAACTCCGTTCCGAGATCCGTCTCGCGAGTCTCGAGTTCGACGGTGAGCGTCACGTCGTCTTTCGTGGGGTGGGCCTGTTCGTTGAGCGACCCGTCCTCGGCCTTGACGACGACGGTGGCGGGCTCGCGGTCAACGCCCGTGATCGTTGCCCGGGTTTCCCCGCCAGTCGTCTCGGTTAGTCCGGGTTCGAACAGGTCGGCTTCACGGTCTGAAAGTTCGTCCAGATCGATCTCGACTGTGGTCGTCGTGGCTTCACCCGGTTCGTCAGTCGTGCCAGTCTCGAGGATCGTCGGCTCGATGGTGTAGGAGTCGGTCGCGAACGGAATCGTCGCGCCGGATTCGATCGGTTGCTGTCCGTATCGAACGTCGTCCTCGGTCTCGAGCGTCGTGAGCGTCGCCCCGGCGGTGACGCGATATCGATCGTCGCCGATCGGATATACCGAGGTCGACTCGAGCGTCCCAACCGTTTCGTTGCCGACTGCGGACTCGTCTCCGGCACGTATCTGTTCGGCGGTCTCCTGGTCGACGGTATCCTCGAACAGTGCCTCCGTTTCGGTGGTAGAGAGCGTCGTCGTACTGGATTCGACGACGTCGACACTGCCGCTCACGTCGTACTCGTCGGTCTGGATCGAGACGTTCCGGCCGGGTGCGAACTGATCACCGTTGAACGCGACCGTTCCGTCCTCGCGTTGGGTGGCCGCGACTTCGGCGCGGACGGTGACGTCGGCGGTGTCGCTCGAGGTCGGCGTCGCGTACACGTCAGTGATCGTGAGCCGCTCGTCGTCGGCCGTCATCTCGTCGCCAGCGGTGATGGACTCGGCGGTATCGATCGACAGCGTGCCGAGCGAGAGTGTTGCGTACTTGGTCTCGGTCGAGGACGCTCCGTCGTCGCCGTTCCCAGCGGGTCCGCCTCCGATACCGAGCACGCCGACGACTGCGATTCCGGCGACGACGACCGCGAGCGCGAGGGCGATAGCGAGCGCGTCGATGACGTTCACGACGCCGAAGAGGTTTCCGTTTTCGTCGATTAATTCCATAGTTTCCCCGGGGAGTTCATATTCGTGGTACGTCTCTTGCAGTACTATAGGTGTTTTGTCCTGATACACGATGTTGCTGGCTTCCAAAGACGGGAACGGAGACCAGGTGCGGAAACGAGGAACGGGGA
Organism: Halostagnicola kamekurae; assembly: GCF_900116205.1. Classification (NCBI taxonomy): domain Archaea; kingdom Methanobacteriati; phylum Methanobacteriota; class Halobacteria; order Halobacteriales; family Natrialbaceae; genus Halostagnicola; species Halostagnicola kamekurae. The sequence goes on along the minus strand of NZ_FOZS01000002.1, from coordinate 1,071,411 downwards.
CCAAGGCTTAGTTTACAAGTCCGCCGCCAGACTCGCCATCGAATCCGAGAACCAGGGGCACACCCTTCTCAAACAGTCAAACAGAGCGAAAGGATAATCAGGCCACACTCGGACGTACGCGATAATGGCCGATCCTGCTGAGGTCGCACGACGGGCGGCACGCTTTCGCGAGGAGCGAGCCGACGGGAAAGCGACCCTCGAGACGCTACTCGAGGTCGACGACGCCCACGAGACGTGGACGTTCGACGATCTCCCCGTCGATTCGGGCACCTTCGGCGAACTCGTCTCTCGCGATCTCGTGACGAAAGTCGACGGCGAGTACCGCGTTGCGAGCCGGGAGGGAATCCGGGCGGGTCTGACGGGCGAGTCCGTCGCGTCGTCGTCGAACGCAGACGACGGTTTCGAGTTCGAACTCCCGGTCTCGCTCGAGCGCCCAACCGTAGGTGCCGTCCTCGCCTCGCTGGTCTTTCTCGTCGCGATGCGGCTCTTGAACGCTCCGGCGGTGTTCCGCGATGGGACGATCCTCTCGCCGGGAAACGACCCGTACTACTTTCGTTACTGGATGGACCGGTTTCTCGCCGAATCGAACGGACCGACTGATATCGGTCTCCTCGCGGACATGCCGGGCGACGCTGCACTCAAACGCCCGCTCACGCACGCGACGAACTGGTTTCTCGCGGAGTTCGTCGGTCCAGACGCGGTTGCCGCCTGGCTCCCCGTCGTCGCGACGCTGCTGCTCGGCGTGCTCGTCTACTGGCTCGCCGTGATCGTCACCGACGACGTTCGCGTCGGCATCGCCGCGATCGTTCTGCTCGCGCTGACGCCCGTTCACGCGGTCTACTCCGGTGTCGGCTTCCTCGAGCACCTCCTCCACCAGTACCTCTGGCTCGGTGTGACGCTGGTCGCGTTCGCCTGGCTCGCCGTCGATGTCCGCCGTCGACGATTACAGCAGCCGAACTCGGACTCGGATCGACCGCTCTCGGAAGCGCTTTCCGCGCACCTTCGAACGCCCTGGACCTGGGTCGCGGCCGTCGCACTCGGGGTCGGGCTCAGCTTCTCCGCGCTCGCCTGGGGCGGTTCGATCCTCATGTTCGTCCCCGCGGCGGGCTACATCGGTCTGAAAGTCGCGATGGACGCTCGAGACGGCGTCTCCCCCGCTCTGGCCGCCGCACCGATCGTCGCCGGCCTGCTCGTCGCCAGCGGGCTTACCGCCTTCTTTCACTTTCAGTGGGACTGGCAGAACTCGTTCGTCGCCATCGTTCCCGTCCTCACCGTCGTCGCCACCATCGTTATCGCAGCGCTCGCCGAGGGATGGGTGCGCCTCGAGTGGCCGACGACGGGTCTGGTCGGTCTCGAGGTGGTGTGCGCTGTGGCGGGGATCTTCCTCTTTCGACAGCTGCGCCCGGCGGACTGGGCGCGCCTGACTGAACGCGCGGACGACCTCTTCCTCCGCGAGGGGCTCACCGAATCCGCGTCGTTGTTCTCGGCGGACCTCGCCGTGATCCACGGCCCGATGTCCCAGCTCGGCATCCAGTTCTACGTCGCGCTCGTCGTCCTCCTGTGGACCTGCTGGGTGGCCTACAGACGCTACGAGCCCGCCTGGTTGTTGCTAAGCGTCTACGTCGTCTTCTGGGTCGCTATGGCCGCGATTCAGGTTCGTTTCGCCGCACAGCTGGCGATCCCGCTCTCGATACTCGGAGGGCTTGGACTCGTCCACCTGACGGCCTGGGTCGATCTGGCACGCGTCCCCGTACCGTTCCGTACGGACAGCGAGTCGACTCGAGCCGGCCCGTCCACCGCGGGCAGGGCTCGCAGGGCGGATACCGACGGCGGCGAGTCAGACCCGAACATCGTTCGTCCGACGGACGCCTCGACGGTCGCGTATCTGACCATCATCGCATTGATCGTCTGCGGTATGAGCCTCATCTTCGTCCCCTCGCTGGTCGCCCAGACCGCTCACACCGATGGTCAGTACGAGGCCGCAACGGCGATCGACGACCACGCCGAATCGATCGATCGGGAGTATCCCCAGAATTTCGTCCTGAGCGAGTGGCCGGACAACCGGATGTACAACTACCTCGTCAACGGGGAGGCCGACAGCTTCGCGTACGCGAACGCCCACTACGACGAGTTCCAGACGGCCGACGATCCGGATAGCTGGTACGAGGAGTTCCGAAGCGACGACGTGGGGTACGTCGTCGTCGGCGATACCGAGGCCTCGGTGCCGGAGAACGCGACCCAGTCGCAACTCCACGACGAACTCGGTACCGGCGGCGAGGACGGCGACGGACTCTCACACTACCGGCTCCTCGCGACGAGCGACGACGTGAGCGCCTTCGCGGTCGTCCCAGGTGCCACTATCGAAACGACCACCGACGCCGACGGCCCGGTGACGGTCACGACCGAACAGCGAATCGACGGCGAGTCGATCACCTACGAGCGCGAGGTCGAGCCACGAGACGGCACCCTCGAGGTGACGGTCCCCTACAGCGGCGAGTACACCGTTGACGGGGAAACGGTCACCGTCGACGAAGCCGACGTGCTCGAGGGCAACGCCGTCGACGCGTCCTGACGCCGACGCCGGTGATGGGGCGTGAGCAGCGCTGTTTTCGATTTACGACCGAAGCGATAGGTGCTCGAGAGGAGACCAACTGCCCCGTCGGACCGGAAATCGCTAGCGCGGCGGGGCCGACGAGTCGAGCACGCGTCGAGTGGTCGGATAGACGAGACCAACCACCAGACCGAAGACCACGAGTCCGGCCAGGCTCGCTAGGTGGAGGTACGGGATCGGACGCGGGAGATCCAACGCGACGCGCATCCAGATCGGAACGGCCACTGCGACGACCGTTCCCCAGGCGATCACCGCGCCTGCGAGCCCTATACCCGCACCGAACGTTGGGCGCAGAACCGGCCATCGGCGATCGAGCACCTCGAGAACGAGCGCGAAGACGCCACTGGCTCCGAGGCTACAGGCGAGCAGGAACACCCAGCCCGCGGTTGCGCTCTCGCGACCCCACAGCGCGGCCAGCGGCTCCATTCGACCGGTGTGGGCGAGTACGAGACCCGAACAGACGCCCGCGAGAGCGCCGGTGAGGATCGCCGCGTACCCAGACAGCACCGCCCGAGTCAGCAACCGATTTCGCGGCGAGCGAGTGTCGCGGCGACCTCGCTCACCGACGGTCGCGGCGCTGGAAAACCCGAAGACGCCGACGACGAACCCCATGACGGCGACGCCGGTACTGGTCAGGGCTCGAGTCGCGAACGCGGGCCGGTCGAGCGCGTGGTGGCCGGCGAAGACGTTCGCCCACTGTGAGCCGTGCAGCGCGGCCAATTGCGATTCGAAGACGGGTGTCACGTAGTTGCCGTCTGGGGCCATTCCCCAGAGGCCGCCGATGACGACGAGCCACAGGTGTCGCCGCGCAAGCCGACCGCGGAGCGCGAACGGCATCGCTACGAACAGCGCGAGCGTCGCGCCTGCGAGGAAGTGGACGAGCGGGGGAGCCATCGATACTCGAGCAGCGGGAACTGCGATCGATACTTCCTACCGCGAGCGCCGTCTTAAATCGCAGGACATCGTCTCGAGGCGTAAGAGTGAGAACAGCATATAAGTAAGTCTGATATACATGTAAGACAGGCTAAAACTCGATAGTCGTATCCGCTATGTGACCTCACCCCAATGCTGTGATCAGTTCCTCCATTCCCGATTCGATCGAAATCGTCGGTTCGTATCCTAACTGGGACCTGATCGCAGCGAGATCAGCCTCGCTGTCGGAAATGTCGCCCGTCCGCTCGCGTCGGTGGACGATCTCCGACTCCGATCCGGCAACGGATCGGACGATTTTTGCCAGCTCCAGAATCGAGTGGCTCTCGCCGGACCCGACGTTGAACACGGCGTCACAGTCGTCTGCGGCCCCGGCGAGGAGGTTCGCTCGCACCACGTCTCGGACGTGGACGAAATCCCGCGTCTGGGACCCGTCACCGTCTACCGTAATCGGATCGCCGTTCAGCGCTTGGTCGACGAAGACGCTAATGACGGCGCTGTAATCGCCGCTGACTTGCCCGGCTCCGTAGACGTTGAAGTATCGCAACGACACCGCCTGCAGGTCGTAGAGGTCGTCGTACAACCGCACGTACTGCTCCGCTGCGAGTTTCGACGCCCCGTACGGCGACGTCGGCTCGGTCGGAGCCGATTCCGATAGCGGAATCGACTCGGGATGCCCGTAGACCGCCGCACTCGAGGCGAACACGAACCGCGCGGACTCGCGTCGAGCGCACTCGAGGAGTTTCACTGTCGCGGCGACGTTTACCTCGTGGGTCAACTCCGGCGTTTCGAACGACCGCTCGACGTTTATCTGTCCTGCCTGATGAAAAATGATGTCGATGCCTTCCGTCGCGTCCCGTAGCGTGGCGTCGTCCCTGATATCGCCCTCGATGAACGTCGCGCTCGGGGGGACGTTAGATCGAGCCCCGCTCGAGAGATTATCGAGCACGCGAACGTCGTTTTCGGGCACGAGCGCTTCGACGATATTGCTTCCAATAAATCCCGCCCCGCCCGTCACCAGAACGCACTGTCCAGAAATCGCCACCGGCGACTCGTCACTCATCTACTAGCGACGAATTCCCTGATATCGGATAACACTTTCCAGATCTGGCGGATGACGATTTTGAGGTCGAACCTGAACGACTGGCGGCGGACGTACTCGAGATCGTAGCGAAGTTTGCTCTCGGCTTCGTGGCCCGTAATGTCGTTGACCTGCGCGAGTCCGGTTAGTCCCGGTTTGACGAACCACCGTTTGCTCCAGTCGACCCCGTCGCTCTGGATTTCGCTGTCGAGTTCCGGACGCTCCGGCCGCGGGCCGACGACGCTCATATCGCTGGCGAGAATCGCCCACAGCTGCGGAATTTCGTCGAGGTGGGTCTTTCGGAGGATCTTCCCGACGCGCGTGACGCGCGGATCGACGCCGCCTGCGTCCTCGTCGCTGATCTTCGCTCCGGTCTCGGACTCCGCGTTCTGGACCATGCTCCGGAACTTGTACACCTGAAACGACTCGCCGAACACGGCCGTTCGCTCCTGTTTGTACAGGACGGGACCGGAGCTATCGAGTTTGATCGCGACGGCGATCAGTGCGATCACCGGCGCGAGCGCGACGAGCGCAGTCAGCGAGAACAGGACATCGAAGCCGCGCTTAAACAGGTGGTCTATCGGATCCCACGGCTCGAGATCGACGGTCACCAGTTCGCCGATCTGGTCGTCGGAAATCAGCACCGAGTCAGTGTACTCTTGGTGAACTTTCACGTCGACGCCGTGTTCATAACAGGCGTCGAGCGAACCGAAGAACTCGGCGCGGTCGGCTCGTCGAAACGCCAACACGACGGTGTCGACGTCGTACTCGACTAGCACGTCTTCGATCCTCGAGAGGCCGCCGAGTCGGTCGAGGTCAGTAAATTCGTCGTACTCGAGGATGAGTCCGTCCTCGGATACGGAACCGCCGTCGGGGACGGCCTCGATGGCCGTCGAGTCCCCCTCCGCGACGAACTGGCTAGAAAGTGCGCTGGTCGGACAGAGATATCCCAAGACGGGACCCGCCAGCTGCGCGGAGATCTGTTCGATCTGATCCGGATCGTCGCCGACGAGGAGCGTCCGGCCCGAATCGTTCGCCGGACGGCGTCGCATTCGGACGAACCACGCCGGTATCGCGACCGACAGCAGGCCGACCACCATCACGAGCGTCGCCCGAGGAAGCCGGTGGGACATCTTGAAAAAACCGAACGCCGCGATCGCGAGTCCACCAGTTACCACGCGTTTTTGTGCGAGGAAAACCGTATCAAGTACGCGCCGCGGCCGGGGTTTGTACAGCGGAAGCAGGCAGCCGACCATGACGACCGAGCAGAGAGCGATAGCCCACAGGAGCATCCCGCCGGAGAGTGTGTCTACTTCCAGGCGATTGAATAGGGGAACGTAGGTGGTAAATTGCTTTTGGACCGTCGGATGGTTCGCCACGAGCACGGAGAGAGTGGTCACTCCGACCACTCCGGCCGCGCTGACGATTCGGTAGCGCCATCCGGTCAACATTCGTTCGTCAGGACAGACGGAACGTACATAACACCTGTTATGTTATGATCGAGTCAATATGACGTTATTCTATCACCATCGAGTTCACCGCGAGATACGCGACAGAACGCATCGGATACAACGTGGGACGATTTCCGAACGATCGCTTGACGGGACGCAGTTGCGAAGTGACCGGACTCATTTCGGCGAGAAAACGAATCGTAACTGACCGAAACTACCTCTCTCGGCGGACAGCCATGTAGACGTGAACGATGGGGACTCGACTCTCGGACACCACTGACAGTGCGTGATAGTGTCGTGGTTCCTTTGGATCACTCTGTTCCGAAATGAATTCGTTCAGTGGTCGCCTGTAGCTCGAGACAGCTACCGAAACTGATCGCTCAGGATCAGTTTCCCGTCCCGAACCCGTTCAAATGGCCCTCTATATATCTATCCAACTTTAGTATATAATATATTAATACTTAAAAAATAGGATATATTATGATAATCGCCCAGAGAGTATTTCAACACGCCATCGAAATAAGTCGAATCAGAGTATCGGTGTCGGTTCGATGAATGCGAATGCGCCAACGAAGCCGCCCGCCGGTCCCTCCGGAGTCACCACTATGTTCGCGAACGTCTGGTCTCGGTCGATCCGGTCGTGTCGTGTGTCCGAGCGTCAGAGACACGCCCTCGTCGGGTTGATCGTGACGCTGACTCTGACTGGCGCAGTCCTTGGGGGTGGTATTGGAACTGGTACAGCGGTTGCCGCTAACGACGCCTCGACCGGGTCAACTGAACGGGAAGTTCTGGGATCATCAAACGAAACGGAAGTTACGCTCGCAGGAACGACTACGACCTCAAGTCATCCAGACGATGTCGTAGTTGTTCAACTCGAGAACGGACTTGTCGTCAGTGGGAAATCGGTAAACGAAACGTCGGAAGCGACGTTCTTGAAGCACAAATCTCCTGGTTTTGGAGAAGAAAATCTAGTAATTTCTGGCTGGAGAGGCCAAGATGTTGTACAGTACGACGGTAAGCCTGTGAAGGTGAACGGAACGGAAAAGAAGGTCGTATACAAGGATGGTGACTCCCCGGATTTAGTCGTAGAAGATTCGTCGACGAAGATCGAGATTAATCCAAATAATGGAACGCTTCAGACCAGAGAAGGGGAGGAAGAGGAGGGAGTCCCTATCGTTGACGATCAAAACGAAGAAAACATCACATACCGGAATTTTGGTGAACCCGTTCTCGAGACTGAGATAACCAGCGTCAATGATCCTGCCGAGGGTGAAACCCTAACCGTTACTGCGACGATTAGTAATGATGGCTTCCAGTACTTTACTGGAACTCCCACACTCTCGTGGCGTAATGAAGATTCCGGCGGGTGGAGTAACGTTAGTGAAAATTACGTCGTTATCGACCCTGACGAAGAAGAAGAGCTATCGTTCGAAGTCGAAACTGAAAAAGGGGATAACTCGGTCGACAAAATCCGCTTAGATGCCGATAACTCGAGAGAGTTCGGAGACAGCCAAGACAGTCAGGACATAGAAATCGAAGCGGCCGATGTCACCATTAGTGCAATCGGGGCTCCGACCACGGTCGTGGGAGATGACTTACAAATCGGGGCCGAATTTAAGCGAATAGGTGATGTTCCGGTAGAAGACATGACCGTTGAGTTTATCGTTGGAAACGAAACTGTCGAAACTGATGACCTCAATATCGATCCCGGCAGTACACAAGGGGGTAAAATTTCCTATGAAACTAGTTCCAGTGACGTTCCGGAACTCGATGTGTCGGTTAGAATCCCTGAAATAAACGAATCAGCGGAGACCCAGGCAACCATCCTTTCACAGGCTGCTCACGAAGAGAACATGAACGTCAATATCGACAGGGATGATGCCATTGAGATCGGAAATTTCAGCGAAGAACTCGAGGTGACGGGAGAATTCGAGTACAACGGCGACGAAACGTCGGTGTCTGACTTCCTGAATAGTGAGATAGAGATTCCAGTCGAGTTCCTCGTCAACGGCAATGTTACAGAACAACGAGATGTAACTATCGATGAGTCACCGTACGAGGAAACGTTTTCGTTAGAACTCAACGAGAGTACCGTACCGATCGAGAACATCTCAATCCAGACGCCTGGCGGAAACGACGTGGTAAAGTTCGATCAGGACATAAATATCGAGTTCGAGGAGTTCGACGAGACGGTCTCCTCGAGCGAACCCTTCGAGGCGACAGTAAGTGTCGAAAACGAGGGAGAGGTACCGGAGTTACAGAATCTCACCGTGAGCGTCGCAGACCCGGACAACGTCGTCTCGGACGCGACGCAGACGCGGGAGTTCTTGCTCAACGCTTCGGAACGAACCGAGGAAACGTTCTCGTTCGAGCTAACAGACAGCGCGTCGTCGGGAGTCGAACTCACCGCGAACACGAGTCGCGTCTCGAAAAACGTGACGGCGAACCGATCGACGTTCGAGGCCAGCGACCTCGAGTTAGCCGGTGCGTCGAATCCGACCTCGAACGTATCGATGTCCGGAAACATCACGAACGTCGGGGATCTCACCGACACCCAGATCGTCCAGTTCGTACTCGGCGGTGAGACGATGGTCGAAGAGGAACTCACGCTCGAGCCGTCCGAATCCGAGACAGTCACCGCCGAGTTCGAACCGCCCGAAGAGAGCGGCGAGTACACCTACGGGATCGCGACCAACAACGAGTCGTTGAACGCCTCGTCGGCCGTCGAACGCAGCGCCACGTTCGAGGGATCGTCCAGCCAGGGACTGCTCGACCGGATCTCGCCGATTCAGTTCGTCGCAGCCGTACTCGGACTGCTTGCACTCGTTGGCATACTTTTCGTCTACCAAAACAATCAGGAGGAGTTCAACTCGCGCGCGTCGGCTATCGTGGCCAGAGCACAACAGACAGTACGGGGGATCATCGGGGGCGGTGACACGGTCGTCGTCGAGAACGGCCTCTCTCGGGACGCGACGGTTCGACTCCGAGTGCGAAACTCGGACGAGGTCGTCTTCCTCGAGGACCTCACTCTGGCCGACGGCGAGCAGCGCGAATTCAGGTGCTTGCCCGACAGCGGCGAGTTCGAAGTGGGAGCCGGTGTCGACGACATCGACTCCCACGCGGAGGTGTTCCAGACGAAACCCAACGGCGTCGGCGTCCGACTCGAGCCGGATGGAATCAGTATCACCGAACAGTAGTTAGAAGTCCTCTCGGGGCCACTCCTTCGACTGTTGGTGACTGGACTGGCGGATCTCCTCGACCTCTTTGTTCAACTCGCCGTAGTGATCGATGAGGTCCTGCGTCGTCAGGATACCCGCGATATCGAGTCCGTCGACGACGACGAGCTTTTTGACTCCCTCCTCACGCATCCGCTTCGCTGCGAGCCGAAGCGTTTGTGTCGGTTCTGTAGTTACGACCGGGTGGCTCGCGACCTTTCGCGTTGGAATCTCTGCGAGCGACGCCCCCGTTTTGTAGGTCGCAAAGACGATATCCGTCTCCGTGACGATACCGTATGAGTTCCCCTCCGTCGTAACGACGACGCTGCCGATTTCGTGGCGGAGCATCCGCTCGGCGACGGCCTCGAGACCGGTATCGGCCCCACAGGTAACGACGTCTTCGGTCATCACATCCATGACTCGAGTCCCCATGCCACACACTTCGAACCGCTGTCGCTTAACTGCCGTGGCCCGCCGAGACGGCTCGATCCGGGTCGTCCTCGATCAGACGGTCCGTCGCACTCGCCACTGCGAACAGCTACGGCCGGAGGTACGCGTACCCCTCGTCCTGCAGTCGGGTTACTTCGACCGCGCCCTCGGGAACGGTCTCGACGCCCGAAACGAGATCCGACTCCTCGAGGTCCATCATATCGAGCGTGTTCGAACAGGCGCTCACCGCGACGCCGTCCTCGAGAAGCGACTTGATCTTGTCGACGGTGTCGCCGTCGTCCCTGACGGTCGCAATCCCACCGCCCTGAGCGACGAGGGCGACCTCGTCGATACTGTCGGTTTCGTCCTCGAGTAAGTTGCGCGCGATGGCGAGTCCGGTCTCCTGTTCGGCTTCGTCTCCCGTGGGAATGTGTACGACGGTTCGCATGCGTGGACGGATGCGTATCTGCGGTGAGTAACTAGTGCTTGCAACAGCGAGTCACCGGGTCAGGTGAAACGGGTCCCGCCAGCTCCCCCCGCGACTCGGCTCGAGTTCGCGTCGCGGGTTACCGCGGGAAGCGTGAGCGAAAACGTCGCACCCTCGCCGGGTTCGGAGTCGACCCAGATGTCCCCACCGTGGCGCTCGACGATCCGCCTGCAGAGTGCGAGACCGATACCGGTGCCGGCGTGTTCGTCGTGTGTGTGCAGGCGCTCGAACACCTCGAAAACGTCCTCCTGGTGTTCCGGAGGTATCCCGATGCCATGATCTCGGACGGAGACGGTCCACATCGAGTCGTCGCGGTCAGCGGAAATGGTGACGCGAGGCGGTTCGTCCTCGCTGTACTCGATCGCGTTGCTCAACAGGTTCTGAAAGACGTGCTGGAGTTGTCCCCGATCGCCCAGCACTCGCGGCAACGTCTGACGTTCGATGGTCGCATCACTCTCCTCGACCTGGACCTCGAGGTTCTTCCTGACGGTCGCGAGCACTTCTTCCAGGTCGACCGGTTCCAGTGGCTCCCCTTGCGTCTCGACTCGGGAGTACTGGAGAAGCGCATCGATCATCGCCTTCATGCGCTCTGCGCCGTCGACCGCGTACTCGATGAACTCCTCGGCGTCCTCGTCGAGGTCGTCCGCGTACCGGTCCTCGAGCAGGGAGAGATAACTGGTGACCATCCGGAGCGGCTCTTCGAGGTCGTGAGAGGCGGCGTAGGCGAACTGCTCGAGGCGCTCGTTAGAGCGCTCGAGTTCGGCCCGCACGCGCCGCAGTTCCCGGTTCCGTTTTGCCACTTCGCGCGCTCGCGTCTTCGCTCGCGCGTCGTGAATGCCGACGCCGAAGCCGGCGACACTGCTCAAAGCCGAGAGAATGAGGATACCACGTCTCGGATTGCTGAGATCGTCGGCCGGCTGGACGTGGTAGACGACGAGGACGCCGATTATCGCACCGATACTCGCGAGACACCATCGACCGACGACTCCGTAGAAGTCCGGATCGATGTCCGTCTGCGAGAGTCGATACGACCCGAGTACGAGCACGACGCCCGGAGTACCGACCATCAGCGGCACGGTCAAGAGGTTTACGAGCGGCTCGCCGTGGACCAACTGTCCGATCGTCCATCCGAGCGCTAACGCGATATATACCGCTCCAATGAGGGTGATAAGCGGTCGTCCGCTGACTCGAGAAGCGAGCGGCCGAACGAGGCCCATTGTCGCTACTGGGAAAGGGATCGCTATAGGCTTTTGTGTGACTTTGAGCGGATCGTCACTATCTTCGAAGTATGTGTGTTATGAGTCGACGTGGTATCACCCGTCTTTAGACGACTCGAGGCATTCACGCGGAGCGCTTATGGTCTGTGCTACCATTGCACAAGTATGGGCAGAGACGAGCCTCGAGAAACGACCGATACGGAACAGCTACCCCGTGTCCGTGCGACGATCGATCACGGACACGCGGTTCCTCGATTTCGACTCGACGGGAGCGCCGAGGAAGATGCCTGGCTGTCGGTCCGGTGCGACGCGGTCGTTCCCCTCCGACAGTGGGACTGATCGGCGGGTGCCGTCGTTCTAGAGGGGTCCTCGAGTTGCGACGTGGAATCGAGTTGTAGTCGCTCAATCGTCGTCGAGGATGTTCGCGTTCATATCGAACTCGTTCTCGGAATCTCTGACGAGTCGGTCCGTTCCCTCGTGTTCTGCGAGATCACCTTTCTCGAGTTCGCTGTGGACTGTTTCGATCGTTTCCGGCGCCACCTTCTCGGTCACCTCGAACGTTTCGACCGGGCTGAGGGCCCCCCACAGCGCACCGATCGAGTGGGCGGCGACCGCGATCGGCGTGAGAGCGAGCAGCAGCGGCCAGATGACGGGATGCTTTCGATAGCCGATGAGACCGACAATCATGTAGACGAACAGAATGCCAACCAGACCGATCGAGAGCAGGGCGTACCACTCGAGCGTCGGAATCGAACCCGGGAACATCGCCGCGACGAGCGCGAGAACCACGACGAGCGGTGAAAACGCCCACGCGATGATCCGAGTGTAGTAGAGGGGCTGGTACCACCTCGGGAGAATGTGACCGTCCGCCATCGTTCCGGAGATCCACCGACGGCGCTGGTGGATCATCGCACGGAGAGACGGCGGCGCCTGATTTCGAAAGCGAGCGTTGAGTAGCGTATAGGAAAGGTCCCGAGTATCGGCCGCTCGCCACAGGAAGTTCGTGTCTTCGGTGATCGTCGCGACGTCCCAGGTGATGTCGTCTTCGATGGACGAGCGAACGGCGATGCCACCTCCCCACGCGTAGAGGGGATAGGTGAGCCGGTGGAATCCGAACTGTTCGAACTGGTAGCCGATTCGGAACACCTCGCTGAGATAGGAGAGTCGAGAGCCGGTGTAGATCGGTTTCTCGGTGAACTGAATCACGTCGGCGTCCGGCAGCCCGTTGAACCCCGCCATGAGCGTATCCTCGTCCAAGTACAGCACGTACTCCTTGTCACAGTAGACGCGTCGACGCGCCCACTCGACCGCTCGTCCCTTGTTCGTCGCGGTACAGTCGTAGTCGTCGGGAACGACGTGGACGGTCGCACCGTCGATTTCGAGGTCTGCTTCGGCGATTACGCGGACATCCTCGATACCGTCTGGAACCGCGTTGACCGTCGTCTGGACGACTTGCTCGGCGTCAATCGTGAGGATCCGGATCTGTATATCGTCGAACCCCCACTCGATATCGGTGGCATCGGTCTTCCACCCGCGAGCCAGAACAACCGCCTCGAGCAACCACCAGCACGCCGACAGCAAGTACAGGAGCAGGCCGACCCAGAGCAAAACGAGAATCGCTCCAGCCAGTGGATTCTCCTGCACGAAAACAATCATGTCTCCTTATCTGTTTCTCCTTACATTAGCGTTTGTATTTCTCGGCCACTGCGGCTATGAACGCCGCTCCTACGGCGAATCAGTCCTTACAGAAATTTTAATGCTCCTTCGAGTGTAGAAATGGATCGCTGAAATCACACGTTCTGCTCTCCGCAGCGGTCGACGATCGAGAGTTTCTCGCCTTCGAAAACCGACACCGCCTCACTCCGACCGGAAGCGACGGGTGACGGCGGTCGTTACTGGTGCGCCCACTCGAGCATCCGGCCGTACACCGGATCGGTCGCGAGCGCGTCGGCGTCGCCGACTAGCACGAGCGCGCGTTTCGGTCGCGTCAGCGCGACGTTGATCCGCCGGTAGTCCTCGAAGATCGGTCCCTCGAGGGTGCCGGTCGCGGTAAAGGAGACGATGATGACCTCCTGACTCGAACCCTGGAACCGGTCGACGGTGTCGACGGCGACGCCGTCGGGAACGTAGTTCGAAATATTCGACACCTGCGCGCGAAACGGCGCGATGACCCCGATATCGGACCGCTCGAGGCCCGCGGCTTCGTACCGTTCGATCAGTTCCGCGATCCGGGCGGCTTCGGCGTCGTCGGTATACTGGCCGTCGTCGCCCGCCACCGGGACTAAGCTTACGGGATCCCGAAGTTCGGGAGGCAAGCCGTCCCGAGAGACGCCCTCGAGGTCGTCGAGCGTTCGCGTCGCGACGGTCGGCTCCGCGGGGCGGAGTTCGCCGTCGTAGAACTCCCGCGAGGCGAACGCCTGAATGCGCTGGTTCATCCGGTACTGTCGGTCGAGCATGATCCCTGCGTTGGGGTGTCGCTCGACGAGTCGCTCGAACAGCGACGTCGTCAGGTCGTTTTCGGCCTGGACGACCGGCGGGAGCTGTTCGTGGTCGCCGACGAGGACGAACCGACTGGCGAGATTGATCGCCGCGTAAGTCCCCGGTTCGGTCAACTGCGCGGCTTCGTCGACGAGCACCGCGTCGAAGGCCTGCTCTTTCATGACCCGCGAGCCGCAGGTCGCCGTCGTCGCGGCGACGACCTTCGCGTTCTGTAGCTCCGCGACGCGTTCCTCGGGATCGCCCGCGAAGTCGAGCCGGTGGGCTTGCATGTCCTCGCGGACGCCGCTCTCGGAGCCGACCCGGACCACGTCGGTCGTGTCGATCCCCTGCTCGAGCAAGGCCTCGAGCGCGTTGTCGACCGCCCGGTTGGTAAACGCCGACAGGAGGACGCGCTCGCCGCGCTCGACCATCGCGCGGATCGCTCGAGCGATGGTGTAGGTCTTTCCCGTCCCGGGCGGGCCGTGGATCAATGCGCAATCCTGCGCTCCCACCGCCTTTCGAACGGCCTCGTCCTGCGCGTCGTTGTTGTCGATGAACGTCTCTCCCGGATCGTCGAATTCGGGGTCGGCGCGCCCGAAGAGGACGTCCTTGCGACGGTCACTCCCTTTGAGCAGGGCGTCGTGAAGCGCGACGAGCAACCGGTCGGTGGTCAGTTCGGACGGGTAGACGTCGAGCCGGGTGACCTCGACGGGTTCGTCGGCCGTGAGGACGATCTCGTCGTCCAGCCGCTCGATCTGAGCGAGTTCCGAGTTGCCGCTCACCGGGTGGCCGTCGCTGGCCAGCACGAGGTCCCCTTCGCGCAGTTTGGAGGTCGACGCGCCGCGCTGGCGGGTCCGAAGCTCCCAGCGGCCGCCCTCGAGTTCCCGCCGTTCGACGAACTCGAGATCGATGATCGCCCGGTCGTCCTCGGCGCGCTCTTCGGCGTCCTGTTCCCAGAGTTTGGCGTACTCTGCGTGGATCTCGCGACGTTCTTCCTCGATGGCGTGGTAGAGCCGCTCGAAGTACTCGAGCTCCTCCGGCGGAAGCGACTGGCCGATCTGGCCCGCCTTCGACTCCTGGTCGAGCCGTCCGGAGACGACCATGCAGGTGTCCTGTTCGAAGCAGTACTCGCACTTGGCGTCGCCTTCGTACCCCGTCGGCACGTCGCCGGCGACTTCCATCACCGCGATCTCGTTTCGCACGCGAACGACGAACTTCAGGAGGCCCTCGCCCATCGTGAACTCCTTGGCCGGCGTGAGGTCGCCGGTCTCCTCGTTCCGATCGAGCGCGGAGTTTTTCGTGTAGAGCAAGGTACCCATATCGACGTCGCCACCGTGTTCCTCGAGCAAGAGCGCGTAGCAGGCGGCCTGAACCTTGTCCTTGAACCGCGGATCCTTCCGCAGGTTCTTGCCGGTCTTGAGTTCGACCGGCGCGCCGCGTCGAATGGCGTCGGCGCGCCCGCGGATGCCGAACGTCTCGCTGATGAGTAGCTGTTCCGAGCGCCAGCTATCTTGTTCTGTGAGTCGGCCCTGCTCGAGCCAGCCCTCGATCGCGGCGGCGTTGTCGCGGACGTCCTCGGCGACGCCTTCGGGGGTCTCGCCCAGTAAGCCGAGTTCGAGGCCCCGTTCGTCGATTCGCTCGTCGATCGCCGCCTCGAGGTCCCGTCCCCGAAGGAGGTCCCCGAAGACCTCGTGGACGATGGTCCCCTTGAGGACCGGATAGTTCAGCGGCACCCCCGAGAGCTTGTTGAGGTAGTACAGGCGCGGACACTCGACCCAGTTGCGGACATCGGTCACGTTCACCAGAAAGCTCGGCTCGACGACGACGTAGGACTCGCCCGTCGTGGAGTACTGCGTCTCGCCCTGGTACTCGTCCTCGTCGACGTTCGTCACGAGCAGTTCCATCCCCGGCTCGAGCAGCTCCGCCGATTCGGTCCACTTGCCCCACAACGTGACCGTCGTCGCGTCCCGTCCGTCGACCGCGCCCGACGATTCGTAATTGGACGCGCCGTCGGACCCGGAACCGGACCCATCGTCGGACTCGAAACTGGACGCGTCGGCCGGGGCCGTCGAATCTTCGTGTCGATCGAACCGCAGCGGAACTTCCGCGAGGTCGCTCTCGCCGTAGCTTGTCGTCACCGTTCGCACGTCGACCTCACCCGCGACGCTCCCGCGTACGTTCACGGATCCGTGAACGGGTCGGCGGCGAAAAATGCTATCGGTCGCCGTCGACCCGGGCGTCGGGGATGCTCGCCATCGTCCGCAACCGCGCTCGAGACCCGACAGAACGCCACGACGGCACGTTTGTGCGATAGACTCCGTCGGGGCGGTGAACAACACAGTTATTACTACTGCGCGTTATATGATAACATATGACAATGTACGATCGAATCCTCGTTCCGACCGACGGTTCGGCCGAGGGCGAGCACGCGCTCGAGTACGCGATCGAACTCGCTCGAACCCACGATGCGACGATCCGTGCGGTGTACGTCATCAACGCCGCGAGTTACGGTGGCCTCGCGATGGAGACGGCGTGGGACGGCATCACCGGCGCCCTCCGAGAGGAAGGCGAGGTGGCGGTCGAACGGGTGAAAGAGCTCGCCCCATCCGACGTCGACGTCGAGACGAACGTACTCGAGGGCTCGCCGAGCAGGGTCATCGTCGACGAGGCCGCACCCGAAAACTGCGATCTCGTCGTGATGGGGACCCACGGCCGAGGCGGAATCGACCGACTCCTGCTCGGGAGCGTCGCCGAGCGGGTCGTTCGCCGGTCGCCGGTCCCCGTGTTGACGGTCCACCTCGACGCGGACGATCAGGAGTCCGCGCCTGCAGACCCGAGGGCGACGGTCGAGTGACCTCGGTGGCTGGTGATCCGATTCGCTGGCAGATCGTCCTCGAGCGCCGGGAGCGAGGCTTCGTTCCGGTCCACGATGCCGGACCGAGCGTACCAATCACTTTCACCGCGGTAGCACACAGCTTTTAGCCCCGCCGCTAATAAGGGGAAACGATGACGTCGTTCCAGTCGACGCTCGGCGAGGAGGAGGGGATCGCCGAAGAGCTGGCCGAAAACCAGCGCGCGATCTCCATCGCCGAGTTCTTCGAGAAGAACAAGCACATGCTCGGCTTCGACAGCGGTGCTCGAGGCCTCGTGACGGCCGTCAAAGAGGCCGTCGACAACGCGCTCGACGCCGCCGAGGAAGCCGGTATTCTCCCCGATATCTACGTCGAAATTCAGGAGGAGGGCGATTACTACCGGCTGATCGTCGAGGACAACGGGCCGGGGCTAACGAAGGAATCGCTGCCGAAAGTCTTCGGGAAACTACTCTACGGCTCGCGATTTCACGCTCGCGAACAGTCTCGCGGACAGCAGGGGATCGGGATCTCCGCGGCCGTCCTCTACTCGCAACTGACAAGCGGGAAACCCGCCAAGATCACGAGTCGCACGCAGGGCTCGAGTGAGGCGGAGTACTTCGAGCTGATCATCGACACCGACGACAACGAGCCCGAGATCAGCGTCGAAGAGACTGCCTCGTGGGACCGCCCCCACGGCACGCGCATCGAACTCGAGATGGAGGCGAACATGCGTGCGCGTGCACAGCTCCACGATTACATCAAGCACACGGCGGTCGTCAACCCCCACGCCCGACTCGAGCTCAAGGAGCCGAACGAGCACTTCAAGGCCGAACGGGCGACCGACGAACTGCCCGAGGAGACCGAAGAGATCCGGCCCCACCCTCACGGCGTCGAACTCGGCACCGTGATGAAGATGCTCTCGGCGACGGACTCACACAGCATCTCCGGGTTCCTCCAGGAGGAGTTCACCCGCGTCGGGAAGAAGACCGCTACCTCGGTCATCGACGAGTTCCGCGACCGGCACTTCGGCCGGGAGATGTCCTGGGCGACGCCGGACGCCGACGACGGGGATGCGGTCGCGGCTGCCATCGAGGACGCGACGGCGAACAAGGGAGCGACTGCGACGGCAGACTTTGCAGAAACCATCGCCACGACCGTCGAAAACCGCGAGCGGCTCTGTCACCACAAACTGGTCGATATCGTCGAGTCCGCCGCCGAATCGGCCGAGGACGAGCACGGAACGACCTTCGGCGAGACGGTTCGAGAGAACGCCGTCGCGGCGGCGTGGGCCGAACTCGTCGAACTCGAGGGCGAATCCGACGAGAGCGGTTCCGCGGAGGCCGAGTCAGACAGCGACTCCCGAATCGTCGCCGACCTCTACGCGCTTGCCGACGACGCGACGAGCACGCGAAAGGACGACGCGGTTATCCACGCCTTCGCCGAGCGGCTCGCGGGCAAGTTCGAAGACGCGGACGACCGACGCCACCGATTCACCCATGCGGCGCTCCGCTCGGCCGTCGACCGCGCCGCCGAGTTGACCGAGGAGTACGACGACGCCGCGTTCGGCGACACCGCCCGAGAGAACGTCGTCGAGGCCATCTGGGGCGTCATGCGGACGGTTCCCGACGACCCGCCGCTGGTTCGAGAGCTCACGGAGGACCGGGACGCCTCGAGCCAGCTCGTCGACGGGATGCGCGCGACCGACATCATGGCGCCGCCGACGCGGTGTCTCTCGCCGATCACCGACGAACTCATCGAAGCCGGACTGCGAAAGGAGTTCGACGCCGACTTCTACGCGGCTGCGACGCGCGATGCTGGCGTTTCCGGCGGCGATCCGTTCATCGTCGAGGCGGGAATCGCCTACGGCGGCGACCTCGAGGCGGAGGGGAGCGCGGACGTGCTCCGATTCGCGAACCGCGTGCCGCTGGTCTACCAGCGCGGTGCCTGTGCGACGACCGACGTCGTCAAACAGATCGGCTGGCGGAACTACGGGCTCGACCAGCCCGGCGGCTCCGGGGTTCCAAACGGCCCCGCCGTGATCATGGTCCACGTGGCGTCGACGAACGTGCCGTTCACGAGCGAGTCCAAAGACGCCGTCGCGAACGTTCCCGAGATCGAAGACGAGATCGAACTCGCCATCCGCGAGGCCGCTCGAGAGCTCAAGAGCTACCTCAACAAGCGCCGCTCGATGGAGAAACGCCGGCGCAAGCAGAGCGTCCTCGGCCAGATCCTCCCGGAGATGGCCGAGAAGGTCGCCGAAGTGACCGACAATCCCGAGCCGAACATCGACGACGCCGTCGCCCGGATCATGAACAACGTGCTCGTCGAGCGCGAACTCGAGGAAAACGGCGACGGACAGTCGGTCTCGATCGTCGTCGAGAACCACACGAGCACGACCGAGTCGTTCGAACTGACTGACATCGTCAGCGCCGAACCGCGCGAACTGTCCGACGGCGCGAACGTCGTCGAGATGGACGGCGAGTGGTTCGTCAAGTGGGACGGCGACGTCTCGAGCGGCGAGGAAGCGACCCTCGAGTACGAAATCGATACGGACGCGTCGTTCGACCTCGACGTGAGCGGCGTCGAAAGCGAGAAACTAACCGTGACAGACCAATGAGTTCGGACACCAACCAGGAAGCGAGAGAACAGTTGATCGACCTCGCCGCGGAGTTTTACGAGCAGTTCGAGGGGGGAGAGATACCGAGCATGACGCTCCCGACTCGAACGAAGAGCAACATCGAGTACGACGAGGACAAGGGCGTCTGGGTCTACGGCGACCGGACGTCGACCCGATCCGCGAACTCGGTCCGCGGCGCCCGGAAGCTCCTGCGAGCCGTCTACACCATCGAGTTCCTCGCAGACCAACTCGAGGAAGACCGCTCGTCGACGTTGCGTGAGTTGTACTACCTCTCCGAAAGCTGGGACAACGACAACGCCCAGTTCAACGATCAGGACGAGTCCAACCAGTTGATCGAGGACCTAGAGATCGTCTCGGAGGTCACCCGTGAGGACTTTCACATGCGACCCGAGGAGTCGGGCGCGAAGGTGATGGGGCCGCTCCACATCCGCGAGCAGACGAACCGCGGCGAACGCGACATCCACTGTCAACTCGACGTGGGACAGGGTGGCTACCAGATCCCGAACAACCCCGACACGATCGAGTTCCTCGACAACGACGCCGACTTCGTCCTCTGTGTCGAGACCGGCGGGATGCGAGACCGGCTGGTCGAAAACGGATTCGACGCCGACTACGACGCCCTGATCGTCCACCTCGGCGGCCAGCCGGCACGGGCGACGCGTCGACTGATCAGACGGCTCCACGACGAACTCGAGCTTCCGGTGACGGTCTTCGCCGACGGCGACCCGTGGTCCTACCGCATCTACGGCTCGGTCGCCTACGGCTCGATCAAGTCCGCGCACCTCTCGGAGTACCTCGCGACGCCCGAAGCGAAATATATCGGCATCCAGCCGGCCGACATCGTCGAGTACGACCTGCCGACGGACCCGCTCTCGGATTCGGACATCAACGCCTTAGAGAGCGAACTCTCCGATCCGCGCTTCCAGACCGACTACTGGGAAGAGCAGATCGAACTCCAGCTCGAGATCGGAAAGAAAGCGGAACAGCAGTCCCTCGCGGCGCGCGGACTGGACTTCGTGACGGATACGTACCTGCCCGAACGCCTCGAGGCGATGGGCGTTCTGTGAGCGTCCTACCTTCGCTTCCGTGATTGGAGACTCACCGGCCGAGTCGGGACGTGTCGCCGTCTGTGAGACGATATCCTGCAGAGACGCCGTTCGTTTTCGCTGAACTCATGGTGGATTTTCTGCCGTATTGATCTCGGCCACCGAATCGGTCTCGTATGCTCGTCGCCAGAGCTTTAGGACCGCTCGTGCCACCAAGCGCGGTTCAGTGACGGTAATACACGACCGCTCTGCGGTGTGAGATTCCGCGTCCGGTGGCGCATGAAAGTGCATCTCGGGCGAGTGTGGGTTCGGGTGGCGATCGAATCGCCAGTTCACGTCGGCAGAATCCGTGTAGTGAGACGAGTACGCACCGGACGTATACCAGACGACATCGATCCGAGCACGGTCTGCGTTTCCGATCCCATCATCGAAAGACAGCCGAAGCTCTCGAGGACTCAGGACGCTATCGAACGCCTCGTCCGCGAGTAGCGGTTCCCCTCGACGAAACACGTCACGAATCGTCCGGAGTTCAGCCACGTCCGGCGCGCACCGAGATCTCCCGTCAACTCAGTTTGTCGAATCCCTCCCATCGATGGAGGCTAGACCGAGACGTTTCCCGTGCTATCGGAAAACGCGCCGCGGGAGGTCGACGTGTCGTCATTTTCTGGGGAGTTTCCATCGCCAGTGCCGGCATCTGGATCGAAATCGTACAGTGCGAGGGCCGCTTTTGCGATATCGAGATCGGTTTCCGCAGCCCGCCAAGCGGTAACGGTTTCCCACGCGTCGGCCTCGTCTGATTCGATTTGAAACGCGAGGTCGTCGGGATCCGAGGCTTCGAACTCGTTCTGATATGTTCGTATCTGCCCGCGAAGTTCTTTGATACCTTCCGTTAGCTCCTCGCGAGAGAGTGATTGATGGGTGTCACTGATACGCTGCATGGCGACGGTCTGGCGGGAACGTTTGTACCGTTTGCCTCGGCCAGTCGTCACCACATCACCGAATCCGGACGCCGCGAGCGCCTCGAGGTGTTTTCGAGCGGTCGGCTCGCTCACTCTGGCTCTTTCGCCGATTTCTTTCGCGTACTGTGGCGTCGTCGTCGAGAGCAGTACCTCCCGGACGCGTTCGAACTTCGTCGTCGAATCGATCCACTCCTCGAGCACCGCTTCGTTAACGTCCCCGTCCCACGCTCCGGGATTCTCATGCTCAGTCATTGCTGTATCGTTACTGCCACACCCATAAAATATTTTCTTCTGAAAAACATACAAAGGGGTAGTTCGGCAGAGGCGAAGTCCAAGGCCCGAGAGAGCTCCAAAGTGACCAATCACTGAGCCGACGGTGGATTTCGTTCTCGAAAGTCAGTGGCAACCGTTTGCATCCGCTCGAACTCGACGTCTTCTCGAGAGTACATGTGCTCGAACAGTTCCTCGAGGCGGCCGATTCGGTGTGCTTGTCCGATCACCTGCGGGTGCAGCGTCAGGACGTAGACGCCGCCGTCGACGTGTTCAACCATCCAGTCGAACTGGTCGCGCCACTTCCGGAAGATCATCTCCTCGTCGGTGTAACCCATCCGGTGGGGGTCCGCCCAGGTGTAGGTAAACGGCGGGAAGTCGTCGCGCTCCCACGACGGGGGGAGTTCGACGATGTCGGTCGGTTCGCCGCGTTCGTAGGGCGCGTCGGCGGGCGCACGCCACCCCCGCCGGAGGTAGTGCGGTTCGAAATCGGCGGCCATCACGCTCGAGTCCCACTCGAACCCCAACTCGAGGAGGATGTCGAGGGTGTGTGCCGAGAAGTCCCATGCCGGCGAGGCGTACCCCGTCGGACGCTCGCCCGTCAGTTCGACGATGCTCTCGATGCCGCGCTCGATATCCGCCCGTTCGGCCTCCCTGCTCTCGTAGCTCGAGGGGCCGCGGTGGGTCCAGCCGTGGTGTTGGATTCCGTGGCCGGCGTCGGCGACCGCCTCGCAGGCCGCCGGAAAGCTCTCGATGGTGTGGCCGGGGATACACCACGTCGAGGGGAGGTTGTGTTCGTCGTGGAGGTCGAGGAGCCGCGGGGTCCCGACGTCCGCGCCGTAGACCCCTCGGGAGTGTCGCGTCGGCATGTCCCAGGCGTCGAACGCCCAGAGCCACGTCGAGACGGCGTCGAAGTGATACGAAACGCAGACCGTTGCACTCGCCATGTTCGGCGGACGACACGCAGGTGAATATAGCTATCACGGCCAGCGAGTCGATGGAATCGATGGTGATGGCTCCGGGCGTGATAGCGATGGTCCTGAGATCGGTGGGGTGGGTCCGTAGGAGTGGCGACGGTTCCGGTATCGGAAACGGTGCGCGAGTATCCGACAACCGACCACTTACGTGGATGGCGACCCGCCGATAGGGACGAATGCCAGCAGCAGATTTTCAGTACTCGGAGCCGGGTACTGACGACGGTCGTCCGCCAGTCCAGTGTGAGGCGTGCCGTTCCGCTTTCGAATCTGACAGCCGGCAGGCGGTCTCGTTTCTGCTCGTGGATCAGCTCACGATTCCTCTCGTCAGCTGTGAGGACCACCTCGAGCAGTTCGCCTCGGTCTGCGGGTTGACGACCGAAGACGCCGCCGAGACGCTGGACCACCGACCGGCGGGCGGCGTTCGGTGCCCGGGCTGCCAGCACGCACCGCACAGCGGGACCCAGCCCGTGATCCCGGTTCGCGAGGGGGCGGTCCTCGTCGTGGCGTGTCCCGAACACCAGTCGAAGATCCTCCAGCGGTTTCAGGCGGGGATCCAGACGCGACGGACCCTCTCCTCGAGCGTCGATGCCGCGACGCCCTCGTTGCGCTGATCCTGACACGGCGTTCGAGAACGTAGACGGCTTACTCGATCGTTCGGTCGTCCTCGATCCCAGCCGCCGATGGGTTCGGATTCTCGAGAACGACCGGAACCCCTCGAGTCGCCACGTCGACGACGAACGCCTCCGTATTCACCGAAGCCACCTCGTCGTAGATCGGACAGACGAGTCGCGGAGCCATTCGCTCTGCGAGCGTCGCGGCATCGTGTCGATCCATCGTGGTGTCGCCGCAGATCGGCGGAAAGAAAACGTCGACGTCGAGATCCTCGTGGTACTCGAGGGCGTCCGTGTGGCCCGCGAAAAAGGCCCGAACGCCGTCGACGGTGACCGCGTACCCACAGCCCGTTCCCTCGGGGTGGTACGCCGAGCCGTCTCCGCGGGTGTGTGGCCCGTCCGGCTCGTTGTGCGCGGGCGTCGTGAACAGATCCAGCGGGCCGAGTACGAACGACTCGTCGGCGCGAACGCGTTCGACATCGCAGGAGAGATCGGTTGGCGGGGCGCGGACTCGCGCCGTCCGATCCTCCCCACGGGCGTCGATCCCCTGCCCGTCGATCGACTCGTGGATCACCACGACTGCGTCGTCGCGTGCGACCCGTTCGATCCCGTCGGGATCGTAGTGGTGCTCGTGGGTTACCAACACCAGATCGCCGTCTCGAGGGGCCGCGTCCTCGCGGACGGCCGCTCGGTCGGGATCGACGTAGATCACCACGCCCGTTTGGGACTCGAGTCGAACCGTCGCGCGGCCGAGCCAGTCGAACGCCACGGCGCCGTAGCTGACTGTCATGGACGGTCGTTCGGTCGATACGTCGAAAAACGTTCGTCTCCCCGCGATTGGTCGGACCCAATTCAGGGGATTCGAACCGAGTGCGAGAGCGTGCCGACGCCCTCGACTTCGATCTCGACCTCGTCGCCGTCGGCAAGCGGTCCGACGCCTTCCGGCGTGCCGGTCGCGATCACGTCGCCCTCCTCGAGGGTCTGGTAGGTCGTGATTTCGGCGATCAGCTCAGGAATCGGGAAGATGAGCTGATCGAGCGTCCCGTCCTGTTTCAGTTCGCCGTTGACTCGGGACCGAACTGCCGCGTCGTCTGGCACTTCGTCGGGGGTCGCAAGCACCGGTCCGATGGGCGCCGCGCCGTCGAAGGCCTTGCCGCGGACCCAGTTGCGCTCTTCGGACTGGTCGTCGCGGTTCGAGAGGTCGTTCACGCAGGTGAAGCCAGCGATGACGTCCTCCGCGTCCGAGACCGGCACGTGCCGGCACTGCTCGCCGATGACGACACCCAGTTCCGCTTCGTGGTCGATCCGCTCTTTGCCCGCCGGCACGGTCACCGTGTCGCCGTGACTCGAGACCGTGTTCGGCGGTTTGAGAAAGAGCATCGGTCGATCGGGGAGATCCGACCCCATCTCGTCGGCGTGGTCCGCATAGTTGCGTCCGATACAGACGATCTTCGACGGCTCGGTCGGCGGGAGGATATCGATTTCGTCCCCGTCGAAATCGTAGCTCTCGTTCGCGAAGTGGACGGTGCCGTCCTCGAGTTCGCCTCGGCGAACCGCACCGGCGGGGTCACGGAATCTGACGTATTTCATACGAGGTCGTTTGCCGTAGAGATAGAAAAACGTTGAGAACCGCCTCGAGTTCGCCCGCGATCTTCCGCGTTCACTGTATTCTCGCGCTCGAATCGACTTGACGGCATCGAGTACGGCGGGTAGTCCGGTGTACTCCGTCTTCGGTCGGTTGCAGGTGGTCGCGACTCTCGAGGCGTCGCGATGCGTTCGACGCCCGTTTCGGTGCGTCATTCACTGCCACTGGAGGGATGGAACGGAACGCTTTTTATTAGCCCCCGGCAACGGTTGGGTGTAGCTTCACACGACCGCACCGAACTGCGGTAGGGTGTCGAAGCGAACGATCGCTCCGTTGGTGTAGTCCGGCCAATCATTTCGGCCTTTCGAGCCGATGACCAGGGTTCAAATCCCTGACGGAGCACTACAGCGAATAATTCTTTGAGAGAAGTCTCTTCACAATCACCTATCAGCAGGTCGTGATGTTCCACGATCGGCCGGTTCGCTCACATGGCAGTTGTGGGATAAGTGCCGCCTCGAGTCTCGAGACGGCTCGTGATCGACACCAGCTCGAGAGCGCGTTTAGGGACCGATTACCGGGCGTCGCCGTGAACCCACAGTCGAACCGCCGCGGGGCGACCGGCTGACTCGGCGGATTACGGGCCGGGTACGCCACGATCCCGGTCTGACCGCCGTCGCGTTGACAGCCCCTACGCAGCGACCAGGAGTGCCTACTCACTCGAGCGGTCGCCTACAATCCCGTACGAGAATAATAACAAATACTAGATCAGTGGCAGGGGTTCGTGGAATGAACGATCTCACCGGGTTCCAACGAGACCTGTTGTACGTGATCGCCGGCGCCGACCAACCCTCCGGCCAGGACATCAAAGAGGAAATCGAGCAGTACTATAGCTCCGACATCAATCACGGCCGGTTGTACCCGAACCTCGATACGATCGTCAACAAGGAACTAGTCGAGAAGGGGCAACTCGACAGGCGAACGAACTACTACGCGATCACGGAGTCGGGTGAACAAGAGATCGTCGAACGACGCGAGTGGGAGTCACAGTTCCTCTGAGTTCCGTACCGGACCCCCGAGCGCCCGATTGGCGTCACGGCGTTACCCCGGACCGCGATCTCGTTGCCGGTGAATCCGCGCGGTTGAAAGGCTTACGGGCTTGCAGACGGAGTGGAGAGTATGGCCGCAAATCGAGTCGTTCAGGGACGAATGGTCGATTCGAACAAGCTAGCCGAGCTAATCGAAGGCGATTCGGTGATGGAAACCGACGCCATCGAGGAGGCGGATCGATCCTGCCCCGAGTGCGGTGAGAACGTCCTACAGGTCGGCTACATGCCGTCCGTCACCGAGTTCGTCACGGGGTGGAAGTGCCAGGAGTGTGACTGGCGCGAGACGGACAGGGAGTAGGTCGCCGGTCGTTCTCGGCGGTTCCAGGCCGATCACCAGAGCGTTAGCTCGAGGGCAAGCACGCAACAGGCCAGAAAGATCTGTTCGCCGTCGATGACGAAGCCGTAGAAGAGGACGCTCCGATCGCGGGTGGCGAACGGGATGTAGGTGCCCACGTACGCGTTGAACGCGAGCAGGACGAGGAACGTCACTGGAACGAGATTGCCGACGACGCAGACGACGACGCTCGCGGCGACAGCCACGTTCGAAAACTGTGCGAGGATGCGCGTCCGGCGCGTATCGAAAACGACCGGGACCGTCCTGATCCCCGCCGCTCGGTCCCCGTCGATGTCCTTGATGTCGAAGACGATCGCCGCGACCGTCAACATCGTTGTCACGTAGGCGGCCAGAAAGACGATGCCCGGAGCCTCGAGGACGCCGTAGTAGTAACCGACCCCGAGCGGGATCAGCCCCCAGGCGACGCCGACGGTCAGGTTTTTCACGAGGAAGACCCGCTTCAGACGGAAAAACGAGTAGGCGATCGTCACGAGTAGCGGGATCACCGTGTATCTCGCACCCGGTAGTTCGAGGACGACGGCGACGCCGATCGCGAGCACGTAGAGACCGACCCCCAGCGCGAGCAGGAGGCGGCCGTACTCCCGCGTAAACGCCGCGCGGCCGGGGACGTTCCGTGCGTCCTCCTCTAAGTCGGTCACGCGGTTGATGCTGTAGACGAACATCGTCGCGGCGAAGACGATAAAGAGCGGGACCACCTCGAGGCGGAGATCGATGAGGAGCACCGTGACCAGGGCGATACTCGTCGCGGAGAGGGAAATGTGGAGGTTGCTGTTGACGAGAAAGAGAGCGATCGCTTCGAGCCGAGTACGGGCTGACTCGAGGCGCGGAGCCGATCTAAATGAAATCACGGCGTGTACTGTTCTCGTGTGCATTCGGGGGTAGCGAGGGCATTAATGCTGGGGTGGGGATGTCCGGACATGTGCGGTCACTCGTCGATCGATACCGGAATGGAACGCGAGCATTCATCGTTGTCAGAAGGAAACGGGAGCACCGCGTGCCAATGGTCGGCCTCGGGCGGCGGAGAGTCTGCCCCGAGCGAAGATGGGTCTGCCTCGAGCGAAGGCGAATCTCCCCCTGACGAAGTAGATGCGGGAGTACCGAAATTGCGGCGAAACTGCTGCTCGAGCGCGAGATACTTCGGGCAAATTATGACGGTAACTAAGTGGGTTGGTAGCATTATTCAAGCCATGCTACAGGCTGCTGAAATCCACGAACGTCTTTTGTAACCGGATTTGAATTCGGGTTCTTCCAAAGGAAGCCCCGTCGAATTCCGGATACTACCCGAAAGACGAATTACGGTGGTACGTGACAGGGCAACGGTTCTCGCGAGTGGAAACTGCCATGATTTAAGCGACGTGGGAACAGCCGTTCAAACGGACATGAAGCTACACGAGTATCAGGCGAAGCAAGTCTTCGCCGACGCCGGAGTTCCGACGCCGGAGTCGACTCTCGCCTCCGACGTCGACGGCGTCGTCGCCGCGGCCGAGGAGATTAGATACCCAGTCGCGGTCAAAGCGCAGGTACAGGTCGGTGGCCGCGGGAAGGCGGGGGGAATCAAACTCGCCGACGACGAGGATGAAGCCCGTGACGCCGCCGACTCCATTCTCGGGATGGACCTCAAGGGCTACCAGGTGGATCGGGTTCTGGTCGAGGAAGCGGTCGACTTCACGGACGAACTCTACGTCGGTATCACGATGGACCGGGGCGAGGGCAAACCCGTCGCGATGGTCTCGACGAAAGGCGGCGTCGACATCGAAGCCGTCGCCGAGGAAACGCCGGAAGCCATCGCGCGCGAACACATCGACCCCTCGTTCGGGATGCACCCCTACCAGGCTCGGAAGGCAGTCTACGACGCGGGCGTCGACAGGGAGATCGCACGCGACGTCTCGAGCGTCCTCACGACGCTCTACCAGCTCTGGTCGGACCGGGACGGCTCCGACGCGGAGATCAACCCGCTGATGGTCACCAGCGACGACGAGGTCATCGCGGCCGACGCCGTGATGAACATCGACGAGGACGCGCTGTTCCGCCAGCCCGAACTCGCCGAGATGGAAGAGGAAGCGGCAACTGGCGACGCCTTAGAGCAAAAGGCAGACGAGTACGACTTCGACTACGTCCGACTCGAGGGTAACACGGGAATCATCGGCAACGGTGCCGGTCTCGTGATGACCACCCTCGACCTCGTGGACCACTACGGCGGCGAACCCGCCAACTTCCTCGACGTGGGTGGCGGCGCGAAAGCCGACCGAATCGCGAACGCGCTCGATATGGTGTTCTCCGACGAGAACGTCGATTCGGTCGTGTTCAACATCTTCGGGGGTATCACCCGCGGCGACGAGGTCGCCAAGGGGATCAACGAAGCGCTCGAGCAGTTCGACGAGATCCCGAAACCGGTCGTCGTCCGACTGGCCGGCACCAACTGGGAGGAAGGCATGGAAATTCTCAACGAAGACCTCGTGACGGTCGAACAGACCCTCGAGGACGCGGTCCAGCGTGCCGTCGAATACGCTGACGAGGTGGAAGCATGAGTGTACTAGTCGACGACGACACGCGCGTCGTGGTACAGGGCATCACCGGCGGGGAAGGCAAGTTCCACGCCGAACAGATGATGGAGTACGGAACGAACGTCGTCGCCGGTGCGGTCCCCGGCAAAGGCGGGCAGGAGGCCGCCGGCGTTCCAGTCTACGATACGGTCCACGAAGCCGTCGAGGAAGAAAACGCCGACACGTCGGTCATCTTCGTCCCGCCGGCGTTCGCGGGCGACGCCATCTTCGAGTCGCTCGACACCGATCTCGACCTCGCGGTCGCGATCACCGAGGGTATCCCGACTCAGGATATGGCTCGCGTGAACAAGCGACTCTCCGAGACCGATACGCGGCTCATCGGTCCGAACTGCCCCGGTCTCATCACCCCCGGCGAGGCCAAACTCGGCATCCTGCCGGGCAACATCTTCGCCTCGGGCGACGTCGGGCTCGTCTCGCGCTCGGGGACGCTTACCTACCAGGTCGTCGATAGCCTCACGAACCGGGGTATCGGCCAGACCACCGCGATCGGTATCGGCGGCGACCCGATCATCGGCACCGACTTCGTCGACGCCCTCGAGCTCTTCGAGAACGACCCGGACACGAAGGCAATCGCCATGTGCGGCGAGATCGGCGGCGAAGACGAGGAGGAAGCGGCGGCCTACATCGACGAGCACGTCGACACGCCCGTCGCCGGCTTCATCGCCGGTCGAACGGCCCCGCCGGGGAAACGCATGGGCCACGCCGGCGCGATCGTCTCCGGTTCCGGAACCGGCACCGCAGAGAGTAAGATCAGCGCGCTCAACGACGCCGGCGTTCCGGTCGGCGACACGCCCGAGGAAGTCGCGGATCACGTCGAGAGCTTCCTCTAATAACCGAACGGCGTTTCGGCGTCGTGAGACGTTTCGGCATCGCGATTTTTTAACCGACGGTCTCGAACGGGCACGAAGAACGGGGAGGTCAGTCTTCCAATCGACTCGCCGGAATCGAGCAGCTACCCTCTCGTTTCGGAGCCATTCGCCACGTCACGCATTCGATCAGAGAAATCCCATCCGTAGACCGTCGCGGGTTCGATGCTGATCGTCACCTCGTCACGATCCTCGTCGAGTAGGTCCTGTGCGAGTTTCGAGTCCGTTCCTCCGAGGTACCGCTCTACGAGCGACCGGAGGACGTTCTTTTCAGGGTCGGGTTCGACGGTCGCCGTTCCCCAGCCGCGGACGCCTCTGTACGGCGGGTGGTTCGTCGACACTTCGAACGAGAGCTCTGGGGTCTCGGTGAGATACGTGACGACCTTCGCCTCTTTCCCGGTCGCACACTCGAGGACCCACTCCGAACTTCCATCGTTCTCGAGCACGCGAGGGCGATACCACATCGAGAGCATCCACGGCGTCCCAGCGGGCGTTTGACAGCCCAGTCGGATCGGGATCGTTTGCGCCGAGAGGAACTGTTGTATCGCCTCGCTCGAGAGCGAGCCACGGACGTTCATACATGCCCAATTGCGTACCGCCGGTATAGCCTCCCTCCCTCAGAATGTAGGCCGTTGATTCGGCGAGCACAGAGTGAAACTGCCTTCCACGACGGACTGTCCCCAAGAATTATAGTTCCGTAAACTGCTGTAGCTAGCGTGGTTTACGAGACGACCAACCGGACGATCGACGACGCACTCGAGCGGGTGTTCGCCGGCGAACGCCTCGATCGGACCGACGGGCTGGCGCTTATGGCACAGCCGGTCGAACCGCTCGCGGAGGCGGGGGCCGCCGTTCGGGACCGCTTCGGCGACGGCACCGTCGACGCTTGCTCGATCGTCAACGCGAAGGCGGGCAACTGCGCCGAGGACTGCGGTTTTTGCGCGCAGTCGGTCCACTTCGACACCGGCATCGACACCTACGGTTTCCTCGGTCCGGAGAAGATCCTCGAGGCGGCCAAACGCGCCGAACGAGACGGCGCACAGCGTTTCGGCATCGTGGTCGCCGAACGCGGCGTCTCGAAGGAACACCGTCCCGAGGAGTGGGCGGAAGTCCTCGAGTCGATCCGCCTCGTCCGCGAGGAGTGCGACCTCGAGGTCGACGCCTCGCTGGGGATCCTCACGCCCGAAGAGGCCGAAATACTCGCCGCCGAAGGGATCAACCACTACAATCACAACATCGAGACCTCGCCGCGATACTTCCCCGAAATCGTCGACTCCCACAGCTTCGAGGATCGGGTCCACACGCTCGAGGTCGCAAAAGAGGCGGGAATGGACCTCTGTGCGGGCGTCATCCTCGGGATGGGCGAGACGCCGACCGACCGCGTCGACGCGGCCGTCGCGCTCCAGGACATCGGCATCTCGTCGCTGCCGGTCAACGTTCTGAACCCGGTCGCGGGGACCCCGCTGGCCGAGCGGGGCGTCGAGATCAGCACGAAGGAGATCGTCAAGACCGTCGCGGTCTACAAACTGCTCCACCCCGAATCGCGCGTTCGGCTGACGGGCGGACGCGAGGTCAACCTCGCGCCCGACGAACAGCACCTGCCTCTCGAGGCGGGCGCCGACGGCCTGCTCACCGGCGATTATCTGACGACCGAAGGCCAGTCGGCCGGCGACGACATCGAGATCATCGAGCGGGCAGGCCTCGAGCCGAACCAGTCTGTCAACGAGTTCGATCCGGAGGCGGTGAAGGCTCGCGGGCGGCAGGCGGCGGAATCGTCGGCGGAGACGGCAGCGGGAACGTCCACTGAAGCAGCCGGCAACGCCGGCAGTGCCAACGCGGAATCGAGTGACGACTGAGCGATCATCGATGACGAAGCGATTGCCGACGACTGGGAGACGACCGACTTCACGACACGATCAGCAATGAACGATACCACGTTTGCGGTGCTCGGAACGGGAGGAATCGGCCGACGAACGCTCGAGGTGAGCCAACACAAAGACGGGCTCACGCCAGTTGCGGCGTGTGACCGCCACGGCGTCGCGATGGACTTCGACGGGTTGGACGTCGACGAACTGCTCGAGGCGACCGAAGGGAACATCGACAGCGGACCGGGAACTGGTGAGTCCGACGGAGCTGACGCGTCCAGAGACGACCTCGAGACGGACGGCGGCGCGGTGGCGTCGTCCGGCGTCAAACAACACGGCGAGAACGCGGGCGTCGTCGCCTCCGCGCAGGCCCGTCCGTCCGAAGATCCGATTCAGGAGATCATCGACCGCGGCGACGCCATCGACGCCGTCCTGCTGGCGCTGCCGAACTACGAACACGACTTCATTCCCCGGGTCGCTGATCGGTTCGTAGCGGGCGGGTACGCCGGCGTGCTGGTCGACGTGCTCAAACGCTCTCGAGTCATCGGGATGCTCGACGAGCGCACAGGGGCGTTCGAAGACGCCGGAATCACGTTCGTCTGCGGGGCCGGCGCAACGCCCGGCTTTCTCACCGGCGCGGCGGCGCTCGCCGCCCAGTCGTTCGTCGAGGTCGAGTCCGTCGACATCTGGTGGGGCGTCGGCCTGAAATCGGGCTACGAGGACAACCGCGGCACCGTCCGCGAGGACATCGCCCACCTGCCGGAGTACGACATCGACACTGCCCGGACGCTCTCCGAGGACGAGATCGAGGCCGTCATCGACGAGCACGACGGCGTCCTCGAGTTCGATGATATGGAGCACGCGGACGACGTCTTGCTCGAGCGAGCGGGCATCTGCGACGCCGAGGACGTGACCGTCGGCGGAATCCTCGACGTCGAACGCGACGAGAAGCCGACGACGACGACCGTCTCCGTGACCGGCACCACGTTCGACGGCGAGACGGGGACCAACACGTTCGAACTCGACGACGCCACGAGTATGGCGGCGAACGTCAACGGACCGGCGATCGGCTACCTGAAGACCGCCGTCTGCCGAAACCGGGCCGGCGAGTACGGCGTCTTCGGCCCCGCCGAACTGATGCCCGGCTTTTGAGCGCTCGAGCACTGCTTCTGGGAACCGCTCTACCGATTATCGGGAGCGGCAACCCTCGAACCGGCGACTGCGTTCACAGTCACGACGTGTGCCGGAAACGGTGATGGTGCGTTTCCGGGTGGAAAATCCATGGTATGCTCGGACGGTCTCACGGCCTCGCATCGAACGTGGTCGGGATCGCTCGAGGCGTCCATTTCGCCACGCCCCGGTAGACGGTCATCACAGTAGATCTCTCGCCTCGAGATTTCCACGTGCGATGCGAAAGAATATACCCCTCTCTCGACAACGATCGTGATGGATCAAAAACAGGTCTCTGCGAGATATTTCAAACGAGATGATGCAGTCGTGGGTCGACGCGAGCGTTCGAATCGCGCGGATCGAGTGGCGACGCCGCCAGCGGGAAGCCGCGGCCGGAACGCAGCGTACGCGGCGACGGGTGACTCTCGTCGCAACGGTCGCACTCGCCGTCGTGTTCGGAGCGCTCTCTCGCTCCGCGGGGGCGTCGATCGCGACGAGTGGATCGATCCCCCTTGACGTACTGGGAATCGGTGTGACCCTCCTGTTCGGAGTACTTGCAATGCGAAGTTCGAATCTCGCGCACGCGAGATTCGAGGGCCTCGAGCCCGCCTTCCTCCTGACGACCGTTCCGACGAGAGCGCCAGCGCTGGGACTGCTCGTGTTCGTCTTCGCCCGCATCGGCGTCTTTCTCGTCGGACCGGCCGCGGGCGTAGCGGTCGGTGCCGCGCTCGGACTCCGTTCGCCGCTGGTCGCGCCGACGATGCTCGTCGCGATCGCGGGAATCACAGCGCTCGCCGTCGCCGTCGGCGTGGCTGGCAGACTCGCCGCACAACTCATCGGCCGACGGCTGTCTCGAGGAAGCTTCTACCGCGATCTGCTCGTCGTGTTCGGCTGGGTCCCCGTGCTACTCGCGTGGCTCGTCCTCGATTCGATGTCGGTGCCGGTCGGGTCCCTGCTCGAGCGGTTCGACTCGCTGCCGGTGACGTGGATCGTCGACCTTGCATTCCTCGGTGCGACCGGACTCGGTGCTGACACCGTTCGCGCACTGGCTGCGATCGGGACACTGACGCTGGCGGTTCCGCTTTTCGTTGGTTTGACGACAGTTCTCGTCCGCCGGATCTGGGAACAAGAACCGGGCGGTTCGACGGGGCCGCACGGCTCACACTCGCTCGTCACAGAGGGATGGATCGAGAAATTGCTCGGTGACCATGTTTCGCGTGCCACATTGACCGTTGCTCGAGAACGGTGGCTCATCGAGCGCCGCGTTCCGCGCGGACTGTTGTCGATGGGATACGCGTTTCTCTTCGTCGGCGTTCTCGTGTTGCCAGCGCTAATCGTCGGCGGAAGCGCGAATATTCCGCTCGTGCTACTGGCAGTCGCGACCGGTCTTTCTGCCGCGATCGCCTTCGCCTCCGATCCGGTGGGCACCGAGTACCGCGTCATGACTATGCTCTTGACCTCGGTTCCGGCACGGCAGTTCGTCACTGGGCTCGTCGTCGCCTCGACCGTCGTCGGGACTGTCTTCGCCGTACCAGTCGCGTTGATCGGATTCGCAAGTCCGGCCGACCTGCTCGCGGCGGTGTTAATCGCTCTGGTCACCGTCGCCATCAGCGCGTGTGCCGCTTCGGTCAGCATCGCGGTCGGGCTGGGTATCGAGCGCTACGAGTTCTTTCCCGTCCCGTTTTTCTTCACTGACGTTCCGATCTACGCCGAAGTGGGTGTACAGTCGTTCGTTCGGGCCGGATCGATTCTGGCGATCGTCTCGCTCGTCGCGGCACCCGCTCTATTGGGAAATCTCGAGCCGGTTTACGAACTAGCGGCAGCGATCGGTCTCCCCGGCGGTATCGTTCAGATCGGATCGATTCTGGTGACGATCGCCCTCGCAGTCGCCGTCTCGAAATCCGCCTATCGGTCCGCCGTTGGCCGATACCGAGACTACCAGATACGTTGAAACGAGGAGAACCCGATCTGAACATCGAACCGGAACACAGCACAGAACGAGATACACATGACTGGAACACCCACAATCGTGACGAACGAACTGACCAAGGAGTACCTCGAGACGACCGCCGTTGACGGCCTTTCTCTCGAGATCGAACCGGGAACCGTGTACGGCTTTCTCGGACCGAACGGCGCGGGGAAGACGACCACGATAAAGATGCTAACCGCGCTGATTCGGCCGACCAGCGGGTCCGGTCGCGTCGCGGAGGTCCCGATCACCGACCGGGAGCGACTCGTCGAACACATCGGCTACCTGCCCGAATCGCCGCCGATTCACGAGGAACTCACCGCGCGCGAGCAACTCGAGTACCACGGCGGATTACGGGGGCTGGGATCGACTGAGATCGACGAGCGAATCGAACCCCTGCTCGAGCGACTGGACCTCGCGGCGGATGCAGACGACCGGATCGTGACCTACTCGAAGGGAATGCGCCAGAAGACCGGGTTGATACAGGCGATCATGCACGAACCGGAGGTCGTCTTTCTGGACGAACCGACCTCCGGGCTCGATCCCCGCGCCGCGCGGACGGTACGAGAGGTCATCACCGAGCTCGCGGACTCGGGGACGACCGTGTTCCTCTCGACGCACATCCTCCCGGTCGTCGAGCGAATCGCCACCGAGGTCGGGATCCTCTACGAGGGCGAACTCGTCGAAGAAGGCGCTCCCGAGGCGCTCGTCGAACGGATGGAAACCGGCGATGATTCGACGCTCGAGGACGTCTTCTTGGACGTGACGACCACGGCTGAGTAGGCCACGGCCGATCCGTGTGGGGGACATATAAGTCTCTGAACGTCTTTTCCCCGACCAGTTGATCGAAAATGATCGGAACGACGCCGGAGCGCGACATCGTCGACTGGGAGCGTTCGGAGGACGACGGAACCACTGTCTATACGATCGAGTACGATGCACCCGTAACCGAGCCAACGTTTCAATCCTCGAGCCTGTTCGGGACCAGCACCGGCGGACCGGTTCCGGCCGACGACCGCGAAATACGGTTCCCCGACGGCGAAACGCTCCCGGCGAACGAACTGAGCTTCGACGCCGAGGGAACGACGCTCCGCGTTCGCCACGGCGGCGAGTCGATTTTCGGTCGAATTCGTCGGGTCCTGTTCCCGTGGTTGTGACACCGAAACTGCTTTTCACTCCTCTTCGAGCAGCGATCGCGCGGAGTTCGCCACCACGAGCAAGCTGCTTGTCCCCATCGCGACCGCGGCGAAAAGCGGGTTGAGCACGCCCGCGACGGCCAGCGGGATCGCGACGCCGTTGTAACAGAACGCCCAGCCGATGTTGGTTTTGACGCGCCGATCGGTCGCTCGAGCGAGGTCGAAGACTGTCTCGACCGACGAGAGGTCGTCGTCGACGAGCGCGACGTCGGCCGCGTCGGCGGCCATCGCCGTGCCGCCGCCGAGCGAAATCCCGAGGTCTGCGGCCGCGAGCGCCGGCGCGTCGTTGGTCCCGTCGCCGACCATGACCGTCTCGCCGGTTCCCTTCAGTCGTTCGACCGTCTCGGCTTTCCCCTCCGGCGGAACGCCGGCGAAGACGCGGTCGATAGCGTCTTCCTCGCGGAATCGGTCCGCCGCTCGAGCGTCGTCGCCGGTCAGCACGACGACGTCGATACCGGCCTCGGAAATCGCCGCGAGCGTCTCGTCCCACTCCGCGCGGAGTTCGTCGCCGACGACGATCGCGCCCTCGGCCTCCCCGTCGCGGCCGACGGCGACCGGAACGCGCCCGGTTTCCCGGGCGCTTTCGATCCGTTCTGCGATCGCATCGGACACCGTCCAGCCCCGGGCCGCGAACAGGTCCGGATGCCCGACGACGATCTCCTCGCCGTCGACCACGCCCGAGACGCCGTTGCGGTGGCTCTCGAAGGACTCGACGGAGTCGCTTCTCGAGCCTACCGAAGCCGGGTCATCGGGCAGCGAACCATCCGACTCGTCGCCCAGCGAATCGGCCGACGCGTCGCCCTGTGGGTCGGACGAATCGCCGGCCGTTCGCCGCTGTTTCCGTTCGTACGCCGTCAGTTCGCGACCGTCTCCGCCGTCGTCCGGCACATCCGCTCGTTCCCGAGACGTCCCGCCGTCGGTGATTCGCGTCGGCCGATCCCACGAGGTCGCGATCGCCCGTCCGATCGGGTGGGACGACTGGGACTCGAGCGCCGCGGCCTTCTCGAGGAGATCGGGACCGAGATTCGAGTCGTCGGTCGAAGCGTCGGGGATCGAGTCGTCTGCCGTAGCGTCCGAAATCGTTTCGACGACGCTCATCTCGCCGGTCGTCAGCGTTCCCGTCTTGTCGAAGACGATCGTCTCGGCGTTGCGGATGCGCTCGAAGACGCTGTCGTCGAAGACCACGATCGAGTTCTCGAGCGCGTCTCGAATGCCGGCGGCGACCGCCAGCGGAGTCGCCAGCCCGAGCGCACAGGGACATGAGACGATCAGAACGGTCAGTCCGTCGAGCAACGCCTTCGTGACGCCCGCGCCGAGTGCGAGGCGGACGGCGACGACCACGACTGCGAGCGCGAGGACGACCGGCACGAAGATCGTCGCCAGTTTGTCGGCGAGTTTCTGGATGCCGTGGGTACCGCTCTGGAGGTCCCAGACGAGTTCGGTGATCCGGTCGAGGCTGCTCGTCGCGTCCGGGCCGACCCGAACGGTCAGCGCGCCGTCGGCGACCATCGACCCACCGACGACCTCGTCGCCGACCGACTTTCGCTCGGGGAGCGACTCGCCGGTGACGACCGCCTCGTCGACCGCGGCGTCGCCATCAACGACCTCGCCGTCGACCGGGATCCGCTCGCCCGTTCGAACGAGGACGTGATCGCCCGCCTCGAGGTCCTCGAGCGGCACGTCTTCCGCTGCTGGATTCTCTTCGGTCCCGGAGTGAGATACATTCGCAGCCACATCCGAGCCTCGACGGACGCGCCGGGCCTGATCGACCTGGACGGCGGTCAGATCGGAGAGGCGTTCGGTCGCCTTGCGCTTGATCGAGGACTCGTAGTAGCCGCCGGCGCTGACGATGACGACGATGGCGACAGTCACGTCGTAGTAGATGTGCGCGCCACCGGTGATAGCAGAGAGCGTGCTGTAGAGGTACGCGCTTACGGCCGCGATGGCGACGAGCAGGTCCATGTTCGGCTGGCGAGTCTTCGCACTGACGTAGGCGCCCTGCAGGATCGGCTTGCCGGTCACGAGCAGGATGATCGTCGTCAGCGCGGCGATGACGAGGTAGAATATTATCGCGCTCTCGTGGGCCAGCGCGTCCTCGATGAACGTCGTCGTCCCCTCGTCGTAGAACAGGCCGCCGAAGTAGACGGGGTAGATGAGCACCACGTACTGGAGCATCACCATCATCCCCATCAACACGCCGACGATGACCCGTCCGATCGCCCAGTTGTCGGCCTGCCGTCGGCTGAACGCGTCGTCTCGAGGGTAGGCGCTGTAGCCGAGCCCGCTGATCGAATCTCGCAGATCGGACTCGGAGACGGCCTCCGGATCGTGGTCGATCCGAACCGTCTCCGTCACGTAACTCGAGCTGGCGTTGCTGACCCCGTCCGTTCGTTCCGCGGCCGACTCGATGAACGCCTCGCAGGTCGCACAGTGCATCCCGTCGACCTCCAGGTACGTCGCCTCGTGGTCGTCCGGCACGTCCCGTCCGGCCTCGAGCGCACCGCCTCCTTCCTCGGATTCCGCCCGCCGCTGGCGAACGTCTTCGGCCTCGAGGTCATCGACGTCGCCCAGCGCTTCGTAGACGTCACGACAGCCGACACAGCAGAACGCGTTGCCGTCGCTGTCGCTGACGTCGACCCCCTCGACCGGGAGGTCACAGAGCGTGCAGCCGTCGGCCGACGAGTGGGTTTCCGTCATGGATCGGTCGATGTGGAGTTCGTGGTCGAAACGCGATTAGCGGTCATCGGTCAGTGGTGAGAACCCGCCATCGTGGTCGCCTCGAGGCCGTCGTAAAACGGCAACATCGGATGTGGAATGTGGTAGCCGAGACTCATCAGTCCGTGCGCGAACAGGACGTATCCCAGCGCGACGAACGCGACGCCGAGCAGGCGGTGAACCCGGCGGCGGTGAACCGCGTCGACGGCCTCGATGACGGTTCCGTACGCGAAGACCGCGGGAATCGTTCCGACGCCGAGCGCGGCGAGCGCGAGTCCGCCCCCCAGTGGTGATCCGGTCGCGAACGCGTACAGGAATGCGGGATAGAGGATCGGACAGGGCAACAGTCCGTGAACGGCACCGAGCCCGACGATACCGGGACCGTTGGCGAGTCGATCGACGCGGCTCGCGAGCCAGCCGCTCACCCGCTCGAGGCCGGGGATCGAAATCCCGCCGGTCGTGCGCCCGAGGAGGTAGTAGATTCCGATCGCGACGACGAAGGCACCGATGAGGACGCCGACGCCGCCTCGAGCGAGGTCGACGACTGGAGTCAGCGACTCGGTCGTGACGAAAAACAGGCTTCCGAGCGCGCCGAACAGCGCCCCGATGAGCGTGTAACTCGCCGTACGCCCGATGTTGAACAGCGCGTGCTGGCGAACCTCGTACGTCGAGAGGTGTCCGCCCGCCCGGGCACCGTCGCTCTGCCCGCCGTCCATTCGACTGGCGTAGATCGTCACGAGCGGCCCGCACATGCCGATACAGTGGGCACCCGCGAGAAGCCCGATGACTAGAAACAGCGCGACGTCGACGCCGAGGAGTGTGAACGGGTCCATTGGTGATTCATCCTCGAGAGACCGGTCTTGCCCGACCTACTGACCGAAGGAGGTAATGGGTTTCGTTGTTTCCCATCGTCTCGGACTGGTGACCCGTTTCGACTCGAGTCGAAGCGGTGGCGGTGTGGCCGCAGGCTAATCAGTGGCGGTCATGGCGCGTGTGCGGATCAGTGGTGGTCAGGGCGCGTAGGCGAAGACGAACTCCCATCAGGACGACGCGAAGACGACCAACTAAGACCACGGGGACAAACGTAGGTGTATGTGCGCTCTCACGAAGCCAGTCGAGCCGCGAGGTGACCGTCGATGGTAGCCCCCCTGTTAGACCGACCGATCGTGCCGGTCGCGAACCCCGACGACGCCGCGACGACCTACGAGAAGCTGCGACCGTACCTTCTCGAGGAGGAGTCAGACGTTACAGTCGTCAACGTCATCGAGAAAGCCGGGGGTGCCCCAGATAAAGCGGGCGTCGAACAACGCCAGGAGCACGCCAAAAAGATGTTCGACGCCTTTCAGGAGGCGGCGGAAGTCGACGGCATCACGGTCGACACGCAGCTCCTGTACGGGACCGATGTCGTCGAGACGATCAACGACGCCGCCGCGGACATCGATGCCTCGGCTATCGTCTTCGCCTCTCGGGGCGGCGGCCGGTGGCTCGATCTCGTCTCCGGTCGCGTTCGCTCCCGACTCGTCTCCGACAGCGAGTATCCCGTCGTCGTCCTCCCCTGATAGCTGCCCTCAGGTGTGGACGCGTGATCGAATCCGTCGGTTGCACAACCAATGCAAAAGGTTCAACTCCCCTCCGCCGCCGAACTCCTATATTGACTCTCAGGAGATTCGGTTGGTCGGTCGGTCGACAGCAAGGTCGGATCCGATCGGCGGATTTGGCGGATGTACGCACAGGCCTGCGGGGTGGCTGCCGCCGGCGTTGGTGGACGACAGTCGTCCTCGCGGGCGGAGCAGGTACCAGCGGTCGCTCGAGTACGGGCGGTGATCTACCATGAGTAGTGACGAAGAACTCGCGAAAGACCTCGGACTGTTCGCCGCGTTGACGATCGGAATCGGGACGATGATCGGCGCGGGCATTTTCGTCCTCCCCGGCGAGGCCGTCGCGGACGCGGGCCCGCTGACGATTCTCACGTTCGTTATCGGCGGCGTGATCGCCATTTTCACCGCGCTCTCTGCGTCCGAACTCGGGACGGCGATGCCGAAGTCGGGCGGCGCGTACTTCTACGTCAATCGAGCGCTCGGCCCGCTTTTCGGGTCGATCGCCGGCTGGGCGAACTGGATCGGCCTCGCCTTCGCCTCCGCGTTCTACATGTTCGGACTCGGCGAGTACATCAACGACTTCCTCGGTATGGGGACGATCGGTATCGGGCCGGTGACGCTCTTGCCCGCGCAGGTGATCGGCCTCGTCGGCGCACTGGTGTTCATCGGTATCAACTACGCCGGTGCGAAGGAGACGGGGACGCTCCAGATTATCATCGTCTCGGTGCTTCTGGCGATCCTAGGAGCGTTCTCGGGCGTCGCGATCTTCAACGGCGACGTCGACTCGCTGCGACCGATCGCGCCGCCGGGAACGACCGGCGAAGTGTTGCCCGTCACCGGAGTCATCTTCGTCTCCTATCTCGGCTTCGTCCAGATCACGTCGGTCGCCGAAGAGATCAAAAACCCCGGAAAGAACCTTCCTCGAGCCGTCATCGGCTCCGTCCTCATCGTGACGACGATCTACGCCGTGTTTCTCACCTTGCTTCTCGCGTCGGTTCCCACGGAGCTCGTAAACGGGAACAAGACCGCAGTCGTCGACGCCGCACAACTCCTCTTCGGGCAGTACAGCGTTTTCGGATTCGATCTCGGCTCGATTGGACGCGGTCTCCTGCTGTTCGGGGGGCTGTTGGCGACGGCCTCCTCGGCGAACGCGTCGATCCTCTCCTCGTCGCGGATCAACTTCGCGATGGGCAGGGAGAAAATCGTGACGCCGAAGCTCAACGATATCCACCCGCGATTCGGCACGCCCTACAGGTCGATCGCGATCACCGGATCGCTGATCCTGGTGTTCCTGGTCGCGGGCAACCTCGAAACCCTCGCGACGGCCAGTTCGGTGTTGCACCTGATCGTCTACGGCCTGCTCAACATCGCGCTCATCGTCATGCGAGAGGCCGATCCCGAGGGGTACGACCCCGACTTCGAGGTTCCGCTCTATCCGATCGTTCCCATCATCGGAGCGATCACCTCGTTCGCGCTGATCGTGTACATCAATCCACAGATCGTCCTCCTATCGATGCTGTTCGTGGTCTTTGCGGCGGTCTGGTACCTCGCCTACGCCCGTCAGAAGGTCGAATCCGCCGGCGTCCTCGCCGGGTGGATTCTCGACCGATCCGACGACCTTCCCGACGCGGCCGTCTCGGCCGCCACGTCCGTTCAGCCCGAAAAGAGCGATTATCGCGTGCTCGTCCCGCTCGCGAACCCGAGCAACGAAACGCACCTGATAACGCTGGCGTCCGCCATCGCGAACGAGCGCGACGGAACCGTCGTCGCCGTCAACATCGAGAAGATTCCGGATCAGACCTCGCTTCAGAGCGCTCGAGAGCAGGGCGATTACGAGGCGGC
This sequence comes from Halostagnicola kamekurae, assembly GCF_900116205.1. Lineage (NCBI taxonomy): Archaea > Methanobacteriati > Methanobacteriota > Halobacteria > Halobacteriales > Natrialbaceae > Halostagnicola > Halostagnicola kamekurae. The sequence goes on along the minus strand of NZ_FOZS01000002.1, from coordinate 1,029,328 downwards.
GGAGCAACTCTTAGAGCAGGCACAGGCCGACGCGGAGACATACGGAGCGGACATCGAAACCCACGTCGTCCTCTCTCACCGCGCGTTCGAGGAGGTGTTCGACACCGCGAGTCGCTACGGTGTGGACATGACGGTCATGGGATGGGGGCCGGACTCCCACGGTGCGCCCGGCCGCGCCGAGGGTGCCATCGACGAACTCGCCCACTCGCTTCCGAGCGATTTCCTCGTGTTCCGAGATCGCGGATTCGATCCGTCTCGAGTGCTCCTGCCGACCGCCGGCGGTCCGGACTCGGATCTGGCGGCGGCGGTCGCACACACCCTGCGCGATCAGTTCGACGCCGAGGTGACGCTGTTTCACGTCGCCGAGGACCGCGAACGCGGCGAGGAGTTCCTCAGGGCGTGGGCCGCCGATCACGACCTCGAAGACGCCGATGTCCGGGTCGAAACCGGCGACATTCAGACGCGTATCACCGAGGCCGCTGCCGACGCGACGATGCTCCTGATCGGCGCGACCGAACAGGGCCTCGTCTCGCGGCTCATCCGCGGGTCGCTCGTCATCGACGTGCTGGACGAGGTTGAGTGCTCGGTGCTCCTCGCGGAGAAGAGTCACACACGAAGCATTCGCGAGCGAATCTTCGGAACCGACGATCACAGCCGGGCGTCCGAACAAACGGGACCGGACGCGGAATCGCCCGCTTCCGACGCCGAGACGCTCGAGAACGAGTCCGACTGACCGCGTCGGCTTCGCGGACATCTACGCTCGTCTCCCCCTTCGATTCGGCATCGGCGACGGCGCGATCTACTATCGCCGACGCTGGATCGATCGCGGCACGTCGATGATGCGAGAACGCGGGAGCATCGGAGAGGGACCAGCGGAGGATTGAGGCGGGGACGAACTGACGACCGGCGGCGTTCCAGTGAAACCAACGCGTCGACTCCTCGAGGCCGCCTCGAGTCTCGAACACGGCGATCCAAGCGTTTTTGTCCCCTCCAATCCCCTGCACAGACGTGCAAATCGAGAACAGTTTCATCCCGGTTCGGGGAGTCGGCGAGGCGACCGAACGGCGACTCTGGGCCAACGGCGTCACCCACTGGGACGAATTCGAGGGCGAGGTCGTCGGCGAGACCCTCGCGGATCGGATCGAGTCGTTCATCGACGAGGGAACGACCCACCTGTCCCGCGGCGACATGTCGTTTTTCGCGGACGCGTTCCCCGACTCGAGCCACTGGCGGCTCTACGAGAACGTCGCGGACGAGGCGTGTTTTCTGGACATCGAGACGACCGGACTGAGCTCGGAGACCGACGACGTGACGACGGTCAGCGTCCACCGCGGCGGCGAGACGAAGACGTTCGTCAACGGCGATGACCTCACCGCCGGCAGACTGCAGACCGAACTCGAGGCGGCCTCGCTTTTGGTCACGTTCAACGGAAAGCGATTCGACGTGCCGTTTCTCGAGACCTGCTACGACGTCGACGTCTCGGTTCCGCACGTCGACCTCATGTATCCGTGCAAGAAACTCGGATTCGATGGCGGCCTCAAGCAGATCGAACGGGACCTCGGGATCGACCGGGACAAACCCGACCTCTCCGGTCGGGACGCCGTTCGACTCTGGCACGAGTACGAACGCGGCGACGAGGCGGCCCTCGAGACGCTGATCGAGTACAACCGCGACGACACAGCGAATCTCGAGCCATTGATGGAGATCGTTTCCTCCCGGCTCCACGAAACCGTCTTCGAGGCGAACTGTTAGCGTCTGAGACGAATCGGTGCCTATAGCTCCCCGCGGTCCGTATCGTGGGGTAGAATGACCGAGTACGCCTACGAGACGGCCGTCGACGTCCGGCTCCGCGACGTCGATTTCATGGGTCACGTAAACAACGCGATCTACGCGACGTACCTTGAGCAAGCCCGCGAGGCGTACTTCACCGATGTCGTCGGACAATCACTTGTCGACCTCGATACGGTCCTGGCGTCGCTCGAGATCGAATACGAAACGCCGATCGAGGCGGGACAGGCCGTGACGGTCGGACTGAGGGTCGCCGATCTCGGTACCTCGAGCATCCCGATCGAGTACGAACTGAACGCCGACGGCTCGCGAGCGGCGACGGCCCGGTCGGTTCAGGTCTTCGTCGACCGCGAGAGCGGCCAGGCGAGTCCGATACCACCGTCGCTGCGGACCCGGCTCGAGAGCGATCCCTCCTAGACCGACCGGAAACGGGAATTAACTCCGTACAGCGCTTCAGGAGGCTGTAAACGGTGGCTACTCGCTGACGGTGATCTCGCCGTCGCTCGAGACCGTGACTCGATATCCACAGTAGGGAAATTCGACTCGGCCCTTCGAACGTGGGGTTCCGTCTTCTCGAGGGGCAAACAGCGCGTCGAGCGCTTCCGGATTGAGAACTTCGTACAGCGGCTCGTATTCCGGCGGCTCGATCGCCGTCGGCTCGACGCCCTCTTTCTCTGCGATCGCAGCGATAATCTCGAAGCTCAGCGATTGCCCCGTTCGCTCGTTAGACCGGTCGACTGAGAGCAGCATTGGACCCACTCTTACCACGATCCGGTATAAATCCTGTGGCCTGCACCCGGCCTCAGCGGATAGTTCTGCTCGCTAGTGTACGTATGTGTTCTCTCGAGCGTTAATTGGGGATCTCGTCAAAACTAGGATAGAGAATGTCAACTCAGCTGTCAGTACCGGATTTGCTCGCCCAACCTCAGGGGGGCGAAACGTTCCGACAGAGACTCCTGTCTGCGGTGTGACGGTCGATCCGATGGACCTGAACCGACTCAAACCGATCTATCTCTTCGGGATCGTGCTCAACGCCTGTGCGTTGGTGTATGCGGGCATGGCCGGGTCGTGGCTCTACGCAGGCGCGTTCGTGCTCGTACTGGGCTATCTCGCCTTCCGGTATCGAATGATCGCACGAACCTGAGAGGCTGGGATGGTACCCTACACTCGATTTGGACGGACTCTCACACCATCGTTTAATCGTCTTCGTTCGGCAGAAAAGTGGGGGAAGAGTGTCGGGGGAGTTGTGCAGCCTCCAGATCGGGGGAAATCTGGATGGGCAATTAGTTATTAACGGTAACACCTAATAACTATTTCCCTCGGTATCAAACTCACCTCGGCCCGCCAGTTCCAGCGTGTCTGAAACGCTGCGGACCGAAACCGTCGGATGGTAGACGGCGGACGCGACACTCGGCGAAACTGCGTCGGACTCGAGGAAGAGACCAATACGACAGCGAAAAATCATCGTAAGCTAGAGAGCTGCTGATCGACGCCAGCAAGCCAGAGCACGCTCTCGAGTGCAGCGGATTTGGTCTGACCATGCCCGTGATACAACCCCGACGAAACCGCTGTATGTTAGTAACCATGACTTTATAGTGATTTGGTATGAAGAACAACTATGCGATTGACACGGCGCATGATGCTGGGGGCCGTTGGGGCTGCCGGCCTCGGAGGCACGGCGACGGTAGACGGAGCAGAGACAGTCACGATCGCCGAGGAGGACGACGCTCCAGGTCTCTACGGGGCCGGCGTCTACGGCACGGGACTCTATACTGCTGCTGCCGAGGCCGACTCTGGCGGCTCGATCGGTGACAGCGGCTCATCGGGCGCTGACGAATCGTCCATCGATCCCGAACCGGAGCCAGAGCTCGACGACAACGAGTCACCCGACGAGACGCTGACTCCCGATGGCAACTCGAGCAGCACGGACGAACCGAGCGGCGACGAGCCCGACCAAGCCGACGACAGCACGCCCGCGATCGGCGCAGTCGGCACGGCGGCGACGGTCGGCACGGCGGCGTACGCGTACTCGAAACTGAACGACGACACCGAAGACGGAGACTGATACTAATGAGTGACTACGATCCAGAAGACCTACCCCGAACTGACGGCCTCGAACTGGCGCTGCTTTCCGAGGCTGAGAACGCCGAGGACTACCGCGACCTCTGGGGGACGATCCTCGATGACGAAGTGTTTAAGAAAATTGACGATAAGCTGACCGACGGCGAGGCAGATCTCGACGTCAATTCGCTCAGTTCAGCGGAAGCACGGATCGGAGAGAGTCCAGCATACCGCTATGTCTCAAACGGGGGCGTTGAAGTTACTGTCCCTGACGACTACGACACAATCCAAGAGGCGATCGACGCCGCTCCGAAGCGGCTCCGTCATCTCTATCGTATCAACGTTGAGGACGGCGATTACGATGATGAAGACCTACTCCTACGGGGGTTCTCCTCGGAAGGATATCAGGATAATGGCGAACATGGACAGATCCAAATCTGGGGCGATTCGGACGATCCCAGTAACGTCAAAGTGAGGTCAGCCGCGGTAGTCGGATGCTCTGGGGTCGAAACGCCGCAATTAGTCGGCCTCTCGTTCAGCGGGCAAGAAACCCCATATGTTGATGAAAGCACGTGTGTATCGATATCGGGTTGTCGCGAAGGATGGATGAAAGACTGTGAGTTCCGGGAAGGGGATGCCTCCGACGCGATCACTGCCTACCGTTCGGGCTTTCGGGTCATATCAACCAATTTTGGAGAGGATTATTATGACAAGGCCGTGCGGGGGAAACGTGCCTCTCTTATAACTGCAGAAAGGTTGGAGGGGTCCGTAAATTACATCTTTCACACGCTTCAGATGGCTCTCTATTTTGAGGAAGATATGGAAGATATTAACGGAGAGTATCAGCTTAATTCCGGCGGACTCCGTTCTGACGAGGACACGCTCTATACGGACAGACTTGATGTCAATGAGTTAGCCATTGATTCGATTAGATATCTCGAGCCAGTAGATAAAATCGACAAAACTGACTCGTTTATTACAGTTCCGTTCGACGAATTAGACATTGGTGAGTATCTCCTTTTGCGGATCACACAACTCGGTCTGGACGATGCCGGAGAAGTCCTGCTGAAAACAGACGCCATCGGAGACGGAGAGTACGGGCATCGGCTGAATGATGGTTCGACAAGTTTCGAGAACGACGCATGGACTGTCTTAGATGGGGGAGCGTCCAACACACGGGCAAACGGGGATCTTAAAATCAAGTGTGGATATGGACGAGTTGGCGTCTCAAACGTCTCCTTGGGTGTGTCTCGAATGGATGGCGGCCAAGTGCATGGAGACGCGACATGGATAGAGGACGGATACAGCGAGCCAGCCTTTCCAAATCCAACTAAAATAACATTTCAGATGAGTGGTGATGCGACTGAGATAGACCTTACTGCGACAGTCTACAAAGGGAGGTTGACTGAAGAATAACAGGATGATTTTACAAATATTACATAAGGGATATGAAAATATAATTATATGGTGGGATAGCGATGAAGTGTCGAAACCACGGTTAGCGGTCGGATAACTGGGTGGAGAAACGGTTATCCAGCAACCGACGACGTTCATGACGCCGTATCGGGTCTGATACAATCGACTGAAACTCCCGAATGGATTGCTATGCAATTCGATCTGAATTACGGGTTTGACAAATAGTGAGACGTAGTGTACGTCGGCCGGGTCGGGTTCAGGGCGCTCAGTAATCGACTGGTAGATCGCATCGATCGAACTGCCGGAGAGACTGACGGCCGATCATGCCGTCCCACCTTGGAAAGTGGCGCTCGCGGCGACTCGGTTTGACTGATCCACGTTACTAACCGTGTGACAGTCGAAACAGAGGCTCGCGTGCGGGTGGTCGTGATCGTCTAGCGATTCGTACTGCTCGTGGTCCACGTTCTCGGGGCGGAGTATCCGACCACAGAGTATCGTGTGCTAAGAAACTTAATGAAGCCAGAGCAGGGATTTGAACCCCGGGAGTCTCGATTACAAGTCGAGTGCATGAACCACCCATGCTCCCCTGGCCCTATCACGTGGTTACTCGTCCCCCTTTGAGTGTGTATCGTTTTCGGTTCGATCGGAGAGGGATCGCTCCATCGCGACGCGGAACGGTTCGTAGCCGGCTCGACGATAGAACCGCCGCGCCGCCTCGTTGCCCGCCATCGTCTCGAGAATCAGGTCGTCGGCCCCGCGTGCTGCGGCGGCGTTCTCGACGGCCCGGAGCAGTTGGGTTCCGATTCCCCGATCGCGGTAGGCCGGTCGAACGTACAGATTCGAGAGGAACGCGCGACTCGAGGAAAGCGACAGCGCTCCCTCCTCGATCGAAAACGACGCGAACCCGGCGACGGTGTCGTCGACTCGAGCGACGAGCAATCGGCCGTCGAAGCTGTGGGCCGCCAGAATCTCGCGCATCGCGTCCCGGTTCCGGTCGGGGAGAATGTAGGAGCCGTACTCGCGCTGGTCGCGGGCGAGGGCGACCCAGTAGTCGACGATCGCCTCGAGGTCGGCCGTCGTCGCGGGTTCGACGACCGGTTCGTCCACGATCATTCACTGACTCGCTCGTCGCCCTCGAGCGCCGAGACGGCGGGGAGCGGTTCGGCGGTGAGCATCCGAAGGGCGGCACCGCCGCCGGTGCTGACGTGCGAGAAGCCGTCGATCCCGAGCGACCGCAGCGCCGAGGCGGTATCGCCGCCGCCGACGATGCTGGTGTCGACGTCGGTCGCCGCCTCGTACAACCCGCGCGTGCCGGTCTCGAACCGGTCGTCCTCGAAAACCCCTGCCGGTCCGTTGAGGATGACGGTGCCGGCGTCCGAGAGGATGCGCTCGTAGTACGCGAGCGTCGAACTGCCGATGTCGAGCGCCCCCTCGTCGTTCTTGGGTGGGAGCGCGTTGATCCCCAGTTCGTAGCGCTTTCCCTCTCGGTCGATTGCAACGTCGCGTGGCAGCGCGATCCGTTCACCGTAGGCGTCGAGCAGGTCTCGAGCGCGGTCGATCTCGTCCCAGTATCCCTCGTCGTAGATGAAATCGGAGCTCTCGTCGCCGAGGTCGACGCCGTCGGCGATCAGAAAGACGTTGCCGACGACGCCCGCGGTCAGCACGTGATCTGCGAGGTCCTTCTCGAGGACGCTCCAGGCGACGTCGATCGAGTCCGAGACTTTGGCCCCGCCGAGCACGTAGACTCGGGGTTCCGGCGTCTCTTCGATCGAGCCGAGGACCTCGAGTTCGCTCTCCATCACGCGCCCGGCGTAGCTCGGGAGCACCATCGGAAAGCCGACAAGCGACGGCTGGGAGCGGTGTGCGGCGGCGAACGCGTCGTTCACGTACGCGTCGAGAACCGACGACAGCCCCTCGACGAGGTGGGTTTCTGCTGCGCGCTCGGGCTCGAACTCCATGTACTCCTCGCTGTAGAAGCGGGTGTTCTCGAGGACGACGCAGTCGCCGTTCTCGAGCGACTCGACCAGCTCGCAGGCGGCGTCGCTGAAGGTCACGTCGGCGTAGCCGACGGGGCGGTCGAGCAGATCCGCGAGATGTGACGCGTGGGTTTCGAGTCCGGTGAAATCGTCGCTTCCGGGGCGGCCCTGGTGGGCCAGAACCGCGACGCGACCGCCGCGGTCCAGTAGTTCCGAGAGGGTATCGACGTGGGCCTGCAACCGTGCATCGTCGGCGAGCGAGCCGTCGTCGCCGATCGGACTATTGATGTCGACACGGACGCCCACGGTCGTCCCTTCGACGTCCAGATCGTCGAGGGTCTCGATCATTATCGACCCTCCATCGTCTCCCCCGAAAGGTCTTTCTATCGGTCTGAGAGTGTGATTGCGGTTGACAGCTCTCCGCGGTCGCCGGCGGGATCGAACCGGTCGTCCTCAGACGGACCGACAGTCCGCACAGACGAGTTGGCCGTTGGTTTCCCACAGCGAGTCCGAGAGCGATCCACAGGCTTCACAGATGCCCTGTGTCGAGTACTCGTCCCCACCGTTCGGGCGAACTTCGGTGTCCTCTCCCGGTTGCGATGCCAGCGGTTCGGTGATCGAACCGCCACCAGCAAGTGACTCGTCTGCCGGTCGAGATCCACTCATCGATCGCGACGTGGTGGCCTGGAACGATCCGGCCGCCGCGATGACGTCCCGCTGGGTGAGGACGCCGAGGATGTCCGCCTCCGCTTCGACGAGGAGGTTTCGAATGTTCTCTCGAGCCATGAGATCGGCGGCGTCGGTGAGCGGTCGATCGCCCGCGACGGAGATGACGGGCGTCGACATCACGGTGTCGACGGTCGTCTCCCCGACGTCTTTTTCGCCGGCGACGAGTCCGAGCACGTCCCACTCGGTGACGATGCCGACCGGCTCCGACCCGCGGAGGACGAGCACGCACCCGACCCGTTCCTCGCGCATGAGTCGGACCGCGCCCAGAACGGTGTCTGACTCGCTCACGCCCACGTACTCCGTCGTCAGAACCTCCGAGACCGATAGTTCCGATTCCATATGTGAACAATACGCACAGCGACTCTAAAAGCTACCTCCGCCACATTTAATCGCGGCGCGAGCGAACGATTCAGGTTGGTACTCGATTCGCTCTCCGAGCGAGCACCGCGGGCCCGCTCGCCGTCTCGGTACGCGTCGAAGGGTCGACTACTCCCACTCGAGTTCGACGCGCGTTCCGTCGGCCCGACAGGTCTCGAGGGCGTGTTTTGCTCCCATTCCCGCCTCGTGGGCGTACGTTCCCCGGCCGACGCCGACCTGAAGTTCGACCCCCGCTTCCGCTTCGACGTGGCCGATCGCCTCGCGGTAGTCGGGTCGCTCGAGATCAGGACAGACGACGATTATGTTGTCGCCGCCGACGAAAAACGAGAGGCTGTCGTGGGCGTACCGCATGTGTCGCATGAGTTCCGCGTAGCCCTGCTCGATCTCGATGAAGGTGTCGAAGGCGTTGAGTTCGTCCGTGTAGTTGCCCGTCGCGTTGATCACGTCGAAGTGGGCGATCTGGACGTCGTCGCCGGTTCCGTGCTCGTCCGCGACGGCGCGGCCGTCGAGGATTTCCCGGCGGTGTTTGTCCTGTGCGCTGCCCGCCTCCTGAACCAGTTCCGTCGCGTCGGCGAGCGCCTGAATCGGGCTGGTCCCCGTCGCGACGCCGAGGCTGAGCGTGACCGGGTATCGGTTGCCGACGGACTCCTGTAAGACGGCGTGGTCCTCGAGCGAGAGGCCGTTCGTCACGGCGATCATGTTGTCAAAGCGCGTGAAGAAGGTATAGCCGCCGTGGTTGCCGACGAACTGCGAAATATCCGCGTACAGCCGCGACTGCATCGTCTGCAGGTCGGCTTCGCGGCGAGGTTCGGGCGTCACCGTCCACGGGCCGTAGTTGTCAATCTGAACGAGCGTAACCTGCGTATTAGTCACTGTGCCCGATGTTTCGAACCTGTTCGTATAAGTGATACGTAATCCAGATCCGTGATGGGGATCGTCGACCACGTGTCGGTCGCGTTCGCGCGTCGGCCGCTCAGTCGTCGGTCACCCCGCCTACGTCGATAGCTCTGTCGGCGACGACGGTGACCCCGTCCGCGCCGGTCGCGGGCTCACGCGTGTTTCTTCTCCGGAGAGGACCCCTTCGGGTGGTACTCCCAGAAGCCGCCGGCGCGCATCGCGTTCCCGACTGCCTTGTGCATGTCAACGATAGTTTCGAACTCCTCGGCGTCGACGTATTCGAAGATGTCGCTCATCGGGACGACCGTCTTGTAGTTGACCCGAATCGGATACTCGCCGTACTCCGCGACGAACTCGTCGGGGTCCATCGGGAAGTCCTCCTCCTCGTCGACCTTGTCCGCGATGATCCGCATGTCGTATTTTCGCATTCCGTCGCTTCCCTCCTCGCCGTCGGGATCGACCGGCCAGTTGTCGCTCATACCCGACCGTGTGCGGGGGACCCGCAAAAGGATTACTCTCCGTCTCCGCCGCGACGCCGTCGATCCGTCATCGATCCGCCATCGGTCCGTCATCGATTCGCCGTCGATCCGGCCCTCGAGGCTAGCCGAAGCTCTCCTCAGTCGAGTTGAGAACGAAAACGGAGAATCGACGCTCAGTCGTCGGCAGCCGTGGCGTCGGCCGTTTCGCTCAGTACCTCCTCGCGGTGCTCGTCGAGCAGCGGCGCGCGACCGCGAGGCGCCGGGTTCGTCTCGCTCATCTTGATCGGGTTACCCGCGATCTCGACCTCGCGGTCGGTGCCGGGCTGTTCGACCGGCACGAGCATGTCCCGCGCGTGGACGTGCGGATCGTCGAAGATCTCCTCGGTGGTCTGGACGGGCGCGGCCGGAACGCTTCCCTCGAGCTTTCCGACGAGTTCGTCGGTGGTCTGCTCGAGCGCCCAGTCGGCGATTTCCTCGCGAAGCGCCTCGCGGTTCTCGAGGCGTTCGGCGGCAGTCGGGTACGCGTCGGCGAGATCTTCGCGGCCCATCACGTCACAGAGGGCCGCCCAGTGGTTGTTGTTGAACGCCGCGATGACAGCATAGCCGTCATTGGTCTCGAAGGCGTCGTAGGGAAACAGCGTCGGGTGGGCGTTCCCGCGGCGGGTCGGCGCGTCCCCGGAGTACGACTGCTGGTAGACGGCGCGCTCGGTGAAGCTGATCATCGAGTCGTACATGGCGGTGTCGACGTACTGGCCCTCGCCGGTCTGTTCGCGGTGGGTGACCGCCGCGAGGATGCCGATGCAGTTCAGCGTCGCGGTAAAGAGGTCGCCGACGCCGGGGCCGGTCTTCGTCGGCGGGCCGTCGGGTTGGCCGGTGGTCTCCATGACGCCGCCCAGCGCCTGCGCGATCAGATCGAAGGAGGGTTGACCCTGTCGATGGGTCTCGCCCGTCCGCGGGTCGCCGAAGCCGCGGATCGAGGAGTAGATCAGCTCCGAGTTGTACTTTCGGAGGGTTTCGTAGCCGAGGTCGTACTTCTCCATCGTCCCCGACCGGTAGTTCTCGACGACGACGTCGGCTTCCTCGACGAGCGAGAGGAAGTCCGCTCGATCGGCGTCGTCACCAAGGTCCAGTTCGATACTCCGCTTGCCCCGGTTGACGCTCTGGAAGTACCCGCCGTAGGCTTCCTCGCTCCCGTCGTCGACGAACGGGGGATTCGAGCGGATCATATCGCCGCCCGGACGCTCTACTTTGACGACGTCGGCTCCCATGTCCGCGAGCAACATCGTACAGTACGGGCCTGCGAGGACCTGCGTGAGATCCAACACGCGAAGGTGTGACAGCGCTCCCATACGTCGGTCTTCCCGGCACGCCCCAATAATCTTTGCTATTAATCATGATGTTGTGGTTGTGTCACACAGGCACGATGAAAGGATGTTTAAAGAATATTATCATGGAAGATCATTAAGTTTATGTCCCGGTGTCCCATCGATCCGGGTACGATGTCCCAAACGGTCGTCCTCGGCGTGATCGGCTCCGACGCCCACGTCGTCGGCATCACGATACTCGAGCAGGCGTTCAACGCGGCAGGCTTCGACGTCATCAACCTCGGCGTACAGACCTCCCAGGAGGAGTTCGCCGAGGCCGCACTCGAGCACGACGCGGCGGCCGTACTCGTATCCTCGCTCTACGGGCACGCGGAGCAGGACTGCCAGGGATTCCACGAGACCCTCGAGTCCGCCGGCGTCGACGCGACGACGTACATCGGCGGCAACCTCGCGGTCGGTCAGGACGACTTCGAGGAGACGCGAGCGACGTTCGAGGCGCTCGGGTTCGATCGCGTCTTCGATTCGGAAACCGACACCGAGGAGGCGGTCGCGGCCCTGACGCGGGATCTCAGACAGCAGACGCCAGAGACGGAACGAGCGACTATCAGTTCCTAAATGATCCGTTGGTAAATGATACGAGACGAACGAATTTCGGCCGACGAGCTACGGCGCATCGACGAGGAAATCAGATCGAACTGGTCGACCGGCGACGCCGTCGACTTCGAGGAAGCGATCGACTACCACGAATCGCTGCCCCCGAAAAAGCGGTTCGCGGACGTCCTCGAGTCGGCGGAGAAACCGCTCTTGCAGCCCCGAGCCGGCGTTCCCCGACTCGACGATCAGGTCGAACTCCTCGAGTACTTACACGGCGAGGGGAAGGCGGATCTCCTCCCGACGACGATCGATTCGTACACCCGCGACAACGAGTACGAGAAGGCCCAGGAAGGCCTCGAGAAAGCCAGAGACACCGGTGAGGACACGCTCAACGGTTTTCCCGCTGTCAACCACGGTGTCGAGGGCTGCCGGGAACTCATCGAGGCGATCGATGCGCCGATCGAGGTCCGCCACGGCACGCCCGACGCACGACTGTTGGCCGCGATAACCTTCGCCGGCGGCTTCCAGAGTTTCGAGGGCGGACCGATCTCCTACAACATCCCCTACACGAAACGCCACGGGCTCGAGGAGACCATCGAGAAGTGGCAGTTCGTCGACCGGCTCGCAGGGGCCTACACCGAGCGCGGCGTTCGGATCAACCGCGAGCCGTTCGGCCCGCTGACCGGGACACTCGTCCCGCCCTCGATCGCGATCGCGATCATGCTGGTCGAGGGGAAACTCGCCGCTACACAAGGCGTACGATCGATCACGCTCGGCTACGGACAGGTCGGCAACATCGTTCAGGACGTGGCGGCGCTGAACGCCCTGAAGAAGCTGGGCAACGAGTACCTCCCCGACGAGGTGGTCGTCACGACCGTCTTCCACGAGTGGATGGGCGGGTTCCCGCCCGACGAGGCGCGGGCCAACGGCGTCATCAGCCTCGGCGGGATGACCGCCTCGATCGCACAACCGGATAAGGTCATCACGAAGTCGCCCCAGGAGTTCCAGGGCGTCCCGACGAAGGAGGCCAACTCCGCGGGGCTGCGGACCACGCGACAGGTCATCGACATGGCTATCGAACAACAGATCGACATCGACGGTATCGAGGAGGAACAGGACCTCATCGAGCGAGAGACGCGGTGTCTGATGGACACCATCTTCGAACACGGCGACGGCGACGTCGTGCAGGGAACGATAAAAGCGTTCGACTCGGGCGCACTCGACGTGCCCTTCGCGCCCAGCGACAGCGCGGCGGGGGCCGTCCTGCCGGCTCGAGACGACGACGGCCGGGTGCGAATCTTCGAGTGGGCCGACCTCGCAATGGACGACGACATCAAGGAGATCCACAAGGCCCGGCTCTCACAGCGCGCCGACACCGAAGGGCGCGACCAGTCGTTCCGGATGGTCGCCGACGACGTCGATGCGATCAGCGACGGCAAACTCATCGGCCGGCCGCAGGGGGGTGCCTGAGATGGAGATCGAAGCGATCCACGCCACGCCGGGCTACTCGGGGTTTTTCTTCGACGACCAGCGGGCGATCAAGGCTGGAGCCGAACACGACGGGTTCACCTACGACGGCGACCCGGTCACCGACGGGTTCGACGAGATCCGACAGGCGGGCGAGTCGATCATCGTCGACGTGGAACTCGCCGACGGCACCGAAATCCGCGGGGACTGCGCGGCGGTGCAGTACTCGGGTGCCGGCGGCCGCGACCCACTGTTTCAGGCCGACGCGTACGCCGACGTCATCGAGGGCCCAGTCGCTGATACCCTCGAGGGGCGAGACGCGAGTCGGTTCCTCGAGAACGCTGGACGGCTCGAGGAACTCGAGATTGGCGGCGATCGGCTTCACACGGCGATCCGTTACGGGGTCTCCCAGGCCCTGCTCGGCGCGGCCGCACACGTGACCGGAACCACGCGGACCGACGTGCTGGCCGACGCGCTGGGCACGGAGCCGGCGACCGAGCCGGTACCCGTCTTCGGACAGTCCGGCGACGATCGGTACACCAACACCGAGAAGATGTTCATCAAGGGCGTCCCCGTCCTCCCCCACGCGCTGATCAACAGCGTCGAAAAGATTGGCGAGGACGGCGAGACGCTGCTCGAGTACGTCGAGTGGCTCGTCGAGCGCTCGCAGGAACTCGGGCCCACGGACTACGATCCCCGGTTCCACATCGACGTCTACGGCATGATCGGCGAAATTTTCGACGCGCCCTACGACCGCGACGAGGTGGTCGAGTACTTCGGGGCGCTCGAGGACGCGGCGGCCCCGTACCCGATCCAGATCGAGGGCCCGATGGACGTCGGCGATCGAGCCGCGCAGATCGAGGCGATGGCCGAGCTGCGCGACGGACTGGCGGAAGCTGGCGTCCACGTCGACATCGTCGCCGACGAGTGGTGTAACACCTTCGAGGACGTGCGGGCGTTCGTCGACGCCGAAGCGGCGGACGTGGTCCAGATCAAGACGCCCGATCTCGGCGGCATTCACCGGAGCGGACAGGCGGTCCGCTACTGCGAGGGCACCGAGACGCGGGCCTACCTCGGGGGGACCTGCAACGAGACCGAGACCTCCGCTCGAGCCTGCGCGCACGTCGCGCTCGCGACGAACGCCGCACAAGTGCTGGCAAAGCCCGGCATGGGCTTCGACGAGGGCTACATGATCGTCGAGAACGAGATGCGCCGAACGATCGCCCGCCGGGAGCGCACAGCGCGGGCGGATGCCGACGCCGATGCACCCGTCGACGAGGTGACCGTCAATGACTGAGTGGACCGACGCCGAAACGTTCGCCCGGGCGCTCGAGCGCGCCGACACGAAGGAGAAGGGCAACTGCTTCGAGGATTTCGAGGAGGGAGATCTCCTCGAGCACGATCCCGGCCTCACGCTGACGAGGTGGGGCAACGAGTCGTGGATGAGCCAGACGCTGAACCACGACCCGGCCTACTGGCGGACCGACGCCGCGACCGCTCGCGGGTTCGACGAACCGCCGATCCACCCCGACTTCCTCACCGCCGCGACGCTCGGGATCACCGTCGAGGACCTGAGCGAGAAGGGCGGCTACTTCCTCGGGCGGACGAACGTTCGGTTTCCGGAAGCCCCGGTCTATCCCGGCACCGAACTCCGCGTCGAGAGCGAGGTCGTCGAGACGGCCACCTCGAGTTCCCGTCCGCAGTACGGGATCGTCACCTGGCGAACGCGCGGCCTCGACGCCGCGACCGGCGACGTGCTCTGCTCGTACGAGCGCACGAACATGATCCCGCGCCGCCAGCCGGTCGAAACCGACGGCGGCTCAGCGGGGGCCACGTCGGCGGACGATGACCCCGACGGCGGGCTCCCCGCCGAGTTTGTGACGCCCGAAGGGGGCTACTTCGAGGACTTCGCCGCGGCGCTCGAGGACGCCGACGGTCGCGACGCCGCGGTCGCGTATCGCCACGAACGCGGCCGCACGCAGGACGATGTGACCGTCGCGTCGTTGCCGCTTGCGACGCTCAACACGGCGAAGCAACACCACAACGCAGACGTGATGGGCGACTCGCCGTCGGGCGGCATCGTCACCTACGGCGACGTCACGCGCTCGACCGCGCTCGGGCACGCCCGCTCGGACGAGCGGACCTGGCGGGAGGTCGGGTTCGACGACGAGCGGTTCCACACGTTCGTCGCCAGCGGCGACACCGTCTACGCGTTCACGCGCGTGCTCGGAGCCGAGGACGACGCCGACTCGCCCGAGGCGGGCACCGTCCGCTTCGAGCATATCGCGTTCAATCAGGACGACGAACCGGTGTACTCCGGCACCCGAACCGCGGAGATTCAGAAACGCTCCAGGAACTAACTGAGCGCATCGATAGCTACCAAACCCCACGCATACACACCAAATACATGACAGACGACATCCGACTCTGCCGTACGTTCCAGACCGCACCGGCCGCCGTTCCG
The DNA here is from genome assembly GCF_900116205.1 of Halostagnicola kamekurae. Classification (NCBI taxonomy): domain Archaea; kingdom Methanobacteriati; phylum Methanobacteriota; class Halobacteria; order Halobacteriales; family Natrialbaceae; genus Halostagnicola; species Halostagnicola kamekurae. The sequence continues at coordinate 1,013,754 of NZ_FOZS01000002.1, read as the reverse complement.
AAAGACGACTCGGCGAAGTACCTCGTCTCGGCCCTCGAGTCCGAGGGCTTCCAGGCACCGGACTGGCTGGTCCCCGACATGGAAGACGGGACCGCGCCGGACATGAAAGCCGAAGGCCTCGAGAACACGATCGAACTGGTCCCCGAGTACGAGTTCCCCGGCGAAATATGGCCGCGCGTCGAGTGGAGCTACGAGGACGAGGAGTACTGCGACAAGGGTCGCGACCAGATCGACCGGCTGGTCGCCGAAATCGGTGACGAGATCGACGGCGTCGTCGTGCCGAAGGTCGGACGCCTCGAGGACGTGAAACGAGCCACGGAAGTCGTCGCGGAGGCCGAAGCCGAACACGGCTACGCCGACGGCTCGATCGGGCTCTCGATCATCGTCGAGACCGGCCGCGCTCGCTCGGACCTGCGGGAAATCTCGAAGTTCGGCGCGGACTCGCGACTCACCGCGCTGATCTTCGGCCCCGTCGACTACGCGGCCGAGCTCGGCGGTCGAAACCTCGGCGACGGCATGCCCCGATGGGACGGCCTCCTCGAGGCGCTCTCGAATGAAGCCAGCGCCGGCGACCTGCTCTCGATCGGCGGCCCGTTCGACGACCTGTTCAAAGAACGCGCCGGACTGACCTACTACAACGCCGACGCGTACGCGGATCAGGTCGAACACGAGGCCAAACTGGGGCTGGACGGCTCCTGGTCGCTCTATCCGAAACAGACCATCCAGGCCAACACGATCCACATGCCGACGCCCGAGGAACTCGAGCGCGACGTCCACAAGATCGAGCGGTTCAACGAGGCAAAACGCGAGGGCACCGGCGCGGTCACCATCGACGGCCAGATGGTCGACGAGGCGACGTTCAAAACGTTCCGCAACACCGTCCAGCAGGTGCGCGCGATCGATAGCACGCGCCCGGCACAGACGGAGGACTACTACGAGGCCGACCTCCTCGAGCGCGCACGCGAACTCGAGCTTTCGTATCGGTAGCGACCGGTCTGTTTCTCCCGGTCGCAACTGATTGGTTTTCGTATCGGTAGCACCTCTTCAGCGGCCGATCCGCGATTGCTACGAATCCGTCTGTAACTGTGTTTGCACTGTCTTCTGTTCTCGAGCCTCGTGCTCGAGCAGTCGCCGTTTCGTCGCCACGCCGTCGGCCGCCGAGTAGCCGTTGAGGCTTCCGTCGCTCCCGACGACGCGGTGACAGGGGACGAGTATCGGCACGGGATTTCGCCCGCAGGCCTGCCCGACGGCGATCGGACTGGTCTCGAGGGCCGACGCGAGGTCGCCATAGGAGCGCGTCTCCCCGTATGGAATTTCCGCCATCGCGTCCATTACATCGCCGAGGATTCCGTCGGGTGTGGCGATCTCGAGGTCGAACGCTTGGCGGTCGCCACGTTCGTACTCGCGAACTTGGGAACGGATTTTTTCGGAAGATCCCTCGACGAACGATTCGTCGATTTCGATGATAGAGGTGAGAATGCCAACTTCCATGGCTTGGCACGACCCCTTCCAAGTGCTTCACTTTTGCGTGAGTTCTCGTCTACAACTGGCCCCACCGGTGGGTTTTAATCCTCAGTCCACGTACTGTGGACTAGAATGGCGTACGCTCCCCCCCACACTTCATCCGAGGCCGAGGAGAAGAGAGAAGAGTTCTTCACGATCCACGAGCTGCTCCACAGACCGGAACTCGCAGTCTTCTACACTGATATGCTTCTCAACTCTCCTACCACAGTCGGAGAGAGTGTCGAGCGCGTAGACCTCTCCAGTAGCGCCGCCCACAACTATGCGAAGACCCTCCAGCAACTAGGCGCAGCAGAACAACTGGACGAGAAACGGAACAGAGCTATCCTCTGGGAAGCAACGCCGGTGGGTGGTGTGTGGAACGGTGCAGAACCTATTGGTCCAGTCATGATTGCCGTGTACGGCGCGATCGAACTGGACGAAGACATCGAACTCTTCGTCGAGCGTCACGGAAAGGCGAAACTCGGCTCCGCTATCGCGCAAACTGTCGAGTACCTCCGTGGAAACACGAGTCGCCGCGGAGCAGCAGACGCGCTCGATGTCCCTGCCGTCGAAGGAATTGCAATCACGCAGGCGCTCGAGAAGATCGTCTACCTACTGAAGGACCGAGACCCTTCCATCCCGGCTTCTGAATTTGACGTTTCACTTCCTGATAGGGCCCTCGACGAAGCGCCGTATATGCACGAATGAGCAGGGACGATCTCACGCCGTTCCCCTCTGCGTTAATCTTGGACACGAGTTTTCTTCGGACGCTCGGCGGAACTCGAACGGAGAAATACCAGACCTTCATCGAATACGTGAAACGAGAAGAAGTGAGACTCTTCTTGACACGGCGAGTCATCACTGAACTTGACGAACAGCAGGCGTACATGAGTATCGACTGGGTGGACAAAGCCCAAACTGCAGAGTGGATCGAACGGACGGGCGAACTCCAACCGGGAATTCGTATTCACGACGGGCCACGCGCCGGAGAAATATTCGATCGCGCACACCGAAAAATCGCCGAGCGAGAACAGGAAGAACCTGACGAACTCCGAAAGACAGACGCGTCGCTTCCAGCCATCTCGGTCATGATACTGGGATCCAGAGAATTCGATCGAATCGCGATTCTCTTCGATGACAGACACGCAGAAGATTCTATCTCATCTGTTCTGCGTAACACCTACTACGAAGGTCGAATCGCTGTTCTGAATATCTGGGACACCCTATCACACATGGAAACAGAAATTTGACTATATCGTTTCTCGCCTGAACCGTGTTCCTTTCGAATAGGAGTCTTTCGGACGTTTCAACGGTTAGGATTGACATCCTTCCCGCGCTGAAGCGTGAGGATTCCCGACCGCGTTGAGATAAACTACACGAGCGAGAAATCGGTCTAAAGACGGACGGATTGGGATTTGAACCACGGTCGTTCCACTCGCTTCGCTCGTTGCACTCTCTGATTCAAATCCCAACGTTCACGCTTCGCTCCTCACGTATTGTTCGTCGCAAAGACGGTGGGGTTGGGATTTGAACCCAAGAGGCTGACGCCACCTGCTTTCAAGGCAGGCGCAATAGGCCGCTCTGCCACCCCACCTCATCCCCCTTTTCCGCATCGGGTTAAAAAGCGTTGTCGGTCTCTCGGCGCTCGAGCCGTTCGTCGTCCCCGACTCTAAGGCCCAACTCGTCGACGACCGTCGCGGTCTCGAGCGCTCGGACCTTCCCCGCGGCGCGCTGGGCCTCGAGGGTCGCAACGGTCGCACAGAGTCCGGGTTCGGTCGCGACGGTCGGAAACATCGCCGCGAAGCCGGTGTCGAATCCGGCGTCGGCCGCTCGAGCCGCGAGCGTCGCCAGCTCCGGGACGGTGTCGGCGTCGTCGAAGTCAATCGAATCTGCAAACGCGGCGAAGTACGTTCGCCCGCTCGAGGACGGCCCGAGCACGACGTCGTGGCGGCGAATTGACATCGCCGCGCCGTCGATTTCGGTTCGGCCGACCAGCGGCGCGGTGGGTTCGAGGACGCCCACGCTCGCCGCATCTTCGCGATCGAGCAGGTGCGTCACCGTGTTGCCGACTCGAGCCGAGCGGGTGGAGCCGACCTGTCGTTCGACTCGAGCGCTGCTCGCGCTCTCGTCCGTGAGCGCGTCGTCGACGAGCGACCGGACTTCGGCTTCCGGGTCGCCGCCGTCGAAATCTGGCGGTAGCGTTTCTTCGTCCCGGTAGTTCACGAGCAGGTCGCCGCCGCTCGCCGCGACAGTTTGGAGCACGTCGGCCGTCGTCGCCTCGTAGAGTCGCCTCGCTTCGGATTCCGAGAGCGGCGTCCGTTCGGCCAGCGACGCGAGTACCAGTCCGTCTCGAGGCGGGTCCACCGGAACGACGACGATCATGGGTAGTCGTCGGCTCCGACGAGCCTTGAAGGCAGTGCTTCGCGGGTTCTCGAGCCGCGGTGACACGCAACTCGCGGAGTACTGGCAAATTACCCGACGAATTATACTCGATCAGCCGAGTACTCCCGGTATGGACTATCGAACACAGAGCGCGGGCCTCGGTCTGCTCGTGATCGGCGCGCTCGCCGCTCTCGGAATCGTCAGCTTCGTCGACAGCTTCGCGCTTCAGACCCCCGAAACCCTGCTCGCGCCGACGATCGGATCTATCGTCCTCGTCGCCGTCGTCGTGGGCGGCCTCGTCGCGCTCGGGTCGCGCTCGAGGCGGTGGCTGGCGAATCCGTACTGGTAGTTTAGAGCGGTTTCAGAGCGCAGCAATTGTGTCTATCGACCCTGTCGTCCCTTCGTCTGTCGATAATCGGTCGCCAGCAGCTCGGCGAAGGCCTCGACCCACGCCTGGGTCTGGGCGTCGGTCTGGTCGGCCGGCGCGATCATCGGCACGAGTTCGAACCCGCGCCCGCGGATTCGCTCGCCGTGTGACTCCTCGAGATCGATTTCTTCGGCCGGCGTGCGCGTGTACTCGGTCGCGATTTCTGCCAGCGCACGCTCGCCCACCGGGACGATGATCTCGGGATTGATCATTCGGATCTCGGCCTCGAGGTACGGCTCGCAGTTCCGAACTTCCTCGTCGGTCGGTCGACGGTCCGGATCGCGACAGCGCGTGAGGTTCGTCAGGTAGACGTCGACCAGTGCGGGTTCGGATCGCGGCGACGTCGCGTCGCAAAGTCCGAGACGCTCGAGGATCCGTCGAAGGCCGCCGCTGGTCGATCCCTGGCCGCCCTCGTCCACACCGGGAGCGACGAACGGGACGCCGACCTCGTCGGCGTCCGAACTCGGCCGCTCACCGACGAACAGGAAGTCAGCCCCCACGTCACCGTAGCCGTGGACGACCTGCGTCCGCGTTTCACAGAGCGCCGAGCAGTTGCGACACGTCTCGTCCATGCCGAAGGGGTTCGCTCGAGAGTGCTGGTTCGCGTCCACAGCGAGTCTCTCGCGTCGCGAGAACAAAAGCGCCGCGTCTGTGGCGGCGGGTGATCGAAACGGCCGACGAGTCAGCACCGGGCACCGAATCAGTCTAGCGCTCGAGACCGCCGCGTTCGGTGACTTCGAGGATAAACTTCACGTTCCGAACGATCTCTTCGGGGCTCGTCTCCTCGTCTGCGTCGTAGAGGTCGCTGGTTCTGTAAAGGACGTTCGCGAGTTGCTTGCGCTCGCTCGAGTCGCCGCGGATGTCGTCGGCGATCGTTCGCAGCGTCTCGACGCGTTCGGGGTCCGGTTCGAACGCGGGCTCGTCCGGGGGAGCGCTTTGATTCTGGTCGTAATCGGTAGGCTCGTCCCCTTCGGTATCGGTCATTCGTCGACGGGCGGCGGCGTCTCGGTGCTGTTGGGTATCGCCCGTCGGTGGACGATACCGACGTTGTTCGAGACGTTTTCGCTGATCTCACGGAAGGCCTCGCCGGTGTCGTCGTCCTCGTCGAGGACCACCGGTGCGCCTTCGTCTCCGCCCTCGCGGACGGTCGGATCGAGCGGCACCGAACCCAGAAACGGCATGTCGTGGGTGGACGCGAACTCCTCGCCGCCGCCCGAGCCGAAGATGTCGTGTTCGCCGCCGCAGTCGGGACACGCGAACGTCGACATGTTCTCGGCGATCCCCAGCACGACGGTGTCGTGCTTCGCGAACATCTCGAGGCCCTTTCGGGCGTCGTCGAGCGCCACGTCCTGGGGTGTCGTCACGATGACCGCGCCCGTCACCGGCATTGTCTGGAGCATCGTTAGTTGGGTGTCGCCGGTTCCCGGCGGCAGGTCGATGACGAGGTAATCGAGGTGCCCCCACTCGACGTCCTCGGTGAGTTGCGTGATGACCTTGTGGACCATCGGTCCGCGCCAGATGACGGGGTCGTCCTCGCCGGTCAGAAACGCCATGCTCATCAGCTTGACGCCGAACTTCTCGGGCGGTACGAGCGTCTCGTCTTCGGTCGCCATCGGGGGCTCGTCGGCATCGACCATGCGCGGAACGTTCGGCCCGTACACGTCGGCGTCGAAGAGCCCGACCCGAGCGCCCTGCTGGGAGAGTCCGGCGGCGAGGTTGACGGCCATCGTCGATTTGCCGACGCCGCCCTTCCCGGACGCGACGGCGATGACGTTTTTGACGTTCGGGAGCACCTGCTCGTCGGTGGTCAGATCGTCCCGATCCGGGATGCTCGCGGAGAGATCGACCTCGAGCCCTTCCGCCTCGAGGGCGGTCCGAACGTCGCCGGCGATGGCCGTCTCCGACGGCGAGTACGGCGCACCCAGCGCGAGGTCGATCGTCACCTCGTCGCCCTCGACGGTGAGATCGTTGATCAGCCCGAGCGAGACGATGTCGTCCTCGAGATCGGGGTCCTCGACCGACCGAAGATGGTCGCGAACGGCGGCTTCGTCCATGGCCGTACGTCCACTCCGTGATCGAAAAAGGGTTGTGTTACTCCGTTCGCAGCGTCGCTCGAGCGCCACGATCGACTCGGGGAGGCGACGCGTTCGGCTCGACGTGGCGCTCCCTGCATCGGGTTCCCGGAACACCTTTTGCGCTCACGGCTGTGGTGACGGGTATGATCGACGAGACGGCCGAGGAAATCAGGGAGATGCAGACACACAGCTCCTCGGTGGTGGCGATAAACGCGACGCGCGCGCTCAGGGACCTGCTCGATCGCGAGTACGCGACCGTCGAGGAGTACCTCCGCGCGTTAGAGCAGAACGGCAAAGTGCTCCGGCGGGCGAACCCCTCGCACGCGTCGTTGCAGAACGCGGTTCGAGCGGTCAACAGGGAGGTCGTTGCCGAGGATCCCGACACCGTCGAAGCGGCCAAGACGGCCACGGAGACGCAGATTCAGGCGGTCATCTCTCGAATCGAATCCGCCAAGCGCCGGGCCGCCGAAAACGCCGCCGAGGTGCTTCAGGGCGGCGACACCCTGCTGACACACGATTACTCCTCGACGGTCCTCGAAGCCCTCGAGATCGCCTCGAACGAGGGCAAGCAGATCGAGGTCTACGTGACCGAAGCGCGCCCGCGGTACATCGGGCGGAAAACCGTCAGGGAACTCGCGGAACTCGAGACCGTCGAACCGACGCTGATCACCGACAGCGCCAACGGCGTCTATCTCGAGGACTGCGACCGCGTCGTCATCGGGATGGATTGTATCGTCGACGAAACGCTGTACAATCGCGTCGGAACGTTTCCGATCGCTGCCACCGCTGACCAGCTCGACGTCCCCGTGACCGTCCTCGGCTCGGCGGCGAAGCTCATCACTGACGGGTTCGTCTTCGAGAACGAGTTTCGGTCCGGTAGTGAGGTATTACTCGAGCCCGCTGAAGGGTTCGACGTCGTAAACCCAGCGTACGATGCGACGCCGGTCTCGCTGCTCGAGAGTGTCATCACCGACAACGGTCGAAAGACGTTTTGAATGGGCGTACTTCCTGTCGGCGTCCGACGGTCGTCGTCATCCCTCTCTGTCAAGGTGCCCACGAACGGCGCGATATCTCCTTTCTGATTCCAGGCTGTGGAAAACGATCAGTCCTCGGAATAGTTCAGCGCTCGTGAATCGTCGGGGGAGGGAGCGTCGTTCGATTTGGACCGACCAGTCACCGTCACCCAGCTAACCGTTCCCAAAAGAGCGATCGCCCCGAGAACTGTGATCGCGAACAACGCGTTGTTCCCGGTGCTAATAGCAGCATAACCGCCGACAACGGAGGCGAAGAGAACGTTCGCGACGGTCGAGAGAAGGACAGTACGTGTCGGTTGTGCTCCCCGCGTGTCGTCGTGTCGCGACGATTCCGTGACTGGACGCGCCCTCTCGCGAATCTCGAGGTACGGCCGAAAGACCTCGAGACGATCCGTCGCGCGGACGATTCCGCGGCTCTTGTTGTAGTCGATGATACCCTCCTCGTCGAGGGTCGGAAGATGTGATTGATACAGCGGAATGTACACGCGCTGGCGCTGAGTGGAATCGAGTTTCGCAACTGTCGTCTCGTGTTCGACCGCGGCGACGTGCTCGGCGACGTCGCGCATTTTGACGGGGCCGTCGGCGGCCAGGAGATATCTGATCGCCTCCCTTCGGCGACTTGTCTGGAGGATGTGGAAAACGGTATCGCTCGAGAGCGCGCTCGCTTGTTCCTCGTGCAAGTCGTCCGAAGGGTCGTCAGGAGCGTGGGATCTATCGCCAGTGGTGAGGGACATGCTCTCCACACAATTGAAGATATGACTCCAATATAGTCTTTTTCCTCTAGTTTCTATTGAAAGGTGCTATTTTAGTTTTGAAATAAAGAGAGAAAGTCGCATTATCCTGAATAAATACAATGTCTGTATATTCGGATACTCGATAGATTTCGGGCACGAAAACGGTTTTGCGTCTCGGTAGATCGTTGCACCGTGCAAACGAACGTTCGAAGTCGGAGAATCACCGCTGAGTCTGGCGACGACGTTGTTTCCGAGTATTCGCTCGGATTGTGACCCCCGTAATATCACATATTCACCTGTGTTCGCTCGAGAATCTTTCTCGGTATTGTGCTTTCTCGACGTAACGTGGTATGCGATTCATAACTCGGTCCGCGATAGCAACGCGTGGGTGTTTCCCACCAATGACACGCGAAGACGACACGGCGTACGACAGTCGTCGGAACGTCCTCCGAACCGCTGCGGTGATCGGAACGGGAGCGGTCGGACTCACGGGAGTCGCGGCTGCGGACGAGCACGGGGAATCCGACAACGAGAGAAGGCGCGACGGGAGGAGAAAACACGACGACAGGCACCACTACGACGACAAGGACCGAAAGAAACACCACGACAAGAGACGCGACGACAGAGACCGGAGAAAGCACCACGAAAAGGAAAAAGACGGGAGAAGACACCACGACGACAAAGATCGGCACCACGATAGAAAGCGCTACGACGAGAAATCTCGGAAGAAACACGATGACAGGCACCACCACGACAAGGATCGAAAGAAACACCGAGACGGGCACCACCACGACGACAGGGATCGAAGGGGACGTCACGACGAGAGACACCGCCACGATTCCGATACCCGTCGTCCCGATCCGATTACCGACACTGACGGATTCGTAGAGTACGTCAAACGCATGGCTCTGCGAGACTTTGACCGGTAGAACAATCAGTGAGAGACAGGGCTTCTCTCGACTGTTTCGCGATCACAGCCGAGAAAACCAGCCCCACAAACCTCGAGGCCGGAGCCGACGACGGACGATTACTCGATTGTGCGTCGTCCCGCTTCGCCGAAGGTTTCGAAGCGACAACTGGCTTCGCACGGTCGCTTGCCACTCGATTACGCTCGAGCGGACGGCCGGGCCTCGAGACTCATTCTTCCGTCCGTGAGTGTCACGCCCGTCGTGATCGGCAGTTATCCCGTTATTTCGCGTACGTACCGCATGCGTCTCTTGCAGATTTTCGTCCCGCGGGGAGATCGCGAGCTGGTCCTCGAGACGCTCGAGGCGGAGGGGATCGAGTACGCGGTGACCGAGGAAACCGGCCCGGGCGGGTTCGAAGCGCTCGTTTCGATTCCGATCACGCCGGCCGGCGTCGAACCGACGCTCGAGAGGCTCCACGAGGCGGGCATGCGAGAAGAGGCCTACACCGTCGTCGTGGCCGCAGAGACGATCGTCTCCGAGCGGTCCGACTCGCTTGCGGACCGGTTCTCCGGAACCCGGATCTCGAGGGAGGAGCTTCGGTCGCGGGCCGTCGAACTCGCGCCGGCGTCGTCGACGTACTTCTCCTTGCTCGTGTTGAGTACGATCATCGCGACGGCGGGGCTCTTGCTCGATTCGACCGCGACCATCGTCGGCGCGATGGTCGTCGCGCCGCTCATGGGGCCGGCGCTCGCGGCGAGCGTCGGCGTCATCGTCGACGACGACGGCCTCGCCACGCGCGGAGTCCGGCTCCAGGTGGTCGGCCTGCTGGCGTCGGTGCTGACCGCGGCGGTGATGGGATATTTGCTCCGTGGGACGGTTCTGTTGCCCCCGGCGTTCGACATCACGACCGTTCCGGCGATACAGGAGCGAATCACGCCCGGCTTCCTCGCACTCTTTCTCGCGCTCGGCTCCGGAGCGGCCGGCGTGATCAGTCTCACGCGCGGCGTGGGGTCGGTGCTGGTCGGCGTCGCTATCGCCGTCGCGTTGATTCCGCCGGCCGCGACAGCCGGTCTCGGTATCGCCTGGGGCCATCCCGAAGTGGTCCTCACCGCCGGCACGCTGGTGTTGATAAACATGCTATCGATCAACCTCACCGCCCTCCTGTTGCTGTGGCTCTCGGGCTATCGACCGCATCGCTCCGCGGGCATCGAACGAGCCTACGGTCGACTGCGCTCGCGCGTCGCGGTCCTTCTGCTCGTGATCGCCTTGCTCTCCGTCGTGCTCGTGGGAGTCACCTACGGAACGTACCAAACCGCGTCCGTCGAACACGACGCGACCGTCGAACTCGAGTCGTTGAGCGACGACCCCGCCTTCGGCGACCTCGAGTTTCGGGAAGTATCGATCGATTACGAGCTGTACGACGTCTACACCGGTTCGCAACCTGTAATTACCGTCCTCGTCGAACGACCGCCCGGCGCGGCGGAACCGCCCGACTTCGCCGAAACGGTTCGCGATCGACTCGAGTCGGCGACCGGCGAGGAGGTGACGGTCGTCGTCGAACTCGTCGACACTCGGCGGGCGTGACGTTCACAGCAGACCATCGTTCTCGACGCGTGGATCTGACCGGTGTGGGTCCCAAGCCGATCTTACCGAACGCCCTAACACTGAATTACCCGTCGAAGAAATACTATATGTGGGTGAAAAATAAAATATAAACTGAATATACGGGTGCTTGTATAGATTATTACTACACAATACTTATTTCGATCGCCCACTCCCTTTCTCTATGGACAGTCGGCATCGCCCTCGAACGAGATCAAAACTATTCGTTGAGAACCGTCCACTCGGTGGTTCCGGACAGAAATCGGTGATTTCTTCATGAGTTCGGTTGGCATTGGCATCGTCGGTCTCGGTGGAATGGGACAATTACACGCACGAAACGTTCTCGAGCACGGCGCCGACGTTTGTGCCGGGGCGGATATCGTCGATTCGAAACGCGCTCGGTTCGGCGAGGAGTTCGGCGCGCGGACGTACGAATCGTACGAGGGACTCCTCGAGGACGACGCCGTCGACGCCGTCGTCGTCACGACGCCGAACCGGTTTCACGAACCGATCGCCGTCGCCGCGCTCGAGGCGGGCCTCGACGTGCTCGTCGAGAAGCCGCTTGCACACACCCTCGAGAGCGCACGGCGAATCGCCGACGCGGAAGCAAAGTCGGACGGCATCTGTATGGTCGGCTTTCACAACCGTCACGCGGCGTCGACGGCGATGTTCGACGAGTACGACGATCGTGGCCGCTTCGGCGAGTTGACCCACGTCGAGGCGAACTACGTTCGTCGCCGCGGCGTCCCGGGTCCGGGTTCGTGGTTCACCGATCCAGGTCTGGCAGGCGGCGGCGCGTTGCTCGACATCGGAGTACACGCGATCGACCTCGCGCTGTACACGCTCGGTTTCCCCGAAGTCACGGAGGTCTCGGGCATCACGAGGACGACCTTCGGCACTCGAGAGGAGTACGCTGACCCCGACGGGTTCGGCGACGACTGGGACGCGGCCGCCGAACCGTACGACGTCGACGACTCCACCAGCGCGTTCGTTCGGTGCGCCGACGGATCGACCATCTCGCTCGAGGCGGCCTGGGCGACGAACCGCGAACCGTGTACCGACTTCGTCGTCCGCGGAACGGAAGCCGGCGCGTCCTTCGAGATTGGCGACAACGATCTCACGATCCTCGAGACCGGCACGGGCGGGTGCGACCACTACGCCGACGTCGACCTCAGCGGCGATCCGTCGATCACCGGCCATCTCGAGCAGGACAAGCGGTTCCTCGAGGCAGTCGCGACCGGGGTCGAGCCACAGACGAATACGATCGAGGAGGCCCTAACCGTACAGCGGGTGATCGACGCTATCTACCGCTCGAGCGAGACCGGGCGAGCCCAGCAACTGGCCGACGCCTCCGATCAGGAGATTCAGGCTCAACTCGACTGACGCTGTTCGAAACCCGTTCGCTATCGCTACCCCACATTACTCGGCCCCGTCTCGAACGGTCGTCACGGACACCGTTCGCGTTCTGGGACCGTCGAACTCGGCCAGCAACACCGACTGCCAGGTCCCCATCGCGAGCGAGCCGTTCTCGACCGGAATCGTCACCGAGGGCCCGACGACCGACGCCCTGAGGTGCGAATCGGCGTTCCCGTCGAGTCGATCGTGTGCGTGGCCCTCGTCGGGAACTACGCCTGCGAAAAAGTCCTCGAGGTCGGTCCGGAGTCGGTCCTCGTCTTCCTGGAGGAGAACGGCCGCCGTCGTGTGCGCGACGAAGACGGTACACAGCCCGCGATCGATATCGCTCGGCACCGCGTCGCGGACGCGGTCGGTGAGGTCGACGGTCGTCAGCCGCTGGTCGGTCTCGACTGTGAACTCCATACTCGAACTGGTGGCGTGATCGAGAAGACGGTTCGCCTTACAACTGTGCCGAAGCCCAGGCGGCGCGTTCGCGGACGGCCGCGTCCGGATCTCGATCCGCGAGTTCCTCGAGCGCGCCTCGAGCGGTTCCAACCCGTCCGTGGCCGATCGCGGTACAGGCGTTCGCGCGGACCTGCGCGTGCTCGTCGGAAAGCAACTCGACCAGCCGGCGCTGTGCTCGGACCTCGTTCGTGTCGGCGGCGAGGCGACCGATCGTCACCGCAGCGTTCGCTCTCGTGGTCGGATCGTCGCTCTCGAGAGCGGTCGCGATCGTCGAACAGTGGGGTTCGATCGTTTCGGGCGCGGTACGTGCAACGTCGCCGAGACAGGCGATCGCGTTGTTTCGCAGCGCGCGGTCGTCGTGGTCGACGAGCGAGACGACGTCGTCGACGAAGTCGAAGGTGGAGACGGCGTCCGCCCTGACTACCCGGCCGATCGCGGTGAGTGCGGATACCCCGCCGGTTCGGGGCGCAGTGTGCAACACTTCACGGAGCAGCGACAACGCCGACGTGATCTCGGTCGGGTACTCCTTCGACAGTTCCGCCATCAGTTCGACGCTCCAGCGATCGACGGACGATCGCTCCTCGAGGACCGCGACGAGTTCGTCGACGTGATCGACGACGGTGTCCGGTCGCTCCTCCGCGACCGCGTGGAGACATCGAAAGAGCTCTTGAGTCGCTTGCTGTGAGAGGTCTTCGGTCACACACGAACTGATTCCCGGCACCGACGGTGCGACGTCGTCGGGCGACTCCTGTGCGAGCTCAGCCAGAGAGTAGGCGATCGGCTCCTCGGCGTCGGACGACTCGGTCTCGAGCAGCGCGCGGAGTTTCGGCACGGTCGGCAGACACGCTTCCGGATCGGTATCGACGGTTTCGCGGACTGCCTCGAGCGCTCGCTTTCTCCGCGCGGGCTCGTCGCTGTCGAGTCCCGCCAGAACGGTCGGTAGTTCGAACCCCTCGCCCCCCGCCAGCGCGCGTCCGTCCGACTCGTTCCCGTCGCTCTCCATGCTACCTGTGGGATACGAGATAACAGGGAAAAATCTTCCGATTATTTTGCCGGAAAATGTCGGGCAGGAAAGACAGTCACGCGAGCCAGTCGTCGGGCTTCGTGTCGTAATCGACGTCCGAGGCGGCGAGGTGTTCGACCTCCTCCCAGGGCACGTCTTCGACGGTCACCTCCGTGCCGTCGTAGCGGAGGCACTTGCCGCGCTCGTCGGCCTCGGGCTCTCGGTTCCGGCGCTTTGCCACTTCGACATCGTGTTCGTCCACTTCCTTGACGATCGTCAGGAGGTTCACCGGCCGACCCCAGAGTTCGAAGACGCGTTTGAGCGTCTCTCGAGCCTGCGCCAGGTCCAGCATGACGCCGTTGTACTGGTGGCCCAGCAGGAGTTCGTTGGCGTTGTTGTAGTTGCCGTCGTAGACCGCGATCGTCGGTTTCCCGAAGTTGGTAAACTGCAGGAGCAGTTTCTTCTTGACGTCCTCGGCTTCGTCGCTCGAGACGTGGAACTGACCCGTGGCCCGGGAGTGTTCGTACGTGAAGTAGTCGTTTTCCGTGATGAACTCCTGGGTCAGGAACTCGTCGAGGAAGGTCACGTCGTTGTGACTCTCGCGAATGTCGAACATCCGGTCCCAACCGGCGGTGAACTCGACGTCTGCCAGCGCCTCCTCGACGCTTCCGTACCGGGCGTCGTCGAACAGGTAGCGACCGATCCGCTCGAGGTCGTTCTGGCTGACCCGCGTCAGGAATCCGCGGTGCTGGCGCTTGACCAGCGAGTAGTGTCGCCGCGCCAGTCCCTCGTAGGTGAGCACCTTCCACGGATACCGCTCGACGTCGATCTCGCCCGCCCGAGCCGCCTCGAGGGCCTCGTCGTCGACGTACGCGGACGGCAGATCGGCCACGTCCTCGAGCGTCTCGGGGGTGATCCGAACGAGCGCCTCGGGCGGCTCGAGCGTCTCGCGCACCGCCTCGAAGTCGACCACGTCGGTGAGGTTGCGCCACGAAACGCCCTCGACGCGAAGCAGGCGTTCGAGGACCTCCCGGCGGTTCGTCTTGTTCTCGACGTACTCCCACAGCTCCATGCCGAGGCTGTAGGGGTTGAGGCCGGGCGAGGCCAGCACCCGCGCCATGTGATCGGCGTAGTTGACGAACTCGTCGTCCCCGGCGAAGCCCTCGTCGCTCATCATCCGCGACTCGTGGTAGGCGGCCCACCCCTCGTTCATCACCTTCGTCATCTTCTGGGCGGCGAAGTAGTACGATTCGGCGCGCATCATGTCGAGGATGTCCCGCTGCCACGGTTCCATCTCGACGGCGCGTCCCGCCTCCTCGTCGAACTGCTTGCCGTGCTCGCGAACGAACGCGAGGACGTCCTTCTGGGGCTGGGCGGGGAACTCTATCGAGGCGTCGTCGCGCTCTACGGCCTCGAGCCACTCCTCGTCGAACACTTCGCCTTTGACCTCCTCGGAGAGCTCGAGGGCGTCGAGTTTCTCCGCCAGATCCTCGTCTAACTCGTCGGTCACGTCGCCGTCGACGTCGAGGCGTCGCGTGTAGATCTGGTGCTGGTCGATGTTGTCTTCCAGCGTCAGACAGTGGTCGATCCACTTCTCGACGTCCGCCCGATCGATCTCCGGGTCGGACATGTAGTCGTCGATGGACTGGGCGTGGCGCTCTAACATCGCCGCGGCGTTGACCGCGCCGTCGTCGGCCTGCCCGCGGGTGAACAGGCCGAACCACTCGTTGTTCGCGAAGAAGTCGGAGTGGGCCTCGACGTGGGTGATGACCGCCTTCTGGTCGGCGATCGTGTTCGACTCCTGCAGGAAGGCGTGTGCCGGGTTGTCGTTGTTGACGATCTCGAAGGCCTTCCCGCCGCCGTACTGGCCCTGTTTCTGTTGCTTGTCGTACTGCATGCCCCACCGCCAGTGTGGGTATCGCGACTGGAACCCGCCGTAGGCGATGAGTTCGTTCATCTCGTCGTAGTCGATGATCCAGTACTTGACCGGGTACGGCTCGAGGCCGAGTTTTTCGGCCAGGTTTCGCGCCTCCGTGACCGGCTCCTCGAGCTCTCCGGCGATCGCCTGCTTTCGGAACCGGTCGGCGTTGGAATTGGTCTTGCTCATAGGTGTCTGTAGTTCTCGATCACTCGTCCGCCTCGCTCTCAGTCGAGAGGATCTCGTAGATGGCGTCGGTCACGTCGTCCTCGCCGTTGACGTACGCCACCGCGACGTCCTCGGCGTCGCGACCGAAGTGTTTCTCCAACTCCTCGGCGTGAGTGGCATTGATCGCGTTACCGCTCGGCTGGGTTTCGACGTAGGCGTGGAGGTTGGCGGGTATCTCCTCCATCCTCGGGATCACTCGCTCGCTCGTGTCGTTCGAGGAGTTCTCGGAGTCGCCCGCGGCGAAGACGTAGCGGTTCCAGTCGCTCCAGGGGTACTCCTCTAACAGTTCGGCCGCGAGGTCGTAGGCGCTCGAGATCTTCGTCCCGCCGCCGCTGCGGATGCCGAAGAACTCCTCGCGGTCGACCTCCCATGCCTCCGCGTCGTGGGCGATGTAGACGAACTCGGCGTTGTCGTACTTGCCCTGCAGGTACCAGTCGAGCGGCGTGAACGTCCGCTCGACCAGTTCGCGTTTCTTCTCGCGCATCGACCCCGATACGTCGCGGATGTTGACTACGACCACGTTCTTTTCTTTCTCCTCGATGATCTCGGGGTAGCGATAGCGCTCGTCCTCCCGGCGGAAGGGGACGTGCTTGATCCCCTCGCGGCGGATCTGCTGTTGGATGGTCTCGCGGGAGACGTTGGCTTCGACGGCTTCGATCGAGTCCCACTTTCCGCGTTCGCCCGCCACGTCGGCGTGGGCCTCCTCGACCCAGGCCATCGATACGGGCAGATTCTCGCCGCGAGCCCACTCGAAGACGTCGCGGGGCGAGATTCCCTCGACCTTGCACAGTTCCCTGAGAAAGTCCTCGTCGAAGTCCATCGCGAGCTTGCGCTTGAGCCCCTCTTTGAACATCCGCTCGAAGTCGAGCGTGCTGTCCGGCCCCGAGCGCGTCATGTCGGTGAACGGCCCCTCTTTCTCCTCGACGACCTGCTTGCCTTTTGGCTCTAGGTCCAGTCCGAGTTCCTCGTCGAGTTCCTGTGCGAACTCCTCGGGATCCATCTCGTAGTACTCGTGTTCGCCGCCTTCCTCGCCGGGTTCGTCCCCCTCCTCGCCGTCGTCGTCTCCCGGCTGTGGCTGGGGCTGGCCGATCGGCTGGCCGACGTCCGGCGTGTCGCCGTCGCCCTGTCCGACGCCGCCCTGATCGCGCTGGTCGTAGGCGAACTCCGGCAGCGAGACGATCTTGACCGGCACACTGACCGATCCGGGTCGACTCTGGCCGAGGTCGCCGTACTGGATGAAATCGGCCAGATCCTCCCGGCGTTTCTCGCCCACCTCGCGGAATCGCTCGAGGTCGTCTCTCAGCCCCATCGGTGCACCCCCGTTCGTGCGGGTACCGCCGGGCGCTCGCGTGTCTCCGTTCGTGCGGGTTCAGTCGGGCGCTCGAGCGCCTCCGTTCGCCCGAACGCCGCCGGCCGCTCGAGCGAGCGGCTGCTACCCGTCGGGTACCGGCTCGATTCGTCCCCCCTCTCGGTCGCGTTCGCGTTCAGTTCCATCGGTAGCTCACCTGTCCCATGATGTGTCTGCTGGTCAGTTCCGCGGAGGCCTCGCTGTACCCGAAGCGATCGACCATCGCCTCGATCGTGCGGTCTTTGACCGCCTCGGTCTCGGTGCCCTTCGGCGGGTCGTCCCACTGGCGCGGGTCGAAGTCCTCGAAGGTCCGCTCGACGTCGTCCCAGTCGTGGCTCTCGAGGACCGAGTTGATGACCGGGATCGCCGTGAGATCCACGTCCTCGACGGCGAAGTCCTCGTCGCGGTGGTCCCAGGCGTGACGGTTCAGCGCCGTGATGACCTTCTCGCGGCGGAACTGGACGACGCTCTCTCGAGGCTGGTTGCCCTGGTAGGCCTCCTCGGAGAACTGCCCGAGGTGCTCGACCTCGAAGAGTTTCATCTTCAGCGCGTCTGGTTCGACCGCCTCGCCGCGGTCGTTGTAGAGCGGCTGGTCGGTCTCCCAGGCGTAGACGTGCTCGACGTACTCGGCGACGGTCTCCTCGTCGACCCGCTTGTCGTGCATGATTGCCTCGACGACATCCGACTCCTGTTGGTCGTAGATGTAGTTCTTGACCGGGACGATCCGGTTCTCGAACTCGGAGCGCTCGCCGGTCGAGAAGACCGGCGCGTCCGCGAGTCCGTCCGCCATCGCGTTCAGCACGTCTCGCGGCATGACCACGTCCTCGACGGAGAGTTCCGGGTGATGGCGATCCCGGTCGGCCTGAAGCAGTTCCGCGAGTCGGTCGCGCGTGTAGGTCACCGGAACGCCGTGTTCGCCGTCGTGGCCGTCGCCGTCGAACTCGAAGTCCTCTTTGGTCCGGCGGGTGTCGCCTTCCTGTAAGTAGCCGCGGTCGAAAAGCAGCGCCTTCTCGACGAGGTCCAGGCCTGCGGGCAGGTTCTCCTCGTCGAGTCGCGTGACCACGGCGTACAGCGCCGCGGCCTCGATGGCGTGGGGCGCGAACTCCCTCGCGGTCGTCTCGCCCTCGCCGTCTCTGACCGTGACCGACACCGGCTCGCGGATCCGCGACTCGAGCTCCTCGTACTCCGCCGCCTCCCAGATCGACGTTTCGTTGGTCAGCTCCCGGCGGATCAGCTCGGTCTCGAGGCTCAGGTTCGTCAGGTAGCCGAACTGGTGTTTATCGAGGCGGCGTTTGAGCGCCTTCAGCGGATCCATCCCGTTCCGATCGGCGTGCTGGTTGAGCTGCGCCTCGAGATCCGGGTTCGAGATGATCACCATCTGCGTGTCGATGTCCATCCCGATCCCCTTGTCCAACTTCACGGACTGCTCGTCGGGCACGTTCAACAGCTTCTGGAGCAGGTCCGCGTGCTGGGCGGCGTCCTCGACGACGGTGAGGACGCCATTGCCCTGCGAGATGACCCCGTCGTAGCTGAAGGCCTGCGGGTTCTTTCGCCCGCGGGAGTCGAGTTCCTGTAACATGCCGTGCATCCACGAGCCGACAAGTCGCTCCTTGGGCGGTCCCTCGTCCTCGGAGTGAAGGACGCCGACGCCCTGACCGACGTCGACGACGTAGTTTTTCACTCGCAGGTGGTTCTCGTCGGTGATCGCCGAGAACAGCGACTCCTCGCCCTGCCGGCGGTAGCGCTCCTCCAAGAACTCGTAGGCCTCCCGCGAGAACGGATCGAGCCGCGAGTCGACGTGGATCGGAACGTGGTCCTCGAGCCGGTCGTTCAGCTCCGCCAGCAGCTCCTCGCGGACCTCCTCGGGGAAGACCGACAGCGGGTGGGCTTGCACCGGGCTCTCGTACCAGTTCTCGTCGTCTCCCGCGGTCGGATCGCCGCCGTAGCTCAGGCCCCTCGAGTCGGCGGCGGTCGTCACGTTCCACTCGACGGTGTAGCGTCGGCCCGCGGGCGTCTTCGAGTACTCGCGAAGCCCGTTGACCAGACAGCGCTTGAGTTCGGACTTGCCGGTCGCGGTCGGCCCCTCGAACCAGACGATCTTCTCGTCTTTGGCCCTGCCCGCGGCGATCGAGCGCAGGTCGTCGACGAAGCCGTTGAGCACCTCGGTGTTGCCCAGGATCGCGTGCTCGCCGTCGTTGTGCGGGTCGTCGAAGAAGCGGTAGCGCTGTTTCTCCTCGCCCTCCTCGACGACGGTCCGCGTGCCTGCGGCTTCGATGGCCTCGAGCAGGTACTTCGAGGCGTGGGATGCGATCGTCGGGTTCTCGAAGATCCGGTCGACGTACGCTCCGAGGGTCATCGGCTCTTCGTAGGTCTCCTCGAGAGCGCGATCGGCCTCGTTCACGTAGTCGTTTCCTCTCATGGTGGTTCCCCGCTCATGTCAGTCCTCGATTTCGGCTTTCGCCACCTCCGCGCCGGCGAACTCGAGCACCTCCTTCGCGCCGCCTTCGGAGTAGCCTTGTTCGATCAGGGCGTCGATCCACGAGGAGCGCTCGTCGTCGTCGACGTCGCTGGCGCTGACCAGCGCGGAGAAGTTGATGTTGTGTTTCTTGTCCTCCCAGAGTTTGCGCTCGAGGGCCCGACGCAGGCGCTCGTTGTCCTGCGGGTTGAACGCCTCTCCCTCTCGCGCGCGCCTCGAGACCCAGTTGCTCACCTCCTGTCGGAAGTCGTTCTTGCGGTCTTCGGGCACGTCGAGTTTCTCCTCGACCGAGCGCAGGAACGTCTCGTCGGGTTCCTGCTCGCGGCCGGTCAGCGAATCCTCGATCGTGTCGTCATCGATGTAGGCCATCACGTGGTCCATGTACTTCTCGCCCTGGCGCTGGATCTCGTCGATGTCGTAGGCCAGCGCGTGGCGCACGTCCTCGATGGCCCGCTCGCGGTACTCCTCGCGAACCGTCTCGAGGTAGCGGTAGTACTTCTCGAAGTTCTCCTCGGGGATCGAGCCGTGGTGCTCGAGATTCTCCTCGAAGAAGTTAAAGACCGTAAGCGGCGAGAGGAAGCCTCGAGAACGGTGTTTCGAGTCCATGATCGCCTCGGCGATCTCGTCGCCGATAAAGCGCGGCGAGATGCCGACCATCCCCTCGCCGACCTCGGCCTTTGCTGCGGCCTCCTCGCGGAGCTTTTTCACGTCGATGTCGTCGCTCTCGTCGATCTCGCCGTTGTAGGCTTTGGCCTTCGAGAGCAGGTCGACCGTCTCGGTGTCGGGCTCTTCGATCCGCGTGAGGACGCCGAACAGCCCCGCCATCTCGAGGGTGTGGGGCTCGACGTTGATGTCGGGCACGTCGGCGTTGTTCAACATCTTGTCGTAGATGTGTGACTCCTGCTCGTAGGAGAGGACGTAGGGGAAGTCGATCCGCTTGGTGCGGTCGTTGAACGCCTCCATCTTCTCGTCGCCTTTCTTGTCCTTGTACTCGGGCATGTTCGTCCGCCCGACGATGACCTGGTCGATGTCGATCCGCGGGTTGTTCTTCGGTTTGATCGTCATCTCCTGGGTCGCGTGCAGGAAGTCATAGAGGAACTCCCGCTGGAGCTTCAGGAGCTCTTCCCCGCTGAATATTCCCCTGTTCGCGTTACAGAACGCGCCCGAGTAATCGAACGCGCGCGGGTCGCTCTCGCCGTAGACGGCGATCTTCGAGTAGTTGACGTCGCCCGTCAGTTCGGTTTCGTCCTGGTTTTTCTTGTCCTTGGGTTCGAACGTCTCGAGGCTCTGGCGCTTGTTCTCGTCTGCGATCAGCCGAACGATCTCGACGTGGTTCTCGAGGACGGCCTGCAAGTCGTCCTCGTAGTACGCGAGCAGCTTGTCCATGTAGAACTCGCTTTCCGGATCCAGGCTCTGCTCGTTTTGAATCGTGTACGGCGCGTCGAGTCGCTCGTTCAGATCCTCGATCACCGAGAGCCGCTGTTCGAGGGGCAACAAGACGAGCGGATCCTGGTTCATCGGCGAACGGACCACGTCGTCGGTCGGGTCCTGATCCTTGATGACGTCACAGAGGTTCGTCCACCGGAAGGTGTACATTCGCCCCTCTTCCTGGAGGGTGTAGTCCTCGAAGTACGCCCTGACCTGTTTGTCGAAGTGAGACTTCCCGGAGCCGACGGGACCGAGCAGGAGTTTGATCCTGCGTTCGGGGCCGAGTCGACGAGCGCCGGATTTGACCTTGTTGACGAACTCGTGGATCGATTGGTGGATCACCTTCCCGTAGAAGGTGTTCTCGCCGTCGCCGAGCGGGTCCTCGCTGGCGAGGTGGTACTCGACGACCCCCTCGGTCTCGTCGTAGGTCGTTCCGTAGTAGTCGAACATGTCCGCGACCCGCTGGTGGGCGTTGCGGGTGATCTTCGGGTCCCGGTAGGCCTCTTCGAGATACCAGTCGAACGACTTGGTCTCGCGGAGGTCTTCGGGCATCGACTCCTTGTAATCGGTACTGAGCGTCTCGAGTGTCTCGGTGTCACCAGTCATGGTATAGCAGTTGTCCGGGATGTCTCTCCGTTCGTCGTGCGTGATCGTCCTCGACGCGAGCCCGACCGGACTCGGTGCGAGCGGGAACGATCGACCGATCGCCGACCGGTCCCGGTACTGCCGGTCGTCGAACGGTGTGGCCCTCGTTGTCTCCGCCGACGGACGCCGACGGGGCTCGAACCGAGAGACGGTCGGGGCTCCTCGAGGGACCAGTCCGCTGGGAGCGGGCGTCTGCGGGCGGCGTCGGTTGTGGTGTCATAGTTGATCGTCACCGCGCGAGCGCACAGTGATCGACACCTCGTCGCGTGACGACAGCACCTGTGGGGTCCACGCGGGACGGCTGACCCTGCGAGCAGGCACGATCCGGCCATCGGATACCGGAAGTATTTAATATGTAGTAATACAGCACCTTAAGCTTGGCCCCAAAGAGTATTTATGAGGAGCGGCTTTGAGGCCAATATTGACAGAATCGCTGATTGTCAATTGGCGGCACACCGTATGTTAGGGAATCGAGCGTATAAACGGACGGCCTGCGAGGACACGCAGTCGCTAACGCGCGGATTCGACGGAACCCGAGGGCGAACTCGTAGCGCCGCACCAGCCGATTGACGACGATACTTTACGTTCGCCGTTCGTCCTTTCCGTAATGGTAGATCTGGCGGCCATCCCCGATAGCTGGACCGTCTGGAACGAGAGCGAGGACGGTCGGGTCGTCCTCGCGTACCGACCGGACGTCTTCAACGGCGACGCCTTTCCGGCAGCGTGTCTGCCGACGCTCTATCTCACCCACGGCAAGCGGACTCGGCGGCCGGGATCGAATCCGGGGACCGCGGACGACGACTGGCACGTCACGCTGTATCTCGAGCCCGAGGTCCACCTGCGCGAGACCAATCGGTTCCCGACGCGCTCGACCGCGCTCGAGCGTCTCGTCGAACTCGCCGTGCAGTTCGATCGCGGGGAGATCGACTACCGCGACCTCTATCAGGTCCCGCGGGAGGCGTACTTCGAGCGACTCGACGAGCTCACCGGATCGGACGAACTCGAGGAGTGATCGAGCGATCGAGTAGCCGCGTCTCGAGGCGTCGGTACGGGACGTGAGGCTTAACCGCGAGTGGCGACTAGCGCCCGATATGTCGACCGTCACCCTCCTCGGGACCCGGCTCGCCGAACCGGGAACCGAATTCGTCTACCACGGCGAGGCCGACGCCTGCGAGGGCTGCCCGTACCGGAGCCAGTGTCTCAATCTCTCCGAGGAAACCAAATACCGCGTCACGTCGATCCGCGAAAACGCCCAGACCCTCGAGTGTGGCGTCCACGACGGCGGCGTCCGAGCCGTCGAGGTCGAACCGGTCTCCGTCACGGCGAACGTCAGGAAGAAAGGCGCGTACGCGGGTAGCACGAACAGCCTCCCGGGATCGTGCCCGTACGTCGAGTGTCCGAGCCACGAGTACTGCGAACCCGACGGCGTCGACCTCGACGGGGAGTATCGCATTCGCGAAATCGTCGGCGACCCGCCACACGACGTCTGTCACCTGAACCGATCGTTACAGCAAGTCGAACTCGAGGTCGAGGACTAGGCCGATTCCGCCCACCCGACAGACGCAGGCACTGCCGTTTTAGCCGGATAGCGGGTAGCTCCGAACGCGTGGTACGATGAGCACTACACCAACGGACAGCGACTCGACTCGAGGCGATGAGCACGGACAGAACACACTCAATACGGATATGATGCAGTGGGTGAGCGCACTCGCCGCACTCGTCGGACTCTATCTCGTCGCGTCGCCGTTTCTCTTCGAGGCGACGAACGCGGCGGTCTGGAACGACACCCTCGTCGGCACGGCCATCTTCCTGCTCGCGGGGTACAACTTCGTCCGCATGTCTCGCGATCGGCTGGCCAGCGTCGGTGTCGCGTCGCTGACGGTCCTCCTCGGGCTGTGGGCGCTCGTCTCGCCGGCGCTCGTCGAGATGGGAAGCGGCCAACTCGCGACCGGGACGGCTCTCTCCGGGCTCGTCGTCGCGATCCTCGCGGGGTATACCGCGTACGCGAACAACAGCGCCGATATGCCCGAGCGGGCGAGAACGAGAGCGTGACGTCAGAGGGAACGCTCGACGACCACCTCGCTTTTTCGCTGCAGGACGACCCCGATTTCACTCGGCGATCGATCGGATCTCCAAACTCGAGAACCGAGCAGAGTTCTCAGACTCGAGGAGTGGCAAAACCGAACGGACCCGAGGAGCGGTCACATTTCACCGGTCCGAGAACCAGCCACCGGCGCGGTTCCGAACGGAGATGTTAGTCCGCCGTGATGTCGTCGCCCTGCTCGAGCCACGAACTCGCCCAGCAGTCGATCTCCTCGAAGACCGGCTCGAGCGATTCGCCCTTCTCGGTGAGGCTGTAGTAGGTCGCGATCGGCGCGTCCTCCTCGATGCGTCGGTCGACGAACCCGTTCTCGCCGAGGTCGTCGAGGACCCGCGAGAGAGTTCGAGCGTTCGCGCCCGTCGAGCGCTTGAGTTCGTTGAACCGGCGTTCTCCCTCGAGTAAGTCGTGCAAGACGGCGAGTCGCCACTGGGAGCCGATCTGCTCGAGCGACTGGATGACCGGACACGCGTCGGCGTTTACCTCCTCGACCGACTGCTGCGTTTGCGCTGGTGACATCGTGTTTACCTGATAACCCGTACGTCGCGAAAGGGTATAGAGGTTCGGAAACGAACCAGCTAACACGAGGTTAGTTCATCGTCCGGTGGCCGACCCCTCGGCATTCGAGCGGCGGGCGACTCTTCGGCGTTCGGAGGTTGTCCAAAAGGAGACAGCGGCCACCCGATACAACTGAGAGACACAATGACCGAAACACCGCCAACGACCGGGTTGCACCACGTGACGAACATCTGCACAGACATGGACGAAACGAAGGCGTTCTACGAGGACGTTCTCGGCTTTCACACGGTCAAGATGACCGAGAACTACGACGATCCGGGAACGCTTCACTACTACTTCTCGTCGACGCCCGAAGGAGAACCGGGGACGAACGTGACCTACTTCGAGTACCCGAACTCGAGGGGACAACCGGGCCCCGGCGCGAGCCACCACTTCGCGATGGGCGTCGAGGACGAGGAGACGCTCCTCGAGTGGCGCGAGCACCTGAAAGACCACGGCGTGCGCGTCTCGCAGGTTCGGGATCGAACGTACTTCAAGAGTATCTACTTCAGCGATCCGGACGGACTCGTGTTCGAACTCGCGACGGGCGGGCCGGGATTCGCCGTCGACGAGGACGAACCGGGAACCGAGTTCGTCGATCCACAGGAACACTAACGGTGAGCGAGGACAGAACACGACCTATGTCCGACGAACCGCCCGAATCCGAGTCCGTCGAGATCGACGTCAGCGAGGTCGAGGGATCGATCTACCGGATCCTCTCGAGCGTCGTGATTCCCCGTCCTATCGCGTGGATCTCGACGACAGACGGCGACGGCGTCGACAACCTCGCCCCCTACAGCTTCTCGACCGTCGCCTCCGTCGACCCGCCGATCGTCCTGTTCGCACCGGTCGACGATGAGAAGGACTCGCCGACGAACGCGAGCGAGACCGGCGAGTTCGTCTTCAACCTCGTCACCGAGGACGTCGTCGAGCGGATGAACGAGACGGCCGCGACGCTCCCCGCCGACGAGAGCGAGTTCGACCGCGTCGGTCTGGATCGCGCGGAATCGACGACCGTCGAGCCGCCGCGGGTCGCCGCGGCGAAGGCCGCCTTCGAGTGTACGCTCCACGAGACCATCGACGTCGGCGGGTCGGTGCTCGTGCTCGGAGAAGTCGAGCACGTCCACCTCGATCCGGACCTGCTCGGCGAGGACGGAAAGATCGACGTCGCGAACGTCGACGCGGTCGGCCGTCTCGCCGGGAGCATGTACGCGACGACCCAGGATCGGTTCGGACTCGAGCGCCCGCCCTGATCGAACCGCTGCCCTGATCGCGTTCGCTCGAGCGCACACGTTAGGTTGCGCTCACCGAAGCGCCAATCGTCTTTTACTGCGACCGCACAGCCTTACTCGTCCGTAGTCGGCGACTCGTCCGACCCGTTTGACTCCGCCGACTCGTCCGATTCTGCCGACGACGCGTCGTCGCTCGAGTCGACGACGGTCTCGCTCGAGAGGCGGTCGTCGATCCGCTCGAGCGCGCGCAGACACACCGGCGCGTTGACGCTCTCGAGCGCACGCAGTTCGAAGGCGATTCGACACCGGTTTGACTCGAGGGCGTCGACGCGGTGTGCCGCCGCCGGGAGGCGGGCAACGTTCCACGCCCACCGTCGCTCGGCGGGGTCACAACTGGTGATCGTAAACGGGAGCCAGACTCCCGGCCGCACGCGAACCCGACCTGTCGTCCCCTCCTCGATCCGGCGGTGGCTCGCCTCGATGTCGGTCACTATCGGCGACCATTCGGGCCATCGGTGCGTGTCCACGAGAAGGTCCCAGGCGGCGTCGGGATCGGCCTCGAGAACGTGGGAGGCCTCGAGGCGGAGACCGTCCGGCGTGGCGACGGTTCGGAGTTGCGTCATACCGTCCCGTAGGACGGGGAGGAACGTTGGCTTTCCGTGATAGCGATCGTGAAAATGGATTCCGTTGTCAAATCGTGCCGCCGACCTATTCTACTCCGATGGCTGACCCAGTGTCCGCGCGCTGGGTCGGTGTTCGCTGCGTTCGGCCACTCCGTAGGAAGTCAGACGGCAGCTACCGGGGACGGTCACTCGGAGAACAACTGGTGAGTAAACGACCGATTCAGGGCGTCAGTCGCGATCGAGGACGCCCTTGATTCGCGAGACGATTTCACTGTCGTCGTCACGATCCGTATCTCGGTCGTTTTG
This sequence comes from Halostagnicola kamekurae, assembly GCF_900116205.1. NCBI lineage: Archaea > Methanobacteriati > Methanobacteriota > Halobacteria > Halobacteriales > Natrialbaceae > Halostagnicola > Halostagnicola kamekurae. Next base: position 987,366 of record NZ_FOZS01000002.1, on the reverse strand, counting down.
TTCCCGTGTCACGGTCACGAGTAGGAGGGCGAGAAACTAAAAAATTTTGTCAGGTGACGTATGATCGGTCTGCCCGAATCGCCGATGCACGTACTGTTTTTTCCCCGCCCGATGTATGCGAGGCCATGGAGTACACGACACTCGGCGAGACGGGGACGGAAGTGAGCCGACTCTGTCTGGGCTGTATGAGTTTCGGCTCGAGCGACTGGCGCGAGTGGGTCTTGGAGGACGAGCAGAGCCACGAGATCATCGAGCGCGCGATCGATCTGGGGATCAACTTCTTCGATACGGCGAACATGTACTCGAACGGCGAGTCCGAACGCGTGCTCGGGGACGCGCTCGAGGGGTACGACCGGGACGCGCAGGTCGTCGCGACGAAGGTCTATCATCCCATGCGCGAGGACGATCCGAACTCCGGCGGGCTCTCGCGCAAGACCATCGAGCAGGAACTCGAGGCCTCGCTCGAGCGACTCGGAATGGACACGATCGACCTCTACCAGATCCACCGCTGGGACGACGAGACGCCGATCGAGCAGACGATGCGGACGCTCGACGACGCGGTCCGCCGCGGGCAGGTTCGCTACCTCGGCGCGTCCTCGATGTGGGCCCACCAGTTCGCCGAGGCGTTACACGCGAGCGACCGACTGGGCCTCGAGCGATTCGCGACGATGCAAAACCACTACAACCTCGTCTATCGGGAGGAGGAGCGGGAGATGCTCCCGCTGTGTGACAAGGAGAACGTTGGCGTCCTTCCGTGGTCGCCGCTCGCCCGCGGCTATCTCACGCGCCCGCACGAGGACGTCGACGCGACGACGCGCGGCGAGACAGAGGAGCATCTGTACGAACACCCCTACCGCGACGGCGGCGGGCCGACGATCAACGAACGAGTGCAGGAGTTGGCCGACGAGAAGGACGCGAGCATGGCACAGATCGCACTCGCCTGGGAACTGCACAAGGACTGGGTCGACGCACCGATCGTCGGCACGACGAGCGTCGAACATTTAGAGCAGGCCGTCGAAGCGCTCGATATCTCGCTTTCGGAGTCCGACATCGAGTGGCTCGAGGAGCCCTACGAACCAGTCGTCGTCTCCGGACACGCCTGATCCTCGCCCAGAGTAATCGATGATTTCCCGGTCGAGGGTGGTTGTAGAAATATAGTGCTCGAGCGCGTAGCAAGTCGTATGAGCACACCCCTCAAACGCTTCCTCGTCATGCTCGGCGGATCGATCGTTGCCGCTGCCGTCCTCACCGTGTTTCTCGCGCCGGAGAACATCGTGATGGCGACCTCGACGTTCCTCGTCGTCATGGTCGCGGGAACGATGCTCTCGTACGTGATCGGCTATCTGGGCACCTCCTGGGACGACACGGCTTACACCGAGTACGATACGGCGGGTGAGCCGCCCGAGGATCATACCGAAGCCGCACAGGTCGACGTCGAGGAGTTCAGGTGGATGCTTCGCGAGGGGATCGGCGTCGCGATCGCCTCCCTGTTCGGACTGCTCCTGCTCGCTGTGTTCATGCTCGAGGGGACTCGGATATCCGAGTCGGCCGGCTTTACGACCGGCGAGATCGAATCGGTGACGCTCATCGCCGTGCTTGCCGTGGCGCTCGGGGTCATCGGACTCTGGAGCTGGCGCGGCGAGACGAACTAGCGACGCGGCGGGGACGCCGAGTCGTTCCGGTCGCCCACGCAGCTAGCTCATGAACAGCCGCCTGCCGGCGCGTTCGTGGCGCATCCCCATGATCTCGGTCAGCGGGGCGAACGAGGCCATCGCGGCGATATCGTCGTCGGCGTGTCGGTCGCAGACGTCGGTGATGACCGGCAGCAGGGCCGCCAGTATCGACTGGATGTCCGTGTGACTGAACCGACCCAGCCGCTGGGTCGCGCCGAGCACGCCGGTGACGAACGAGTACGCCTGTGCGAGACAGGCCTCGCGTTTCGAAAGCCCCCGTTGGGCGGCGACGACGCCGAAGACGACGGGATAGTGACCTGGCGTTTCCCCGCTCTCGATCGCTTCGGCGTAGGCCGCCTCGAGCGGGCGGTCACTACCTGATTCGCTCGCGTCGTCCCCGCCAGCGCGACGCCGCTGTCCGTCATCGCTAACGCGACGCCCTCCATCCTCGACGAGCACCAGTTCCGAGAGCTGTCGGCCGGCTTTCGTCGAACTCTCGCGGAACTCCGCGGCCATCGTCACCGCGTGGAGTCGTTCGTCGACGGTCAGGAGCCCCTCGAGATCCTCGCTCGTCGCCGCGTCGTGTGCGTTCGCGACGGCGACGGTTTCGCAGGGGCCGACGATCCGCTCGAGGTAGCCCCGGATTATCTCCCCTAACTCGTCGGCCGTCTCGATACGGTCCTCGTTGAGGTACTGCTCGAGGCCGTACGACGACGTGTAGCCGCCGGTCGGGAGAAACGAATCCGAGAGGCGCAACGCGGTCAGGAAGGGGGCCGGCTCAGTCGCCATGCTGGTGATCGTGACCGTGATCCCCGTGGTCATGCGGGTGGTCGTGGTCTAACTCGTGCGTGTGCTCGGATTCGTGTGAGTGGCCGTGGTCACCCGTGTGCGAATGGTCGTGGGGGAGACCGCTCTCGTCATCGCCCTCGAGGTCGGTGACGAATAGTTCCGCGTCGACCGTCTCCGCTCGAACGGTCGCCCCCGGAACGATATCCTCGACGACGCGTTCGACGATGTGGCGGTCCGCCTCGAGCGGGACGTACGCGACCCCGTCGTCGATCGCGAGGTCCCAGTGTTGGTTTCCGACGCGGTGGCCGAGCTCGAGCGCCGCCTCGAGCGCTTCCGCCGTCGGTTCGGGCAGATCGACCGCCAGCGCCTCCAGCGGTTCGAACGCGACGACGATCATCTGCCCTTCCTCGTGGACTAACACGTCGCCGATCGAAAGCGCCGGCTTCTCGAGGACGACGCCCACGTCGGTTCCGGCGTCGGTCGTCGTTCGAAACCTTGAGCGCTGTCGCCGATCAGCCTCGATCACGACCCGCTCGAGAGTGCCCTCGCTCGCGTGGTGTTCTCGAGCGCGCGCGAGGGTCTCGTCGGAGTGGACGTTACCGAGGACCCCGTCGATCCGCCGCATCAGTACCTCCGGTCGGCCGGAACGCCGACATCGAAGAGCTCGCGTCTCGTTTCGTCCCACGCCGAGCGAACCGCGTTCGTCACGTCGAGCTGTCGGTCGCCGAGTACACGGACGACGACGCCAGCCTCGTGTGGGAGCGCCGAAACGCCGACGAGCGTGGAACCCGCTCGGTCGCCGCCGGGTTCGCCCTCGTCGGATTCGTCCCCATCGCGTTCGCCCCCGTCGCGTTCGCTGGCGCTCGCTGACGCGGCCCCGGTTCCGTCTTCGGCCCCATCCTCGAGCCGATCGTGAACCCGGTCGGTCAACGACTGCAGGTCCCGATCGGGTGCGAAGACGTACAGCGAGCCGACGACCGCGTACTCTCCCACGCTCGTCGGGTGACACGGGTCGCGCTCGTCGGTCCGAATGTCGACCGTATCAGCACAGACCAGCGTGCCGTCGCGTTCGGCTTCGACGCGCGCGAGGTAGTGATCGAACGCGAACGGCTCGTGGTCGCTCAACCCGTCCGGAACGAGCACGTCGCCGACGACGACCGCGGCGTCGTCCGCGAGGTCGACGCTGATCGTCTGCAGACAACGCGCGTCCTCGTTGACGATCGTCGGTCCCGGCAGGTACTCGAGGTAACTGCCCGCGCGGGCCTCGAGCGTCGCGTCCAAGTGGGCGTAGTTCGCCCGCATGCTGTGGACTTTCGTCGCGCTCTGGGTGGTGACGTGTGCGCGCGCGCCGGGTCGAGTCTCGACGGTCAGTCGGTGTCTATCGCCCTGGGCGACGCCGCCGGTCGGCTCCTGGGCGATGAGCGTCGTGAGTCCAGAAATCGGATCGGTCTCGAGCGTTCCCGTCAAGTGGTACGGAACGTGGACGCGGTCGCGAACGAGGCGCGTCTGCTCGGTTCCCGAGCGGGCGAGCGTCGCCTCGAGCAGCCCGTTCTTTCCGGGGCCGCCCGCCGGTGCCTGTGCCAGCGATTCGCCGGCGTAGGCCTCGAAGGCGCTCGGAAGTGGCTGCTTGCTCGCTCGAGGGTCTTCCTCCGCGCCAGCGCTCACGCGAACAGCACCTCGTGTTCGACGTGCTCGAGTACGTCGTCGATTCCCCTCCCGGCTTTGCAGTCGGTGAAGACGAAGGGGTCGTCTCCTCTGACGGTCTCCGTATCGCGCTCGATCACGTCGAGATCGGCGTCGACGTAGGGGGCGAGATCGGTCTTGTTGACGATCAGGAGGTCGGCCTGAGTCACGCCGGGCCCGCGCTTGCGGGGGATGTCCTCGCCCTCGGCGACGCTGATGACGAACAGGAAGTAATCCGCCAGTTCGGGGTTGAAGGTCGCGGCGAGGTTGTCGCCGCCGCTCTCGACGATCACCACGTCCAGATCGGGATGGGACTCGGTGAACTCGTCGATCGCCGCGAGGTTCATCGACGGATCTTCGCGGATGCCCGTGTGCGGGCAGGCTCCGGTCTCGACCCCGTCGACGAGGTCTTCGGGGATCATGTCCGCGAACGACTCCCTAAACACGTCTGCGTCCTCCTGAGTCATGATGTCGTTGGCGATGACCCCGACCTCGTAGTCGCGCTCGAGCAACGCCGGCACGAGGTGTCTCACGAGCGCCGTCTTTCCGGAACCGACGGGGCCGCCGATGCCGATCTTCGCGACGTCTCGGTATCCCATTATTCGACCTCCGTTCCGTCTGTGGCCTCACGATCGCTCACAGCTTCACGTTCGTCCAGTTCCTCGAGCTGTTCCCGAGAGTCCGCCCGAATCGGGTCGTGGATGGTAACGAGCTTCGTCCCGTCCGGGAAGACCGGCTCGATCTGGACCATGTCGACCATCTCGGGTACACCGTCCATCACGTCCTCACGGGTGAGTAGCTGGGTCGCCTCGGCTCGGAGCTGTGAGACGGACTTTCCGTCTCGAGCGCCTTCACAGACCCAGTCGGAGATGTATGCGACTGTTTCGGGATGGTTGAGCTTCACGCCGCGGTCCTTGCGCCGACGCGCGAGTTCGGCGGCCGTGAAGACGGTGAGTCGTTCCATCTCCTTTGGCGAGAGCATCATCGGCTGCTCACCTCGAGCGCGCTCGCCGGTCGGTTCTGCAGGACGCTTCCTGCGGCTCGATCGCTGAATCGGATTCGTCGGCTTTCGGGGGTGAGTATCGTTGTGTGTTCGGTCATGAGTTCTCTCAGAGCATGTATCGCTGTGCGAGCGGCACCTCGTCGGCCGGGTCGCAGGTGACGTGTTCGCCGTCGATTGACACCTCGAAGGTCTGGGCGTCGATGTCGATGTCGTCCGGACAGCGGTCGTTGTGGACCATGTCTTCTTTGCGAACCGAGCGGGTTCCGGTCACGGGTCGAACCGGCGTTTTCAGGTCGTAGGCGTCGGCGACGCCGTTTTCGTAAGCGGCCTCGCTCACGAACGAGACCGAAAGCGCCTGTTTAGCGCGCCCCTGTGCGCCGGCCCGTTCGCGGCCGATGATCGGCTCGCAGGTCATGAGCGAGCCGTTGGCTTCGCCCATCTGGGACCAGACGGGGAACCCGCCCTTGATCACTACCTTCGGTTTGATCCCGAAGAACGCGGGCTTCCACAGGACGATGTCGGCCAGTTTTCCGGGCTCGAGCGAGCCGACACAGTCGTCGATGCCGGCCGTGATCGCGGGGTTGATCGTGTACTTGGCGACGTATCGCTCGATGCGGGCGTTGTCAGCTCCGGTCCCCTCGTCGGCGGGGAGCGGCCCGCGCTGATTCTTCATCTTGTGGGCCGTCTGCCAGGTTCGGCTGACGACCTCGGCCATGCGGCCCATCGCTTGAGAGTCCGAGGTCATCATGCTGATCGCGCCCGTATCGTGGAGGACGTCCTCCGCGCCGAGCGTCTCGGCGCGGATCCGCGACTCGGCGAACGCGACGTCCTCGGGAACGTCGGGGTTGAGGTGGTGACAGACCATCACCATATCGAGGTGCTCGTCGAACGTGTTCTCCGTGTAGGGCATCGACGGATTCGTCGAGGACGGAAGCATGTGCTCGTGTCCGACCAGCTCGAGGACGTCCGGCGCATGACCGCCGCCCGCGCCCTCGATGTGGAACGTGTGGATCGCGCGCCCGTCGATGGCGTCGAAGGTATCCTCGACGAAGCCCGACTCGTTGAGCGTGTCCGTGTGGATACAGACCTGCACGTCCTCCTCGTCGGCGACCTCGAGACAGGTGTCGATCGCGGCAGGTGTCGATCCCCAGTCCTCGTGGAGTTTCAACCCGCAGACGCCGGCTTCGATCTGCTCGTAGAGCGCGTCGGGCCGGCTGCTGTTGCCCTTCCCGTAGAAGCCGACGTTCATCGGCCACTCCTCTGCGGCCTGGAGGAATCGCTGGACGTTCCGCGGACCGGGCGTACAGGTCGTCGCGCCGCCGCCGAAGCCGCCGCCGAACATCGTCGTGATGCCGGAGGCGAGGCCGTGTTCGATCAACTGCGGGCTGTTGAAGTGGACGTGAATATCGAGCGCGCCGGCCGTCGCGATTAGGCCGTCCGCCGGGATCGTATCGGTACTCGGTCCGATCACCATGTCGACGCCGTCCATCGTGTTGGGGTTGCCGGCCTTGCCGACGCCGACGATTTCGCCGTCGCGGACTCCGATATCGCCCTTGCAGACCCCGAGCACCGGATCGATGATGACGATGTTCGTAAAGACCCAGTCGAGAGTCCCTTCGGCCTGGGTCGTCCCCGACTGCATCCCCATCCCGTCGCGCATCGTCTTGCCGCCGCCGAAGACAGCCTCCTCGCCGGGAACGCCGTAATCGGTCTCGATTTCCGCGAAGAGGTTCGTATCACCGAGTCTGACCCGGTCGCCTTTCGTCGCGCCGAACAGATCCGTGTACTCGCGGCGGGGCAGCTCTCGAGTCATCGGTCGTCCTCCGTCGGGCGGTCGACGCCCTGATAGCCGTAGCTCGCAGCGCGCTCGAGCGCGCGTTCTCGAACGGCATCGTCGTCGAGTGGGCCGTTTACGAGCCCGCCCATCCCGTGGACGATGCGGTCGCCGCCGATGGCCACGAGGTCGACCTCGCGCTCACAGCCCGGTTCGAACCGGATCGCGGTGCCGGCCGGTACGTTCAGTCGAAAGCCGTAGGCCTCGTTCCGGTCGAACAGGAGGCCGGGATTCGACTCGAAGAAGTGAAAGTGCGACCCGACCTGTACCGGTCGATCGCCGGTGTTCTCGACGGTTACGGCCGTCGTTTCTCGCCCTTCGTTTATCACGACCGGCTCGTCGGCCGGCTCGAGTTCCCCGGGGACGAACTCACTCATTTCCGATCAGTGCCGACCGAATAGTTTGAAAACGTTTGGTCATCACGGGGGAGAATACACAAACGATCGGTGTAAAGGAGTCCGAGTCCAACAATATTTGCCCAGAAGGCTTACGGATGGCTATTCGATACTGTATATTGCGTTGTTCATTCGATACTAATTCATTTAGGACCTACCAAGATCGTTCATTCTACCATTTGCCGACGAATATATCGTTGTTTTAAACGGGTCCAGAGTGACGATCGTCTGTCTCCCCACTATTGTTGCCGTAGAAACGGGGCGCTTCTGACGGATCACTCGAACGAGAGCGTTAATACCACATGTTACAACTTTTCGACGGAAGATTTGGTATATGGAACCCCGGAATCCGTCCCCCGACCGTCGAACCAAAATTACAAAAACTAAACAGTGCACGTCTACTCGCTGTAGATCGGGTTTTACCGGGATACGAGACCGAATCCGCGTAGCCGACTTCACGCCGCTCGAGTTCGGTGTCCTGTGTGAGAGAAGCCGCTATGCCACCGAATATGACCCGACGACAGCTGTGACCGATTGTTTCCGTCTCCGTATTCGCTCGTCGTCCGCCTGCTCGCAGGTCTCATGGTAGACGCGCGTTCAGGTATACCCGAATATAGCTACGTTCGTGAATAATATTATCCTATTCCAACTGATTATTTCCATTTATCCGTTCCAACACATTTTAGCATACATTGTACTTTCTCGAGACAAGTCTTTTATATTGCTACAATATTCGGGGAGACATCGAAATGTTTGGACGAATGAAAACCGAGTACGCGAAACTGGTGCTAGATCCCTCAGAAATGTTTGAGCCGGATGGGGTGCAATAATCGGATGTGCTTACGGTTATCCCGAGACGACGCTCAGACCGTCGGTGATCGACGGTGAGAGATCCCAGCATCTCTCGACGAAAAATCCTCGCCGGCGGTGCAGCCTCAGGGCTCGCTGGACTCGCCGGCTGTGTTACTGAAGCGGGCGTGCTCGGCATCCAATCCGGCTCCGATGGGCCGACGCTTGCCATTCTCGAGGATCGGTCCCAGGACTTCGCCTTGACGGGAACGCCGAAGTACCGGACGTCGATGCTCGCAATCGAGGAGATCAACCGTGACGGCGGGATTCTGGGCGAGGAGGTCGACGTCTTCGCCCCCGATCCCCAGTCGGACAACATGCTGTATCAGGATCTGACTCGCCACGCGATCTATCGGGAAGACGTCGACGCGATCTGGGCGGGGTACTCGAGCGCGACGCGGGAGGCGATCCGTCCGATCATCAACGAACACGAACTCCTGTACTTCTATACGACCCAGTACGAGGGCGGCGTGTGCGATAAAACCGTCTTTCCTATGGGCGCGACGGCGCGCCAGCAACTCGGCGCGGTCGTCCCGTACATGATCGAGGAGTACGGCGACGAGATCTACACGATCGCCGCCGACTACAACTTCGGACAGCTGTCGGGCGACTGGGTGCAGATCATCGCCGAGGAACACGGTGCGGAAGTCGTCGACGAGGAGTACATCCCGCTCAGCGAGTCCCAGTTCGGGTCGACGATCAATCGGATCCAGTCGGCCGATCCCGATTTCGTGATGTCGATGCTCGTCGGGCAGACCCACTCCGCGTTCTACGAACAGCGACTGGCGAGCGGCCTGACGGACATTCCGATCGGCACGTCGACGAATATGGCACAGGAGTACGAGCACCTGCGGATAGACCCGCCTGCCCTCGAAGACGTCTACGCCGGCGTCAACTACATGGAGGAACTCCCGACCGACCGAAACGAGGCGTTCGTCGAGCGCTACTACGAGCGCTGGGACGACGCGGAATACATCAATCAGGAGGCTCAGAACAACTACTTCTCGATCTACCTCTACAAGGAGGCGGTCGAGCGCGCTGGCACCTTCGATACCGACGCGGTCATCGCGGAACTCGAGGGCGGCATCGAGGTCGAAGCGCCGGAGGGCGACGTTACGCTCGACCCGGAGACACACCACATAGAACACAACATGCGCGTTGCACATTCAGACGAAACCCACGAGATAACGTTCGAGGACGCGGGCACGATCGGGCCCGCGTTCTTAGAGAAGGTCGGGTGCGACCTGACCAGCGAGGCCGAACAGACCCAGTACGAGCCCGGCGCGTACTACGAGGGGATCTAAATGACCGGAATCGGTCTCCTGAACTTCGGGTTCGAATTCCTCGAGATCTTCGCGTTCATCGTGCTCGCGACGGTCGGGCTCGCGGTGATCTTCGGCATGATGGGGATCATCAATCTCGCCCACGGCGAGTTCATTCTCGTGGGAGCCTACGCGACGACGTACTCGTTCGCCGCTGGTCTCCCCCTTCCGCTCGCGATGCTTACCGGCGTGGTCCTGACGGCGATTTTCGGACTCGTCCTCGAGCGACTCGTCATCCGTCACCTGTACGGGCGATTGCTCGATTCGATGGTCGTCACCTGGGGGGTCAGCCTCGTGATGGTCCAGCTCGTGCGGATCGTGTTCGGAAACTCCGCTCCCGGGATCGGGATTCCCTTCGGCGAGCTTCCGGTCGTAGACGGCCCGGCCTACTACCTCGTCCTCGGTGTGCTCGCCGTCGGCACCCTCGGTGGGCTCTACGCGCTGTTCATGTGGACGGATTTCGGCGTCCGCGCACGCGCGACGATGCAAGACGCGGAGACCGCACGCAGCATGGGTATCGACACTGACAGGATGTACATGTCGACGTTCGCCATCGGCTCCGCGCTCGCGGGCTTTACCGGAGCCCTCTACGCGCCGGTGATGACGATCACGCCCCAGTACGGGACCGGATTCCTCGTCGAGGCGTTCGTCGCCGTCGTCGTCGGCGGGTCGTCGGTCATCGTCGGGACGTTGCTGGCAAGTGGCTTCCTCGGATCGGTCAACGCGGTGTTCACGAACATTACCGAGAGCACGTTCATTGGACTGGTCGCGATGTTGCTCGCCGCGATCGTCGCGATTCGCCTGATGCCCGACGGGATCACCGGCTTCCTCGAGACGGTTCGCCAACGGTGGGGTGAGAACCGATGAGCCAAGGCACGAGCGACGGGCTTCACGCCAGAGTCGCTGGTCTTCTCGGTGGGCCGAACATGATGGGGAACTCGCCCGCGTTCTGGGCCGGACTGGCGGTCGCCGTGGCGCTTCTCGCCGCGTTGCCGGTCCTCTTTGGCTACTACGCCGCGGAGATCGGTTCGGTCTTTCTCGCGTACGCGTTGCTCGCCATGAGCCTCGCGTTCATCTGGGGGTACTGTGGCATCCTGAGCTTCGGTCAGGTCGCGTTCTTCGGTATCGGCGGCTACGCCTTCGGGATCGTCGCGATCAACGTCTCGACGGTGGGCGGTCTGACGCTCGGACTGCTCACGGCGCTGGTCGTTTCGACGCTCTTCGCCGCGATGCTCGGCTACTTCATGTTCTACGGCGGTGTCCGCGACGTCTACGTCACGATCCTCACGCTCGTCGTCGCGCTCGTCTTGCACACCTTCATGGGCCAGACCGCGGGCGGCGAGTGGTCGATCGGCGACGCTCGTCTCGGCGGATTCAACGGGATGAACAGCGTGCCAGATCTCGGAATCGGGGTCGGATCGATCGGCTACGAGTTCGGCATCGCCGCTCACTACTACGTGACCCTCGGCGCGGTCGTGGCGACCTACCTCGGCCTTCGGGTGTTGCTCAACAGCCGATTCGGATACGCGATCGTCGCGACCCGCGAAGACGAAACGCGGACTGAGATGTTCGGCTACGACACGACGTTCATCAAGTTCGCCGTCTTCACGATCGGCGGCGCTATCGCCGGGTTGAGCGGCGTGTTGTTCACGACCCAGAACAACTACATCGACCCCAGCGTTTTCGGAATCACCGCGGCCGCGCTCCCCGTGGTCTGGGCGAGCGTCGGCGGTCGCACGTCCCTGCTCGGAACCGTGGGTGCCGCTCTCGCGATCCAGTTTCTGGACTACCGACTCGCCATCTCCGGGAGCGAGTGGGCGCTGGTGGTGATCGGATCGCTGCTGGTCTTCGTCGTGCTCGTGATCCCTGAAGGGGTGGCACCGCGCCTTCACGATCTCGTCGCCGGCCGTCGATCGACGTCGACGCCGACGGAGTCGCCGGGGAGCGATGGAGCCGCGAACGCCGAGGAGGTGAGCGACTGATGGGCGTCAGCGATCCAACCGTCAAAACGACGCCCGCGGTCGACGAAACCGGCGAGGGGTCCTCGCGCATTCTCCAGACGAGAGGCCTGACCAAACACTTCGGCGGGCTCACCGCGACCGACGAGGTCGACTTCGCGCTCGAGGAGGGGGAACTGCGCTGTCTCATTGGGCCTAACGGGGCCGGAAAGAGCACGTTCCTCAATCTGCTTACGGGCCAGCTCGAGGCCTCTGCGGGGTCGATATACTACGACGGCCGCGAGATCACTGGAACGTCGCCCCACGAGCGCGTCGATCGGGGAATCACCATGAAGTTCCAGGTTCCCAGCATCTACGACGAGTTCACCGTGGCCCAGAACCTTCGCATTCCGCTCCAGCAGGTCGTCGACGGCGACGAGTACGGGTCGCGGACGCGTGAAATCTTGGAGCGGTTCGATCTGCTCGCCGAGCGCGAAACGACCGCGTCGGACCTCTCACACGGCCAACAACAGCGATTGGAGATCGGGATGGCGATGGCAATGGAGCCGAAGCTCATGCTGCTCGACGAACCGGTCGCCGGCCTCTCGGTCGAGGAAACCGCCGACGTCGCCGAATTGCTCGAGGAAATCGTAGCTGACGACGGCGTCGCCCTGATCGTGATCGAACATGACATCGACTTCGTCGAATCCATCGCGGATCGGGTGACCGTCCTCGATCAGGGCTCGATTTTCCGCGAGGGCTCGATCGAGGAGATCAGGGCCGATCCGGAAGTCAAACGAATTTATCTAGGGGACGATCACTAATGCTCGAACTCACCGACCTGCGCGCATCGTACGGACGAACGCCGATCCTTCGGGACGTCGACGTGACCGTCGACGACGGAGAAATCGTCGGCATCATGGGCAAGAACGGCGTCGGCAAGACGACACTGGTCAAAGCCGTCATGGGGCTTCTCGAAGCCGACGACGGGACGATCGCCTTCGACGGGGAAGACGTGACGGACGAGCCCGCAGACGTTCGCGCTCGTCGCGGAATCGGCTATATTCCGCAGGGACGGGACGTCTTTCCAGAACTAACAGTCGAGGAGAACCTCAGGATGGGCGAGACGATAAACGAGTCGAGTACCGACTTCCAGTACGAGACGGTCTACGACTACTTCCCCATCCTCGAGGAACGGGCCGATCAAGAGGCGGGCACGATGAGCGGCGGCCAACAGCAGATGCTCGCGATCGGTCGTGCGCTGGTCGGCAATCCCGACCTCCTGTTGCTCGACGAACCCTCCGAAGGGGTCCAACCATCGATCGTGCAGGATCTCACGAGGGACCTCACGCAGGTCAACGAGGAACTCGGGACGACGATCCTCTTCGTCGAGCAGAACCTCCACGTCGTCCAGAACCTCGCCGAACGGTGTTACGCCATCGACAAGGGAACGATCGTCGACGAACTCGGCCCGGAGCGACTCGAGTCTCGAGACGCCGTGACCGAGTATCTCGCGGTCTGAACGGACTGGAAACGCTCCCGGTCCGTTCGACGAAAACCGAGTTGCTGCGCTACAGATCCCAGTCCTCTCGAGCGTAGGCCATCTCCCAGAATCGATGCTCGAGTCGGGCGCAGGTCAGGAACGCCTCCTCCATCGCCTCGTGCTCGCCAGGGTACCGTTGCCCACAGCGGTCGACGAATTCTCGCATCCAGTCGACCGCTTCGCGGAAGTCGTCGCTCGTGTACTTCTCGATGAACGGCGTGTACCGGTGCTCGCCGTCGGCGAGTTCGGCCATGTGCTCTGCGATGTCGAGATACCCCTGTCCGCAGGGATAGATCGCGGCCGCGATTTCGGCCAGCGACCCCTCGTGTGCCGTTCGGACGAGGTAGTTCGTGTACGCGATGCAGGTCGGCGACTTCTGTACCGACTCGAGTTCCGATCGATCGATGCCGTAGTCGGCGGCGAACTCCCGGTGCAGATCCATCTCGTAGTCGAGGACGGTGTGTGCGACTCCGAGCAGGTGCGTCATGGTCTCTTCGTCCCGCGCTTTCGTCCCGGCGATGGCGAATACGCGCGCGTAATCAAGCAGATAGCGGTAATCCTGTCGAACCCAGGTGAGAAACGCTTCCTCCTCGAGTTCGCCCGTCGCGAGTTCGCGGACGAAGGGGTGGTCTTTCTGTGCCTCCCAGATGTGGTCGCCGGCTTCGAGTAGCTGATCACTGAACGCCATTATCCGAACGAAAGATCGTCCAGCACAATATAGGTGGCTACTACAATCGGGTTATATTCTGGTGCGAACCACAGACGAATCGTCGACGCCGCTCGTCAGCCGGTTCAGGACAGTCGAGCCGTCAGATCCGCCTCGGTGATGATCCCGATCGTTTCCCCCGCTTCGGTTATCATGACCGCCTTGTAGTGCTCGAGGAGGTTGCTGATCTCGTCGAGCGTGGCGTCTTTCGAAACCGTCGGGAAGCTCTCGCTCATGTGGTTGTCAATCGACTCGTCTCGAGACTCCGAATCGAGGTGGACCAGATCGCTCTGACTGATCGAGCCGACCGGAATCCCGTCCTGAATCACGGCGAGTTGCGAGTAGGCTTCGGACTCCATCTTGCGGGCGGCCTCGCTGATCGGTTCGTCGGGCGAGACGCTGACGACCGCCTCGTTCATGAGGTCCTCGGCTCGGATGACGTCGCTTTCTGCCTCCTCGAGTGCCGTCACTATTCGACGCAGCGTCGAGAGTCGCGGATCGACGTCGCCGCCCTCGATCCGGGCGATCAACGGCTGGGAGACGCTCGCCTTCTCGGCGAGTTCGCTCTGGGTCAGCCCGAGTTCGGTGCGGCGCTGTCGGAGGTCCGCGGGCGTCGGTAACTCCATGGTTTTGAATAACCACGGGTTATAGAAAGTCTTTGGGTCGTGTCGACTTTGGGCGGTAGTTACTCGTCCTCGTCGGCCTCGGTCTCGAAGACTTCGACGACCGAGAGGGGGACGTCTCGAAGCGCGCCGCCGACCTCGCTCTTTGCGATCCGCGAGGCGTGTTCCTCCCCGTCCGCGTTGAAGACGTCCATCTCGAGGGCAAGGCCGACGAGCGCGGTATCGGCCGCGATAAACGCGGAGTCGAAGGGTTCGCCGCAGGCGGGACAGCCAGTCGCGCCGACTTCGACCTCGACGTACTCCATATTCTCCTGGTTGAGTCGCTTCCCTGCTTCGCTTACCGCGACGCCAATTGCGTCGTCGACCTGGTCGACGTCTCGAACGAGCCACGCGGCCTCCATCGCGACGAGATAGTTGCTCATACACGTTCAACGTGGTGGGGGGTTTCTTCTCTTGCGATTCGTCCCGCGCCCTGTCGGCGAGCGCGCACGAGAGCCAGATGATGGGCATAACTTATGAGAATCGCCCGGATCGATTCCAGTCATCATCGGCGTAGTTCGTCAACGAATCCGCCTTCAGTTGCTCCCCGTGCAAGTTAACTTGGATCGCAGTACGGCGTCGAGGCTGGCTCTCGAGACGATCGTGAGAGTGCGGCGAGAGACACGAAGAGTTATATACTCCCTCGAACTGAGCGACGATGAACGCTGATGAAATCCCGCGCACACAACGCGCTGCTGTTCGCAATGTACCAACTGTGTATCGTCGTCGGTATCGCGGCGATGCCGCTTGCAATCGTTGCTAACCAGATCGGTCTCTCCCTCCCAGTACACCGGGTGATCGCCAACGTCGGCGAGGCCTACGAAAACGCCCAAAAGTGAACTCGACAGCACCCACGACACCCGGACCCCGCTGAACCGAATTCTCGACATCGTCGAACCGACGGACGAAACTTTCTCCGTCTCGGTCGACCTTCTCGAGACTGTCCAGAAGACTCGCACTCGCTCGAGTAGCTCCTCACCCGCCCGAGTGACTCTGTGTCCACTCGGGGTGACTCTACACTCACCCGATCCGACTCTACACCTACTCGAGCTGAGAGTACTGACTCCGGCCCCGACAGAGAAGCGGAAACCAGAGCGGTGACCGCCGGTGTTTTATATCGTCCCGGTCGTTAGATACCGATAATGCGAACACCAACCCACGACTCGGACTTCTCTCGAACGGTCGACCAGTTGGCGGACGACCCGGACCCATACGGCCCGGAACTCGGCGCGATGCCACAGAACGATATCTCGAGCGCCGACCTCGACAACGTCAACAAGACCGGGACGACGACCATCGGGATCACGACGGCCGACGGCGTCGTCATCGCGACTGACATGCGCGCGAGCCTCGGCGGCCGATTCGTCTCGAACAAGAACGTCCAGAAGGTCGAACAGATCCACCCGACCGCGGCGCTGACGATGGTCGGCAGCGTCGGCGGCGCACAGTCGTTCATCTCGAGTCTCCGCGCGGAAGTCAACCTCTTCGAGACCCGCCGCGACGAGAGCATGAGCATCAACGCGCTCGCGACGCTCGCGGGGAACTTCGCTCGAGGCGGGCCGTTCTTCGCGATCCACCCGATTCTGGGCGGCGTCGACGAGGAGGGAAGCCACGTCTACAGCATCGACCCGGCGGGCGGCGTCATGGAAGATGACTACACCGTCACCGGCAGCGGAATGCAACTGGCCTACGGCCATCTCGAGCAGACCTACGAGGAAGGGCTCTCGAACGACGAGGCGACGACCATCGCCGCGCAGGGTATCAAGTCCGCGGCCGAGCGCGACACGGGCTCGGGCAACGGTGTCTTCCTCTGTGAGATCACCGAGGACGGCGTCGACATTCAGGGCCACAACGACTTCGAAGAAGTCATATAGGCCGTCTCGGGTCGAATCGGGTCCTTTTCGCTAGGTTTGATGTGTAGAGTACCGTCTGTCGGCCGGTCTGTTCGGTATTCGGCCGAGTCTGTCGGTACGTACAGAGTGTATAGATAGCATCAGCTCAGACGTGTGACCTTCTGAAAAATCGAGAGCGTTGTCTGTCGCTGTGAACGACAGGTGTGTCTCGGTGTTACTGTCGGACGACGTTCGCCGCACGAGGCCCCTTGGGCGAGGACTCGATGTCGAACTCGACCTCCGTCCCTTCCGTGAGGTCCTCGCCGCCGACATCCTCCATGTGGAAGAAAACGTCTTCGTCGTCGTCGAGGTCGCCGTCATCAGTCGAAATGAAACCGTAGCCGCCAGTGTCGTTGAAGAAATCAACCTTACCGTTTGCCATTACGAACAAACAGAGAGGCGGGTGAGGGATAACCCTTCCGAGGGTCACGGTACCACGACCCTTCACACTCATTCGAGCGTGTCGTGACCGCTCGAGAGTACGGTTCGATGGTGCAGAACGCATATTGTGTTAGGAATCTAACTCCAAGATGATGGTCTCGAACCGGACGTTCGTTTCGCTCGGAGTCGTCGTCCTGGTACTCGTCACTGGAATCGGGGTCGTCACGTCGTTCCATCCCCTGTCAGACGAGCCAGAAGAACAGGCACACATCGAGTCCTACCCGGTCGGTCCCGAGAAACCGACACCCATTGACTCCTCGAGTGTTGGGACCTATACTTCGACGTACGAGGAGCGACTCTTCTACAACGACCTCCTCGCGAGCCACGACCACAGTTTCGAATCCGACGAACGGGTGATAGCCGACTGCACCTCCCTCTCGGTTTCGAACGCCAGTACAGGCGCGTTTGACGTCCAACTCGAGTGTCGAGGCGGCGTTACCGACTCCGCGGAGCTGTCCGCGTCCGAGGAGTCCACGTACGAAGTCGACTACCGGGTGACGAATACGACGACGCGACAGACGGCGTTCCAAGACTATCCCTTCGAAACGGATCGAGCGTTCAACAACGACCGGGAGAACGAGTAGCGGGAGTTGGGGCCTTTGCCCCTTTGTTCGGACCCTCAAGCACTATTCCGGAATTAGGCGAGCCGACCAGCCACGCGGAGAGCAGGTGTGCTCCGTCGGGCCGCGGCTCGTGACCAGCGCCACGGGCGTGTTACACCGCGGGCAGGCTGGTAGTGCCACGACTCGCGGTCGATCACGTGCTCCTATATCGCGGGCCGTCCTACAGGCGGGTATGAGAGCCGTTCGATACCACGAACACGGCGACGCGGACGTACTGGAACTCGAGGAAATCCCAACGCCCGAACCCGACGAAGACGAAGTGCTGGTCGAGGTCGGCGCGGCGGGGATCAATCCCGTCGACACCTACTTTCGCGAGGGGTCCTACGCGCCCGCGGAACTGCCGTGGATCCCCGGATCGGATTTCGCCGGGACCGTCGAAGCCGTCGGCGACGAGGTAACCGCGTTCGAGCCGGGCGACCGGGTGTTCGGCACCGGACTCGGGAAGGACATCCCGGGAACCTGTGCGGAGTACGCCGCGTCGCCGACCGATCGGATCGCGACGCTGCCCGACGGTGTATCGCTCGAGACCGGCGCGGCCCTCGGCGTTCCCGCGGTGACCGCTTGGCGGTCGCTGATCGATCACGCCGAACTCGAGCCAGCGGAGCGGTGTCTCGTCCACGGCGGCAGCGGCGGGGTGGGTCACGCTGCAGTGCAGATCGCGGCCGCAACCGGGGCCGAGGTGACGACGACGGCCGCGCCGGAGTACCACGAGAAACTCGAGTCCCTCGGGGCCGATGTCGTACTGGACTACGCGCGCGAGGATCTCGAGGACGCGGTGATCACCGCGGGCGCTCCCGACGTGATCCTCGATCACCGACTCGACGACTACCTCCAGTTCGACGCGAACGTCGCGACGCAGGGGACTCGAGTCGTCGGCATCGGTAACACGGTTCCCGAGGCCGGCTTCTCGAACGTCCCCGCGGCGCGCTCGAAGGAACTGCGGATCCACCTGATCAGCATGTTCAACACGTCGGATCTCGCCGCGGTGCTCCGCCGCGTCGCCACGTTGCTCTCGAGCGGCGAGCTCTCGCCGGAGATCGACCGAACGTACGACCTGTCGGAGGTTCCAGAGGCACACGAGGCCGTACTCTCCGAGAGCTTCTTCGGGAAACTGGTCGTCACGCCGTAGCTCCCGTCGAACGCATCTCTCGTGTTGGGACTGCTCGCTCGGGATCTGGCTCTCGAGCGAGTCGTCGTCGCTCGAGATCCGGGTGGGAACTTTTGCACCTGCGGGTGGCAGGAGTGTGCATGTCTGTCACGTACGATTTCTCGGAGACGGTCGCGGTGGTCACCGGCGCGAGCGGCGCGCTCGGCAGCGCCGCGGTCGAACGGTTTCGAGACGCGGGCGCGACCGTCTGCGCCGTCGACGTCGTCGAACCGGACGCGGACGACAGCCTCCTCGAGCCGGACGACGCCGTCCAGTTCTACGAGGTGGATCTGACTGACGAGGACGAGGTCGCCGAGCTGTTCGAGGATATCGTCGACGACCACGGGCGGGTCGATCACCTGCTCAACATCGCCGGCACGTGGATGGGCGGCCAGCACGTAGCGGAGACGGATCTCGAGGAGTTCGACGCACTGATGAACATCAACCTGAAAACGGCGTTTCTGGCGTCGAAACACGCCCTTCCGCACCTACAGGACAGCGAGGGATCGATCGTCAGCGTGAGCGCGCGCTCGAGTCTCGAGGGCGGCGAGGGCGACGGCCCCTACCGGATCACAAAAGCCGGCCTCCGAATCCTCACCGAGACGCTGGCCGAGGAGAATCGTGGCGTTGTCCGGGCGAACTGCGTCATGCCGAGCGTGATCGACACGCCGATGAACCGCGAGATGATGCCCGATTCGGATCACGACTCGTGGGTCGACCCGCTCGAGATCGCGGACGTGATGGCGTTTCTCTGTAGCGACGGTGCGTCGGTCACGAGCGGCGCTGCTGTCCCGGTCTACGGCGAGGCCTGAGGCGTGAAAACGTTCCAGTGGTCAGCCGAGGAATCCGCCGAGAACACCGCTGATTTCGGTGTATGCTTCTATTCCGTTTAGCGTGAGGACGACGACCAATACGATGATGACCGGAATCCGAAGGACCCAGATCCAGGTGATCCCCCACGCGCCGAGGTCTTTGACTCCCTTTCCGAGTTCCTCGAGTCCCATGTCGGTTTTGACCCAGCCGACGTAGACCGAGAGCAACAGCGCACCGAGGACGAGCAGGACGTAGTTCGCGAGTTGGTCGTAGACCGTGAGCCACGACAGGCTCCCGTCGTACGCCACGGGAACGCCGACGAGGAAGATAGCGGTTCCGACGATGGCGGTCGCGGGGCCGCGATCGACGCCGTGTTCGTCGATCAGGTACGAGGTGACGACCTCGTACCTGATCGACGCCGTGTTCGTCGATCAGGTACGAGGTGACGACCTCGAGGATGCTGATCGCGCTCGAGAGCGCTGCGATGGCGACCGTGGCGAAGAAGACCGCGCCGAGGACGCCACCGAGCGGGAGGTTAGCGAACGCCTGTGAGAGCGAGATGAAGATGAAACCAGCACCGGCACCGACTTCTGTGATCTCAGAAACGCCAACGCCGCCAGAGAAGAGGATCGGGAACGCGACCAATCCGATGGTAAACGCGATCGCCGTATCCAGCGCGACGATGATGAGGCCGTCCTTGGCGAGGTTGCGATCCTCTCCGAGATAAGACGCGTACGTGATCATTACGCCCATCCCCAGTGAGAGCGTGAAGAAGGCCTGACCGGCGGCTGCAGGAAGGATGTCCGTCAAGTTCGTCGCGATGGTACCGAGATCGGGCGAGAGATAGTACGCGTACGCGTCCCCAGCGCCGGGAAGCGTAAACGCGTAAACTGCGAGACCGACCGTCAACACGATGATCGCGGGGACCATCAATTTGACGGCGAGTTCGATACCCTGCCGGATACCGAGCCCGACGACGGCGATGACGGCGGCCATGAAAATCGCGTGTGTGAGAACCGATACCGCGCCACCCGTGGTGGCTCCGAACTGCGCTGCGCCGTCTGTAGCGAAGTTACCCTGCAATCCGTACGCCGTGTACTGCAGGACCCACCCGGCGACGACGCTGTAGTACGACAGAATGACGAATCCGGCGGTGACGAACACCCATCCGATCCGTTTGGCCGGTCCCTGTCCGATCTGTTTGAGTGCGCCGACCGGATTTCGGTCGGTGTATCGACCGACTGTAAACTCGACCATCAACACTGGGAACCCGACCAGCGCGATCAACGCGAGGTAGACGACGAGGAACGCCGCGCCCCCGAATTCGCCGACCTGGTAGGGGAAGCGCCAGACGTTCCCTAGTCCGACGGCGCTTCCCACCGCCGCTAGTATGAACCCTGTTCTCGTTGCCCATGTTTCTCGTTCTACCATGCACGGGATATCAAACCCAGCACCACAAATAACTTACTAGACATGATGTATTGGTGCAATGTCAACTCGAGGGATTTTGCCTGAAAAATGGACGGAAATCTTTTTCCCAGTGGTTACACGACTGTCTGCTATGACTCGGAGCAGGTGGTCGCCGTGACGATGGAGGACCGTATCGCGGAGTTGGAGGAGTTTCGAACGGAGGCGTTGAAAGGCGGCGGCGAGGATCGAATCGAAAGACAACACGAGAAAGGAAAGATGACCGCGCGCGAGCGGATCGATTACTTCCTCGACGAGGATACCTTCACCGAGTTCGATCAGCTCCGAACCCACCAGACGAGCGAGTTCGGGATGGAGGAGAAGAAGATCCCCGGCGACGGCGTCGTCACCGGCTACGGCGAGGTCGACGGGCGGACGGTGTTCGTCTTCGCCCACGACTTCACCGTCTTTGGCGGCTCGCTCGGCGAGGTGTTCGCCGAGAAGATCTGCAAGGTGATGGACATGGCGATGGAAGTCGGCGCGCCCATCGTCGGCCTCAACGATTCGGCCGGCGCGCGCATTCAGGAGGGGGTCAAGAGCCTCGCTGGCTTCACCGAAATCTTCCGCCGGAATCAGGAAGCCAGCGGCGTCGTCCCACAGATCTCGGGCATCATGGGACCGTGTGCGGGTGGTGCGGTGTACTCCCCGTCGATCACGGACTTCATCTTCATGGTCAAGGACACGAGTCACATGTACATCACCGGCCCCGGCGTCACCAAGACCGTCACCGGTGAAGACGTGACCCACGAAGAACTCGGGGGCGCGGTCACCCACGCCAACAAAACCGGCGTCGCCGAGTTCGCCTGCGAAAGCGAAGAGCAGGCTCTAGATAAGATCAAGCGACTGCTCTCGTATCTCCCGCAGAACAATGTCGAGGATCCCCCCCGGGTCGAGCCCTGGGACGACCCGGACCGGCGGGACGACGCGCTCGAGGACATCGTCCCCTCGAGCCCGCAGAAACCCTACGACATGACCAACGTGATCGATTCGGTGGTCGACGAGGGTTCGTTCTTCGAGATCGCGGACAACTTCTCGCAGAACATCGTCGTCGGCTTCGGCCGCCTCGACGGCCGATCCGTCGGCATCGTCGCGAACCAGCCGCGGGTCAACGCGGGGACGCTCACCGTCGACGCGTCGATGAAGGGCTCGCGGTTCGTCCGCTTCTGTGATTCATTTAACATTCCAATCGTCACCTTCGTCGACGTGCCCGGCTACATGCCCGGAACCGATCAGGAACATCGCGGGATCATCCGCCACGGTGCGAAGTTGCTCTACGCGTACTCCGAAGCGACCGTGCCGCTGCTGACGGTTATCACGCGCAAAGCTTACGGCGGAGCCTACTGCGTGATGGCCTCGAAGAACCTCGGCGCAGACGTCAACTACGCCTGGCCGACCGCGGAAATCGCGGTGATGGGACCGCAGGGCGCGGTCAACATCCTCTATCGCGAGGAACTCGAGGAGGCGGAGAACCCGGACGAACTCCGGGACGAACTCATCGAGGAGTACCGCGAGGAGTTCGCGAACCCCTACACGGCGACGGACAAGGGCTTCCTCGACGACGTCATCCTCCCGACCGAAACCCGCCCGCGCCTGATCGCCGACCTCGAGATGCTCGAGACCAAACGCGAGGACAAGCCGGACAAGAAACACGGCAACATCCCACTCTGAGATGGCGTCCCAACAACAGGCTCGCGTCGAGGAGACGCCAGAGGCGGAGCGGACCGGGGAGCGAACCGTTGAGATCAGTATCCCGGACAACGCCGACGAGGCGGAAGCGGCAGCGATCGCCGCGGCCATCGGCGCCCACGTCCGCGATCAGGAACTGGCCGCCGCGGCAGCGGCCGCCGAGGACGAGGAGACCTGGGACGACAGGCGGTGGGCGTTCGCGGGCCGCGTCAGCGCCCAGCAACAGCGGACCGCTCGAGTGCCTCGAACGGCACCGACGAATCCCTGGAGCGCGGCGGGACGAACTGACAGGTTCTGATCGAGGGAGCACTGTTTCGGCGAACGGCCGGCGGATCAGTTGCGAAAAAGTAAGGTAGGGCGCTTACGACTTTTCTTGTAGAATGTTCAGGAAGGTTCTCGTCGCGAACCGCGGTGAGATCGCGGTTCGAGTCATGCGCGCGTGCGAGGAGCTCAACGTCGGAACCGTCGCCGTGTACTCCGAGGCCGACAAGGACTCGGGACACGTCAGATACGCCGACGAGGCGTACAACATCGGCCCTGCGCGCGCGGCCGATTCGTATCTGGACCACGAGGCGGTGATCGAGGCCGCGCTGAAAGCCGACGCCGACGCGATCCACCCCGGCTACGGCTTCCTCGCGGAGAACGCCGAATTCGCCGCCAGAGTCGAGGCCGAAGACGGACTCACCTGGATCGGCCCCTCGAGCGACGCGATGGAAACGCTAGGCGAGAAGACGAAGGCCCGCACCGTCATGAACGAGGCGGACGTGCCGATCGTGCCGGGGACCACGGAGCCGGTTACCGACCCCGAGGAGGTCAAAGCCTTCGGGGACGAACACGGTTACCCGATCGCAATCAAGGCGGAAGGCGGCGGCGGCGGCCGCGGGATGAAAGTCGTCTGGGAGGAGGACGAAGTCGAGGAGCAACTCGAGAGCGCCCAGCGCGAGGGCGAAGCGTACTTCGACAACGATTCGGTCTACCTCGAGCGCTACCTCGAGAACCCGCGACACATCGAGGTCCAGATCGTCGCGGACCACCACGGCAACGTTCGCCACCTGGGCGAACGGGACTGCTCGCTCCAGCGCCGTCACCAGAAGGTCATCGAGGAGGGACCCTCCGCGGCGCTCTCGGACGAACTCCGCGAGCAGATCGGCGACGCTGCCCGCCGCGGCGTCGCGGCCGCGGACTACACGAACGCCGGCACCGTCGAGTTCCTCGTCGAGGAGGACCAGAGTCGCGACGGCGTGCTCGGCCCGGAGACGAACTTCTACTTCCTCGAGGTGAACACGCGGATTCAGGTCGAACACTGCGTCACCGAGCAGATCACGGGAATCGACATCGTCAAACGCCAGATTCGGGTCGCCGACGGGGAGGAACTCGACTTCGAGCAGTCCGACGTCGAGATCGACGGCCACGCAATCGAGTTTCGGATCAACGCCGAGAACGCAGCCGAGGACTTCCAGCCGGCGTCGGGCGGGTCGCTTTCCACCTACGATCCGCCGGGCGGCGTCGGCGTCCGCCTCGACGACGCGCTCCGTCAGGGCGACGAACTCGTCACCGACTACGACTCGATGATCGCGAAGCTGATCGTCTGGGGCGAGGACCGAGACGAGTGTATAGAGCGGTCGCTGCGAGCGCTTCGGGAGTACGACATCGAGGGGATCCCGACGATCATTCCGTTCCACCGCCTCATGTTGACCGACGAGGCGTTCGTCCAGAGTCGACACACGACGAAGTACCTCGACGAGGAGATGGACCCGGACCGAATCGAGGAGGCCCAGCGACAGTGGGGCGGCGACGAGTCGACGGCCGATGGTGAGGACGAGGAGGTCGTCGAACGGGAGTTCACCGTCGAAGTCAACGGCAAGCGGTTCGAGGTCGAACTCGAGGAACGCGGCGCGCCGCCGATTCCGACCGGCGGCGAGGCGAACCCTTCGGGGCCGAATCGCCCGGCGGCAGCGGGGCCGGATTCCAGCGACGACGACGTGGAACTCGCGGGTGAGGGCGAACTCGTCGACGCCGAGATGCAGGGGACGATCCTCTCGGTCGAGGTCGAAGAGGGTGACGAGGTCGCAGCAGGCGACGTGCTGGTCGTGCTCGAGGCCATGAAGATGGAAAACGACATCGTCGCCTCCAGCGGCGGAACCGTCACCCAGATCGCCGTCGAGGAAGACGACAGCGTCGACATGGGCGACAGTCTGGTCGTCCTCGAGTAGTCGGCGCTCGAGCCGATCCGTTTCCGAAGCCGTTTTTGGCGAATTGCGAACGGTCGCTCTCGAGTGGAGAAGCCGACAATTGCGCCGGACAATTAGAGCCGTTCGCGCAACGCCCAGACGTCTTCGGTGGGCTCGAGTCGGTGTGGCTCCGAGCCGCGCTCCGTGACGATGCCGGCGTGGTACAACATCGCCTTTAGCTGGAAGACAGTTGGCGCGTGATAGATCGAACCGTCCGCGAGCGCCTCGGGTCTGAGGTCGCCGTCCTGAGTGAGCACGCGCCGGCGAGTGGCCTCGTCGCCGCGGACGAACAGTTCGACGGCGAAGGCGGGATGGAGGACGTGCAGGTACTCGACCAGCGTCGGCAGCGACGGCGTCGGATTCCCGTCCGCGTGGATGTTCTCGAGTTCGGTCACCAGCAACTGCGTGGCCGGGTACGCGAAGACGACCCGACGGGCCAGTTGGCCCCACGCCGGCGCGGCGTCGATGAACCGCGCGGTCGATCGGTACCAGTCTTCGAACGCCTCGAGCGCGGCTTCGACGGAGCCGTGGCGGCGAACGGCGAACCGAACGACCTCACGGCCGAGCGCGGTCAGCGTTACCCGATCGGGATGGACGGTCACGAGATCGAGAAACGCGGCTCCCTGTCGCGCGGCGTCGGTCGCGTTGACCACCTTGTGCTGTGAGAGCAGCGATGCCGTGTCGCCGTCGGCGTAGTGTGCGAGCGGGTAGCCGAGGTAGTTCTTCGGGTGGTTGAGGCCGAACGACTGGTCGGCGACGCCCTGTGCGCCCGCCTGAAACCGGATCGCGTTCGCCGCGGACGTCGTTCGGTTGCCGACGACGCGGGGCGTCTCGAGCGCCTCGACGGAGCCCGCGGAATCCACGCCGAGTACGCCGACGTTGAGTTCGCGCGCGAGCGTTCGATCGGTCTGGGTCACCGCCTGCTTTGGAGCCGCGAGGAACGCGGCGTTAGCCTCGTGTAATCGATCGTGGGCCTGAACGATCCCTCGTCGGGTATCGACGAGTCCGTTGGCCGTGTGGCCTTTCGCTTCGACGGCGATCAGCGGCTGCTCGTCGCCGAAGCGCTCGACCGCGAGAAACTCCGACTCGAGCGCTCGGACGCCGACGAGGTCGGGATAGCCGCCGCCGACCTCGACGCGGTTGAACGGGGCGAGGGTCTCCCGAACGGTCCGTTCGATCGGCTCGTCGGCCAGCCAGCGCTCGCTCGCGAACTGCGTGTCGACGACGGCGTAGGTGTCGTCGCCGTCGTCGGGAAACAGTCGCTGCTTCGCGTGTGCGAGAACGGTGGGTTCGGAGATCGATCCCCCGGAAACGGACATACCGCCTCATTGGAGACCGGGGTGAAGAACGTTTTTGCTCGAGCGACGATCCGCGGGAGCCGACGTCGCGTCTCGAATCACCTACTCTCGAGCGGCGGTGGTTCTGACGGCACCGGTGACCGCGTCGACGTGGACGTCGACCGGGCCGTCGTCCGTCTCGAGCGGGACGACCCACGCGCCGCTCGTGCGATACGGGTCCTCGAACGCGGTCGGTTCGTCTGTCGGATCGGGCTCGTCGGTCTGATTGGGTTCGTCAGTCGACTCGACGTTCCCGCCCGCTTCCGACTGGTCGGCCGGTGTCGGCTCGTCACCCGACCGCTCCTCGAGCGATCGGCGGGCGATCCGAATCGCCTCCGTCGGGTCCTCGAGTTCGACGTCGTCGGTCATTCGAAGGGTCACGACGGGCGGTTCCGCCATCCGAACGATTCGCTCCGTGACGCTCCCGACGAGAAACCGGTCGAGGCCGGTTCGGCCCTGCGTTCCCATGACGATCACGTCGACGTCGTTTTCCTCGGCGTAGGCGAGCACCCGCTCGTGTGGCACGCCGCGCTCGATGGCCGTCGTGATCGGGACGCCAACGCGCTCGGCCTCGCGTTCGACGTACTGGACCGCCCGCTCTGCGCCCACAGTCACCTCCCCGCTGGTCATCGTTCCGAACGGCCCCTCGGGAACGATCGACAGCGCGTGGACGCGTCCCCCGAATCGATTCGCGATCGCGAGCCCGTGTTCGATCGCTCTTCGGGTCCCGTCGCTCCCGTCCGTCGGAATAAGCACGTTCTGATACATCGATTCGATCGGATTTGGTGCGTCTCGTATAAATATGCTCGAGTCACAGCGCGGCCGACGGCGGGAGAACGAAAAACGGCTAGCCGTCCGCCGAGCGGTTCTCGACGCTCGAGTCCGTGGCCGCGGTCGGCGAAAGAAGCGTCGAAACGCGCGCGTTCTCTTTGATTTCGACGCCGCCGTCCGGCACGCTCAGGGGGACCAACGGGAGGTGCGAACGCACTCGGACGGTCGGGTGGGAACAGCCCCGAGCGAGCAGTTCGTTGCGCGGCTGGAGCACGAACGGCTCCTCGCTATCCGTGAGGAACTCGTTGTGCTGGAGGACGTACCGGCCGCCCTCGAGGACCCACCAGCCGTACTCGTCGTCGGGGTTTCGGGTCGTCGTCTCGACGGCCTCGAAGTCGGCGTCCTCGAGTTCGTCGCCGCCGAAATCGAGTTTTCCTGGCGCGTCGACGGTGTATATCGCGCTCACCGTCAGATCGATACCGTGTTCGTGGACCTGGACCGGCTCGTAGATGAGGTTATCCACGTGAGCCGCGAGCGGCTGCTCGTCGGACATGTTGGGTCGACTGACGGTCTGCACCCTCAAAAAACGGACGCACGAAACGAGATCCCACCCGCTTTCGACGGCGCCGACGGAATTCTCCGGCCCCGGACCTTGATGTGAGCGCGCGCGAATCTATGCCTATGACCGACGTACTGTCCGACGAGGTCGCTCGCTTCGTTCGCGCCGCAGGACCGGCCCCCGACGACACGCTCCGAGAGATGGACGAGTACGCCGCGGAAGCCGGCTTCCCCCACGTTGGCCCCGAGGTCGGTGGCACGCTGACTCTGCTCGCGCGGATGACTGGCGCACGCATCGTCTTCGAGTTCGGCTCGGGATACGGCTACTCCGCGTACTGGTTTTCGCGAGCGCTTCCCGACGACGGGCGGATCGTCCTCACTGAGATCGACGAGGACGAACTCGAGATGGCTCGCGAGTACATGCGAACGGGCGGCTTCGAGGAGCTCGCGGAGTACGAACTGGGCGACGCGCTCGAGATCGTCGACCGGTACGACGGGCCGTTCGATCTCGTCCTGCTCGACCATCAGAAACGCCGCTATCCGGAAGCCTTCGATGCAGTTCGATCGAAGGTGCCGGTCGGCGGCGCGATCGTCGCGGACAACGCGATGACTGCCGGTAGCATTCAGTTCGAGACGGTGCTCGAGATCCTCGAAACGAGCGACAGGGACCCCGACCGTCGAGACGCCGATCTAACCGCGGACGTCCCGAACGATGCGACCGACGCCACTCGAGGGATCGCGACGTATCTCGCGACGGTTCGAGACGATCCGGCGTTCGAAACGATCGTCCTCCCGATCGGCGAGGGAATCGCGGTGAGCTACCGGACGGAGTAATCGGAGTCGTTCTCGACGACCGCGTCTTCGGCGGCGTCCGCGTCGGGCGTCACGCCGTACTCGCGAAAGGCGAGGAAGACGGTCGACGAACAGGCCGAAAGCAGCGTCGCCCACGTGAGCGCTCCGAGGGCGATAGCGAAAACGGGACTCGAGGCGGACGATACAGCCGCGAACGCGCTGGTCTCGAGGGCGTGAACCCCCGCGACCGCGAGAAAGCCACACCAGAGTGAAAGCGACGCCACCGCGAGGCGCTTGCGACTCACGGCCGCAGCGAATCGCGAGACTGCGTACACGCCACCGATCGCAACTGCCGTGCCGGCGGCGGTCGGGACCACCGAATCGGTCGGCGTCGCAATACCGCCGGCGGCTGCGAACAGCGCGAGCGATACGGCCAGAAGCGATCGGTCCGAGTGGGCGGGTATCTGGATCACGGCTGACACTGCGTTGGTGGCACCAACATGCGGTCGGCTATATAGTTATTGGCTGCTCGCGTATGCGGCACACAGTGACAGGGTCGAGGGCCTCCCTAACGAGATCGAGAGCCGACCCGCTCGAGTCGACCGGCGTCGCGAATGTGCTCACTCGAGTCGACGGCAACGTGAACCCGCTCGTTCGAGGCCACCGGCCAGGAGGCCAGGCCACCGGTCCGGCGATCCGGGAGGCCGTCTCACTCGCCGGTGCGTTTCGGTCGGGGAGCGACGTGTTCGTCGGGGAGGAGGTCGGCGAACGGCTGGTCGTCGAGCCACTCGAGGAGCGCACACAGTTGGTCGTTCGCCGCCTCGAAGAGGTCCGAACCGATCGCCGGCGTCGCGTCGGTCTGGTCGCCGAAGACGCCGTTGTCGGAGATCTCGATCGAATCGTAGGTGACCCGAGCGCCGGTGACGGCCATGGCCGCGGGGTCGAACGCCATCATACCACCGTCTCGGGCGTCCTCGAGTCGATCCTCGCGAACCAGTTCTTCGGCGATGTGCATGATCATCGCGGTCTCTTTCGGTCCGCCGTGGGGACCGGGCGTCTCGAAGGACTCCTCGATCAGATCGGGGATCGACTCGTCCCACATCCATTCGAGGGCGTAGGCGGTCCCGTCGTCGCGCAGCCGACGGCCGACCTCGCGCAGGTGCGCGACGTTCCCGCCGTGGGCGTTGACGAAGACGATGCGATCGATTCCGTGATAGGTAAGGTTTCTCGAGAGGTTCTCGACGTAATCGCGAAAGACCGGCGCGTCGACCCACATCGTCCCGTGGAACTGCCGGTGGTGCGGACTGACGCCGATCGGGATCACCGGCGTACAGAGGTGTCCCGTCCGATCGGTGGCCGCTCGAGCGAGCGCGTCGGCGATGAGGTGGTCGGTGCCCTCGGGGAGGTGCGGGCCGTGCTGTTCCGTCGACCCGAGCGGAACGACGGCGAGCGACTCGTCTTCGACGTACTCGCCGAGGTCCGGCCAGGTCCGATGTGGCAGGTACATAGGCTCACATCGGTCTCGAGTCGCAAAACGGTGGGTGGCGAAATCAGGTATCGAAGACCGCGATAAATCAGATGCAGCGATATGAAAACCCGTCTGACCGCGAAGGTGGAAGTCGATCGACCCTGCGTCGGGAGATACGCCGTATTCGAGCCCGGTCGCCGATTACATCGAAACACGTAGATATAACTATATGACGAACGGATTGCCGACAAAATGGACGAACTCTCGAGTCGATCCCCCGCCGACTCGGTGACGAACCGGGTCCATTCTCGCATGCGGATCGTCTGGGCGATCAAGTGGGTGTGCATCGGCATCGCTGTGGCTGCCGTCGGAATTGTCGTACTGTCCTCGAGGTCGGATCTCGAGATGCTCCTCCTCGCCGTCGCCGCCGCGAGCCCCGCCGTCGGAATCTCGCTGGCGTTCCTTCGCTACCGGCGCTTTCGGTACGCGGTCACCGACGAGGGCGTCTACGTGCGCCGCGGACTGCTCACCGTCAACGAGACCGTCGTCCCGCCCGAGAGCATTCAGCAGGTCGACGTGGACGAGCCGCTGCTCTCGAGGCCGTTCGGGCTCGTTGCCGTCCGAATCTACACCGCGGGAACGTTCGGCGGGCGGGTCGCGCTCCCCGGACTCGACAGGGAGACGGCGACCGAACTCGCGGATCGACTCGACCGGCTCGCGAGGGGTGATTCCGGCGTATGAGTGCGAATACGAGTATGAATTCGAGTATGAGCACGAGTCTGAAACCGAGTCTCCGTTCCGTCCCGGCAAGAGCGTTCGAGAACTTCGATCTAGGGATGTTTGCGACGCTCGCCGTAGTGTTGACGCTACTCGACGGCGGCCTAGCGTTCGGGATCGATGCGATCGTCTCGGTAGTACTCCGGCTTGTGTTGATCGCCATCGCCTTCGGGCTTTTTCAACTCGCCATCGAAGCAGTCCGGTGGTGGCACTACGAACTTACCCTCGAGGAGGAGTCGCTCGTCGTCCGTTCGGGAATCCTCCGCCCGAAACGACGGACGATTCCCGTCTCTCGGATCCAGCAGTCGACAGTCTCGACGACGACGGTGAGTCGCCTGTTCGGGCTTGCCGCCCTCGAGTGTGAGACCGCCGGCAATCCCGACGAACCGGATCTCTCCGTGCGATACCTCGAGCGGGCCGACGCCGACGACCTCCAGAGACGGATCGGATCGGTAACCGAGGTCGATACGACCTCGTCTGAACCACCGGCCCGCCATCGCGTCTTCACGCTTCGACCTCGGGAACTCGCCCTGTACGGCGTGGCTCGAACCCACCCCAAGACGATACTTCTGGCGGTGCTGGCGTGGGTCGGAGCTAACTATTTCGAACCGGACGCGATAACCGACCTGCAAACGATCGTCATCACCGCTCTCGAGAATTTGCTACCGCTCTCGCCGGCAGTGATGCTGGTGCTCGTCGTCCTCGCTGGCTGGCTCCTCGGCGTCGGCCTCGCGATCGAACGGATGGGGAACTTTCGCCTCTCCGCGGGCGAGGGCTCGTTCCGGCGACGCCACGGCTTCGTCCGGACGACCGACGCGGACGTCTCGAGCGACCGAATCCAGCTCGCTCGCGTTCGATCGAACCCGCTCCATCGGTTGCTGGGGCTGGCCCAGGCGGACGTCGGCACCGCCGGAATTTCGGAGCCGAGCCCGTTCGGCCTGCAGTGGCCGCTCGCGCCGCTGGCGCGGCGAGACGTCGCGTGGGAGCTGCTCGAACGAGCGGTCGGCGTCGATCGATCGGCGGTCGAGTTACAGCGGCTACCGACCCGTGCGCGCCGGCGGTACGCCGTCAGGTACGCGCTCGGCGTCGTCGTACTGGCCGCCGGGACGGCGCTCGTCCAGCAGGTCGTTCCGGCGACTCGGGCGATTCCGCTCCCGCTTTTCGTTCCGCTCCTCGTCCTTTCGCCGCTCGCGGCCCACGTGACGTGGACCCATCGCGGCTACGCCTTGCTCGACGACCACGTCGTGGCTCGGCGCGGCTTCTGGACGCGTCGGACCTACGTCGTCCCGACCGACACGATCCAGAACCTCACCGTTTCCCAGAGCCCGTTTCAGCGACGAATCGGTCTCGTGACGGTCCGCCTCGACGTCGCTTCGATGCCGTTCTTGCCGGGAGTTCCGCTGCCCGACGTCGACGAGTCGGTCGGCGGTCGCCTCCAGCACCGACTGCTCGAGGACGACGCCGAGGAAGACACCATCGAGACGACGGGCGAACCAGCCCGATGATAGGGCTGGCTCGAAACGAAGCTCAGGAGTCGATCGAGGAACCATCGCGTCGTCGGGGAAGGAGAGCTGGCCCCAGAACCGCTGATAAAGATTAATAAATACTCCTGCGTAGGTTATTATATGGCAGTCGTAAGCGTCTCCATGCCGGACGAACTACTGGACCGACTCGATCAGTTCGCCGAGGATCATGGCTACACCGGGCGAAGCGAAGTCGTCCGCGAGGCCTCGCGCGACCTCCTCGGCGAGTTCGAGGACACGCGACTCGAGGACAGAGAACTCATGGGCATCGTCACGGTGCTTTTCGACTACGAGACGACGAGCGTCGAAGAGCGGATGATGCACCTGCGACACGAACACGAATCGCTCGTCGCCTCGAACTTCCACAGCCACGTCGGCGACCACCACTGTATGGAACTGTTCGTCCTTGAGGGCGCACTCGAGGACATCTCGACGTTCGTCGGGAAGATCCGCGCGACACAGGACGCGCTCACCGTCGACTATTCGGTGACCCCCGTCGACAGCTTCGACCCGCTCAGCCAGGAGCGCTGATCGAAGGGCCGGTGGGCGGCCGAATCCCCGTTCGAACAGCGACCGAGCTCGGTGGAATCCATTCGCGTGCTCACCGTCGTAACGGTTTTCGGATATCGCCCGACGATCGCGGCCCCAAGCGTGCGAGACCGAGGGCGTACTTTTACTATTTCCCGCTCGTAGACTGACTCGAGATGACATACACGAAGGTCAACTACGAGGAGGTCGACCAGGTCTCGAGCGCGATGCACTTTCTGAGCGATCCGCTCGAGACCGAGCAGGTCGGCGTGACGGTCGCCCGGTGTGATCCACACTGGAAGAGCCAACCCCACGACCACAGCGCCAACGACCACGAGGAAGTCTACGTCCTCATCGAAGGCGAAGCGGAGGTCGTCGTCGACGACGAACCAGTCGAGATGACGACGGGCGACGCACTGTGGATCCCGCCGGAGTCGACCAGACAGATCCGCAACGGCGAGACCGAAAGCGCGTTCGTGCTCGTGAGCGCGCCCTCGATCGCCGACGACGACGATACCGACGGCGAGTGGCTCCTGAGTGGCTTTGCCGGATAATCCTCTTTTTGCCGATCCAGCGACCGATCTGTCTCACTCGAGACGGTGATCCGGACTCGCGTTGCCCTCGAATATATCCCGCTCGGGGCCGATGAATGGCCTATGAACCCGCTCGAGGAGACCATCGTTCCCGACCGCGCGCGCGATGTCAAAGCGGAAGCCAGAGAGTTCGCTCGAGAGCACATCGAACCCGCCGCCGCCGAGTACTACCAGTCGGGCGAGTATCCCTGGGAGATCCTCGAGGCCGCTCAGGATGCGGGCCTCGCCGGACAGGACATCCCAGAATCGTTGGGCGGTCGGGGGCTCGATCTCGCGCAACTGCTCGCGCTCACGGAGGAGTTCTACCGGGCCGACGCCGGCATCGCCCTGACGATCCAGCTCGCCAGTTTCGGTTGCGAGATAACCTACGAGTACGGGACCGACGAACAGTGCGAGGAGTACGTCAGACCCGTCGCCGAAGGCGAGCAGATATCCGGACTCGCCGTCTCGGAACCGGAGACCGGAAGCGACCTCGCTGGGATGCAAACCACCGCGGAACGGGACGGCGAGGAGTACGTCCTGAACGGCGAGAAGTACTGGATCGGCAACGGCGTGGAAGCCGACTGGCTCACCGTCTACGCTCGGACCGGCGACGACGAGGACAACCGTTACGGCAATCACTCGATGTTCATCGTCCCTACCGACGCCGACGGCTACGAGGCCGAACACGTTCCGGAGAAGATGGCGATGCCCGCCTCGAAGCAGGCACACATCACGTTCGAGGACTGTCGGATCCCCGCGGAAAACCGGATCGGCCACGAGGGAGCCGGCTTCATGATGCTCGCTGATTTCTTCAACCACGGGCGAGTCGTCGTCGCCGGGCACGGCCTCGGCCTGGCGGCCGCGGCCATCGAGGAAGCCTGGGAGTTCACCCACGACCGCGAGGAGTTCGGCCGAACGATAAACGAGTTCCAGGCCGTCCAGCACGGGCTCGCGGACATGTTAGTCGAGTTCGAGAGCGCTCGAGCGCTCGTCTGGCGAGCGTGCGAAAAGGTCGCGAACGACGACAGCGCGGGCTACTGGGCTGCGATGGCGAAGACGAAAGCGACGGAGACGGCGGTGGACGTCGCCGAACAGGGGATGCAGTTTCACGGCGGCCGGTCGATTCTTGACGAACGCCGGATCGCGCGGGTCTATCGCGACGTTCGCGTCCCGGTCATCTACGAAGGCGCGAACGAGGTCCAACGGAACCTGATTTACCGACAGGCACCCTGAGGATTGAAAACAGCTAGCGGGCAAACCGGCCCGACCGAGCTCGCCAGTCGATCCGTTTCGATTCCGTTCAGTCGGCGCCGAGTAGTTCGATCTCGGGCGGCTCGCCGCGCTCGAGTTGCGAGCGGTTCGACGTGGCGTCCTTTTCGACGCGGACCAGTTCGTCGGCGGCACCGACGAGTTCCTCGTCGTGGCTGACGACGACGATCTGTTCGACGCCCAGATCCCGCATCGATTCGACCAGCGAGACGAGCTGCGTGACGTGTCCCGAGTCGAGAAACACCGTCGGCTCGTCGAGGATCAGCGGCGGCATCGGCGCGGTTCCCTCGACGCCCTCGGCCAGCAGCCGGTAGATCGCACACCGGAGGCTGAGGTTGAAAAGCGCCCGTTCGCCGCCCGAGAGCTGTTCGGGCTCAAGGGGCTCGCCGTCCTTCTGGTAGACGGTGAGCCGATACTCGCCGTCCAGGTCGATCGACGCGTATGAATCGTTCTGGTAGACAAGCTCGAACGTCTCGTTGAGCAGCCGCTCGAGCGTCTCGACGTTTCGCTGGCGAAGCTCGGTTCGGAGGTCGCCGTAGGTCGCCTGCAGGGTCTCGGCCTCGTCGTACAGCGACTCGAGGTCCGCACACCGGGCTTCGATGGTCTCGAGGCGCTCGCGCAGGCGCTCGAGTTCCTCGAGTTCGTTTTCGACGCCGCCGATCGCGTTCTGGATCTCGGTTCGGTTCTCCCGCAGGGTCGAGAGCTTCTCGTCGACCTTCTCGAGGTAGTCCTCGGCATTGTGTTTCTGTTCGCGTGCCCGCTCGATCCGCTGGTCGTCGAACTCGTCCTCGAGGTCTCGCTTTCGCTCCCGCTTTGCAGAGAGCTGCTCTCGGCGCTCGTCGTTCATCGTCCGCCAGTCTTCCCGGCGCTCGCGGGCGGTCTCGATCTCGCGCTCGAGCTCCTCGCGTTCGTCGTCGATCTCGACGAGTCGGCGCAGCTCCTCCAGTTCGCTCCTGATATCGCCTCGCGTGGCGTTGATCTCGCCCAGATCGCCCCGGGCGTCGTCGATCTGGCCCTCGAGGTCGCTCGCGGCGTCTCGGTGCTGTTCGGCGTTGGCCTGGAGTTCGTCCGCGTCCTCGCGGAGCTGTTCGCACCGCTCGCGTCGATCCGCGAGCGTCTCGCGTTTCTCCGCGAGCAACTGGGCGACGTTGTCGCGGTTGTCCGCGAGCCGGTCGACCTCGCGCTCGGCCTCCCGCAGCTCCTCGGCGCGTTCCAGTCGCTCGTCGATCTCGTCTCGTTCGTCCTCGAGCGCGTCGCGTTCGGCCTCGAGTTCGGCGAGTCGCTCCCGCTTTTCCGCGAGCGCGTCGACGTGGGGCGAGTCCTCGACGGGCTGGCCGCACTCGGGACACTTGCCCTCCTCGAGCAACGCTTCGCCCTCCTCGATCGAGCCCTCAACGGCTTTGATCTCCGCGGTCACGTCGCCCAGTTCAGAGACGATCGCTTCCCGCTCTTCGGCGAGGGTCTCACGGTGGTCGGCCGCTTCGCCGAAGCCGACCGGCGCGTCGTCGAACCGCTCGCGGGCGGTCTCGATCCGCTCTTCGAGCGTCGAGAGCTTTTCCGCTCGATCTTCGATCGCGTCCTCGTCGTCGGCTATCTTCGACTCGAGTTCGGCCGCCCGCTCGCGCTTTTCCGTCGCTTCCGACTCACAGTCGTCCGCCTGGCTCTCGAGTCGCTCTTTCTCGTTCGAGCCCTCGCTGATCTCGACGCGAAGCGTTTCGAGGTCGTCGCGAAGTCGTTCGTCCGCTCGCTCAAGCGCGTCGATCCGGTCCTCGACGGCCGCGGTCGACTCGAGCGATTCGGGTGGATCGGATAGCCCGAAAGCATCGCCGTCAGCGCCCGAAGTACCATCAGTATCGGTCTCGTCGACGGTGTCGGCGGAGTTCTCGACGCTGGATTCGCTCACGTGGTCGATAGCCGCGAGAACCCTCTCGCGCTCGTCTGCGAGTTCGTCCCGCCGCGTCTTTCGATCGTCGATCGTCTCTCCCGCGCCCTCGCGTTTTCGCTCGGTCTCGGCGATCTTGGATCGAATCGTCTCTATTTCATCTTCGAGCGTTTCGATCTCCTCGCGGGTCTCCTCGTGGCGCTCGAGGATCTCCGTCGAGGCCTCGAGGGTGTCGCTCGCGTTCTCGCGCTGGGACTCGTAGTTCTCGATGTCCGCCGCGAGGTCGGCCCGCCTTTCCTCGAGTTCGTTCAGGCGTTCGTGGAGGTCCTTGTCCTCCTTTCGTTCGACCTGACTTCGAACGTCCTCGAGGACGTCCTGCTGGCCGTCAAGGACCGTCTTCACGCCCAGCCGCGCGTCGCTCGCGCGCTCGCGGTACTCCTCGAGCGCGCCCAGTTGCAGGAGGTCGTCGATCATGTCCTGGCGGTCGCTTGGCGAGGCGTGGATGAGCTTGTTCACCTCGCCCTGACGGACGTACGCGCAGTTGACGAACGCCTCGGCGTCCATCCGCAGGAGGGTCGTCACTCGCTCGCGAACGTCGGTCGCGCCCTCGACCGTTCCCTCGGGCGTCTCGAGGACGCACTTGGTCGTCGTTGCCCGATCGCCGCGGAGTTTGAGGTGGCGTTCGACCCGGTAGTCGACGTCGTCGTGTCGGAACGCCAGTTCGATTTCGGCTTCCTCCTCGCCGGTCGTGATCACGTCGTCGAGCGTGCGATCGTCCAGCGCTTTCGAGCCGTAGAGCGCGAAGAAGACGCCCTCGAGCAGCGTCGACTTGCCGCTGCCGTTGACGCCGTGGACGATGGTCACACCGCGCTCGAGGCCGAGGTCGGCCTCGCCGTAGCACTTGAAGTTCCGAAGCCGGATGCGTTCGACTTTCACGCGAAATCACCCAGCGAGGTCGTCTCCGAATCGGTCTCGGGATCGTCGGATCGGTCGTCGGACTGAGAGGGGGCTGTCGCCGTCGCGTCCTCCGTTGTCCTTTCTGATTGGGGTCCCCCCTCTTCCGAGGGAGAGCCGGTAGTCTCCTCGCTCGAGTCGGACGGTAGTTCGTCTGTCGTGTCAGTGTCTGTGTCAGCCAACTCGCCGTCTTTATCTGCCGCCTCGACAGCTTCGTCGGCTGGCTCGACACCTTTACCGGCCGTCTCGCTGTCTCCGTCGACCGCCTCGCCGTCTCCATCAGCGATTGCATCGGCGAGCGTCGTGACATCTTCGGGATCGCGATCCGGCGCGGGTTCGAACGCCGAACGATCCTCCTCGAGGAGCTCTCGAACTAGCCGCTCTGCGGTTTCTCGAACGTTCGAGTCCGCGAGATCCGCGCGTCGAACTGTCCGGTCTATGTTCAACGCGGCGTCGCTGAGTCCCAGTTCGCGGACCCGTTCTCGGACGGCGTCGTCGGGATCGGCGAAGCTGACCGAGACCTCCTCGTCCTGTTCGGGAAGCTCTCGGCGGTCGTTGACTCGCGAGACGAGCGCGCCGCGGTCGGTCGCGAACTCCTCGACGGTCGCGGGCGTGATCGGCCGACCGTCCCCTTCGACGGTGACGATCACGACGGCGTCCTCGAGGTCGTACTCCCGAACCCGTTCCTGTACGCGCTCGAGGCCCTCTCCCTCGCCGAGTTCGACGTCGACGAAGACGAACGAGCGCGTGTCGGCGAGCCCGCGTCGGCGGATCGTCACCTCGTCCGTCTCGTCGGATTGTGACTCGGTTGCGGAGTCGAAGGTGACGATGTTGTACCCGCGGTCCTCGCGCTCGCTGGCGCTCGCGCGCTCGGTCGATCCGCAGTAGGTGACCCACGTCTCGAGCACCTCCGCGGTGTCGGGTTTGTGGTTGTCGCCGAGGAGGACGGCGTCGAAGTCGACGGTCGATTCCTCGAGCAGGCGTTCGGTGTCCCAGTCGGCGTGAGCGAACGGCTCGAACAGGCCGTGGGTCACGAGCGCCGCATGGTCTGCGGCGTCCGGGAGCGGGTCGAAATCGTACTCGAGGGCATCCCGACGCGATCGGGGGACGAAATCGAGGCCGTAGAGCGCGACGTCGTCGAGAACGTGGGGTTCGGCGCCGAGTCGAGTCGCGAGGCCGAGGTCGGCAAACAGGTCGAGCCACTGGCCGTCGCGTTTGGACTCGTGGTTGCCGACGACGGCGAGAAACGGAATGTCGGCGTCCTCGAGCGTGCGCAGAATTTCGACCGTGCCCTGCAGATCCACCAGTCCCGGTCGTCGGTCGTGAAACAGGTCGCCCGCGTGGACCACCGCGTCGACGTCGTCCTCGACCGCGTCGTCGACGACTTCGCGGAACGCCTCGAGAAAGTCGCGTCGTCGCTCGGGTGTGTTGTACTGCTGGTACCCGATGTGGGTATCGCCCGTGTGTATCACCCGCGTCATCTACGCCGTTCTTGTTCTGGCTCCCCTAAATGGGTTCCGTGACCGGACTGAAAGTATGACTGGATCGATCGAGGGCGGTCAGAAGCGCGAAAGCGAGTTCAGGATTCGATGTCGA
Organism: Halostagnicola kamekurae; assembly: GCF_900116205.1. Classification (NCBI taxonomy): domain Archaea; kingdom Methanobacteriati; phylum Methanobacteriota; class Halobacteria; order Halobacteriales; family Natrialbaceae; genus Halostagnicola; species Halostagnicola kamekurae. The sequence continues at coordinate 948,640 of NZ_FOZS01000002.1, read as the reverse complement.
GGCTGTAAAGCCGTTTTCGGGCGTCCGAGAACGAAAAGCGAGAGTCGATGACGTTTTGGTCGTCGAGGCGGTTGAGCGCGTAACGGACGGTTCGCGCCGGAAGCAGGGTCTCGTCTGCAATCTGCTGTTGGGTCATCGTGTCGTTGTACTCGAGGACCTTCGCGACGAGTTTCGCACTCGGCGGCAGATCCCGGACGTCCTCCCAGCTCCCCCGGGGGGTCGACTCCTGTCGAAACGGCTCTGAAGCGCTCATCGAATACCCGTTTCGGATACAGGGTGATAATATTTTCTGTTTCGATAAATGCTCAGCGGTAATAAAATATATCCGATGTATCGACCCGAAGCCTCTTATGAACCAACACCCAAAGGTGGGTTAATGAGCGACACTGTGGACGACGTCGACCTCCCATACGACGAGGACGAGGCGTCCCAACAGGAGAAAATACAGTCGCTCGAGGACCGCCTGGAGATCCTCGAGTCGCAAAACGAGGAGATGCGCGACAAACTCCTCGATGCGAACGCCGAGAACAACAAGTACCAGCAGAAACTCGAGCGACTCACCCACGAAAACAAGAAGCTAAAGCAGTCGCCGCTTTTCGTCGCGACGGTTCAGGAACTGACCGACGAAGGCGTCATCATCAAACAGCACGGAAACAATCAGGAGGCCCTGACCGAGGTCACCGAGGAGATGCGCGAGGACCTCGAGCCCGATTCCCGGGTCGCCGTCAACAACTCCCTCTCGATCGTCAAGACCCTCTCCGGAGAGACCGACGTCCGGGCTCGCGTGATGGAAGTCACCCAGAGCCCCGAAGTCGAGTACGAGGACATCGGCGGGCTCGAGGACCAGCTACAGGAGGTTCGCGAAACCGTCGAGATGCCGATGAAGAAACCCGGCATGTTCGACGACGTCGGTATCGAACCGCCGAGCGGCGTCCTCCTTCACGGACCGCCGGGAACCGGTAAGACGATGCTCGCGAAAGCGGTCGCAAACCAGACCGACGCGACGTTCATCAAGATGGCCGGCTCGGAGCTGGTCCACAAGTTCATCGGTGAAGGTGCGAAACTCGTTCGAGACCTCTTCGAGGTCGCACGCGAGCACGAACCCGCGGTCATCTTCATCGACGAGATCGACGCCATCGCCGCCAAGCGAACCGAGTCCAAGACCTCCGGCGACGCCGAAGTCCAGCGGACGATGATGCAACTGCTCTCGGAGATGGACGGCTTCGAAGAGCGCGGCGAGATCCGCATCATCGCCGCCACCAACCGCTTCGACATGCTCGATCGCGCCATCCTCCGCCCCGGCCGCTTCGACCGACTCATCGAAGTTCCCAAACCCGATCAGGAGGGCCGAGAACTGATCTTCCAGATCCACACTCGAGGCATGAACGTCGCCGACGACGTCGAGTTCGAGTCCCTCGCCGCCGAGGCCGACGAGGCCTCCGGTGCCGACGTCAAGGCGATCTGTACCGAGGCCGGGATGTTCGCCATCCGCGACGACCGAACCGAGATCCGGATGGAGGACTTCCAGAACGCCTGGGAGAAGGTTCAGGCCAGTTCCGACGAGACCGAGGACGTCTCGAAGACGTTCGCCTGAAGCGGCTTCTCGAGCCGGTTTGTAGGAGGACGATTCTCGAGCGCGACGCTGCTGCTATTCTACGCAGGTCGTTCAAACGCGTGCTTCGACGCGATGATCCCGGAAACAGTACTACTCAGCAGCGTATACTTCAGCCCAGAGGTAAACGATTCCGAGTAGCGAGTAAAAGGCTCCCAAACCGGTGGGAATCAACTCGCTTTGTACGGCATAGAGAGACACCTGTACAAGTCCGATTCCAACCATTGCTATCCCGATAATTGTCTTAAACTGCCTGGATGTCATGGTTCGAACATGGAAGCTAAATTTAAATTACTTCTGTCCCATTAATATGAAATTCAATAAACCATGAACCTGTAATGCGAGAACACTGACGGCCAATACCAATCTCTAGAAACCACCTAAGATACGAGCAAGTCGCTTTCGGCGTAGGGATAAGCGACCGAGGGAGCGACTTACAACAGTTCGAAGATGCCCCACGGAACGAGAAAGAGCAGGATAGTCAGCAAAACGAGGATCAACAGGTATCCCACGCCCGTTCCCGCTGCGGTGAGCCACGCCGGATGGTCGAACTCGCTGAGATCGATAGCCATGCGCGGATCATCGTCGGAAATGCGCATAAACGTACCGACTGCGCGCACCGGTAGCAGACGGACGAGTCAGAATCGACGGTACCGATGAATCAGACCGACGATACCGGTGAGTCAGGCCGGTGACACCGACGAATCAGAGCCGACGGGGCCGACGAGTCAGGGCCGACGGCAGCGATCGGGTTCGCTTCCGGACTGCTTTTACCGACTCGCTCGCTATCCCCCGCCAATGACGAAGATCGTCGTGGTGGACAACCACGGACAGTTTACGCACCTGGAGGATCGAGCGCTTCGGGACCTCGGCGTCGACTCGGAACTGATCGACAACGACACGCCACCTGAAGACGTCGACGCCGACGGCGTCGTGCTCTCGGGCGGGCCGGACATGGATCGCACTGGAGAATCGGCGGCGTACCTCGAGTCGGACATGCCGGTGCTGGGAATCTGTCTTGGCATGCAGTTGATCGCCGAGGAACTCGGCGGTCGCGTCGGCGGCGGCGAGTACGGCGGCTACGCCGACGTCACCGTCGACCTGCACTCGGAGGACGACCCGCTCACGGGTTCGCTGTATCCCGAAACCCGCGTCTGGGCGAGTCATGCCGACGAGGTCAAAGAAGTTCCCGATGGATTCGAACGGACCGCCTCGAGCGACGTCTGCGGTGTCGAGGCGATGAGCGACACCGACCGGGATCTCTACGGCGTCCAGTGGCACCCGGAGGTCGCTCACACCGAGGAAGGCGACGAGATCTTCGAGAACTTCCTCGAGATCTGTGCGGGTAACTGAATCTCCCACTCTGTCTCGTTCGAGACCGATTCGTCTCGGTGCCGGCTACGCCCTCGGCTCGAGGCGAACGCCGTACTCGTTGAAATTCCTGTGTCCGTCCTCGGTGACGACGACCAGATCCTCGATTCGGACGCCGCCGACGGCCGGATCGTAGATGCCGGGCTCGATGCTGATGACGTGGCCGGGCTCGAGTTCCCCGCCGGACGGCGACACCGTGGGCTGTTCGTGGATGTCGAGGCCGACGCCGTGGCCCGTGTTGTGAATGTAGCCCGTTTCCGTCGTCGGATCGCTCCGCAGGGTTTCGTAGCCGGCGTCTTCGATCACGTCGCAGGCCACGTCGTGGACCGCCGCTCCCGTTACGCCCGCCTCGACGGCCTCGAGGGCCGCCTCGTAAGCGCGCTGGGTCACGTCGTATCGCCGGCGTTGTTCCTCGCTCGGGACGCCGCGCAGGAACGTGCGGGTCATATCGCCGAAGTAGCCAGTCTCCTTGTCCCGCGGGAAGATGTCGATCACGATCAGTTCGTCCGCCTCGAGTGGGCCGCTGCCGCGGTCGTGGGGGTCCGCGCCGTCGGCCCCGCAGGCGACGATCGTCTCGTCGAGCGCACAGCCGTTGCGAAGCAGTTCGATTTCGATCTCAGTCGTGACGCGCTCGCTCGTCAGCGGGTCGCCGTCGTACACGAGAACGCCGTCCTCGACGTCCGCGGTCGCGATCAACTCCTCGGCGACGGCCATCGCCCGCTCGTTCGCACGCTGGGTCGACTGAATCTGTTCGACCTCCCACCCGGATTTGCGCGCTCGGATCTCCGTTTCGACGATCCTCTGGGATTCGACCGTCACCGAAATCCCCCGTTCCCGAAGTCCGTCCGCGGTCCCCGTCGGGAAGCTCGGGGGAACGGCCACCGACTCGACGTCGTGTGACTCGAGAAACGCCGCGATCGTCCGGACGGTTCCCTCCTGGGGGCCGTATTCCGCGACGCGGTCGCGATAGTCGAAGTCGGCGCGTCGAGCGATCGAGTCGACGGTCGCGTCCGTGCGCGCTCGCCCGTACTCGAGGCCGGAGACTAGGAGATGGACGCCGCGACGCCCGCCGAACTCGTCCGATCCGGGCGACTCTGCTGATTCGGACGAACCAGTCGGCTCGGACGGACCGGCCGATCCGCTCGACTGGCCGGTCGGCGCGGTCGTAACCAGCGTCTGGTAGGGGTCCGGGGCAGTGAAATCGGAGACGTACCGCTGGTCGGAGTCCGATCCGTCGGCGTCGATGAGGTAGCCGTCGATACCCTCGGCCGCGAGCGCGGACCGAAGCGGTTCGAGGTCGATATCCATGGCCGGAACTGTGGCAGGCGAGCACATAATTACGAGGGTCCCGGCACCGGCGCGGAACGGGATCTTCCCTTCGTCCGGCGTCGCCGTAAGTTCGAAACAAATCCCCACGTTTTTCAATAAACCTTACAACGATGACGTATGCGCCGCCGCCGTCTCATCGCAGCAGGTGTCACCGGTGCCCTCGCCGGGTGTCTCGAGAAAACGAGTTCGGCGGACGACCCTTCCGGCGACGACCTCGTTCGAGCGGCCATCGACGCTCGAGAGGCCGTCAACAACCTCGCCGCCGTCCGGACGATGACGGCCGAAACGCCGGAAGAGACCATCGAACGCCGGGAACGACTCTTTCAGCGACCGCCGGACGCCCAGCGACGGGAGGTCCTCGAGTCGTCCGACTCGCGGGCGCCCGAGGGGACAGTGTCGGTCCGAACGCAGGCGGTGACGTGGGGGTACTATCCGACCACGGGAAAAGTTCTCGAACGCCACCACCCGAACCGGTTCGTCGAGGACCGAACCCGTCTGATCCTGCAATCGCTCCTCGAGGAGTACGATCTGGCCCTCGACGGAACTGACACGGTCGACGACAGGGACGCGTACGTCGTCGATGCGACCCCGAAATCGGACGAGGAAGTCGGCCGATCGATCGAGTTGCTGGTCGGGGAAACGATATACACGATTCCGCTCGGGGGGGGGGGTCGATGAGGCTGAGGTCGAGGAGGCGGAGACGGTCCGGTCGATCTGGGTCGATCGCGAGAGTCGATACCCGATCAAAGAGCGGACGGTCGTCGAAACCGACGACCGTACCCTCCACAGCCTCACGGTGACCTACGACGAGCTCGAGATCAACGAGGGGATAGACGACGAGACGTTTACCTACGATCCGCCGCCGAACGCCGAGGTCAAGTCGATCGGCGCCGAACCCATCGGAGTCTTCGACACGCCGGCGGCCGCGGAGGCGGAACTTTCGTTCGACCTCCCGAACCCCGCGATACCGGACGGCTTCGAACTCGACCGAATCACCGTCCTGAACAGGGGTTTCGGCACGACGGCGACGAGCTGGTACGTCGAGCCGACCACGCCCGAACGCGAACTGTTCGTCGCCGTCAGGGAGCAACCCCGATTCCATCCGGACGTGCTCACACCGATCGATATCGCCGGTCACGAGGCGTATCGTCGCGCCGGTGGCCTCGAGAGCATCTTCTGGGAGTGCGAAGGCGTGAGCTACGAGGTTTCGAGCCCGCATCCGGGCGAACCGCTCGAGGAAATCGTGGCGTCGATCGGCTGTCCCGAGTGATCGAATCCTCCTGCAGAATCTGGCGGCCGAGAGAGCGGTCCGATCGTTCTGGCCAACCGTACCGGTATCGGTATAGGGCATCCACTCCACAGACCGAGCATGAACGTCACGCTCGCTCCGTCGGAGCTCGAGGGAACGGCGACGGCACCGCCATCGAAGAGTTACACGCATCGTGCGATTCTGGCGTCGGGGTACGCCGATAGCGCGACGGTCCGCGACGCGCTCTGGAGTGCGGATACGCGAGCGACCGCGCGTGCGGTGACCCTGTTCGGGGGCAGCGTCACCCGATCGGACGACGGGACCCTCGAGATCGAGGGCTTCGACGGGACTCCCGAGGTGCCGGCGGACGTGATCGACTGCGACAACAGCGGCACGACGATGCGTCTCGTCACCGCGGCGGCGGCGCTGGCCGACGGCACGAGCGTGCTCACCGGCGACGGGTCGCTCCGGTCGCGTCCACAGGGGCCGCTGCTCGAGGCGCTCTCGGATCTGGGAGCCGACGCGGCGAGCACGCGACAAAATGGACAGGCACCACTGGTCGTCACCGGTCCGCTGTCGGGCGACCGCGTGTCGATTCCGGGCGACGTGTCCTCGCAGTACATCACCGCCCTGTTGATGGCCGGCGCGGTGACGGCAGAGGGTCTCGAGATCGACCTCGAGACGGAACTCAAGTCCGCGCCGTACGTCGACGTGACGATCGAAGTGTTGGCTGACTTCGGCGTCGACGCCGAATCGACCGATGACGGCTTCGCGGTCCCGGGTGGGCAGTCCTACGCGCCCGAAGGCGGCGAGTACGCCGTCCCCGGCGACTTCTCGTCGATCTCGTATCCGCTCGCGGCGGGCGCGATCGCGAGCGAGGGTGGCGTTCGAATCGAGGGGGCACATCCGAGCGCGCAGGGTGACACCGCGATCGTCGATGTGGTCGATCGGATGGGCGCGAACGTCGAATGGAACCGCGACGACGGGACGATCGACGTCTCGACGGGTGCGCTCGAGGGAATCGACGTTTCGGTCGAAGACACGCCTGATCTCCTCCCGACGATCGCGACCCTCGGCGCGGTCGCCGACGGCGAGACGCGGATCACCGACGCTGAACACGTCCGATACAAGGAGACCGATCGCGTGAGCGCAATGGCGGAGGAACTCGAGAAGATGGGCGTCGAAACGACCGAAACCCGGGATTCATTGACCGTTCACGGCGACGAGTCGACGGTTCGGGGAGCGATCGTCGACGGACGCGGCGACCACCGCATCGTCATGTCGCTGGCGCTCGCGGGACTCGTCGCCGACGGCGAAACGACGATCCGGGGCGGCGAACACGTCGACGTTTCCTTCCCCGGGTTTTTCGACACCCTTTCGAGTCTCGGTGCGACGCTCGAGACCGAGAACTAAGGCGGCTCCAGCGTCTCACCCCTCGATTTTTCTGACCCGGAAAACGGTAGATCGTGTTTTATGGGTTCGAGGGAAACGAACGGATGCCCATGAATTGGCCGCTGACGCGAGTTCGGCTCAGGGGGAGCACTCGACGCGCCTCGCGTTCGTTCGGGGGACGCATTTTCGATTGGAACCGCGACACTAGCGGTGGGTTCTTTTAATTGGCATACACTTAGTGAGTGTACTCACAAGAGAAATTTTATAGACATGAACGCTATCACAGCAACCGATCTCACGAAGCGATTCGACGGAACAGTCGTCGTCGATAATCTCGATCTCGTCGTTCCCAGCGGCACCGTGTACGGCTTTCTCGGACCGAACGGTGCCGGGAAGACGACGACGATGCGAATGCTGACGACGTTGACGCGGCCGACTTCCGGGAGCGCGACGATCATGGGCGAACCGGTCACCGACCGCGACGCCGTCCGATCGTCGATCGGCTACCTCCCCGAGGACCCGCCGGTGTTCGACGAACTCACGGGCAGGGAACAACTCGAGTACTACGCGCGCCTCAGGGACATTCCAGAGGAGACCGCGAACAAACGCATCGACGGCTGGCTGGATCGGTTCGATCTCCGGGCAGATGCCACAAAGCGGATCGAGGCGTACTCGAAAGGGATGCGCCAGAAGATCGGACTCATCCAGGCCTTGCTACACGAACCCGATGTCGTCTTCCTCGACGAGCCGACGTCCGGACTCGACCCGCGCGCGGCGCGGACCGTTCTCGACGTCCTCGACCAGGTCGCCGACGAGGGCCACACCGTCTTCCTCTCGACGCACATCCTCTCGGTCGTCGAGGAACTGGCGGACCTCGTCGGCGTGCTCTATCAGGGCCGCATCGTCGAAGAGGGCGATCCGGCGGAGTTGACCGGAACGCTCGAGGCCGCGGAAGACTCCACTCTCGAGGACGTCTTCCTCTCGGTAACGACCGACCACAGTGCCCCAGTCGTCGGTGAGTAACGGATGTACGGAGCACTCTTCCGGCACAGTCACGAAAGGGTCGATCTCGCACCACCGTGGCGAAGACGACTCGAGCGGTCGGTGCAGCCGCGGGTACGACGGATGGAGGGGAGACTATGATCGGCGCGAATCGCTCGCAGGCGATGAGCCACGTCTGGACCGTCGGCCGAACGGAGATCCGCCGTCAGTGGCGCAAACTGCGCGACAATCCGATGCAATTGCTGGCCATCGTGATCGCGATCGGATTTATGGGACTGTTCGCTATGGTGGGAATCGGTCTGTTGTACGCGTTCGGATCGGGCGTCGCGTCCGGGGAGTTCGAGGAACCGCTCGAGGTCGCGCGGATGGGTGTCGTCTACGTCTGGATCTTCATCACGGGGTTGAGCGGCTACCAGACGTACGCGACCGGATTGGACCCGGATCGATCCGACGGCCTGTTGACGACGATTTCTCACCGCGAGTTGATCGGCGGGTTGGTCGTCGGTAAGCTACTTCTCTGGGGCGTCCCTGCGTTCGTCCTCGGCGGAATCGGCGCGCTCGTGTTCGCGGCCGGCGCCGGGTCGGTCGCCACCGCGCCGCTCCTGCTCGTTACCTTCTGTTCGATCGTCACGCTCGGCATTCTCTCCGGGTTCGTACTCGCCCTCGCGGTCAAGAACTCCGGGGCGAGGTCGAAGCTTCTGGCCCGTCTTCGGACGGTATTTCTCGCAATCCTCGGAGTGGTTTATATGGGCGTCTTCATCACCAACTCGGTCGGATCCGTGCTCGATCCGGTGGTTTCGATCGTGGTCCGAACTCCACTGGCGTGGTTCGGTGATCTGGCGCTACTCGCGCTCAGTACCGACGCGTCCGTACTCCGCGCGTTCGGTGCGGTCGGGTTGGTCGCCGTCGGCGTGGCGATCGCCCCCGCCGTCCTCGGCCGCCTCGCGGAGTGGCTCTGGTACGCCGACCCGGTTCGGGTCGATCACTACGAAACGAAGACAGAACCGACCGAATCGGGCTCCTCGAGGCTCGCGTCCGTCGTCTCGAGGCCGATTTACGGCGTCGCTCGAGTCGACTGGATCCGCGCCAGACGAAACCCGATCACGCTCTCGTTCGTACTCTACCCGCTGATGTTACTCGTGATGCCGATCACGTCGACCGTCCGGACCGGCAGCGTCGGTGGTATCCTCCCGCTTCTCGTCGGCCTCTCTGGGGCCTGGATCACCGGGTCGCTGTTCACGTTGAACGTGCTCGGGAACGAAGGCGCGTCGCTGCCGGTAACTGCGCTCGGAGTGTCCTCCGGTAAAACCCTGGTCGCCGGGCACGTGGTCGCCGGCGTCCTCGTCGGCGTCCCGGTGACGGTCATTGCGACCGCCGCACTGGGCATCGTGAGTCCGATGGTGCTCCCGCTGGTCGGCACGTACACGCTCTCGGCGCTCGTCCTGGGGCTGTGTGCCGGCCCGCTCGCGTCGGGAATCGGGACGCTCTTTCCGCGGTACGAGGAGGTGAGCGTCTCCCGGAGTCAGGAAGCGATCATCCCGAGTACGATCGCGTTCGCCGTCTACTCGATCGCGCTCTTTCTGGTCGCGGCGCCGACGATGTTCGCACACACGGGCCTCATCAACGACGCCCTCGCCGACTCGCTCGGCGTCCACCCCGTCGTTATCGGCGTTCTTGGGGCCGCACTGAGCGCAGCGATGGCGGGCTGTCTCGGCGCGCTGTCGGTGTTCCGCTCGTCTCGAGCGATCGAACGGTTCCACTTCGACTGACGAATTCCGCCGCGTCGATCGGGCCGCTCGAGTCCTTGGCTCGATCCCTGCATCGCTAAGTGTCCGCGTCTCTGATGTGGTGGTAATGAACGGCAATACGTTCGGTCGCCTCTTTCAGGTGACCACGTTCGGCGAGAGTCACGGCGAGGCGATGGGCTGTACGGTCTCGGGCTGTCCGGCCGGCCTCGAGCTGTCCGAATCGGACATCCAGGGGGACCTCGATCGGCGCAAACCGGGCCAGTCGATGATCACGACCAGTCGCGGCGAAGCCGACGCCGTCTCGATCAAATCGGGCGTCCAGGACGGGTACACGACCGGGACGCCGATCGGGATGGTCATCCAGAACAAGGACGCCCGGTCCGGCAAGTACGAGCCGTTTATCACCGCGCCGCGGCCGTCCCACGGCGATTTTACCTACTCGGCGAAGTTCGGGACGCGAAACTGGGGCGGAGGCGGTCGTTCGTCCGCGCGCGAAACGGTCAACTGGGTCGCCGCCGGCGCGATCGCGAAGAAGATCCTCGCGACCCAGGGGATCGAGCTCAAAGCGCACGTCAACCAGATCGGATCGGTCGAGGCACCGGAGGTGAGTTTCGAGGAGATCATAGAACACAGCGAGGAGAACGACGTTCGCTGTGCTCATCCCGAGACCGCAGCGGAGATGCAAGAACTCATCGAGGACTATCAGGAGGAAGGCGACTCTATCGGCGGTTCGATCTACTTCGAAGCCCAGGGAGTGCCGACCGGGCTGGGCGCGCCGCGATTCGATTCGCTCTCGGCGCGGCTCGGGCAGGCGATGATGGCCGTGCCCGCGACGACGGCCTTCGAGTTCGGTCTCGGCCGCGAGGCGCGCGAGTGGACCGGCAAGGACCGAAACGACGACTGGGAGTTCGACGCGGACGGGAACCCGACGCCGGTCGAGAACGACCACGGCGGCATTCAGGGCGGAATCAGTTCGGGCGAACCGATCTACGGCGAGGTAACGCTACACGCGCCGACCTCGATCCCGAAGAGCCAGCAGACCGCCGACTGGGAGACGGGAGAGCTGAAAGAAGAGAAGGTCATTGGCCGCCACGATCCGGTCCTTCCGCCGCGGGGCGTTCCGGTCGTCGAAGCGATGCTCGCGCTCACCCTCGTCGACTTCATGCTACTGTCGGGACGCATTAATCCGGATCGGCTCGACGATCAGCCCGGAGAGTACGACACCGACTACCATCCGAGTAATCCACAGAACGAGTAACCGGACTCTCGAGTTCGACGCAGATAGCCGAATCAGGCCAAACATATTATCGTTCCAGTACGTTTTCACTGTCGTTTCGGCGCTATTCGCTACGAGTGGCAGACTGGGCAGCTCTTTTTGGGTTTGGTGACCGAACGTCCACTCTACTAATAGATTACGCGAATTTGGTTTTCGAACGGGAGATATCACACACTTTTGGTGAACGTTCCGAACAAACATGAGAGATCTGACCGTCTAAAGTGGATGGTTGTTCATTCTTCACGATAGATGCATGGCAATCTATAGCAAAGTCTTTAGGGAGGTAAGACCGAAGAATCAGGTACTGCTGGCCCACCGGCCACTGACCTTACTATGAGCGATGACGAACTCATCTGGCGAATCGCAGGGGGTTCCGGGGATGGAATCGACTCGACGAGCCAGAACTTTGCAAAGGCGCTGATGCGCGCCGGGTTGCACGTATTCACCCACCGTCACTATCCGTCACGGATTCGCGGTGGTCACACGTACGTCGAGATCCGCGCATCGGCCGATGACGTACAGTCACGCGGCGACGGCTACAACTTCCTGCTCGCGCTGGGCGACTCGTTCGCGCGAAACCCACAGGAAGAGGCCTACTACGGAAACGAAGAGATCAAGCCGCTCTCGGAGAACCTAGACGACCTCCGCGAGGGCGGAATCATCGTCTACGACGAGGGGCTCATCAGCGAGGAGGACGTGGCAGATCTCGAGCTAGAAAAGCGTGCCGAGGAGAACGACTGGCACGTCTTCCCGATGGATCTCCGCGGCCTCGCGAAAGAACACGGCCGCGAAGTCATGCGAAACACCGCGGGCGTCGGCGTCACCGCCGCGTTGCTCGACATGGATCTCGAACACATCGAGGACCTCATGAGCGACGCGATGGGCGGTGACGTCCTCGAGTCGAACCTCGAGATCCTCCACGAGGCCTACGAGATCGTCAACGAGGAGTACGATTTCGAACACGACCTTCGCGCGCCGACCGGCGAGCACGAGACCGAGCAGGCGCTGCTCTCGGGTTCGAACGCGATCGCCTACGGCTCGATCGACGCCGGCTGTCGGTTCATCGCCGGCTACCCGATGACGCCGTGGACGGACGTGTTCACGATCCTCAGCCAGAACTTCCCGGATATGGGCGGGATCGCCGAACAGGTCGAAGACGAGATCGCGGCCGCGGCGCTGGCCGTCGGTGCCAGCCACGCGGGCGCGAAAGCGATGTCCGGCTCCTCCGGCGGCGGCTTCGCCCTGATGAGCGAGCCGCTCGGACTCGCGGAGATGACCGAGACGCCGATCGTCCTCCTCGAGTCGATGCGCGCCGGCCCCTCGACGGGGATGCCGACCAAACCCGAACAGGGCGACCTCGAGTTCGTCCTCTATACGAGTCAGGGTGACTCCTCTCGAGTCGTCTTCGCGCCGGGAACGATCGAGGAGTGTTACGAACAGACGCGCCTCGCGTTCCACATCGCCTACGAGTACCAGATTCCGTCGATCATCATCTACGACCAGAAGCTCTCGGGCGAGAACACGAACGTGCCGGTCGAGTTCTTCGACCGCGAGCCGAATCCGGACCTCGGCTCGACGCTCACCGAAGACGAACTCAAGGAGGCCGCACACGACGCCTCCGGGAAGTTCCACCGCTTCGCCTACGAGCACGAGTCGGGCGCCGAAAACGGCGTCAGCCCACGCTCGCTGCCCGGACAGGAAGGTGGGCGTTACCTCGCGACCGGTAACGAGCACACGCCCGTCGGTCACATCAGCGAGGACCCGGACAACCGCGTCTACCAGATGAGCCGCCGCGTCCAGAAGCTCGAGCACATTCGCGAGGAGCTCGACGAGGAACACGACTCGAACCAGACCTACTTCGGCGACGAGGACGCCGACTTCGGCATCATCACCTGGGGCTCCTCCCAGGGAGCAGTGGCCGAGGCGGTCTCCCGGCTCAACGAGAACGGCCAGTCGGTCAAGGCGATCGGCGTCTCCGACATGATGCCGTTCCCCGAGACCGAGATGGTCGAGTTCTTAGAGAGCGTCGACGAGGCGATGGTCGTCGAGATGAACGCGACCGCCCAGTTCCGCGGCCTGATCCAGAAGGAACTCGGACGCTACGGCGAGAAGATGACAAGTCTGTTGAAGTACAACGGCAACCCGTTCGAACCCGCAGAGGTCGTCGAATCCGCCGAGATCAACCTCAACGGTGGCGACGAGGAACCGTCCGCACAGGTACACATCGAACCCGCAGCAGGTGACTAACCCATGAGTGCATTCAACGCAATCGGCGACGAACGAGAGATCGACCGCGAGGAGTACACCCCAGGGGTCGAGCCACAGCCGACGTGGTGTCCGGGCTGTGGTGACTTCGGTGTGCTCAAATCGCTGAAACAGGCCCTTCCGGAAGTCGGACGAACCCCCGAAGAAACGCTCGTCTGTACCGGAATCGGCTGCTCGGGGAAGCTAAACAGCTACCTCGACACCTACGGTTTCCACACGATCCACGGCCGCTCGCTGCCGGTCGCTCGCGCGGCGAAACTCGCTAACGACGGCCTCGAAGTGATCGCCGCCGGCGGCGACGGCGACGGCTACGGCATCGGTGGCAACCACTTCATCCACACGGCTCGAGAGAACCACGACATGACCTACATCGTGTTCAACAACGAGATCTTCGGCCTGACGAAGGGCCAGACCTCGCCGACGAGCCCGAAGGGTCACAAGTCGAAGACCCAGCCCGGCGGAACGGCCAAGACGCCGATCCGACCGCTCTCGATGTCGCTGACCTCCGGTGCGACGTACATCGCCCGCACCGCGGCGGTCAACCCGAACCAGGCAAAAGAGATAATCGCGGAAGCGATCGAACACGACGGCTTCGCACACGTCGACTTCCTCACCCAGTGTCCGACCTGGAACAAGGACGCGCGCCAGTACGTCCCCTACATCGACGTTCAGGAGTCCGACGACTACGACTTCGACATCACCGACCGCGGCGAGGCCGCCCAGATGATGCAGGAGACCGAGGACGTCCTCAACGAGGGAACCGTCCTCACCGGTCGCTACTACGTCGACGAGGAGAGTCCGTCCTACCAGGAGGAGAAAAAGAACCTCGGTCGCGTCCCGCAGGAACCGCTGGCCGAGCGGTACTTCGACGACGACGCCGAGTGGGAACGCAGCTACGACCTGCTCGAGCGCCACACGTAACCACCGCGACCCGTTCGACCCGTTTTTCTTGGGGCTGGCCGCCGACGCGCCGATCTCACAAACCCGAAGAGACGGCTGTCAGCAAATACCGCGAGAACGATAGCCGTCGCGGACCGCCTCGGTTTCCCTCGCCTGTTCGGTTCGCCCCGTCTGTTCAATTCTCCGCGTCTGTGGACCGGTTCGATCCGATTAGGCGTGTAGCGACTGGGCGATCTCGAGGACCGTTTCCTCCTCGAGGTCCGCATCGGCGAAGACGTGGTAGTAGTGGCCGTCGTGTTCCCACTCGAGTTCGGTCCCGTGTTCGGTTTCGCCGAGTGTCGCGTCGGCACCGTTTACGGAAGCTGGCGACCCCTCGACCGGAATTGCCCGCGGGCCGTCGCCGATGGCGACCCGAACGCTTCGGTCTTCGTCGTCCCGGTAGGACTGTGTGACCTGTGTTCGGTCCTCCTTGAGATAGACGGTACGCGTGACCGACTCGAGATCGAAACCGGACGGGAGCGTGTCGGCGTCGGGAGCGCTCACGGTGAAGTAGACCGACTCGTTTGCGGCCTCGACAGTGTCGTACTCCGTGATCTCCGGGAGCGTGATCCCCTCCGACTCGGAATCGGCCGGCGGTTCGAACTCGAAGAGATCGTCCTCGAGTTCGTCGTTGAACGAAACGTCTCGGTACGTGACGCTAAACTCGACCCGATCGGAGACCATCTCGAACTGGAGCGGGAACATCGTCTCCGCGTCGAAGACGATCTCGATTTCGTTCGGCTGGTCGTCGTCGACGGCCTGGAGTTCCGTCTCGAGCGGAATCCGATAGGTCGTCTCATCGACCATGACGTCGATCGAGCGCTCGACCGTCTCGTTCTGGTGCGGTTCGAAGACGACCCGGTGGGCCCGTCGGCCGTCGACGGTCGTCTCATCGACCGATTGGACGTCGAACCGCTCGAAGTATCGTTCCTGTTCCGCGTAGATCCGCTCGAGTCGACTGGTATCGTTGTTCTGGCTTTCGTAGCTCGTGACCGATCCGGACTCCTGATGCCAGACCGTATCGCCGTCGTCGACGACGACGTAACCGCCGTCCTCGTCACCCGATCGCTCACCGCCGCCTTCGGTTCGGCTCTCGCCAGTCTCGCGGAGCCAGACGGACTCGGTTATCGTTCGGGTGTCGGAGCCGTTCGGAGTGGTCGTGGTCGTCGTCGTTTCGACCGTCGCCGAGAGGGTCTCGGGCGGCTCCGCTTTCGAGAGTTCCTGACGGACCTCGGTTCCCGATTCCGCAGCCCCATCGACGAAACCGACACAGCCAGCCGTCGGCACCACGAGAGCGAGAATGATGAAACCCAATGCGGTGCGAGGCAGTCTCATGCGAAATGACTTTCTCGTGGAGGCTATTATTTCATCGGATTCGAGTTGGAACCGCCTCGCGGCGCGATCGATCGGTCCTCTCGAAAACGTGTTCAGCCATCCGATTCGGTCCTCCGCTTTCCTCGAGGGCCGTACCCGCGGGCGAACAGCTTCGAGACGTGACTGAGAACCAGAAGGGATCCGACCAGTCCGCCGAGGGCGTACGGATGAAAGCCGTACGCTAGTTCTCGAAGTCCGTACAGGACGACGATCACGCCCATGAGAACGGCGGTGCCGCCGGCCCACCGCGAGGCGTAGGCCGGATCGACCGACTCCTCGTACGCCGAGTGGAGGTCGACGCGGCCTCGAACGGCGATCAGGTAGCCGAGATAGAGAATCGCCGCGCCACAGGCGAGCCAGACCAGCCCGCTGATCAGATTGTAGTCGATCATTGGGTGTTCTGCGGTCACCGGCCGAATAAGTTCCACGGTCGCCCGGCCTCGGTGTCGACTCACTCGTCGCCTCGAGTCCGTGATCCGGCGGTGACGAGACGTGTCGCGCTCACCGGCGGAGCGGCAGTTTCGGACCGGCGTTCATCAACGATCCGTCGTTTCCAGATACAAAAGATATTTTTCTGCGCCAGCAAAACATACTGGTATGAGCACTCAGGCAACGCAAGATCGCATCCTCGAGGTTCTCGAGGAGGATGCGCAGGCGTCCTACGCCGACATCGCCGATCGGGCGGACGTCTCGAAACCAACCGTTCGAAAATACATCAAACAACTCGAAGAAGAAGGCGTCATTATCGGCTACTCTGCGGATATCGATCCGAAGAAGCTCTCGAGCCAAACGATCGCACTCGTCGGGATCGACGTCGCCAGCGAGCGATACGTCGAGGCGACGAACGCGCTCAAATCCCTCCAGAAGGTCGAAGCGCTCTACAGTTCGAGCGGCGATCACATGCTGATGGCGGAGGTTCGAGCCGAGGACGGCGACTCGCTCGGCGAACTCATTTCCGACGAAATCCTCGAGATAGACGGCGTCACGGCGGCACATCCATCTTTCCTCCAGGAACGGTTGAAGTAATCGCCGACCGGACCCGACGAACGGCGGCTTCGTACTTTTCCCGCTCGAGGGCGTGTATCCGCCCATGGCTACCTACCAGCGAGAGACGCGAGTTCGGGCGCCGCTCGAGGACGTGTGGGAGTTTCACTCGTCGATTTCGGGACTCGAGGCGCTCACGCCCGACTGGTTGAACCTGCGCGTCGAGTCCGTGGTCGGCCCCGACGGCGACCGCGATCCGCCGGTGCTCGCCGCCGGGACCGGCGTCTCGCTTTCGATACGCCCGTTCGGTGTCGGTCCGAGACAGCGGTGGCGGTCGGTCATCACGGCGCGGGAACGGTCCGACGGCAGCGCGTACTTCCGGGACGAGATGATCGACGGCCCGTTCGAAACCTGGGTCCATACCCACTCGTTCCACGCGGACGGCGACGAGACGATCCTCCGCGATCACGTCGAGTACGCGCTTCCGTTCGGCGTCGTCGGCGACGCGGTCACGCCGTTCTCCCGGATCGGGTTCGAGCCGATGTTCCGGATCCGACACGGGCGAACGAAAGACCGACTCGAGTCGCCTCACTAACCGTTGTCTCGCACGTCCCGCGGGTGCGGTCGGAGCCCTCGATTCGAAGCGCGTTCGACGAGCGAACCAAATTGGTTTTGCGACTCGGCCGAGTACCTCCGGCATGAACCGAACCGGGAGCCGACCGCTCTCGAGGCGGGCGTTCGTCGCCGCCGCGGGCGTCGGCGCCGGATGCCTCGCGGGCTGTCTGAATCGCTCGGAGGAGCCCGAGGGGGACTCCGAAGACGAACCCGAGCCGATCGAACTCGTCGACCATCCCGGCGACGAGCCGATCGAGCCGCCCGAGGAGTACCGGTGTCCAGTCTGTAATATGCTGCCCGCCGATTGGGACAACTCGAACGCACAGCTCGTCCACGAAGGAGAAGGTGCCACGTTCTTCGACTCCGCGGGCTGTCTGTTCAATTACTACGTCGATCCAGCGAAAGAGGGGGGACCAGACGCGGAGATCAGCGCCGTCTGGACGACGGGCCACGAGAGTCTGGATCTGATCGACGCGACGGAGGCCTCGTTCGTCCTCGAGCACGATCAGGAGCGCATCGACGCGCCGATGGACAGTCCCGTGCCGTTCGCCGACCGAGACGACGCCGTCGCGTACGTCGAGGAGTACGACGACCTCACCGAAGACGACATCGTCGGACTCAAGGACGCGGACAGCGAGGCGGCCTCGATCTACTAGCCGTGATTGGTTTTCGTCTTCGCTGCGGCCTCGAAGCGACTCAGATCGTTCCCGGGGGATCGACCCCGCGGCGCGCGGGCTCACAGCCGTCGTGAAGCGGTGAGAGTAGCCGAAGGGCATAGACGAGCGCCACCGTCGTCCCCGCAGCGAGTACAAACAATAGTACGGGCTGTGCGAGGTGTAAGGTCTCGAGCGTCGAGAGTCCGAACCCGCTGCCGAACAGCGTCAGGAGTATCGTCGTGCTCGAGTCCTCCGGAAGTGCATCGATGACGAGCGATCGATAGCGCCGCGTGTACGCGATTCCAACGACGATACCGAGCGGAACCGCCGGCCAGCGCCACCCCGGATCGAGCCCGCCCACCTCGCTCGCGAGCAGCCAAACGACGAGGGGAAGCCCGGCGAGGAGGACGACGAATTCGCCGCGACGATCGGCAAAAACCGTCCAGTCGCCGTCCTCGTCTCGAAACCACTCGAGCGGTATCGATCGCATTTACTGGTAGTTCAATGCAGCGACGGATGAGCGTTTTCCTCGCGGTCGTTCGAGTCTGTGAGACGCTGATGGCCGAACCGGCGTGGCTCTACCCGTCGTCTGTCCCAGAGTGAGGGGGCCGTTTCGCGTACGCGATCGGATCGCGAGCGTCGTTGTTTCGGAACGCCTCGAGTCGAAACGCACACGAATCGCAGGTCCCGCAGGCGGGTTCATCGTCGCGATAGCACGACCAAGTGTGCTCGTAGGGGACCTCGAGTTCCAGCCCGCGGCGGGCGATGTCGGTCTTGGACCACTCGACGAACGGCGCTTCGATCGAGATGTCGGTCTCAGGTTTCGTCCCTGCGTCGACGACCGCCTCGAAGGCGTCGAAGAAGGCGGGCCGACAGTCGGGGTAGCCCGAGAAGTCCTCGCTGTGCGCGCCGATGAAAACCGCCCCACAGTCGTGGGCCTCCGCGTAGGAAACCGCCATCGCGAGGAGGTTCGCGTTGCGAAACGGAACGTAGGTGTTCGGAATCTCGTCGCTGTCGGGCTCTGCGTCCCCGACCGCGAGCTCGTCGTCGGTCAGACTCGAGCCGCCGATCGCGGCGAGATGGCCGGTTTCGATCCGAAGGAAGTCCTCGACCTCGAGGGCCTCCGCGAGTGTCCGCGCACACTCGAGTTCGCGCGTTTCCGTGCGCTGGCCGTAGGAGGTGTGCAGTGCGTATATGTCGTAGCCGCGCGCTCGAGCCTCGTAGGCGGCCGTCGCGCTGTCCATGCCGCCCGAGAGAAGGACGACGGCTCGCTTGTCCTGTGCTGTCGATTCGTCTGTCGTCGTGTCCTCTGTTGTCGGTGTCATTCGTGATCGGTTGATTACGTTTCGGGGGCGTCGTTCCACAGATCGACGTGGAGACGGGGCGTGTATCGAAAGCCGTGTTCCATCGCGAGTTCGGCGACGCGGGTCCGAGTTTCGGCGAGCCGGTCGCGGGTCGCGCCCTCGGGCATCAACAGCACGTCGTCGGCTGCGATCGACGCCGTCGACGCCGCGCGGAGGTCCTCGAGGATGGACTCGACTTCGGTTACGTCCGACTCGTCGGTGACGACGAACTTCAACTGGCTGTCGTACGTCTCGACCAGCCGCGCCATCGCCTCGAGATCGATCCGGTCGCGTTCGTGGCGCGACGCTATCCCGTCGGAGTCTCGACTCGAGTCGCCCGCGGATCGCTGACCACTCTCGGCGTCGTCCCCAGCGCCGTCACCAGATTGCTCCCCGCGCGGGTCCCGCTCGGGAGTCGGGGTGCTGTTCTCGAGTTTCGGGCTGATCGACGCGAGATCGATCGGCGCGTCGCGGAAGATCGTCCCGTTGGTCTCGACGGTCGTGTGATAGCCACGTTCCGAGAGCCGTTCGAGCAGGCGGACCGACTCTTCGTGAAGCAGCGGTTCGCCGCCCGTGAGCACGACGTGGTCCGCCCGCTCGAAGGACTCGACTTCGGCGACGATTTCGTCGAGGCCCATCCGGGCGTGGGTCGGCTCCCAGGACGTGTGATAGGAGTCACAGAACCAACAGCGCAGGTTACAGCCGCTCGTGCGAACGAACACGGACGGGACGCCGGCGAGGATCCCTTCCCCCTGTAGCGAGTAGAAGAGCTCGTTGATCGGTAGTGCGCCGTCCTCCTGGCTGTCTTTCGAGGTCTGCGTGGCACTGGTATCTCCGCTCGAGGCCCGAGCCGCGTCAGCGCCTCCGCTCGAGGCTGTCTCGTCCGAATCGGGGCCGGTACTCGAGACGGGCATTCAGAGACGGCCTCCGCCGCAGAGTTCGCTCGTTTCGCTCACTCGCACGCCGACGGATTCGACGGTTTCGGGCAGCGTTTCCGCGAGTTTCCGCTCGAGGACGACGCTCATGACCTCCGCCGTCGGCGGGTGCTCGAGGACGACGACCCCGTCGGCGTCGCCCGCAGTCTCGAACGCGTCGACGAGCGGATCACCGGCCTCGAGCAAGAACTTGTGGTCCCACTCGTCGATCACCTGGGTAATATCACCTTTGTCGACGACCCAGCCTTCGTCGGTCAACTCGCCCGTCACCGTGACGGCGACTTCGTAGTTGTGGCCGTGCGGACGAGCGCACTTCCCGTCGTGGTGGCGCAATCGATGCCCGGCGCTGATCCGAATCGGCCGGTCGTGGCCGATGCGGAGCGTTCGCGTGGTATCGAGGACGTTCGTCGAGCGAGGGCGCTCCGCGCTCGTCGAGGCGTCTCCGGTCTCGAGTTCCTTCATCATACCACAGGAATACCGCGAGAATACTTAGTTCCTCTCCTCTCGACGCTCGGCCGGCACGGCGACCGTTTCGAATGCGAGATAGCTATGGGTCAGGCGCGCGTAGAACGGACATGGACGTCGCAGTAGTGACCGTCGGGGACGAACTGCTCGCCGGTCGAACGACAAACACGAACGCAGCGTGGCTCGGCGAACGACTCGCCGACCGGGGCGTACGCGTCGAGCGCGCGACGACCGTTCCCGACCGCGTCGGCGACATCGCCCGCGTGGTCAACGAGTACCGCGCCGAGTACGACGCGGTGATCGTCACCGGCGGGCTCGGTCCGACCCACGACGACGTGACGATGGACGGCGTCGCCGCGGCCGTCGGACGACCGCTCGAGCCCCACGATGACGCGCTCGCCTGGCTGGCGGAAAACGGCGGCTACTCCCGCGAGGACCTGACGGACGGCACTGGCACGCTCCCGGCCGGGTCCCGGGCCCTCCACAATACGGAGGGGGTCGCACCCGGCGCCGTCCTCGAGAACATCTACGTCCTGCCGGGGGTCCCACGGGAAATGAAAACGATGTTCGAGGCGATCGCCCCCGAGTTCGACGGCGTCGAGACACACCGGGCCGTCGTGGTCGCAGACGAGCCCGAGAGCGCGCTCCTCGATCGACTCGCCGACCTCCGATCGGAGTTCGACGTCTCAGTCGGCAGTTACCCCGGCGAGTCGGTCCGCGTAACCATCGAGAGCTCCGATCCGGAGATCGTCGAGGCGGCCGCCGAGTGGCTCGAGCAGCGAGTCGAGAGCCCCGCCTAGCGGTACAGCGCCGAGAGCCAGCCGACGGTGAGAAGCAGGCTCACGATCAGAACGCCCCATCCGGTCCACGCCGGCAACACCGGTTCCGTCGCCAGAAGCAGGTCTGGTAGTGTACTCATGTACGGTAGTGTCCGCTCACCCCTCTTAACGTTTCAGAAACCGACCGATCCCGACCTATCGAGTCGCGACTGAACGCGAAGCCACACGCCTATTGGGGCGGACTCCCAAATTTCGCGCATGAACGAAATCGGGTTCGTCGTCAATCCGATCGCCGGAATGGGCGGTCGGGTCGGGTTGAAGGGAACGGACGGCAAACTCGAGGAGGCCCGACGACGAGGCGCGACGCCGCGCGCACCGGATCGCGCCTCCGACGCCCTCGAGACGCTGTACCGGCTGGATCCCTCGCCCACCGTCTACACGGCGGCCGGGAGCATGGGAGAATCGGCGGCGGTCGCCGCCGGGTTCGACCCGACCGTCGTCTTCGAACCCGAATCCGCGGCCGAAGGTGAATCCGAGACGACTGCCGAGGACACGCGCGGAGCCGTTCGGGCGTTTCTCGAGCGCGGGGTCGATCTCGTGGTGTTCGTCGGCGGCGACGGCACCGCCGCGGACGTCGCCGCGGTGCTGGAGGAAGCAGACGGGGAGACGCCGATGCTCGGCGTCCCCGCGGGGGTGAAAATTTATTCGTCAGTCTTCGCCGTGACGCCCGCAGACGCCGGTCGCGTGGCCGCCGAGTTCGACCGCGTGGAGTCGCGCGAGGTCAACGACATCGACGAGGCGGCCTACCGGGAGGGAACGGTCCGCTCGGAGCTACGGGCGGTGGTCCCGGTTCCGGTCGCTCCGGAGATCCAATCGAGCAAGCAACTCGCCAGCGGGAGCGTCGACTCGCTCGCCGATGGCTACGCTCGAGACGTCGACGCCGGGCGGACCTACGTGTTCGGCCCGGGGAGCACGGTCGGGCGAATCGAAGACGCATTCGAGATCGACGGCTCTCCCCTCGGCGTCGACGTCTGGCGGGACGGCGAGGTCTTGGTCCGAGACGGGTCCGAGAGCGAGATTCTGGCGGCGCTTTCGGACCCGGTCACGATCGTAGTGTCACCGATCGGCGGACAGGGGTTTCTCTTCGGCCGCGGCAACCACCAGCTCTCGCCCGCCGTGATCCGACGGTCCGACGCGCTCGATATCGTCGCCTCGACGGAGAAACTCGACGACATCGGCGCGTTTCACGTCGACACCGACGACGAGCGCCTGAACGAGGAGCTGCGAGGGTGGATCAAGGTCCGAACGGGCAGGTACACGACCCGGCTCGTGAAGGTTGTTTAAGGTCTGGTCCTGATCTGCTGCGGAGATTAACCATATAACGACAGCGCCGAATGTATGCAGCATATAGTCAAGATTAAGGCCCGGTCCAGCGTACGCTGTGACATGGAAACACGGAAAGTGCAACGGCTCGGTCCGTCGACGCTGGCGATGACGCTGCCGGCCGAGTGGGCGTCCGAGCACGGCGTCGAGAAAGGCGACGAAGTGTCGCTTCGAACCAGCGGCAAGGGCACGCTCACCGTGATGCCCGAATCCGCGAACTCGGAGGAAACCGAGGCGATCATCCACGCCGACGACCTCGATTCCGAAGCGGTCGAGCGGGCGATCGTCGCCCAGTACGTCCTCGGGCGACGAGTCATCCGCATCGAATGCGAAGACGGCGCGCTCGAGTCCGAACACATTAACGCGGTCTACCGCGCGGAGACGCAGTTGATGGGCCTCGGCGTCATCGAAGAGACGCCGGAGAACATCTCGATCCGCTGTTCGGTCGATCCGGAGGACTTCACGCTCGATAACCTCTTGGAGCGCCTCGAGCGAACCGGACGGACGATGCGCGGCGAAGCGATCAAGGCGCTGGCACACGGCAACCCCGACCTCGCACAGCGGGCACTCAACCGCGAGCGACAGGCGAACAAGATCTTCGTGTTACTGCTTCGTCTCATCTTTACGGCCTACCAGAACCCGAACCTCGCCCGCGCGGTCGGACTCAACAGCGGCTTCCCGCTGATCGGCTACCGATCGATCGCGAAGAACCTCGAGTTGACCGCGGACAACGCCGAGGACATCGCGGACATCGTGATGGAGACGGAGGGTCACACCCTCGACATCGACAGCAACGTGATGCGCGAGATTCGGGAACTGACCGAACTGGTCGACGACATCACCGCCCTCGCGGTCGAGTCGGCCGTCGAGCGAGACTACGACAAAACGATCGAAGCGCGAAAGCTCTACCGTGACATCGCGGATCGGGAAGAGGAGATCCTGGCCGAGTTGCCTGAGATGAACAACGACGACCTCCTCAAAGTTCGAGAGGTGCTGGTCAGCGTCCAGCAGACCGCGGGGTACGCGATGCGAAACACGGAGATCGCCGCAAATCTCGCGCTCAACGAGGAGTCCGACCACACGACGATCAAGTAACGCGGGACTCCTTGTCTGAACCCGCGGCGAACTCGAGGACTCGGCCGCTCGAACCGCCGCGAATGAGTGCAATTAAGAGCGTTCACTCGAAACCACCGTGATATGGCTACGCAAACGGAATCTGCGACCGACAAGGGCGTCGGTCTCTCGATGGCACTCGGTGCGCTCGCCGTCGTCGGTGCAATCGCAATGATCGTGGGTGCGCTCGAACTCGGCGGCATCCCCGAAATCACTGCGGCGGGCGGCTTCGCCGGCGCAGTAGCGTTTTCGATCCTCGCGGTCGCCGGGATTCACCTCTGGGACTGAGCTGCTGTCACCGGATTCTCCGTCGACCTCGCGGAGACCGGCAGCGAGACATCCGTTCGACAGTTCGTGTCGAACGGCGAACGTATTCTCGGGGAGGTCCAGCCCCGAAGCGTTGCCTCGAGAGTGCAAGTCCTAACAGCGTCGTTTCGACGAATTACGCGCACGCCGATCGGTCAGTAGCGGCGATAGTCGCTCCCAGCGGCCGGTCTCAGCCGTTAAGAGTTAAGGCGACCGAAACCCTAGATACCGTACTGACGATGACCGACTACTCCAACGAAGAACAGCGCATTCTCTCGTATCTCCGCGAGAGTGCGGCCCGAGGGGAGCAGTACTTCCGGGCGAAAAACATCGCATCGGCGATCGGCCTCTCGTCGAAGCAGGTCGGGGCTCGGCTCCCGCACCTCGCGGAGAAGTCGGAGGATGTCGATATCGAAAAGTGGGGTCGCGCGCGCTCGACGACCTGGAAAGTCACGCTCAGTTGAGTCAGTCGAGGATTCACCGTCTTTTTACCCGTCAATCACGGAGGTATCGCACATGACAGTACGGGTCGATCGATCGTTCGAAGTCGACGCGACTCCCGAGCGCGTCTGGGAGTTCATTTCCGACCCGGAGAACCGAGCGCGGGCGATCAGCGTCGTCTCCGAGTACACGATCGATGACGAAGCCGGCCGAGAGGCGACGTGGCACGTCGAACTTCCGATTCCGTTGGTTCGACAGACGATCACGGTCGAGACCGAGGACGTGACGCGAGCGCCGCCCAACGAGGTGGCGTTCGTCGGGCGGTCGAAGGTGATGGACGTGAAAGGGGAACACGAGATCACCCAGACCGAGACGGGCGCTCGCCTCGAGAATCAGTTCGTCGTCGACGGCAAACTCCCCGGCGTCGAGACGTTCTTCAAGCGGAACCTCGACGACGAACTCGAGAACCTCCGCCGAGCGCTCGAGAACGACCTCCGATCGGCCCCCTGAGCTGCCGATGGTGTCTGACCAATCGGACTCGAATTCGCGGGACCAGTCGACAGCGGGATCGGAGATCGAACTCGCGCTGGCACAGATCGCCATCGAACCGGGTGACGTCGACGGAAACGTCGAGCGAGCGACGGCGGCGGTCGGTCGAGCGGCCGCGGCCGGGGCCGATCTCGTCGCGCTCCCGGAACTGTTCAACGTCGGATACTTCGCTTTCGACGAATACGCGAGCCACGCCGAACCGATCGACGGGCGCACGTTCGGACGGCTCAGGGACGCGGCCATCGACCACGGCGTGGCCGTTCTGGCCGGCAGCATCGTCGAGGACCTTGCGGCGACCGACGCCGTTTCGACGCCCGCGGAAACCGGCCTCGCGAACACCGCGGCCCTGTTTAGCGCCGACGGCGCGCTCGAGTTGGTCTACCGAAAGCACCACCTCTTCGGGTACGAGTCCGCAGAGAGCGACCTGCTCGTTCCCGGCGAGTCCGTCGACACGGCGACGATCCGCGGCTTCACGGTGGGCGTGACGACCTGCTACGACCTCCGATTTCCCGAACTCTACCGCGAACTGGTCGACTCGGGCGCGCAGTTGCTGTTGATCCCCAGCGCGTGGCCGTACCCGCGAGTCGATCACTGGGAGGCGCTCTCGCGGGCTCGAGCGATCGAAAACCAGTGTTACGTCGCGACGATCAACGGGTCGGGATCGTTCGACGACGCCGACCTGCTCGGGCGGTCGACCGTCTACGATCCCTGGGGCGTCCGCCTGGCCTCGAGCGGCGACGATCCCGCGCTGGTCACGGCGACGGTCGATCCCGAGACGGTCGAAGGGGTTCGCTCGTCGTTTCCAGCGCTCGCGGACCGACGACGGTAGTCAGATTGCCGCGGAAGCTCCCGATTCGCGAACATGGTCGCGTGACGAACGTCGGTTCCGCGACCGAGAACTTTTTGTTCCTCCCGACCGGCATATGAGTTACCGGTTCGAGGCGCTTTTCACGTCTTCACCGGTACTGCTCGTCTCAGGCTCCGCCGAACTCCTCGAGGACGGATCCACCGCTCGCCCACGCCTTTCGCCTTCTCGTTTCAGTTACGACAGATAGTGGAGTCTGGTCGGCAGAGTCACTCCTGCAGGTCGGCGACCTTCTCGACTTCGCTTCGAAGCCTCGTGGAGTCGAACTGGTGGTCCGGGCGCATTCGCACGAAGTCGAGGAACTCCCGCGCCGACAGCAACGCGTCGGCGTCGTAGACCGCCGCCGCCTCGCGAACGGCGTCTCGAGCGCCGATTCGAGGCTCGAGGAGAGCCATCGCACACGCGAGGTCGTACGCCGTCGTTTCGTCCATGCGACCCGCCGAGACGCTCGTGGCGTCGATGACGTAGAGCTCTCCCTCACAGAGGAGGACGTTTTCCGCGCGCAGATCACCGTGTGCCAACTCGTTCGCGTGCATCGTCGCGAGCAGTTCGAACAGTTCCGGCGCTCGAGCGCGGACGTCCGAGTCGTCGACGTCGTCGAGCGACCGGAAGTCGGGAAGGTACTCGAGGACGAGGACGCCGAGACCGTTGACCTCGAACGACTCGATGGGTTTCGGCGCGTTGAGGCCGATTTCGCGGATTCGCTGTGTCGCGTCGTACTCGTGTTCGACCATCTGGCGAGGGGTATCGAACCGATCGAAAAAGCCCTCAGTCCCCGACGTGAACGCGCCCATGTTTCGCCCGGCCGTCAACAGCGCGTGGACCAGCGCGTTCTGCTTGGAGACAATCTTGACGAAGAACTCGTCGTCGATCACGCAGGGCGTCGAGAGCCAGTTGTCCGCCTCGAGAAACTCGACGCGCACCACGTCCCGGTCGTAGCGCTCCGCCAGGGTGCGTGCGACCCGCTCGAGACGACCCCATTCGATGGAGCCACGCGCGAGTTGACGGATGTCCATATGGTTTCGCTAAGGACGGTGAGGCATATATGCGTCTCGAACGGTTGTCGAGAATGGATGTCCGCCCGCGGGTGCCGTTCGGAAACTACTGAAACCCAATCGTTTCGTGTGACGTGCACAACAGTATTATTTTCATGGTGGCGATACAACCCCCGAGACAATCATGTATGCCGTGGATGATCTCAGCGACGCAATCGACGCGACTCGCGAGTTCCTGACGCCGATCAGTCTCGGCCTGGTCCTCAAACTCGCTCTCATCGTTTTCTTCGTGAGCAGCCTCGGGTTCTCCGGACCCGTGTTGCCGATGGGTGATCCCGGGATGATGGTCGACGATCCGACCCAGATTGGCACGCAGGGAGAATCTCAGGAAAGCATTCAAGAACTATACGAAGAGGAAACGGGCGAAGAGTTCCCCATGGATCAGATGATCGCGGTCGCGCTCGTTTTCGCGGCAGTCTTCTTCGTCATCGGGCTCATCTATATGTTCATCCAGGCAATACTGGAGTTCGTCCTCATCGAATCGCTTCGATCCGACGAGGTACACGTCAGACGATACTTCCTCGAGAACGTCGGGCGCGGGTTTCGACTGTTCCTCTTTCGAGTGGTCCTGAACGCCATCCCGGTCGCCATCGCAGGCGGACTGCTGTACTACCAGTTCACCGGTGGCGACGTACTCGATCAACTGACCGGTGCCACGATGTGGGGGGCCCTGGCGGTGGCAATCGTCTTCGCGCTCGTCTACAGTATCATCCTCAGCTTTACTACCGAGTTCGTCGCCCCGATCATGTTACTCGAGGACCGCGGGGTATTGAGCGCCTGGAGCCGGTTCTGGGCGACGTTCAAGGAAAACTGGGCGGAGTACGTCGTCTATCTCGTGCTCGCCTGGATCATCATGCTCGTCATCACGATCACCGCGTGGTTCGTCATCGCCGTTGCGGGATTCGTCCTCGCGATTCCGTTCGCGATTCTGGCGTTCGTCCTCTTTGTCCTCCTCGCGGACCTCGGCGTGATCGGCGGCATCGTCTTTACCGTCTTCATGATCGGTGCCCTCCTCACGTTCTTGTTGTTGCTGTCGGTCGTCTGGACGCCGATCACGGTCTACTTCCGGTATTACGCGCTCTTGTTGCTCGGGGACACGAACGCCGACCTCGATCTGATCCCGGATCTCCGCGGGGCGCTACGCGGCACCGCGGTCGGGGCGGCCGGTGGCGCTGGGACGGCGGGCCGAGAGACAGAGTCCGGCTGGGACGACGGAACTCGAGACGAGTACGATTCCGAACCCGACGACTCCTGGTCGACGACCGAACCGGACGACGACGACGGGTTCGAGTGGTACGAGACGCGCGATTCCACGGACGAATCGGTCGACGCAGACGAACCGGTCGACGACGGCGACACCGATACGAACGGCGAATCGGACCGAGACACTTCGACGGACGCCCGCGAGGACCGCGACGAGGACACGGACGACGACGATGACGACGGACTCGACGACCGCGGCTGGTAGCGTCGGGCAGTGACTCCGCCGGCCCCCTGATATCCGTCGGTGCGCTTATGCCTCGAGCCGGCAAGTATTGCGTATGGCCGCCGAACTTTCGGACGAGCATCGGATGATTCGCCAGACCGTCAGAGACGTCTGTACGGACGAGATCGAACCGATCGCTCAGGAGATCGAGGACGAACACCGGTTTCCCGAGGAGGTGTTCGACGTCCTCGCAGAACTCGACGTCATGGGCGTGCCGATCGGCGAGGAGTACGGCGGACTCGGGGGCGATACGATGATGTACGCGCTGGTCGCGGAGGAACTCGGTCGCGTCTCGGGGTCGGTCGGGCTCTCGTACGTCGCACACACTTCCCTGGCGTCGAAACCGCTCGAACTGTTCGGCACCGACGAGCAGAAAGAGCGGTGGCTTCGACCCCTCGCCGAGGGGGAGTACCTCGGCGGATGGGCGCTAACCGAACCCGAAAGCGGGTCGGACGCCTCCGGAATGAGCACGACGGCGCGAAAGGACGGAGCTGAGTGGGTTCTCGACGGGACCAAGCAGTTCATCACCAACGCGTCGGTCGCCGGTTCGATCCTCGTCAAGGCCGTGACCGACCCCGAGGCGGGGTACGACGGCATCTCGACGTTCATCGTCGATCCGAACGAGGACGAGGGCTTCGAGGTGACGACGACGTGGGAGAAGATGGGACTCAACGCCTCGCCGACGTGCGAGATCTCGTTCGACGACGTGCGCCTCCCGGCGAATCGCCTGCTCGGCGAGGAAGGCGAGGGCTGGGAGCAGACGAAAACGACCCTCGACGGCGGCCGCATTTCGATCGCCGCGCTCTCGACGGGACTGGCACAGGGGGCCTACGACCATGCCAAGCGCTACAGCACCGAGCGCGAACAGTTCGGGCAACCGATCGCGAAGTTCGACGCCGTCCGCGACAAGATCGTCGAGATGTACCGCAAAACCGAACGCGCGCGGCTGCTCACCTACGAGGCCGCCCGCACGTACGATCGGGGCGACCCCGTCACGAAAGCCTCCGCGCTCGCGAAACTCGACGCCAGCGAAGCCGCTCGAGAGGTCGCCGAAGACGCGGTGCAGGTGCTCGGCGGCTACGGCTATACGACCGACTTCGCCCCACAGCGGTTCTATCGCGACGCGAAACTCATGGAGATCGGCGAGGGCACAAGCGAGATACAGCGACTCGTCATCGGGCGGGAACTCGGGCTTTAATCGAGCCGGAGAATCGACGGGCCGATTGCCGGAGTACCCGCCGGGTCAGACAATCCACGTCGAGTCACTTGCGACGGTTGAACGGGAACAGCGATACCGAAACGACCGAGGAACGAACCGTCGTTCCCTCCCGTCGACGATACGACCGCGTCAGGTGGAAGGCTATTAGGTAGCCGATCGCGAACAGTATCGCTCCGATGACCACGTTGCCGACCAGCAGAAACTGGACGAGTTCGATCGCCGTATCGGCGGTCTCGTGCTCGAGCGTCACCAGTTGGTCCGAGCCGAGAAACGCGGTTCCGAGCCGGTAACTGCCGAGATAGACGGCTGGTTTGACGAGCGGGTTCAGGAGGATGGCCGCCGCGAACATCGCCGCCTTGCTCGCCCAGGACTGCCAGTACGCGAGCACCGCCAGTGCCCCGAGGCTGAGCCCGCCGGTCGGCATTGACGTCACGAAGAGCCCGATCGCGAAACTGATGGCGACCTCGTGTGCGGTGTGATCCGCTCTGAAAGCCGCCGTCAGTTCGCGTCGAACGCGGTCGCGATAGACCGCCACCCGTTCTCGAAGCATTCGGTTTGAGTCAATGGCAAGCCTTCAGGAAAAAACTATCGGTGGCGACGGGACGCGTTATAACGCCCGTAGCCCCCGTCACACTTGCGTTCCGGTGAATTACGGGAACGTTCCGGCTTCTTCGAACGCGCCGGCGACCCGCTCGAGGGCGACGACGTACGCCGCCGTCCGGAACGACTCGAGGTCGTTTTCTTCGTAGCTCTCGACGAGGTCGTCGAAGGCGACGACAATGATCGACTCGAGTTCCTCGTTGACGCGCTCTTCGGACCAGTAGAAGCGCTGTCGGTTCTGCACCCACTCGAAGTACGAGACGGTGACGCCGCCCGCGTTCGCGAGGATGTCGGGGATGACCAGCACGTCCTTGTCGGCCATAACCTGATCCGCTTCGGGCGTCAGCGGGCCGTTTGCGGCCTCCGAGATGACGTCGGCCTGCACCGACTCCGCGAGGTCGCCGTCGATGGCGTTCTCGAGCGCCGCGGGGATCAGCAGATCCACGTCGAGCGTGAGGATGTCTTCGTTCGTGATCTCATCGGTCGCGCCCTCGAATCCGGAGATCGAACCGGTTTCGTGTTTGTGATCTTTCGCGGCGACGGGGTCGAACCCGTCCGGGTTGTAGACGCCGCCGCTCGAGTCGCTGGCGGCGACGACTTTCGCGCCCATCTCGTCGATCAGCTTCGCGGCGATCCAGCCGGCGTTGCCGTAGCCCTGCACGGCGACTGTCGCGTCCTCGAGGTCCTTTCCGAGGTAGTCGAAGGCTTCGCGCGCGGCGAGGACGGTCGATCGGCCGGTCGCCTCGACGCGGCCCTCGCTGCCGCCCGAGTCCAGCGCCTTACCGGTGATGACGCCGGGCTGGGTCGTGTTCTCGAGGGTCTCGTAGGTGTCTTTGATCCAGTTCATCTCCCGCTGGCCGGTGTTTACGTCCGGCGCGGGAACGTCGCGATCGACGCCGATCAGCGGTCGGAGCTCCTTCGCGAACGCCCGCGTGAGCCGTTCGATCTCGTCTGCCGAGTACTCGTCGGGATCGATGATGATGCCGCCTTTCCCGCCGCCGTAGGGAATCCCGACAGTTGCACACTTGTACACCATCCAGCCGGAGAGCGCTTTCACTTCGTCACGGGAAACGCCCGGGTGGTAGCGAATGCCGCCTTTGTACGGGCCGCGGTCGCCGTTGAACTGCGAGCGAAACGCTTTGAATCGCTCGAGCGATCCGTCGTCGAGCTCGACGGTGAGATTCGTCTCGAGCACGCGCTCTGGGTGTTTGAGGCGCTCGATGACGTCGTCACTGGCGTCGACGTACGGGCTCGCCTCGTCGATCTGGGATTGCAAACTTTCGAACGGGTTGGTTTGCTCCGACATACACAGCTATTTTTCCGACCGGGGGATAAGCGTAGCGAATGTCTGTCACGGTCAGTTTTAAAACATATATAATTCATATAAATATGGCCTAGGATGGGAAGACCGTTCAGTTCGGCCCGATGTCGTCGTCCGCTCGGTCGAGAATTCGTTCGGCGCGTGCGATCAACGGCGCGTCGATCATCTCTCCGTCGACCTCGAAGACGCCGCGGCCGTCGTCGTCCGCGTCGCGTTTGGCCGCGAGGACGTCGCGCGCCCACGTCACCTCCTCGCCGGTGGGTTCGAACGCCGCCGCGATCGGAGCGACCTGTGCAGGGTGGATCGCGAGCTTGCCGTCGTAGCCCAGTTGGGCGGCGAACGCCGCCTCTTCACGCAGTCCGGTCTCGTCCTCGAAGTCGGTGAAGACGGTGTCTACCGCGTCGATGTCGGCGGCGGCCGCCGCGAGGACGACGCGCTCTCGAGCGTAGAGCACTTCCGTCCCCTCTGTCGTCCGCGTTGCGCCGATATCGGCGGCGAGGTCTTCGGCACCGAACACGAGCGCAGTGGTTTCGGGGACCGACGCGATTTCGGGTGCAGCGAGGACGCCCGCGGCGCTCTCGACGAGCGAAAAAATCGGCAGCGTCGCGTCGCGGTCGGCGAGACGACCGACGAGCGATCGAACGTCCTCGCTCGAGGCCACCTTCGGAAGCATGAGACTATCGACGGCCGGATCGTCGCGATCGTCTCCGAAGATCGCCTCGAGATCGGCCGCGACGGCGGTCGAACTCGGGTTGACGCGCACGCACACTTCGCAGTCGGGATCGAAGTCGGGGTCACCGAGAACGGTCGCGACCGTCTCTCGCGCCGCCGGTTTGTTCGACGGCGTGATCGCGTCCTCGAGATCGAAGACGATCACGTCCGCGCCGAACCGGGGCGCTTTTCGGAGTCGGTCGGCCTGATCGCCCGGTGTGAACAGAACGCTTCGACGAGCCATACGGTGTCTGCGTGGGTGAGTGAGGTGAAAGTACGGGTCGGTTTCGACGAGCGGACCGGTCGTTCCGTTGCGAGCGGAGAGGCGGTTCGTCGCTTGAGAACGCGGCCGTTGGCCGACGCCACCCTGAAACCTATGAGGCTCCTCGTCGTCACGATACCCATGTCAATCGAGAGCACGAATCCCGCGACCGGCGAGACCGTCGAGACGTACGAGGAGGACTCGAGCGCGGACCGAGACGAAGCGCTCGAGCGGGCCGAAGCGGTGTTCGACGAGTGGCGCGAGGTTCCGATCGAGGATCGACAGGAAATGTTGGCGCGTGCCGGCGAGCAGTTGCGCGAGAACGAGTCGACCTACGCGGAACTGATGACCGAGGAGATGGGCAAACCCATCGCACAGAGTCACGCTGAGGTCGAAAAGTGCGCCTGGCTCTGTGACTACTACGCGGAACACGCCGCCGAACACCTCCAGGACGATCGAATCGCGAGCGAGTCGGACGCCCGAACGCTCGTCAGCTACGAGCCCATCGGGACGGTGCTCGCGATCATGCCCTGGAACTTCCCGTTCTGGCAGGCGTTTCGCTTCGCCGTGCCGAACCTCGCCGCCGGCAACGTGGGGATCCTGAAACACGCCTCGAACGTTCCCGGCTGCGCTCGAGCCATCGAGGAGGTCTTCCGGGAGGCTGGCTGCCCCGAGGGCGCGTTCACGTCCCTGTTGATCGGCTCCGAGGAAATCGACGAGGTCATCGCCGACGACCGAATCGAGGCCGTCACGCTCACCGGCTCGAGCGGCGCGGGCCGTTCGGTCGCGGAAACGGCCGGCAGCGAACTGAAAAAGACCGTCCTCGAACTCGGCGGGAGCGACCCGTTCGTCGTCCTCGACGACGCGGACCTCGAGCTCGCGGTCGAGAAGGGAACGCAGGCGCGGCTCATCAACTCCGGACAGTCCTGCATCGCCGCGAAACGCTTCATCGTCGTCGAGGACGTCTACGACGAGTTCCTCGAGGCGTTCGTCGAACGCATGGACGAACAGGTCGTCGGCGACCCGACGGACGAGGACACCGACGTCGGCCCGCAGGCTCGCGAGGATCTCATGGAGACGCTCGACGAGCAGGTTCAAGAGACCGTCGAGCAGGGCGCGGAGTGTCACGTCGGCGGGGAACCCATGGACCGCGAGGGCGCGTTCTATCCGCCGACGGTGCTGACCGATATTCCCGAGGGCTCGCCGGCCGACCGGGAGGAGCTGTTCGGACCCGCCGCGTCGGTGTTTCGGGTGCCCGACGAGGAGGCGGCCATCGAGAAGGCGAACGACACCCAGTTCGGCCTCGGTGCGAGCGTCTGGACCGAAGACTACGCTCGAGGCGAACGCGTCGCCAGACGCTTCGAGTCGGGGATGGCGTTCGTGAACGAACTCGTCAAGTCCGATCCGAGACTGCCCTTCGGCGGCGTCAAGGCGTCCGGATACGGCCGCGAACTCGCCGAGCAGGGCATTCGGGAGTTCGTCAACGAGAAGACGATCTGGGTGCAACACCAGAACGGCGAGGACGACGGACTGGTCGAGTGAGCGGCGTCGAAGCGACCAGCAGTCCAGCGTTCTCATCACCAGAGACGTTTTTACCGTATTCCACAACGGTTCTGTTATGACCGGGCGCTACTACGAGGACCTCGAGGTCGGCGAGACCATCGAGCACGAGCGCAGTCGGACGATATCCGAGAGCGACAACCAGCGGTTTTGCGATCTGACGATGAACCAGCAGCCGCTGCACCTCGACTCCGAATTCGCCGCGGAGACCCAGTTCGGCGAGCGGATCGTCAACGGCCTCTACACGATGTCGCTCGCGGTCGGGATCTCGATCCCCGAAACGACCGACGGGACGATCGTGGCGAACCTCTCCTACGACGACGTCGAGCATCCCGCGCCGGTCTTTCACGGCGATACGATTCGCGCGCAATCGACCGTGACCGAGAAGCGAGAAACGTCAGACGGCGAGCGCGGCGTCGTCACAATGTGCGTCGAGGTCTTCAACCAGCACGACGAGCTAGTCTGTTCGTTCGATCGAACCGTTCTCTCGAGAAAGCGCGAGCACGTCGAAGACGGGCACAGCGACGAGAACGAGTAGCGACCGGCTTCGGGGCGCGATTCAGTCCGTTGCGGAACGCGATTCAGGCCTTGGCCTGCCACGTCCGAATCCGATCCGCGCTCACGCCCTCGACGCTCTCGGCGACGGCGTCCGGATCCGCGTCGGAGAGGTCCGCGACGTCTTCGATGCCCGCGTTCGCGAGCTTTTCGACGGTCTTCGCGCCGATTCCCTCGAGCGCTTCGAGATCCGAGCCGCTGTCGGCCTCCCGCGCCTGGAACTCCCGGTAGTTACAGATCGGACAGCCAAGTTCCCACGGCTCGTCGCCGTTGTGGACGAGCAGTTCCGGCAGGTCGTGTTCCTCGCATCGCTCCTCCGTTACCTCGATTTCGCCGCGGCGGGGAAGCGGCAGCGAGTACTCGCAGTCGGGATAACGGGTACAGCCGACGAGCCTCGAGCCGCTCTGGAGCGTCTTGACGGCGAGTTCTCCCCCGTGTTCGTCGCCGCACTCGGGGCACTCTCCGAGGGTGGGGCCCTCGCCAGCCTCCTCGGCCTTACAGAGCGCACAGCCGTGAACGAACGTCTGTCGCCCCGCGAGCATCTTCACCTCGTTGAGCCCGTGTTCCTCGCACTCTTCCTCGAGGATCAGGGGCTTGCCCGTCGAGGGCAGCGGAAGCGTGTTCTCACAGTCGGGGTAGCCGTCGCAGCCGATGAAGTACGAGCCGTGACGCGAGCGCCGAACGAGCAGGTCCTCGCCGCACTCCGGACATGGCCCGAGGCGCTTGTCGTCCTTGAGCGACTTGCGTAGTTGATCGCCGATCTCCTCACGGGAGTCGGCGAGATTCGCGAAGATGTCCTCGAGCATCTCGCGGGACTCGTCGGTCACGTCCTCGAGGGTCGCCTCGCCGTTCGCGATCGCGTCCATGTCGGCCTCGAGTTGGGCGGTCATCCCCTCGCTGACGACGCGGTCGGCGTAGTCCTCGGCGGCGGTGACGACGGCCATCGCGAGTCGCGTCGGCCGCGGCGGATCGCTCTCGATGTAGCCGCGATCGTAGAGTTTCTCGATGGTCTCGTGACGGGTCGACTTTGTTCCGATGCCCAGGTCCTCCATCGTCTCGATGAGCCGCGACTGGCCGTACCGCCGCGGGGGCTGGGTCTCCTTGGCCTCGAGTTCGGCGTCGGCGAGCGCGAGTTCCTCGCCCACGTCGACGGCGGGCACGAAGTTCTCGGAGGTGTTGAAGTACGGATAGACGGCGTGGTAGCCGGGTTCGACGAGCCGTTTGCCGTTGGCCTTGAGCCGCTCTTTCCCGTCGACCTCCGCGACGACCTTGAGGTGTTCCCACTCCGCGGGATCCGCGACGGTCGCGTAGAAGCGCCGCACGACGAGTTCGAAGACCTCCCACTCGTCGTCGCTCACGTCGCCACCGCGGGCTGGGATCTCTCCCGTCGGGTGGATCGGCGGGTGATCGGTCGTCTCCTCGTCGCCTTCCGTCGGGACGATCTCGTCGGCCTCGAGCAGCGATTCTGCGCTCTCGCCGAGCGTCGGGTGGCCGACGAAGTCGTCGAGCAGTTCCTCGGGATCCAGGTCGTCGGGATAGACCGTGTTGTCCGTTCGGGGGTAGGTGATGTAGCCCGCGGTGTAGAGGTCCTCGGCGATGGACATCGCGCGCTTTGCGGAGTAGCCGATGGCGCTCGCGGCGCGGATGAACTGGGTCGTGTTAAAGGGCGTCGGCGGCGAGTCCGTCCGCGTGCGGCCGTTGACGTCGACGACCGTCGCCGAGTCCGCGCTCGAGAGCGTCTCGTAGACGCTCTCGGCGGTAGCTTCGTCCCAGATTCGTTCGGCTTCGTTATCGTCCTCGTCGCGGTAGAAGTACTGGGCCTCGAAGGGCGCGGTCGGGTCCTCGCCGCTCTCGCCGTCGGCCTCGGCACCGTCGCCGCCGGCGGTCTTCGAGAGATCGGCGACCAGTTCCCAGTAGGACTCGGGGTCGAACGCCTCGATCTCGCGCTCGCGGTCGACCATCAGCTTGAGCGTCGGCGACTGGACTCGCCCGACGGAGATGAAGTCGTTGCCCAGTTGGCCCGAGGAAAGCGAGAGGAAACGGGTCAGCGACGCGCCCCAGATCAGGTCGATGATCTGGCGAGCCTCGCCGGCAGCGGCGAGGTCGAAGTCGAGTTCGTCGGGTTCGTCGAACGCCGATTTGACCTCGTTTTCGGTGATCGAGGAGAATCGCACCCGACGAATGGGAATGTCGTCGTTCGCCTCCTCGACGATCTCGTAGGCCTCCTTGCCGATGAGTTCGCCCTCGCGATCGTAGTCCGTCGCGATCGTCGCCCGTTCCGCCTTCCGCGCGAGAATTCGCAGCGTCGCGACGATGTTCTCCTTGGTCGGCGTCTTCTCGACGCTCGCGTCGATCAGTTCCGCGGGTTCGACGTCTCGCCAGTCGGAGTACTCCGGCGGGAAGTCCACACCGACGACGTGGCCCGACAGTCCCACGCAGCGCTTGCCGCCCCACTCGTAGACGTTCACCCCGTTCTCGCGACTCGAGTCCATCGAGCCCCCGCTCAGGATTTCGGCGATGCGCCGCGCAGCGTTGTCCTTCTCCGTGATTATCAGCTCCACGGTCGCTCACCTCCCGAGCCGAATCCATCTCTCATGATCGCTCGGTACGACCGAGATTGGGATAACGCTTTCGCCGAAATTCGCCCGAAACCGCCGGATAGCGCGGGTGTGCGTGCGCTGTGCGCTCGCGTGCGCGAGGTGGCCTTTCGAGATGTGGCTCCACAAGCGCGTGTGCGGACAGTTATCCCGCTGGAATCCCTCCCCGAACGTATGACGCGCCGAATGACGGTATCGCTCGACGACGACGCGGAGACGGCACTCGAGTCGCTCATGTCCCAGACCGACAACGGGCAGAGCGAGGTGGTTCGACGGGCGCTCGCGTTCTACGCGGCGAACTTCGAGGCGGCAAGCGGGCGACCGAGCGACAATTTAGAGCAGTACTACCAGATGCTCTCCTCGGGCGAGCACG
Organism: Halostagnicola kamekurae; assembly: GCF_900116205.1. Lineage (NCBI taxonomy): Archaea > Methanobacteriati > Methanobacteriota > Halobacteria > Halobacteriales > Natrialbaceae > Halostagnicola > Halostagnicola kamekurae. The sequence goes on along the minus strand of NZ_FOZS01000002.1, from coordinate 910,910 downwards.
TGCTGCTCGACGTCGACTTCCTGCACTGTTTTCTCGAGCATTTATACGAGGCGGGCGACCCTGACCCCGAGTTCGTCGAGGCAGCGGATCGAGTTTCAGACTACCACGCTCACGAGTACGCAGAGCGATTCGAGAGCGTCGAAGAACTGCTCGAGTGGCTGTCGTTCTGTGGTTTCCTCGCCGTTCGGTCACAGGGAGAGGGCGTCTATCAGATCGTCTTCGCGTCCGAGCCGATCCGCTGGTTCATGACGCGGTTCATCGAGCGCAGCACGGTCGACCTGCCGGTCGATCTCGAGATCGATCAGGGGCTGTCGAAGGTACTCATCACCGAACGTCGATCGGCCGAGTGAGTGGGCGGCGGCGCGCGATCAACGGACCGGGTTCGTTTCGATCGAAGTAGCGCTCGTTCTGTCGAAAGTGGTACTCGTTCCGACTGGAGTAGCACTCGTTTCGACCGGAGTTGCGCTTTCCGATCGAGGCTTCTGCTCGAGACCACATCATACGCTTTCATAGATCCTCATACGAGTTCATACGAGATCGGCGTATGCGAACGCGTACCGCATCTCGTATGATCGACTCTCAACAACCCTTTTGTCGATTACAGAGAGGGATGTGAGTGGATATCGCACATGGGCATCGTAGAACAACTCAAGGCGATCGGTCCGGGGGCGCTGGTCGCGGCGGCGTTCGTGGGACCGGGTACAGTAACGACAGCGAGCGTCATCGGAGCCGAGTACGCCTATCTCCTGTTATGGACTATCGCGTTCTCGATCGTCGCGACGATGGTCCTCCAGGAGATGAGCGCCCGGCTCGGGCTCGTTTCTCGAGAAGGACTGGGGGAAGCGCTTCGAAACGAGTTTTCGAACCCGATCGTCAGGACGGTCACCGTCGGATTGGTGGTCGCCGCGATCGGCATCGGAACGGCGGCGTTCCAGACCGGCAACATCGTCGGCGGCGCTGCGGGATTGGCCACCATCACCGGCGTTAGCGAGACCGTCTGGGGGCCGCTAATCGGCATCGTCGCGGGTGCGTTGCTCTGGACGGGCAACTACAAGCTGATCGAACGGGTGTTCATCGGTCTCGTCACGATCATGGGGCTGGCGTTCGTCGTCAACGCGATCATGGTCCGGCCGGATTTCGGAGCCATCGCCGGCGGACTCGTTCCGCGCGTTCCGGACGGATCGGCCTACCTGATCGCTGGCCTCGTCGGAACGACCGTCGTCGGCTACAACCTGTTCCTTCACGCGAGCACCGTCCAAGAGCGCTGGGACGGTCCGGAGGACCTCGCCGAGTGTCGTACCGACACCATCGCGATGGTCGCCATCGGCGGGATCATCACGACCTCGATCGTCGTAACCGCGGCGGCGGTGTTCCCCGAGGGAACCACGATCGAAAACGTCGGCGAGATGGCCGACCAGTTAGAGCCGGTCTTCGGCGGGTACGCGATGACCTTCTTCGCGATCGGGCTGTTCGCCGCCGGCTTTACGAGCGCGATGAGCGCGCCGCTGGCCGGAGCCTACGCGACCGCTGGCGCGCTGGGCTGGGAACGTGACCTCACGTCGACGCGGTTCCGGGCGATCTGGATCGCGATCCTCGGCGTCGGGATCGTCTTCTCGGCGCTCGATTACAGCCCAGTGGAGATCATCGTCTTCGCACAGGTCGCGAACGGCCTTTTGCTGCCGATCCTCGCGGTCTTCCTGATCTACGCGATGAACAACGAGACCCTGCTCGGCGAGTACACGAACGGGACGCTCCAGAACGTCCTCGGCGCGGTGATCACGCTGGTCGTCGTCGGGCTCGGTCTCCAGACGCTGTACGACGTGCTTCTCGCGTAACGAACGCACCAGCATTATCTTTCCACCTCTCACATGAACGAATCAGACATGACGGACGGAATCGAATCGGACCAACCAACGCACGACGGGACTCCGGCGGGCGATGGACCGGAACGCTCGAGCGACGGCCACTCGGAACGCTCGAGCGGCGGTAATTCAGGCGACTCGAGCGCGGCGGAGACTCGAGTCGGCGTCGACGTGGGCGGCACGTTCACCGACGTGGCGCTCTCGGTCGAGGATCGGCTGGTCACCGCGAAGGTGCCGACGACCGACGACCAGAGCGTCGGCGTCCTCGAGGGGATCGAGAAGGCCTGCGAGCGCGCGGGCATCGATCCGGGCGAGATCGACGAGTTCGCCCACGCGATGACGGTCTCGGTCAACGCCCTGCTCGAGCGCGGCGGCGCTAAGACCGCGCTGGTCACGACCGCGGGCTTTCGGGACGTCCTCGAGATCGGCAGACAGGACCGGCCCGACCTGTACGATCTCGAGGTCGAGAAGCCGGACCCGCTCGTACCCCGACGCCGGCGGTTCGAACTCGACGAACGAACGACGCCGGACGGAATCGAACGAGCGGTCGACCCCGACGAGGTTCGGGAACTGGCCGCGACGCTCCGCGAGCGCGACGTCGAGAGCGTCGCGATCTGTCTGCTCCACGCCTACGCGGATCCCGAGAACGAGCGGGTCGTCGCCGATATTCTTCGGGACGAACTCGAGGTTCCGGTGTCGGCCTCCCACGAGGTGCTCGCGGAGTTCCGGGAGTTCGAGCGGACCTCGACGACGGCCGTCGACGCCTACGTTCGCCCGGCGATCGACAGCTACGTCGGCCGACTGGTCGACGAGGCGACGGACGCCGGCATTCCCGCGCCGCGAATCATGCAGGCCAACGGCGGCATCGCAGACCCCGAGACGGTTCGCCAGCAGGCGGTCACGACGACGCTTTCGGGGCCGGCCGCGGGCGTGGTCGGTGCCGCGGCGACGGTCGACGACGCCGCTGTCGACGGACTGGTCACCTTCGACATGGGCGGCACCTCGAGCGACGTGAGCCTCGTCCGTGACGGCGAGGCCGAGCGGACGACCGACTCCGAAATCGACGGCCTCCCGATCCGGACGCCGATGGTCGACGTGAACACCGTCGGCGCTGGCGGCGGATCGATCGCCTGGGTCGACGCCGGGGGCGCGCTCCGCGTCGGACCGCGGTCGTCGGGTGCCCAGCCCGGTCCGGCCTGCTACGGCCGCGGCGGCACCGAACCGACGGTGACCGACGCGAACGTCGTGCTGGGATACATCGGCCCCGAGACGGCACTGGGCGGCGAGTTCACCCTCGACGTCGAGGCCGCCCACGACGCGCTGGAACGACTGGCCGATGAAGCCGGCCTCGAGAGCGCGCTCGAGGCGGCCCGCGGGGTCTACCGCGTCGCGAACGCGACGATGACCCGGACGATCCGGTCGGTCACCGTCGAGCGGGGCCACGATCCGCGCTCGTTCGCGCTCGTCGCCTTCGGCGGCGCGGGGCCGATGCACGCGGCGGCGCTCGCCGAGAGCCTCGAGGTCGACCGCGTCGTCGTCCCGCGACCGGGCGGCGTCCTCTCGGCGTTCGGTCTCCTCGCGGCCGACGAGAGCTACGACGCGGTCCGAACCGTCGGCGTCGACCTCGAGACCGCCGATACGGACCGTCTCGAGAACGTCTACGACGGCCTCGTCTCGGACGTGCGCGCCGAGGCCTCCGATCCCGACGCGGCCCGAATCGAACGAACCGCGGACTGTCGGTACGCCGGCCAGAGCTTCGAACTGTCAGTCTCCGTCGGCGAACGGTTCGATCCGGCGGCGGTCGCCGAGCGATTCCACGACGCTCACGAACAGGCCTACGGCTACGCGATGGACGAGACCATCGAGGTCGTCAACCTCCGAGCCACAGCGACGGTCGACGGCCCCGACCCGCTCGTCCGCCACGACGGCGACGGCGAGGCTCGAATCGGAACGAGAGACGCGCACTTCCCCGGCCATGGCACGCGCGAGACCGGCGTCTACGAGCGCGATAGCCTTGAGCCTGGCGCGCCGATCGAGGGTCCCGCGGTCCTCGAGCAGGCAGAAAGCACCACCGTCGTCCCGCCCGCGTGGTCGGGCGAGATCCTCGAGGACGGGACGCTCGTCATGACTCGAGCCGAATCGACGACCGGAGGACCGGGCCAATGAGCACACCGAAATCAGCCACACCGATGACCGACGACCCCATCGATCCGATCACGCTGGAAGTACTGCGAAACCAACTCGAGAGCGCCGCCGAGGAGATGGGTCAGACCCTGATCCGCGGGGCGTACTCGCCGAACATCAAGGAGCGCCGGGACTGCTCGACGGCGCTGTTCGACGCCGAGGGCCGGATGATCGCCCAGGCCGAGCACATCCCCGTCCACCTCGGCGCGATGCCGGAGTCGGTCGCGGCCGTCCGCGAGCACGATCCGAAACCGGGCGACGTGTTCGTGCTCAACGACCCGTTCACCGGCGGGACGCACTTGCCAGACGTGACGATGGTCTCGCCGATCGCGCCCGATTCGGAGATCGTGGGCTACGCGGTGTCTCGGGCCCACCACGCCGACGTCGGCGGGATGACGCCCGGTAGCATGCCGGCCGGTGCGCGCGAGATCTACCAGGAGGGGCTCCGGCTGCCCCCAATCAGGCTCGTCGAGGGCGGCGAGATCCGATCCGACGTGCAGTCGCTCATTCTCTCGAACGTCCGCAACGCTCGAGAGCGCAAGGCCGACTTCCGCGCCCAGCTCGCGGCGAACGAGCGCGCCGAAGCGCGCGTCGCGTCGCTGATCGACGAACACGGTGAGGAGACCGTACTGGCCGGGTTCGACGCCGTCATCGAGTACTCTCGAGACCGGATCGCGAGCGAACTCGCGGAGATACCGGACGGCGTCTACGAGGCGTCGGACGTGCTCGAGGGCGACGGGATCACCGACGACGACGTTCCGATCGAGACGACGGTCACGGTCGACGGCGCGAGCGTCGACGTCGACTTCTCGGGGACCGCTTCGCAGGTCGACGGCAACCTCAACGCGCCGCTGGCCGTCGCCAAGAGCGCGGTCTACTTCGTCGTCCGGTGTATCACGGATCCCGAAATTCCACCGAACGAAGGCTGTTACGATCCGGTTTCGGTCGACGCGCCTGAGGGGTCGGTGCTCAACCCCACGTCCCCCGCCGCGGTGGTGGGCGGCAACGTCGAGACCAGCCAGCGAGTCACCGACGTGGTCTTCAGCGCTCTCGCGAAGGCGACTCCGGACCGCGTGCCGGCGCAGGGGCAGGGGACGATGAACAACCTGACCATCGGCGCTCGAGACGGCTCCTTTACCTACTACGAAACCATCGGCGGCGGCTTCGGCGCGCGAGCCGGCGCGGACGGGATGGACGGCGTACAGGTCGGCATGACGAACACGCTCAACACGCCCATCGAGTCGATGGAGACCGAGTACCCGATGCGGGTCGAACGCTACGCCTTCCGGCCCGGAAGCGGCGGTCGAGGGACGTTCCGCGGCGGGCTCGGCCTCGAGCGATCGGTAACCGTCGAGACCGAGGCTACCGTTTCGCTGCTGACGGAACGGCGGCGGTACGCCCCCAGCGGGGTCGCCGACGGCGAGGACGGCGCTCGAGGGCGGAACGTCCTCGAGGTACCGGACGGATTCGACCTCCCCGAGGGCGTCGAACTGGACGCGGACGCCGCGGCGGGAGACGCCGACGAGTCGCTTTCGGCGGGCGAAACCTCCGTCGCAGCGAAGACGACGGTCGACGTCCCCGCCGGAACGACGGTCACGGTCAGAACTCCCGGCGGCGGCGGTCACGGCGATCCGGACGGTCGCGATCCGTCGGCGCTCGAGCGCGACCGAGCCGACGAGAAGAGCGTGTCTGGAGCGAGCGACGATGAGTGACCCGAGTCCCGATCGAATCGATGGATCCGACGACGGGACCGAACTCGCGCGCGACGACGGCCCCGCTCGAATCGGCGTGGTCGTCCCCTCGTCGAACACGACGGTCGAACCCGAGTTCGAACGGACGACCGAAGGTGACGTGACGATCCACGCGGCCCGAATGGCCCTCGAGTCGGTCACCGTCGACGAACTCGACGCGATGAGCGACGACGCGGTTCGCGGCGGAAGGCTGCTCGCACACGCCGACGTGGACGCTGTCGCCTACGCCTGTACCACGGGGAGCTTGCTCCACGGCCCCGGCTTCGACGCGGAACTCGAGGAGCGCCTCGAGGACGCCGCGGGCGTCCCCGCGGTCGCGACGGCTCGATCCGTCGTCAGAGCGCTCGACGAACTCGCCGTCGAGCGCGTCGGCGTGGTGACGCCGTACACCGAAGCCCTCGACGAACGCGAAGCGGAATTTCTCGAGGACGCGGGCTTCGACGTCGTCGCCATCGACGGTCGCGGAATCGAGGCGAACACCGCTATCGGCGCGCTCGAACCCGACGACGCCTACGAACAGGCGATGGCGATGGCCGACGGGCGCTCGCTCGACGGCCTGTTCGTCTCGTGTACGAACTACCGATCGCTCGCCGCGGTCGATCGGCTCGAGGCCGAACTCGGCGTTCCCGTCGTGACGAGCAACGGGGCGACGCTGTGGGACGTCTGTCGGGTCGCATCGATCGACGTCGACGCGCCCGGCGCGCTCTTCGATCTCGACTGAGACCGCGACCTCGAGTTGAGCCCCGAACGGCGCTCAAAACAGCGGCAGTTCGCCCGTCACGCGATCGACGAGGTCTTCTTCTGCGGGACCGACGGCCAGCGCGGTGACGGTCCCCGGCTCGAGCTGCGTGTGTCCGGCGTCGCGGATGAGCGACTGAGCGATCCCCTTGTGGTCTGCGATTTCGGAGAGTTCGTGTAGTTCGCGTTCGCTGCTTCCCTTCAGGACGATCTTCTTCTGGCCGCCGTTTTTCCACTCCCGCTGGGTCCGCTTGTCGGCCTTCTCGTAGGCCGAGAGGGAGGCGTGTGCGACCTGGGCGGCGAGCTTGCCCTGGCCCATCCCGATATCGGTTCGCGCGACGATGGCCTGTTTCATGCTCGAAGACTCGAGCGGGACCGATATAGGCGCGGCGATCAGCCGCGAGTCGACTCGCGCGATCGTGGTAACAAACGGCGACGGGATACCGCTGTCACTACATATTTCACCCCGCGGTCGCTAGCAAGCATATGGATATCTCACGCCGGAAGTTCGCGGCAACGGCTCTCGCCGGGGCGGGCGTCGCCGTCGCGGGTTGTCTCAACTCGAACAGCGGAAACGGCGGCGAGTTCGAACTCGAGGGCGAGCCCGCGCTTCCGGTTCCCGTCGCGGGTGATCCGGAGGCAGACGTGACCGTCATGGTGTTCAAGGACTTCGGCTGTGGCGCGTGCGCGAGGTACACGCTCGAGGACGAGTTGAACGTGTATCCGCGCCTCAAGGAGTCGTATATCGATCCCGGAGAGATCCGATACGAGTTCCACGACTTCCCGATCCCAGCCAACCCCGATTGGTCTTGGGAGATCGCAAGCGCCGCGCGTTCCGTGCAGGATCAGGGCGGCGACGAGGCGTTCTGGCAGTTCGAAGAGAATATTTACGCCGAGTTCACCGACGGATACTCGCTCGACGTGATCGAATCGACCGCGAACGACGCTGGCGTCGACGGCGAAAAGGTGGTCACCGATACCGAAGACGGCGCCTATCGAGGCGAACTCGAGACCGAACGCGAACGGGCCAAGAACGCGGGCATCAAAGCCACACCGACGGTCATCGTCGACGGCGAGCAAGTCGAGGACCCGACCTACGACCCGATCGAATCGGCTATCGAAGACGCACTGTAATCGCCCGTATCGCCGTTCTCATCCTCGGACCCTCAACCGTCGTCTCACTCCTCGAGGAAGTTTCCGCGCAGGTCAGTGGCTTTTAAGTTCCGCAACGCGAGTGCTCGCACATGATCCTTTCCGACGCGGACATCCTCGAGCGCCTCGAGGAGGGCGATCTCGTGATCGACCCGCTCGACGACTACGAACTCCAGATCCAACCGGCGAGCGTCGACCTCCGGCTCGGTCGGGAGTTCCTCGAGTTCCAGCGGACGAACATCCCCTGTATCCACCCCACTTCCGAGCGGGAGGTCGACGAGTACGTGACTGAAACGGTCGTCGAGGACGACGACGATTTCATCCTCCATCCCGGGGACTTCGTGCTGGGGACGACACACGAGCGCGTCGAGATTCCCGCGGACCTCATCGCGCACGTCGAGGGCCGCTCCTCGCTGGGTCGTCTCGCCGTCGTCGTCCACGCGACCGCGGGGCTGTGCGATCCGGGCTATCGGGGTCAGATCACCCTCGAGCTTTCGAATCTCGGCTCCGCACCGGTCGCGCTGACCCCCGGAATGCGGATCTCCCAGTTGACGTTCACGGAGCTCAAAACCCCCGCGGACAGGCCGTACGGAAGCGACCGGGGCTCGAAGTACCAAGATCAGGACGGCCCGCAGGCCTCCCGGATCCAAAGCGACGACGAGTTCGGCGGCGACCAACTCGAGCGCAGCGACTGAGACCCGTCGGCGAACCGCCCTCATCGACGACGAACGAACTCCACCGACGGTGAGCCACAGTTATCCCGGCGGGGTTCCTACGTCGGGCCAACGAATGAAATTCGTCGAAGAAATCGTCGTCGAGGAGTTTCTCCCAACGGTTCGGTCGATGCTAGCCGGCGAGCTTCGCGAGCGCGATCTCACCCAGAGCGAGGTCGCGGCGGTGCTCGGAATCAGCCAGAGCGCGGTCTCGAAGTACGCCCACGGGGACGTGACGATCAACCGCCGGATCGCCGACGACCCGCGCGTCGAATCGCTCGTGGCGGAACTCGGCGCGGGGCTGGCCACGGGCGATACGACGCCGGTCCAGGCGCTCATCGAACTCGAGATCCTGATTCGAGACCTCGAAGGCGGCGGAGACGTCTTGACCGCACTGCACGAGGAAGCGGTTCCGGAACTTGCGGAGTACGAATCCAGCTTTCGGGTCCACGATCCCGAAAGCGACCTTCGGGCGGGCGAGCGCGTGCTCTCTTCGCTCCGGCGGGGACTTCGGGTTCTCGAGAACGCGAGCGGGTTCGCGGGGCTGATCCCCGCGGTCGGGTCGAACCTCGTCGCCTGTACGCCCGACGCGGCGGGAGTCGACGACGTCGCGGGGGTTCCGGGGCGTATCTTCGACGTGAAGGGGAAGGCGACGGTCCCCGGCGGTCCGGAGTTCGGCGTCTCCGAACACGTCGCGTCCGTGTTGCTCGCGGCGCGCCGACACGGGGCGGACGCGTCCGCGGCGGCGAACATCAAGTACGATCGGCAGCTCGTCGACACGCTCGCCGATCAGGGTCACGTCACCGCGGAGTTCGACGAGTCGAGCGACGTGACCTCGAGCGTCGGAGCGGCCATCGAGTCCCAGCCGGACGCGACTGTCCTCTACCAGACCGGCGGGATGGGGATCGAACCGATCACGTACGTGCTCGGCCCGGACGCGGAATCAGTCGCTGACACGGTTCGCTCGTTACTTTAAGGGCGGCGACCCACCTGCTATCTGAACCACCGATGACCGAAACGGGAACCGGAGACGCGCAGGCGTTCTACGGACGATGGATGCGACTCTACGACCTGTTGGCGCACAGAACGCCGGGGATCGCCGCGCTTCGGCGACGGGCAGTAGAGGCCTGCCGACTCGAGCCCGGCGACACCGTCGTCGAGATGGGCTGCGGTACGGGGGCGAACCTCCCCGTCCTCCGGTCGGCGGTCGGCCCCGAGGGCACCGTCGTCGGGATCGATTTCACCGCTCCCGTCCTCGAGCGAGCGCGCGACCTCACGGAACGGTACGACAACGTCCACGTCGTCCGCGGAGACGCGACGACGCCGCCGGTTTCGGAGCCGATAGATGCGGTGCTCGCCACGTTCGTCGTCGGCATGCTCTCGGACCCGGCAGGTGCGGTCGAGGACTGGTCGCGACTGGTCGAATCCGGCGGTCACGTCGTCCTGGTGAACGCGGCGAGAAGCCAGCGGTGGTACGGGCCACCGGTAAACGCGATCTTCCGCGCGATCACAGTCCTTTCGACGCCGCCAACGACGAAGCTTCGCTACGAGACCGAACCGACGCGGCGATTAGACGAGCGCATCAATCAGGCCCATACCGCTCTTCGAGAAAACGCAGACGCGGTCGCCCACGAAACGCACGCGTTGGGGGTCGTTCGATTGACCGGCGGTCGAATCGGGTAATCGAACGCGTGCGAGGTCGTCGAGTTCTCGGGAGTCTCGATCACCTGCTCTCGCCCGCTCGTTTCGGTCCTGTACGGTCGCTCGAACGACCCGACACTCCCACCGATCTCGCGACTCACTCGGTCCTGCGTTCGCTGTCGTACTCGAGTCGGATGTCGCCGACGACCAGCGGTGGGACCGTTTCGGTTCGAACCGCCAGCGTCCGTACGACGGGCTCGAGAACGTCCAACTCCGGGCCCCGCTGGACTCGCAACGGGTCCGTCTCCCAGCGAACGAACCCGTAGTCGGCCAAAAGCGGGAGGTGCCGATGCACGAGCGCAGCCCGAAGTTCGCGGTCTTCCGCGGCGGGTTCTCGACCGAGCGCCGCCTGGGGAAGATCGAGGAACTCCGCCGGCTGCGCCTCGAGGAGCGATACCAGGAGTTGCCGCCGCGGCCGGGACGAAAGCGCGTCAAAAATGCGGTCCCGCTGGTCGACGACCCCAGTTTCGTCTTGATAGGTGGGCGACACCATAACACCCTCCTGTATGAGAATAACACACATAATAGTTATTGTTTATGGAGAACCTCGAGTATCGGCGTGAGCCGACAACGTCATCGAACGATCACGACGCGTCGTTTTCGTCGAGCGACCCAGCTTCGAGTCCGGGTTCGCGTTCGAGTAACGGCTCTCGAATCTCCGCGGGAAGTGGCTTTGGACGGTCGGTTTCCGGATCGAAGTGGACGTTCGTCGTCTCGCCGGTGGCAACGACACTCCCATCGACCCTGAACTCGTAATCCATCGTCCAGCTCGTCTCGCCGAGGTCGGTTACTGACACGGCGACCTCGAGGTCGTCGTCGAGGGAGATCGGTCGGCGAAAGGAAAGCTCGAGGTTCACGATGACGAGTTCGAACTCGGTCACGTCGACGTCGAGGACCGACTCCAGATACGCGAATCTGGCCTCCTCGAGGTACGTCGAGTACACCGCGTTGTTGACGTGGTTCAACCGGTCGATGTCCCGAAAGCGCACGGGAATAGACAGCGTGAATTCGTCGCTCATTGCTCGGTACTAGCGCTACCGACCCAAAAATGGACACCGAATCCGGCGGGTGTCGAAGCGTCAATCGCGGCCGTACATCTCGGCGTGATCCGGGCAAAAAGCGGGTTTCCGAAGCTGCGCCTCGATCACGCCCTCGTGGCGGTGGGCGTCGAACAACCGACACCGCTGGTCGTCGCAAAACGACGCCCCCGTCAGGAGGTAGTCCACCGGTTGCAGGACGTACCCCCCGAGCGCGTCCGTCGTTCGCGGATCGTCTTCTATCAGGAACTCGCCCTTGACGCGGTTCTCGAGCACCTCTCGCGGCGGCGAATCGCCCGATAGCAGCGCGTGTCGTTGTTTTTCTTTGTAGTAGCGCTCGGGCTTCGCTGGGGCCTCGTACAGCCCGGGGACGGAGACGAGCGCGGGTTGACCGAGGACGTTCACCCGCTTGTGCCAGCGGCCGTCGTGGTCGCCCCAGGTACCGATCGCCCGATCGAGTATCGCGACGTGGAGCGTCTCGAGATCCCGGTCTTCCGGGGCCATCGCCGCGTTGAGCGCTCGCTGGACCTGTAGGCCGTCGTAGAGGACGCCGCCGCCGCGTTCGGGCGACTCGAGGACCCGCTCCTCGTATCGGATCGTCCCGAGCATCGCGTTCCCCGTCTCGCGGTCGTACGGAGATCGAACGCGAGCCTCGGCGAACCGCTCGGCCAACTCGTCGGTGCGGTGGACGTCGAGAAACCGGTCTCTCACGGCGACGGAGACGCCGACCGACGCCAGGCGCTCCTCGAGCCAGTCTGCGATCTCGTCGACCCGGGCTTCGGTCGTCGGCGCTCGATACAGGACGACTCGGTCCATCGCCCGCTCAGTCGTCCGCCGGGGTCGCTCGAGCGGTCAGTTCGACGGGGTCGGCCTCGACCTCGAGTTCGTCGAGCGCGACCTGGGCGGCGCGTTTTCCGGAGACGAGCATGGCGCCGAAGGTCGGGCCCATGCGCGGCAGTCCGAAGGTGGTCGCGGTCGCCATTCCGGTCGCGATGAGACCCTCGTGGACGAGGCCGGTGTGTTCGACAACGGCGTCTTCGCTCTCGCCGACCCACATCGAATCGTGGCCTGGAGAGTCGTGACCGGGCGCGCCGTAGGTGTCGCTGTCGGTCTGGTCCATGACCTGGCCGCGCTCTTTCGCGTCCTGAATGCCGGGCGCGTCGAGCACGCCGCGCTCGTCGAGTTTGGTGACCGCCATCGCGTCGTGACCCGTCGCGTCGATCACGAGGTCCGCTTCGACCGCGATCGGGTCGACGCAGGTGATCTCCCGGGGCAGCGCGTGGACCGGCGTCCAGTTCATGACGATGCCGCCGACGCGGTGGTCCTCCCGGATGACGATGTCGGTGAACTCGGTCATGTTCTGCATCTTCGCGCCCGCGTCGCAGGCCGCCTTGATCAGCCCGGAACAGGCCTCCGGCCCGTTCGCGACGTACAGATCTTCGCTGTCCTGGGACTCCTTGTAGGAGACGTCCAGTTCATCGAGCACCTTCTGGGCGGGACTGCGAACCGTGACCTTGTTCATCAGGAAGCCGCCGAGCCAGAAGCCGCCGCCGAGGTAGTTGTTCTTCTCGACGACCATCACTTTGACACCGCGTTCGGAGAGCTCCTTCGCCGCCGTGAGGCCGGACGGGCCGCCACCGACGATGATGACGTCCGAGTCCGAGAAGTCCATGAACTCCTCGGTCCACTCCTGTCCGATCGCTCTCGTTACGTCCGCTTCGCCGACGTCGCTGAACTGTTCGAACTCGCTCATACAACCAAGTAATAACACTGAGTGGTGAAAAAGGTATCGAGATGGCCGATATCCCTCGCCAGTTTCCGATATCGGCGTCTGGCTTCTGTCTCCGGCTTGCCAACACCTTTCGGCGTCCGTCCCGTGGGACCGACCATGATCGACGATCCACACGGGAACCAGCCGATAGAGCGCGTTGGAGCCGACCTCGAAGACGCCGCGGCGGCGATGGTCCTCGTTCACGGCCGCGGAGCCCGCGCGAGCGGGATGCTCGAGTTCGCAAACGAGTTCGCGCGCGACGACGTCGCCTTTCTCGCGCCGCAGGCCCACCGCGGCACCTGGTACCCGAACTCGTTTCTCGCACCGATCGAGGACAACCAGCCGCACCTCGACTCCGCGCTCGCCAAACTCGAGGACGTACTCGAGACGGTCGAATCGGCAGGAATCCCGCTCGAGCGGACGATCCTGCTCGGCTTCTCACAGGGCGGTTGTCTCTCGACCGAGTACGCGGCTCGAAACGCCGACCGGTACGGTGGCGTCGTCGCCCTCTCGGGGGGATTGATCGGTCCCGAAGGGACGCCTCGAGACTACGACGGCTCGATGGACGGAACGGCGGTGTTCATCGGTTGTGGCGATCAGGACCCGCATATTCCGGTCGAACGAGTCGACGAGTCGATCCGGGCCTTCGACGACCTCGAGGCAGAGACCGAGAAACGGATCTACCAGGGCGTCGGCCACACGGTTCTGGAGGACGAACTCGAGTACGTCCGCGAACTCGTCGACGGCGTGGCGGAGTGATCGGTGTCAGAGGGGCAGAAAGCGTGATCTGTCCCCACCCTCACAAACGTCTGCTTCGCGAGGCGACCACGTCCAGTCCCGGACTGTAGTGATAGACGGGCTCTGCGTCCGGCGTTTCGAACCCGTGCGCCGAAAACAGTGTGTTGCGTTCGATTTCGGCGGCGGCCGGGTACAACTGCCACGGCTCGTGTTCGACCTCCGTGTACCGGATCGAACCATCCTGGGCTTCGGTGTAGAACCGATAGCGTTCGACCAGAAACTCCCCGAACGGATCGTTCGGGGCCGAAAACGGGTCGTCGGTCGGCCAGTAGGTCCCCTCGTAGTGGGCGGGTTGCGCGCCCGGATGTCGACGCCGACACGAGAACGCGATGCGGCCGTCTTCGACCGTCAGCGAGATCCGCGCGTAGTAGTACGGCAAGTGGTGGAAGAGGCGCGCCCCGAGTACGCTCGCAATGCCCTGCGCGTCGAGGCTGAAGAAGTAGACGCTCGGCACGCCATCGTGGGTAACGTACGTTCTGACGTTGAGTTCCGGTAGTCTGATACCGAGCGATTTCGGAACACCCCTCGGTCGGACGGCGACGTTTGTGAACGGAACGATCGACAGCCACGCGGACCCGTCGTACTCGTCGGGCGTCAATCCCTCGGGAAGGTGGGCGTCCATCACGCCGGGATCGACCGGCCAGTTCTCGAACAGCAGTTGCCGCCACCCCATCTCCAGTGGAACGACCATGGGTAACACTCACGCGTGCGAACAAAAGTCGCTTCCTACGAATGCGGTGGATTATCGGAGTCGATTTCCTCCTTCTCGGGGCCGTTCGACTCGTTACACGTGTATCCAAAGCGCCGCGCTCACGAGGGCGAGGGTCACGACGGCTCCCCCGACGATCGCACTTCGTTTCTCGAGCGCGCCGGGATGGCATGCAAGCGCCAACGGAACGACACAGCCGAGAGCGCCAGCAAGCAACGTGCTGATCCGAACGGAACCGCCGGTGATGAACGGAACGGCGACGGATGCAACGAGTACGCCACCCATTACCGGTAGCGCGCTCCGGAGCGGAGACTGTCCCATACGGAACGATGGACTCCGCCTACCAAATGATATTCGGTAGACCTGTTTCCGCCGGCCGGTTCTCACATACTGGACCGGATGCCGCCTCGAGAACGAACCGATTTAGTCCCGGCGGCCAAAGCCGTTTCCAGTACGAACATGCGCCCCCCCCATCCAACCGAACAGGCCGTCGGCATGGAGTGGTACGTCAGCGACGCCGACGGGGTCGGCGGTCGCTTGCGTGCCGCTGACGATCACTTTCGCGTGCGCGAACTCGAGCGGTTCTCGACCGAGCCGGTCGACGCGTCGACGGACGCCTATCCGCACCTCGTCTTTCGGGCGACGCTCACGGCGTGGGACACGAACGACTTTGCGTCCCGGCTCTCCGACGCGCTGGGGATCAGTCGCGAACGGATCAACTGGGCCGGAACCAAGGACAAGTACGCGGTGACGACCCAGCTGTTTTCGGTCTACGCGCCCGATCGGAACGATCTCCCTGACGTGAACGAAGCCGATATCGAGGTGCTCGGACGGGCGGGACGCGGGCTCGAGTTCGGCGATCTCGCCGGAAACAGCTTCGAGCTAGTCGTCAGCGATACCGAGCGGCCGGAAACCGCAGACGAGATCACCGACGCACTCGCGGCGTTCGGCGGCGCTGGTTGGACGAACGGGACTGACCGAACAGGCGGGACAGGCGACACCGGTAGCGATAACAGTGACGAAGGCGGATCGGCGGAAACCATCGGCGTCCCCAACTTCTTCGGCCAGCAGCGGTTCGGAAGCCGGCGGCCGGTCACGCACAAAGTCGGCCTCGCTATCGCTCGAGGCGACTGGGAAGGGGCCGTGATGGCCTATCTCGGCAATCCGACTGACGCCGAACCGGAGGGGACGCGGGACGCCCGCCGATTCGTCGACGACAGCCGCGACTGGCAGGCAGCGCTCGAGCGGTTTCCCAACCGCCTGCGGTACGAGCGCTCGATGCTCCACGAACTGGCCGAACACCAGAGCGAGGGGATCGGCGAGCCGAATCCAGAAACCTATCGGGCGGCCATAGAGCGGGTTCCGTCGAACCTCCAGCGACTGTTCGTTCACGCGGCCCAGTCCTACGCGTTCAATCTCATGCTGAGCGAACGGCTCGAGCGCGGGCTTCCGTTCGATCGGCCGGTCGAGGGTGACGTCGTCTGTTTCGCCGATCGAGACGCCCCCGACGGGCTCGAGTTGCCCGATGTCGAGCGCGAACAGCGCGTCGACGAACGCCGAGTTCGATCCGTGACCCGCCACTGCGAGCGCGGGCGGGCGTTCGTCACGGCCCCGCTAGTCGGAACCGAGACGGAACTGGCCGACGGCGAACAGGGCGAGATCGAACGCGACGTTCTCGACCGGCTCGGCCTCGAGCCGTCGGACTTCGACCTCCCCGGCGAGTTCCACTCGACCGGAACCCGCCGCGCGATCCTCGTTCGCACCGACCTCGAACTCGAGCGGGAACCGCTGACGCTATCGTTTTCCCTGCCGAAAGGCTCCTATGCGACCGTGTTGTGTCGCGAGTATCTGAAAGTCGATCCGGTCGACCTCGGGTAGCTCGAGTTGCCACACCGCGCCGGTGCCCCACCGGAGTGGGTGGGTCGCCGGGGCGCAGTCACTCGCGGGACAGTCCGCGAGCGAAAAGCGCGGGCGTTTTACACGGACAGTCCCAACCCCGAGCAGAGCAATGGAGTGTCGCCACTGCGCCTCGGCGCTCGAGAAACCCGGAGACTTCTGTCTCGTCTGTCGGGAGTCGAACACCGACCGGGTGGTGCTCGAGGCCGGCCGCGAGCGGGCGACGATCACGATGCTCGCCGACGAGGCGGCGATCGGCGAGACGACGATCACGACGGTTCCCGAGACCGGCGAGGAAGAAACCGTCGAGTTCCGCAACTTCGCCGAGTTGATCGGCGACGAAATCCGCAGGAAACGCCCCGAGGAGGTCTACGCGGCGGGAGACCGAACCGTCATCCGCGCCGTTCGGAACACCCTCCATCACACGTTCTATCGCGTAGACGACGAGCAGCCGGTCGACGCCGTCATCGAGCGAAACGGGGAGCGAGCGCTCGACGTCGTCGATCTCCCGCTCGCGGAGAAAATCGGCGGCAGCCACACGACCCTGATCGGCGGCCGCACTGGGATGCAGGCCATTCGGACCGTCGCGGGCCACCCGCACGTCAAGAAGGTCATTCCCGGCCCGATCGACGCGGGCGGGAAGGGGTCACAGTCGGGGCTGCGCGCGAAAGTCACGCGGGCTGACGATGGTGGAAATATTCGCCTCCTTTTGCGAGACGGCTCGAGCGTGCAGGAAAACCGGATCGTGACGACCGCGCGCGACCGCGAGATGGGCGAACGGATCCGAAGCGACCTCAACGACGTGCTCGACGAGGAGGAGTTCCAGTAGCGATACCCCGTCGGTCTGCGGGACGTGACGGTCATCGCCAGCGGACGCTACCGACTCGAGAGAAGAGACAGTACCTGCTGGTTCTCGGGCACTTTTCCGACAGTCCGTAATTAGATGTAATTACGATGCTCGAGCGCGCCGACTTCGTCCTAGCGACGATTCCACTCCTCGCGGTGAGTGGACTTGCCGTTCGAACGCTCCTCGGACTCGTCGGAATCGGAACCGGCATGCTCGCTATCCCGCTCGCACCGGTCGGCTACCTGGCCGCGTTCGGGGTCATCGTTCGAGAACTACTCTGGGTGTCCAGACCCGACGGGCCGGTCGGACGAGCGTGACTCAACAGCTTTATCAATCCGCTAGGGGTACGGTACGATACTATGAGCAACAACTCTGGGATCGTCGGTAGCGCTGGCCGATTCGGTGCACGCTACGGGCGCGTTTCCCGACGGCGAGTGAGCGAGATCGAGGCGGACATGGAAGACGCGACGGTCGACGGCGACGACGTGACGCGCGTCGGAACCGGCATCTGGAAGAACGAGGAGACCGGCGAAGTGTTCACCGGCGGTGCCTACCGCCCGCAGACGCCGGCCGGAAAGACCGTGACCCGATCGATCCGAGCGGCACTGGCCGAAGACGAAGGCGGCGACTAACGCGAGCGAACCCACTCACCCATGAGCTACAAATGTTCCCGCTGTAAACGCGACGTCCAGCTCGACGAATACGGCGGCGTCCGCTGTCCGTACTGCGGACACCGAGTCCTGCTCAAAGAGCGCAGCCGCGACGTCAAGGAAGTCGACGTCCACTAGTCCGCGTGTTTTCTCACGGCGCGACCCTCGAGTTCGAGTACGACAGCGACGCTCGAGCGCGCCTCGTCGCCGAAAGCGTCACAAGAGAGATCGGCGAGATCGACGACGACCGCTCTCGAACGACGATTTCTCGATCCAACCGGACCGTTTTCATCGAGATCGAAGCGCGGGACGTGATCGCCCTGCGAGCGGCGCTGAACACCTGGTTTACGCTGGTCGACGTGGCGGAGGAGACCACCACTGCGGGAAGCCGGTTCGTCTGACGAGCAGACGGCCGCGAGCGAACTACGGCCGGTCAATCGGCCGCCGACCGAACGGTCGCGAGTGCCGGTCGAACGCAAAGCTTGGCTTTATCAGTCCGGAGGGCTTCGGTCGGGGTATGCAAGGAAACCTGCCGCCGGAAGCACAGGAGAAAATCGAGGAGCTACAGGACCTCCAGGAGACCGCCCAGACGGTCGCCGTCCAGAAGCAGGAGGCCGAATCCTCGCTGACCGACGCCGAGAACGCGCTCGAGGAACTCGAGAACATCGACGACGAGACGACCATGTACCGGCAGGTCGGCGAACTCCTCGTCGAGACCGACTACGACGAGGCCGAAGACGACCTCGACGAGAAAGTCGACAATCTCGAGATTCGCCTCGAGACCCTCGAAAAGCAGGAAGAACGAGTGCAGGATCAGTTCGAGTCCCTGCAGGAAGAACTCGAGCAGATGCTCGGCGGCGCTGGCGGCGGCATGGGCGGCCCGGCCGGCCCGGGCGGTCCGGGCGCAGGCGGCGCGTAAACTGATCTCGAACGCGAAACCGATCGAACGCGACCCGAATCGGGATTCGATCCCCAGTCGCCCCACTTTTTAGGGCGGTACCACCACATCGACAACAGAGCCAGCAATGAATACAGACACGGAGACAGACGCGAACGCCGATCCGGACCCGGAGACGGTCGTACAGACCGCCTCCGACGCGGCGGAGGAACGAATTTTCTCGGCGTACAAACAGTCGGCGGTCCGCGATTACGACGTGACGGTCGTCTTCGAAGACGGCGTGCTCGAGGTCGACGTCTACCTCAACGCGCCAGAAGACGAGGCCGATCCGGACGCCGTCGCCGACGAGGCGGCGCTGGCGGCCAGAGCGGCCGTCGACGAGCTGTTCGACGAGTAATAGTTGCGGTTCGCCGGCGCGCGACCGCAGTAAATTTTCGAGCTATTACGGTACCTCCTCTCTGACTGCCCGTACAGTCGGGACCGCCTCGAGTTACTCCGTCTTCGTGGCCGATTCCGCGGCCGAACGCACCGTTTCGACCGAGAGCGACGACAGCGAGACGAGTTCGCCGTCCGTTTCGGCGGCGACGAGTTCGGAGAGCCCCGATCGAGAGTCATCTCCCGCGTCGACGACGACGACCGACGCACCCACGGCGCGGAGCCGTCTGGCTGCCCGCCGCGTCGCCTCCGTCGGACTCGAGGTTTCGTCCGCGACGTTCGCCCCGCCGTCGGTGACGAGCACGACGACCGACGCCTCGGCGTCCGTCCGCTCGAGGACCGACCGGGTCGTCTCGAGGCCCGCCGGAAGCGGCGTGCGATCGCCGGAGGGGAGGTCCTTGAGGTGGCGCGCGGCGAGCGTGACGCTGTCGGTCGGGGGAAGCAACACGTCGGCGTCGTCTCCCGCAAACGCGACGAACGCGACCTCGTCACGGTGCTGGTAGCTGTCTCGAAGCAACTCGAGGACGACGCCCTTGGCCGTCCGCATCGCGGGGGCCATCGAGGCGCTCGCGTCAACCGCGAACACGATCGTCACCGCGGCGTCGCCGCTTCGCACGGACCGACGGAGGTCCCGCTCGCCGACGGTCGACTCGCCGCGACTCGCCGCCGATCGGACGGAGGCGGCCGCATCGATCGACCCTCCGCCGTCGCCCTCGGAAACAGGTTCGGTCCGAACGCGAGCCCCCCGGCCGTCCGAGGTTGGGGTTGCGCTCGCTCGAGCGCCGCCGGACGCGTCGCCGCGAGTCTCGACCGCGGACTCGACCTCGAGATTCGGTGCGTCCGCCTCGCCGATCTCGGCCCGCTGGCCGGGTAGCAACGGGGTCGCCGTCTCGTCGGTGCTGTCGTCATCGCCATCTCCATCGCCGCTGCCGTCTTCGTGACTATCGTCGCGGTAGCTCTCATCGTCACTCCCGCCGGTTTCGGGTTCCGCGTCGGCTCGCGGGTCGCTCGAGGAATCGGACTCGCCGCTCGCCGATTCACCGTTGTCGGGGGCTTCAGCCGGCGACGGCCCGTTCGGCTGTTCGCGCGCTGAGTCCTGTTCGCCGCCGTCGCCATCGTTTCCACCGTCGTTTCCCCGTTCCGCACCTTCGTCGTGGTCTTTCTCAGCGTCGCCACCATCCTCCGCAGTTTCGGCGTCGTTGCTACCGTTTTCCGCACCGTCGTCGCCCTCTCCGTCGTTCGTATCGTCCGATTCGCTCTCGGCGTCGTCGGAGCCCTCGAACTCCTCTTCGAGCAGGTCCTCGAGATCCGGAGTCTCCTCGAAGGGGGTACTCCGAAGCCGGTGGGGGAGGGTGTACGAAGCGGCTTCGCGGACGTCGGGTTCGATGACGGTCGTCCGCCCCTCGAGTGCGGCGATCGTTCTGGCCGTTCTGGCGGTGGCGACGTCGCCGCGGTGGCCGTCGACGCCGGCCTCGAGACAGAGGCGGGCGATGTCGGCTTTGAAGTCGGCGGGGAGGTCGACCGACGGAAGCCGCTCGCGGGCTTCCGCGAGGTCGTTTCGGAGGGTTCGAACGTCGGCGGCGTACTCGGCGGTGGAGTCGTCGGGCTCCAGTCCGAGGCCGAGCGAGCGGTCGATGATCTCGACGCGGTCTTCGATCTCCCGGCAGCCCTCGACGGTCGCCTGCAGCGCGAAGCGGTCTCGAAGCTGCGGGCGGAGGTCGCCCTCCTCGGGGTTCATCGTCCCGACCAGCGTGAACTCGGCGGGATGAGAGACGCTCATACCGTCCCGCTCGACGGCGTTGACCCCGCTCGCCGCGGCGTCGAGGATGATGTCAACCAGGTGATCATCGAGGAGATTGACCTCGTCGACGTAGAGGATGCCCCGGTGTGCGCGGGCTAACAGGCCGGGGTCGAAGTCGGCCTCGCCAGCGAGCGCGTCCTCGACGGAGAGGGTTCCGACGACGCGATCCCGGGTGGCGCCGAGCGGGAGTGTGACGAGCGGAACCGGCCGCGTCTCGATCGGCACCTCGGCTCGAGCGCCGGTGATTTCCCCGTCGTTCGTCCGCGCCCGACAGTCCGTACACTGCAGGCGCGGATCGTCCGGCGAACAGCCGTACGGACAGTCGGCGACGGCCCGCTGTTCGGGGAGCAGATCGGTCAGCCCGCGAACGGCCGTCGACTTCGCGGTTCCTTTTTCTCCCGCGACGAGCGCGCCGTCGAGGTCGTCGTTGACGGCGACGGCGAGCAACACCCGCTTGAGTTCCTCCTGCCCGACGATCGCTGGAAAGGGGAGTGACGATAGCTTTTTGCCTCCAGCGTTTGCAACCATGCTTGCGCTAATACAATAGAGGTTTAAAAACACGATGGCATCCATTGGGATCTACACTGCGACCGAGAACGAACTCGGGTCGATCGGCGAGGCCGCGGCGCGCCTCGAGGGCATCGAACTGGTCGTCAGATCCGAGTCGGATCTGGACGACGAGGCGTCGATCGAGGCGTTCGTCGACGAGTTGACCGACGCGACGGCCGCGATCTTCTGGCTCCACGGGGCCGAAGACAGTATGCCGGGCTACGACTACGCGACGGCAGAACTCACAGAGGCGGGGGTTCCGCTCGTCGTGAAGGCGACCGGCGACGCCTTCGCCTTCGAGGACACGACCGTCGCCGACTCGCACCGCGATCTCGCGTACGACTACCTCGAGAAGGGCGGAACGATCAACGTCGAGAACCTGTGTCGATACCTCGTCTCGGAGTACGGCGACGGTGACGACAGCGATCTCGCGGGCGAGTACGCCGATCCCACCGCGCTCCCGACAGAGGGCGTCTACCACCCCGACTATCCGGGCGTCGAGTACGAGGAACTCCTCGAAACCTTCGACCCTGAACGGCCGACGGTCGCCGTCTGGTTCTACGAATCCCATTGGACCCACGAGAACACCCGCTACGTCGACGCGCAGGTGCGAGCGCTCGAGGAGCAGGGTGCGAACGCGCTGCCGATATTCTGTAACCCGGCGACCGACACCGACGAGCAAGAGGACGCCGAGTGGGTGACCGACAACTGGCTCCTCGAGAGTGACAACGGCGAGGCGTCGAAGACGCCTCGAGAAAGTGATGAAACCGCCGGTGGCGAGCCGATCGTCGACGCCGTGCTCTCCTCGTTCATGTTCTCGCTCTCGATGGACGAACGGGGCCGCTCGGCGAGCGACGAGGGCAATTCCGCGGAGGACGTCTTTCTGGATCGCCTCGGCGTGCCCGTCCTCCAGACGATCACGACGATGCGCTCGCGCTCGAGGTACGAGTCGAACGATACGGGCGTGATGGGGTTCGAACTCGCGCTGTCCGTCGCGCTGCCGGAGTTCGACGGCAACGTCATCACACACCCGATCTCAGGCAAGGAGCGAACCGATGACGAGGCCGGAATCGGCAGCGCGCCGAAACACCACTACCCGATCGAGGATCGAATCGACCACGCGACGCGCCTCGCGGTCAACTGGGCCGAGCTTCGCCACACGCCCAACGAGGAGAAGAAGGTCGCCGTCGTCCTGCACAACTACCCGCCGAGCGACGACGGGATCGGGACCGCGTTCGGCCTCGACTCGCCCGAGAGCACCGTGAATCTGCTCTCCGAACTCGAGGCCCGAAACTACGACCTCGGTGGCGAACTGCCCGAGAGCGGACAGTCGCTCGTCGAGAACCTGACCGCACAGCTCACGCTCGAGGACCGCTGGGTCGCGCCGGAAGACGTTCGAGAGCTTTCCGTTGATGTGGTCTCGAGCGACCAGTACGCCGACTGGTTTGCCGACGCGGACGAGCGGTTTCGAGAGAACGTCCTCGAGGAGTGGGGCGAAGCGCCGGACCGGCCGTTCGCGATACCGGGCGTCGAGTTCGGCAACGTCCTCGTCACGGTCCAGCCCCCGCGCGGGTTCGGGATGGATCCTTCGAAGGTGTACCACGATTCGGATCTCCAGCCGCCCCACGACTACTACGCGTTCTACAGTTGGATGCGCAACACCTACGACGCCGACGCCGTCGTCCACCTGGGCACCCACGGGAGCCTCGAGTGGCTCCCCGGCAAGACCGTCGGCCTCGACGGCGAGAGCGCGCCCGACCAGCTGATCGACGACCTGCCGAACGTCTACCCCTACATCGTGAACAACCCCGGCGAGGGAACGCAGGCGAAGCGTCGATCCTACGCCGCGATCGTGGACTACCTCACCCCGGTCATGCGAAACGCGGGGACCTACGACGAACTGTCGGAACTCGAGGAACTGGCGAATCAGTACCGCGAAGCGGGGATGGAAGACGCCCGCGCGGACGACGGCGAGCACCTCGAGAGGCTCATCCGGGAGACGGTCGAGGAACTCGACCTCGCGGTTGAGTTAGGTATCGCGGGAGAGATAGACGAAAAGGTCGAAGTCCGCGGACCGGAGGAGTCGGGAACCACGCTCGCGGAAGGCGACGTCGCCGGCGACGACCTCGAGATAGACGACCTCGTCGAGCGAATCCACGAGTACCTCACGGACGTCAAGACGACCCAGATTCGGCTCGGACTGCACACGATGTCCGAACCGCCGGAGGGCGAGCGACTGATCGAGTATCTGGTCGCGCTCACGCGACTCGAGAACCCGGGCGCGCCGAGTCTCCGCGAGAGCGTCGCCGGCGTGTTGGGAGTCGATTACGAAGCGATGCTCGACTCGCCGGGAACCTACGACGACGACCTCGGGATGACCTACGCCGAGGCGTCCGATCGCGTCTTCGAGACCAGCGTCGAACTGCTCGAGACGCTCGCCGCGAACGATTTCGACGTCCCCGAGAGCGAGGTCGACGGCGGTCCCGAGGACGAGGTCAACATGAACCTGCTCGTCGTCGACCTCGAGACGATCGGCGACGCGCGGGCGAAGTCCGGCGCCCACGACGACCTCCGAGAAGTGCTCGCGTACATCTGCGAGGAAGCACAGCCGCGCGTGCAGGGGTCCGAGGACGAGATTCCCCGAACCGCGGACGCCCTCGAGGGCGAGTACGTGCCGCCGGGCGGCTCCGGTGCGCCGACTCGCGGCGGGGTCGACCTGCTCCCGACGGCGCGGAACTTCTACACGCTCGATCCGCGGAAGGTACCGGCGAAGGCCGCTTGGCAGGTCGGCAGCGAGGTCGCAGAAGGCGTCCTCGAGCGCCACCACGACGAGAGCGGCGAGTACCCCGAAGAGATCGGCGTGGTCGCGTGGGGGACCCCGACCGTTCGCACCCGCGGCGAGACGATCGCTCAGGTGCTGGCGATGATGGGCGTCGAACCGCAGTGGACCGACGCGGGGCGGATCGACGACGTGGAGCCGATCCCGCTCGAGGAGCTCGATCGTCCCAGAATCGACGTGACGACGCGCGTTTCGGGGCTCTTCCGCGACGCCTTCCCCGCCGCCGCGGGCGTTATCCACGACGCGGTGGACGCGGTCGTCGACCTCGAGGAGCCACTCGAGATGAACTACGTGAAGAAACACGTCGAAGAGGAGCAGGCCGAACTCGAGGACGAGGAGGGACTCGACGCGAGCGATGCGCGAAAAGCGGCCAAACACCGCGTCTTCACCACCCGACCCGGCGGCTACGGAGCCGGGACGAACAAGGCCGTCGACGAAGGCAACTGGGACGATCGGAGCGACCTCGCGAGCGTGTACGTCCAGTGGGGCGGCTACGCCATGGGATCGCGCGGCCGCGTCTCGGATGCCCACGACGCCTTCGAGCGCCGGCTCTCGAGCGTCGACGCGACGGTCAAACTCGAGGACACGATGGAACAGGACGAGTTCGACTCCTCGGACTGGTACGCCTTCCACGGCGGGTTCATCTCGGCCGTGACCGAGATTTCGGGCGAGGAGCCGGCGTCCTACGTCGGCGATTCCTCGGACCCCGACAACGTGGACGTCTACACCAACGAGGAGAAGGTCCGCAAGTCGATGCGGGCCCGCGTGTTGAACCCGGACTGGCTCGAGTCGATGGAGGAACACGGCTACAAGGGCGCGGGAGACCTCTCGACGACCGTCGACGTGACGCTGGGCTGGGACGCCACGACGGGCGTCGTCTCGGACACGCTCTGGGAAGAGGTCGCCGAGAAGTACGCCTTCGACGAGGATCGACAGGAGTGGATGCGCGACGTGAACCCGTGGGCGCTCGAGTCCATCTCGGACACCCTGCTCGAGGCGATCGACCGGGACCTGTGGGACGCCGACGAGGAGACCGCCGACCGCCTGCGGGACATCAACCTGCGCGTCGAGGGCGATCTCGAGGCCAGAACGACCAACGAGGCCGTCGGCGCGGGGGTGACGAACGATGACTGAGCAGACTGAGCAGGCGGGGGCGGATACGACGGACGGAGAAGCGAATTTCGAACGAGAGTACGCCGACCTCGGCGCGACGACGCAGAACGCGATGGACATCGCGGAAACGAGCATGGACATCGTTCGCCAGTTTGTCCCCGACGAGACGCTGGCCGACCGGATTCGCCAGAAGTCGGTCCACTCCATGGGCGACATCGAGTTCCAGCACCTCCTCGAGTTCACGGGGGCCGACGAACTCGGCGACGACGAAGACGCACCGGTTCGGGCGGGCGCTCGAGCGGTGCTCGCGGAAGCCACCATCGTCACCGACATCACGATGTCCAGAGCCGGCATCACGGGGAGAGGACACAATTGCGAGAAGCGCAAGGCGATCGGAAACGGGACCGAGTTGGCGGCCGAAACCGGCATGACTCGGACCGCTGCGTCAGTCCTCGAGTTGGACAAGCAGGGCGTCTACGACGGTGCGATCGCGGTCGTCGGAAATGCGCCGACCGCGGCCTTCGCCCTCGCGGACTGCATCGAGGACGGCACGCGACCGGCCGCCGTCGTCGCGACGCCCGTCGGCTTCGTCAAGGCCGAAGAGAGTCGGGAGCGCATCCGCGAGATCAGCGCGGAGTACGGCGTCCCCGCGATAACAAACGTCGGCCGCCGCGGCGGGAGCGGGCTCGCGGCCGCGCTGACGAACGAACTGATCCACGTCGCGAAAGACGTTCGAACGGACGACCTCGAGTTGGACCTGTCGGCGGTCGAACGGGCTGCCGAAACAACCGACGAGGACCGATGAGCGACGAGTACGACCTCGAGAGCGGCCCGGATCCGGCGACGTTCGCGGCGGGAGCACCGGAGCCTGACATCGACGAAGCTGGAAGGGGCGAAACCGGTTCGACGAAGCCAGTCTACGCCGTCGGCGTCGGACCGGGCAACCTCGAGTACCTCACGCCCCGCGGCGAACGCGCGATCCGCGAGGCCGACGTACTCGTCGGCTTCACGACCGTCGTGGAATTCGTCGAGGACCGGACCGACGCCGACCTGCTGACCTGCGGGTACAAGGACGAGGTCGACGCGCTCGAGGAATTCGCCGAGCGCGTCGCGGCTGGCGAGTCAGGAACCGCCGTCGCGATGGGCGATCCGAACCACTCGGGCTATCAGTTCGTCGGGAAGGTACAATCCGCGGTCGAGCGCGAAGATTCCGAGACGCCCCTCCGTGTGATCCCCGGCATCTCCTCGCTCCAGCTGGCCGCCAGTCGCGCCCGGACGCCGATGGAGGACACCGAGTTCGTCACGCTCCACAAGAGCGGCGACCTCGAGGCCGACATGGATCGGCTGGCCGCCGCGGTCACGGCGGACGATCGGCACCTGCTCGCGTTGCCTAGGCCCTACGATCGAATGCCCGGTGACATCGCGCAGTTCCTGGTCGAGAACGGGGCGAACCCGGATCTCGAGGCGCTGGTGTGCGAGAAGTTGACTCACGACGACGAGCGAATTCACCGCTTTTCGCTCGCCGAGCTATCGGACCATGCGGGCGGGACCGGAACGGAGGACACGCCGTTCTCCGATCTGGTCGTGCTGGCGGTCAGACAACCGGTCTCTTGAGAGAACGTGAACTTCGCGCGGCGGCCCAGGTGAGCCGTCGCCGACCGGAACCCCAGCCGGGAACTTCACCGGCCGGGACCCTCACTCGGGGACTTCGCCGACCGCGACGTACTGTTCGTAGTCCGGTTCTTCTCCCCAGTATACAGCGTCCATCAGCGGTTCGTACGCGACGCTCTCGAGCCCCTGCTCCGCGAGGAAGTCAGCTAATTCCTCGGGCGGGCGGCCGTCGTACAGCGGGAGATCGTCGTGGATTTCCTCGTAGCCGTCGAACGGGTCGTCGAAGTCCCAGTGGCCTTCGATGAGCACGATCTTCCCGCCCGGTCGGACGACGCGACGCCACTCCTCTATCGCCTTCGGCGGGGTCGGGAGCGTCCAGATGAGATGGCGACCCGTCACCAGATCGTAGGCGTCATCGGGCTGTTCCAGCGCTTCCGCGTCACCGCGGCGGAAGTCGACGGATAGCTCCGTCCGTTCGGCCTTCGCTCGAGCCCGCTCGAGCATTTCCTCCGAGAAGTCGACCCCCGTAACGTCGTGACCGAGTTCGGCCAACAACAGCGAGACGACCCCCGTTCCACAGCCCAGGTCAAGCACCCGCTGTGGCGGTTCGCCGGTCCGCTCGCGAAGCACCGAGAGCCACGCCTCGTGTTGCTCGTCGCTGTGAATCCCGTGCTGGCTGTCGTCGTCGAACGAGTCGGCGCGGCCGTCCCAGTACTGTTGGACGGTGTCTTTGACTTCCTCGTCGGACCGATCAGATCGCGTCATAGTCGGATACCTCCGGAGCGGGGCGTCTTCCGGTAATCGGCTCGAGAAGCGGTCGCCGGCTGCGAAGCGGTTCGTTCTATCTGTCTACGCGCGCACCGACTCGAGCCGCGTCGTGTGTACATGGTCGTAGTCTAACACTATTCGTTGTCGGAGGGAAGTAAGCAGCTTTCGAAGCGGTAATATATACGCCCTATGGGGCAGTACAAATAAGAGGAGAGATAATTATTCGGGGTTGAAAAATTTTGCTGCGAAGGCGACTCACGTAATCGGTTGAGGCGAGTACAGCAGTCTCACTCGTCCTGTTCGTACTCGCGCAATACGGTCGAGACCGTTTTTGCGACCTCCTCGAGCGCGACGTCGTTGGTCTTTCTGAGGTCCCCGTCCTGTGCCGCGTCAATGTGACGGAGGGCTTCTCGAAGGTGGTGCCGAGTGGGGTCTTCGGGTTCCTCAGTCATTGTGATCGGACGTGTCGTAGCCGGTCAATGCCGTTAAGTTCGTCGGTGGTTCGAACCGATCGAGAGCAGCTCTCCCGAAATCACGTCGCCCGTTCACCGAAGCGAAGCGCGCAGTCGACGCCACCGACGGATTCAAGTTCAGTTGTCCGAACGCAAGTACAATGATGAACGGATTCGTCCTTGGCGGCGTCAGTTCCGGTGTCGGAAAAACGGTCGCGACACTCGCAATCGTCCAGGCGCTCGAGGACGCCGGCTATTCGGTCCAGCCCGCCAAAGCGGGGCCGGACTTCATCGATCCGAGTCACCACGAGGCGATCGCGGGCCGGCCGTCTCGCACGCTCGACCTGTGGCTCTGCGGCGAAGATGGACTGCGGCGAAACTATCAGCGCGGCGAGGGAGATATCTGCGTCGTCGAGGGCGTCATGGGGCTGTACGACGGCGACGGCTCGAGCACCGCGATGGTCGCCGAAGCCCTTGACCTGCCCGTCGTGCTCGTCGTCGACGCCAAAGCGGGAATGGAGAGCGTCGCGGCGACGGCGCTCGGATTTCAGCGCTACGCCGAAACCGCCGGTCGCGACATAGAGGTCGCCGGCATCGTCGCCCAGCGCGCTCACGGCGGTCGCCACGAACAGGGCATTCGCGACGCGTTGCCCGACGACCTCGAGTTCTTCGGACGGATCCCGCCGAACTCGGACCTCGAGATCCCCGACCGGCACCTCGGCCTCGAGATGGGCGGAGAAGCCGTGCTCCCGAAGGAGGCGCTTCGCGAGGCCGCGGCGTCGCTCGAAGCCGAGCGGTTGGCCGCGGTCGCGAGCGAACCGCCCGCGCCGGAGACTCCCGCTGAGTGGGACAACTCTGCGCGCGCAGTCGACGCCCGAATCGCCGTGGCAGACGACGCCGCCTTCTGCTTTCGGTACCCGGCCACCCTCGAGCGCGTTCGCGAGCGCGCCGAACTCGTGACGTTCTCGCCGCTGGCCGGCGATCCGGTCCCGGACGCCGACGGCGTCTATCTGCCGGGCGGCTATCCCGAACTCCACGCCGACGCGCTCGAGTCGGCGGGAACGCTTTCGGAAATCGGGGACCTCGCGAGCGAGGGACTGCCCGTTCTGGGCGAGTGCGGCGGACTGATGGCGATGAGCGAGTCGCTGACGACGAGCGATGGCGAGACCAGCGAGATGGCCGGCATCCTCCCCGCCGAGGTGACGATGCACGACCGCTATCAGGCGCTCGATCACGTCGAGCTCGAGGCGACCGACGCAACCCTGACCGCGAACGCGGGCGAGACGATTCGCGGTCACGAGTTCCACTACTCGAGCGCCGACGTGGCGGGCGACGCCCGGTTCGCGTTCGAGACGGTTCGCGGGGACGGCATCGACGGCGAACACGACGGCCTGACCGAGTACGAGTCGCTCGGAACCTACGTCCACGTCCACCCCGAGAGCGGGGCGTTCGATCGGTTCCTCGAGTCCGTCTAGACCATCATCCGTCGAAGTGGCGAGCGAACGAACACGCTCGAAATTCTATCGTTCACCGTCGAATGAACAACGGAGTTTGTACTATACCAACTCAGAATGAGCAATACAGATTGTTCTATACCAAACAAAATTGTTTTAGGGATGGCTTCTGTTCCCTCGGGTGATGCCACCCATCGCGCTTCCACACGATGCGAAGGCCGGGCCGACGAAGGCCGAGGTCCGCGCCGTCGTCCATTCGAAACTCGCCCTCGAGGAAGACGACCACTTCGCGGAGGTCGGCTCCTGTACGGGGGCGATCACGATCGAAGCGGCCCAGCGTGCGGGCCGCGTGACCGCCCTCGAGCGAAAGGCAGGACGCCTCGAGACGACGGAGAAGAACCTCGCCGCGAACGAGGACTCGCTTCGGGCCGCCGTCGAGCTCAGAAACGAGGAAGCGCCCGCGGGGCTTCCCGACGATGCCGACGCCCTCTTTCTGGGCGGCAGTCGAAACTTCGAGGCCGTCCTCGATCACGCCGTCGAGACCGAAATCGACCGCGTGGTGATGAACGTCTCGAGACTCGAGGTCGCCGGAAAGGCGACGGAGGCCTTCCGAGAGCGTGATCTGCTCGAGGAGGTCGTCCAATTTCAGGTGAGCCACGGCTACGAACTCGCCGGCGCGACGAGTTTCAATTCGGACAATCCGGTGTACATGTTGGTCGGGAGCGCGACTGCGGATGCGGACGACGAGGACGGCGAGAGAGTCGCCGCCGATGGCGGTCGACCCGGAGGCGACGGAGAGACGCGGACGCGAGGAGGCGAGCGATGACCCTCTACGGAATCGGCCTCGGACCCGGCGAAGCCGACCTCGTGACGGTTCGAGGAAAGCGTGTCCTCGAGAATGCGGACGTGGTTTACTCACCCGGGCGACTCTCGCGGTCGGTCGCGCTCGAGCACGTCGAGGAGTCGAAGATCGGGGATCTCGACTTCCCGATGACCAGAGATGAGGAAAAGCTGCGAGCGGCGTGGAAGGAAGCCGCCGCGGAGATCGCGCCGAACGCCCGCGCGGGCGACGTCGCCTTCGTCACGCTGGGCGACCCGAACGTCTACTCGACGTTCGGCCACCTGCGCCGGACGATCGACGCGTTTCATCCGGACGTCGAACTGGAGATCGTCCCTGGCGTGAGCGCGGTGACGGCCTTCGCGACCGCGATGGGCGTCGAGATCGAAGCCGGTGCCGGCCTCTCCTTGCGGGAAGCCGCCAACGGCGCTAGCCCCACCGGACCGGATCGGATGATCCTGTTCAAGGTCACCGACGCGCCGGCGACCCACGAGGGCCTCGCGGAAGCGGGCTACGACGTGACCTACGGTCGACGCCTGTTCATGGAGCAGGGCGATACGCGGGTTACGGACGATCCCACCGACATCGATGAGAGGGATTACTACACGCTGGCCTACGCCGAGAAGGCGGATCTCGAGATCGAGGCGGCGACGGCCGCGTTCCAAACCGACGACGAGGCAGGTTCGGACGAGACGTCTGCAGACGAGACGACCGCGGACGGCGAACCGGTCGCGGACGGCGGTCGCGACCTGCACGAGGACGAACTGGTCTCCCTCGAGCACACCGAAGGCTGTGAGGGCGGCGACTGCGGAGGTCACCGATGAGCGACGACAACGCGCATGACGATCCGCAGGATGCGATCGACTCGCAGGGCGAGCGCCGACGCGAGGAACTCGACGACCGGATCTTCGAACACAGCGCCGGCGACGAGCAGGAGGGGATCCCGTTCGTCGGAGCCGGCCCCGGCAACCCGCGGCTACTGACCGTGGCGGGCAAAGAACTGCTCGAGGAGGCCGATCTGGTCGTCCACGCCGGCTCGCTGGTCAACAGCGAGCTTCTAGACGAGTACTGCGCCCACGCCGAGCTGGTGAATTCGGTGGGCAAGGACCTCGAGGAGCTGATCCCGCTGATGCGCGATGCCTACGATAACGGCGACAACGTGGTTCGGCTCCACAGCGGCGACCCGGCGATCTACGGCGCGGCGCTCGAGCAGATGGACGCGCTGGAACACGAGGGCGTCCCGACCCATTTCGTCCCCGGCGTCACGTCCGCGTTCGCCGCGAGCGCGACGCTGCGGACCCAGTTGACCCTGAACGAGGTGTCGAACCACGTCGCGTTCACCCGGCCCCAGGGCAAGACCCTGACCGCAGAGGAGGACCACATCTCGGAGTTCGTCGAGATGGGCGACGTGACGACCTGCATCTACCTCGGAACCCACGCGGTTCGGGACACGATGGACCGGTTGCTCGAGGCGGACCACGATCCGGAGACGCCGGTCGCGGTGATCTACCACGCCTCGTGGCCCGACGAGGACGTGATCATCGGCGATATCGGGACGATTGCTGACAAAGTCGAGGAAGCCGGATACCGGGCCTCCGCGCTGGTCGTCATCGGCGACGCGGTGACGGGCGCGGGCTACGAGCGATCCTTCCTCTACGGCGACTGGGCCAACCGAGGCGCGTCGGAGAATGCGGACGAGAACGCGAGCAAACCGGAGGCGAGCGATGACTGAACTGCGGTACAGCGACCGCGAACACGGCGAAAGCCCCCACCGCGCTCGACCGGTTGCGCCTCGCTGTGCGCTTCCTTCGCTCGCACGCTCGCTCAGTGCAGTGCTTGCGTCGGCTCACCGGGCCGACCGCGGTGGCCCCTTTCAGTCCCACCCCCGCGGTGGTCTGGACGGGCCCATAGCGCGTGGACAGGGCGGTTTCGCTACGAGTACGACGGAGGTTTCAACATGAGTTCAGGAACTGAGAACACGGACACGACGGACGACGCTGAATCGGACTCCGGCGGCCACTGTTCGACGGCCGATTCGGACGGCGAGGTCGCCGAGGAAATCGCGATCGTCTCCTTCGGGCGGAAGATGGAGACCGCCGAGGAGATTCAGGCGGAGATCGGCGACCGCTACGAGAGCATCGAGATCCTCGAGTATCACGGCGACGTCTTCGAGGAGCACTGGGGCGAGTACGACTGCTTCATCGGCCTGATGGCGAGCGGAATTGCAATGCGAAAGACCGCCCACCTTCTCGACGACAAGTGGGAGGATCCCGCAATCTGCGTCGTCGACGAGGAACTCACGTGGGCGATCCCGATCACGGGCGGCCACCACGGCGCGAATCAGGTCGCACAGGACCTGGCGACGATGGGTGCCGTGCCGGCGATGACCACCGCGAGCGAGGCCGCCGGCAAGCAGGGAGTCGAATCCCGCGCGAAGGCGATGGACGCCCACGTGGTCAACGGCGATTCGACCGTGAAGACCAACCTCGCCGTGCTGGACGAAAACCTCGGCCCCGTCGCCCGACTCGAGGGCCCCAAAGCCGTCCTCGTCGGCGACGACGTGACGGTGCTCAAGCGTAACAAGCAGGACGGCATCGTGCTGGGCACCGGCAGCGTTTCGGGCGCGAGCAAAGACGCCTTTGTCGCCGCCTGGGAGCAAGCGCTCGAGGAAACCGACTACGGCTTCGAAGACGTGGAATTCGTCGGCACGGCGACCCGAAAGGAAGACGAGGAGGGCTTGCTCGCGGCCGCGGACGAACTCGACCTCGGCGTCGTCGTCTTCGACAAGGAGACGCTACTCGCCCACGAGGGACCGACGCCCTCGCGGTCGAAAGATCTGATCGGCTGGCCGGGCGTCTCCGAAGCCAGCGCGATCGCCGGCGGAGCCGAGAACGAACTCGTCCTCGAGAAGATGGGCTACGAAAACGAGGTCACGGTGGCGATCGGCCGATGAGTTCCGACGCCGAATCCGCCGACGGCGATACGACGGCGGACGCGACCGGCGGCACCCCCGACGACCACGGAACCCTCTCCGTCGTCGGCATCGGCCCCGGGCTGCCGGCTCACATGACCGCGAAGGCCAAACGCGTTATCGAGTCTGCGGACGTCGTCATCGCGTCCAACCTCTATCAGAAGTTCCTTCGCGAAGACGGGACCCTGCCGCCGGAAGACGCGGTCGACGACGACGGTCTCGCGACCCGAGAGAACGGCTTCGAACAGGAGATCGTTCGCTCGTCGATGGGCCGTCAGATCGAACTCGCTCGAGCGGCGTTCGACTACGTCCGCGAGGGGAAAGACGTCGCCCACGTCTCCGGCGGCGACCCCTCCGTCTACGGAAAATCGGACCTCATCTTCACGATGGCCGAGGAGGAGGGGGCGACCGACGTGCCGATCGAGATCGTCCCCGGCCTCACGGCGGCACTGGGCGGCGCGGCCAACGTCGGCGCGCCGCTGTGTAACGACTTCTGTACGATTTCGCTTTCGGACAAGTGGCGCGGTTGGGACGAAATCGAGGAGAAACTTCGCGCGGCGGCGATCAGCGACTTCGTGATCGTCCTCTACAACTGCTGGCGGAACTACGAGAAGGCGGTCGAGATCGTCCGCGAGGAGCGGATCGACGACGCCGCCGTGGCCATCGTCAACGACGCCGGCCGCGAAGACGCCGGCCGGAACGGCGAGGACCACTTCATCACCACCCTCGGCGAGGCCGCGGCCCACGACGACAAGGTTTCCGGAATGGGAACCTCGCTGATCATCGGCAATCACGAGACCGAGACCTGGGAGAACGACGACCGAACCTACCTCGTCACCCCCCGCGGCGGGCGTGACGTCGACAACTTCTAACAGCCAATGAGTACTGACACCAACGCAGACGAGACCGAATCGGCATCCAAGTGTGGCGCGTCGACCAGTGAACCCGAGGAGTCGTCCTCGAAGTGCGGCGCGAGTTCGGACGCCTCGAGCGGATCGGCATCGGCGTCCTCGAGCGACTCCTCGTCATCCAGTTCGACCTCGAAATGCGGGGCGTCCTCGTCTTCTTCGAGCGATTCGTCGGCCTCCTCGAGTTCAAAGTGCGGCGCGAGCTCGGGTTCCTCGAGCAAGCAGGAGAAAACCGACGAGAAGGTCGGCTCGACGGTCGAGGACTTCGACGCAGATCCCGGCCAACTGATCGCGGTCGGACTCGGTCCCGGCCACCCGGAGGGGATGACCGAACGGGCGAAAGCCGCGCTGCTCGAGGCCGAACACATCGTCGGCTACACGACCTACATCGATCTCATTCCCGACGAGATCACCGAGGCGGCCGACGAGCTGTACGACACGCCGATGTGCGGCGAGGTCTCGCGCACGGAAGAAGCGATCGACCGCACGCTCGCGGGCAACGACGTGGCGATCGTCGGCAGCGGCGACCCCAACGTCTACGCGCTGGCGGGACTGGCGCTCGAGATAATCGAATCCAAGGGCGCAACGGCGTCGATGGTCGACTTCGAGGTCGTCCCCGGCGTGCCGGCGGCCCAGTCCTGCGGGGCTCGCCTCGGCGCGCCGCTCGTGAACGACACCGTCTCGATTTCGCTCTCGGATCACCTAGTCCCGATGCCCGAGATCGAGTCGCGACTACACTCGGTCGCGAGCGAGAGCTTCACCATCACGATCTACAACCCGTGGAGTCGCAAGCGCCGCGAGAACTTCCAGAAGTGCTGTGAGATCCTGCTTACCCACCGCGACCCCGACACGCCGGTCGGCATCGTTCACGGCGCTGGCCGCGAGGATGAGCAAGTGATGATCACGGAACTGGGCGAACTCGAGGAACTCGGCGAAAGTGAGATCATAGACATGACGACGACCATCGTCGTCGGCAACGAGGAGACCTACGTCTGGGACGACCGGATGGTGACGCCGCGTGGCTACGAGACGAAGTACGACTACTGACCATGCCTGCCTACGAGATCACCGTCGAGAAAGACGCCTGCGACGGCATCTTCGCCTGCCTGACCCGCGATCCGCGGTTCGTCGAGGGTGCGGATGGGATGGCGACGATCGACCCCGACGCGGACCCGATCTACGACTGCGAGGGCGAGGTAACCGACACGGCAGAGCGCGTCGTCGCGACGTTCGACGACGACCGGATCGACGAGGCCCGGCAGGCCGCCGCGGCCTGCCCGACGGACGCCATCGTCGTTCGCGAGGTGGGCGAATGAGCGGGGAGGTGCGACGATGAGCGACGTCGCCGGATCCGACGGCGACCCGCTCGAGATCGAGGTCCCCGCCGACCCGCTCGCGGGCCACCCCGCGTCGGCCTACCTCTGGGGTCACGTCGCCGGGAGCGGCGACGTTGGCGAGGACACCGTCGAAGTCGTGACCAACGACGAGACGTCCGCGAACGTGCTCGCGGCCGTCGCTGGCGGCGACATCGACCACGACACGACCAGCCGCGAGTACGCACACGACGCGTCGATCACCCGAACCGAAGACGAGTACACGCTCGAGATCGGTGCGGGCGAAGACGATGACGGACCCACCGACGCGGGCGACGGGCTGTTCGGACGCAGCGGCACGCTCGGCCTCCCGGTCGACGGTCGGGGACACTACCGCTTCTCGGCGTTCGCGAGCCACGACCGAGAGCTGCTGCGGGGCATCCTCGAGGGCTGTGGCACGATCTGTTTCAAGTCCTCGAGCGGAACGGTGGGCATCTCGTTCGTCCACGACGACGAGGCGCTTCTCGAGGCGACTCGAGAGCTGATCGAAGACTGCCCGGTCGACGCCCCGATGGGCGACCTCTCGGAGACCTCCTCGGGCGGCTACTGGTTCGGCGTCGACGACGACGCCGCGCCCGCGTTCGGCACGTGGCTCTACGAGGACTGCGAGGAGACGGGCCTCTACGCGCCGAGCCGCGAGCGAAAGTTACGCAAGAGCCTCGAACAGGCCGAGGCCTACGACTGAGGACGATCGACGCGTCGGGAGTGCTGACCGATCCACGAAACCGCACCAACGTACCCACGCATGAGCAAAACCGACGACATCGCGTTCGCCTTCGACGACGAAGCCGTCCTGCTGGTCGGCCACGGCTCGAGGCGCGAGCGCTCGAACGAACAGGTTCGCGAACTGGCCGCGGCCCTCGAGTCGCGACTCGGAATCCCCGTCGACGCGGCGTTTCTCGAGTTAGCGGAGCCGGCTATCGACGAGGCGTTCGAAACGCTGGCGGCGGTCGCAAGCGAGGTAACCGTCGTCCACTGCTCGCTGTTCGCCGCGAGCCACGTCAAAAACGACGTTCCCCTGGCCGTGGATCAGGCCCGAGCGGTCCACGACATCGAGATCAAAAACGGCGCGCACCTGGGGATTCACCCGGCGATTCTCGACCTGCTCGACGATCGCGCCGCGGCCGTCGAAGGTCAGTTGGGCGTCGATCGGGACGAGGATGACGTCGCAGTCGTCCTCTGTGCGCGGGGCTCGAGCGATCCGGACGCCAACGGCGACGTACACAAACTCGCTCGATTGCTCTACGAGGGGCGAGCGTTCTCGAGGGTCGAGGCGTCGTTCGTCGGCGTGACCGAACCGACGCTCGAAGAGTCACTTCACGGGCTCTCGAAACACCGGCCCGACGCCGTCGTCGTCCTGCCGTACATGCTCGGCGACGGCGTGTTGACCCAGCGCGTCCGCGACTGGACCGACGAGTTCGACGCGGACTACCCCTACGTCGAGGCGGCCGCGGGCGACCCGCTGGGAACGGACTCGAGGCTGCTCGACGTCTTCGCCGACCGCTGGCAGGAGGCGAGATCGAACAGCGTCGAGATGTCCTGTGACACCTGCAAGTACAAGGTCGACCTCGAGGGCTACGAGGAGGACCGGGGCGGCGCTCGAGCGATGCTGCGAGCGCTCGCCCACCAGGAGAGCCACGCCGATCGCGAGAACGTCGACGACGAGCCACACGGCCACGACGCGCCGGGGAAACACGTCGCCGTCTGCACGAATCGAACCTGCTCGGAGATGGGGTCGCCGGCCGTGCTCGAGCGCCTTCGGCAGTCGGCTCGCGACTCCGAGCACTGCGACGCGCGGATCACCAGATCGTCCTGTCTCGGGCGCTGTGGCGACGGACCGATGGTCGCCGTTTACCCGGACGGCGTCTGGTACGGCGACGTCGACGAAACCGACGCGGACCGAATCGTTTCCGACCATCTCGACCGGGATCGCATCGTGAGCGATCTCGTCGATCAGACGCTCTGAAAACGAAACTGGAAGACTACGACACCACACATGAGCTGTTACGAAATCGAAGCGCTCAGACTCGGACTGATGAACGTCCTCGGCGTCGGGGACCGACACGCCCGCGAACACGCGGAGAAGGACCTCGAGGGTCACCTCGAGGGGCCGATCGAAGCCCTGTCGGAGGCCGAAACGCTCGCCGAAATCGAGCGCCACCTCGACGCGGCGCTCGTCGACTTAGAGGAGGAGGTCGCGACGATGAACGAGGACGATCCCGAATACGACTACACGCGGGGTCGACTGCTCGCCGTCCGCGACGCCGAACGGGCCGTCCACCGACTGACGGCGCAGGGCGAGAGCGTCTTCGACGGACTCGAGGACGCCCACGACCTGCTCCACGAGACGTTTCCGGAGGAGTGACCGTGGCGACGAACGATAGGCCGCGGTCGGAACGCCTCGAAACGCGACCGCTCGGTGAGATCGAACCCGCGCGAAGCCGGCACATGTGGACGCGATCGAGCGTCCACGCGACCGATTCGCTCGTCTTCGCGGGCGAGTGGGACGGGACCGTAACCGCGTTCGACCGCGACGCGCTCGAGCCCCGATGGTCGGTCGACCACCCGGAGCACGCGGTCGGCCTCGAGACGCTCCGCGATTCAGTCGTGGTCGCCGGTCGCGGCGATACCGGGACGATCGCGGCGTACGACCTCGAGTCGGGCGAGAAGCGGTGGTCCTACGGCACGGCCGACGACGTCGGTGAGAGCTCGCGAGAGAGCATCTTCTACCAGCCCTACGTCGTCGCTCTCGAGACCGGCAGCGTCCGAAACACCGAAAACGCGGCTGGGAGTGGATCAGGCTCCGCGCTGTACGCCGCCGCCCGGCGGTACGAACGCGACGGAGAACACCGCGAGTGGCACAGCGCCGTCTACGCGTTCGACGCCGACGGGGCGGTTCGCTGGCGCTACGAGACCGATGCGTCGCCGATTTCGATCGACCTCGACGACGCGGGTGAACGGCTCGCCGTCGGCTATAATCGATGTATGGGCGAGCACGACAACGGCCTGGTCGTCCTCGAAACCGAGAGCGGAACGCTCGAGTGGTCCTGGGACCCCGGAACCGAAGGCGACCGACGCGTCGGCGACGTTTCGTTCGACGGCGACCGGATCGCCGTCTCGAGCCACGGCGACAAGCGCGGCTATCTTCTCGGTCCCGGCGGTGCCGAACTGTGGCGTGTCGACCTCGCGACGGAGACCGAAATCGACGGCGAGACGCTCTACGCCTATCCGAATCACGCCTACGCGAACGACGGCCGCGTCGCGTTCGTGACCGGGAACACCTACGCGGTCGACAGTCGCGAGACCGACGGCCGGCATCCAAACGAGCACCGGATCGCCGCGTTCGACGCCGACGGTCAGGCGCTCTGGGACCACGGCGTCGGCGGGTTCGTCCACGGCCTCGCCGCGGCCGGGGACACGGTCGTGGCCCCCTGCGCGCAGAACTTTCGGGTTCGAGATCCGGACACGCACGGCGTTCGATCCTTCTCGCTCGCGGATGGCGAGCGCGCGTTCGAGCCCCTTGCGGGAATCGCAACCGCTGCAACCGTCCGCGACGAGACCGTCGGCGTGATCGAAGAACCCGTCGAGTACCACGACGAGGGGGCCACGCGAGGGACCTACGCCCTTCGCGTCGACTCGCTCGAGTAGCGCGGTCCCGGTGCGGTCAGACGACGATTTCTCGGTGAGTTGGGTGGGATGGTCGGTCGCACACGCAAGGAAAACCACCACAACGGTCGTTCTCGTGTATGTTCGCGCATAATGACAGTCGAGTTAGTAGACGACGGCTCCGAGGACGGTCGGGCACCAGTACCCATCGGTGCCGCCTCGAGCCGTCGTCACGGAGAACGGCCCGTCGAGCGGCGGGTGATGACCGACGGAGGTGGTGCGGACGATGACCAGGGCGACGATGACGCAGACGGTGCTCAAGAGGCTGATGACGCGGACGATGGAGAAGGGGGCGGTGACACTGACAACGGAGAAGACGGCGGTGGCACGGACAGTACCGCCGAAGAAAGCGAACTGGAAGACAGCGAGAGTGAATCGGACGACGACGTAGAAACCCAATCGGACGGAGAAGGTGAATCGGCCGAGGAGGATGAATCGGACGAGAGCGAAGCGGCCGAATCAACCGACGGCGAGTCCGAAGACGACTACCACGTCGAAGACGCCGAC
The DNA here is from genome assembly GCF_900116205.1 of Halostagnicola kamekurae. NCBI lineage: Archaea > Methanobacteriati > Methanobacteriota > Halobacteria > Halobacteriales > Natrialbaceae > Halostagnicola > Halostagnicola kamekurae. Next base: position 870,918 of record NZ_FOZS01000002.1, on the reverse strand, counting down.
GACGTATACGAAGGAGACGACGCCAGCGGCGTCTTGCACCTCGATCTCGACGGGCTGTTTCTGGACCTGCTCGGACTCGAGGTGAACCTGAACCCGGTGACGCTCGACGTGTCCGCTCGGCCGGGATCGAACAACCTGCTCGGGAATCTGTTGTCGGCCGTAACGGGGCTTCTCGACGGTCCAAAGGCGATGCTGAGCGGCCTTCTCGACAAAGCGAGATCGCTGCTCGGCAAACCGAAGGAACTGCTCAGTACGCTACTCGAGAAACCGAAGCAGTATCTCGCCGGTTTGTACGGGGCGGCGATCGACCGACTCAAAAGCCTCCTCGGGATGCCGAAGAAGCTACTCGGTCGCCTGTTCGGGAGCGCGGATACCGACGACGGATCGGACGACGAAGACGGCGAAGAAGCAGACGACACGGCGGGAGACGAGGAGGCGTCCGGCGGTCGACTCTCGGCCGCGGGCCAGTGGTTGAAGGAAAAATCACTCGGCCTCGTTCCCAGCCTGCCGATCGAGGAGTTAGTCGCCGCAATTATCAGTGAAATAATTCGACAGCTAGCCGAGCAGACCGAACCTCGAGACGAGCAGGACGACTCGAGCGAACAGTCCGAATCGCGAGCGCAAGCGGAGAGCCAATCATGAGTGACAAACCAGTAACGGATCGGATCGACTACGAAGAGATCGTGGACAACATCGACCTCGAGAAGTTGCTCGAGGGGACCCAGTGGGAGGGAGCGGTCGACGAAGACGAACCGATCGGCGAGGTGCTCGGGCGGCAGATTGGCGCGTTCGTCGGCCGAAAAGTCGGCGAATCGGTCGGTCGGACGATCGGCCAACTCGTCGTCGAAGAGCTGCGTAAGTCCGACCAATCTGAGGACGAAGCCGACGACGACCGATCCGAGGCAGATGACGAGTCCGAAGCCGACGAAAACGGCGAAGACGGCAGTGACGACGAGGAAGACGAGGACGGCAGTGACGACGAGGAAGACGAGGACGGCGGTGACGACGAGGAGGATGAGGATGGCGACGACGAGGAGGATGAGGATGGCGACGACGAGACTGCAAGCGACGAGTCCGAAACCGAGACGGGCGACGACGGAAACGGAGCCGACGAGGACGAACCGAACGACGATGAGATCGACGGGGAGAACGACGACGATTCGGACGAGAGCGGAGCCGACGAGGAACAGAACGACGGCGGCGACGACATCGACGAGGAATAATCAGATGGGACCGCACAGTCGAGACGTCCCGTCTCGAGGTGGAATCGGATGAGCGAAGAGACGGGTCTCCGGGAACTGATCGCCGATGAGATCAGCGAGCAGGTCGCCGTCTCCGACCTGCTCGGCGACGGATCCCTCGAGGACAGCGTCGACGCCGACGCGATCGGGGCGACGGTCGGCGGCGAGTTCGGCGCGCGAGTGGGCCGGGAACTCGGCGGGGCCGTCGGGCGAGAGATTCACGACGCGATTACGGATCGATCCGAGAACGGAACGAGCCTGTCAGAGCTGTGGTCCGACCTCACGACGGCGGCTCGCGACGCCGTCGTCGACGCCCTCGAGGGCGAGACAGCGGCTGACGGGGATGAGACGGGAGGCGAAGCTGGCGAAACGGACAGTCGCGGTGACGAAGCGGCCGACGATGACAAGGCGGCCGACGAAGATGTATCCGACGACGCCGGAGAAGACGGTGAGAGCGAACCCGGGGCTGACGACCTCGAGGGCCTTCGGAAGGAGACGCTCGTGGAGTTTCTCGAGATCGTCTCCTACTCGGACCTCCAGTCGATCGCCAAAGACGTCGACGTGCGGGCGAACCTCAGCCGCGAGGAGATGGTCGAACAGATCGTCGAGACGGTCTCGGAATCGGAGGACGGAACGTTCGCCGCGACGGCGAACGAGGGGGCATCATGAGCGGCGAAGCAGAGCGAATCCCGGCGGACGACTCGAGCGACCGGCTCTCGGAACTGCTGTCTTCGGTGCAGGCGACCCTCGAGGCAGAAGAAGACGTCACGCTGGAGCAGTTCCGCGACCGGGGCGAATCCGGCTCGACGCGGGTCGCCGAACACGCTAGCGCGGCGCGCGAGTTCGTCGATTCGAACGATCCGCGAACGGTGCTTTCGGCGCTCGGCCTCGACGAACTTCCCGACGGGAGCGAGCCGGACTCGATTCCGGAGGCGTTCGCTCGCGCATCCGAACCGCAGCTCCGAGAGCTCCGGGCGCTGATCGCGCTCGCGCGTCTCGGGGCGCTCGCAGACGAGGGCTCCGAACCAGAAAGCGAGGAGACGACCGCCGGTCTCGAGGAGGCTCTGACCGAGCTTCGCGAAACCCTCGGAGAGCGGGAGACGAAGTCAGGTGGGGACTCCAAGGAAAACGATTCGGCGACGGCCGAGTCGACGGTCCAGTCGTTGACGGGGACCAGCGCCCCGGAATTCGGCGAGGGATTACGTTCGCTGCAGACCCGACTCGAGGAAATTCGCGATGAGCGACGCACTCGCGGAGAACAACCGGACGAGGACGTCGAACGCGAAGACGACCGAGAGGACGAGTCAGCGGACGACGATCGGCCGGATAAACAAGAAGAGAGCGGACTCGCCGATGGGATGACCTTCGGTGCCCAGAGCGACGAGACCGGTTCGTCGACGGGGCGGTCGACGATGTACTCGACGATGCCGTCGTCGAACCGACCGGATATGAACGCCGTCGCTCGCCCGTCGACGATGCCGGATCGAAACTGAACGACGAACGGTCCGAGCGTCGGCCTCCTCGAGCGGCCTCACATTTCAAAACTGCCGTACACGCTTTCGACCGTGATTCGGCTCCCCGTCGTGATCCGGCTCCTCGACCGTGATTGAGGCCGTTACCGCGCTTTGAGCCACGATTCGGCTTCGTCTCGGTCGCTGAATATCCGCGATTTGTTGTCGTTCGAGCCGAACTCCTCGACGAGGTCGTCGACGGACATGTTCGCAACGACGCTTTCGGGCTGGAGAACCGCGATGTTCGAGAGCGTCGTGTCGAACGCTCGAGGATGCCACTCCTCCTGGGTCCATTCCTGATCGTCCTGCGTTACGGTCCCGAGATCGCGGAGATCCGCGAGCCAGTTCGTCGCGCCCTTCTCTTCGACCAGGTCTAGACCCTTCTCGAGGGCGTTTCGGTACGCGTCTCCGCTCGCGAACGAGTGCCAGTCCATGACGACGGCCTCGATTGACTGGTCCCACTCGATGGTTATCGCATCTGATTCGTAATATGCCATATCTGGTGCAATGGATTGTAGATCACATAAACATTCTTGCCAAAGTAACTGTTCCTTGTCAACGGTGAACAGTGGGGTATAGAGCATAGATCTAACACACTCAACCTTTGCAATCGGCATTCATCCCTACATGGGTGGTGTGTGATACACATAGTAAAATATAATTGAAATATATGCTAGAATGAGATACACTGCTGTCAAACGTAACAGTATACCGACTGGTAGCCAGAACTGCTATCCGTCGACGGACCGTTTCTTTTCGTGATGGAATTACTCGAAGACGATACTGCGATCGTAACGGGTGCTGCATCGGGAATCGGTCGCACGACGGCTAAGACCTTCGCGAACAACGGTGCGGCCGTCGTGGTCGCCGACGTGGACGAGGACGGCGGCGCGCAAACGGTCGACGACATAACCGCGAACGGCGGCGAGGCGACGTTCGTCCGAGCGGACGTCTCGGACGCAGACGAAGCCGAGCGAATGATCGAAACGGCCGTCGACGAGTACGGCGGCCTCGACGTGCTGTTCAACAACGCGGCGATCGAAGGGCCGGTCGACCGCCTCGAGGACTACGATACCGACGCGTTCGAGCAAGTGATCGACGTGAACCTCAAAGGCGTCTGGAACGGGATGAAGTACGGTATCGAGGCGATGCGTGCGGACGACGGCGGATCGATTATCAGCGCCTCATCGATCGGTGGCGAGGTCGCCGTTCCCCAGTACAGCGGCTACGGCGCGGCGAAAGCGGCGGTCGGTCAACTGACGAAGTACGCCGCTATCGAGTACGCAGAGGAAGGGATCCGAGCGAACGCCGTCGCCCCCGGCATCGTTCAGACCGAAATGATCGAACGCACGATCGACGAACATCCGGAGATGGAAGAGCAGTTCCTGAACACCGAGCCGATGCCCGGACTCGCCGACCCGGAGGAGATCGCCAACGCGGTGTTGTTCCTCGGATCGGATCTCTCCTCTCGAGTGACCGGCGTCACGCTGCCCGTCGAGGGCGGCTACCTCGCCCAGTAGTCCCGGTCCGCTCTCTCCGATTCGGAACGGCGTCCGGTATTCGTGACCGGGTTCTCCGGCTCTGGATCGCCGGAACAGAAAAGACCATATACCGAAGCGGGCTTCCGGCTCCTAGGAATGGCCAACAGAGACGATATCACCAGGGAATTAGCCGAATGTGTCGAATGCGGATCCGCGTATGCTGCTCGTCAATGGCCAACCGGCGGGATTCAACCGATAGGCACTACCAGTTGCAGTTGCGGCTCGACGACGTTCGTTCTCGTCGATAATTCAGAGGGAGATCCGTCGTTTAGCGGAACTGCCGAGTGACTGCCGGTCGCGAAAAATCTCTCGCCGCCGCTCGAGCGAATGGGTTTTTGAGTGATGGGGAGGCGAACCCCGTCTATGACAATCGGTTCGGCCGCCCCCGAAACGGGGACAGAACCGTCCCAGACCGAACGCACGCTCCGGGCGGCGAACAGCATCGGCAGGGCACTCGCCGAGATCGTCGACGAACGAACGATCGACGTTCGCCACGCGATCGACGACGACGAGTTCTTCTCGACTGACGGCGGGCTTCCCACGGTGACGAACCGATACGACCTCGAGAAAGCCGTCTCGATCGAGCAGAAATCGACGCTTCGAGAGATCGATCGGTACTGGGTGAACGAGCCCTACGCGTTCGTCAGCATCTTCCACTCGACGAGCGAAAACGAACGCAAGTACTACCTCGTTGAGCCATCGCTGACCGACCGCGAGCGCGACGTCCGCGACTTTCTCGGAGCCACACTCGAGCGAACCATCACGTACGCCGACGAAGAGATCAGCGCGGACGCAGCCGTCGCCGATCGTCGAGACGTAATCGAATCGGAAGCGAGGGAGTTACTCGAGCGGTACGGACTGCTCGAGCGTTCTCGAAACCGAGACGATCGCGGGATTCTCGAGCGGATTTCGTCGGTGTTCCGCGAGAGGGAGAGCGACGAATCCGACGAGCGACGCACGCTCACGGGAATCGAGGCGCGTCCAGACGCGGCAGTCCTCGCCGACGATCGGGGGACACTCAGCGAGTACCAGGTCGAAAAGCTCCTCTACGGGTTGTGCCGGGATTTCGTGGGCTACCAGCGAATCGACGGGATCAAACGTGACCGCAACGTCGAGGACATCTCGGTCGACGGCTACGACGCGCCGGTGTTCGTCTATCACTCGAAGTACGACCAGCTCATCACGAACGTCCACCACGATCGGACAGAACTCGACGATTTCGTCGTCACGCTCGCTCAGCGGTCCGGAAACGGGATCAGCAAGCGACGCCCGCAAGTCGACGCGACGCTTCCGGACGGGTCGCGCGCGCAGCTGACGCTCGGAACGGAGGTCTCCGATCGGGGAACGAACTACACGATTCGACAGTTTACCGACGTGCCGTACACGCCGGTAGACCTCGTCAACTGGCACACCTTCACCCTCGAGGAGATGGCGTTTCTCTGGCTGGCCGTCGAAAACGGGAAGAGCCTGCTGTTAGCCGGCGGGACGGCCTCCGGAAAGACGACGAGCCTGAACGCGCTCTCGCTCTTTATCCCCTCGAGCGCGAAGGTCGTCTCGATAGAAGACACCCGCGAGGTCACGCTTCCGCAGCGAAACTGGATCGCGAGTACGACGCGGCCGTCGCCCACTGCCGACTCGACGGGAGCCGTCGACGAGTTCGACCTCCTCGAGGCGACGTTGCGCCAGCGCCCCGACTACATCGTGATGGGCGAGATCCGCGGTGAGGAGGGTAGAACCCTGTTTCAGGTCATGTCGACCGGACACACGACCTGTACGACCTTCCACGCCGACTCCGTCGACGAGGTGCTGACCCGGTTCACGTCGGCACCGATCGACGTCTCGAAGCCGGTCTTTAGCTCGCTGGATATAGTCGCGGTCCAGACCCAGACGACGGTGGGCGGCGAGACCGTTCGTCGAAACAAATGTATTACCGAGATCAACGACTACGACGTCGAACGCGACGAGATCAACGTACAGGACGTCTACCAGTGGCAGGCGAAAACCGACGACTATCGCGAGGCCGGTACGTCGAGCATCCTCGAAGAGATTCGAGTCGATCGAGGCTGGAGTCAGGAGACGCTCGAACGCGAACTCTTCGAGCGCCGGGTCGTGCTCGCGTACCTGATCGAGCGCGGTCTCGGCAGCTACGCGGACGTCGCGGCGACGATTCAGGCGTATATGACGGATTCCGAGAAGATCCGGACGCTGATGGCGACCGACCGACTCGAGGAGGCGCTTCCGGCACTCCGCGAGATGGAGAGCGTCAGAATCGAGCGCTCGCAAACGGAGAGCCAGGTTTCGCGCCCGGATTCGTCCCCCGAGACGGCCAGGCGCGCGGCGAACGTTCTCGAGCGCGCCGACGAAGCGCTATTCGACGACTACCGCGCGGGTACCAGACAGCCACCGAGTGGTACCGCTTCGTCTCGAGCGGCGCTCGAGTTACCGCCCTGGCTCGCGAAGCCACCCGATTCCGACACGCAACGGGATCGGGGCGACCGTGACGAACGGATCGACACGCGTCGCAATCGTCCCACCGAGGGTGAAAGACGCCTCGAACGGGGAGACGATAGCGCTGATTCCGAACCCACGACGGATACTCACGGGCCATGAGCACGGGTTCGACGACAACCACCGAGAGTGAGCGATCGAGTTCCGATGCACTCGGTCCCGCGTTACCGCTGGCCCGTTCGTCTCGTCTCTACGCACTGTTAGGGCCGGTCTCGATGACGCTCGAGCGAAAACTCGGAGAGGCGAGAATGAGCGCGACGGGCCAGGAGTATCTGGCTCGAGCGCTCCGTCTGGGCTGTCTCGTCGGAGTCGGCTGCTGTCTCGCGGGCTTGATACTCGGGTACGTCGTGGGGGGAGTGGCCCAGCCGTCCGAGACGATCGCGATAGCCGGTGTAACGTCGCTGGTATGCGGCGTGGGTGGCGGTGGACTCTGCGTCTGCTCGATGCTCGCGATTCCCTCTGCTCGAGCCGCGGCCCGGAAACGCGAGATCGACGCGTTGCTCCCCGACGCCATCGCGTATATGTACGCGCTGTCGGTCGGCGGCCTCGATCACCTCGAGGTCTTCGAGGCGCTCGCCGACGCGGAAGACGCCTACGGGGACGTCGCGCTCGCGTTCCGAAGTATTCGAAGGGAAGTCGAATACGCCGGCGTCGATTACCGAACCGCGATTCGAACGCGGGCGCGCGAAACGCCGAGTGACGAATTGGCACAGTTCCTGCTAGATCTCCTCTCGACTATCAACAGCGGCGGCGACTTCGAGGTTTTTCTCGCGGAGAAGACGGACAGACACGCGAAAAACGCCAGACAGCGACAGGAGCAAACGCTCGACACGCTCGAGCTTATCGGCGAGCTGTACCTAACCGTTTCGCTGTTTCCGCTGCTAGTGGTCGTCGTCGTGGTCGTGATGCAACTGGTGCCGGGCGCGGCCACGATAGACGCCGTGTTGTATCTGGCCGTCTACGGACTGATCCCTGCGATCGGGGTCGGGTTTCTCGTGCTCATATCCACGGTCAAACGCGACGACCCAGGGACGGGGACTCTCGAGGGACGTTCGACCGCACGAAGCGAGTCGGCGCGCGAGTGGGACACGTTCGGCTGGCACGTCGTCGCTCCCACCGGCGATCAGCCGCGGATTCGGACTCGAATCGCGAGACGGGCGTGGCTACACCGCGTCCGGACGGCCGCTCGGAATCCGCATCGGTTCTTTCGCGATCACCCTCTGGCGACGCTCGCAGTCACGGTTCCCGCTGCGATACTCGCTGTCGCAGGGTCCGCGCTGGTCGGTGCGAGTGCATTTCCGTCGAGCGGCGGAATCGGAGACTCAATCGTCGTAACGATACGATACCTGTACGTTCCTCTATTTACCGTCTTGACGCCGATTGCGGTCTTCTACGAGTGGAATCGACGCCGTCGTCGCGCGCTCGCCGACGCGCTCTCGGAGACGCTCCGAACGCTCTCGAGCGCGAACGATACGGGGCAAACGCTCCTCGAGTCGATCCGGACCGTTTCGCGAACCGCCAGTGGCGCTCTCGCCGCCGAGCTCGACGCGATTCACACGAAGGTCGCCTACGGGCGGCGACTCGACGAGTCGCTGTTCGAGTTCGCGAACTGCTATCACATCCCGCGACTCGCCCGAACGACGCGGCTCGTCGCCGACGCACAGAAAGCGACGAACCACGTCACGCCGGTGTTACGGACCGCTGCGGCAGCGAGTGAAACCCACGACGACCTCGAGGCGGAACGCAGATCCCGGACGCGTGTACAGATCGCCATCGTCGTCATGACATTCGCGACGATGCTGACCGTCATTGGGCTCTTACAGACACAGTTCGTCGAGACGATGAGCGGCCTCGAGTCCGGTTCCGCGACGGGATCGAACACGGCGAGCGCCACTGGACAACTGGCGAGTACTGGTTCTGGTGCAACGCTCGATGCGGATACGCTCTCGGTCGTTTTCTTTCACGCGGTTACAATCCACGCGATCCTGTCGGGGTTCGTGTGTGGGTACCTTCGAAACGCGGCTCTGTTGAGCGGGGCCAAGTACGTGCTGGCCCTCTCGACGGTCGCGCTTTGTAGCTGGCTGGTGGTGGTGTGAATGCGTGACGACCGACGCGCCGCTGCGGGATCCGCTCGCGGCGATCGCGGACAGACGACGCAAGACTTCGCCATCGGCGTCGGCGTGTTCCTGCTGGCCGTTGCGTTCGCGTTCACGGCGATACCGGGGGCACTACACACTAACGAGGCCTCAGACGAACGGACCGACCGCGCTCAGGCGGATCGAATCGCGACGGCGGTCGTCGACGGCTTCGAAACCGGCGACGATCCGAACGAGTTAGATGGGTCCCGTTTTCGAAACGAGTTCGACGAATCGACTACTCCGGCGCGGGTCGGCCTCCGAACCGCCAACGGACGGCCCCTCGAGGCGGTAACGATCACGCTCGAGACGATCGATCGGGAGTCCGTGATTCTGACTCGCGCCACCAGCGCGGTACGCGGTCGTCCGGACGAAACGGTCGAACGGTTCGTGTCAGTCACCGATATTCGAGCGTGTCGAACCGCCTGTCGACTCGTCGTGGAGGTGTGGAGCTGATGGGAGTTCGAGACGCGAGCGTGCGGTCACGATCGGGTCCGTGCGGCGGTCACGAGTCGAGTCGAGACGAGACCGATCGCGGGCAAGCGTACACGCTCGAGGGCGTCGTCGGGGCCGCGATTGTCCTCGCGGCGGTTCTCGTGGCGTCCCAGACGGGCGGACTCACGGCCGCTACCGAGGAGTCAAAGCAGCGCCATCGACAGCACGAACTCGAGCGACAGGCACAGGAAGCCCTCCTCGTCGCCGCCACGGCCCGGTCTGACGGTGGAGACCTGTCGGCGCTCGTCCGCGCCTGGGACGGGACGGCGTTTTCGAGTGGCGAACTCGAGACTTTCGTCCTCGGGGAGCTACTGGCCGAGCAGTTCGGAGAATCGTCCCGAAATGAAGCGTACCGGATCCGGTTCGCCTACGAACGCCACGACGGCTCGATAGCGCGGGAGACCGTCTACTCGAGCGCCGACGCGGAGCCGGGTCCGGACGCCGCGGCCGCGAGCTATACAGAGACGGTCGCCGCGGCGGCGAACGAATCTGATCCGCCCGCAATGTCCGATCGCGAGGTCGGCCCGATCGCCGCCGTGGTAGACGTGGAGGTGACGGTCTGGTGAGCGGGTCTCGCGACCGCGGACAGGTGCTGCTCGTTGGTGCGATTACGGTGGCGATCGTGTTCCTCGCGCTCGTCGCAGTCGTCACCGGACTTGTGTACACGGAGGCGACGTCCTCGAGCGCGACGGGAAACGATCGCGCAACCACGCGGGCGACGATACACGGACTCGTCGACGGGATCGAACTGCTCGCGGCGAGCGCGCGAAACGACGAGACGGCCCAGTTCGACGCCGATCTCGAAGGCGAAATCGACGAATACGTCGACTGGTATCGACGGACGACGGTCGCGGGCGAGCGAGTCACGTTGAGCGTCCGCGCGGAGGTCCTCGAAGACGAGCGCGAGGTCAGACGCTACACCGGCGCTCGGTCGCCGGCGGCGGGGCCGCCCCGATTCGACGGCGAAATAGCGCGGTTTCGAATCGAGCCCGGAGCGGCTCTCTCGGACGAGGAGATCGTCATTACGGCGACCCCGGAGGAAGGGGCCACACGAAACATTACAATTGCGCCGACGGGTGACGGAGCGGTGTCGTTTCGATCACCCGCGGGAGCGTCCTGTCGAATCGAATCGACCGAGGCCGAATTCAACCTCCTGACGGGAGGTATCGACGCGAACGCGACCGTCCCCGACGATTGCGAGTACGACGCTATCGACCGGGGGATCGAGTACGAGACGATACGCGTCGATCCGACGAGCGACGCGGTGCTCGGCTCGTACGACGTTGTGAGCAGGGGGCCGAACCCGAGAACGCGAGGCGGCGATCCGGCGGGCGTCGAGTTCGTCGACCTCGAGGTGCGCTCTGACACCGGCAGTACGACAAGCGAGAGAACCCACAGGATAATGGGGTTCGGTGATCCGTCGTGATCGGGTTTCATCGCGATGAGCGCGGAGTTTCGACCGCGCTCTCTCACGCGCTGACGCTGGGAATCGCGACGGTCCTCATCGCGCTCTTGCTGAGTAGCGCCGGTACCGTACTGGAGACCGGAACCGACCGCGGCGTTCGCGACGCCCTCGAGACGACCGGCGAGCGACTGGCGACTGACGTGGTACAGGTAGATGGATTTCGCACAACAGACGGAACGGCGAACGCGACGACGGTCACCCTCGAGTATCCGACGACGGTGGCGAACTCGAGATATCGGATCGGTCTCGTCGATGACTGTAACGACCTCGAGCAATCGCTGTCGGCGGGCGAGCACTGTCTCGAACTCACTGCCCAACGTACCGACCAGTCGGTCTATGTTCCGCTCAGCGACCTCGACGCGAACGTCGATACGGACGCGTCGGCTCGAGGGGGGACCATCGTGATCGGCTCCGACGGAACGGAACTCAGTATCTGGAACCCATGAACGCAACCAGCCCGAAGCGATGCGGACGGGGAGACGACCGCGCTGTCACCGAACTGGTCGGGTTCGTCTTGCTGTTCGGAACCGTGGTGCTTTCGGTCGCGTTGGTGTCTCTCGTCGGCGTGCAGTCGATACAGCTACACGAACAACAGCAGTCGACGCGGGACGTCGATCGGGCGCTCGTCGCACTGTCGGCCGATTTCGACGATATCGTTCGATCCGAGGGCGTTCGCGAGCGGACCCACCGACTCGCGGTCGCGGGCGGGCAGATTTCGACTGGCGAGCCGGGACCGAAAATCGACCTCCGTATCGACTATCGCGGAGGCACCGAAACCGAATCGTGGCGCCTCGGATCAGTGGTCTACGAGAGCGAATCGGGGTCAGTCACATACGAAGGCGGAGGCGTGTTTCGGACGGGTGAAACGGGGGAGCGAACGCCGATCGTCGAGCCCCGGTTGACGTGTTCGGACGAGACGGCACTGGTTTCGCTGGTTCGGATTACCGAAGACGGCGACTCCTACCAGTCCGCTCGACGCGCTTCGATTACCGCGACAGAGACGGGGACCGCCTACCGGGAGACGTTCTCGGACGTTCGCTCGCTCGAGGTCGGCGTCGAAACCGACGACGCGGACGCTCGCGGCTGGGCTGACGGATTCGGTTCGGGATGGACTCGGACGGGCAGCGGGTGGACGTGTACAGGACCGAACGGCGACGGAATCGAGCAGTTATCGATTCACGTGGTCGAACTCGATGTCGGCGTTGGCCCATCTGCCTGAGACCGATTCTGCGACCTCGAGCGGTCGATCGACCGACCCCGTCTCACAGCGTTCGATCCGCCAGGTCCGGAGTCGCCGTCTCGATGACGAGTGCGCCGGTCTTGAGGGAGAACTCGACGGTGCGGCCATGGGCGCCGCCCACGTCTTCGGCGACGAGGGGAACGTCGAGCGCCTCGAGTTCCGCCTTCGCCGTCGCGATGTTGCGTTGGCCGACGGTGTCCTCGAGGCTCTCGAACTCGAACATATCGCTGCCACCGGCGATTTTGGCCTCGAGCGTCGAGGGGGACCCGCCCGCCGCGATCGTCCGCCGTCGGAGCGCGCGAACCGCCGTATCGACGTATTTTCCCGGCAGGTCCGCGGTCGTCTCGGCGTCATCGCTTGTGGGCAACATCGCGTGTGCGAGTCCGCCGACGGACGCCCGGGGATCGTACACGGCGATCGCCAGACAGGAGCCGAGCCCGTAGGATTTGAAGGTGTCCGGGGCCTCACCGACGGCCACGTCAGAAATGCTTACTTTTCGAGGGGGCGGCGGTTGGGGTTCAGAATTGGGCTGGTTCATCTCGTAGGTGCTCCGGCCGATCGGTATCGACTGGCCGCTGGTCGTGATACTGTACGCACTGTGAAGAACTCTTTTGCCAGAGCAGCCGTGCGGAGTTCTCGAGTCGCCTACGATCGATGCGGTATCGATCGGCTACGAGCGGCCGTCGATCGGCTACGGACGCCCCGGCGGCGACTCGTCGTCGGTTTCGTCGTCCGACTCGAGGTCGATTCCCATGCTCTTTCGGCGCCGCTCTAACCGTTTGACCTGCCGGTAGTAGTAGGCCACCCCAGCGCCGCCGAGGACGCCGACGACGCCGACGAGTCCGAGAAACAGCGGGATGTCTCGCGTGTGGTAATACCGCAGCGAGACGGCCGTATCGACGTTGTCCCACGTGAGCCGTTCTCGACCGTCGACGATCGATCGTTCGTATCCGTTGGGGTTGACGTTGCCGAACAGGAAGTTCGACGTCCTGTGGTTCTCGGGAATCGTCACTTCGTAACTCCCCTCGACGAACGCCGGCAACTGGAACGTTTTCGCACCCGCCGGCCCCGAAACCGCGAGCGTGCCGTCGCTATCGGGGACCTGCACGTTCGTTCTCGACTGCCCCTGCTCGACTGCTAACTCGGAGCCGGTGACTTCGGTTCCGTTCGGATACCAGTACCGGACGCTGTGGATGTTCATCGGTTCGTCCTGATAGAGCGAGGAGCGGTACATCGAGACTTCATCGGTCCCGTTCAGATCGTAAACGGCGCGGAACTCGCCGCTGTCGACGTCGATCCTGGCGGTTGCGTTGCTCTCTCTGAGATCGTCGTAGTCTCCTTCGCGATCGAGCGCTTCGTCGGATATCCCCCCGTTAAACGCCGAACAACCCGCGAGAGTGGCGAGTAACGCCACGACAATGATTCCAAAAGCGAGGCGTCGATTCATGGCTGATTACGGGACGACACACCGGAGCTCTGCGGGCAGGTACTCGCCGACGCTCGAGAGCAGCCCCGGCGGGTCGGTGTCTTCCGGGCAGATCACGCTCTGCTCGAGCAGTCCGAGCCGTTCGACGGTGATGTAATCCTGCGCGTGGCCGGCGCGGTTGAGCGTCGCCCGGACTTCGCCGCGGGTCGCGCTGTTGACGTTCAGGCGGCCGTCACCGCGGGTCCACTCGTAGAGGCGGTCGCGTTCGTCCTCGGAGAGATGTGACGGAGCCGAGTCCTCGCCGTCGCCGCCGTAGACGAACTCGAGGGGCACGTGCTGGACGAGCCCGTACCGTTCGCGGACCTGCGTCGGGGAACCGGGACCGAGTCCGAGTTCGTCGGCCGGGATCCGAACCGGCTGTCCGGCGTCGAGGACGAACCCGTCGTCGTCCCACGAGTCGAGCGTTCCGACGTACGTCTCGCCGGCCTCGAGGTCGGGGACGATCTCGCCGAACTCCTCGCGGAGGACGTTTCGCGCGACGACGGCATCCTCTCCCTCAATCGTCACGGAGGGGAAATCGTCGTGGCGCACGCCGACCTCGAACTCGACTGAGAGGTCGCCGATTTCGTTATCAACCAGCGAACGAAGCGAGTCCGTCGCTCGCTCGCGTGCATCACCACCGACGTAGAGTTTCGTTGCGAGTACTACCATCAGGCGTCGATGTTGAGTTCGTCCTCGAGGGCGGCGAGTCGGTCGTCCATCGCGTGTACGAGGCGGTCGTTGTCCATCGATTCGACCGGCGACCCACACTCTGGGCACTCGAAGCCGAAGTCCATCGCCTCGCCGAACTCGAAGCGAATCGAACAGATCTCACAGAGGTAGAACTCGTGATTCCGTTCGTACTCCTGGCGGTCCTCGAGCGCCTCGTGCAGTCGGTGCATCTCCTCTTCTAGGTTCTCCGGAATGTTGTCGTACTCGAACGTCCAGAGGTAGGTGAGCCACCCCGAGTCCTCGTCGCGGAGGCGGCGGTACGTGGCAAGGTCGTTCTCGTACAGGATAAACAGCGCCCGGCGAACGTCGTTTAACTCGAGATCCAGATCCTCGGCGAGCTCCTCGTCGGTCACTTCCCCGTCCGGCGGTGCCGCCGCGACGGGCATCCCCGTTGGACCGACCAGCTCGTGTAAGTACTTCTGGATGACTGGATCCTCGAGCAGGTCCTCAAAAGCCATTAGCCACTCCTAATAGTATGCGACCATTAAGTCTTTTGAGCGACGACGGAGCCGGGCGATTTCGCCACCGCGGGGACGCCGGTCGTTCGTTCGAACTCGAGCGCGTCAGTCGACCCGTTCGCGACTCACTCGCCGACCGATTCGACGCGTTTGCCGGTCGCTTTGGGAACGACGCGCCGATCTGCGTCCTGCCACTCTCTGTCGAACTCGCGGCCCTCGTAGAGCCGGTCGAGAAAGACCGCCAGCCCGGCGACCTCCGAGTGGGGCTGGTTGGTGACGCCGACGTTCCAGTCGGCCGCTTCGTAGACGTCGAAGGAGACTTTCTCGGAGCCGACG
The DNA here is from genome assembly GCF_900116205.1 of Halostagnicola kamekurae. NCBI lineage: Archaea > Methanobacteriati > Methanobacteriota > Halobacteria > Halobacteriales > Natrialbaceae > Halostagnicola > Halostagnicola kamekurae. Next base: position 855,791 of record NZ_FOZS01000002.1, on the reverse strand, counting down.
ACGAGCAACAGCGGCCGGTCGTCGGTGAAATGTGCGCGTCGGATCCCCTCCTCGACGGTCTCGATTCGCTCGCCGTACATCGTGAGGTGGGCGACTTCTCCCTCCCAGTTTCGGATGATCGCGTTCGGTGACTCGGTCAGTTCGACGTCGAACGGGCCGCCGAAGCGGTCGGTGATGTCCGCGACCGTCTCGAGCGATTGGCCGGCGTTGTCGGGAAAGATCACCCGATCAGCGCCGAGCGCCCGCGCGGTCAGGCCGACGTGGGTCGTCATCCGCTCGTCGCGTCCGGGCCGGTGACCGAGCCGGAGGACGGCGACCTCGCTGTCGTCGTGCATACGCGTAGGTACGCTCGGATGCGGTTAGGCGGTTTCGTTTTCGACCGCTGGTCGCTACCGAATATGGGATCGATCGAAGAGCTACACCGGTCTCGCGGACAAGTCGAGTCCGGGAAAGCGGAGACGCCGTCGTGCGTCGATAGCCTTTTTTCGTGACACTGCGAACGGATCACACGATGTACGGATTCGATCGTCGGGTGAGCGGCCGATGACGGGGGCCGGCGAGTGGCTGCAGACCGCACGAGAACAGCGGTGGGGAATCCTGACCGACCTCGCGTTCGCGGTCGTCTGGGTGACGTTAGTCGAGGTCGTCGCCTACTTCCTCGAGCCGCCGACGTGGGTGTACTACATGCTCATGCTCGCGGGGATCGTCGCCTACTTCGGCTTCGTGTGGAACGTCGAACTGGCGGTCCGCCAGCAGGACCGGTAATCACGCGAGTGCATCGGCGACGTCTCGCCGCCGGTCCAGACGTTGTTCGCAGTGACAGTCACCGTTCTCGATTGGTTACTCGGTGCCGTCAAAAAAAGCTCGAGCCGCGTTACTCCTCGTCGCTGTCGATGACCAGTACCGGAGCGCGAGTCGATCGTAGGGTCCGCTCGGTGACGCTGCCGAGCAGCGCCCGACGGACGCCGGTGCGTCCGTGCGATCCCATGACGACGAGTTCGATGTCGTTGCTCGTGACGTAGTTGGCGATCATGTCGTGGGGTCGTCCCGCCGAGACGTGCTCGACGACGTCGATCCCCAGTTCGGCGGCGCGATCGGCTACGTAGCCCGTGGCCGTCTCGGCGCGCTCACGGACTTCGTCCATCTCGCCGTAGTGGCCCTGCTCGATTCGGTCGAGCTGTTCGCCGCCGAGGCTGAGACTCATCGCGTTGGTATCGACCACGTACAGGGCGTGGACTTCGGCCCCGTACTTGTCGGCGAGATCGAGCGCATGCTCGACCGCCTCTTCGGCCGTGTCGCTCCCGTCGGTCGGAACGAGTATTCTGTCGTACATGGTTCAGTCGTCCGCGGGGGTCTCGCCCCCGTCGGTTACGACGTCTTCTGCAGTCTGTTGCTGGCGCATCGGCTCGGGACTGTGACACTGCCGCACGATCCGCTTGGTCTCCATGTCCGGCTCCTCGGTCACCAGCGAAACGACGATGGTGACCGCGAAGACGATCGGCAAGGTAATCAGCGCCGAGCCGATCGCGGGCATCCACTGTGCCAGACCCGCCGACAGCGGGGCCTCGAGGCCGCCCACGTAGTTCGGGACGATCTCGTTTATCATCGGGATCGACCAGCCGACCAGTCCAGTGATCATGCCGGCGAGCGCGCCCTGACGGTTTGCGTTCTCCCACCACATTCCAAGGAAGAACATCGGGAACAGCACGGAACCGGCGAGCGCGAACGCGTAGCCGACGAGCGCGGCGATCGACGACGCGGGGTCGAGCGCGGCGAGCGTCGTCAGCACGCCGAGAGCGACGATCGAGAGGCGACCGACGAGGATCTGCTGGCGCTGGGTCGCGTCCTCGTTGATGATGTTCGTGTAGATGTCGTGGCTGATCGCCGAGGAACCGGCGATGAAGAGGCCGGCGACCGTCGCGATAGCTGCTGCGATACCGCCTGCCGCGACGATGCCGACGAACCACTGGGGCAGGTTCGACAGCTGGGCCGCCAGCACGACGATGACCTCACTGGCCGCACTGGTCATCCCCGGATCGCCGTAGGTCGGGCCGACGTTCTGACTGTAGAGGTCGGTCCCGAACGCCGCGAACGCGGGGGCGCTCCAGTAGAGGATGCAGATGAAGAACAGCCCCCAGACGGTCGACCAGCGGGCCGTTCGCTCGCTCTCGACCGTGTAGAACCGCACCAGCACGTGGGGCAATCCGCAGGTCCCGACGATCAGCGAGAACGTCGTCGCGATCCAGAGGTAGTAACTCGAGTCCGTGAACGGTTCGCTGAACTCGCTGCCGAGGTCGTTTATCAACATTCCGTACTCGAGCTGGGGAAGCACCGTCGAGTAGCCGTTCGTGTAGCCGACGACGAAGAGGCCGACGACGAACGCCAGAATGAGGATGACGTACTGGACGGCCTGGTTCTTCGTGGCACCCATCATGCCCGACAGGGTGAGGTAGCCGACGGTGATGACCATCATGGCGACGACCATCACCTGGTAGCCGTCGAGGCCGGGAATGAGGCCGCCGTAGTCGCCGAAGATGTACAGGCCGACCAGGGCCATCCCCTTCGCCTGCCCGATGGCGTAGACGAAGCCGATGAGGAACGTCGTCACGGCCGCGATGGCGCGCGCGCTGTCGGAGTTGAAGCGGTCGCCGACGAAGTCCGGCGCGGTGTATTTCCCGAATCGGCGCAGTTGCGCGGCCATGAAGATGAGCAGGATGAAGTACCCCGTCGTCCAGCCGACGACGTACACGAGCCCGTAAAAGCCCGCCAGTGCGATCGAGGCCGCCATCCCGAGATAGGACGCCGCCGACATCCAGTTCGCACCGATCGCCATCCCGTTCTCTAAGTTCCCGATCGAACGGCCGGCGACCCACATGTCTTCGGTGTCTGCCACGCGGAAGACGAAGCCGATCGCGAGGAACAGTCCGAGCATCCCGAGGACGAGCAGAGCCGGGAGGAGCTTGAACGAGATGTTGAGTGACTCCGGAAGGAGACTCTCTTGAAGCGGCACGAACGAAACCCCCGTCATTCGTTGACACCCCCGTCAGCGGCCGCCGCGTCACCGCTCCCGTGGTCGGTTCCCTCAACGGTTGCGTGATCGATGCCATACTTCTCGTCTAACGCGTCTCGCTTGCGCGAATACCAGAACGAGAGGATCAACGCGCTCGTCGGCGCACCGAACGCGACGAGGAAGTAATGGAGCGGGAAGCCGAGCACTGGCATCTGGACCGTCATCGCGTCGGTGGCGACGTACGTCGCCGTCACCGGACCGAACACGGCGAGTACCCAGATGATGAATCCCGTCCAGACGATGCGAAGGTGATCGCGCATGAACGGCGTGCTCGGGTTCAGGAGGTTGACCTCCGAACTGAGGTAGTCCGTATTTCGATGGGATTGGCCAGCCTGTCCGGCGACCCCCCCGTCCGTTGCAGCCCGTTTGTCAGTCGAGTCGTGAGTGTTATTATCTGGCATATGTCTGTGAATCGTAGTTCCCCCTCGAGTGGTATTTTTGAAAATCGAGCGGGTTGTCTTAGTCGCTATCTACCTGTGCAGCGATGTCGTCGACGATCTCGGGATTTCGCAACGTCGAGGTGTTCCCGAGTTCGTTGCCGCTCGCGATGTCTTCTAGCAGTCGCCGCATGATTTTGCCCGAGCGCGTTTTCGGTAATTCCGGCGTGAAGATTACCTCCTCCGGTTTCGCGATCGGGCCGATCGACTCGAGGACCCCCTCGACGACGCGCTCCTCGAGTTCGTCGCCCTCTTCGTAGCCGTCTTCGGTGATGGCGTAGACGTAGACGGCCTCGCCTTTGACCTCGTGGTCGCCGCCGACGACGGCGGCCTCGGCGACGCCTTCGACGCCGACGATCGCGCTTTCGATCTCCATCGTTCCGAGCCGGTGGCCCGAGACGTTGATGACGTCGTCGACCCGGCCGAGAACGGTGATATAGCCGTCATCGTCTATCTTCGCGCCGTCCTCGGGGAAGTAGACCCACTCGTCGGAATCGGGATCCGAGTACTCGGACCAGTACTCCTCGATGAAGCGGTCGTCGTTCTGATAGAGCGTGCGAAGCATTCCGGGCCAGGGCTGATCGACCGTCAGATAGCCCGCGTTACCGGATTCGACCCGGTTTCCGTCGACGTCGACGATCCGTCCGTCGATCCCCGGCAGCGGCGGTCCGGCCGATCCCGGCTTCATCGTGCCGATTCCCGGCAGCGTCGTGATCATCATGCCGCCAGTTTCGGTCTGCCACCAGGTGTCGACGATCGGACACTCCTCGTTGCCGATGTGTTTGTAGTACCATTTCCAGGCGCGCGGGTTGATCGGTTCGCCGACCGTCCCCAGCAGTCGAAGCGAGGAGAGGTCGTGTTCCTGTGGGTACTCAGCGCCCCACTTCATGAACGCGCGGATCGCCGTCGGCGCGGTGTAGAAGATGTCGACGTCGTTCTTCTCGACGATCTCCCACATGCGGTCTTTCTCCGGGTAATCCGGCGTTCCCTCGTACATCACCGAGGTCGTCCCAAGCGCGAGCGGGCCGTAGACGATGTACGAATGACCGGTGATCCAGCCGATGTCGGCCGAACACCAGTAGGTGTCGTCGGCCTCGATGTCGAGGACGGCGTGGCTCGTCCAGGCGGCGTAGGAGAGGTATCCACCGGTCGTGTGTTTCACGCCCTTCGGTTTCCCCGTCGTTCCCGACGTGTACATCAGGAACAGCATGTCCTCGGCGTCGCGCGAAACCGGCTCGACCGACGCCCCCGCGTACTCCGCGACGAGGTCGTCGTAATCGTGCTGGTTGTCGGAAAGCGAGTGCTCGAGTTCGTCGCCGAGTCGGTCGACGACGACGACGTCCGAGACCTCGTGGTCGACGCCTGCGAGGCCCTCGTTCGCCTTCTCGATGTGATCGAGTGCGTCGCCGCGTCGGTAGTACCCATCACAGGTGACGAGATACTCGCTGTCGGCCGAGTTCATCCGGGTGGCCAACGCGTCAGCCGAGAACCCGGCGAAGACGACCGAGTGAGGCGCGCCCAGTCGGGCACACGCGAGCATCGCGATCGGCAGCTCCGGGATCATCGGCAGGTACAGCGTGACGACGTCGTCTTCCTCCACGCCGAGATCGCGAAGCGTCGCGGCGAACTCCTCGACCTCCTCGAGGAGGTCGTCGTACGTGTACGTACGTGTCTCGCCGAGTTCTCCCTCCCACTCGATCGCGACGTTGTCGCCGCGACCGGCTTCGACGTGTCGGTCCAGACAGTTGGCCGACGCGTTCAGTTGTCCGCCGGTGAACCACTCGTAGAAGGGCGCATCGTCGTCTACGAGTACGTCGTCGTACTCCTCGTCCCATTCGAGCATGTCGGCTGCTCGTTCCCAACACTCCGGCCAGTTCTCCTCGAACTCCTCGTATATCCCCTCGTCCGAGACGTTCGCCTGCTCGACGAACGATTCCGGTGGCTCGAAGGCCTCCTGTTCTTCGAGGCGCACCTCGAGATCGACGTTCTCGTCTGTCATGGTACACCCAATCAATGACGAACCAGGGTACTAAACGGAGTATCTAGCTGTGTAAAACCACAACGGAATAACATAACTAAATATCATTAATTTCTCTGCTGTCGGAGCACAATTATCGAACTTCGAGGTTTCGACGCCGTGGACCGCCGAGACCTGCGATCGTGAGTGGATCGTATACGGTATGCTATCAGCAATCATGGCGGATATTCGGTCTCGAGTCTAGATACGTAGGCGCGAGTCAGGGCTACTTTCGCGAGACAGTTATCGAACCCGACGGCTCGTTATTCACTGCCGGCGTCGAAAAACGTCCGGAGAAGTTCGTGCTGTCCCTTCCGCAAGTGGTTGTGCAGCGTCGGCGAGGAAACACCCATCGCGTCCGCGACCTCCTCGGCGGTGCTCTCTCGCGGCCAGTCGTAGTACCCGCCGAAGTACGCCGCCCGCAGGGCCGATTCCTGTCGATCCGTGAGTCGATCTGCGAGCCCGTTACGGAACTCGGCGGCCGTCTGGACGGTCCGTTCGACCTCTCGTTTGCCGGCGAGTTCGGAGTCCGGAAAGACCGAGCGCAGCCCGTCGACGATCGTCCGGAGATCGGCACCGCCCGCACACTCGGCGGCGATCGTCGCCTCCCCATTCTCGACGACGGACTCGAGAACGGTCACGCCGTACTCGGTGAGCGTCAGCGTCGGACACGAGCCCTCGACGATGAACTCGACGCGCCAGCCGTCCTCGTAGGTTTCGATCAACCGACAGTCGCCGATCCCCGGATCGGACTCGGCCAGTTCGAACACCGTGGCCGGCGAGCCGTCCTGCAGCGTCACGTAGTAGAGCTGCGTCGACTCGGAGACGGGGACGAACGAGTCGATTTCGAACCGGCAATCGAGCTGGGCGGACGCGTCGACGAAGAAAGACTGCTCGTCTCGGCAGACGAACTCGAGTTCGACGACTGTATCCGACAGCAGGAGGTTGCGCCGGCGAACGGCCGCGATGGCGTACCCGACCTGCCGCCCGATCGTCTCGAGCCAGTCGAGTTCGTTCCGGTCGAAGGCGTCCTCGCGGTCTGTGACGACAGAGAGCGTCCCGTAGACGGTGTCCCCGTACGAGACACAAACGCGGGCGAGCGTTCCCTCGACGTACTCCTCGTCGACCCGTCCAGCGACGTCCGTGACGACCGTCCGTTCGGCTGGCGGCTCGCCATCCGACCCGGCCGGCGGCGTCTCACTGGGACCGCCCGCGTCGTCGGGTCTCCCGTCGGAACGGACGGATCGACCGCTCGAGTTCGAGGCCGACTCGCCGTCGAGTCCGCCGGTGTCCGATCCGCGATTGGCGTCGGCCGTCGCGGCTCCATCGCCCCACGTATCGGGACGCAACCGATCGGCTCCTCCAGGACTGATAGCGCTCGAGGTGCGCCAGTTCGTCCGTTTGCCCGTTCGACCCGTCCGATCGATCCAGGCATATCGATAGGCCGGCCCGTCGACGAGGGCGCGACAGCACTCGGTCTCGACCTCGTCGTGGGTCGAGGCCGACAGGAGTCCCTGGGCTACGGCCCGGAATCGACGGGCGACCGCGTCGAATCCCTCGAGTCGATCGTTCCTCGAGCGTTCTGACTCGAGTCGGTCGTGATACGTCGAGATATCGTGGACGAGCAGGCCGAACCCACCGTCTTCCGGCCCTTCGCGGAGGGGAACGATGAGTTCGGTCGCTCGAAAGCGACTCCCGTCCCGGCGGACGAACCAGCTATCGTCCTCGACGGGCGACTCGGACGTCGCCTCGGAGAGTTTACTCTCGAGGGCGGATTCGTCATCGGCATAAAAAGCGGACGCGTGCGTGCCGACGATCTCGCCGGCGTCGAATCCGAGGGTCGACGCGGCGCTTCGGTTCCAGCGTTCGACGTAGCCGTCGGCATCCAGTCTAACGAGCGCACACCGATCGGTCGCGGCCAGTATCGACTTGACGAGGCCATCGTCGTCTCTCACCGCGGTGTTCTCGGTCGATCGGGTTCCGTCCTCGACGGTCTCGAACGCGTTTACGATCGCCTCGTCCGTCGGTTCCGAGAGATACGCCTCGAGCGCTTCGAAGCTCTGCCATCCACCCGCCGTCTTTACCACCCGCGGATCGATCTCGTGGTCGACCAGCGACGATCGCGCGAAGTATCGCCGCAGGTCGCTCGAGGAGACGGACGAGAGCGACTCGTCGTTCGCGCGCTCGCCCGCCCGGTCGGCGACGTCGGCGACGAGCATCTGAAGGCGTCGCGGCGTCACCGAAAAAATCCGATCCGCGTCTCCGATACCGTTGCTCCGAACGTAGCGCTCTAGCTCTCGGCGTATTTCAGTCGGGAGATAGGCGGTCCGCGTCCGCTCGGCTGGGGCCTCCAGACCCGCGTTCGACTCGCTCTCTTCGGGCGGAATCCTGAGTAGGTATCGCGGCGGATCCGTTCCGACTCGATCGATGTCGTCGCTCGAGAGTCGCGCGAGTTCGGCGGGACGAACGCCGACCTCCCCACAGAGCCTGACGACGAGCGCTTCCCGATACGTTTCCGCGGCCTCGAGAAGCCGGTCGTACCGGTCGGCCGTCAGCGTCGGCGAATCGGGCTCCGCGAGCGTCATGCTTCGCGCTTTCTACGACGACGAACATAGTAGTATCGACTCGTTCGCCAGAATCACCTCCTTTTCAATCGATCACTCGATAGCAGCGAATCAGCTCTCGAGTTTCGTTTCGAGGATTCGAGAGAGACGAAACGACCGACACGTTCGGTCCCGTCACTCCCGCGAGGCGGATTGGATTTCGCCGACGATCTCGGGGTTTCGAAGGGCGCTCGTATCGCCCAGTTCCTCGCCGTTCGCCACGTCCTCGAGGAGTCGACGGAGTATCTTGCCCGAACGCGTCTTGGGCAGTTCCGGCGTGAAGACGATCGCTTCCGGCAGCGCCAGCGGGCCGATCGCACTTTCGATGCTCGATTCGATCCGAGAACGGACGGCCGCCTCGTCGTCGACGCGGCGCTCGGTGCTCACGTACGCGTAGATTTCGGTGTCGCTCGAGTCGGCGGTCCGACCGACGACGGCTGCTTCGGCGACGCCGTCGGTGTCCGCGATCGCCCCTTCGATCTCCATCGTGCTCAGCCGGTGACCCGCGAGGTTGATGACGTCGTCGACGCGGCCGAGGACGGTGATGTAGCCGTCCTCGTCGACCCGGGCCGCGTCGCCGCTGAAGTAGACCCACTCGTCGGCCTCGGGATCGGAAAACCGCCGCCAGTACTCCTCGACGAACCGGTCGTCGCCCTCGTAGAGCGTCTTGACCATCCCGGGCCACGGCTGGGCGAGGGTCAGGTAGCCCGCCTGACCTGGCTCGACGGGCTCGCCGCCGGCGCCGACGACTCGAGCGTCGATTCCGGGAAGCGACGGGCCCGCCGCGCCGGGTTTCATCTCGTCGACCCCCGGGAGCGTCGAGACGGCGATCCCGCCGGTTTCGGTCTGCCACCAGGTGTCGACGATTGGGCAGTCTCCGTTGCCGACGTGCTCGTGGTACCACTCCCACGGGCGCGGACTGATCGGCTCGCCGACGCTCCCGAGCAGGCGTAGCGAGGAGAGATCGTGGCGATTCGGATACTCCTCGCCCCACTTCATGAACGCGCGGATAGCCGTCGGCGCGGTATAGAAGACGTCGACCGCGTTCCTGTCGACGATCTCCCAGAGTCGATCGCGGTCGGGATAGTCGGGCGACCCCTCGTAGAGGACGGTGGTCGTCCCGAGCGCGAGCGGGCCGTAGACGATGTAGGAGTGGCCGGTGATCCAGCCGATGTCCGCGGCACACCAGTAGGTGTCCTCCGGTTTGATGTCGAGGACGGCGTGGCTCGTCCAGGCGACGTTCGTCAGGTACCCCCCGGTCGCGTGGACGACGCCTTTCGGTTCGCCCGTCGTCCCGGAGGTGTACATGACGAACAGCATGTCGTCGGCGTCGCGCGAGACCGGCTCGACCGTCTCCCCGTAGAACTCCTCGAGCAACTCGTGATAGTCCCGTTCGTTCTCGCCGAGCACGTGGGGGAGGTCCTCGCCGAGTCGGTCGACGACGACGGTCTCGACGTCCTGATCGAGATCGATCACGGCGTTGTCGGCCTTGCTCTTTTGGTTGAACGCGTCGCCGCGGCGGTAGTAGCCGTCGCAGGTGAGCAGGTACTCCGAACTGGCCGCGTCCATGCGCGTCGACAGCGCGTCGGCCGAGAGCCCGGCGAACACCACCGAGTGGGGCGCGCCGATGCGGGCACAGGCCAGCATCGCGATCGGCAGCTCCGGGATCATCGGCAGGTAGATCGTCACGACGTCGTCTTCCTCGACGCCGAGCGATCGCAACGCAGCGGCACACTCGTTGACCTCGACGTACAGGTCCCGGTAGGTGTAGGTCCGCGTCTCGCCGTGTTTTCCCTCCCAGCGGATCGCGGCGTGGTTCTTCCGCCCCGACTCGACGTGACGGTCGAGGCAGTTGTACGACGCGTTGAGCCGACCGCCATCGAACCAGCGGTAAAAGGGCGCGTCCGCTGTCTCGAGAACGGTGTCGTAGGAACGGTCCCACTCGAGCAACTCGGCCGCCCGTTCCCAACACTCCGGCCAGGTGTCTTCGAACGTCGCGTACACGTCGGCGTCGGAGACGTTCGCCTGCGAAACGAACGAGTCCGGCGGGCTGTGTTGCGGGCCGGTGGGCGCGGACACGTCTCGGTCCCACCCGTTCGGGTCGACCATATCTTGTTCCAATCGACGGACGAGAGACGAATAAACGTTCTGTCGACTTGCGTGTTTCTTGCCGGTTTCGTCGCTCCGCCGGCGAACGCCCTGCGGCGTCGTACTCACCGACCAACCGTCGATCCGACTCAGTCCGTGTGCCGAACGACGTACACGTCGTAGCGCTGGTCGTTCGCGACGGGGCTGCCGACGCTCGAGAGCGGCGCGATGACCGAGCCGGCGTTCTCCGAGCCGATGAAGACGACGGAGGCCTCGAGTTCCCCGGCGACGAGTCGAATCGCGCGGACGACGTCCGTAGTCGCCGTCGCGGTCGGCTCGTCCGAGTCGACCCGTTCGGTTCGGAACGTCGCCGACGGCGCGACCGACAGCGCGCGGTCGCGGATACCGTCGGCGATGGCATCGGCGTCGAACGGCTCGCCTCGAGTGATCCAGCCGCGTTCCTGTGCGTACTCCGCGTCGTCAGGAATCACCGTCAGGACGACGAGTTCCTCGTCTAACATGTCGCTGAACTCGGTCGCCTTCTCGAGCGCGCTGGTCGCCAGCTCCGACCCGTCGTAGGGAGCGAGTAGTGTCATAGTGCGGTAATTCACGACGACGACAGTAAACCTTCGCCCCGACCGGGCCGCCCCCGTGACGCCGTCGGGGCAGATATTAGCTCGAGTCGCCCGCAGCGGCGTCCTCGTCGTCGACGACGAGGACCGGTCGCTCGGAGAGCCGAAGGATCGCATCGACCGTGCTCCCGAGTAGCGCCCGTCGAAACGACGACCGGCCGTGTGAGCCGACGACGACCAGCCCGACGTCGCGTTCGTCGGCGTACGCCAGAATCTCCTCGTGGGGCGGCCCGCTCCGCACCGACGTGGTGACCGACACGCCCGCGTCCGACGCCGCCCGCTCGAGGGCCTCGAGGGAGTCCTGTGCCCGAGCCCGAAGCCGTTCTTCGGCCTCCTCGGGGTCGACGAGGCCGGTATCGTACGCCGTTCGGGTTTCGACGACGGCGACGCCGTACAGCGGGACCTCGAGCGCTCGAGCCAGCGACACGGCGTCTCGCACGGCGGCCGAGGCGTCGTCGCTCCCGTCGGTCCCCACGAGAATCGAGTCGTACATACCCGCAGGGATGGGTGCCACGGTGAAAGAACCATTCCCCGGTCCGTCGATCGGAGAACGCCGTCTTCCAATCGGCGAGCGCCGAGGATTCGTCGACGACTCGACCGCCCTCGTACGCTTTCGAGCGCCCGAAACGCCGTCGATCGAACCGTTTTTGCAACGTCGGCGGGTAGTGGGTTCCGATGGACGTACTGATCGTCGGCGGCGGATCGATGGGGACCTGGTTCGGTAGCGCCGTCGACGCGACGATCGCGTACACGGATATCGATCCCGACGCTGCGGCGGACGCAGCGGCGGCGACGAACGGACGCGTCGCGGATCTCGAGAACGAAGGGGGGTACGACGCCGTCTGTCTCGCCGTCCCGATGGCCCACGTCGGCGAGGCGGTCGCCGAGTACGCGCCGGTCGCAGAGCGGGCGATCCTCGACGTGTCGGGCGTGATGGCGGCTCCGATCGAAGCGATGAACGCCCACGCGAGCGATATCGAGCGCGTCAGTCTCCACCCGCTTTTCGCCCCCGAGCGGGCACCGGGGACGGTCGCGGTCGTTCGCGAAGCGAACGGGCAGACGACCGAGCGGTTGCTCGAGGACCTCACGGCCGCCGGGAACGACCTGCTCGAGACGACGGTCGCGGAACACGACGAGGCCATGGAGACGATTCAGGCACGGACCCACGCGGCGATCCTCGCGTTCGCGCTCGCCGCTCGGGAGGTTCCCGACGGGTTCGAAACGCCGGTCTACGACGGTATCGAGGACCTCGCGAAGACGGTGACGGGCGGAACCCCGCACGTCTACGGGGAGATTCAGCGGACCTTCGACGGCGCGGACGCCGTCGCCGACGCCGCGGCACAGATCGCCGAGGCGGACGGCGAGGAGTTCGAACGGCTGTACGAGTCGATCGCTGAACGGTGGCGCGAGGATACGACGCCGGGGTCGGTTGCGGACAGGGATCGGACCGCCGACGCCGCCGACGCGAGCCACGAGGGAGGCGATCCGGAATGAACGTGAGCGAGCGACGCGAGGCCGTCCGGTCGAACGCGAAGTACCTCCGCAACGTCAGACCGATCGATCCGGAGGAGATCTGCGAGTACGTCGAGGACACGCCCCACCCCGCCGTCGTCCGGCAGGATCTGCGCGAACAGGCGGCGGACCTCGAGTTGTTAGAGCGAGAGGACGGCACCTTCGTCCCCGCCGGCGACGACCCGGTTTCGCCCCGTCGTGGGCCCGTCGAGCGGTTTCCGCCGGCGTACGAAAAGCGGGTGGAGTCGCTTCTGGCGGACCGGTACGGGCCGAACTGGGCCGAGGGCGCGGCGGGCGATCTCCTCCGCTCGACGATCCGCCGGTTCAAAGCGCAGTACCTCGAGGGCGCGCCCGTCGAGTACGACGAAGACGTCGCGGCCGGGTACGCGATCTATCACCTGCCGGGCTACTACGCCGCTACGCAGTACGCCCTCGATTCGCTGGCGGCGCGCGGTTTGCTCGGGCGAAACCTCCGCGTGCTCGATATCGGCGCCGGCGTCGGCGGCCCCGCGCTCGGACTGGCGGACTTCCTGCCCGACGACTCGCTACTCGAGTACCACGCGGTCGAGCCGAGTGCCGCCGCGGCGGACGTGCTCGAGGCACTCCTCGAGGAGACGGGCCGAAACGTCCACACGACGGTGCATCGAACGACCGTCGAGACGTTCGATCCGGCCGCCGCGAGCAGCGAGGCGTTCGATCCGACGCGAGCGGACGACGGCTTCGACCTCGTCGTGATCGCGAACGTCCTGAGCGAACTCGAGGAGCCGGAGACCGTCCTCAGGTCCGCGATGGAGGTACTCGCGCCCGACGGGGCGGTGGTCGCGATTGCCCCGGCGGACAAGCAGACGAGCATCCAGCTTCGCCGGCTCGAGCGGCGGGTCGAAGACGACGCGATCGGAGCGGGAGAGACGCTCGGATGGCGACAGGCGGACCCGTCGAACCGCGAGGGCGAGACGATCACCGTCTACGGGCCCGCCGTTCGGCTCTGGCCGGGCGAACGGCCCTCCGATCGCGGCTGGTCGTTCGACGTCCGGCCCGACCTCGCGGTCCCGACGTTTCAACGACGGCTCGAGGACGCCGCCGACGAAACCGACGAGGCGTACGCGCCCGGCGAGTTCGTCAACGTCGACGTCCAGTTTTCCGCCTCGATTCTGCGACGCGACGGAAAGCGCGAAATCGATCTGTCGCTCGAGTCGGGGTCGTGGGCCAAGATGGCCGAGATGGACCGCCACGTGCCGAACCGGATCGACCTCGTCGCCGCGAAGCTGAGCCACTCGCTGAGCGACGACGAGGGGCGGGGTTCGGCCAATCCCGTCTTCAAGATCAGCGACGGCAGCGAGGACGTCGAGCACTACGCGGTCCTCACGAACGAGACGGCGATGAACCGCGCGCTGATCGAAGCCGACTACGGGGAGGTCTGCTCGTTCGACGGCGCGCTCGCGCTCTGGAACGACGACGAGGGCGCGTACAACCTCGTCGTGGACGAAGAGACCGTCGTCGATCGCCTCGTCTGAGCCGAGTTCCCAAACGGTGGGCTTTTCCTGATTCCCTTCGAGCGAACCGATATGGCCCTCGAGATCCTGCTGACGAACGACGACGGGATCGACAGCCCCGGCATTCGGGCGCTCTACGACGCGCTGTCTGCGGTCGCGAACGTCACCGTCGTCGCGCCCCGTTCCGATCAGAGCGCGGTCGGTCGATCGATCTCCCACGAGGCGGACGTGTTCGATCACGAACTCGGCTACGCGCTCGAGGGGACGCCCTCCGACTGCGTCGTCGCGGGGCTGGCCGAACTCGGTCCGGAACCCGACCTCGTGGTCTCGGGCTGTAACGGCGGCGCGAACCTCGGCGAGTACGTGCTCGGCCGGTCGGGAACGATCAGCGCCGCCGTCGAGGCGGCCTTCTTCGACGTGCCCGCGATCGCGACCTCGCTGTACGTCCCCGCGACCGGTGACCGTTCGTTCGACGAGATCGTCCTCGAGGCCGAGTCGTTCGCAGAGGCGACGCGGATCACGTCCTTTCTGGCCGAGCACGCCCTCGAGACGGCGATCTTCGAGCACGCGGCGTATCTCAACGTCAACGTGCCGATGCCCGACGGCGCGCCGGCGGACGTCGAGATCACCCGCCCGTCGAAACGCTACGAGATGGACGCCACGATGAACGACGGCTCGATTCGACTCCGGGACCGCGTCTGGGAGGAGATGGACCCTGAATCGATCTCCGACCCGCCGGGGACCGACCGCCACGCCATCGTCAACGGACGAATCAGTATCTCGCCGTTGACCGCGCCGCACACGACGAACCACCACGAGACGCTCGAGCACCTCGTCGAGCGCTACCGAAGCCGTCGTCGGTGAGCCGCGACTCGCGGTCACACGGTGGCACGAGACCCGGTATGATTTGTAGCAGGGTCGCGAACGGACGCATATGGCAACGGTCGAAATCGAGTACTGCGTCCCGTGCGGGTTCCTCTCGCGGGCGATCGACGTCCAGCGCGCGCTCTTGACGTCGTTCGGTCAACAACTCGAGTCGGTCACGCTCGAGACGGGTGCCGACGGCGTGTTCGTCGTCCGATGTGACGGCGACGTCGTGTTCGACAAATCGACCGACAGCTACGACGTCGACGATATCGTGCGAGAGGTTCGCACACGTTTGTGACCGCTGACCTGTCGGAACTGACGACCACGTAGTCACCTTGCACGTCGCAAGGCTGGCGGCTTTCGCCGTCCTGGGCGTCACCGTAGACGAGACCGATTACAGCGACGAGGATTACATATGAAACGCGAAAAACACAAGACGACGGGAGAAGTACGCCTGACTACCGAGTATCTCTGTGGAGGGTAATACGTATGCCATTTGATGCGATCTGGACCCGGCTGTCGTCGCTCTGGAAGAGCGGCGAATCCGACGCGAGCACGTCCGAGGGGTCGTCTGCGGACGAGACCGACCGCTCGGCGACCGACGCGGACGAAACGTTGAGCTACGCCGAACAGGTGGAGTACGGCGTCGACGAACGGGAGCTGCCGGACGAGGACAAGGTACTCAGAATGCTCGTCAAGCGCGGCGGCCGCGTCGACGAAAACACCGTCCTCGAGGAGACCGGCTGGACCCAGGAACACCTAATGGACGTCATCGACGACATGGAAAACGACGACGAAGTCAGCGCCGTAAGCGTCGGGCGCAAGCGCGTCATCTGCCGGCGCGGGTTCGAGCCGAAAGGGTACCGATCGCATTTGAACGAGTAAATCGGCTCGAAGCGCCGTTCGAACGGTGTCAGGTCGGTTCGACCGGACCGATAGGCGTGAATTCCGCCCATCCTAGCCGTTGGACCGGATCTCACCGCGTATACTTGCAACTCGAGCAATCGAGCTGATAGTCCCGCTAAAGTGAATTTCGCTCGAGAAACACTGTCGATCGATTTGAACGGTCGGACCGTTACATTACCGCGCGCTCGAGTCGGTGGGGTATGTCACGACAGCCATCGGTAACGAAGACGCTTGGCGTCTGTACCGCGTGTGGCGCCTACCACGCCGTACGAAAATTCGAGGACGGGTCCGTGTACGCGATCGGGTCGCCACAGGGCTGTCACTGCGGTGCGAGCGAGTTTACGATTCCCGACGCGTGACCGGTCGGCTCCCGGACCCCGGGAATAACTGAACACGCTTATACAGCGGAGTTCTCTCGGTAACCCTATGAGCGACCGAACCGCGCGGCTCGAGTACACCCGGTCGACGCTCGAGGAAGCGCCGGCGAGTGAGACGAGTCAGTACGAGACCGCCGACCTCGATGCGGTGGCCCGATCGATCGAGGACCGCCTCGAGTCGAGACTCGAGACGGATCGACTCGACTCGGGGGCAGCCGCCGACGCGGGCCCGGAAGGTATCCGATCCGAACGCTCGCGTTCCGACGGGACGAGGGGCGATACCGACGAGGGAGGGAACGGCACCGACGGCCGAATCTCCGCGGTCCTCGGGACCGACTCGATCGGCTTCCGTTCGTTCGAGTACAAACCCCGCGGTCCACACGGCGCGATGATCATCATGATCGGCCTGTTGGCGGCGTTTCCGACTATCTTCACGTCGCTGTTGCTCTCTGCGTTCGGTTACTATCTCTACCGGACCGAGCGCGAGGGCGAAATCCCGCTGCGACGCTGGGAGACGGTCGACGTCCTCGTAGCAGACGCTGCGGGCGACCGGGACCGCGAATCCGGGTCGCCGAATTCGTCGACAGTCGAGGCGACCGCCGCCGCCGAGTCGTTCGTCGGAGTCGACACCGACCGGCTCGTCGACCTGCCGTGGGCGCACCGAAAGGCGATCGTCATGCGAGTCGAACAGTGGGCCACCGAGGCGACCAGGGACGTCGCGCCCAGAAACGACGACGATGTCTTCTTCGAGTATCTGAGAATGTGGATCAACCGAAGCGCGAGCGCGGACCGCGAGAAAGTCGACTCCCTCCAGACCGAGATCGCTCGCGATCCGGCGGCCCGACGCCATTTCACCGATCGCCTGCTCGAGGACTCGGCCGATATCGAGGCCGACTCGAGCGACCACGCGGAGCTGTTAACTGTACTCGACGTCGACGAGTGACCTCGAGGAGCGCAGTCTTCGAGCGCTTTTCGACGCCGATCCGTGCTCGAGAATAGTTTCGAAACCTCGGCCAGTACCGGTGGTTCAGTGACTCGAGTCACAATACGGGATTCGAACCGAGACCCGGGAACTTGCTCGCCCGCACGAGCGCGGTCAACTTCGAATTGCGTGTCCGTCGTACGACGAACGGAGGCGCGCGCAGGCTGGTGGGTGTGATTCGAACTGCTCGAACGGGTCGCTCCACTTGCCATCATCTTGCTCGAATGTCGAGGTGTCGTTTTCACTCCCCGCAGTTACTTGCAACAAAATGGGCGCGGGCGGGATTCGAACGACGCGAACGGCTCGCTTCGCTCGCCGTTCTCTTATTCGAATCCCGCCATGCCGGTTCGCTCGCCACTTCGTGGCTCGCTGCACGGGCGTGGCGGGATTCGAACCCACGATCAGAAGGTTAGGAACCTCCTGCCCTCTCCGCTAGGCCACACGCCCTGTTCGAGAACCAGGTCAGTTCGACTGTGTTTCCGTCTCCGTGTTGGTATCCGAGTCGGTATCGGTGTCGTCGTCGGAAGTCACGGGCTCCGTATCGACGAAGTTGGATTCCTCGTCCTCCTCGTCGTCTACGTCGTCGTAGGTACCGGTTTCTCGCATCTCCTCGAGTTCAGTTTCGACCTTTTCACGCCCCTTCTGGAATTCGCCCATCGCCTCTCCCGTCGACCGAGCGAGTTTTGGGATCTTGTTCGCTCCGAAGAGCAAAATCGCGATGAAAAGGATGACTAATAGTTCCGTCCCCCCTGGAATGGGAGCAAACAGCGGTGCAGTTTCGAGTGCCATCTCTACGCGTGGCTTATCCGCTGTCAATTATAACCTTTTTGGACCACATAGCTAGGCAACGAGTGGCTGAACGCCCGCGTGAGGGGGCTATACCGTCCGGCGGGGTCTTCGACCACTCGAAGGCGGACCGTAGATGGTACAGTACTGCAATTCGGGCCCGCTCGAGGCGAACCCGATCGAACCGCTGGGTCGCTCCCCGGACTCGTGGGCACCGAATCGGGCGAGCGCGTCGCGGGAGAGTGAAACGTCAGTGCGAGACCGAGAGTGTGGATGGCGAGTCGAGACCAGAGTGCGGTCCCTGATCGGACGTAGCGCGTGACTATCGAGCTCGGACGGGCAGTATCCGCCCCGAACGCGAGTCGTACGCTCGAGTTACGCAACGGGATCGAACACGCGACGAGACTGTCTCGCGAACGAAACTGTCTTTTCGCTCAACGCACTACCTCAAGTGATGCCAGAAACCGGCGACGTTGCACCAGATTTCACGGCACCGCTCGCAAACGGCGATATCGACTCCTTTACGCTCTCGGACCGCCTCGCTGACGAGGCCCCGATCGTCCTCGCGTTCTTCCCCGGCGCGTTCACGGGCGTCTGTACGACCGAGATGTGTACGTTCCAAGACCGCCTCTCGGCGTTCAACGACGTCGACGCGACGGTGTACGGAGTCAGCGTCGACTCCCCGTTCTCGCTCAACGAGTTCCGCGACCAGAACGACCTCGAGTTCGGCCTGCTGAGCGACTTCGAAAAGGAGATCATCGACGACTACGACATTCGCATGGACTTCGACGACCTCGGCGTCCACGGCGTCGCAAAACGCTCCGTCTTCGTGATCAACGGCGACGGCGAAATCACCTACTCGTGGGTGACGGATGATCCGGGCGTCGAACCGGAGTACGCCGAAGTCGAAGACGCGGTCGCCGACGCGTCCTGATCGACGAACTCGAGTCCGATTGGCCGCCAGTTCGACGGTTCCGACTGGCGGAGGGCTTTTTTACTCCGCAGGCGACCACCGCATATGAGCGACGCTTCAGCGACCGAGGACACTCGCCGCGTCTACGTCCCCGACGAGGAGCACCACTTTCCCGACGACAAGTGCAACGAGGTGCTCGAGTTCGTCACGACCGACGAGGAGATTCAGACCTATCTCGAGGCCCAGAACGTCAACGCAGTTGATCGAAAGGGGTACAACGATCACGGCGCGAAACACATCGAGATCGTTCGCAACCGCGCGCTCTGTCTGTACGATCTACTCAAGGCCGGGAGCGTCGAGTTCAACGGGGCGAGCCAGCAGGGCCTCTCCGAAGCCGACGAGTCGGTGATCATCACCCTCGCGGCGACGCTACACGACATTGGGCACGTCGTCCATCGCGACCAACACGCCTACTACTCAATCCCCCTCGCGGCCGACGTCCTCGATCGGGTGTTACCGGAGTTCTACGACCTCGCGGACTGCGTTCGGATGAAAGGCGAGGTCCTCCACGCGATCATCTGTCATCACACCGCCGAAACGCCGCTGACGACCGAGGGCGGGATCATCCGCGTCGCGGACGCACTGGACATGGAACGCGGTCGATCGCGGATCCCCTACGAACAGGGCGGGCGCGGGATCAACACGCTCTCGAGTCAGGCGATCAACCGCGTGTCGTTACACGAGGGCGAGAGTCGACCGGTCATGGTCGAGATCGAGATGACGAACGCCGCCGGCGTCTATCAGGTCGACAACCTCCTGAAAGCGAAGCTTCGCGGATCGGGTCTCGAGGACGAGATCCGTATCGTCGCCGTCAACACGAACGAGAATCGCGATCAGCTCGTTGAACGGATCGAACTGTAGTCAGCGAGCGCCGCGAGTCAGTATCGGCACTTCGCTCGAGGCGCTGTCAAAGCACCTACGCGAGTTCGTATCGGCCGTCCCGTCGCTCGAGATACCCGCGCTCTTGAAGGGTTCCCGCGATCGAGAGGACGGTCCCCTTCGTGACTTCGAGATCGTCACAGAGGTCGTCAGCAGTCGCGCCGCCGGTCGCAGCGAGATAGAGATAGACGAGTTTGGCCCGCGCGGAGTCGAGATCGGTCGGGATCGACGCGTCGAGAGTCGTCGTCGCTGAGCGTGTCATACTCGATGCTGTCTGTTTCGACGATAATAAATCTACACTACAACGATCGTCGAAAACAGGCGGGGAAAACGGGCGACTGCGACGTGTCGTAACGGAATTCGTCGGTCGTCGATATGAGCCACGTCGCCGGACGCCTGCCTGCGCAACCGATTTCGGGAATCGTCGAATCGATGTGCACTGTTACCGGGTATCAGATGTTCTACGGCCGGGAGAGTCAGACGGACCGATTTTTGTACACCGATTTGGGAGTAAGAGGTGAATGTCGACCCAACTCACTGTCATCGCACTCCTGGTCGGGGTGGCGACCGGCGCGCTGTTCCGATTTCTCAACGTCCCGATTCCGGCTCCGCCGGAGCTCCCCGGAATAATGGGCATCGTCGGGATCTACGTCGGGTACAAGGTCATCGAGCATCTCGGCGTCGGCGTGGACATGGTAGAGGCCATCGGCTGGTAAGAAGCGATCGGACCCAAACCCAACCCGAGACGGAACGCCGCGTTCTCGAGACGGGAGTACCCACCTGTGCGGCGGGGTAGAGTTACGAAAACGAGTTCGAATTCAGTAGCTGCGCTCTTTGGGCTCGTAGGTTTTGTCCTCGCCCTCGAGGAGGACCGGCCGGTACCAGATCGACGGCTTGCCGCCGTTCCAGGAGACCAGCGTGTGTTTGAGCCAGTTCTCGTCGTCGCGGATCTGGTTTTCCTGTCGCCAGTGGGCACCGCGGAACTCGTTGCGGACGAGCGCGCCGAGTGCGATCGTCTCGGCCACGTCGATCAAGTTCCGGGTCTCGTAGGTCATCTGGAGGTCGGTGTTGAACGTCGTCGAGGGGTCTGCGACGTAGACGTCGCGGTACTCCTCCCGGCACTCGCGGATGATCTCGAGAGCCTGCTTGATCCCCTCTTCGGTCCGGAAGACGTTGACGTAGTCGGTCATCGCCTTCTGGAGCTTCGAGCGGATTTCGGCGTGCTGGACGCCCTCGTCTTTGTTCATCAGTCGGTCGATGCGCTCGGACTCGGTTTCGACGGCTCGCTCGAGCACTCCGTCGGCGTCGGCGACCTGCCCGGAGCCGTCGGCCGCGACGTCGTCGCCCGCCGGCTCGAGACCGGCCGAACCCGGCTGGACCGGGAACTCGGTGTCGTCTTCGTCCTCGACGGAATCGGTGTAGCCGGTTTCGATCTCGGCCTCGCCGAGGTCGCCGCCCGCGGCGTGATAGCCCGCTCGTTTGCCGAAGACGATGAGCTCCGGGAGCGCGTTTCCGCCGAGGCGGTTCGCGCCGTGGACGGACACGCAGGCACACTCGCCGGCCGCGTAGAGCCCGTCGACGCAGGTCGCACCGTTTTCGTCCGTCTCGATGCCGCCCATCGCGTAGTGCTGGCCGGGTTTGACCGGCATCGGCTCGACCAGACCGTCGGCGCCCTCGAAGTCCTCCGCCAGGTGGAGGATGTTCTCGAGTCGATCGAGAATTCGCTCCTCGCCGAGGTGGCGCATATCGAGGTGGACGTACTCGTCTTCGACGCCTCGCCCTTCGCTGACTTCCGTCAGTTCGGCCCGCGCGACGACGTCTCGAGAGGCGAGTTCGCCGTCGTTGTTCGCGTAGCCGTACTCGAACATGAACCGCTCGCCCTCGTCGTTGTAGAGGATGCCGCCCTCGCCGCGGACACCTTCTGAGAGTAACACGCCGGTCGAGGGGAGCGTCGTCGGGTGGAACTGGATGAACTCCATGTCCTCGAGCGGCACGCCCGCGCGATAGGCCATCGCGTGGCCGTCGCCCGTACAGGAGACGGCGTTGGTCGTGTGATCGAACGCCTGTCCGGGGCCGCCGGTCGCGAGGATCACGCCGTCGTTCGCTTTGAATCCCTCGACTTGCCCCGACTGGACGTCGTAGGCGACGACGCCGTGGCAGGTCCGATCGTTCGGATCGGGTTCGTCGGAGGTCGCGAGGTTCATCACGTACCACTCGTCGTAGACCTGAATGCCGCGTTTGACGACCTGCTCGTACATCGTGTGCAGCAGGTGGTGGCCGGTCTCCGCGCCGGCGTAGGTCGTCCGCGGGAAGGAGAGGCCACCGAACGGTCGCTGTGAGACGCGGCCGTCGTCCTCTCGAGAGAAGGGCATCCCCCAGTGCTCTAAGGAGATCGTCTCCTCGGGGGCGTCCTGGGCCAGCGTTTCGACCGCCGGCGCGTCGCCGAGGTAGTCAGAGCCCTTCATCGTGTCGTAGGCGTGGAGTTCCCAGTCGTCGCCCTCGCGGAGTGCGGCGTTGATACCGCCCTCCGCCGCGCCGGTGTGGCTTCGAACCGGGTGTAGCTTCGTGACCATCGCCACGTCCGCTCCCGCCTCGTGCGCCGCGACCGCTGCCCTGAGGCCGGCACCGCCCGCGCCGACCACGATTACGTCGTGTTCGTACATAGTTTACCAGAATTTCAGGTTCTTCTTGACTGCCTCACGTTTGAGCTCCTGAATGTGCTCCGTGAGGGGGATGTCTTTCGGACAGACATCGGTACAGGAGAACTGGGTCTGACAGCGCCAGACGCCGTGTTCCTGCTCTAGGATCCGAAGTCGGTGCTCTTTGATTTCCTCGTCCTCGCGTTCGTCCATCGCGAACTTGTACGCTTTGTTGATCGCCGCCGGACCGAGGTACTGGTTGTCGCCGGCCGCGATGTTACACGAGGACATACACGCGCCACACCAGATACAGCGCGTGGACATCTTTACCTTCTCGCGGTTCTCGCGGTCCTGTCGTTGCTCCTCGAGTTCGCCCTCGGGGAGGTCTTCCTGCTGGAAGTACGGCTCGACGGCGTGCATCTGGTCGTAGAAGTGGTCCATGTCGACGACCAGGTCCTTGACGACCTCCTGGTGGGGAAGCGGTTCGACGCGGATCGGCTGCTGGAGCGACGAGATCTGAGTTTTACAGCCCAGTCGCTGCGAGCCGTTGATGAAGAAGGCGTCCGATCCGCAGATCGCCTGCCGACAGGAGTGTCGGAAGGTAAGCGACGAGTCGAACTCGTCGCGCGCGAAGATCAACGCGTCGAGGACGGTCATCCCCTTCTCGAAGGGGACGTGGAACTCGTCGAATCGCGGCTCCTGTTTGCCGCTCACCTCGGGGTCGTACCGGAACACCTTCAGGTGAATCGACTCGCCCTCAACGTCGGATTCGTCGACCGATTCGGCTTCGGCCAGTCCCTGTTCTTTCTTCTCGAGTCGCTCCTGCTGGGGCGACTCGGCCCCTTTCATCTCGGGGTCCGCCGGTGCTTCCTGCGTGTCGGGTTGTTCTTGCTGTTGTGTGCTCATGAAATGCTCCCTCCCGCCATGACGATCGCGACGTAGATACCCTGTGCGACGAGTGCGAGCCCCGAGAGCGTGAGAATAGCCAGGACGACTTTCTTCGGGGTTCCGGAGAGTCCCTGGTTGACGAGCGCGTTGTAGATACCGTTAACGCCGTGGAACGCGGCCGTGATCAGGAACAGCACCATCGCGAGGAAGTACCCTGGGTTTTCCATTCGCGCCTGAGTCCCCGCGAAGGTGACTTCGGCGGCGTGTGTCACGAAGTGCAACTGGAAGAAGTGAAACGCCAGTACGACGACCAGAAACGCGGCGGTGATCCGCTGGAGGAGCCAGCCGGTCCCGCCGGGCGTGAACGAGGAATAACGCTCCGCCATCAGAAGCCCACCCCCGAGAGGAACGTCGGAACGCTCGCGACGGTGATCGCTCCCGTCAGAACCAGCGAAGCGTAGAAACTCTTGTTCTGGGACTCGAGGCCGATCCCGAGATCGACCATCAGCAGTCGCACGCCGTTTAAGATGTGAAAGACTGCGACCGCGAGGAGTCCGACCTCGAGGACGCGAACGATAAAGAGTCCCTCGAGGCCCTGAATCGTGCCCGTAAACACGTTCACCTCTTCACCGCCGACCATCATCATCTGTCCGTTCGCCGCACCGATTGCTGTGCTCAACACGGCGATGTGGGTAAACAGGTAGCCGATTAGCATCCACCCGGTGAATTTGTGGAAAATCCACGCCCACATCCCAGCCGAGAACTCCTTCCACCGGCCGAAGTCCTCGATGAGACCGCGATTGTAAGACTGACTCATACACTCATGTGGTGGGTTAGCCCGCGGGGGTATAGAAGTTACTTCTTGGATTCGAAGTCGAGCGACGAAACCGGAAAAATACAACTCACAGCGGAGTGAATCGGGGATGAACTGTTCTCGGAACCCGAATCTACAGGAACATTCACTCTATTGTATTGACACTTGTCCCGGTCTATTGGGGAGACGCCACGCTCGACGGTCTGGCGTAGACCACGTCCAGTAAGGGAGCATGTCGTAGAAAAGGCCGGGGGAGGCCTTTTCGACATATATCAGTTCGGGGTATGGGAACGTCGGTAACGAGTACCGTTCGGCAAAGATGCCTATCCCTCCCTGCCCCATTTCGTTGTTTAGAGAAGAACTATTTTAAAGTTCTTGCCAATTGCCGCTCAACTTCGCCGCGCCGACGATACCGACGAGCACCTAATCGGCGAGACGCCGAGTTTCACGCCGCTCAGTACGGAGTGTCGACCTTGCAAGCGAATTTTTCGCCGCATTCGGAGCACACCGCGGATTTCGAGAAGTCACTCGTGACCGACGGCGGCTTCTTTCGTGTTCGAAGTACAGTCCAATCGATGTCGACCGAGACGTCCTCAGAGCAGTGTGGACAATTCGCTTCCTGAGCCATACCGCCGAGTCACGTTCTACTGTTTTTCATGTTTTGGCCGACGTGTCAGCCGGTCTTAGTCTCAATTCTCGTCGATCCGTCTGGTTTCGACCCACGCACCGACACCGACCAACAGGAATACGGCGATCACCGAGACGTACAGAACGACTTCGACTCGGCCGGCGAGGTCCCGCTGGAGCGCCTCCACGATGGCCAGTTCCCAGCCGACGAGCAGTACGAGCAGTCCGGTGGCCGCGATCAGGAGAATCAGGAACCGGTCGCTTCGTTCGCTCATACCCGTGGTGTCGTGATCGCCGTCGATAAACGACCGACCTGCATACTCCGAGACGGTCGTCAGTTCCGAACGCGCTGGTTAGCAGTTTCGGGCGCCGTCGGAGTCGACAGTCGAGACCGACTGCGGTCGGATCGTCGCCGCGGGTCACTCGAGGTAGCGCAACAACGGGTCCACGTCGGTCCGCTCGCGCTCGAGGGCGGTTCGCGTTTCTGGCTCGAGTCCGACGAGGTGACAGAGCGGGTTGCCGGGATAGACGACCGGATTCTCGAGAACGCCGACGATCAGGCCGGTAAACGGCGCTTCGACCGAAACGATGTCCTCCTCTTCTTTGAACGGGTCGGTGATCGTACAGATCACGTCGCCTTCCTCGACGAGTTCGCCGCGGCCGTGTTTCATATCGACCATCCCGCCTGCGTCGGCGCGCAGCCAGGTCTTCTCGTCCGTGTCGTCGATCAGGATACGCCATCCCGGCCAGTGGACGGAGGAGTCTCGGTGGAGGCCGAACTCGGCGCAGACGCTCGCGACGCCGGTCAGCGCGCGGTCGATGAGCGATCGCTGGAAGCGGTGGGCCTCGCCCATCTCGATCGTGATCGTCGGAACGCCGGCGTCGGTCGCCTCGCGGCGCAGGGTTCCCGACGGCCCCTGTCCGTCGATGATGACGTTCGAACTGAACGCGTTCGCCAGGCGGACGATGTCGGTGTGGTCCATATCGGCCCGGACGTGGAGCATGTTCGTCCGCCCGCGCGTCGAGGTGTGAAAGTCCAGCCCGAGGTCACAGGGTTCGATGAAGTTGGTGAAGATCCGGTGGGCCATCCGGCGCGCGCTCGTCGATCCCTCCCTGCCCGGAAACGATCGGTTGAGGTCCCGGTCGTAAATCGGCAGGTACCGCTCCTGAGCGAGGAATCCGGGGACGTTCATGACAGGCAAACAGACCAGCGTCCCGTGTAACTCCGTGTGGTCCCAGTCGTGTGCGACCTCCCGGACGACCTCGATGCCGTTGAGTTCGTCGCCGTGGGCCGCAGCCGAGAGAAAGACCGTCGGTCCCGGGTACTGTCCGTTGACGACCGTTACGGGGATTCGGACGGGATCGCCCAGATACGTCTCGCTGATGCCGTATCTGATGTTGACGGACTCTCCGGGGTCGACGCGACCGCCGTTGTACGTGAAGACGTCGTTTTCGACTCCGTCGCCCGATTCGGTATCGGGTGGGTCGTCGGGACGAGTATCGGTCATGTTCTCCCTGTCGGGGCCAGATATAAAACGTATACTGCTGGCGGAACCAACCGGCGAACGTTCCCCCGATAGCATATGTTTTGTACGATGCCATGCTAGTATGAGGCATGGACTTTCGTGAGGCAACCGAAGAAGACGTCGACGAGATTCGCCGAGTCGCACGGGACTCGCTCGAGTCGCTGTACACGGACTTTCTATCGGAGGAAACGGTTTCTGGCGCTCTCGAGCAGTGGTACGGCGACTCCTTCGCCGAGGACGTTCGCGACGACCACACGCTGTTTCTCGTCGTCGAACGCGACGGCGAGATCGCGGGGTTCTCCCAGAGCGTGCTCGTGGGACAGCGGTACGGAACCGGACAGCTCCTCTGGTTGCACGTCCACCCCGACCACCGATCGAGCGGCGTGGGCGTCCGACTGTTGGTCCGCACGCGGGAGCGGCTGCTCGAGGAAGGCGCGGATCAGGTCCGGTGTTTCGTCCTCGCGGACAACGAGGGCGGCAACCGGTTCTACGAAGATCACGGCTTCGAACGGGCGGGACAGCGTGAGGTGGATATCGGCGACGAAACCTTTACCGAGAACATCTACGCCGAATCGGGCACCGAAGAGGACGAGGACTGGGAGGCGGTCGACCAACGCGAAATCGACGGCGAGAACGTGTACGTGAGCTACGGCGAAGCCGTTCGCGGCTCGAAATCCCCGTTTTACCCCGCCTACGGCACCGACGAACTCGAGGACCGCTACGGCTGGCTCTGTGGGAACTGCGACTCGATCGATAACGCGATGGACACCATGGGCCGCATCGAGTGTAACAGTTGCGGCAACCGGCGGAAGGCGACCCGCTGGGACGCGTCGTATCTGTAGCGTTCGATATCGCGAGCGCGCGTGATCATCGACCCCTAACGCGGTCGCCATTTCTAACGCGTGCGATCACCGAACGGTAGCGCGTTCGACCACCGAAGCGGTTAGTCCGAGAGGATAGTGTGGGCACGGGGACGTTCCGTAGCGAGGAGTGGTCAGTGTAGCGTGAAGTTTCCGGCTGTTGTTCGTCCATTACAATCCCCAGCAAGGCCGTTCGTGACGATATCGAGCGGCCACGGGCCGGCAGCCGGTCCGCTACGTCTCGCTCGGAGCACTTCGCACATGGATAGACAAGCGCACATCGTCCGCGGGTTCAAAGCGACGCTCGTCGCTCGAGCCGTCTACATGGTCTCGAGTTCGCTGTTGATGCTCGTCCTCGCCAGGTACTTGCTCGACCCGGCGGGGTACGGGGAACTGTACTGGGCGATCGGGATACTGGCGGTGGTACAGCTGTTCGCCGACGTCGGGCTGGGCAAGTCGGCCGCGCGGTACGTCGCCGAGTATCGGGAGGACGACCCCGGTCAGATTCCACATCTCCTGCGGAGCACCGTCACGGCGAAGCTGATCGTGATCGGAATCGTCGCCTACACGCTGTTGCTCTTTCACGAGCACATCGCGAACCTGCTGGGCGACCCCGGAGCCGCGCCGTTTCTGGCCGCCGGCGTGGTCTACATCACGGTCAACTCGTTCAACGTCTTCGCGCAGATCGTCTTCCAGGGGTACAACGAACTCGTCTACAGCGCCGCGATTCAGGCGATCAGCGGGGCGGCCCGGCTCGTGTTCGCCGTCCTGTTCGTTCTGGCGGGGCTGGGCGCTCTCGGCGCGTTCTTCGGCTACATCGTCGGCTACGCGATCGCCGCGGCCGTCGGACTCGTCTGGCTCTATCGGACCGTCTACCGGAAATACGAGGGGGTAGCGGAGTTCGAAGACGGCCTCTCTCGGCGCGTACTCGAGTACAGCGTCCCGCTGACGGCGACCCGGAGCGCGAACGTCGTCGACAAACAGATCGACATCGTCCTCGTCGGGTTCTTCCTCAATCCGGTCGCCGTCGCGTTCTACACGCTCGCGAAACAGCTTTCCGACTTCCTCCTCGCTCCCGCGGAGTCGCTCGGATTCACGATCTCGCCGAACTTCGGCGAGCAGAAGGTCGCCGGGCAACTCGAGGAGGCCCGGCGAATCTACGAGACGGCGTTGACGAACGCGATGTTGCTGTACGTTCCGGCGGCCGTTGGCCTCGCGCTGGTCGCCGAACCGCTCATGACGATGGTGTTCGGAGCCGAGTACGCGGGTGCCGTCCCGGTCGTGCAGGTGTTCTCGCTGTTTATCGTGTTACAGACGGTCACGAACCTCACGAGCGATAGCTTAGATTACCTCGGTCGCGCCCGCTCTCGCGCGATTGCGAAGGGCGCAACGTCGACCGCGAACCTCCTGCTCAACATCGCCCTGATCCCGACGATCGGCGTCGTCGGCGCGGCGGTCGCGACCGTCGCGACGCACACGGTGTACGTGCTGGTGAACCTGTATATCGTCCACAGCGAACTGTCCCTGCACCTCGAGTCACTCGCGCGCTCGTTCGGGCGCATTTGCGGGATTACCGGGGTGATGGCCGCCGCCGTGTTGCTGGTCACGCCGCTGATCTCGAACCTCGTCATGCTGGTCGGCGCGATCGCGGTGGGGGTCGTCACGTGGGGGACGCTCGCGGTCGCGAGTGGGCTGCTCGACCTCCGGCAGATTCAGTCGGTCGTCACGTGAACGCAGATAGCAGTTCTATGGCTGACCTGAACACCGATGTCAGATCACCGCGGAGGACGTAATCGCCGATACATGGTCGTTTGGTGGCGGCAATGGACGGTCTCGTTCACACGTACCATTGGCCGATAATTTTATAAACGTTTTTGCGGGTCGTCGGTGTTTGTCGACTATGACTACGGCAGATTCTGTAACGGTCGGTGTTCTCAGTCTTCACACGAGCAAAGAGACGAAGGCGATCCTCAACGCGGTCGAGGCGCTGGGCCACGACACCGAGTGGCTTCGCGAGGAGAACACGAGCGTGCGCGTGGCCGACGGATCGGTCGTCCTCGAGCCCGATATCGATATCATCGCGAACCGGATGCTCCTCTCGAATACGGAACAGCCCTGCGAGGAACTCGGTCTAATCAACACGTTCTCGCCGCTCGTTCCGATGCTCAACAGTCCCGAATCTGTGTTGACCGCGATTCACAAGCTCTCGACGGCGGGGACGCTGGCGGCAAACGGCGTTCGCGTTCCGAACGTGTTGCTCGCGCTGAGCAGCGACCGACTCAACGCCGCTCGCCACGAGTACGGCGAGCAGGCCGTCTACAAGACCGCGATCGGAACCCACGGCGGCGGCACGTGGAAGGTCGGTCCCGACGACATGGTCAACGCGAAGGTCGGCGATCGATACGCGTTCTTACAGGAGCTCATCGGCGAGGGCGAGGGGCCGGACCGCGACCTGCGCGTCTACGTCGTCGACGGCGAAATCGTCGGCGCGATGTACCGGTACGCGCCGGACAACGACTGGCGAACGAACGTCGCGCTCGGCGGAGCGGTCGAAGACGCGACGGACGACCTCCCCGACGTCGCGGCGGAGATGGCCCGAGACTCCGCGGCCGCCATCGGCCTCGATTACGCGGGCGTCGACCTCGTCGAGGGCGAGGACGGCTGGTACGTCCTCGAGGTGAACCCCACGGCCGGGTTCAAGGGGCTGTACGAGGCGACGGGCGTCAGCCCGGCCCCCTACATCGCGAAACTCGCGATCGAGCGCGCGGGCGGCGACGTCGACGCCGACCGGATCACGGAGCTCAGCCGAACGCTCGACGACACGGAGCCCTCGGCGCGGCCGCCGGAGCCGGCGACGACCAATGACGAACCGGCGACGATCGGCTACACCGAGGAAGTCGTTCTCTCGGGGACGAGCGGGTCGAAATCGGTGCTGGCGAAATCCGACACGGGAGCCACGCGAACGAGCATCGACACCGGCCTCGCCGCCGACATCGGCGCCGGGCCGATCAAGTCGGTCACTCGAGTCAAGTCGGGAAGCTCGAAGACCTCCAAGAGCCGGCCGGTGGTCGATATCGTCGTCGGCGTCGGCGGAAACCGGCACACGGTCACCGCCAGCGTCGAAGATCGAGGCCACATGGACTACCCCGTTCTCCTCGGCCGAGACATTCTCGAGAACTACCGCGTCGACGTGAGCAAGCGCATCGACCGGGACGCACCAGACACGCCCGAAGAAGAGGAGTAGTCGGCGTCGCGCGATCGAACACCGGCAGTATTTGTAGCTCCCCGGCCCAACGAACACCGTGTGAGCGACACTCGAGCCGACCGCGAGCGCTGTCGCTTCTGCGGAGCGACGCTGGCCGAGCCCACGGCCGGATCGGTCGACGGATCGGCCGCCGACTCTCGTCCCGACGGGTTCTGTTCGTCGGGGTGTCGCGGCGCGTACGATGACCTCGGCGCGCCCGGCGATCCCCCCGAATCGGGCGACCAATTTGAGTCGAGCGACCGATCCGAGTCGACCGACTCTCCTGAGTCGAGTGAGCCCGCCGAATCGAGTGGCCCCGACGAACGATCTGCGGGCGAACTCGTTCGAACGTTCTTCCGCGTCGACGGCATGCACTCGGCCTCGTGCGAATCGTTCCTCGAGGCCGTCGCCTCCGCGCAGGCGGGCGTCGAGGACGTCGCGGCGAGTTACGTGACCGAGACGGTGCGGGTCGATCACGATCCCGAGACGGTTTCGGAGACCGAGCTTCGGGACGCGCTGAGCGGGGTTGGGTACACGGCGTACCTCCGCTCGGACGCGACCGCGGAATCCGAAAGCGGCGCATCCGATACCGGAACCACTCGCCGGTCGCGCGAGATGACCGGGCTCAGAAAGCGCAGAAGCGAGGACATGCTCGAGATCCGGTACGTCGTCGGCATCGTCTTCGGAACCTTCCTGTTGGTTCCGTTCGTCGCGGTGTTGTACCCGGTTTATCTCTCCTCGATCAGCGACTGGTGGCTGTTGTCGCTGTACGCGGGATCGTTCGAGACGTTCGATAGCATGCTCTTCGTGCGCCTCTTTACCGTACTGACCGGCGTCGTCCTCTACCTGACCGGTATGCCCCTCCTGCGCGGTGCGTACGTCAGCCTGAAACTGCGCGAACCGAACACGCACGTACTCGCCGCGCTGACGATCGTCAGCGCCTACGTCTACGGCACGGCTTCCGTGTTACTGGGCGGGAACGAGGTCTACTACGACCTCACCATCGTCGTCGCGGCGACGGTGATGGCCGCCGTGTACTACGAGTCGACGGTCAAGCGCCGCGCGATGAACCGACTCACCGAGCTGACGATCTCGCAGGTCGACCGGGCCCGGCGTCTCGAGGACGACGGGCCAGACGAAGTCCCCGTCGACGCACTCGAGGCCGGCGACCGAGTGCTGGTTCGCCAGGGTGAGCGAATCCCCGTCGACGGCGTGCTCGTCGAGAGCGTGTGTACGGTCGACGAGTCGGTCGTCACCGGCGAATCGCTCCCGGTGTCGAAAGCGCCGGGCGACGCCGTGATCGGGGGTTCGGTCGTCACGAACGACGCCGCCGTCGTGCGAGTGGGCGAGGAAACCACGAGCAGCATCGACCGACTCACACGGGCGGTCTGGAACGTCCAGAGCGCCGCCCACGGCGTCCAGCGCCGGGCCGACGACCTCGCCGAGACGTTCGTTCCGCTGGTCGTCGCGGTCGCCGTCCTCGTCGGTGCGGCGCGTTTCGTCCTCGGCGACGGGCCGACGGGGGCCGTCATGGGTGCGCTCCTCGCCGTCATCGTCGCGAGCCCGTGGGCGATCGCGCTCGCGACGCCGCTTTCGGTCGCCTCGAGCATCGCCGACGCGATGGAACGCGGGATCGTCGTCTTCGACGAGACCGTCCTCGAGCGGCTTCGCGCCGTGGACGTGGTCGTCTTCGACAAGACCGGGACGCTCACGACCGGCGACATGACCGTTCTCGAGGCGGACGCGCCCGAAGACGTGCTGGCGGCCGCCGGACTGGTCGAACGACGCGCCTCCCATCCGGCGGCGACGGCGCTCGCGTCGGCGTTCGCCGCCGAAGACGAGGATTCCACGGCATTCTCCGGCGGGGGCGACGGTTCGACGTCGTCGCCCGAGCGACCGAACGGCGGCGACGGCCGCGATTCTGAGTCCGACGACCGACGGGTTCGAGAGTTCCAGACCCACGACGCGGGCGTCGAGGGGGTCGTCGACGGCCGGCGGGTACTCGTCGGTCACCCCGATCTGTTCAGCGAGCGGGGCTGGGAACTCGCAGAGGCGATCGAGTCTCGAGTCGCGGACGCCCGCGGGTTCGGCCGGCTCCCCGTCGTCGTCGGAGCCGACGGACGCGCGGTTGGCGTCGTCATCGTCGGCGACGAACCGCGATCGGAGTGGGACGAGACGGTCACGAAACTGCGCGACGACGGGATCGACGTGGTCGTACTGACCGGCGACGACGAACGCGCGACCGACTTCTTCGACCGGCACCCGGGCGTCGATCGGGTGCTCGCGGACGTGCCGCCGACCGGGAAGACCGCGACCATCCGCCGGCTGCAAGAAGACGGTCGCGTGGCGATGGTCGGCGACGGGACGAACGACGCGCCGGCGCTGGCCCGGTCCGACCTCGGCATCTCGATGGGAAGCGGCACGGCGCTCGCCTCCGACGCCTCCGATCTGGCGATCGTCGACGACGACCTCGCGTCGGTCGAACAGGCGTTCGCGCTCTCGAGCGCCGCGCGGCGACGGGTCAGGCAAAACCTCGGTCTGGCGTTCGTTTACAACGCGCTCGTGATCCCGCTCGCGCTGGTCGGCGCGCTGAACCCGTTCTTCGCGACCGCAGCCGTCGCGACGACGAGCCTGCTCATTCTGGCGAACTCCTCGCGGTCGCTGCTCGAGGAGTGACGTTTCGTGTGATGAAAGCCCTCTATCGCGTGAGAGGCGACGCCGCAGCTCCCGGATTCTCAGTCGTCGGATTCGTACTCGGCCCAGATATACCGCGTCGCGACCGACCGATACGGCCGCCAGCGCTCTGCGATCTCGCGCATCTCGTCACGCGAGAGCTCCTCGCCGTCGCCGTATAGCTGTTCGATCCCCCGACGAACGGCGAGGTCTCCCAGCGGGAGGATATCCGGCCGCTCGAGCACGAACAGCAGGAACATTCTCGCGGTCCACTCGCCGACTCCTTTGATCTCGGTGAGCTGAGCGCGGACTTCCGCTTCGGTGTGGTCTTCGAACCCTGATCGCGTGTAGTCGTTCTCCTGAAACGCTCGAGCGGCATTTTTCAGGTACTCGACTTTCATTCTCGAGAGCCCCGCCTCCCGGAGCGGGGATTCCTCGGCCTCGAGCACTCGAGTCGGCGTCAGTTCGCCGTCGAAGTGCTCGAAGACCCGCTCTCGAACCGCGGCAGCGCTCGCGGTCGAAAGCTGCTGGTTGATAATGGAGAGACACAGCCGCTCGTAGGCCGTCCAGTCCGATTCGACCGACAGGTCGTGTCGATCGACGAGATCCGCCATCACGGGGTCTTGGCGCAGCACCCGTTGTGCTTGCTCCATCATAGCTGGTGGCGAAACTCGAGGGTGCGAGCCCCCAAATACCTCGCGATGTCCGGGAGACGAGCGAAGCTGCTGACCGCTGGAAAGTACTGCCACTGACGAGCGAGCACATCGAGCATAACGAGTGGGCACACCGAACGTAACGAACGGCCGAATCGAACCCCTTACCCCGAACGGGTGGCTATCGCCACGCATGACTGCCGTAGTCGAGGCCTCGAGCCTTCGAAAGACGTACGGCGAGACCGTCGCCCTCGAGAACGTCTCGCTCTCGGTCGCGGACGGCGAGATATTCGCCCTCATCGGGCCGAACGGGGCCGGCAAGACGACGCTCGTTCGCTCGCTGACCGGCACGACGGTCCCGGACGCCGGAACGGCGCGGCTGTGGGAGCGCGCACCGACGGCCGTCGACGAGAGTCGGCTCGGGGTCCTCCCACAGGAGTTCTCCCCGCCGGATCGGCTCAGTGCGCGCGAACTGCTCGAGTACTACGCCGGGCTCTACGACGACGCGCGAGACCCCGAGGCCGTCCTCGAGGACGTCGGGCTCGCGGACGCGGGCGATACGTGGTACGAGAACCTCTCGGGCGGCCAGAAACGCCGCGTCTGCGTCGGCAGCGCGCTGGTAAACGACCCCGACGTGCTCTTTCTCGACGAGCCGACGACGGGTATCGACCCCGCTGGCAGGCGAACCGTCTGGCGACTGATCGAAGCCCTCGCGGCGGGGGGAACGACGGTCGTGCTGACCACCCACGACATGGCCGAGGCCGAGCGGTTGGCAGACCGGGTCGGGTTGCTCGCCGACGGCTCGCTCGTCGCGTCCGGGCCGCCGACGACACTGATCGAGGAGTACGGCGGCGCGAGTCGACTCACGATAGAAACGGCGGAACGGGTCTCGCCCGATCTCTTCGACGGGCTCGAGGGTCGTCAAACCGGAACCGATGCGGCTGAAATCGGTGCCGCCGAGACCGATGTGGCCGAGATCAGTGCTACCGAGATCGAAGCGGCCGAAATCGACGCTCGAGACGGCGC
This sequence comes from Halostagnicola kamekurae, assembly GCF_900116205.1. Classification (NCBI taxonomy): domain Archaea; kingdom Methanobacteriati; phylum Methanobacteriota; class Halobacteria; order Halobacteriales; family Natrialbaceae; genus Halostagnicola; species Halostagnicola kamekurae. The sequence continues at coordinate 821,219 of NZ_FOZS01000002.1, read as the reverse complement.
GCTCGTCTTCGAGGACGTTTCGCCGACCGCCATCGGAGCCGTCGTCGACGTGCTCGAGGGCGAGGGAATCGAGTACACCAGCCTCACCTGGTCCGAGCCGGACCTCGAGCGGGCGTACCTCGAACTCGCCGACGACGCGGAAGCGGCTCGGACGGCCCGCTCGGGATCGGTCGAGGGGCAACTCGAAGGGCAGGTGGCCAACGCCGAACTCGAGGGCGCTCGAGACCGGCCCGCGGAGGGGAACAGATGAGCCGACTCGGACGCGTTCGCGCCCAGACCAGCGCCGGGTGGCGGGCGTTCGTCAGGCGGCGCACGGCGGTCTTTTTCACCTTCTTCTTCCCGGTGATCCTGATCGTCATCTTCGGCGCGCTGATCCAGACCGATCCGACCGGTGGCGGGCTGTTCGCAGAGCCGGCGGCGTACTACGTCCCCGGCTATCTCGCCGTCGTCGTCCTTTTCACGCCGTTTTCGCGCCTCGGGAGCGAAGTCGCTCGCCACCGCGAGGGCAACCGCTTCGAAAAGCTCGCGACGACCCCGGTGACTCGCTCGGAGTGGCTGCTTGGACAGACACTCGTCAACGCCGCGATCATCGCGCTCGCGAGCCTGCTGATCCTCGTGCTCGTCGTCGTCCTGACGGGGGCACAAATCGCGTTCTCCCCGCTCGTCGTCGCGTACATCCTCGTGGGGGTCGTCTGCTTCTGTGCGATCGGATCCATGCTCGGCAGCTACACCGATTCCCAGGACGGCGCGGTTGCGGCGAGCAACGCCCTCGGACTGCCGCTGCTCTTTCTCTCGGAAACGTTCATCCCGCTCGAGCAGCTTCCCGGCTGGTTCGGCCCGCTGGTCAACCTCTCGCCGCTGACGTACTTCTCCCGCGGGGTGCGAGCCGCGACGTACCCCGACGCGGGGACCGCATCGGTGTTCGGGCTCGAGCCTGCACTCGCAAATCTCGGTATCCTCGCCGCGCTCGCGGTCGTCGCCTTCGCGTTCGGGGCGTACTCGATTCCGCGAACGGACTGACCGTTCAGCGTTCCAACTGGTCACCGTTCGACCGGACCGAAAAGAGATTTCGTTCAGAAGCCGATCGGAACGAGCATCGCCGCGAGTTCGTAGTCGTAGACGTGGTTGAGCAAGACGTAGGTGACGACGCCCAGCACGAGACTCAGAATCCAGGCGCTGGCGGCGATCCGACCGACGCGGGCGTGGGCGGTCTCTCGAAGTTCCGCGGGCGTGTGAGTAAGCCCGAGAACCAACGCGTACAGAACGACGGGGACGGCGACGATCGAGAGGATGATGTGGATCGCGAGCATGATCAGGTAGGCGTACGTGACGAGATCCGGTCCCTGAAACGACTTCTCGCCGCTGCCGCCGCCGACGCGAACGAGGTAGACCACCAGAAACAGCATGATCGAGACGAACGCGCTGCCCATCGCGGCGCGGTGTTTCTCGATCTCGCCGGCTTTGATCCAGTACCACCCGAGCACGAGCAACACCGTCGTCACTGCGTTGATGATCGCGGTCAGATGCGAGAGCGTGTTCACCTGCGAGAGGGTCAGATCAGGGTAGATGGGCAGATCGAGGACGAACGTCCCGATCACCAGCGCGTAACCGATAATCGAGAGGAGCACCGTCGTCTCGAGGGGACGTTCTCGGAGCCGTCGTCGCGCATCCGCGGTAGCCATGGCTGTGTCTTGGGATAGATCGCGTATTTGTCTTGCTTTTCCGGACGAGACTCGACCTCGAAGATTCTCGTCTCGGATCCGATCGAAATCAATCGAGCCGAACGGTTCCGTCAGTCTCGACCGTAACGTCATATCCGCAGTACGTAAACGTCACAGTCCCGCCGGGTCGGGGTCCGCCGTGGCTCCGGGGTGCAAAGAGCGCGTCGAGCGCTTCCGGATCGATCACGTCGTGTAACGGCTCGTACTCTGGCGGGCATAACTCCGCTGGCGGAACCCCCTCCGCAGTCGCGACCGCCTCCACGACTGCCTGACTCGTCGCTGTTCGAATCGAGGTATCGGCCGTATCTCCGCCGTTTGCCATCCTGTCAGATAGTTATTATCCGGTGAAATAAAACTGTCCTTCTATCGAACGTATTATCGAGATCTGACCTGTTTATCGACAAATACGCCGGGCAAATTTCAAATAGCTATCTGCTATCGGTATGAACCCACGCTCGGCCAAACGTGATTTTATAATTACACAATATCGGTCGGCGGCGTTCCGATTCTCCGTGTACCGCTCACGTGGGTTACTGAATGTTGATAGCTGGTTTGCCCGGTCTCGCCTTCTCCCCGAACTCGCTCGCTTCCGTCGCCCGTCGCACAGTCACGACCGCACCGAACTCATCTTCGAGCAACCACCGCGAGCGCTCGAGTACCTCGCGTTCGCGGTCCGCGTCGGCCAGCGGATCGAGTTCGCCGCGGCGTCGGTTCCGATCAGCGACGAACGCGTCGATAGCCGCCCGGTCGGCGTCGACGGCGTCGTCGGTCGCGAGTCTGTCGACTAACTCCGCCGTCTCATCTGCCGGGTCGGTCTCCGCGAGACGGTCGGCGAGGCGGTACTTCCAGTCTTCGGCGACGACGAGTTCGATCCGTTCGGGCGCCTCGATTTCGGCCACGTCGACGATGTCTCGAACGTCCTCGAGCGTCGTCTCGACGAGCCGGCGCGCTACGTGTGCGTCGTCGGTGTCGCGTTCGGGTTCGGGCCACGCTGCCTCGACGACGAGGCCGTCGCCGCGGAGCTTGTTCCAGAGTTCCTCCGCGAGGTGGGGTGCCATGGGCGCGATCAGCGCTGCGAGGGTCAACAGCCCCCGACGGTAGACCTCCTCCTGTGGCGTCTCGTAGCCGCGATACCGCCGCAGCAGTCGAGCCAATCCCTGGATCTCCGAGACCGCCCGGTGGAAGCGAAACCGCTCGTACTCGTCGGTCACCGTCGCGATCGTTCGGTCGATTTCCCGGTCGACGTACTCGTCGTGCTCGCGCCGCTCTAGTCGCGTGTCCGTCTCGTCGATGAACGCCGTCGCCATCCCGTACAGCGACTGCTGGAGGTCGTAGACCCCGCGCACGTCGTTCGCCGTCCACTCGAAGTCCTGCTCGGGGTGGGCCGCGGCGAGGACGAACAGCCGCGTCGTCTCCGCGCCGTACTCCTGGGGCGCGACGGTGTTGCCCTTCGAGGCGGACATCTTCTCGCCGTCGTAGAGTACCGTCCCCTGACTGATGAGCCGTTCGACCGGCTCCCGGATCTCGAGCAGCCCCAGATCGGCGAGCGCCCGTGTGAAAAATCGGATGTACAGCAGGTGCAAGATGGCGTGTTCGTCGCCGCCGACGTAGACGTCGATCGGCATCCACTCGTCGGCCAGCTCGGCGTCGAACGGAGCGTCGTCGATATCGGGCGAGAGAAAGCGCAGGAAGTACCACGACGAGTCGACGAATGTGTCCATCGTGTCCGTCTCGCGCCGGGCGGGGCCGCCGCAGTCAGGACACGTCGTCTCGACGAACGACTCCTGTGCCTCGAGCGGGTTTCCCGTCGTCCGGACGAACTCCGGCAGTTCGACCGGCAGCTCCTCGTCGGGAACCAGCACGTGGCCGCAGTCTTCACAGTGGACGACCGGAATCGGCGTCCCCCAGTAGCGCTGGCGCGAGATCAGCCAGTCCCGGAGCCGGTAGGTCACGTCCGCCTCGAACGCCTCGTGCTCGGCCGGAATCCGTTCGGCGGCAGCCGACGACGACAGCCCGTCGTACTCGCCGCTGCCCGCGAGGGTTCCGTCGCCGAGATGGGGTTCGGATTCGACGTCGACCGACTCGCCGTCCGGGACGATGACCCGCTCGATCGGAAGGTCGTGTTCTCGAGCGAACTCGTGGTCCCGCTCGTTGTGCGCCGGAACGCCCATGACGGCTCCCGTTCCCACGTCTTTCAGGACGTACCCGGCGACGTAGACCGGTAGCTCCGCTCCCGTCAGCGGGTGCACCGCGGTCAGATCCGTTCGCACGCCGTCGTAGCCGACCGACTCGGGCTCGCGCTCGCGGGCGTCGTCGACGTAGGCCGCGACCGTTTCGTCGGTGTCGGCGACCGCTCGAGCGAGTTCGTGACCCGGCGAGACCGCGAGATACGTCGCGCCGTAGACGGTCTCCGGGCGCGTGCTGAACACGTCGACGGACTCGAAGTCGGCGACCGCGTCACCGTCGGGGGCCGTCACCTCGAACGAGATACGGTGGCCCTCCTGTCTCCCGATCCAGTTTCGCTGGATCTGCCTGACGCCGTCTGGCCACCCCTCGAGCTCGTCGAGTCCGTCGTGTAACTCCTCCGCGTAGTCGGTGATCGTGAAGAACCACTGATCGAGTTCGCGGCGACCGACCGGCGTTTCACACCGCCAGCAGACTCTGGTCTGTGCGTCCCGACTCTCGCGGTCGCCGGCTCCGTCGACTCCGTCGCTCGCCTCGTGAGACCGCACCTCGACCTGCGCGTCGGCGAGGACGGTCTCACAATCGGGACACCAGTTGACCGAGGCCGCCTCGTACTCGACGAGGCCCTCCTCGTACAGTCGTTTGAACAGCCACTGGTTCCACCGGTAGTACTCGGGCTCGCATGTCGTTATCTCCCGAGACCAGTCGTAGCCAAAGCCCATGGTCTCGAGTTCCTCGCGCATCCGTCGGATACAGGCCTGCGTCCACGATTCCGGATCGCTCGCGCGGTCGTGGGCCGCGTTCTCGGCGGGCAGTCCGAAGGCGTCCCACCCCATCGGGTGGAGTACGTCGTCGCCGTTCATCCGCCGGTAGCGGGCGTACGCGTCCGTGATCGCGTAGTTGCGGACGTGGCCCATGTGGAGCGTCCCGGACGTGTACGGAAACATGCCGAGCACATATGTCGGATCGACGGCGTCCTCCGAAAGCTCGTACACGTCGTCGCGCTCCCAGATATACTGCCAGAACTCCTGTACCTGCGCGTGATCGTAGTGGCTGGTCATTATCGAAGGGTCCGTTGTCTCCACGTGGGTGTGCCGGCTATATCATTGTTCGCCACTGCATCTCCGAACGGCAGGCTCCGACCCGACTCACCGAACAACTGTCACCGGCACGGGCGACCGACGGACGACCTTCTCGGCGACGTTCCCGACGAACAACCGCTCCGAGAGCGTCCCGCTGTGCGCGCCGATGACGACCGTATCGAAGTCGTCGGCTCGCTCGAGGATCGCCCGAACCGGATGGCCGAGTTCGATGTCGGTCGCAAGTTCCGCGTCGTAGGTCGCCGCGGTTTCGCGCGCGTCCTCGAGGACGGCCCTCGCGTGGTCTTTCGCCGCCTCCTCGATGTCGTCAGAGAGGGCGATGCCAGACGCTTCGCCCCACATCGCGGATGGAACCCCGACGACGTGCAACGCGGTGATATCGGCGTCGGGATACGTCTCGAGGGCGTACTCGAGGGCGTAAGTCGCCATTTCGGAGCCGTCGACCGGAACGAGAACGCGAGCGATCATGCGAATCGCTCGGAACTACGTTTCGAGCGCAGAAAAATCATCAGTGAGATCGGTCGCAGCGGCGGTCCTCCACGCGACCGGTTGAGGTGCTATGCGACCGGAAGGGACCCCCCGGGAGCGGCTAATCGTCTGTATCGCCGTCGCCGCCGGCCGCTTCGGGTTCGGCGTTCGGTCCCCCGACCGTGCCTTTTCCTTCCTTGATCGCCCGGGCTTGCTGTTCCATCGCTTCGACGTCCATCTCGGCTTGCTCGTCGATCTCGCCGATGATCTCGGCGATGTCGTCGAGGCCGATCAGTTCGCGGGTCTCCTCGTCGAACTCGAGGCTGTCGAGTTCGGTGCCGTCGGACTCGACATCGCTTCCCGAGAGGTGTTTGCCGTAGCGGCCAACCATCGAGGTGAGTTCCTGGGGAAGCACGAACGTCGTCGACTCGCTCTGGCCGATCTCGGTCAACGTATCCATCCCTTTGTCGATAACCGCTCGCTCGCCCATCGATTCGGCCGAGCGGGCGCGCAGGACCGTCGAAATCGAGTCGCCCTGCGCTTCGAGGATCTGGCTCTGTTTTTCACCCTGCGCGCGGATGATATCGCTCTGTTTGTCACCTTCCGCTTTCTCGACGGCGCTGCGGCGTTCACCCTGCGCCTCGAGGATCATGGCGCGGCGTTTCCGCTCGGCGGAGGTCTGCTGCTCCATCGCGCCCTGAACCTCTCGAGACGGCGTTACTTCGCGGACTTCGACGCTCTCGACGCGGATCCCCCACTCGTCGGTCGGCTCGTCGAGTTCGGTCCGAATCCGCTCGTTGATGCGCTCTCGCCGACTGAGGGTATCGTCGAGTTCCATGTCACCTAGGACGGCACGGAGGGTAGTCTGGGCGAGGTTCGAGACGGCCCGCTTGTAGTCGTCGACCTCGAGGAACGCGCGCTTTGCGTCCATCACGCGGATGTAGACGACGGCGTCGGCGGTCACCGGCGAGTTGTCCCGCGTGATCGCCTCCTGGGTCGGCACGTCGAGCGTCTGGGTTCGCATATCGAACGAATACACTCGAGAGACGAACGGCGGAACGATGTTCAGGCCCGGCTCGAGGAGCTTGCGGTACTCCCCGAAGACCGTCAGCGCACCTCTGTCGTATGCGTCGACGATCTCGACCATCTGCCAGACGGTGACGATCGCCAGCACGAGGACGAGTCCGCCGGCGAGGGCGACCCCCGAAACGTCCTCGAATTGGAGCGGAACGGATCGAACGGCGACGAACTGCACGAGTTCGGGAGCGTACATATCCTAGATCAGGAGGGGCGCACGAATAACCCTTGGCCCGATATCACATCCCAAACGTTCGCAAAAGGGAACTCAAATACGCATCGGCCGAACCAAGTACTCGATCGTCGAACGGCCGCCGAAAGCGAGTTCACCGGGCCGGTCCACCCACTCGAGTTCTCAGGACGCGTTCCACGCTCGAGTCTCTCCCTCGACTTCGACCCGCGTCCCGACGTCGTCGAACGCGACGCCGCCGTAGGCCACGCTGCTGTCGGGGCCGACGTAGATTCCGACGGTCCCACAGTCCGCCGCTCGAGCGGTCGTGAGCGTCGCGTCGACGTTCTCCCGGAACCGAAACGCCTGATGGTCCGCTCCCGTCGCGGTCACGTTGCTCATCTTCAGGTCGTCCATGTCGTCGAAGATGATCGCGTTCGTGAACGGCCCGTCGACGGTGACGTTCGAGATCGCAGCGCCGTCGAACCCGGCGGCGTACAGTCCCGAGCCCGCGGCCCGACTGCCGTCTTCGGTTCTGATCGTCGTGTTACTGATCGTCAGCGCTCGTCGGCCGCTCTCGAGTTGGCCCAGCGTGATCCCCCTCGCGTTATCGATACACGACACGCCATCGATTTTCAGGTCTGAAACCACCTCGCCGGAGTCTGCTCTGATCGCCGTATACTGACAACCGGTGATGTAGCCGTCCGCGATCGTGATCGACTCGGTGCTCCCGTGGTGGAGCTGGACGCCGTACTCGGGGCCGTTTTCCGGTTCGATCGCGAAGTTCGTGAGGGTGCAGTTTCTCGTCGGCGTGTCGTCGTCCGCGACGAGACTGTACTCGCCGCCGTCCCACACGCCGTTCCAGGACGCCCCCGAGTACTGCGCGTCGAACTGCACAGGTGCGTCCGAGCCGCTCTCCCCGCCTCGAGTCGCCCAGTAGCCGTCGACGACGACGTTTTTCGACGAGACGACGTCGATGTGGTGGTTGTAGGTGTAATCACCGTATATGTTCTCTAGTCGAACGTTTTTCGCGTGTGCGGGCATGATCCCGGTCGTCTCCGGGGTGTCGATCCGAACGTTGCAAATCCCCCAGTTCGACGCGCCGTCGTATCCGCTCGCGTCGTATCCCCGATTGGAGATGAGCGCTCTCCCTTCCGCACCGTTGGGACGCACTCCCTCGAGCACGGTCGAGTGACCGGCACCTACGACGATCGTGTCGTCGCCCACCAGCGGGGTCCGCTCGAGGCGGTATCTGCCGGGCGGGAAGTAGACGATCCCGCCGCCGGCCTTGGCGACCGTCTTGAAGAGTTCGTGGACCGCCCGTCCAACTTCGGCCGTCCCGTCGCCCTCGATGCCGTGGGCCTCGACGTTCCAGACGGGGGTCTCCGCGGTGCGCGCGTGGACCGCGTCGACCGTCTCGAAGTGGCTCGTTCCCGGAACCGGCTGGTCGGCGCTCCCGCGACCGCCGAAGTGGACCCAGTCGCCGCTCGAGGCGTCCCAGCGCCAGGTGATCCGCTGGTCGGTCGCGTGGTAGAGTTCGTCGTCGTACTCGCCCTTCGCGGGGCGCTCGGCGATCGGACCCCGAACGATCGCCCGCCGATCGACCGCTTCGACCGTATCGGTGTGATCCCAGTCGTCGCCCTGCTCGAACGTGCCCAGTCCGAGACGAGGTGTCTGATCCGCCACGGTTACTCCGCTCCGTACCCCCGGCCGTACGCCGTGCCGTATCCGGAATGGGTTGTACACCCTGCGAGGGCAACGCAACTGCCGGATACTGTCGCGAGGACCTCCCGCCGCCGCAACGCAGAACCGTTCATAATTCAGTCCAGTCAGCTTATTTATAAGAGGGTTGTGGAACTGCCTCCCCGTTGGTTCTCCCGTAGTTACGTGGGGTATTTGGTTGACGACTCTCGAGCGGGTGCCCTCGCGAGATATCTCTCGAAAACGGCTCTGCGTGGAGAGTTTACGTATATACTGTAAGATGCAAACGGATCGGTACAGAGATCAACTCGTCAAACGGACGACTTGGCTCGAGAATTTGAAACGGGGATAATAGTCCCGGGCAGATTCGAACTGCCGTCCTGAGCTCCAAAGGCTCAGATGATTGGCCACTACACCACGGGACTTCGCTCGCAATTCTCGGTTAGCAACAGAACGGCTTATGAGTTATGTTTGTCCGTCACCGGATGGCGAAATCACTGTGAAGACGACAGCAACGATTACCCGCCAGACAGAGCGGTTTGTACTACCAGCGGTTCGCACTCCCACGGCGCGAGAGTTCGTTTGTGCGGTGCTCGACGATATCCTCTAATTCCACGTCGTGATGCCCGCCGCCGCGGGATTGTGAACGACGTCCGGGAACCTAACAAGGCGCTTCCCCTCGGAGCATACAACGGGTAGCAACCAACGACTCGCTGACCCACGCCCGAGTCGGGTTTGGGTTTCTGGCCACCCTCGCCGGGAACTTCACGCCTATCCCTCACGGCTGAAAACATTCCTCTGAATACCGCGCTAAACCGGGTTCGAGCGAGTCCCCCGGGGTGAACATCAGATGACACGTCACAATAGCCAATCCGACAAGGATCGATTCGCAACCATCGCAGTCGGCGCAGCCGAAACCCATCCTCACAGAAGTGGAACGAACGACGTCGTCCCGCCGATCCACCTCTCGAGTACGTTCGAGTGGGCCAGCGGACAGGACGCCAATGAACACGACTATTCGCGCGAGAGCAACCCGACGCGGGCAGCCCTCGAAGAGCAGTTAGCCCGCCTCGAAGGCGGCGAGCACGGGTTGGCGTTCGCCTCGGGAATGGCCGCCACAGCGACGACGATGCTGTCACTGGTTCCCCCGGGAGGCCACGTCGTCTCCTCGGACTCAATCTATAGCGGAACCGAAAAACTGCTCACGGAACACGTGGCCGGACATCTCGGCGTTGCCATCGACTTCGTCGACGCGCGTGACCCAGACAATGTCGCCGATGCGGTCACCGCGGACACCGACTTGATCTGGGCAGAAACACCGTCGAACCCCTTGATCAGGGTGTGTGATATCCAAACGATAGCCGACATCTCCGATGGTCACGATGTTCTGTTCGGCGTCGACAGCACCTTTGCGAGTCCGTACTACCAGGCCCCGCTCGAACTGGGTGCTGACCTCGTCGTTCACAGCACCACCAAGTATCTCAACGGACACTCCGACTCGATCGGCGGCGCCGTTGTCACCGACGATAGCGGGGTTTTCGAGCAATTGGCGTTCGCACAGCGGGTCGGGCTCGGGAATATGCTGTCGCCGTTCGACTGCTACCTCGTTGCGCGAGGCATCAAGACGCTGCCCGCGCGGATGGAACGCCACGAGAGAAACACGATGGAAGTCGCCAAGTTCCTCGAAAGCCACGATCGGGTCGCACGTGTCCGCTATCCGGGTCTTGAAAGCCATCCGCAACACGATCTCGCAAGTGAGCAGATGTCGGGGTACAGCGGGATGCTGTCCTTCGAGTTCGATGGTACACTCGTCGAACTCGAGGCATTCGTCGAGGGCCTCGAGGTATTCACGCCGGGAGCCAGTCTCGGCGGTATCGAGAGCCTCCTCGAGGTGCCGTCACTGATGATCCCCGACGAGTTCAGTCGTAGCGAGGATTCGGCTGAGATTCCCGAGACGTTGGTCCGGGTATCCGTTGGCCTCGAAGATGCCGATGACCTCTGTGAGGATCTCCGGACGGCGCTACCGTAGGCGCACGTCCCTCTTTCATCCTGACTCCAGATCCGCAAGCGAGTCGACTGTCCACCAGATGGAGCGGCTGTAAGCGGGAATACGAACCGTTTCTCAACGGGAGGGTGTGAATTATTCGAGCGGTTCAATGACGTCTCCGGGGCGAATCGTTCCATCTTCGAGAATGTCCGCTCGGAGCCCACCCCGGTGGGTGAGTGCCTGCAACACGCCGTCCTGAGTGATGCGCTGAAGATGATTACACGGTTCACACAGCCGATCTCCTCGACAGATGGCGTCACCGACACGGAATCGCTGTCCGACGAGATGATTGAGTGCGACATCGCGGGTTTCGATGTTTCGTCGGTGCTCTCCCAGAGCGAGTTCGATTCCCGCTTCGCGTTCAATCGCTGCTACAGCCTCTTGCTCGATCAACGTGAGGTCGTACCCATCGGGGCGGTCCTCGTCTGACTCCCACTCGACGAAGGTTCCCGTCTCGATCTCGCTAAAGTAGCGATCACCTCGGAGTCCCGCGCCGGAAACTGCTTCAACGTTGGTCCGTTCTTCCATCTCCGCTTCGGCTTCAGGTGCGATAAAAATCCGTTCGACAGAGCCACTCCCAGTCATGTGTACTATGCGCGTTTAGCACAGTATAATCACTCGGGTGTAGGTATTGTTGACGAAGTGACTCAGCGGTATGTCCGCAAATCATCTGAATGACTGATTCACTGATGGCCGAAGGAGTCACAGCACTGAACGTATACTTCGGGTTCAGCGTATGTGTGTTCTGACAGCGGTAAAGCCATCGAGCCGATCGGCTATCGTGTTCTCGTCTCCGATGAGTTTGGCCGTATGCGAATCTCGGTTGAGGAATTCGCATGGCGGGCCGGACCCGCCTACAAATACTGAAAGAACTCGTGCGCGCTTCGCGTGATGATGGCATAAACACCGCTATGCCGTCGGTTGGATGCGCGGTAAGTAAATTACGAGTGGGCGCTGCAGGATTTGAACCCGCGACGGTTTGGTCCGAAGCCAAGCACTCTGTCCAGACTGAGCTAAGCGCCCGTACCAGTTCGTTCCCGACGGCTCCGTATAAGTCACTCGATTTGAACCTGCCGGGGCTGTCGTTCGAGCCGGACCATCGGTCGTTCTCAGCCGATGAAAATATTCACACGGGTCATTAGGTCGGCGTTCGAAGACTGGATAGAGTCGTGATGACGAACGAACCCTCCATCCCAAATGCGGACGAGCCAGCGGGTGACGTCCTCGAGCTGGTGACCGACGACGACGAGACGTGGACCGCGATTCCGGGGCGTGTGACCGGCGACGAAACGCAGGGGCAGTGGATCACCGTCGCCCCGAACTTGCTCTGTGATCTCGAGGAGTGGCGATAGGGGCGACAGACGGGTGGAGCGAGTCCGTATCGGATGGTTTATCTCTCGGGGCTAACCACTCCGGCATATGACAGCGGCGGAGACCGCGCGGGGGTTACTCGAGTTGACGCGCCCGGTGAACGTGATCGCCGCGAGCGTCCTCACGTGTATCGGTGCGTTCGTCGCGGGCGGCCTGACGGAAGCCCCGGTCGCGGTGGGAAGCGCCGTCGCAGCGACGGGATTGGCCGTGGGTGCCGGAAACGCGATCAACGACTACTTCGACAGGGAAATCGATCGGATCAATCAGCCCGAGCGCGCGATCCCGCGCGGCGCTGTGAGCCCGAACGGGGCGCTCGCGTTCAGCGTCGTGCTCTTTCTCGCGGCGGTTGGACTGTCGCTTACACTCCCGACGCTCGCCATCGCGATCGCGGGGGTCAACCTGCTCGCTCTGATCGCGTACACGGAGGTGTTCAAGGGGCTGCCTGGAATCGGCAACGCGCTCGTCGCTTACCTCGTCGGGAGCACGTTCCTCTTCGGCGGCGCGGCGGTCGGCGAGCTCGAGGCGGCGAGCGTCCTCTGTTTGCTCGCCGCGGTCGCGACGCTGACGCGTGAGATCATCAAAGACGTTGAGGACGTCGACGGCGATCGGGCGGAGGGGCTCAACACGCTCCCGATCGCGATCGGTGAGCGCCGCGCATTGCTTGTCGCGCTCTTCCTGCTGGTGATCGGAGTGCTAGCGAGTCCGCTCCCGTATCTGCTCGAGTTCTTCGGGCTCGCGTACCTCGTCGTCGTGATCCCCGCCGATCTGGTGATGCTGTATGCGGGGATGCGAAGCTTCGACGATCCGACGGCTGGTCAGTCGGTGCTCAAATACGGGACGTTTCTCGCGGCGCTGGCGTTCATCGCGGGTCGCGTGGACGAGTTGCTCGGGATCCTGTGACGAGAGACGACCGGAACACCCCACAGACGTTTACAGACACGGATCCTACGAACCGCTATGCCAGTCGAGACTGACGAGGAACTTCGCACGATTCTCGAGAACGACTCGATCGCCGTGGTCGGCTGCTCGAGTTCGTCGGGTAAAGCCGCCCACGACGTGCCGGCGTATTTGCTCGAGCACGGGTACGACGTCCTCCCGGTCAATCCGTTCGCAGAGGAGATTTTCGACCGCCCCGCCGCGGATTCGCTGGATGACCTCGAGGAGTCGATCGACGTCGTCTGCGTGTTCCGACCGAGCGACGAGGTCGACGGGATCGTCGACGACGTGCTCGAGCGCGAAGACGTCGACGTCGTCTGGATGCAGCTGGGGATCAGCGACGACGACGCCGCGGCTCGGGTCGAAGACTCCGGCAGGCAAGCCGTCCAGGATCGGTGTATGAAAGTCGAACACCGGCGCCTCGTCGACTGACTCCGACGAAAACTGGAAGCCTGATCGACTGAACACCCTGCCAACTGAGCGTTCCGGGAGTGCAGCGGATCGATTCGTTACTGTTCGGTTGCGGTCGCGGATCCGTCGGACGACGCGGACGCCGCTTGCTCGGCATCCGTCCCGGAGTCGGCGTCCGTCTCGGAATCGGCCGCCGCGTTGTCGCCCGCAGCGTCGGCCAGGATCGCCTCGCCGTCGATCCCCTGCTCTTCGGCGATCGCGAGCAGCAATTCCCGCTGTTCGGTGAGCTGTCGATCTAACTCTTCGGTGGTGGCGTGGGTGTCATCGACTTCCTCCTCGAGGTTGATGATCCGCTGCTGAATTTGTTGGACCTGTTTGTACATCTTTTCGGCCATGTCCGAGATCGTCTGGACCTTCTTCGCAGTGCTTCCGAGTCCCATACCAACTCTTTCGGGCGTCCGCCTAGTAGGTCTTTTCCTCCGCGAGCGCGTCTCGACGAAAAATCTCGTCGGTGAGAGCCGGTGAGTACCCCGCGCGAGTTCACCGCCAAGAACGATGACCGTCCGCGGTGAAGACCGCTGCGGATCGAATGGATTCGACACGACGCGATACTGGCGACGAACCGGCGCAGGGTGGGTGAGCGTGCTCAGTTTGCGACGGCGGATCGAGCTCTACGTGGGGTCGCTACTGCTGTTGGTAATTCTCTACACCGTCGTGTACCGTTGGGGAATGGCCGCGTTCGAGGACGACCCGCGGAACTGGTATCGCGCGTTCGAGATCGTGGTTCAGTCGATGACGACCACCGGCTACGGACAGGACGCGCCCTGGGAATCGCTCCAGATGACGGCACTTATCGTCCTCATACAGCTAACCGGTATCGCGTACATCTTCGTCGCCTTCCCGGTGTTCGTCGTTCCGTGGGTCGCGGAGATAGCCGAACCCACGCCGCCGGAACGAATCGGGGATCTGCAGGATCACGTCATCATCGTCGGGTACACCGAACTCTCGCGGGTCCTCGTCGAGGAACTCAACTCGAGTCGAACGCCGTACGTGATCATCGAGCAATCCTCGAGTCGCGCGCTGGCGCTCGACGAGCGAGGATACGCGGTGCTCTACGGCGACCCGTCGTCCGAGGAGACGCTCGAGGCTGCACAGATCGAGACGGCGAGTACGATTCTGGTCGACGCGACGGAACACCAGTACATCCGGGTCGTGCTCGCGTGTGACGAACGCGACGTCGATGCGACGGTGCTCGCACTCGTCACCGATCCGTCCAGAGCGCAGTACCTTCGATACGCGGGCGCCGACGAGGTTCTCTCGCCGAAACACCGGCTCGGAAAGTCGCTCGGCGACAAGGTTCGAAACGTGATCGAGCTGTCCGAAGACATCCTCACGGACGAGGGGAGCAGATACCCCGCGGGCGAACTCGAGGTGGCCGAACTCCCGATCGGTCCCGACGGGCAACTGTACGACGAGACCCTCGACGCCGCTCGTCGCCTCGAGCGACACGGCGTCACGGTTCTCGGTGTCTGGGTTCGCGGTGATTTCCTCACGTCGCTCCCGCCGACGGTTCACGCCGACGAGAACACGACGCTGCTCGTCGTCGGCAACGAAGGTGATCTCGACGCCGTCGAACCGATCGTCGGCTCGAACAGGTACCGCTACGAAAGTGGTCGCGGGCCGGTCGTGATCGTCGGAGCGGGTATCGTCGGCCGAACCGCGATGGGGACGCTCGAGCGGGTCGGCATAGAGACGACCCTCGTCGATCGCGAGGACGGACAGTTCGTCGACGTCGTCGGTGACGCGACGACAGTCGAAACGCTCACTGCGGCCGACATCGCCGAGGCCAAGACGCTGTTGATCGCGCTCGACAACGACGACGACGCGATACTGGCGACGCTCGTCGCGCGGTCGCTCGCCGACGAACTGGAGATCATCGTCGCGAGCGATCGAGAAGCCAGCGTGAGCCGCCTCCGGACGGCCGGTGCCAACGACGTGCTCAGTCTCCCCAACGTCGTCGGTCGGATGATCTTGCTCAGGGTGTTCGACCGCGAAACGATGGTTCTGGGGGAACGAGTGTCGATAGCCCGCGTCGAAACGTCGGATATAGCGACCGAGACGTTCGGGCGCGACGAACTCGAGACGATCCGAGACCAGACCGGCTGTTCGGTCGTCGGGCTCGAGGTCGACGGCCACCTCAGAACCGACGTGCGGGATCGATCACTCGCGGGTAGCGATGCCGTCGTCATCGCCGGCTCGCAGACTGAAGTTGCGGACTTCCTCGAGCGCTACACCTCGGCGTGAACGTGGGCTCGAGGAGAGAAAGCGGATTCGGGGAACGAAAGGTCCTTAAGCCAACGGAGACTAGGTGAAAGTGGACTAGGTCGGGCAGTTAGGCCCTGCTCGATACCCGCACTATGGTCTTTAGCGGGGGCCGATCCCCACGGGCGTCCGGTCAGACCGACCGGGGCCCCGGGAGCCAACAGAGAAGCCTCGTCCGCCGGGGACAGCGGGCCACGCTGGCCGTCCGCAGGGACGTCCCACCGTGGCTAACCGGCGACAGCCCATCAGGCGCGGAAGCGAGCAGTGGACCGCCGGACACCTGTCGCTCGACGGGTCGCGGGGTGGAGGAGGCAACCGGGACTCCCCCGGCCGGAACGCCGGGCAACCGTGGCCGTCCACATTCATACGCTATTCACATGCCCTCGAGCGACGGCGCTGACTCGTTTTCAACCGGACGCGTTGGGTATCGGCCGATGGTACTCGTCAAGGGAACAACCCCCCACGCGAGGATCACATACAAGTATGACAGCTTCGAGCGGGCCGAACGGAGACCGGATCGAGACCGCCGGAAACAGTCCACAGCGTCGACATCGAACTCGAATCGGACGCGGAGAACCCCACGACGGTGGCATCAAACGCCGATGAGCCGCTGAATACGACCCGAACCACAGGATGGCGACACGTAAGACACTAGTGGGAGACGCGATTACGCGGCGGTGATACTCGCTAGATTATTTTCGTCGTACATATTTACGAAAATTGTCTGACAGGGATTTATACTATCGCCCGGTATAGACTGTGATCCCTGTCAGTGTTGAAGACGTTCAACTGAGGGGAACTGATCACATGACCGCATCAAGAGAGCACACTCCGATAACGCATCGCCGCCGGGCGCGCCAATGACGTTCTTCCAGTACGACCGAGACGAACACGGGTCGCTCGCCGTCGAAATCGTCACGACCGTCGCGGACTTATCCGACCGGTCGCCCGATTCGCTCGAGTCGATTCACACCGTGGTCGACTCGGATAGCCTCGAGTCGATATTCGAACCCCGTTCGCCGCGATCGCGGCGCGAGACCAATCACATCTGGTTCGCCTACGAGGGATTCGGGATCACCGTCTACGGAAACGGGTTCGTCATCGTTCGCCGATTGGAGTGACGGTCCACCGGACGACGTTTCATCGGACGACACGACTGCGTCGGGTACGGGACAGAATCACGGCCGTCGAAAGCGGAGCCGACGTCCATCGCGTCCGTCCTCGTTTCGGACGCCGTCTCCCGCCCTCAACTCGAGCGGCGTCGGGAGAGCGTACTCGCATCGAACTCGCCGGCGAGGTATGCCCGCCCGCGCGAGGAGACGTCGTACTTGAGGCCGTCGTACGAAACCAGTCCCGCATCGGTTAGGATCTCGAGTCGCTTCTGGAGGTACATCGGCCGGAAATCGAGCGCCGCGCTTCGGTCGGCCAGCGCCGAACGGAGTTCGAGTGCACGCTGTGGTCCGTGGTGGGCGAGATACTCGAGGATTCGATCGTCGTTCTTCGACATCCAGGAGGCGTGCGTTCGCAGCGGGATCGTCATCGTGTGATGAGGTGTTTGTCGGTCGTCGGTTCGTTCACCACTGGTTGGACGTGTTCGTCACACAGTTTGACCGCGGCGTCCGTTTCCTCGAGCGAGACCGACGAGACAACTTTCTCGCCGGACTGTTCGAGCGACGGGACCCATCGCGGAAGCGCGAAGTGTCCGTCCCGTTCGCAGAAGGCACACTGTCGCGGCTCGTTCCGAGAGACGTAGGAGAGACACTCCCCGTAGTGTTCTTTCTCGCAGTTCATACACAACCCCCCGATTTCGGCCCCACTGTATAGCTCGGCCACCAGTCGATTGTATCCAGCATCGTTGCCACATCGTACACAGTTCATGTTTCGATCGGTTGACGGAATGGTCAGAGATCAACGAGTAAGAACGGATTTCGTATAAATGTCTTCACCGTGATGAAACTGGATGGTAGTGACTGATAGTTTACCACGGATCGAAACCACTTACACCCGGATACAGTCATCCAATACGAACCGATGTTTCTGCTGGATCAAATCCAACTCTCGACACGTTTTATTTATTATCGTGACTTCCAGGACACGCCGAAATATCTCGTTACCGGACTGCTGTACGGCGGTTTTAGATTTTCTCTCCAGATGAAACGCCTGTCAAACACGACGACGGTGGCGCGTTTTTCTGATCCACAACCCCCGTTCGGTTCGACTGTGGCAGAAAAATTACATAACTCGCCGTCGACTCATAGTGTTTTCTCGAGGTCCGTTAGTAAAACTCGTTCCGTTGCTGTATTAGGTCCGATATCGCCGAACGAGGGGTTTGCTTCGCCTTCCGTATGGCCTCACATCCAGCGGTCTAACCCGGACTGGACTGCGCTCTCTTCGATCCGTTCGAAGCCGCGTTCGACTTCGCCGCCATCGACGCCCCACTCGTCGACGACGTACGCTCGAGCGGCCTCGAGGTCCGGCTCGAGAGTCGTTTCGAACTCGTAGTCGTCGGTGACGTTCGGGTCGCGAAACAGCTGGCGGACCCGGTCGCCGTACTCGATACTCTCTCCGCGCGCTTCGAGGACGCCCCACAGGTCGCCGTGGTCGCCGATCGCGTCGAGAGCCGTCTTCGGGCCGATCCCGTCGACGCCCTCGTTGAAGTCGGTCCCGATGAGAATCGCGACGTCGATTAACTGCTCGAGAGTCAGTTCGTGATGGTCGAGCGTCGCCTGGAGATCCATCAGCTCCGGGTCGCCCTTGCTGGTCAGTTGCCGAAGCGTCAGCGGCGCGCCGAACAACAGCGCGTCGTAGTCCTCGGAGCCCACGTAGTCGGCGTCGCCGCGGCGAACCATGTGGGCCGCCTGCGCTTCGCCTTCGGCCGGCGCTTCGACGACGGGAACGTCGAGCAGGTCGAAGAGTTCGCGACTCGTCTTCTGGATCGTCTCGGTGAGCCGCTGCGTTCGCGACTCGAGTTGGGCGATCGCGACCTGATCGCCCTCCTCGCGGGCGACCTCGAGTTGCTCCTCGTAGGTCTGGCGCTGATCCCGCCGCGATTCGATCTCGTCGGATTTGAGCTCCGAGGGGCCGCCGTCGAAGACCATCACCGGGACGATGTCGTTCTCGAAGAACTTCGGCACGCCCTGGACGATCCCGAGCAGGTTCGCGACCTCGACACCGTCGGTCGTCGTGTACTTCTCGCTCGAGGTCCACTTGACCGTCGTCGTCAGATACCGGTACAGCCAGTTGTGGGCGTCGACCGCGACGACGCCCTCGATATCGGTGAACGGAATGTCGTCGATGACGGCGATGTCCCGAAGCGCTGCGTTTCCCATTACCCTTTCTTGGGACGCGACGGTTAGAATCGTTGGGTTTCAGTTCCCCGAACAGCCGGTCTGGACGCTCGTTCTAACTGTCGGTTCAGTCGACTGCCGACTCAGTCGAGTCGCTCAGAGAGGAACTCCTCCTCGGGATCGGAGAGCTCGCGCTCGCGAAATCGCTCGAGTCCGTCCCGATACCGGGCGGCGTCTCTCCGCTCGCTTTCGTCGACTGGTGTCTCGTCTTCGATTCGCGTCTCGATACCCGACTCGTCGCTCGCCGACACCGACGTCGGACGATCCTCCGCTGGCGAGTGTTCGAGGACGAGTTCAGCCAATCCAGTCGTTTCGCCGGTAAACGCGAAGCCGGCCCGGTACAGCGCTTCGTACGCGAAGGGGTTGTTGACGGCGATTCGGACGCGAGCGTATCCACGGTCTGTCGCCCGATCGCGGACGAACGCGAGCAACTTCGGGCCGATCCCGTTTCCCCGACGGGGTTTTGCCACGGTCACGTACCGGATCCAGAGCGTCTCGGCGTCCGTTCGATCCTCGTTGAACGACGCCGCCGCGAGCACGTCGTCATCGTAGTCCGGGGCCCGGCCATCCGAATCCACCGCTCGAGCGACTGACTCTGAGGCTCGAGCGCGATCGTCCGTTTTCTCGCCGTCGTTTCCCGTCGCTCGAGCGTCGGTTCGACCGTCGTCCGCTCGAGCGACTGCCTTCCCCGTATTCGTCATCACGAACTTCCCGGCGTAGCTA
The DNA here is from genome assembly GCF_900116205.1 of Halostagnicola kamekurae. NCBI lineage: Archaea > Methanobacteriati > Methanobacteriota > Halobacteria > Halobacteriales > Natrialbaceae > Halostagnicola > Halostagnicola kamekurae. The sequence goes on along the minus strand of NZ_FOZS01000002.1, from coordinate 801,642 downwards.
AATCGCTCGTGATCCAGTCGTAGTTTCGGCCCGTCCGGCGGCCAGCCCAGTAGCTCGAGTTCCACGGTTGTCCCGACTCGAGCGCCGAGACACTAAGGTCCTCGTTTCGGCCAGGTAGTCCTCCGCCATCAGAGCCGGTCGGCCCGGACGAACCCTTTTGCATCAGTTCGTGGTATGGGAGGTGTCATGAGCACCGAACCGAACGAGGAATCCACGTACGGCATCGAGAGTCGAATCGGGTGGCCAGTCGCAGGCGTCCTTGGAGGAGCGATCGGCGCCGCGGCGTTCGGGCTCGTCATGTGGCTGTTCGATCCCGAGATCGTGCAGGTGTCGATCCCCGCCTTTTACGGTCTCGAAGCAGGCGGGGTCGTCGGCTGGGGAATCCACATCGTCCACGGCGCGATTCTGGGCGTCGTCTTCGGTTACATCATCACTCGGGAACTGGTGCTCGGAGTCCTCCGGACGGATCCCGAGACGGACGCGCTCTCGGAGGCCGGCGTCGCGCTGCGAATCGTCGGCGCGGGATTCGCCTTCGGGCTGACTGTCTGGGCGATTATTCCGGTGATCGTGTTGCCGGCGTTTGCGGGACCGGTCGGCGGCGAAGCCGCCTCCGAATTCCCGGGAACCGCCCTCCAGAGTCTTCTCGGTCACGTGTTGTTCGGCGTCGTTCTGGGTACCGTCTTCGCCGCGACGATGGACGTCTATCAGCGACCGGCCGAGTCGCCGCTCGAGGAGTGACGGCGATTCGTACCACGGTCGCGCCGACCGCACGACCGGACGGGAAAGCCGAACTTCTGCAAGCCAAAGAGTGAACACTATGCGAGGTGACACCACGTGACGAGAACGATGGACGACCAGACACGGGATTCCGACCGTTCTCCGCTCGACCCGGGCTGCGTCGATGCCGCGTTCGAGGCGCTCCAGAATAGAACCCGGCGATACGTCCTCTACTTTCTGCTCGAGCACGACCGCGTCTCCGTCCGCGACCTCGCCACTGTCGTGACCGGCTGGGTGAAAGCCGACTCCGGAGAAACGGGCGACAGGAGCGACCGGGACGGGACGTTTGCGGACCTGCAGCATCGACACGTGCCGCTGCTCGTCGAATCGGGCCTGATCGAGTACGAGGGGACGACCGTCTCGCCCTCGGCGCGTTTCGAAGCGATTCGGCCGTTCGTCGAACGTGCCTGCACCGAAGAAACGGGGTCGTGAGGATGTCTTTTCCCACTACATTCCGCTGGTCGGTGCGCAGATCCCACGCCGTTCGAGTTCGATGACGCTCGCTTCCTTCCTCGAGCGCGTCGAAGAGACGACTCGAACGGTCGAACTCTACGCCCCCGAACCGCTTCCGGAACTGGCCGAGCACTTCGAGCGGGGAACCACCACCGCCACGTACCGGTCGCTTCCAGCGGCCGCCAGTGGCGGCTTCCTCGTCGTTCTCGAGGACGGCGACTTTCGCGCGTCCGTCGACCTCGCCACGGCCCGCCAGTTCCTCGAGCCGCCGATCGCCCACCCCTGGGCGGAACAGTTCGTCGGGAGCGCGTACCGACAGTTGCTCGAGGTACTCGAGAACACCTCGATATCGGCGCTCACCCGTCGCCAACTTCTGGCGACCGCGCGCGACATCGAACATCGAGCCTGGCACGCCGGTCGCGGAACGCTTCGGGTCGGCTTTCAGGACTTCGCCGCCTACGAGGACCAACTTCCCGTCTACGACCGACTCGCTCGCGAGACGGCGCTCGATATCCACGTCTATGCTCGGGCCGACTGGACCGCACCGGTCGACTCGTCACCGACGATTCACGCCGAAACGACCGAGGAAATCGGCACGTTCTGGTTTCTGGTCTACGAGGATGGCGGGGAGTCGTTCGACTCGTCTGCGTTGCTCGCTCGAGAGGACGACGACGGCACCTACACCGGCTTCTGGAGTTCGGATCCGGAACTGGTCGCCGACCTCGATACGTACCTAGTCGAGACCTACGGCTGAGAAGCGCCCTCACCCGGACCGAGGTTGGGTCTTCTCGGACGGCCGAACGTCTGAACGACAGCTATCCACAGAAGCCAATTTGCGAGCCAAAATCATTGTTGTGTCTTCTCTCCTTCAAATCCCTCTCCCGGCTCGTGTGGCTCCTTGGATGGATGTATCGCAGAAGGGAAGCCGGTGGAGGGATTTGAACCCTCGACCTAATCCTTACGAAGGATTCGCTCTGCCAGTCTGAGCTACACCGGCGCGGTCGACATCACTACGTAGGTTCGAAACGGGCCATAAGGGTTGCGAATCGAGACCGCCCCGTTGGATGGTGAATTCGCGCGGCACCGGCGCGGAGGATCACCGCTCGAGGCGTACGTCGAGACAGACGTTGAGTTCGTGGGGCGCATAGGAACGGACTACCTGCTGCTGTTCGACAGTGACGGAGTACTCCGGCTCGGCGACCTCTCGAACCGATCGCTCCCCGGGGCCGAACGGATCGTCTTCGTGCTGGATGTCGTAGTAGTGGATCACGCACTCATCGCCCGCGACCTGGACTGCGGACTCGAGGAACTCATCGGCGCTGTGGGGGAGGTTCATTACGAGTCGGTCGGCCCAGTCCTCGTACTCCGGCGCGACGGCGCGGACGTCCCCGCAAATTCCGGTAATACGATCCTCGACGCCGTTCTTCCTGGCGTTTTCGCGCAGATACTCGATTGCCGTCTCGTTGATGTCGACGCCGACGCAAGTTGCACCGCATTTCGCGAACGGGACGACGAAGGGGCCGACGCCGGCGAACATGTCGAAAGCCTGCTCACCCGACGAGACCTGCTCTGCGACGCGGTGGCGTTCGGTCGCCAGCCGCGGCGAGAAGTACACCTCGGCGAGGTCGAGTTCGAAGGTCGCGCCGTACTCGCGGTGGACCGTCTCGGTCCCCTCGCCCTCGAGAACCTCCCAGTCGCGGGTCCGCGTCTCGCCTTTGACCTTCGAGGCTTTGTTGAGAACCGTCTCGAGGGGCAGTTCCGATTCGGCGATCGCACGCGCGATCTCCCTCGCTCGCTCGTCGTCGTCCTCGTCGAGCAGGGCAGCGGTTCCGAGCCGTTCGTAGGACGGCTCGAAGCCCAACAGGTCCGCCGGTCGCGTCTGTGTCTCCCGTTCGGGAACCGCTCGAGAAACGACGTCCAGATCCGCGGGAACCCCAGTAGTCTCGGTGACCGGAATATAGAGCACGCCATCCTCGACGGAAATCTCGTACTCGTCGTCGATCAGGTCCGCGTCCGCGAGCGTCTGGCGCGTCTGCTCACCCGCCTCGCTGGGCACGCGGACACACGGCACTTCCATACCGCAACTCGCCTCCGGGCTACCGTAACGGTGACGTTTCGCGCCTCGAGTGGAGACCGGACCCGCTTTTGGAACCGAACACTGCCGCTTCGCGAACTGTTTTGGAGCTGCCGTCGTAGCCGGCCGTATGGAACGACTCACGACCGCCGAGACGGTCCACGAGGAAGGGTCGTGGCTGTTTACGATTAGGGATCGACACGGCGAGAAAGAAGAGGTGATCCTCGTCCCCTGCGAAGACAGCGCCGAGGAGAACTCCTCAAGTGGTCAGTCTGGGGCTGACGACAGCGTCGAGGCGTGGATCAACCGCTGTACGCACGAAGCCCAGCGCTTCGATACGGGCCAGGGCGTCCCGATGCGAGACGGACAGATCATCTGCCCGCGCCACGGCTCGCTGTTCGATTCCTGTTCGGGCTACTGCGACAACGGCGAGGCGGCCGACACGACGCTGCCAGGGGTCGACATCACGGTCCACTCCGACGGGACGATATTTCTCACCGACGACGACGCGACGTTCGCCCACGAGGGCGGTATCGACGACGACGGCGGTCCGGACTCGACGTCGCACATCTCGCTGTGACCGCTCGATGGAGACTACTCGCCGATCGCTACTCGGTTCCGCTCATTGCTCGACCCCGATCGCTGCGTCGAACGCGAGCGCCACCAGTCTTCGAGGGCGGACACGCGACTCGAAACCTTCTCCCTTCAGCCGCGAGAACACCGATCATGCTCAGCTTCATCGGTCTCGGTCTCTACGACGAGCGCTCGATCACCGTCGAGGGGCGGGCGGCGCTTCGGGACGCCGACCGCGTCTTCGCGGAGTTTTACACCAGCGCGCTCCTGGGCGCGACCGTCGAGGACCTCGAGGACTACCACGACGTCTCGATCGACGTCCGCGACCGCGCGGGCGTCGAGCAACGCCCCGAGGAGATACTCGAGGCCGCCGAAACCGAATCGGTCGCCTTCCTGACCGCGGGCGATACGATGATCTCGACGACCCACGTCGATCTCCGGCTGCGCGCACACGATCGGGGAATCGAGACGCGGGTTATCCACGGCGTAACGGCCCAGACGGCCACGAGCGCCCTGACCGGGCTCCAGAACTATCGTTTCGGAACCGCGACCACGCTGCCGTTTCCCTACGCCCACGGGGCCGACGGCCTCCCGGCGAGCGTCACGAACACGATCGACGCGAACCGCGAAGCGGGTAGCCACACCGTCGTCTACCTGGACATCAAAGTCGACAACGAGGCCGCACTCGAGCGCGTCGACACCGACGAGGCGGTAGCCGAGTACATGACCGCCGATATCGGTGCCGAGTTGCTCGCCGAAGAGTATCCCGACCTCGTCGGCGTCGCCGTGGCTCGAGCGGGAAGCCCCGATCCGCTCGTCGAGGCCGGAACGATGACCGAGCTCGCGACTCGCGAGTTCGGCGACCCGCTTCACCTCCTCGTGATCCCGGGCGAGTGTCACCTGCTCGAGGCCGACGCGCTGGTCGAACTCGCCGGTGCGGATCGCGACGCGTTGGATATCGTCTGAATCGCTGCGTTCTCGAACCGTTCGGTGAGGGGGACCTCGAGCGAACCGAAACCTGTCCTCACGCGCGAACCTTCTCGAGAAGTTCTCGGAACTTAGAAGAAAAACTGCTGGACGCGGACTTACAGGGTATCGATGATCGCCGCCGTCACGTCCTCCGTCGAGGCGTCGCCGCCGAGGTCGGCCGTTCGCGGGCCGTTCTCGAGGGTCGTCTCGACCGCGTTCTGAACCCTCTCAGCCTCCTCGTCGTGGCCGAGGTACTCGAGCAACATTGCGGCTGAGATGATCGTCGCGGCCGGGTTCGCGATTCCCTCGCCCGCGATGTCCGGTGCGGTTCCGTGAACGGGTTCGAATAGCCCGCGCTCCGGGCCGACGTTGGCCGAGGGGAGCAATCCGAGGCCGCCGACTAGCCCCGCGGCCAGATCCGAGAGCACGTCGCCCGCGAGGTTCGGACAGACGACGACGTCGAACTGCTCAGGATCGAGACAGACCTTCGTCGCGAACGCGTCCATCAGCACCTCGTCGGTCTCGACGCCATGCTCGTCGGCGACCGACTGAATCGTGTCCCGGAAGACGCCGTCGGTCTCGCGCATGACGTTCGCCTTGTGGGCGATCGTAAAGCCGTCGTGGTCGCCGTCTTCAACGTACTCGCAGGCGAACTCGCCGAGGTCTCTCGAGGCCGACTGCGTGACGACCCGCGTCAGCGTCGCGACGTCCTCCGAGAGCCGATCCTCGTGGCCGGCGTAGACGCCTTCGGTGTTTTCCCGGAGGAAAACCAGATCCGTCTCCGGGCGCACGGCGTCAATTCCGGGGTAGGCTTTCGCCGGGCGGATGTTCACGAACGAGTCGACCGCATCCCGAAGCGGGAGAATTACGTCCGCGGCCGTCTCGCCGGCCGCGCCGAACAGCGTCGCGTCCGCCGAGGCCGCGAGTTCGTACGTTTCCTCGGGCAGCGCTTCGCCCGTGACCTCCTTGACGCGGTCGCCCGCGTCCGCCTCGCGGAATTCGAAGTCGATCTCGAGGGCCTCGAGCACCTCGACTGCCGCAGGAGTTACTTCCTGGCCAATTCCGTCGCCGGGGATGACAGCGATCTCGTGAGTCATGCTTTTCCATCTCGAGAGGACCGAAATGAGCGTGTCGATACCGCGATGGCTGCGGAATCGAGACGACGGTATCCAGAGCACGTCGCTGCTGGACGCGGGCGCCGCTCGAGACGGAACCGAGCGGCCGAAAAATCAGCGATGAACTCGAAACGCCGGCTCTACGACGAGATGGCCGAATCGTCGACGTAGGGCAGTTCCTCCGCCTTCTTCTGGACTTCACCGGCGTTCGACTTCATCAGCGCCGTCGTGTCCCAGATGCCGTCGACCAGCGCCTTCCGCTGGGCGTCGTCGACGGTGACGTCGATCGTCTCGTCACCGTAGGTTACCGTCTCCGCTTCGACGTCGACTTCGATCTCTCCGTCGGGGTTATCGTCGACCCAGGCCTGCAGCTCCTGGATCGTCTCGGTGTCCGCGGTGACGGTCGGAATGCCGAGCGCCAGACAGTTGCCCGCGAAAATCTCGGCGAAGCTCTCGCCGATGATCGCGTCGATCCCCCAGCGCATCAGCGCCTGGGGCGCGTGCTCTCTCGAGGAGCCACAGCCGAAGTTGCTGTTTACGACCATCACCGACGAGTCCTGGTAGCGCTGCTCGTTGAACGGGTGATCTTTCTGGTTGTCGTCCTCGTCGAAGCGCAGGTCGAAGAACGCGAACTCGCCCAGTCCGTCGAAGGTGACGACCTTCATGAACCGCGCGGGGATGATCTGGTCGGTGTCGATGTCGTTGCCCTGAATCGGGACGCCGGATCCGGAGGCGTACTTGACCTCCGGAATTTCGACATCGTCGCTCATGCGGTCGACACCTCCTTCAATTCGCGCACGTCAGTGACCTCGCCGGTGATCGCCGCCGCGGCGACCATCCGCGGGTTCATGAGGACGGTGCGCCCGTCCTTGCTTCCCTGCCGGCCGACGAAGTTCCGGTTCGAAGAGGAGGCACAGGCCTCGTCACCCTCGAGTTGGTCTTCGTTCATGCCCAGACACATCGAACAGCCGGCGTTTCGCCACTCGAAGCCGGCTTCCTCGTAGATGTCCTTGAGGCCCTCTTTCTCCGCCGTTTCCTGGACGCGCTGACTGCCGGGGACGACGAGCGCGCGAACGTCGTCGTCGACCTGTCGACCCTCGACGATCTCGGCACCGCGTCGGAGGTCGGGCAGTCGGGCGTTGGTACACGAGCCGAGGAAGGCGACGTCGATGTCGTAGCCTTCCATCGTCTCGCCGGGTTCGACTCGCATGTGTTCCTGGGCGCGTCGCGCGGTGTCTTCCTTGTCTGCGGGGAGGTCCTCCGGTGCCGGGATCGGATCGGTAACGCCGATTCCCTGGCCGGGGGTCGTCCCCCAGGTGACGACCGGCTCGAGCTCCGAGCCGTCGATGGTGACGACGTCGTCGTACTCGGCGTCGTCGTCGCTCGCGATCGAGTCCCAGTAGGGTTTCAGCTCTTCGAACTTCTCGGGATTCTCCTGGAAGTAGTCGGTCTCCTCGAGCCACTCGTAGGTGGTCTCGTCGGGGTTTACGTAGCCCGCTCGAGCGCCGCCCTCGATGGACATGTTACAGATCGACATCCGACCTTCCATGCCGAGACTCTCGATGGCTTCGCCGGCGTACTCGTAGACGTAGCCGACGCCGCCTTCGGTGCCCAGCCGGCTGATGATCTCGAGGATGACATCTTTGGCCTCCACGCCGTCGTCGAGCTCGCCGGTGATCTCGATCTTTCGAACCTTCTGTTTCTCCATCGCGATGGTCCCCGTCGCGAGGACGTCGCGGATCTGCGAGGTCCCGATACCGAACGCCAGCGCGCCGAACGCGCCGTGGGTGCTCGTATGGGAGTCCCCGCAGACGATGGTCTTGCCGGGCTGGGTGAGTCCCTGCTCCGGCCCGATGACGTGGACGATCCCCTGATCGCCCGTCGTCGGGTCCGAAAACTCGATGCCCGCCTCGCGGACGTTCTGCTCGAGTTCGGACATCATCTCCTCGGCCGAGTCCTCGGCGTAGGGCCGAGACTGATCGGCTGTCGGAACGATGTGATCGACCGTCGCGTGAGTCAGTTCGGGGTAGGCGACCTCGAGGTCGCGTTCCTCGAGCATGCCGAACGCCTGCGGACTGGTGACCTCGTGAATGAGATGCAGTCCGACGAACAGTTGATCCTGCCCGGTCGGAAGCGTCGTAACTTTGTGCCGATCCCACACCTTGTCGTAGAGTGTTCCCTCGCTCATCTGTCGTCCTCGATCCCGTCGGTTCGTACGCGCCCCCGTTCGAAGACCCGATTCGTTCGGTTCGTCTCCGTCGCTTCGGTCGGTGGCGTGTGACTGACGGTTCGCATCGTCCGCTCGTCCGTCGCCGCTCGCTCCGGTCGGTCGTCTGTCGATTCGACGGCGTCTGCCTCGCCGCCATCGGCAGCGACGACGGGGCCGCGACTGAACAGCTGTCCAGTCGATTCGTCGGTGTAGGGGTTGGTGTGGCTGATTTCAGCCATACTCTCCCCTGAACCCGACGCCGACTCCGCCGACGTACCGGTATCGGGTGCCGTCGGTTCTGTCTCTCGTGTCATCTGTATTCGTTCGTTCTCGAGCTGTGTTCGTTCGTCGATCAGTCCGCCTGAACGCGCGTTTTCTCGTCCTCGTCTTCTCCCTCGCCTTCCCACGCGAAGAGGGCGCGAAGCCGCTCGCCGACCTCCTCGATCTCGTGGTCCTTCTCGGCCTGGTTCAGCTGCGTGTATACCGGCCGGTTGGCCTGATTCTCCGCGACCCACTCGGTCGCGAACTCGCCGTTTTGGACCTGCTCGAGCACTTCGTCCATGTTGGCGCGAACGTTGTCGTCGATGATCTCGTCGCCGCGGGTGAGCCCGCCGTACTCGGCGGTGTCCGAAACCGAGTCCCACATCGCGCCGAGGCCGCCCTCGTACATCAGGTCGACGATGAGTTTCATCTCGTTCATGCACTCGAAGTAGGCCATCTCCTCGCTGTAGCCGGCGTCGACGAGCGTCTCGTAGCCGACCTTGATCAGCTCGGCGATCCCGCCACAGAGGACGGCCTGCTCGCCGAAGAGGTCGGTTTCGGTCTCTTCGCGGAACGTCGTTTCGACGACGCCCGCTCGAGCGCAACCGATCCCCTTCGCGTACGCGAGCGCGCGTTCCTTCGCGTCGCCGGTCGTGTCCTGATAGACCGCGAGCAGTCCGGGGGTTCCCTCGCCGCGCTCGTAGTTGCGCCGCACCAGGTGGCCCGGCGATTTGGGCGCGATCATCGTCACGTCGACGTGTTCGGGCGGCCGGATCTGGTTGTAGTGGATGTTAAAGCCGTGAGCGAACTGGAGCGTGTCGCCCTCTTCGAGGTGCGGTTCGATCTCCTCGTAGACGGCCGGCTGGACCGTATCGGGGACCAGCACGGACACGATGTCGGCCTGCTTCGCCGCCTCGGCGGCGGTCGCGACCTCGAGTCCTTCCGCGCGTGCCGGCTCTCTCGAGGAGGAGTTCTCGCGAAGGCCGACGATCACGTCGACGCCGCTCTCGTGGAGGTTCAGCGCGTGGGCGTGACCCTGGCTGCCGTAGCCGAGTACGGCGACGGTGGAATTTGCGAGGTGCGATTCATCTACGTCTTCTTCGTAGTGGATTTCGGTGGTGAATTCGTCAGTCATCGTCTGCGTGTGGTTGTTGCGGGTTCGTTTGCTGTGCCGATTCCTCCGGCGGCGTCTCGCGAGCGGTATCGGTCGTCCCCCGCGCCAACGCCGTCGTTCCGGTTCGGGAGATCTCGCGGATCCCGAACTGGCTGAACGCCTCGATCGCCGCGTCGATCTTCTGATCGCTACCGGTGATCTCGACGGTCGCCGTCTCGGGCGAGGCGTCGACGGTCGTGGCGCCGTACATCTCCGCGACTGCGGCGACCTGATCGGGACGCATCGCGTTGACCTTCACGAGCGCGAGTTCGCGCCGCATCGCGTCCGGCTCGAGTTCGCGAACCGAGACGACCGGAACGAGCTTCCGGAGTTGTTTCTTGATCTGTTCGATGCCGGGGTCGGGTTCCTCAACGACGAGGGTGATCCGCGCTCGGTCCTCGTCGTCGGTGGGGCCGACGGTCAGGCTCTCGATGTTGAACTGCCGTCTCGAGAACAGCCCCGAGACGTCCGAGAGCACGCCGGGTTCGTGCTCGACGAGCGCCGAGATCACGGTTCGGCGCGGTTCGTGTTCGGCCTCCACTTCGGGATCGACGCGGATCCCCTGTGCGGTCCGCCGTCCCGTCGGCGTCGGGCGTTCCTCGGGGGCCGGGCCGTCGAGTCCGCCGGTCATAGCTGGTCCTCCGCCAGCGCGAACTGGCCGTTGTCGCCGCCGCTTGGCACCATCGGGTAGACGTTCGCCTGCGGATCGATATGCGCGTCGATAACGGACGGCCCGTCGTAGGAAAGCGCCTCCTCGATGGTGTCTGGGACCTCGTCGTACTCGTCGATCCGGAACCCTCTCGCGCCGAAGGCCTCGGCGAGTTTGTCGAACTCGGGCATCCAATTGTACTCGGAAGCGGAGTGACGACCCTCGAAGAAGGCGTCCTGCCACTGTCGAACCATGCCGATGTACTCGTTGTTGAGCACGACGACGGTGATGTCGAGGTTCTCCCGAACCGCGACAGAGAGGCCCTGCAGCGTCATCAGGAACGAGCCGTCGCCGTCGATGCAGACGACCTCCTGGTCGTCGTCGGCGGCGATGCGCGCGCCGATCGCCGAGGGCAGGCCGTAGCCCATCGCGCCCAGCCCGTGACTCGAGACCCACGTGCGCGGCTCGGTGAACGTCCAGTACTGGCAGGCCCACATCTGGTGTTGGCCGACGCCGGTGGTCACGACCGCTCGATCGCTGGTCGCCTCGTCTAGGGCTTCGACGACGAACTCCGGCTGGATCGGCCTGTCTTCGGGAGCGTCGTAGGCCATCGAGTAGTCGGACTTCCACTGCTGACACTGGGCCCGCCACTTCGTCGCCTGTGGCGAGGACTCCATCTCCTCGGCCAGTTGCGTGACGACCGTCTCGGCGTCGCCGATCAGCGGATAGTCTGCATGGATGTTCTTCGAGATCTCCGCCGGATCGATGTCGACGTGGATCAGTTCGGCGTCGGGCGCGAACGTCTCGATGCCGCCGGTCAGGCGGTCGTCGAAGCGCGTTCCGATGCCGATTAAGGTGTCACAGTGGGTGATCGCCATGTTGGCGTAGCCGGTGCCGTGCATGCCGGCCATCTCCATCGACAGTTCGTGATCCTCCGGGAACGAACCGATGCCGGGCATCGTCGTGATGACCGGGATCTCGTGTTCGATCGCGAACTCGCGGCAGGCCTCGCTGGCCTCGCCCTTGATGACGCCGCCGCCGAGTAGCAGGGCGGGTTTGCTCGAGTTCTCGATCCGTCGCGCGGCCTGTTCGACGATTTCGGGATCGGCGCGCTCCTGAACCTCGTAGGTGTCCGGAACCGTCGGTTCGTCGGGCTCGCAGTCGGTGTCCGCGTTCGAGACGTCCTTCGGGAGGTCGACCAGTGTCGGTCCCGGTCGGCCCTCGCGTGCGAGCGCGAACGCTTCGCTCACGTCCGAGCCGACCGTGTCCGGATCGCTCGCGAACGTGTTGTCCTTGGTCACCGGCGTCGTGACGCCGGTCGTATCGGTCTCCTGAAACGCGTCGTTGCCGACGAAATCTCGCGCGACCTGTCCGGTTAGCGCGAGCATCGGATCCGAATCCATGTCGGCGTCCGCGATCCCCGTGACGAGGTTCGTCGCCCCCGGCCCCGAGGTCGCCAGGCAGATGCCCGGTTCGCCCGAGACGATGCCGTAGGCGTCGGCCGCGTGGGCGGCCCCCTGTTCGTGGGCCATCGTCACGTGGTAGATGTCCGAATCGTACAGCGCGTCGTAGACGGGCATGATCGCGCCGCCTTGCACGCCGAATGCGTACTCGACGCCCGCGTTCTCGAGGGCCCGGATGACCGACTGCGCGCCCGTCGTGACGGGCGCTTTCTCGGTTTCTCCGTCCGCCGTTGGCGTCGACGCGTCCGACGCCGTCGATTCGTCCGCGTGCTGTTCCCCTGGTTCGTCCGTGTCGGTCGGTGACGTGACCGAGGTCGCGCGTTCGCTCATTGGAATCCTCCCGCCGTTTGGTGGCGATCAGTTGTCATGTGCTGTGGTATCTGCTGGCTGACTGGTGGCTGGTGATCGATGCGAGGCCGGAACGAGAAGGAGGTGTGTGAGGGGCTAGACGGCCCCTACAATAGCGAACGGAGCGAACACGCCGGTCTCGGCCGCGTCGGCCGACCGCTGTGGGCGTGATCTCATTACCTCGAGTATTGCACCTTCGACTATCATAACTCTTGTGCGTTTCACTCGAGTCGGTCTGGTGGCGTAGCCGGTGCTCGAGAACGCTTGCAAACGGGGAGAACATCCCTAGGCGCGCACCTCCTCTCTTTCCTGTGTGCGCTCGACGTCGGCCTCCTCGGCGAAGCGCTCTAAGTCGCTGACGGTGACGCGGCGCTTTTCGGCGCCGTAGTCTTTGACCCGTCGGGTGACCGCGCGAACCTGCTCGTCGGTGGGATCGAACCCGCGTTCGTGCAGGCGCTCGCGGACGGAGTGCGTGCCGGTGTGTTTGCCCATGACCAGTTTGCGTTCGGCTCCGACCATCTCGGGGGTCATGACGCCCGGTTCGAACGTGTCGGAGTTTTCGATCACGCCCGCGGCGTGGATGCCGCTCTCGTGAGAGAAGGCGTTGTCGCCGACGACGGGCTTGTTGCCCGGCGTCTCCATGCCGCTTTTGTCCTCGACGATGTCGGAGAGCTCCGTGATCCGCGTAGTGTCGATACCGGTATCGACCTGGTAGAGGGATTCGACGGACATGACGAACTCCTCGTAGGCGGCGTTGCCCGCCCGCTCGCCGATGGAGTTGACCGATACCTGGGCCTGATCGGCGCCGGCTTCGATGCCGGCGATCGCGTTCGCGGTCGCCAACCCGAAGTCGTCGTGGGTGTGGACGTCGACGCGCGCGTCGGTGTGTGCACATACCTTCTCGATCATCGCCTGGAATCGGCCGGGCGTGGCGACGCCGCAGGTGTCGGGGATGTTGATCCAGTCGGTTCCCGCCTCGGTGACCGCTTCGATCACGTCTATCAGGAACGCCTCGTCGGTTCTCGTCGCGTCCATCGGGGAGAACATACAGGTTGCTCCCGCGTCGACGACGCGCTCGACCGACTCGACTGCGTTCTGTACGACCTGGTCTCGTGTGGCGTGCATCGAATCTTCGATCTGGACGTCGCTCGTGCTCACGAAGACGTGAACCATCTCGACGCCGGAATCTAACGCCGCTTCGATATCCGCATCGACGACGCGGGCTAACCCGCAGGTCGTCGTGTTGGTTGCCGAAGCAATATCCCGGACTGCCTCGAACTCCGCGTCGGAGTTGACGGGGAACCCAGCTTCGATTACGTGGGTGCCCATCTCGTCCAAGATCGAGGCGATCTGGCGCTTGTCGTCGTAAGAGAACGACGTTCCAGGGGACTGTTCGCCATCCCGGAGCGTCGTATCGAAGACTCGAGCAGTTTCGATTTCTTCAGTGGAATCTAACGTGCCCTGGAAGAACTCGACCGCCCTGACTGGTATCAGAGCCGTTGTCTGGTGAAGACATTGTATCCAATTCGACGTGCGACGACGTATATAAAACTACCGCTGTCACTCCTTCTCCGCCGTCTGCCCCAAACGATCAATTCCGAAATTCGTCAAAAATCGCGGGACATCAACGACCTAATATGCATCACTACGTCCTTAGATCATACCGAACTTCTGTGCTGACTCTGGCGTCCCATCCTCGAGAACGGGGTAAATTACGGCGAGTGAACGCCGAATCGATCACGCCGCCGCTCGCGCGCGGTCCCGGAATTAACGTTCGGCCAATAACGCCCGTCTCGACGGGGAGAAATCGAACGATAGTACGCTTTCTCCCGGATACAGTTTCGAACCTATCTCTTGAGAGATTATTACACTATCTATTCTGCCTATGTTATCGATCGCGTCCGTTCCGGTGAGTTCCGCACCGCTCGACGCGCTGCGATTCGCAGGATCACTCGAGTTTCCCTCGAGTGCGAGAACCTGGGGAACGACTCGAGGGCCGACCACCGCCTCGTTTGTTTCGAGGAGCCCCACTGCCGAATCCGGCTCGCCGAGCGGTTGTGGATGATTCGTATCACGTGGGGCCGTTTCCGCTCGTCGCCTCACGGCCGGTGGGTACGCGCGACTGGTTCGTGGGTCCGCGAGCGTGTCAGCATTTTAGTGTCGCTCGTGGTAGCCCCCTCCGCAATGTCATCCGACGAAGTCACAGCCCTGCTCACGGACGCGTACCTCGACGAACTCGAGACGGTGATGAACTACCTGACCAACGCCATCGTGCTCGACGGCGTCCACGCCGAGGAGGTCAAAGCCAGCCTCGAGGAGGACGTCGACGAGGAACTCGAGCACGCACGACTGCTCGGCCAGCGGCTCAAGCAACTCGATCAGTCGCCGCCCGGCTCCGAGCAGTTCGAGGCCCAGCAGTCGTCGCTCCAGCCGCCGGCGGACACGACGAACGTCCAGTCGGTCATCGACGGCGTACTCGAGGCCGAAGACGACGCCATCGAGACGTATCGGTCGCTGCTCGAGGCGGCCCAGTCTGCCAACGACCCGGTGACAGAAGACGTCGCCGTGACGATTCTGTCCGACGAGGAAGCCCACCGATCGGAGTTCCGCGGGTTCGAGAAGGAGTTCCCGATGGACTGAGACCGGTTCGGTAGTGGACTCGCCGTTTTCACCATCGACGTGGCGTTTCCATAACCGACGCGTCGTTTCGATTGTGAGCGATCGCCGTCGCCGATTTCGGCACCCGCCACAGCTTTACGGAGCGTACCGTTCGCTCGCCGAGAGACTTTCGGCGGGGGAACGTTTTTCTCGTCGCGCTTCGACCCAGACCACATGAGCGATTTCGATCTCGACCTGATGGCGGTCGAGGACCACATGGACGAGGAGTTCGACCTCGAGGGAAGCATCGTCCTGGGCGTACTCGACGGCACGACCGACCCCGAGACCTGGGTCGAAGCGATTTCGAACGGTAACGTGCTCGTACTCCGCGGCGAGGGCAACATCAACGAACTCGCCTCGGGGTTCGCGCGAAACGTCAAGGAGTCGGGCGGAAATCTGGTTCACTTCCGCGGATTCTTGATCGTGACCCCGCCCGGAATCGACGTCGACACGAGCCGGCTCGAGTGAGCACCGCCAGCGTCTTTTTCTCCGATGAGAGGGGTCCCGATCACCGGATACCATTCGTGTCCCAGACCCGAAATATGTAATCCAATCACTATCTGAAGGGTTATTTTGGTAATCCGCCAGAACGTACTTATTACGTCGAACGCTCTACGTAGTTGAATGTCGTTCGACACACACGACGATACCCCCGACGCAGGTGATCTTACCGAAGATTTAGATACCGACATCGACGCGGTCGATGAAACGGACATCGATTCGAACATCGAACACGAAGCCGCGACGGAGATCGAATCCGCGATCGGTCGATTGAACCGGAGTACGGCCGAAATCGGCGATCGACTCGAGGAGATTCACGACGAGGCGACGGCACAGTACGATGCGAACATGGAGGTCGCAAGCGAGGCGTCGAACCTCTCGGCGTCGGTCGAGGAAATCGCCTCCTCCTCCGAGGAGGTCGCAGCCGCGAGCGAGAAGGCCCAGGACCTCGCCGAGACCGGCCAGGAGTCCGCGGCTGAGCTCTCGAAGGCCATGGAAGACATTCGAGCTGCCGCGGACGTGGTAACAGAAGACGTCACGGCGATCCGGCGAAGCGTCGAGGAGATCGACAAGGTGGTCGAAGTCATCAACGACATCGCCGACCAGACGAATATCCTGGCGATCAACGCTTCGATCGAGGCCGCGGGTGCAGACGCAAGCGGCGACCGATTCGGCGTCGTCGCCTCGGAGGTGAAGTCGCTGGCTGAGGACTCACAGCGCCGCGCCACCGAAATCGAGGGAATGATCGATGACGTCCAGGCGAACACGGGGACGGCCGTCGAGAACCTCGGTTCGAACAACGAACGCATCGAAGAGGGTATCGAGTCGGTCGAGACGGCCATCGATGTCCTCGAGGAGATTCACGAAACCGTCGACGAAGTTTCGGAGGGAATCGCCCAGGTCGCGGACGCGACCGACCAGCAGGCGGCGAGCACGGAGGAAGTCGCGAGCATGGCCGAGCGCACGGTCGAGAGCGCCGAACGGATCGTCGACGAGACCCGAGAGATTGCCGACGAGGTGCAAACGCAGTCGTCACAGATCTCGGATATCGCACAGACCTTCGAGCGGCTAGAGGACGACCTCGGACCGAACGCCGGCCCGACCGTCTAGATCGACTCTTCTCGAGAGTGTTCTCACATCCTTCAGTTTCTTCGAGTTACCGCGTTCACTTAGTGCGATCCAGACCTTCGAAGCTACCACGTCCCTTCGAACGAATCTCACGCGTCCGCACTCGAGACGAACGTGAGGTGGTGCCCATCTGGGTCACGAACGACAGTCGTCTCCGGGTTTCCGCCGTCGAGTGACTCGAGAGTGTCATTGGCCGACTCGAGGCTGTCACCTGACCGCTGGAGAGGATCGACGCGGTCGGCAATCGCCGTCGCCGCGGCGGTCGGATCCGTGGCGTAGAATCCGAGATCGACGTGGACGCCGCCGCGGGCGTCCGCGATGCCGAGGTGCGGTTCCCACAGTTCGAGGGCGACCGGGCCGTCCATTCGGACCCGCGGTCGCCGGTCGCCGCGATCGACGGTCTCGAACCCCAACTCGGCGTACAGCGACTCCGCGCGCTCGAGCGATTCGACCTCGAGGACGACTTCGAAGATGCCGTCGACGCCCGGACCGTCGACGGCCGATTGGCCGAGTTCGACGCAGTTGCCGTCCGGATCGTCGAGGTACAGGGACTTCGACGACCCGAATTCGGCCTCCTCGAGGTCGTGGTCGTCAGCGAGTCGATCCCACCAGTCGTCGTAGGCGTTGGCGGGAATGGACAGCGCGTAGTGGGTGTGAAGCCCGCCGCGCGGAGTCGTCGTGGGCCGACGAATCAGGAGGTCGCTTTCGCCGGCTTCGAACGCGAGTTCGTCTTCGCGCTCGCGCCGGAGGGTCATCGAGAGGGTCCCCTCATAGAACTCCCGCGCGCGAGCGAGCGATTTCGCCTCGAGTCCGAGCCAGGCGAGGCCGGTCAACATGGGCGTTCCTACGCGCGCCAGTCGCATAGTGGCGTCGCCGCTCTCCGGGAGGGTTCCGCATCTCGTTCATTTAACTGCACGCCGGCCGTACGGGACGGTATGACATCCCGTGTCGACGAACGAGCGGCCGACTTCGAGGTCATCGACCGGTTCGACGGCGGCATCGGGTGGATCGCCCACCCCGACGAGCGAATGCGCCGCGCGAGCCACGCCCTCGAGATCGACGGCGAGGTCTGGGTCATCGATCCCGTCGACGCCGACGGAGTCGACGAGTTGCTCGCGGAGTTCGGCACAGTCGCCGGCGTAGTCACGCTGCTCGATCGCCACAAACGCGACGCGACAGCAGTGGCGAACCGACACGACGTCGAGGTCTACCTCCCCGACTGGTTCGACGGTGTCGCCGAGGATCTCGACGCGCCGATCGTTCGGTTCGGTGCCGAACTCGCGGATACCGGCCTCGAGGCCCACGTGGTGCGAAAGAGTCGGTTCTGGCAAGAAGTCGCGCTGTACGATCCCGCGGACGGGACGCTGATCGTCCCGGAGTCGGTCGGCGGTTCGTCGTACTTTCTGGCCCGCGGCGAACGCCTCGGCGTCCACCCGGCGCTTCGGGCGATTCCCCCGCGCGAGCAACTCGGTGGGTTCGAACCGGATCGGGTACTCGTCGGACACGGATCGGGCGTACTCGAGGACGCAGGCGAAGCGCTCGCGGACGCGCTCGCGGGCTCGCGACGACGAATGCCGTGGCTGTACGGTCGGATAGTCGGAGAACAGCTCCCGATATGAGTCGAATTTTCGAACGATATCCGATTCGGCCGGGGATACAGCTAATTAGCCGCCGCCCGTAGCTGCCCGCGTGGTCTACATCACGCGCGGACTGGTCGACATCCTGCTGGATCTCGCCCGCGACGCTGATCCGAACGGCGTGTCGACCGGCGTGTCGGTCACGCCAGCCGGCGAGCTTCGCGGCGGTGAGGGATTACCGCCCGAGACGCCCGTGTTCACCGACTTCGTGTTACCGCACGTCGGCGATTCCGTCAACGCCGTCTTCGGCGTCGACCTCTCGACGCCGGCCCGACAGTCGCAGGGGCGGTTCAACTCGCATCCGGTTCGCGAACTCGCGGTGACAAGACGGGACGACCTCGCACAGATCATCTTCGTGGCGGTGCCGCCCTGGACCGACGCCGACGATTCGTTCGGCGCGTTCACTCGCCGCGGCGAGCGCCTGCCACTCGAGATCATCGATGCAGAGCCGCCAGCCGAATCGCTCTCGAGTGAGTCGGTTCTCGACTGAGCCGTTTTGGCGGTTCTCACTCGAGGTAGCCGAGCCCTTTGAGCTGCTCGGTGATCTCCTCGAATTCGGCCTCGGTGAGTTGGTCGGCCTGCTGGTGCTGGATGACGATACTTCGCAGCAGGAACCGAACGAGGTCGCTGGTGCTCTGGAAGCTGGTGCCCTCGATCGTTTCGTCGACGCGGTCTGCCAGTTCCTTCGGGATCGAGACGGTGGTGTACTCGGTCATGTCTGAACCCTTCGCCGGAAGCCCCAAAGACGTGTCGCCGCGGTGCGGCGACACCGCGAAAATCCCGTAGTTGGTCGTCGGCCGAACTCGAGACGGGCCGTCTCGCTGGTGCTAATGGGACGACAGTATCCACACCCATTTTTATCCCCGCCTGCCAAGAGGGGTGTATGGGAGTCCGGCCACCATCGAACAACGACGATAACGACCCGGAATCCGTGGAGTTCGGTATCGCTGCTGTCGATGCGCGGCTGCGGCAATCCGACCTCTCGTTTCCGGCGACGGAAGACGGCGTCGCGGCTGCACTTGGCCACGAACAGATCCCCTACGACGTCCAGGGGAACGAGGTCGCACTCGGTGTCATTCTCGAGGACGTCGAACAGTCTCACTTCGAGTCGCGCCAGCAACTGCTCAACGCGTTGCATCCGGTCTTCGAGACCTACCGGCAGGAGCACTCGGGCGGGGTCGTCCAGCAGATGCGATCACTGCTCCCGTTTTGAGGGGGTATATCTGGGCCTCGCTTTCAGTCTTCTCGGTTCGCCTCGCGCGTGATCTGCTCTAGGTGATTTCGCTGTTCGCGGTGGAGCGTGACGATCATATCCGAGAGCACGCCGAACATGAGCAGCTGCACGCCGAGTAAGATGCCGGCGGCCGAAACCATTGCGAGGATTTCGTGGCCGATTCCGTACCAGAGCCACTCTATGAGGACGTACACTGCGAGCAGCCCACCGGACACGATCCCGCCAGCACCCAGGCTTCCGAAGTAAAACAGCGGATTGCTCGTCTTCGCGAGCGAATACAGTGCGAGGATGATCGTGCCACCATCGCGAACGGGATGGAGGTTCGTCTCCGAATCCTCCGGGCGGGCGCTGTAACTGACCGGAACGACCGCTGTCTCGACGTTGTGTTTGACACACTCGACGGCAAGTTCGGTCTCGATCGTAAAGCCGTCCGAGTCGAGCGAGAAACGCTCGAACGAATCGACGGTAAACGCTCGGTAGCCCGAGAGGATATCCTCGTACTCCGCGCCGTGGATGAACGCGAACGCCCGGTTTATCATCCGGTTTCCGAACCCGTTCAGCGCCTTCATGGCGTCGTCGTCCATGTCGGCGAATCGGTTCCCGATGACGTGATCGTACCCATCCGCCAGCGGCTCGAGCATCCGGTCGGCGTCTGCCGGGTCGTACGTGCCGTCGCCGTCGAGCATCAGTACGTACGGTACGTCGACGTGTGCGACGGCTTCGCGCAGGGCCTGTCCCTTCCCGGATCCGGTCTGGACGTGGACGCGAGCACCTCGTTCGCTCGCGATCTCGCGGGTGGCGTCGTCCGAATCTCCGTCGGCGACGAGCACGTTCGTGTAGCCGTGTGCCCGAAACCCGTCGATCACGTCGCCGACAGTCGCGGCTTCGTTGAGCGTCGGGATGAGGATACAGACCTCCTCGGGCGAGATATCGCGGTCTCGTTCATTCATGGCTCCCACCTCGTCGCCGCGAGCGACCGGATCCGCGCGAGCGCCATCGTTTGCCATCGCCATCACGTCCCTGCCGGGAGCGCAAAAGCGTACTGGTCGGCCGCTGAACGCTTCCCGAGCGGTGTACGAACGCGTGGGGCGCTCGAGACCGATCGCGGGTCGACGCCAACCGCCAGCGTCGGGGAACGCGTTCGAGCGACACGACTACCAGGTCAGGCCGTCGTAGACCTCGAGTTCGTCCGCGTCGATGTCGATCCGTCGACCGTCGACGACGACCCGCCGAGCCATGCCGTCGAACGAGAGGTCGTCGAACCCGTCCCAGTCCGTCGCGAGGACGGCGCCGTCCGCTCCCTCGAGCGCCGATTCGGCGGTGTCGGCGTACTCGAGGTCCGGATACCGCTCTCGCACGTTGTCCATCGCGACCGGGTCGTAGGCGACGACGGCCGCACCGGCGGCGCGGAGGTGATCGATGACGTCGAGCGACCTGGACTTGCGGATGTCGTCCGTGTTCGGTTTGAACGACAGCCCGAGGACGGCGATCCGCGCACCCTCGAGGGGGACGTGCTCTGCGAGCGCGTCGACGAGTCGACGCGGCTGTCGGTCGTTGACGGCGACGACGGCGTCGAGCAGTTCGGGTTCGTATCCCTGTTCGCGCGCGCCCGCCCGAAGCGCGTTGACATCCTTGGGGAAACAGGAGCCGCCCCAGCCCAGACCCGAGCGCATGAACCGCTTGGAGATCCGGTCGTCGAGACCGACCGCCTCGAGGACCTCGTAGGCGTCCGCGCCGTACTCCTTCGCGACGTTTCCGAGTTCGTTGACCAGCGAGATCTTCGAGGCGAGGAAGGCGTTGTTCGCGTACTTGATGAGCTCTGCCTCGCGGATATCCGTCTCGACCAGGTCGGTCTCCTCGCGCTCGAGGATCGGCGCGTAGACCTCCCGAAGCGTCGCCGTGGCGGCGTCATTGGCAGTTCCGAACACGACCTTGTCCGGCTCGAGGAAGTCGGTGACGGCGGTACTCATACGGAGGAATTCGGGGTTCATCGCGAAGGAGATTCGCTCATCAGCGCCCGAATCGGCCGCGTCGACGACGGTGGGCGCGACGACCTCCTCGGTGGTACCCGGGAGGACCGTGCTCTTGACGACGACGAGGTGGTCGTCGGATTTCTCGGCGAGCGCCTCGCCGAGCGATTCGGCGCCGGCCTCCATGACGGCCAGATCGAGGCTGCCGTCGTCGGCCTGGGGCGTCGGGAGACAGAGGAAGGTCACGTCGGTTTCACGGACCGCGTCGTAGTCGGTCGTCGCTCGGAGTCGCGAGCCGGCGTGTTCCGCGATTCGCTCCTGTAACCCCGGTTCGTGGATCGGCGCGGTGCCGGCGTTGATCGACTCGACGATATCCTCGTCGATTTCGACGTTGATTACGTCGTGACCGACGTCCGCGAGACAGGCGGCGATCGTCGTCCCGACGTAGCCGCTTCCGATGATAGAGATCTGCATGCGTGTGCGAACGACCGGTGAACGTTAGTCACTTTTGGGTTCACCGGACTGTCACTCTCCCGCCTGTGCTCGAGGCATCAACACCGTCAGGAGCGTGCTCAGTCCGACGATCCCCGCCAGGAGCACGTACCCCTCGTCGAAATAGCCGTTCTCGGCGACGAAACCGAAGAGCACGGGTCCCGTCGCGCCCAACATCGCGGCGCTCGAGCGGACGAGCCCCAGCCCAGTCCCCTGTATGTCCGCCGGAATCGCTTCGGCGAGGTACGACTGCGTGATCGCGCCCGATCCGAGCATCGTGCTGACGAGAACGGTCACGCCGGCCAGCGTCCAGAACCCCTCGACCGTTGGCAGAAGGGCGAGTCCGGCGATCGAACCGGCCAAGACGATGGGCAGGGACTTACGGAGGCCGATCGTATCGTACGCCACGCCGGCGGCTGGTTTGGCGACGACGCCGACCGCGAAAAACAGCCCGAACAGCGTGCCCGCGGCCGTCTTCGAGAGCCCTTTCTGATCGACCAGATACGTGGGATAGAACGCCGAAAACGTTTGCAAGACGAAGATGAACAGGAACAGGATCACCCCGACGACGAGGAACTTCCGCTGGAGCAGTTCTCCCAGGAGGTACAGGACGTAATCGACGTAGCTGGCGTACTCGTGCGAGGCCTCCTCGTCGTTCTGACTCTCGAACTGGCGGTTGGGCAGCGTCACCCAAATGACGCCCGCGGTGAGACACAAGACGGGGAGGACGAACCCGAGACCGAGGTGCCAAGCGAAGCCGACCGCGAGGACGCTCGCGATCGGAGGAAGAATCGTCTGTCCGATGTCTCCCGACGCCATAGTCACGCCGAGTGCGCGCCCGATTCGATCCGGATAGAGCCTCGAGAGGATCGTGATTCGCGCAATCGGGTACTGCGAGAGCCCGAGACCGACAGCGCCGGTCGCGGCGAAGAGCGCGAGTGCTGTCGGCGCGAGGAGGACGAGACCGACGCCCGCGACGACGAGCGAGACGCTTGCGGTCAGCATCGTTCGTTCTCCGAATCGGTCGGCGAGAACGCCACCCGGCAACTGGCCGATCGCATAGCAGAGCCAGACGACGGTGACGAGCAATCCGGCGGTCGTATGCGTCAGTCCGAACTCGTCGCTAAAATCCGGGAGCAACACCGGGTAGATCATTCGAGTTCCGTTTAGCAGTCCCCATCCGAGCGCGATGGCGATCAACGATTTGCCGGTGCCTCCCGCCCAGAGCTCGCTCGCTTCACGACGGATCGATAGCAGACGACTCATCGAGTTCAGTTACTAGACGTTCCCGCTCGGCGATGAAACCGCTTCCGCTCCGGCACCGCCCCACTCCCCCCTCTCGAATCGGTGGTGTCGCGCTTTCACCGTGTATAACTCACGGAGATGGTAGAAAAATCTCCTGCCACCGGAGATAATATTCTAGATATATAGTTTATCATAATGTGAAAAAGATACGGGTTTTAACCCGTCTATGGGTGTCCCTCTCATACATGCGACGACGAACTGCACTCGCATGGCTCGGTACGGCAGCGGTCGGCGGATCGCTCGCGTCAACGATCGGTGAAGCGTCGCCCGAGGACATGACGTTCGGCCGGTCGTGGCCCGACGACGAGGAGTCGCTCGAGGCGTTTCACGACTACGAGGAGTTGATGGACGAGCTTCGTTGGCTCGAGGAACGGACGCTCGGCTCGATCTCGATTCGTTCCATCGGCACGTCCAATCAGGGACGTTCGATTCCGATGGCCAGCGCCGGAAAAGGCGACATCGACGTACTGCTCTGTAGCCAGCAACACGGTCACGAGCCGACCGGAACCGAAACGCTCCTCAGACTGTTGAAACGGCTCTCCGCGGAGTACGGCCACGGCGGTCCGCTGCTCCAGGCGCTCGAGGAAGTGACCGTTCACGCCGTCGTGCGGGCCAACCCCGACGGGGGCGAGCCCGACGTGTTTACACGGTTCAACGTCGACGAGGACGCGCCGTTTCGCGATCCCGACGAGGGACTCTACACCGCCTACTCGCAGGCGGGGATCGGCTGGGATATAAATCGGTACCACTGGTTCGACTGGACCGAAAGCGAACTGTATCAGAATCGTCCCGAGGAGTACCCGGAGAACCCGGTTCCCGAGGCGCAGGCGATCGTCGACGTCGTCGAGGAGCTCGACCCGCTCTGGATGGTCGATATGCACAACCAACTCACCTACAGGACCGACGACGGCGACATCGTCTCGAACTCGGTGTACTGGCCGACCCACGAGGACGTCCCGGACGAGACGAGACGGCTCGGGAAACGACTCTGTCGGGCGGCGTTCGAGGAGGCGGACCGCTTCGGTAACGCGACGGTCACCAGCTATCCGGGCGGAAACCAACTCGGCATCGCGCGAAACAGCCACGGCGTCGCGGGCGTCGCCTGTATGCTACTCGAGACGCGCGGGCACATGGGTCAGGAGGCGCTCGGACGGCGAATTCGAAACGAGTTCGCCATCGTGACGCGCTTGATCGAGGCCACGGCGGACGGGTCGCTGTTCGAGATCGATCCGGCGCTCGCCGAGGACATCCCCGAACGGGGCGAGCGGTACAACACGGACCTCCCGCCGACGGACGTCCCGATGGATCAGTGGGTGGACGCGTCGGTGTCGACGGCCATGATCGACTGGGAGATCCTCAACGACGCGGTCGCGTGTTCGGTCGACGGCCGCTTTCTCGAGCGGCTCCCCGTCGATGTCGGCGGAACCCTCCTCGTACGGAACGACGTGAACGACCAGGTCCGCCCGTACCACGTCGCCCGCACTCACGACGAGGGTGGGGCACGGGCCGTCAGAATCGGAGCGAACGCTCGAGAGCGGTTCTACGAACCCGGCGACAACGTTCCGACGAGATTCGATTCGGCCGTTCGCGGGTACGATCCGGATCCGTGGGCACTGCTGGAAGTGCGACCGGCCCAGCTCGAGTGGGAGATCCTCAACGACGCGGAGGCGTGTTCGATCGAAGAATCCTTCCTCACAGATCTGCCCGTATCGGTCGGCGACCGAATCCGCCTGCAGAACAACGATACCGAGCGTGAACGGACGTTCACGGTCGCCAGGACTCACCACGTCGACGATCCGCACGGCATCGACGACGGAGAACGACGCGTGCGGATGGGACTCGCCGCTCGGAGCCGGTTCTACGAGTCTGACGAGTCGGTCCCCTCGTCGTTCGTCGGCAAAGCCCGACCGGCGTGAGTACGGGCGGATTTCGCCTCCGGTACGCTTCGATGAATTCGGACAATTCGCCTGAAATTCCTGTCTTCGCGGTCTCGAGACGGTTTCGATCGATCAATTTCGTGGGCGCATATGACCGTATTACGCGTCCGTATCTGTCGGCTATAGAAATTGGTGTTGCAAATAACCATCACGGTCTCCCGTTGTACGTCTGCTCCATGGGTCCACGTATCAGACGTCGGGCGTTCATCGCGGCCAGCGGCACGACTGGAATCGCGGCGTTCGCCGGTTGCATCGGTGAAGACGCCCAAGAGCAAGAAGACAATCAAGAGGGCGGCGACGGCGGCGGAGACATCGGCGAAGCCAATCCGGACGCGGACGGTCAGATCCTCTCCTGGCACGCGGGCGGTACGAGCGGAACGTACTACCCGCTCTCGGGTGACTTCAAATCGATCGTCGAAGAACACACGCCGCACGGACTGCAGGTCCAATCGACTGGCGCGAGCGTCGAAAACGTCGGGAGTTTGAGCCGCGAAGACGCCCACTTCGCGCTGATCCAGAACGACATCGCACACTTCGCTGCGACCGGGACGGGCATCGACGAATTCGAGGGGCAGGCGGTCTCGAACATTCGCGGCGTCGCGACGTTGTACCCCGAAACGATACACGTCGTCACGCAGGCGGACTCCGGCGTCGAAAGCATCAGCGACCTCGAGGGTGCGTCGGTCAACACCGGCGACCTGGGCAGCGGAACTCAGGTCAACGCCCTCCAGATACTCGAGACCGCCGGTATCGGGAGTGGCGATTTCGACGAGCAGAACACGAACTTCGCGACGGCGGCCGATCAGCTTCGAGACGGTGACGTCGACGCCTCGTTCGTCGTTGGCGGCTGGCCGGTCGGCTCGGTCGAGGAACTCGCGACGACCGACGACATCTCGCTGATCGAACTCTCCGCGGACCTCAACGAGGAGATTCAATCCGAGGCGGAGTGGTTCGCGAGCGACGTGGTTCCCGCCGGCACCTACGACGGGATCGACGAGGACGTCCACACGGTCTCGGTCCAGGCGATGATCGCCACCCACGAGGGCGTCGACACGGGCATCGTCGAGGAAGTCACCACCGCCATATTCGACAACACGGGCGACATCGGCCAGAAATCGGACTTCATCGACGTCGATTCGGCACAGGACGCGATGCCGATCGACCTCCATCCGGGCGCACAGCGGTACTTCGAGTGATTCGAGCGCCCGCTCCATCGGATCACACCTGAAACCGTCGTAGTGATGATCGGCGATCTTCACTGCGGTAGCGACCGACGAAACGCGCGAACGAACACACAACGAACTGCCTCGATCATGCACACGCTTCGTCGAACCCTCGTCGCGCTCGTCGTTCTCGCGATACTCGTCTCGACGGCGGCGCTCGTCGTCTCCGCGTCGCCCTCGAAGACGCTCGTCGTCACGGACGCCGACACCGGCGAGATGATCCTCGAGACGCCGGTCGAAGACGGCGAGAACGTCACGCTCGCGTACACCCACAGCGTCGAGAAGACGGCGGTTCAGGACGTGTACGTCGTCGACGACGCCGAACTTCGAACCGATCGGATGGTGTTTCGCTCTCACGGGGCCGGGTTGCCCTCCGACGCGGATATCGAGCTGACAGACGAGGGGTTCGTCGTCAGTCCGAACAGATCCTACGAGACGCTCCCCGTCGTCCCCGGATCGATCGCGGGACACGAACTCGTC
The DNA here is from genome assembly GCF_900116205.1 of Halostagnicola kamekurae. Taxonomy (NCBI): domain Archaea; kingdom Methanobacteriati; phylum Methanobacteriota; class Halobacteria; order Halobacteriales; family Natrialbaceae; genus Halostagnicola; species Halostagnicola kamekurae. The sequence continues at coordinate 775,033 of NZ_FOZS01000002.1, read as the reverse complement.
GTCGACGGTGAGCGGTACGATCTGGTCGAGCGATCCGACGGCCCCGTTCGTATCACGGTTGAGGACCGCACCATCGGCGACCGAATTTCGGGAGTACTCGCTTCGATTGATCGCCCACATGCATCGCTATATGAACCAGCTCTCGAGACGCCCGCTCACCGGCCGTCGGCGGTGGATGGCCCCACGATAGCCGAATTGAACGCGGCGTAGATAGCAACTATGAGTACAGACACCGACGAATCGGAATCGCTCTCGGACGAAGAACAGGCGGAGATCATACAGGAAGTCGAACGCCGTCGAACCCTCCAGGGGATCGCGGTGATCCTCGTCGCCCTCGTCGGGATTTCCTTCTCGGCGTTTCAGCTGTGGCTCGCCGCCCGAAGTTACGAGATCGCTGTGACGCTTCCGGTCGTCGGCGAGTACCAGCTCACGTCGCTCCAGCAACTCCAAGTCAACGCGATCCACGTCACGTTCGCGCTCGTGCTGGCGTTTCTGTTGTTCCCGACGACGCGCGGGGACGGGTTCGTCTCGCGACGTCTCGCGCGCCTCGAGCCGGCGACGCGTGACAGATTCGGCGCTGACGCCGCGGCGACGCGTCTCGTCGAACGGCTCGGCGACGGCGTTCGCTGGGCGGTCGTCGACACCGATATGAACCGGATCACCCCGGTCGATTGCTGTCTGGCCGTGCTCTCGGTGTTGCCCGCCCTCTACATTCTCACGGAGTTCGAAGAAATCCAGACGATCGCGTTCCAGCGGTTCCGGCCGACACGGCCGGTTCAGGAGGTGTATCCGATCCTCGAGCCCGTCGTCACCGTCGTCGCCGCGGCTGGGATCCCGATCGACGGGGTGTCCTACGCGTACCTTCTCGGCGTGCTCGGGCTGTTGTTGGTGCTCGAGGCGACGCGTCGGACCCTCGGCTTCATCCTGATGTCGCTGGTCGGCTTTTTCATCGTCTACGCCAAGTGGGGCCACTTCGTCCCGCGAGATTCGGTGGTCGGCGCGCTGTCGGTCCAGCCCGAAACCTGGACCGAGATCGTCTACAACCTGTGGTACACCGTCGAGGCGGGGGTGTTCTCCACGCCCGTCACCGTCAGCGTTCGCTTCATCTACATCTTCATCCTGTTCGGCGCGTTCCTCGAGATGAGCGGCGCCGGCAAGTGGTTCATCGATCTGGCGTACTCGCTGACCGGCACTCGAAAGGGCGGGCCCGCGAAGGCCAGCACCGTCTCGAGTGGCTTCATGGGGATGCTCTCCGGGTCGTCGATCGCGAACACGGTGACGACCGGCGCGTTCACGATCCCGTTGATGAAACGGTCGGGGTACACGCCGTCGTTCTCGGGCGCGGTCGAGTCCGCTGCGTCCTCGGGCGGACAGATGCTCCCGCCGGTGATGGGCGCGGCCGCATTCCTCATCGTCGAGTTCACGGGGACGCCGTACCCGGACGTAATCATCGCCGCGACGCTGCCCGCCATCGCCTTCTTCTTCGGGATGTGGGTGATGGTCCACTTCGAAGCGATGCGGGCTGGAATCGGCGGTCTCCCGCGAGAGCAGCTTCCGGACCTGCGATCGCACGTCCGAAGCGGGTGGTTCTACCTGGCCCCGCTTGCGCTCCTGTTGTACTTCCTGATCGTCGCCCGCCTGTCGATCAACCGGGCCGGCTGGTACACCATCGTCGCCGTCGTCGCGCTCATCGCGGCCCTGACCGCGTACGACGAGCGGACTCGGCTCCCGCTGTTCGGCGGAATCGCCGCACTCTCGCTGGTTCAATTCGGCGCGTTCGCGGTCTACGGCGGCGGCGTTCTCGAGGCGCTCGGCGCCGTCGCTACCGGTCAGTCTGCCGGCGGGGCGCTCTCGCTCGGAAGTGCGGCCACCGCCGCTGCGGCTGATCTGGGCACGATTACGATCCTCATCAGCGTCGCCGTCATGCTGGCCCGCCCCGGTATTGATTCCCCACTTCTCGAGCTCGACGATTCGGTCGAGACGACGATACAGCGGAGTACGCAGGTTCTCGATCGGCCGGCGCTCGCGAGCAAGGCGTGGTACCGCTTTGGCGGGTTCGTGCTCAAATCGATGGAATCGGGGGCTCGAACGGCGACGACCGTCGTCATCGCCGTCGCCGCCGCGGGCGTTATCCCCGGCGTTATCAGCATCTCAGGGCTCGGGCCGAACCTGGCCGCGCTCATCAGCTCCGTCAGCGGGGATTCGATGTTGCTATTGCTCGTCCTCACCGGCGTCGCGGCGATCATCTTCGGCATGGGGATGCCGACGACGGTCATGTACATCATCCTCGTCGCGATGCTCGAGACGCCGATCGCTCGCGGGACGGGCATCGCGATCCTGGCGGTCCACCTCTACATCCTCTACTTCGGCCTGATGGCGGACGTGACGCCGCCGGTCGCGGTCGCCGCGTTCGCCGGCGCGGGCGTGGCGAAAGCCGACGAGTTCAAGACCGCGACGACCGCGTTCTTGCTGTCGCTTAACAAGATCCTCGTTCCGTTCGCGTTCGTCTTCTCGCCGGGGATCCTCCTGTTACGCGACCAGACGTCCGGGTGGGGCGTCATCGGCTGGTCGGACGTGGTCGACCCCGGCTTTTTCCTCCCGAGCGTCGTGGTCCCCGTGCTCGGGATGTTCCTCGGCGTCTACGCCCTCGGGGCCACGATCATCGGCTACCAGTACTCCCCGGTCGGTCCGACCGCCCGCGGGCTCTACTCGCTCGCCTCTATCCTCCTGATGGTCCCCGAACTGCTCTTGCTGGTCGTCGAGGCGCTGTTGGGACTGGCCGGAATACCGTCGTTCCTGACGATCTTCGCGATAACGTTCCCGCTTCGACTCGTCGGACTGGGGCTACTCGTCGGGCTCTCGCTTCGAAACCGCTCCGGGACGGCGGGCGAAATCGACTCGAGCATCGCCGGAGCGGCGACCGGGGACGCCGACTAGCTCGCGGTGTGGGGCGTCTTGGTGTGAGCCGTCTCCGCCGCTGCGATATCACCCGAGTTCTTCGTCGAGAATGAGCCGCGTCTTCGTGCTTACGACCTCGTCTTGCTCGCGCGCGTTCGTGATGAGTTCGTTGACCCCTCGCGTGTCCGCCGCGTCGACGACGAGCACGATGTCCTGCTCGCCCGACACCTGCCAGACGAAGTCGACTTCCTCCCACTCGGCCATGCGATCGGAGACGTTCGCCGTGTCGACGTCGACCGCGACGCTGACTTCTATCATCGCCTTTACGTTCCCGGTCCGCGTCGAGATCGTAAACCGCTCGATGATCTCCTCGTCCATCATGCGCTCGACGCGGTTGCGAACCGTTCCCTCGCTGGTACCCACCTCGTCGGCTATCTCGGTGTAGGGCGTCCGGGCGTCCCACCGGAGGACGTTCAGGATTCGCCGGTCCAACTCGTCCATGGACGAGAGCTTCGGTCGACTCACACTTACCGATTACGAATTTCGTAACTCAGCTTCGAAGACAACACTTATGATGGTGGCACAAATACGTAGTTCGTAATGACAGCAGCCTACGTAGCACTGGAAGGTGGCCACGTGATCGAGGGCCGTGGTCGTGCTTCGGGAACCGCTCGTGGGGAATTGGTTTTCACGACAGCGTACTCGGGATACGAAGAGAGTCTCACCGATCCCTCCTACGAGGAACAGGTGCTGACCTTTTCGTACCCACTGATCGGTAACTACGGCGTCCGAGAGGAACGCTTCGAGTCCGATCGCGTCCACCCGCGTGCGGTCCTCGCGCGGGAACTCACCGAGGACGTCGCCGAGTGGCTCGAGAGCGAGGGTGTCCCCGCACTCGACCACATCGACACGCGCGAGGTCGTCACCGACATCCGAGACGGCGGCGCGATGAAGTGCGGTATCGCCGTCGGCGAGGACGTCACTCCCGAGGACGCACTCGAGGAACTCGAGGCCTGCAAGGGCATGAGCGAACACACGGAGATCGGCGAGCAGGTAAGCGTCGACGACGCCACCGTTCACGGCGAGGACAACGACGGCGAGACGGTCGCGCTCGTCGACTGCGGCGCGAAGGGCTCGATCGTCTCCTCGCTGCTCGAGCGAGACGCGACGGTCCACGTCCTGCCCCACGACGCGACGGTCGCCGAGGTCGAGGCGATCGACCCCGACGTCCTGTTCATCTCGAACGGGCCGGGTGATCCCGCGAACTTCGAGCAGGCGATCGCGCTCGTCGAGGCGTTCGTCGAAGACACGCCCGTCGCGGGCATCTGTCTCGGCCAGCAGGTCGTCGCCCGCGCGCTCGGCGGCTCGACCGAGAAGATGGACTTCGGCCACCGCGGCGTCAACCAGCCCGTGCTCGACCTCGAGTCCAAGCAGGTGCTCATGACGACCCAGAACCACGGCTACACCGTCGCGGAACCGGGCGAACACCTCGAGGTTTCCCAGATCAACGTCAACGACGACACGCCGGAAGGCCTCGACGGGGTCGAGTACGACATCCTCACCCGTCAGTACCACCCCGAAGCCAACCCCGGCCCGCAGGACTCCCTCGGCTTCTTCGACGACGTGCTCGCGATGGGCGAACAGTCCGCTCGAGCGGTCCCGGCCGACGACTGATCGGATCGTCGCGTCGCAACTGAGTCGTTTTCGTTCGTTTTCCTGAAGTAATTCGTCGAGTAGCCTCGATCCTACGGAAACGAGTAGCGCGCCTACTCGAAGGAGTAGACGACCGTCGCGCTCGCGCGAACGCTGACCGGCCCGGAGTCGATGTCGGTACTCGGTGCACCAGACCCGCTCGATCCGCTGGCGTCCGCACTCGTTTCGTACTGGACCGGTTGCACGTCGACGTTGCTCGTCGAGACCGACTTCGTTCCGGTGAGTTCCACGCCCCGATTGTCGGCGATGTGGGCGGCTTCGTCGTCGGCGTTCTCGAGCGCGTGGTCGATCGCCTCGTCGCGCATCTCTGCCCGTCGCTCGTCGCTCAACTCGAAGCTCACCCTCCCGACGTCGTCGGCACCGGCCTCGACCGACGCGTCGATAATCTCACCGACGCGGTCGACGTCGTCGATTTCGACCTGGAACTGGTGGGTTCCGACGTACCCCGACTCTTCGTAGCGGGTTCGAACCTCGTACCGCCCGGACTCGACGCGATCGTCCGGAATCTCGAGGTCGTCGAAGGTCTCTCGAAGCGTTTCGGCTCGCGTCGCCAGTTCGTCTCTGACCGCCGCCGCGCTGTCGCCCGTCGCTTCGATGCCGACGCTCACTACGGCTTCGTCCGGTTCCGTTTCGACTTCGCCGGCCGCCCTGACTTCGATTTCGCGCCCGCTCGAGTCGGCGTCGTCGCCGGATTGGCCCTCGTCGCCAGTCATGGCGCTGCCGAGGCAGCCTGCGGTAGTCGCGGTCAATCCAGCGGCCGTCGCTGCGAGGAGTCGTCGTCGATCCATATGCACCGATTAGGGCAGTGACACATAGCACCTTCCCAAGCTGAAACGAGCGTTTGAGCTACGAGAGACGGCCGAACGGGATCGCCTGACTTCGTCGCGGCAACTCAGCACCCACGACTCTGTCGCGATAACAGCCCTATAACTTCGTCGCTACGCGCAGTCCCGACAACTCGGTCGCGACGCACAACCTCGATAACTCAGCTCCTATTGCTCAGTCATACCGAAAACAACAGAAGACTCGCTCCGCTCGTCTTCCGAGCTTTCGGCATTCCTTCGCTACCGCTCAGTCATGCCGAAAACTCCGCTTCCCCGTAAACGCCATTGCGATGTCGTGTTCGTCCGCGGCCGCGATCACGTCCTCGTCGTTGACCGACCCGCCGGGCTGGACGACGGCTTCGATGCCGGCTGACGCGGCTTCTTCGATGCCGTCCGGGAACGGGAAGAACGCGTCCGAAGCCATCACGGCTCCTTCGGTGTCCTTACCCTCCGCGTGTTCGTCGGCTTTCATCGCCGCGAGTCGTACCGCGTCGACGCGCGAGACCTGTCCCATGCCGACGCCGACCGTCTCGGTCCCCTCGGTGAACAGGATTCCGTTCGACTTGACGTGTTTGAGCGTCTGCCAGCCGAAGATCATCGACTCGAGCTCCTCGTCGGTCGGCTCGCGCTCGGTGACGACCTCGAGGTCGTCGACCGAGATCGACTGTCGGTCGCGTTCCTGAACGAGCCGACCGCCGACGAGCGGCTTTTCGGTGAAGCGCTCGGTTCGCTCGCCGAGTTCGCCAACGTCCAACACGCGCAGGTTGTCCTTCTCGAAGAGAATCTCGAGGGCGTCCTCGCTGTAACCCGGCGCGACGACGACCTCCTTGAACGAGTCGATGACCTGTGCTGCGGTCTCGGCGTCGCACTCGCGGTTGAGCGCGACGATGCCGCCGAACGCGCTCATCGGGTCCGTCGATAGGGCCTTCTCGTAGGCCTCGGCGAGCGAATCCGCGGTCGCACAGCCCGCGGGATTCGTGTGTTTGATCACCGCGGCGGCCGGCTCGTCGAACTCCTTGATCAGATTGAGCGCGCCGTCGGCGTCGTTGTAGTTGTTGTACGAGAGCGCTTTGGCTCCCTCGTTCAACTGCTCGGCGTGGACGACCGAGGCTTCCTCGCAGGTGTAGTCGGTGTAGACCGCGGCGTCCTGATGGGGGTTCTCCCCGTATCGAAGCGTCTCGAGCCGATCGTTCGAGACGAGGCGGCGACCCGGCAGGCCGTCGTGGTCGTCTCCGGGGGTGGTCGCCACGTCCTCGCCGACGGAAACCGTCCCGCCGTCTTCGTCGACCGCGACCGCGTCCTCGGCGAACCACTTCACCGCCCGCGGGTACGCCCGGAACTCGCCCTCGTAGAGCACCCGGTCGGAGAGCGAATCCTCGTCGTCACCCTCGTAGACCGGGATCGGCTCCTGGGTCACGATGGGGCCAGCGTCGACCTCGCTCTCGACGACGTTGCCCTCGTCGTCAGTCGCGTCGGTGACGACGTGGACCGTACACCCGGTCGTCGAGACGCCGGCCTCGAGCGCGTCGCCCCAGGCATCCGTGCCGGGGAACGACGGTAGCAGCGAGGGATGGACGTTCAGCGTGGTCGGAACCGCATCGAGGAACGTATCCGTCAGTATACGCATGTAGCCGTCGAGACAGACCAGGTCGAACTCGTAGTCGGCAAGCGCCTCGAGGACGGCCTCCTCGTGGTCGGTTCGGCTCATCCCGTCCTCGAGCGGGACGACCTCGGTGGGAATCTCGCGTTCGGCTGCGCCTTCGCGTACTGGGGCGTCCTCGCTAGTGGTGAGGACGACGGACAGTTCCGCGCCGCCCGGCGCGCGATCGGTGATGTTGAGCAGGTTGCGCCCGCGGTTGCCGGCCATCCCGGCGATTCGGATCATACTCGAACCCGCGCTCGCAAACGGGAAAGTGATTGCGGTCTCGAACGGCACAATATACACGAACATGGATATAGATACTCGTCACGAACCGAAGTATCCCGGACAGTATGCACGCTCGTGGCCTCCAGTTTCGATACGCTTTTGGACCGCGCTGGAGGATGCTCGAGCATGACCGACACTCACGCGCTGTACGCCGTCTCCCCGCTCGACGGCCGGTACGGCGGCCGCACCGCACCGCTGTCGCCGTACGCCAGCGAAGCCGCGCTCATGCGCGCCCGCGTCCGCGTCGAAGTGGAGTATCTGATCGCGCTCGCCGACTGCGAGGCGACGCCGCTCGAGTTAGACACCGACGAGCGCACCCAGCTCTCGGGGCTGTACAACCACTTCGCCGAGGAGGACGCGCGGTTGATCAAGACCCTCGAGACCGAGGGCTACGAAGAGTTCGAGGCCACGAACCACGACGTGAAGGCGGTCGAGTACTTCATCCGTCACAACCTGCCCGCAGACAGCGACGCTTCCGCGTGGATCCACTTCGGACTCACGAGCGAGGACGTGAACAACCTCGCCCATCGTCTGCTCGTCCGGGACGCCGTCGAGGACGTGCTGTTGGGCGAACTGTACGAACTGCAAGACACGCTCGCGGAGATGGCCCGCGAACACCGGGACCTGCCGATGCTCGCGCGAACGCACGGCCAGCCCGCAACGCCGACCACCTTCGGGAAGGAACTGGCCGTCTATGCGGCCCGTCTCGGTCGAACGACGGCTCGCGTTCGCGACGCGACCGACGAACTCCGGGGGAAACTCGGCGGTGCGAGCGGCACCTACGCCGCCCACGTCGCGGCGTACCCGGACGTCGACTGGCAGTCCTTCGCCGAGGCGTTCGTCACCGACCTCGGCCTCGAGTTCGAACCGCTCACGACGCAGGTTAACCCCTGCGACGACCTCTCGGCGCTGTTCGACGCCTTCCGCGGCGTCAACGACGTATTGCTCGACCTCGATCGGGACATGTGGCTCTACGTCTCCGATCGCTACCTCGGCCAGGAGGCCGTCGAAGGCGAAACCGGCTCTTCGACGATGCCCCACAAGGTCAACCCGATCGACTTCGAGAACAGCGAGGGCAACCTCTCGAAGGCCAACTCGGATCTGACCTTCCTCGCCGAGTACGTCACGACCTCGAGGCTCCAGCGGGACCTGTCGGATTCGACGGTCAAACGGAACATCGGTGCCGCGCTCGCACACTGTCTCATCGGCTACAAGAAGTCCGCTGCGGGCCTCTCGAAGGTCGTCCCCAACGAGCAGGTCATGCGCGACGAACTCGAGTCGACCCCCGAAATCATCGGCGAGGCGGTCCAGACGATTCTCAGACGAGAGGGACAGGCGGATGCCTACGAGCGGGTCAAGGCCGTCACCCGGGGCAAGGACGTTTCGATCGCGGACTTCAGAGAACTGTTCGACGACCTCGATATCGACGAAGATGTCCGCGAGGAACTGCATGCGTTGACGCCGGCAGGGTACACCGGCATCGCCGACGATCTGGTCGACGACGTTCCCGAATAATCGCGACTCGAGACGAGTCGTCGGTCAACGGAGTCCGGCAGCGAGAAACGTTCCTCGAAACGTGTAGTCGAGATCAGTCTGCGGTCGGCGACGCGGGCGTGTCGACGACGCCGCTCGTCCAGGTGCCTCGGAAGAACCAGAGGCCCGCGACGACGACGCTCACGACGTTCGAGATCGCCATCGCGTACCAGACGCCGGTTTCGCCGAACCCACCCCACTGGATGAGTCCGTAGGCGACCGGGACCTGGATGATCCACAGCGAGAGGATCGAGAACGCCATGGCGATCCGGGTGCTCCCGCTGCCGCGGAACGCCCCCATCAGGATCTGGAACACCCCGAGGAAGGCGAACGTCGGACCGACGATCGTGAGGAACTCGGCACCCATGTCGATCACCGTCGCCGACTCCTCGCCGGTCAGGAAGACGCCGATTATCTCCGGTGCGAACGCGTAGACGGCAACGCTCATCGCCGCGAACGCTCCGCCGATGATCCCGGCGTTCAACAGGACGCCGTTGCGGGCGCGATCGGACTGCTGTGCGCCGAGGTTCTGCCCGACGACGACCTCGGTCGCCTGTGCGATTCCCAGCGAGAGGAGGGTGAATATTGCGTAGACGCGACTGCCGACGCCGAAGGCCGCGACGGCGTCCGAACCGGCGATTGCGACCAACGCCGTCAAGACCGTAATCCCGAGGGCTCGAGTGCTCTGTTCGATCCCCGCGGGGATTCCGAGTCGGACGAGCTTCGTGACGGACTCGAGTTGTAAGCGAAACTGCGAGAGCGACGGTTTGATCCCGAGCTCTCCGGAGAACAGCAACCACAGGCCCACGAACGCGCCGACCGCGCGGCTAAATACCGTCGCGATCGCCGCACCCTCGACGCCGAGACCGGTGAAGCCGGTCAGCGAGTACAGCGACGACTCGAGAGCCCCTAATCCGAGCGCGCCGAACAGCGGATTGTTTTCGAACCCGAGGATGAGGAACGGGTCGAGGACGACGTTGAGGACGACGCTGACGGTCATCAGGTAAAGCGGCGTTCGCGTGTCGCCCCACCCGCGCAACAGCGCCTGAAACATGAAGAACGCGAAGACGGTGACCGTCCCAACGAACCAAGCTCGCGTGTACTCGACGGCCATCCCGTGGACCGCGCTCCCGGCCTCGGCACCGACGAGCGTGAGCAACTGCGGCGCGAAGACGTAGCCGACGATCGAGGCGAGCAGCGAGACGAGCAACACGAACGACATCGTCTGCCCGACGACGTGATCGACCCGCTCGTCGTTGTTCGCGCCCTTGTGCTGGGAGATCAGGATGGTGCCGGCGACCGTAAAGCCGCCGCCAATACTGATGACCAGAAAGATGATCGGAAACGCAAAGGAGATGGCGGCGACGGCGTCGGAGCCGACGCGACCAACCCAGAACGTATCCGCGATGTTGTACGCGACCTGCAGTAGCTGCGTCAACACGAGTGGAATCGCGAGAAAGACGATCGGCTTCAACAGCTCTCCGTTGGTCACGTCGACGGATCGATCTTCCCCGGTCGCGCTCATCTTCCACCCGACGATCGGCGACTATCCGCGGGCAGGGCTCTCGAGCGGGAGAACGCGTCGGTACGATCGGGGAGGGAAGTCCGTTCGAGCGGTCGATCCGATTCCCTCGGCCGGCGTCGATGTTTCAATTCCCACATAGTAACTGACTAGTCAGTCAGTTCGTAAAGGCGTTTCGTGAGTGTGCGTCGCGGGACCAAAGATATCGAGTCACAGGCCGCAGGCACAGGATATCAGGCCGCGATCGTAGAGACAGGATATCGAAATACACAGGCACCGCTCGAAGACGTATTCATCCAACCGGTACCGATCCGTCGAAAACAGTCAGGTGCCTCTACTCAGTGAGCGGGAGGAAGATACCGAACACGAACGGCGAGAAGAAGCCGACGAGGAGGCCGACGATCGAGAGGGCATACAGCAGCGTATCCTCCCAGGCGGGGAGACCGCCGAAGTACGTCTGACCGACGAACTCGCCGCCGACACCGATAATGAGCAATCCAAGGCCGAGAAGGAACCCGGCTTTCGTCAGGTGGGGATAATCGAGTTTTCCGTACCGTCCCATACGACTCGAGTACTCGCGTGGAACTAATAGGGTTACGGGCCGTTGCAGAATCCGCTGCTAAGTCGTCCGAACTCTTCTTCGAGCGCCTCGGGTCGATCAGCCGACGAACTGCTCGAGCGTCTCGCGGACCGCCGCCGCCGCTCGCTCGATGTCGGTCAGCCGAACGTACTCTCGTTCGGCGTGGGCGACGCCACCTTCCTCGTCCTCGAGGACGCCCGGGCCGAAGACGACCGTCGGCGCGTCGGCGGCGAAGAACCCGGCTTCGGTCGCCGCGCCGAACGGCCGTACGTCGCCGCCGCTCGCCTCACGGAGGCTCCCAACGAGTGCGTCGTCCTCGTCCGTGACGAACGCCTTCGGGAACGGCGTATCGGGCCGGACGAGATCGACGGAGACCTCGAGCGCGTCCGGAACGCGGTCGTCGAGAAACGCCTCGAGATCCGTACGGAACGATTCGCTCGTCTCCGGCGGGACGCTCCGCCGGTCGAACGTGAGTCGGCACCGGTCCGGAACGCGATTCGGTGCCTCGCCGGCCTCGAGCATGGTCGCCGTCAGTTTCGGCTCCCCGAGCGTGGCGTCCGCGCCCGGTCCGGCCTCGTCGTCGTAGCTTCGAAGCGCCTCGAAGACGGTCTCGAGGCCGAATATCGCGTTTCGGTCGGCGGGAACCTTCGCCGCGTGGCCGCTCTCGCCCTCGAGGGTGACCGTCCCTTCGAACTGGCCGCGGGCGGCGATACACACGTCGAGGTCCGTCGGTTCGCCGACGATGAAGCCGTCCACGGATGGGGGTAACGTTTCCCGTAGCCCCGCCCCGCCGGTCATCAACGTCTCTTCGTCGGTGGTGATCGCGAGCGTGAGCGTCCCGGCGGTCGGTTCGACCCCGAGGAACGCCGCCAGCAGGGCGGCGAGCGGTCCCTTCGCGTCACAGGCTCCGCGCCCGCAGACGATGTCGCCGTCGCGTTCGTAGGGAACGTGGGGGGCGACGGTGTCGATGTGCGTGTTCAAGACGATGTGCGGACCGGAGGCGTCCGTTCCGTCGGCCGCTCCCTGTGCGCCGGCGCCTCGGCTGGCGAGGACGTTTCCATACTCGTCCACCGTCGGCTCGGGCCCGGCGTCGCGAAGCGTCTCACGGAGCAAGTCCCGCATCTCCGAAACGTCCTCGTGGGAGGGCGTCCGGACCGCGTCGGCGTGGAACTGCGCGATATCGAAGCCCATCTTACTGTCCCGACTCGCGCTCGACGCGCGTTACGTCCGCGAGCGTTTCCCGGCGGCGGACGACACGCGCGTCGCCGTCCTCGAGTGCCACTTCCGCCGGCCGTGGCTGAGAGTGGAACTGGCTGGCGAGTTCGTAACCGTATGACCCCGCGTTGCCGATCGCGACGACGTCGCCGCGCTCGGGGCGGGCGATGGGTCGGTCGTGGGCGAAGACGTCCGCGCTGGTACAGACCGGCCCGCCGACGGTAACCTCGTGGGCCTCGCGTTCGGGCGCGCTGACGTTCAGCATAGGATGGTAGGAGCCGAACATCGCGGGCCGAATCAGGGTTGCGAGACTAGCGTCGATGCCGACCACGGTCGTGTCCGGCGCTTCCTTGATCGTGTTCACTTCCGAGAGGATCAGGCCCGCGTCGGCGACGACGTAGCGGCCCGGTTCGAGCTTGAGCCGGGCGTCGAGGTCGCCGACCGCCTCGCGGACCATGTTCGAGGTCTTCTCGAGATCCAGCGGCTCGTCGTCCTCGCGGTAGGGAACGCCGTAGCCGCCCCCGACGTCGACGAACTCGAGGTCCTCGTCGCCTACTCGGCGAGCCATCTCGCCGATGCGGGAAATGGCGCGACAGTGGTCCTCGAGGCCGTCGGTCAGGACGCCGCTGCCGGCGTGGGCGTGGAGGCCGACGAGGTCGAAGTCCTCGCGCACGCGATCGGCGACTTCCGGGACGCGCTCGTAGGGGATGCCGAACTTCGCGTCCGCGCCGGTCGCGACCTTCTCGTGGTGGCCCGTTCCGATGCCGGGATTGATCCGAATGGCGATTCGCCCGTCGTAGCCGCGCTCTGCGAGGCGCTCGAGCGTGTCCATCGCGCCGATGGTGATCGTCAGCCCCGGATTATCCGCGGCGAGGTCGGTCGCGTAGTCGAGGTCGTGATCCGGCGGGTTGACGGCGGTGTACTGCAGTTCGTTCGGGTCCGCACCGGCGTCGATCGATCGCTGGAGCTCGCCCCAGGCCGCACACTCGATGGTCCCGCCGACCTCGAGAACCGCCTCGAGCACCGCCTTCCCGGTGTGTGCTTTCGCCGCGTACATCACGTGGGCGTCCGGAAACGCGGTCGAAAACCGGGCGTAGTTCTCCTTCACGCGATCGAGATCCATCACGTAAAGCGGTGTGTCGTACTCGGCGGCGAGCGACTCGAGTCGCTCGCGGTCCCAGTCGTCGAGCCGGCGAACGGCCGGCGAGTCCGCGAAATCACTCATTGTCCACTGGAAGTGACCGGGAGGATTCAAGCGTTTGGGTTCGTCCGCTCGTCGGGAAGCGAGTCGACTCACTCGAACCGATACCGTCTCTCACCACTCTACCGGGTTCAGTGTCGCAGGAGGTTCTATCCATCTCTCGTCGACTCATCGTCACCTCACTCGTCTCGGCTAGCAAATAATGTGGATACAGTAGATACGAGAATACGATCCTACATCCCGTATCAGTAATATTTCGAATACACTCTTGATGATTCGGTTCGTTGGTTCCCGTATGTCGATCGATATCGAGGATTTCGAAGAACGCACCTCCGCGGAACTCGAGGAGCCGAGCAACGCCGAACGAGTGCTTCGATTTCTCTACGAGAACAGAGACAAGGCGTGGAAGGCATCGACGGTCGCCGAACGAGCGAATGTCAACGAAAACTCGATCTCGGCGGTCCTCAATCGACTGAAGGAACAGGATCTCGTCCGACACAAGGGCTCGTACTGGGCGATTACGGACGACACGGAACGCCTTCGTCGCGCCCACCAGTTCCACCGGACGGTCCAGCGATTCGACGAACTCTACGGCGAAGAGGATCGCGAGGAGTGGGTCGAAGCGAGTGAGCGATCGAACGAATGACTCTCGATCGAGGGACCATCGTACTCGCGGACGATCCGTTCAAGGGCGACGGTGCAAGCCGGCCCTGGCTGGTAATCGGTACGGACGAGACGCCCTTTCACGGCGAGCAATACATTGACTCACGCTCTCGACGAAAACGTGGTACGACGAACGCGTTCCGATCGACGACGACGATATCATCGATGGCGGCCTCCCGAAAGACAGTTCGATTCTTCCGTGGGCGGTCGCATCAGTCGACGCGACTCGAATCGATCGTGAACTCGGCACGCTAAAAGAACCCCTCATCGCCAACGTCGCCAGACAGCTCGGTGCGTATATCGGTCTCGAGCGACACTGATTACCGGATACACAGCCACACCGAACTCTCGGTCAAACGAACGGTCGGACGATGCGTCGCTATTCTCGCAGCGCGTCCTCGCGCTCGGTCGCCTCGAGCGTCTCAGTCTCGAGATCGGTCGCGACGACGGCGGGTTTGTACGCGCCGCCCTCGAAGAGGTCGTGGTCGCTGACCGAGGATTCGACGAACCGCGTGAACGCGCGTCGCTCGGCGGGCAGTTCGCCGTACAGGACTTCCTCCTCGACGAGGTCGTAGACGGGGATTCGTGGCGTCAGGAGCGTGTTCTCGCCGACGACGCTGTTTTCGCCGACGACGAATCCGCTCGTGACGCGACAGCCGGCACCGAGCGAGACGCCGTCCTCGACGATGACCGGCGCGCTCTCGACGGGCTCGAGCACGCCGCCGATGAGGGTGTTCGCGCCGAGTTTGACGTTCTCGCCGATCTGGGCGCACGAGCCGACGGTGTCACAGGAGTCGACGAGCGCGCCGTCGCCGACGTGGGCCCCGATGTTGACGAAACTCGGGCTCATCATGATGCAGTCCTCGCCGAGGTAGGCACCGCGGCGGATGGTCGTCCCGTCGGGCGTGTTGCGGGTGCCACGCTCGCCCAGGTCCTCGGTCTCGCGCAGCGGGAGGACGTCGTAGTGCTCGACGCCGCCGTACTCGAAGGCTGCGTTCTCGCGCAGGCCGAAGTTCAGTAGAATTCCCTGTTTAACCCACTCGTTGGCCTCCCACTCGTCGCCGCGCTTTTCGGCGGCGCGGATCTCCCCCTCTTCGAGCGCCGAGAGAAAGGCCTCGAGCGTCGAACGTTCGTCCTCGCCGGCCGACTGCGCGTCGACCTCGCCGCGTTGCTTTCGCTCCCACAGTTCGTCGATCTCGGTCTCGAGCGCACTCATAGCTGTCCGGGGATGGCGCGTGCAGGGCTAAAATTCCATCCATTCGCGCCGGCTCAGTAGGGTAGCACGCGACCGGCTCCGTGGGCCGACGACGCGAGCCCGTTCAGTCGGCCAGCACGTCCGCGAAGTCGTAGCTTCCGGGGTCGCGCCCGGAGAGCCACACCGCCGAATCGACCGCGCCGGCGGCGAAAACGCCCCGGTCCTCGGCTCTGTGGGTCAGCCGAACCTCCTCGTGGTTGTCCGCGATGACGATCTCGTGCTCGCCGGTCACGTCGCCCGCCCGAAGGACGTGGACGCCGATCTCATCCTCCTCGCGCGGGTCGAATCCCTCGCGGCCGTGTTTGCGCCCCGAAAAGTCCCCGTTGGCCTCGATCTCGGAGAGCAGTCGATTCGCGGTCCCGCTCGGAGCGTCGCGTTTCGCGTTGTGGTGGGTTTCGACCAGTTCCACGTCGTAGCCCGCCAGATCCTGCACTGCGTCGCCGACGACGTTCACGAGCGCCTGCACGCCGCGGGCGAAGTTCGGCGCGCGCAAGAGCGGAATCGTCTCGCCGACTTCCTCGAGCGCCTCGAGTTCGTCGTCCTCGAACCCCGTCGTTCCAGTGACGAACGCGACGCCCGCGTCTGCGCAGGCTCGCGCGTACTCGAGCGCGGATTCGGGCCCGGTGAAGTCGATCACGGCCGCCGGTTCGCGCTCGGCGAGGAGCTCCTCGAACGCGTCGGCGGACTCGACGGAAACGCCGCTTACGTCCTCGCCGTCCGGATCGCGGTTGACCGCGAAGGCGACCTCGACGTCGTCGCGGTCGGCGACCGCGGCGATCACTTCCGCGCCCATTCGGCCGGTGGCTCCGGTGACGCCGACCCGCACCGTCATCGATCACCCTCCGGTCCGGCGTTGGCGACCGCGGCGGAGCCGTCCTCGAGATCGGCGAGGACCGCCTCGAGGTCGTCACGATATTCCTCGGCCAGTCGGGACAGTGGCGGGCGCATGCGGGCCGGGCCGTAGCCGCGGATCTGCATGGCCTCCTTGACCGGGATCGGGTTGGTCTCGACGAACAGTTCCCGAAACAGCGGCCCGAGTTCGTGGTGGAGTTCTCGAGCGCGCGCGTAGTCGCCGTCGAGCGCGGCACCGACCATCGCGCAGGTTCGCTCGGGTTCGACGTTGGCGGTGACGCTGATCGCGCCCGTCGCGCCGACCGAGAGCATCGGCAGCGTGAGTGCATCGTCGCCCGAGAGGACGGCGAAGTCCTCGCCGGTCGTCCGCTCGGCGATCTCGCCGATCAGGCCGAGGTCGCCGCTGGCGGCCTTGTAGCCCGCGATGTTCTCGTGGCTCGCGAGTTCGACAGCCGTGTCGGGCTCGATGGATCGGCCCGTTCGCGAGGGCACGTTGTAGACTATCTGTGGCACGTCGACGGCGTCCGCGATCGTTCGATAGTGCTCGATCAGGCCGCGCTGCTCGGGCTTGTTGTAGTACGGCGAGATCAGGAGTAGGCCGTCAGCGCCCGCGTCGGCGGCTCGTTCGGAGAGCTCGAGCGCCTCGCGGGTGTTGTTCGAACCGCTGCCCGCGATGACCGGCACGTCGGAGACGGCGTCGATGACCGCCTCGACGACCTGAACGTGTTCTTCGTGGGTCAGCGTCGCGGATTCGCCGGTCGAGCCGACGGGGACGAGCCCGTCGACGCCCGCGCGCTCGAGTCGCTGTGCGTCGGTCTGTAAGGTTTCGAAGTCGATTCGCTCGTCCTCGTCGAAGGGCGTACACATCGCCGGGAAGACGCCCGTGAAGTCGATATCGTCCGTCATAGGTATTCTATTGGTGTGTTGGTCGGCGGTCGGCTACTTGGATGTAATGATTCTGCACGGAGCCGGCGTCGCGACTGGCCGGAGTGATCTGGGGCGCACCCGAGACGGGACGTCACCCCGCCTCGAGCCCTTTCAGGCCCGTTTTTTCGGAAAACGAGATTTCGCGCCGCTCACGATCGGGCGTACCGAGGCGTGAGCGGTGCGACGCATATCCGAGCCATCACAGCGGACGAACTTATCCGTTGTGGATTTTCTCTCTACTTCCGCTTGTGTGCGAACTGCTACCAGCATATTTCGCGGAACTTATACCTTCGGCTTACCTACAGCAAGGCATGACAGACTTCGGACTGCAAGTACGGATGGCGGTCGTGGGAAGCATCCTGTTTGCTTTTTACACCGTCGCAGCGGTTTTCGCTAGCCTATTTTTCTCCATTCCGCTACTGGTCGTTCTCCCGCTTGGTATTATCGTCCTCCCGGCGATCCAGTACAAACTCGGGAAGTGGTCGGCGCTCAGGGGCGCAGAAGAGATGCCCGAAGAGGGGCAGTATCAGCAAGTCCATCAGATGACCGAGTCGCTCTCGCGCGATATGGGGATCGACAAACCCAAACTGATGGTCATGAATATGGGCGTTCCCAACGCGTTCGCCGTCGGCCGAAAGGGTGCCGGCGTCGTCTGCGTTTCGACCGAACTGATGCAGCTCCTCGAGCGCGACGAACTCGAGGGCGTCATCGCTCACGAACTCGCACACATCAAAAACCGAGACGTGATCACGATGGTCGTCGGTCAGTCGATCGGTTCGATGGTCGGCTGGGTCGCGGCGATCGCGTACATGTCCGGCGGCGAGCGAAACCCGGGGAGCTTCTTCGTCGCGATGATCATCTCGAACATCGCGAACATGCTCGTCATGATCTTCGTGCTCGCTATCTCGCGATATCGCGAGTACGTCGCCGACGACGACGCGCGACAGGCGATCGGCAGCGGCGATCCGCTCGCGCGGGCGCTCGAGAAGATATCTAACGGCGCACAGGGGCGAGAGTCGGAACTGGACGACAGCATGAGCGCGCTCTGTATCCTCAACGCCGACAGGAGCATTTTGCAAAAAATCTTCTCAACCCACCCGCCGACGGAAAAGCGCATCCAGAAGCTCCGAAGCTAATTTCTGCCGTCGACGCCGGCGACTTTCGATCGATTCGACTGCCACGACGCGATTTTTTTACGTGTTCCCAACAGAGACGCGAGTGTGACAGATATTCATCCGGGTCAGCGCGTCGCCGTCCTCGTCGACGCCCAGAACCTCTATCATACGGCCCAGAGCATGCACAGCCGTAACATCGACTACTCGTCGCTGCTCGAGAAGGCGGTCCAAGACAGACAGCTGACGCGCGCCATCGCCTACGTGATCCGCGCGGATTCGCCGGAAGAGGAGTCGTTTTTCGACGCGCTCGTCGACATCGGCTTCGAGACGAAGATCAAGGACATCAAGCGCTTTTCCGACGGTACGAAAAAAGCCGACTGGGACGTCGGAATGAGCCTCGACGCGGTGACGCTCGCGAACCACATCGACACGCTCGTCCTCTGTACCGGCGACGGTGACTTCTCCCGGCTCTGTTCGCACCTCCGGCACGAGGGCGTCCGCGTGGAAGTGATGGCGTTCGAATCCTCGACGTCAGAAGACCTCATCGACGCGGCAGATACGTTCCTCGACCTCGGCGAACGCCACGAAACGTTCCTGCTTTGACATCCTCCCCGCGCTGAAGCGCGAGGATTCCTCCGTTGGGGGTTCTGCTACCGACCCACGGGGGCAACTTGCGGGTTCGTGCGCACTTCTTTGGGACTTTCGTGAGGGTGTGGCGTCCCCGACCAGTTGTGGTCGTCCCACTCGAATCGCACGGGCCGTGCCATCGGCCTGACTTCGCAATCGCTGTTTTCTCGAAGGAACGTCTCTGACGCCGTGAGGTCGGCGTGTCCCTCGAAACCGCACGGACACGTCAGCGTATCCCCGTGGCGAACCGTCTTCCTGTGGTCGTCACACTTGGGACACGTCTGAGAAGTCCACGCTTCCGACTCAGCTTCGAGAGAGATGCCGTACTCCTCACAAACGCACGCGAGACGGTGGATGAACTTCTTGAACGCCCAGAAGTTGTGTGTCTTCTCGTTCACTCTGACCGACCAGTGCGTTTCCAGCACGTCGGTCAAATCGCCCACGTATACTGTCGCCACGCCCTCGTCGTACAACCGTTCAACGAGGTCGCGCACCAGCGCATTCTGTGCATGGTCACGACGTTTCGTCCGCTGTCGGTACAGCCGTCGAATCCGTTTCGAGGAGTAGCTTCCCTCCCGGAGCTTCGACTGTAGGCGGGCGATTTCATCGGTCGTCTCACGGAACCGTCCGAACAACTCCCGACCGTCGTAGAGGTACTGGTTCCCAGTGGTCGTGGAACAGGCGATGAGATTGTCCGCGCCAACGTCGAGGGCGGCTTCTTCCGAAGCCAGTGGTGAATCCAGTCGAGAATCAGGGACGGTGACTGGTTGGAAAGCCCTGAACGTGTCGCTCACCTCGTCGTACTCAAGTTCCAAACGACCCTGTTCGCCGTCCCACTTCGGGTTGCCTCGGACTTCGAGGCGGAGCCGTTCGTGGTAGCCGAGTCCGTATTCGTCTTTCAGTTCTTGCCCGACAGGGATCTCGAGACGGCTAGGCTTTCCCCACTGAATCGTGTACTGGTTGCATCGGATGTAGGTACGGAGTTCTCGTCCGTCCTCCTCGTTGCCCCAGTACGACGGTGGGTTGGGGTACTCGCCTTTCTCCTTGAGGGCGAAGAACGACCGCCACGCTTCACTGTTCTTGCGCGTGACCTGTTGAACAGTCGCGCTTCCGACGACACCGTTGTACTGTCCACGGTATTCGGACGTGTCCCACACGTCGCCGTCACCGAAGTAGTTCTGACGGCGTTCGTAGGTCAGTTCGTTCCACAGGGATGCGGAGGCGTCGAGTAGCCGTAAGAGGCACTCTGTGTCGTTCTCGGTCTGTGGAACGACCTCGAAGGTGTTGACGCGCTTCATTCGTCGTCACTCTCCTGTTCAGCGATGTACTGTTCGATAGCACCCTTCGAGGCACTTCCTGCCGTACCGACGTAGTACGAACGAGTCCACTTCACGCGGTCGTCGTACCGCTGATTGTATTTCCGCGCGGAAATCCCCTTGACCCAGTTGACGATGAGTGACGGGGCGTTCTTGGGTGGACTCCCGATGAACAGGTGTACGTGGTCGGGCATGACCTCAGACTCGGTCAGTTCGAGGTCTTTGTCTTCACAGATTTCTGCGAAGATGGCTTCGAGACGTTCCTTCGTCTTCCCCGTCAGGTGCGAACGCCGGTATTTTGGTACGAAGACTATGTGGTAGTAGAGTTCATATTTCGCATGACGGGTACTCTTTACCACTATGTATACTATCTTAGTCGGACAGCTTAATAATTGCGTTGGAACCCCGTTGGCACCATCGACGGCGGTTGAATACTGTTGGTCGGCTTCATCCCCGCGCTGAAGCGCGAGGCTTTCGCCTCGGATTTTTCGTAAGTCCCGAGCGAGGCGACCGCTCTCGAGAACTCGAGCGAATCATACCTGCTCGAGACGGGCTGAAAACACCGGAAACGGAGTCAAAAAAGCGACTCGAGCGGCTCAGTAAGCGCGCGCGTCGGGGTCGGCTCGAACGACGCCGACCACGAGCGCTCCCGCCGCGAGGGCGGCCGCGACGACCGGGACCGCGTATCCGGCAGCGCTCGAGTCGAGAAAGGTCGGTCCGGCGAGCGTGAGGGTGCTGACGCCCAGTAAGGCGAATCCGAGACCGATCTGCGTGACGTTCATCGATACGTGTACTCGTGGGCGGTCTTTTATAACATTCACTATCTTCCGACGCGGCCGATTTTCGGTGCGAAATTCGTTTCGGCGGTCGGGAGACATCCCGGCGTGCGGGCGCTTCGACACCCTTTCGAGCGCGGGGCCACGACGGGAACCAATGAGCGAGCGAACCGACGGGCGAACCGGGATCGAGAACCTCCGGACGGTAGCCGACTACCAGTTCGGCGCGGACGCCGGCGAGGCGCTGTTTCCGGCGGACGCGTCCCAGACGATCAAGCGAACCGCTTCGGGGCGGCCCCAACAGGTGCTTTCTGACGCGGGCCGAATCGTCTCGTTCGGGACCGACGGCCGATTCACCCTCGGCGTCGAGGGCGGGCGGCGGCTCGTTTCCGCGCTCGAGTCGCCGGCCTACCGCGTCGTCGTCGACGACGAGAGCGAACCGTTCGTCCGCGACGGGAAGAACGTGTTCGCGAAGTTCGTCCTCGAGGTCGGTGAGGGAATCAGACCGGGCGACGAGGTCGTCGTAGTCCACGAGCGAGGTGAGGTGATCGCCGTCGGTCGCGCGGAACTCGCCGCTGCGGGAATCCGAGACTTCGAGACGGGAATGGCCGTAAAAGTTCGATCGGGCGTCCCGGCAGGCGAGTCACGCTGAAGCGGGCACGGAACTGATTTTGCCGCCCACATTTCTGTCGGCGTCTCGACGAGCGTGACACCGAAACTAGACGGTCGAGACCGCAGGGTAAAAGGTCGCGGGTGTCGACGATACGAGTATGTTTGGAGGAGGCGGCGGCGGACTCAATCCGCGCAAGATGGAACAGATGATGGAACAGATGGGGATCGATGTCGACGATATCGACGCCGAGGAGGTCATCATCCGCACGGCGGAGCACGATCTCGTCTTTACCGACCCCGAAGTGACCAAGATGGACGCTCGAGGTCAGGAAACCTACCAGGTCATCGGCACGCCGGACGAGCGGGCGGCCGGCTCGGCGGGCGAACTCGAGGCGGGCGACGGCGACGACGATTCGGGCAGTAGCGTCGACGAAGACGACGTCGACCTCGTCGTGACGCGGACCGGGGCGAGCGAGGAAGAGGCCCGACGGGCCCTCGAGGACAACGACGGCGATCTCGCGGCGACGGTCGCGGAACTCGAGTGACGTGACCGTCCCCGTCTTGCTCGTTCGCGAGGACCGCGAGTACCTCGTCGAACCCGGCGAGGAGTTCGGAACCGACCTGGGCGTGCTCGAGGTCCCCGAGGACGTCGAACCCGGAGCGACGCTCGAGACCCATCTCGGAACGGCGTTTCGCGTTCGGCGGCTCCGCGGTCCGGACCTGTTTCATCACTTCGAACGGACCGGTGCGCCGATGGTCCCGCGAGATATCGGGCTGGTAATCGGTGAAACGGGCGTCTCGGTCGGCGATCGAGTGCTCGACGCCGGAACCGGAACCGGCGTGCTCGCGGCGCTGCTCGCCCGCGCCGGTGCGCGCGTCGTGACCTACGAACGCGATCCGGAGTTCGCCGAGGTCGCACGCGAGAACATGGTCCTCGGCGGCGTCGAGGAGCAAGTCGACGTTCGTGCGGGAGACGTGACCGCCGACCTCGAGTCGCTCCGCGAGGAGTTCTTCGACGTGCTGACACTCGATACCGGCGACGCGCCAGACGTCGTCACGGCCGCGCCGGACCTGCTCGTCGACGGCGGGTTTCTCGCCGTCTACAGCCCGTTCGTCGAGTCGACCCGGGACGTCGTCGCCGCCGCTCGAGAGGCCGGCCTCTCGAGCGTTCGAACCCGAGAGACGATCCAACGGGAGATGGACTTCGACGAGCGCGGCTCCCGACCGTCGACGGCACCGGTCGGACACACCGGTTATCTCACGATCGCCCGCAACGAGTAGTCAGAGACGGTGGCGACTGGCGCCGACGGCTCCGGCGATGATGGTAACTCCGATAACGATGGGCGGCTCCGACGACGGTGGGAGTCCTTCGCGCTCGACCCTCACAGTGTAGGGAGTAATCGTATTCCGTCTGCGGACGAACAGCGAGTCGCCCGCCTTCGGCGGGCCCGCACCTCGATCACCAGTCCGCCCTGACGGTGCTCCGTTTCGTCAGGGGCACGCGACGCGATCACTCCTCGAGTCGGGTACTCGCGGCTCCTCGGACGCGGAATCGGTCGTCGGTCGCGAGGGCACGCGACTCGAGGATCAGTTATCGTCTTCTCGCCACTTGTGTTCGCACTCCGAACAGATGAAAAAGCGCGTCTCGGACTCGTCCGCGGAGCGGATCTGTTTCATGTACCAGTACGCCCGGTCGTGGCCGCACTCGGGACAGTGTGCGTCGGTTTCGGGCAAGGACGTCTCGCCGGAGGATTCGATGACTTCGCTCGCCTCCTGGTCTTCGGTGACGGTGTAGTCCGCGGTGTCGCCTTTCGGCTTCGTGAAGTCACAGCTGCCACAGACCCACGTCCCGTCTTCGGCTTTCATCATCGAACCGCATTCGTCGCAAAACTCCATGAACGGTGCTTGTCACTCGTCTCGCTTAAGCGTGTAGAAAGCGGCCGGCGAGATAACTGTAGATCATATTCCACTCGCAGTGCCAGCCGCCGATGGGGAACGACCACGATACGAACCGCGCGAAATCGGTTTCGATCCGAAATGGTCATTGGGCCAGCTTACGGACACCTCGAGAGATGGAGATCTCCCTTCGTCGACTTCGAGCAGCGTTCGCCGTCGACCGACGGGTGCTGACGCTCGCGTTCGCTCGGATGGCCGACGGCATCGGGAACTCGTTTCTGATCGTCGTGATACCGCTCTATGTGACCAGTGACGTGGTCACCGGGGCGACGTTCGGGCTGTCGGAGTCGGTCATAATCGGCGGAATCCTCTCGCTGTTTGGCTTTCTCAACAGCAGCTTCCAGCCGTTTACGGGGCGACTCTCCGACCGCACCGGGAGGCGAAAGGCGTTCATCCTGATCGGTCTGGCCGGATTGGCGATGACCAACGTCGCGTACGTCTTCGCCGACACTTACCAGCTGTTGGTCCTCATCCGCGGCTTGCAGGGAGTCAGCGTCGCGTTCATCGTCCCGGCATCGATCGCGCTCGTGAACGAACTCGCGACGACGGCCGATCGCGGCGGCAACATGGGCGTTTACAACACTTTCCGACTTGTCGGGTTCGGTGCCGGGCCGGTCGCGGCCGGTGCGGTCGTCAACGCCGGCCCGTACGCGGTCCCGTCGATCGCCGGATTTCTGCCCGCCGGGTTCACGATCGATGGCTTCGACGCGGCGTTTTTCGTCGCCGCGATCACCGCGGCGATCAGCTATGTCCTCGTGACGATCCTGATCTCCGACCCGGAATCGACTCGAGAGAACGCGGGCGCGGAGCTATCGATCGACGTGTGGGACGATTCAGGGTCGAACGTCTTCGATCCGATCTTCACTCTCGGGGTCGCGACGCTCTTTCTTGCGACCACGATCGGGCTCTTCGCGACGATTCAGCCCCAGATCAACGACCACCTCGGGCAGGGATCGACCTGGTTCGGCCTCCAGTTCGCCGCGTTCATCGTCGCGCAAGTGCTGTTGCAGACGCCGGTCGGCCGCGCCTGCGACCGATACGGTCGTCGCCCGTTCATCGTTCTTGGAATGGTGTTTCTTATCCCGACGACGCTCGTCCAGGGGTTCATCGGCACCTCCGAGATGATGTTCCTCGCGCGGCTGTTACAGGGCGTCGCGGGTGCGATGGTGTTTGCGCCGTCGCTGGCGCTCGCCGGCGACCTCGCCGGAGCGGGCGAGTCAGGCTCGAAACTGTCGGTGCTCACGATGGCCTTCGGCTTCGGCATCGCAGTCGGCCCGCTCGCGTCGGGGCTCCTGATCGGGTACGGATTCCGGTGGCCGTTCGTTTTCGGCGCGGTGATCGCAACGCTGGGCGCGCTCCTGGTGTTCACACAGGTCGAGGAGACCCTCGAGACCGCGGCCAGTCTCCCCGGAACCGGGAGTTGAGCTCCCCGCCTGCGATTTCGGATCGCCAGCGTTCGATTTGCGGTCTCAGCGCGATCGACAGGGCGCAACGCAAAAGTACTGGATCCGCTTACGATTCGACGATGACGCTCTCGGAGGAGGCGCGAGACCGACTGGCCGACGTGGTGGAGCTACAGCCGACGAAGAACGCGGAGCTACAGGAGCGGTGGGGAGTCGACAGCGGGAGCGAGGTACACCAGATCCTCGAGAACGAACTGGGCGAGTACTACTTTCGCGACGACAACAGCCTGATCCGCGCGACCGCGGAAGCCGCTGAGCTGGTCGACGTCGAACCCGGCGTGGTCAACGACCCCGACGACGAGGGCGGGCCGTCGGCAATTCGGGTGCCAGAGCTCCACGCACAGATCGTCGAGGTGCTCGCCGGCCCCGACGAGGAGTCCGAAAGCGTCGTTTCGGTCCTCCACAAGCTTCGAGACGCCTACGACGTCGATCCGAAGAGCGAGGACGTTCGCTCCGCCCTCCAGAGCCTCCGTCGAAAAGACGTCGTCGAGGTCGAGTACCGGACGGTCCCGACGTTTCGACTCGCCCTCGAGCGCGAGGACCTCGAAGTCTCCATTTCCGACTCGAACTGAGACTATTTCGACCGCGAATACGGACCAAGCGCGGTCGTCCGGCCTGCCGTCATAACCCCGGCCTGCGTCGCCGTCGCCGTTTCTCGAGCAGGCGTGTGAGTCGCTTTCCGGGGCCGCCTTCGATCGGCCACCCGCGGGTTCGCCAGGTCGGCGGCTCCGGCTCGAAGGCGGGGCAGGACCCCGAACACTCCGCGGCGGTCGGCAGACAGTCTTTGGCTCGGCAGTAGGGGAGCAACTGGTTTTGCGAGCGCAGTTCGAACGCCTTGCAGTCGGGTCGCATCGTCTCGGCGAACGAGCGCCAGCCGCGCTCGTAGGCGCGCTCTGCGATCGCGAGGCGGCGATCGGCCTTCTCGGCGGGGTCGACGTACTCGAATCGAGCGGCCGACGCGTCCCGTCCGCTCCCGGTCGGCCGCTCGAGGATTCGCGTCCCCCGATTCTCGACCGAGAGCGTCCGCGGGTGCCACGCGACCTCGACCTCGAGCTCGTCGAGATCGAGCGAGAGGATCCCCGCTTCGACCGGCAGATCCTCGAACAGGGCGGGCACGACGCGGTCGCCGGTCTGTCGGGTCGCAACCCAGACCTCGTCCGCGAGCCCCATCGCCACGTCGTACTCGAGTTGGGGGCCGAGCGTGCGTGCGGCGCTGGCGTCGAGATCCGGTTTGTTCTCGATCGCGACGACGCGCTCTACCCAGTCCGGGTAGGCCCACTTTCGGCGGATCTCGATGCGATTGCCGTCGCGGCGGGTCTCGAGGATCCCCCGGTCGGCCGCTTCGTGGATCGACTCGCGGACGTACCGCCAGGGGTAGCCGGGGTGGGGGAGCACGTCGCGGTAGTAGCCCCACTCCGCGGGCGCGTTTCGGACGACGTGCAGCAGGTCGCCGTTCAGCCGCTCCGGACCGAAGAGAGCGCGTTGTCTGAGCCCCTCGCGGTCGCACTCGAGGACGATCGTGTCCCACCGTCGGCGCTTCGTCCCGAGCTGGCGGGCGACGACGACCGGGCGATCGCTCTCCTCGAGGGGCCAGCGGCGTTCGGCCCAGCGACAGCAAGCGAGTTCGAACCCGAATTCGGAACCGCCGTGGAGACTCACTGGCCTGTCGTACGGAGCGGGTATCGAAATGTGCTGTGGTCTCGCTGAAAGCGG
Organism: Halostagnicola kamekurae; assembly: GCF_900116205.1. Classification (NCBI taxonomy): domain Archaea; kingdom Methanobacteriati; phylum Methanobacteriota; class Halobacteria; order Halobacteriales; family Natrialbaceae; genus Halostagnicola; species Halostagnicola kamekurae. The sequence goes on along the minus strand of NZ_FOZS01000002.1, from coordinate 748,345 downwards.
CGTTCGGTTCCTCGAGTCGGGGTCGAGCCAGATTACGGCTCGATCTCTCCTCGGTTGATCTTCTCGGCGACCGAGTAGGCGTCGTAGATGGCGTAGACCCAGACGACGAAGCCAGTGAAGATACCGATGAGTGCGAAGACTAGCAGAAGGTTGACCAATTGGATCAGCATGAGCACTAATCCTTTCCCGACTTGCCCGTTGTAGATCTGTCCGACGCCGGTGAAAAACACCGAGAGGACGGCCGCGATCCCCGGATTCTTCTCCTGTGGATACTTCTGTCTCACACCACAGTGTGGACAGATTTCGGCCTCTCTCTTGATGACATCGCCGCAACTCGAGCAGTACTGCTCGTCGGGACCGGTCGTCACAGCGGGACCGTCTCGCTCGTCGAATGGCATTTCCTCAACTGAGTTACCACATCTAATGAGAGTTTCGACAATCAGTACCCTCAACCGATGCTCGCAGAAAGCAGTCGCTCCTCGAATCGCTCACACAGAGACGAGAATCGATTAGATTTCGTCTTCGGCCTCGAGCACGTCGAGGTAGTCGTGGGCCTGTTCGAAGATCTCTCGCGGGCCGTCCTGCGTGACGGTGTTTACCGCCTGCTCGTAATCGCGCCACTGAAGGTCGCGGTGTTCGCTCGAGAGTTCCGCGCTCGCTTCGAACGATTTCGCGATGAAGAGATGAACGGTCTTGTGGATCGTCGTCCCGTTCGCCTCGAAGACGTAGCTGTAGTCCTCGCGAAAGCCGTCGAGTAGTCTGAACTGCTCTATACCTGCCTCTTCCTTTACTTCGCGGATAGCCGTCTGCTGAAGTTCTTCGTCTCCTTCGACACCGCCCTTGGGAAATTCCCAGTCGCCCGGGCGGCTCTTGAGTAGAAGATACTCGCGCCGGCCCCGCGTGTCGCGGAAGAGGATCGCGCCTGCGCTCGTAGCTTCGACTGCCATTACAGAGGATAACAGGTGCGGCGTTAAGTGAATATCGGACTGTCTTCTCGTCGTACATCACAGCAGAGACGCGTTCGAGGGGCCGCGTCGACGGCCGCCACCGATGCATCTCAGAAGGCTTTAGGTCGCCACCGGAGACGTACCTACAACGCCAGCCATGACCTTCGTAACTCGCCTCACGCTCCAAAGCGGTGACCGCGCCGCTCTCGACGGCCTCGTCTCGGATATCAAAGAAACCGCCGAACGAAAAGGGGCGGCGCTGAAAGGTCCTCACACCCACCCGCCGAAACGGCTCTCGGTCCCCCAACACTCCCGACTGCACTCGGACGACGACCGCCGCTTCGATCCCTGGAACTACACGGTCTTTACGCGTGAACTCGAGATCCACGGTCACGACGACCTCGCAAGAAATATCGCCTCTCAGGACTTCCCCGACTCGATTTACATCGAGGCGGAAGTCGAGCAGATCCACGATATGGGAACGTAGAGAGAAAAACTCTCTCGAGCCGATTTACGCACCGACCGCACGCGGCCGAACAAACTCACTCGATGGCGGCGATCGAGGTCGTTTCGACGCGCTACTCCCGCTTTTCGTCGCGATGTATCCGGAGCCGTCTGCGAAGCGACCCCAGCGTGGAGGGACGGTTCTTCGGTTCGAGAGGTGTAACCGGTTCGGGGGAGCGTATCACTGGTTCGAGTTACGTATCGGCGATTCGGTGCTCGAAGAGGCGCTCGCCGGTGTCTTCGCAGGTAACCGCGAACACCTTGTGGGAGCTACAGCACGATTCGACGACCTCCTCGCCTATCTGGATATCGCCACCCGTGGTCGGACACGTCTCGAGGAACATCCGAAGGCTGTTCAGCAGCTGTCCTTTCTGTGCGGGGGCGAACGCGTCCCAGTCATCCACCCAGGATTCGAAGACCCGGCTCGCGGCGACGTCTGCGACGAGCGCCGGACGCGATGGCCACTGGCCGGTTCGACTTGAGTTCGCTCTGAGCGTGTGCACGCCGTCGCGGGTCAACAGTTCGAACTCGTCGGGGTCCTCCTCGAACCCGAACGCTGCGGCGGCGTCGGCCGCGGTGATCTCGCCGTCCGCGATCGGTTCTATCTCCTCGAACCACGCCGTTTCGAACGCGTCGGTCAGACAGAGGTCGTCCGACTCCTCGCACGGCTCGAGGATCTCCTCATCCATGAAGTACGTCTCGAGATCCATGCCGGCTTCGGGGCCGTCGGCCGATTCGGCGTCGGATTCAGATCCGTGGCCGACGGTTTCGGCGTCTCCCTCCGCTGGCGTCTCCTCGCTAGGAGCGTTCGCGGATGCAGCGGATGCCGCTTCGGTCGGTTCGTCGGAACGATCCTCCTGGGTCGGGTCTTCGATCGTAGCGGTCGCGTCGGGCGAACCGAGTCCGGACGCGACGACCGGCTCCGGGTCCTTCCCGAACCAGCGGAGGACCTCGGGCGGGAGATACCGTTTCGTCAGCGTCGGGGTTCCCGGAATCAGATAGCCGCGAAGGTAGATCAAGCCGATCGAACAGCCGAGGGCGAGTGCCCCGCCGAGTTTCGACTTCCGCGCGATAAGAGAACTCAGTACGGCGGCGATGACCAAGTTCAAAATCGTACACGGCTCGCATCTATCGTCACCGGTGTACTCCGGTTGATGGAGCGTTTCGACGACGTCAATCTTCATTTCATCCGTATCATCACACTCATATATTGTTTAATTTTGGGGTCCGGAACCAGTGCTCGAGTTTCGCGCTCTGAAGGCTCGATGGGGCCGAATATCGCATTTATCGACGCTTCTATCACCGTGGCCGGTCGCCGCGAACCCGATTTCGGTTCGGCCGGTTCGTCGCCGCTTCGATTTCAGTTCGATTCCGGTCGTTGGGGCGAGCCGATCACGCGTCCGGAACCTCTCTCGCTTTTCGGCGCGTCGCCACAGTTTAGACGGTTCCCGAGTAGATGTAGTCATGACCAGCGGATCGCACGTTTCGCTCCGTCGTGACCTGCATCGAAAACCAGAACCGGCGTGGTGCGAGTTCTACACCACTGCTCGTCTGGTCGAGACCCTCTCAGAGCTCGACCTGACGGCCCTCCACGTCGGTCCGGACGCGCTCGCCGCCGACCACCGAATGGGCCTTCCCGACGAGGACGAACTGTCGGCGTGGTACGACCGGGCCGCGGCCTCCGACGTCGACGAGGAGATCCTCGAGTCGCTCGAGGGCGGGCACACGGGCGCCGTCGCCGTGCTCGAGCAAGGTCCGGGGCCGACGGTCGGGCTTCGGGTCGACATCGACGCGTTGCCCCGGCCGGAATCCGACGATCCGGCACACGTTCCCGCCGCCGAAGGGTTTCGGTCCGAACACGAGGGGGCGATGCACGCCTGCGGGCACGACGCCCACGCCACGATCGGAATCGGGGTGCTCGAGGCGATTCGAGAGAGCGACTTCTCGGGCACGCTCAAGGTATTCTTCCAGCCCGCAGAGGAGGTCGTCGGCGGCGGCAAGTCGATGGCGAAGAGCGAGCACATCGACGACGTCGACTACCTGCTCGCGATGCACGTCGGCCTCGATCACCCGACCGGCGAGGTCGTCGCGGGCGTCGAGGGGTTCCTCGCCGTCGTCCACCTCGAGGCGACGTTCACTGGCGAATCGGCCCACGCGGGCGGCCACCCCGAACAAGGTCGAAACGCGAATCAGGCGCTCGCGACCGCCGTCCAGAACCTGTACGGAATCCCGCGCCACGCCGGCGGTGCGACGCGAATCAACGCGGGCGTCATCGAGGGCGGGAGCGCTGCGAACGTGATCCCAGAGGAGTCGAGACTGGTCGCAGAGGTCAGAGGCGAGACCACCGAACTGATGCGATACATGGACGAGAAGGCCCGAAACGTCCTCAGATCCGCGGCCGAGATGCACGACTGCGAACTCGAGGTCGAGACGGGGGCCGAAGCGCCGAGCGCACACAGCGACGACGAACTCGTATCGATCGTCGCCGACGCCGCAGGCGGCGTCAAGGGCGTCGACTCGATCCTCGAGCGAGACGAACTCGGCGGGAGCGAAGACGCGACCTTCCTGATGCGGGAAGTCCAGCGAAACGGCGGGCTGGCCTGCTACGTCGGCGTCGGTACCGACCACCCCGGCGGTCACCACACGGCTACCTTCGACGTCGACGAGGAGAGCATCGGCCACGGCATCGACGTGTTGACCGGCGCGATCGAACGAATCGGACACGAGCGGCCGTAGGCAGTCGGCACAGCGAATCGAACGAACGGCAGAAGCGGCTGACGCAGCGACCGAGACTCGAGCAGCGTCAGTGGCCGTCCACGTATTCTCCCTCGGCGTCGACCACGACCTCGAGGTCGAAGGCTTCGTCCACCGGGGCATCTGACGGCTCGAGGTAGCCGACCGCGAACGCCGAGTAGACGTTTCCGGCGGCCGGTTCGACGTCGAACGTCCCGACGACCTCGCCGTCGTTGTTCGACGTTGCGGGCCGAACCTCGAGAGCGTATTCGCCCGGCGCGACATCGGCCGTCGCGGTCTCGCCGAAGCCGACGTCCTCGAAGAGGACGGTTTCGCCGTCGCCGACCGTGACGTCGACTGCCGGCGCGTCCGGCGACGCGTGTACGAGGCGGACGCAGGCGTCTTCGCCGGGACTCGAACGATCGTCTTCGAGTACCGTAACCTCGAACGGCTGGTTCTCCGCCGCGAGCTCGCCGAGCGCGGCCACCGTGTAGGCGCTCGCGCCGATCTCGAGCTCCTCGTCGAAGACGACAGTGTCGGGGTCGTCAGCGGCGGCGATCGTCACTTCGTAGGTCCCCGACTCGAGCGTGAGGTACTCGCTTACGGTCCGGTAGGGAACGTCCTCGAGGACCGTCTCGCCGTCGACCGAGACGTCGACGTTCGGCGCGTCCGGCGAGAGGTGAGCGACGCGGACCGACGCCTCCATCGATCCGTTCTCCTCATCCTCGTCACCGGAGTCGTCAGTCGTGTTTCCACCGTCGTCGGTGGTCGATCCGTCTCCGGAGCCATCGCTTTCGGATCCTTCGCCACCGCCCAGACAGCCTGCGATTGCGACGACGCTAGCGGCTCCTGCTCCCGAGAGCATCCGTCGGCGTGTATGGTTTCGAACCATATCACAACCGTGGCAACCGATCGCAATGCGGTCACATCCTAACAGCGTAGGGTCGAAGTGTTCGAAAGAAGAGAAACCGCCTGCGGGCTCAGTACTTCGGATCCGCGCCGGTCGTTTCGTACACGCGCTCCATCAACTCGTCGCGTTCGGCCTGCCAGGCCTCGAACCCGTCGGGACTCGAGGGGTAGTCCTCGTAGTGGGCCAGCAGTTCGTCGGCGCGCTGTTTGGTCTGGTAGAGGTTCCAGATCGTTCCCCAATGGCCGCGGCTCTTGATCAGCGACTCGAGTTTGAGCTTGAGACCGATGTTCGCGCTGCCGGAGTACAGCGCCTCTGCGAGTTTGTCGCCGGGCATCGCCGCGAGCAGTCCCATCAGGTCGTCGATGTCGACGGCGGTGGAGAGGATGTTGTACACGTCGAGGGCGGCGTATCGCGCGCCGAAGTGGTCCATGACGCGTTCGTTGTACCGCCAGAACGTCTCCTCGCTGTAGTCGCCGGTCTCGAGGGCCTCGATCGCCTGCTCGGCGGCGTAGCTGCCGGCGTATGCCGCGCCGGCGATGCCGCCGCCGGTGGTCGGGTTGACGTGACCCGCGGCGTCGCCGACGGACATGAATCCGGGGTGGACGGCCGAATCGTACGGCCGACGGGTCGGGAGCGCGGCTCCCAGTTTGTCCTCGACTTCGGCACCCTCGAACTCGGCCCGGTTCTCGAGGTCTCGCTTCAGGTCGTCGACCAGTTCCATCGGCTCCTCGGTCATCTGGAAGCCGAGGCCGGCGTTGATCTCCGTGTCGGTACGCGGGAAGTACCAGAGGTAGCCCGCCGCGCGTTCGGTCGGCTTGAACACGAGCGCGTCGTCCCACTCGACAGGCTCGTCGACGTGGACGATCTCCCGGTAGGCCGAACAGAACTGCGAGTAGTTGACGTTCGTGTCGTACGTCGACTCCGAGAAGTCGACGTGATCCTGTAGGATCGAAAGCGACCCCGCGCCGTCGATGACGACGTCGGCCTCGTAGGTGCGCGGGTCGCCTTTGGACATCGCCTCGACGCCGGTTACCCGCCCGTCGTCGGCCTGTAACACGTTCTGGACGACCGTATCGTAGTGGAAGTCGACGCCGGCGTCGCCCGCGCCCTCGATGATTCGGCGGCCGTACTCCCAGCGGTCGATGACCGCCAGCTCGCCGGGTACCGGAATCTCGAGGACGGTGTCTTCCTGTGGGATTTCGAAGCGCCCGTGGTCGACGCCGGTATTCGTAAACGCCGGCTCGAGCTTGGATTTCGGGATCGCATCGGGGAAGGCATCTGCGCCCTTCAGCGCGTCGCCACACGCGATGTGGCCCGCCTCTTCCTCGGTTTTCCGCTCGAGGATGACGACCTCGTAGCCCGCCTGTGCGACCGTTGCCGCCGCGTAGCAGCCCGCGGTCCCCGCACCGACGACGACCACGTCGGGCGAGCGCGTCTCCGTCGTCGCGGTTGCAGCCGACTGTTCCTGCGTACTCATACCTAGGAGTGGTTACCCAGGTAAGAAAACGTTTTTCGTGTTATTCGTTGGTTCGGGCGGGTCAAAATGCGGATCGAACGGGCCGTCGGCGATCGCCTTTGTGTCGGTAGTGACACGACAGATCCTAAATAAAGAGTTTTAGCGTGGTCTTTCGTAGCAGGCGGTATGACAGAGTACACCGTCGAGTTCGTCGGCACCGGCGAGACGATCACCTGCTCGGACAAGGAGACGATTCTCAGCCGCTGTCTCGAGGAGGGGATCGCCCAAGAGTACTCCTGCCGCGTCGGCATGTGTCTGGCCTGTTCTGCGGAGATCGTCGAGGGAGAGGTCACCCAACCCGCGGCCCGCGGGCTCACGGAGGCCGAAGCCGAGGCGTACGCGCTCACCTGCATGGCTCGGCCGACCTCCGACCTCAAACTCGACCGCGGGAAGTACCCGCCGAGCATCGAGGCAGAAATCGACTCCGAGGGCGCGAACGGGGCCGCGACCGCCGACGACTGACGAGTTAGCCTCCGTGCCGGTACGAACGGAGAGATTCTCGACTTCGTTTTCGCTGCGATCGACGGCCGCAGATCGCTCCGAAAGGCGTTACCCACTCGCCGTCTAACGACGGCCAATGACCATCGTCGGGCTCGACGACACCGACTCTCGAGAGCGCGGGATGTGTACCACGTACGTCGCGACGAGGATAGCGGATCGGTTGCGTACAGAGAACGAGGTGTCGCGACTGCTGCTCGTTCGGCTCAACCCCGCGGTCGAGTACAAGACCCGCGGGAACGCCGCGCTCGCCGTCCACACCGACTGCGACGCCGACCGAGCGTTCGAGATCGCACGCGGCGCACTCGAGTCGCTGTCGGAAACGGCGGACGACCGAACGAATCCGGGGCTGGTCGTCACCGACCACGGCCCGGCCTCGATCCCCCACCCGGTCGGCTCGTTCGCCCGCGACGCGATTCGCGATCACCTCGAGATCGACGAGGCCGAATCCCTGATCGACGCCCGCGGCTACCGATCGTGGCACGCGGGCAACGGCCGCGGCCGGATCGGCGCGCTGGCGGCGATCGGCAGCTGGCGGGCGCTCGAGGAGTGGACAGACGAGTACATCAGCTACCGCGAACCCGAGCGGTGGGGGACGTCCCGCGAGGTCGACCGCGAAAGCGTCTTCGCCGCAGCCGAGGAGGAGTACCCCGACGTCTGGGACACCGTCGACCGCGTCGAAGGCGAAGCCGTCTGCGTTCCGCACACGCCGGGTCCGATTCTCCACGGAATCAGGGGCGACGACCCGGAGGCGGTCGAACGCGTCGCGGCCGCGATCGACAGCGAACCGGTGGCCTCGAGCCAGCGCTTCCGGACGAATCAGGGGACCGACGCACATCTCCGTGAGGGGACGATCTCGGCGGCTCGCGACGGCTGGTCCTATCGCCTCGACGGGCGGGTCGTCTCGGCCCCCGAAACCCGACGCGGCGGCCACGTCTTCTTCGCGATCGAGTCGCTCGAGGATCACGCGGACCGAGACACAGACGGCGATAGGCGGGCAGTAGAATCCGAACCCGACCGCCTCGAGTGCGCGGCGTTCGAGCCGACCAAGCGATTCCGCGACCGGGTCCGCGAACTCCGCGTCGGCGATCGGCTCACCGTCTGCGGGGAACTCGCGCGCGGGACGCTCAAACTCGAGAAGCTGGCGGTTCGCGACCTCGTAGAGACCGAACTCGTCACGCCGACGTGTCTCGAGTGCGGTCGGACGATGGAAAGCGCCGGCAGCGATCAGGGGTATCGATGCCGTGACTGCGGGACGACTGCGCCGGGAAAATCCGAAGTTCCGCTCGAGCGCGACCTCGAGGTCGGCTGGTACGAGGTCCCGCCGTGTGCGCGCCGGCACATCGCGAAACCGCTGGTTCGGGGCGGCTTCGACGGCCCGATCCATCCGGAGCGATAGCGACGATGGGAACCGAGCGTTCCGCCGGGATCACGCGATAGTGACCCCGCGGCGGGCGAGGAAGTCGCTGGCCGCCTTGATCTCGACGGGGCTCCCGATGATCCGACAGTACTCCTCGCTCTCGTCGAAGATCGTGACGGTGAACTCGTCGTCTAACTGCGTCTCGAGTTCCCGGAGCACCTCCTGCTGAAGAACGATCTGGGTGCTATCACGCAGTTGCGACGGTCCCGACATTTGTACACTCCGACTGTGCCAGCCCCGTGGTTTATGTGTGTCGGAATCAAATTTGTATTGGTAATAGGGAGCTTCAGGAGCTTAGACGAGCATAGGAACGCGGTACAGGGTTCGTAGAAAATCCACCGGCCAGTAGGTATAATACGCTCCACGCAACGACCGGTCCTCGAGATGAAGAGCGCGAATCCGGTTCGATCGGGTCGCATGGAAAGGGTTTTTCCAGACGAACGGTTGCGTGTAGGTACATGGGGCTCGAGGAGGAGATCGAGGAGATCGAAGAAGAGATCGCCAGCACGCCCTACAACAAGTCGACGGAGGCCCACATCGGCCGGCTGAAATCGAAGCTCGCGGAGAAAAAGGAGAAACTGCAGAATCAGTCCTCGGCCGGCGGCGGCACCGGTTATGACGTCGAAAAGACCGGGGACGCGACGGTCGCGCTCGTCGGGTTTCCGAGCGTCGGCAAATCCTCGCTTTTGAACTCGCTGACGAACGCCGACAGCGAGACCGGCTCCTACGAGTTCACGACGCTCGACGTCAACCCCGGCATGTGCAAACACCGCGGTGCGAACATACAGTTGCTCGACGTTCCCGGGCTGATTCAGGGCGCGGCGACCGGCAAGGGCGACGGCAAGCAGGTCCTCTCGGTCGTCCGAAACGCCGATCTCATCCTCTTCGTCCTCTCGGTGTTCGAGATCGAACAGTACGATCGACTCCAGGAGGAGCTCTACGACATCAACATTCGAGTCGACAAGACGCCGCCGCGGGTCACCGTGCGTCCGAAGATCAAAGACGGCATCAAGATTACCTCGAGCGCGGATCAGGACTTAGACGAGGAGACGATCTCGGACGTACTCCGCGAGCACGGCTACGTCAACGCCGACGTGAACCTCGGCGAGAAGGTCGACATCGATCGGCTGATCGACGGTCTGATGGAAAACCGCGAGTACATCCCGTCGATCACCTGCGTGAACAAAGTCGACCTGATCGAACCCGACTACAAGGAGACCGTCGACGAGCAGCTCAGAGAGCGCGGGCTCGACCCCGAGGAGGTCACGTTCATCAGCGCCGAGGAGGAAAAGGGCCTCGAGGCGCTCAAAGACCGCCTCTGGGAGAACCTCGACCTCATCCGGGTCTACATGGACAAGCCGGGTCGTGGCGTCGACTACGAGGAACCGCTGATGTTAGAGCGCGGGTCGACCATCGAGGAGGCGGTCGACAAACTCGGCGGCGAGATGCAAGAGCGGTTCCGGTTCGCCCGCGTCTCGGGGCCGAGCGCGACCCACGACGAACAGCAGGTCGGCGACCAGCACGTCCTCGAGGACGAGGACGTGCTCAAGTTGATCCTCCGACGATAGCGACGGCGTTCGGGTTCCGTTTTTTCGAATCCGAGAGATATATCCGCGACAGGTTCGTTTTCCGAGCATGCCTGAGTTCGGTGCGCTCTCGGTGTTGCCGCCGCTGCTCGCCATCGTCCTCGCGATCGTGACGCGGCGGCCGATGCTCTCGTTGTTCCTGGGTATCTGGTCCGGGGCGATCATCTACACCGAGAGTCTGGGAATCGCACAGACGTTCGACTGGATCGTGAGCGGGATCATCGCCGACGACGGGTTCTACGTCGAAATCCTGCTCTTTACGCTCCTGCTCGGTTCGGGGGTCGCGCTCATCTGGCGACTCGGGGGCGCGACCGCCGTTCGACGGTGGGCGACGGCGAACCTCCAGACCCGTCGAAACGTTGGGCTGACGACGTGGCTGTTGGGTATGTTGCTCTTTTTCGACGACTACGCGAACACGGCGATCGTCGGCAGCACCATGCGCGAGCTCTCCGATCAGCTCCGGATCTCCCGCGAGAAGCTCTCATACATCGTCGACTCGACATCCGCGCCCGTGGCGACGATCGGGCTCTCGAGCTGGGTCGCGTTCCAGCTCTCGCTGATCGCCGACGCGTACAACGGTCTCGACGGCGTCTCGGAGACGCCGACCGCGTTCGAGACGTTCGTCAGCTCGATTCCGTTCAACACCTACTCGCTACTCGCGATCGTGATGGTCGGGATCATCGTCTACACGGGGCGAGACTACGGCGAGATGCTGACCGCGGAACACCGCGCGTGGTCCTCCGGGAAGGTAAACCGCGACGACGCACAACCCCTGCAGGAAGTCGAGAAGGACCTCGGCGAACCGATCGAGGACAAACCGATGCTTCGGACGTTCTTCGGGCCGGTCGCCGTCCTCCTCGCGGTCACGCTGGCCGGCGCGGTCTGGACCGGACACCAGTCGTGGCTCTCCGCTCAGGCGGAGGCAGGCGCGCCGACGGCGTTCGGTGCCGCCGCAGACGAAACCGGAACGGTGCAGGTGCTCGTCGATATCGTCGGTTCGGGGAACTTCACCAGTTCGCTGATCTGGGGCTCGTTCGCGATGGTCGCCACCGCGATCGCGATCGGCATCGCCTACGACCTCTTCGATCTCAGCGAGGGCGTGGAGACTGTGCTCGACGGCTTCCGACTCATGTTGACCGCAGTGACGATCCTCGTCCTGGCGTGGGGGATCAGTTCGACGACTGACGCGCTGGGAACCGGCGATTTCGTCGCCGGCGTCGTCGGGTCGTCTATCCCCGCGGAACTTCTTCCGCTCGTCATCGTGTTCGTGTCCGCGTTCGTCGCGTTCACCATGGGGTCGTCGTGGGCGACCATGACGATAGTGACGCCCATCGCGATCACCGTCGCCTTCGAGATGACGGGGACGTTCGAACCCATGCCCGTCGTCGTCGGTGCCGTCTTCTCCGGTGCGATCTTCGGTGATCACACCTCGCCGATCTCCGATACGTCGGTGCTCTCCTCGACGTTCACCGGCGCGGACCTGATCGATCACGTTCGGACCCAGTTTTACTACGCCGGGACCGTGATGGCCGTGGTCGTCGTCTGTTACCTGCTGTACGGGTTCCTCGAGGTGCCGCCGCTTGTCTTCCTGCCGCTCGGATTCGTCCTGCTCGTCGGCCTCGTCTACGCGCTTTCGGAACTGGACGCCAGGCGGCGCGGCGTCGAGCCCGTCGTTTCGAACGTTCCACAGGAAGACCGAGAGTCCGTCTCCGCTCGAGAATCCACGACCGACTCGACGGAGTAAGGCATTTCGTCGCTTTCTCGCTCGAGATCCACTTCGAACGACCGGTCCGCAGACCGAGGGACTACCGGCTTCGCCACGCTTTTAGAATTACCGATCGTAGACCCGTCCATGGACGGAACGCTCGATCACGTGATGCTGCGAGTCGCAGATCTGGACGACTCCCTCGAGTGGTACCAGACCCACTTCGGCTACGAGGAGAAAGACCGCCACGAGGGCGACGGCTTCACCATCGTCTACCTCGGGCCCGAGGAGATGCACGAGGAGGGTGCGATGCTCGAGTTGACCCACAACGAGGGCGACGACGACCTCGAGGTCGGCGACGCGTGGGGCCACATCGCCGTTCGCGTCCCCGAGGACGAACTCGAGTCGTCCTACCAGCAACTGATGGACGAGGGCGTCGAAGACTACCGCGACCCCGAATCCTGCGACGGGCGCTACGCGTTCGTCAAGGACCCCGACGGCCACGAGATAGAGATCGTCAAGCGCGACCACGGCGCGAAGTGGTCGCTCGATCACACCATGATTCGCGTCGAGGACGCCGACGAGGCGATCGGCTTCTGGACTCGGAAGTTCGAGTACGAACACACCGGCCGCTGGGAGTCCGATACCTTCGCGAACTACTTCGTGAAACCCGAGGACGCCGCCGAAGAGGCGATGTCGGTCGAACTCACCTACAACTACGACGGCCGGAGCTACGAGCTGGGCGACGCCTGGGGGCACCTCTGTGTCGAAGTCGACGACCTCGTCGAGGACTGGGAGCAATTACAGACTCGAGAGGCGGCCGACTACCGAGATCCGGAGAGCAACGACAACATGTACGCGTTCACCAAAGATCAGGACGGCCACGAGATCGAACTGCTCGAGCGCGATCCGAACGCTGACTCGCTGTTCCCGTTCTGAGTTCTTCGATCCTCAGCGGTCCCGTTCGACGACCTCGCCGGGTGTCGTGGTCGCGTTTTGGGACAGTTTGACGCCGGGATACAGGCTGGTGTTGATCCCCGTTTTGACGCCGTCGGCGAGCACGACACCGAACTTCCGTCGCTCCGTCGAGACGCGTTTGCCCTTGACCGTGAACTCGACCGGCTCGTCGTCGTGGCGGAGGTTCGCGACGGTCGTTCCGGCCCCGAAGTTGACGTCTCGTCCGAGGACGCTGTCGCCGACGTACGAGAGGTGTCCGACCGTCGCGCCCGCCATGAGAACGCTGTTTTTGATCTCGACGGCGTGGCCGACGGAGGCCTCCTCGCCGATCAGCGTCGCGCCGCGGACGTAGGCGTTGGGACCGACGGACGCGCCGGCTCGGATCGTCGCCGGCCCCTCGATGACGACGCCCGATTCGACGGTCGCGCCCTCCTCGACGACGACGTCGCCGGTGATCTTCGCGTCGTCGCTCACGTCTCCCGCGAGTCGTCGGTCCCGTTCGCCGAGTTTCCACTCGTTGGCCTCGAGCAGTTCCCACGGGCGGCCGACGTCCATCCAGCGGTCCATGACCACGGGCGTCACCGCGTATTCGTCGACGGTCTTCGCGAGGACGTCCGTGATCTCGTGTTCGCCGCGTTCGCTCTCGGGGACCTCGAGCCAGCCCGCGGCTTCCTCGGGGAAGACGTACGCGCCGGCGTTCGCCAGGTTCGTCGGCGGCTTCGCTGGCTTTTCGACGATGCTCTCGACGCGCTCGCCCGCGGTCTCGAGGACGCCGTAGTTCGACGGATTGGCCACCTCGATCGCTCCGATCGCGGGCCCGGACTCGAGAAGCTGGCCGATCGCCGCCGAGTCGTATAGATTGTCGCCGTTGAGGACGGCGAACGGGCCGTCGAGGTACTCTCGAGCGGTCGCGACGGCGTCTGCCGTTCCCGCGCGCTCGGTCTGGGTCGCGTAGTTGATCGGGACTCCGCGACGGCTCTCTCCGAAGTGCTCGACCACCGCGTCGGACTCGTAGCCGACCACGAGAACGAATTCGTCGACGCCGGCGTCGATGGCGGCATCGAGGGTGTGAGCGACCAGCGGCCGATCTGCGACGGGAAGCATCGGTTTGGGGACGGTTGCGGTCAGCGGACGCATTCGCGTTCCCTCGCCGGCGGCGAGAACCACAGCTTTCATCGAGGCCAGCTACTATCGGCCGCGAGTTAATGGTGTGGTTCGATCCTCATCACCTGCACCGGGGCCGCCCGTTCAGGTGTCGGCGTCCTCGAGCGCACGATCTCGGTCGTCGACCCCCTCCGACCGATCGTCAGACAGGTCGTTCGCCGACGCCGGCGGTTCCGGCGGTTCGAACGCGGCGACGAGCGCCCGGCCGAGGCGAGTTTCGAGGACTCCCTCGAGCGTGCGCGTCGACCGAACTCCGAGCGCTGCGAGTGCGCCCAGAACCGCCAGCGCCGCTGCTCGTCCCGTCGTCAGCGAACCCGAGCCGACCGCGGCGAGCGCCGAGACGACGACGAACACGATTCCCGCGAGACCGACGACTTTCAACGGTCGAGCTTGCCACACTTCCGCTACGCCCTCGACTGCGGCCCGCGTTCTCGAGCGTTCGTAACTGTCCGCAAGGCCCGACAGCAGTCGATCGAACAGGCGAACGAACGGGCCGATCGTGTAGGTCTCGCGGAGGTCGATCACGATGACGTCCGGCTCGGGTTCTTTCGTCAGCCATCGGTACACGACCGAGGCTTTCACGTATCGAGCGAGGCGATTGCCCGCGCGGCGAAACGGCTCGAGGACGGCGCTGGCGGCGGTGCGACACCGTCCGAGGAACCGGACGATCCGCGAGTTCTCGAGTGCGTCGTCGATCATAGTGGGAAACGGCTACGGTGGTACCTCGGTGGGCGACTACGTCGTCTAATCATACCCACCACGTCTACATCGAGTCAAACCAGCGACGCTCACAAAGAGTTTGCCCTCTGCGTATTGGACCTGACTGTCGGTGCGTAAAGACCGTCATAGAACGCGATACTCGATATAGTTGAAGAGACTGACTCGCGGCACTCCTTGAAAACAGGCCGGCTCGGACGCTCGTCAGGACGATTCGTCGACCCACCGTCGATCGAGTGCCCAGACGCAGACTGCCAGAGAGAGGGCGACGAGCAAGACCGCAGGCTCCGACGAGACGTACAGGTTTGGCGTCGGGTGGCGAGCCCACGTCAGGGGAAACAGCCACGCCCCCGCCTCGCCGTCGGCGTAGCGTTTGATCGCGTCGAACAGCAGGTGCGAGAGCCCGCCGGCCAGAAGCAACCCGTACGCCCGGAATCGGTGGGTTTCGAAGCAGAGCGTTCCGATTCCGGCGAGGACGATGACCCCGCCGAGCGTCTGGATCGCGCCGAAGGAGAAGGGCGTTCCGAGCGCGGCTTCAACGGTCGGCTCGCCCACGAGCAGTCCGATGCGATTCAGGTCGGGCACCACCGCACCGACCATCGCCACTGCGATCCACCGACTGGAGAGCCACTCGAGTCGCCACCCCGCGACGGTCCCCAGCGCGTAGGCGACCAGGACGTGCGAGAGGAGATCAGCCACGCTCGGACACCTCCGATTGGGTGTCGCCCCGGGGGACGAACCGCAGGTTTCGGCTATCGATCCGCCAGTGTCGCAGGAAGAATCCGGCGGCAAACAGGCCCCCAAGAGCCGAAGCAGCGTACTTGTACACGCTGGCGCGCGGACTCGCATTAACGACGACCACCTTCTCTGCCATCACGGTCCCGTCGCGTGCGTCCGCGCCGTCGAACTCGAGAGTCCCGTAGACCTGCACGACACCGCCCGGCTCGATGCCGGTGGTGTCGACGCCTCGCACCTCGAGGTCGGCGGCGACGTCGCCGCTATCATCGGTTACGTGGATAGAGATACCGTCTTCCTCGACCGCTCGGACGTCCCCGAACAGGAGGACGCCCTCGCCATCGTACTCGCTCCCGTCCGCGGCGAGCTGGTCGCCGGTCGGATGCGGCCAGGCGTCGTCGTAGGCGGCTCCGTGGTGGACACAGAGCCCGAGCAACGCGAGCGAGAGGACGATTCCGAGCGCAAGTCTCCGTCGCCGGTCCATTCGTCTTCGAGATTACGGGGTCCGCACTTGGGGATACCGATCGGTGGCGGTCGACGAATCGTCGGTAGGAGTGTCGAACCCCCTCGAGGGACGCGATCGGTCGACGCGAGCCGGTAGTGGTTTGAGTACCCGTTTCGATTGTGGCAGTATGGATACGGGCGACGACCGCCACGAAAACGCCGGACAGGACGTTATCGCCGTCGACGCGACCGACACCGAACAGGGACTCGTCAACCGCCTCGAGGCCCACACTGGCGAGGGAATCCGCCACCGGGCGTTCACCTCGCTCGTGTTCGACCGAGACGACAACGTTCTGCTGGCCCAGCGTGCGCCGGAAAAACGGCTCTGGGGGACCTACTGGGACGGCACCGTCGCCTCTCATCCCACCGACGGACAGAGCCAGGAGGAAGCAACCAGACAGCGACTCGAGGAGGAACTCGGAATCGCGCCCTCGCAGTACGACGACCTCCGCGTGACCGACCGGTTCGAGTACAAGCGCTACTTCGAGAACGAGGGCGTCGAGCACGAGGTCTGTTCGGTGTTGAAATTGACCGTCTCCGACCCGTCGCTCGACCCGGACCCGGAGGAGGTCGCGGGGCTGCTGTGGGCCCCCTACGACCGGCTGCACTCGAACCCGGAGTGGTACCGCCAGCTCCGGCTCTGTCCGTGGTTCGAGATCGCGATGCGTCGCGATACGCAGTAACCGTTCGTCGCCCGTCGACGCGTCCGCGCTCGAGTCACTATCGTTTCCGGCGGCGAACTAAATATCGAACTCTCAATGTGTGTCATACGCTACCAAGGTTTATGGTCCCCCCGTTCGTATCGTCGCCCGTGGGCCGGCGAAACCGGTCCTGATATCGAAATGAGTTCCTCGCCACCGACAACCGAGACGTACGAAGTCGATCTTTCCCGAGACGAACAGTGGGTCGTCCACGACGTGGTGGCACGCCGCGTCGACGACGCCCTCGACGACGACGCCGCTCCGCCCGACTGGGCGCTCGAGGTCGTCGAAACCATTGAATCCGACGGGAGAACGTTCACTCGCGAGCAAGTCACGAACGTCCACGAGGTCGTCTCGGCGTATCTCGACGCCCCGGAGACGCCGGCGTCGGACGTCGCCTACGGCACCGCGGTCCTCGAGCGCATCGAAGGCGCGGTGCCGCGGCTCGCGAGCGAGTAACTCGGTCGTCGGCGAACGTTTTCTCACTCGCACCGAACAGTTCCCGTCGAACCGATCAGTCTACGCTCGCGTCGTCGCCCAGATGGCCGTCGTCGCTAGCAGGACGGCCGGAAACAGCGGCAGAATCAACAGCGCGAACCAGTAGCCGAGCTCGATCGGCCAGAACGCGATCGTGAGCGGCGAGACGACGAACGCGAAGACGATGACGCCGACGAGTATCCACCCGCGCGTGCCGAACTCCCGGTCTGTGGCCGCCGGATGGGCCGGATCCTCGAGCCACTCGTCGTCCGTCGGTTCCTCACCCTCGTGGGCCGACTCGTCGTCGAAATCGGCCGGATCGTGAACGTATCCGCTGTCGTCGCTCGAGGTCACGAACTAGCGTTTCGAGCGTATGGTAAAAGCGGTCACGGTTCTGGGCCGCGTTCGTCTGCTCGGCGGTCGTCCTCGCGACCGACTGCCGAGCGGGCGAGTTTCGATGGTCGATCCCGGGTAGGTACCGCTACCGTTCGACAGGCCAGTGTTTTACCCGCTTGCGGCCGAACAGGGGCTATGACCGCAGAAACGGGTGCGGAATCGACCAGCGAGGAGGAGCCTTCGAACGGCGAAATCGGCGTCGCCGTCGTCACTATTTCTGCGGACGGACGGATCGAGGACGACGCGGCCGGCGATGCGATCGTCGCCGCGTTCGACGCCGAGGATCACGAGATCGCAATTCGAGAGCTTATCGATCGAAGCTACGATAACGTACAGGCCAAAGTGTCTCGGCTCCTCGACCGTGACGACGTCGACATCGTCGTCACCGCGGGCGGAACCGGCATCGGACCCGAAGATGCGACGATCGAAGCCGTCCGTCCGCTGCTCGAGAAGGAACTGTCGGCGTTTTCGGAGCTGTTCTACGCGCTCGCCTTCGACGAGATCGGGACGAAGGCCGTCACGAGTCGCACGCTCGCGGGAGTCAGTGACCGGACGCCTATTTTCTGTCTGCCGAACGAACCCGTCGCGATCTCGAGCGCGGTCGAATCGATCATCGTCCCGGAAGCCGATCGGTTGGTCGCGCTGGCGAGCGGACCGGACAGCGACGGCGGAGCGTAATCGATTGGCTGTGCGACGCCCGTCGACGATGGAACGGCGCAACGACCCGCGGACGATCGAACGGCACTGTTCGGACGCACCGCGTGGATATCGTCGCCTCGCCGAACGCCGGCGCGGTCGAACTCGTCCCGTCGCAGAATACCAACGCTGAACTCGGTCGCCGGCCGAACTATGAGCATGCCCACTCCGTCGAAACAGGACATCCGCGAACGCGTCTGGGACGACCTCGAGGAAAGCGGCGAGGCCAGGTTCCCCTTTCCTCCACACGGTCGCATTCCAAACTTCGCGGGCGCGAAGGCGGCGGCCGATCGACTCGCGGCCCGCCCGGAATGGAATCGAGCCGAGACGATCAAGGCGAACCCCGACGCGCCGCAGTTGCCAGTGCGGCGACGCGCCCTTCGCGAGGGAAAGACCGTCTACATGGCCGTTCCCCGGCTTCGCGACGAGCGGTGTTTCCTTCGGCTCGACCCCGACGAACTCGAGGACTACGACGCGGCGACCACCGTCTCCGGATCGTCGGAACACGGCGTCCAGGTCGGCCCCGAAGCGGTGTCACAAATCGACCTGATCGTCTCCGGAAGCGTCGCGGTGGGAACCGACGAGGGCTCGAGCCCGGGCGCACGGATCGGCAAGGGCGAGGGCTACAGCGACCTCGAGTACGCGATCCTCACCGAATTAGGTCTCGTAGACGAGGAGACACCAGTCGCGACGACCGTCCACGAGCGACAGTGCATCGACGAGGAGATACCCACGACCGACCACGACGTCCCGATGGATCTGATCGTCACACCCGACAGAGCGCTCGAGCCGGACGACGCCGTCGATAGGGGCCCATCCGGAATCGATTGGGCTCTCCTTTCTGACGAACGACTCGAGGAAATCCCGGTTCTCGACCAATTGCGGTAGTGATCTGGTGGCGGGGCGGTATTCACGACTCTCCGAATCGAAAACTGGTGCTCGACCCGAGCGGAACGGCATCGACCGGCCCGCCGGTTCGAGCACCGAGAGAATCACAGACAACTCTCGGGGATCTGGTGGGTGATCCGTTGTGAGGATCCACGTCGGGACTCGTCGTCCCGACAGCCATTCCGAAGCGCGATGCGGGTCGGTGCAGCGAACCCGCATCGCCGCGCCGGGATGGCAAGTGGGGGAAGGGTGCTGTGGTGGGGTTGCTGGAAGTCACGGGTCCAAGGCGGTGGGTGCCTTCGTGTGGGTGTGCCCGTCGACCTCCACTCCCAGCTATCGTCGGTTTCCACTTCAACGATGGCGATGGTAGTACCATCTTATTCCGAGTTACCTCGCGATTAAGCACAGTTCAAAACGCCTATATCTGTAGTTAGATAGTTTAAATCGGCCATTTTGTCCGGTTTGGGACAAGACGCACTCGAGCGGTGCCGTCCGGATCAGCCGACCAGTTCCTCGGCGACCATCGCGGGTTCCATCAACGCGGGATCGAGCGCGAGGTCGAGTTGACCGCGGACGAACTCCGGCACCGAGTCCCGCGCGTAGACGACCGTCCGGAGGTCGTCGTTCAGATCCAGCGCGATCGGGACCGTAGTCGATTGGCCGACGTCGGTCAGCACGTACAGATCCGCCTCGAGGATTCCCGCTTCTTCGAGCGTCGGGCGGCTGAGCGTCCCCTCGAGTCGGGTGACGGAGACGCCTTCGGCCTCGAGTGCATCGCCGAGACCGTCTTCGTCCGGACCGGAGACTATCGCGTCCATCACTCGTACTCGATAGTCGCGGGCGGTTTGTGCGTGACGTCGTAGACGACCCGTGCAACGTTCTCGTTCTCGCCGGTAATCCGCGATTGGATCCGCTGGAGCGTCTCCCAGTCGATCTCCTGGGCGCGAGCGGTCATCCCGTCGCGGGATTCGACCGACCGAACGGAGACGATCCAGCCGTGAACTCTGTTGTCACCCTTGACGCCCGTCGCTTTGCCGACGACCGCAGCGAGCGCCTGCCACGGCTCGTACTCCTCGAGTTCCTCCTCGACGACGTGACAGGATTCGCGGGCGATCTCGAGTTTTTCCGCCGTGACCTCGCCGATGACGCGGATGGCGAGTCCGGGGCCGGGGAAGGGCATCCGCTCGGCGACGAGTTCGTCGAGGTCGAGTTCGCGGGCGACCTCCCGGACCTCGTCCTTGTAGAGGTCCCGAACCGGCTCGACGATCCCGTCGAAATCGACCACGTCGGGGAGCCCACCGACGTTGTGGTGGGATTTGATCCCGCCCTCGGATTCGATCCGGTCGGGGTAGATCGTTCCTTGGACGAGAAAGTCCGCGTCGGCGTCTTTCGCTTCGCGTTCGAACTCGCGGATGAACTGCTCGCCGATCACCGACCGCTTCTCTTCGGGATCGGTGACGCCCGAGAGCGCCTCGAGGAACCGGTCTTTGGCGTCGACGACCCGGAGGCTGTCCATGTAGGAGAACGTCTCCCGGATCTGTGCCGTCTCGCCTTTGCGCATCAGCCCGGTGTCGACGTACACCGGTGTCAGTTGATCGCCGATCGCCTCGTAGGCGAGGGCGGCGGCGACGGACGAATCGACGCCGCCTGAAAGGGCGATGACGGCGTTTTCGTCGCCGATTTCGGTTTCGATCTCTTCGACTGCGTCCGGGACGAACGTGTCTGTATTCACCATCAGAAAGTCACCTCTTGTCCGCTCTGGGCGTCTGCGTCGTCGGCGTCGGCCTCCGGTTCTGCGATCGTCGCCTCGACGAGGCCGAGGAACGGCGGACTCGTATCGCCGGGGCGAGAGCTGTACTCGGGGTGGAACTGCGTCCCGAGGAAGTACGGGTGATCCTCGAGTTCGAGGATTTCCATCCGGTTCCCCGCCGTTCCCGAGAACGAGAATGGCTCGTCGGCGAAGTTCTCGAAGTACTCGGGGTTTACCTCGTAGCGGTGTCGGTGCCGTTCCGTACACGAGGTGTCGCCGTAGATCTCTTCGGCGAGCGTCCCCGGCTCGATCTGCGTTTCGTGGGATCCGAGTCGCATCGTCCCGCCCATGTCCTCGACCTCGTACTGTTCGGGGAGGATGTCGATGACCGGGTGGGGCGTCTCCTCGTCCATCTCGGCCGAGTGTGCGCCCTCGAGACCGAGCACGTTACGGGCGTACTCGACGACCGCCATCTGGAAGCCGAGACAGAGGCCGAGAAACGGCACGTCGTTCGTGCGGGCGTACTCGACTGCGTTGATCTTGCCTTCGGTTCCCCGCATTCCGAAGCCGCCGGGGACGATGATCCCGTCGACCCCCTCGAGTTGCCCGTCGTGGCCGTCGGCCATCTCGTCGGCCGCGACCCAGCGGACGTTCACGTCGACGCCGAGTTCGAAGCCGGCGTGTTTCAGCGACTCGTGGATCGACATGTACGCGTCCTCCAAGTCGTACTTGCCGACGAGCGCGACGTCGACCTCGCCCGACTTTTCGGTCGTGACGACCTCACGCCACTCCTTCGTTCGCTCGCTCGAGGGAAGCGCCTCGTCCTCGAGGTCGAAGCGCTCGAGGACGAAGTCGTCGAGTCCCTCCTCTTCGACGACCAGCGGGACGTGATAGACGTCCTCGACGTCGGGGTTCGAGAACACCGCGTCGGTCGGAATGTCGCAAAACAGCGCGATTTTCTCCTTGGTTTCGGGGTCGAGCTTGTCGTCACAGCGCCCGACGATGACGTCGGGCTGGAGGCCAATCGAGCGGACCTCCTTGACGCTGTGTTGGGTCGGCTTGGTCTTCTGTTCGCCGTTTTTCGAGTAGGGGACGAGGGTGACGTGAGCGAAGAGGATGTCCTCGTCGTCTTCCTCGTGGGCGAACTGGCGCAGGGCCTCGAGGTAGGGCATGCCCTCGATGTCCCCGACGGTCCCCCCGACCTCGACGAGACAGACGTCGCTTCCTTCCGCGGCCTCGCGAATGCGCCGTTTGATGTCGTTCGTGATGTGAGGGATGATCTGGACCGTCTTGCCCAGATAGTCGCCCGCCCGCTCCTTCTCGATCACGTGCTGGTAGGTCTTGCCCGTCGTGATGTTGTGATCGAACGTCATGTCGATGTCGAGGAACCGCTCGTAGTTCCCCAGATCGAGGTCGACTTCTCCCCCGTCTTTGAGCACGTAGACCTCGCCGTGCTGGTAGGGATTCATCGTCCCCGCGTCGACGTTCAGGTACGGATCGATCTTCACCGCGGTCACGTCGAAACCGGCGTTTTTCAGGAGTCGGCCGGTGCTGGCGGCCGTGATCCCCTTGCCGAGTCCCGACATCACCCCGCCGGTGACGAAGATGAACTTGTTCCCCAGTGTGGGGTCATAATTAGTGTCCGAGTCCGTCGGCATACCGAGTGTGCGCGCGAGCGGTTGAAAACCATTTCGGGATGGCACCCGCTCCGCGAACCAATGTCATCCCTCGAGAACCGCGAGACCTCGACTGGGAACGTCTCGCCCCCGGTTTCGGTTCCCCCTCCCGTCGGCGCTCGAACCGATGCGGTAGGACTACGTCCCTGCCGTCTGATGGCCTCGATATGTCCGACCTGCGAGTCACCGTCGACGGTCGCGAACTCGAGGCGACCTGGCACGACGACGCCCCGGAAACCCGCCGGGCGCTCGAGCGCGAACTGCCGCTCGAGGGCGAGGCCGTCCGCTGGGGCGACGAACTGTACTTCGACGTGCCGCTCGATGCGCCGGCCGAAAACCAGTCCGAGGCGGTCCCGGTCGGCGCGATCGCCTACTGGCCCACCGGGGACAAACTCTGTCTGTTCTGGGGGCCGACGCCGGCGAGTCGCGGCGAGGAACCGCGGGCGACCGCGCCCGTCAACGTGGTTGGCAGGCTCGAGGACGTTTCGGCGCTGTCGGATCTCGAGGGCGGCGCTCGAGTGCGGTTCGATGTCGAAAACTGAGAAGTTAGCTGCTAAACGGCTCTACTTGCCCCAGAACGGATCCCGCTTGCGCTGTTTCTCGAGGTACATGTTCAGCGCCTCGAGTTCGTCGCCGGGGATCTCGTCGGTCAGTTCCTGTTCTAAGATCTTGGCGTGCTTTTCTGGGACCTCCATCCAGAGTTCGTCGCCCTCCTCGATCTGTCGGCCGACGGTCGGGCCGTCGATGGCGACGGAGACGCGGTTGCCGGCGCGGGCCTCGTCGACGTCCTCGCCTTGCTCTTGGATCCCTTTGACCTGCCCGACGCGTTCGGTCTCGTTGCCGTCCCAGGTGACGACGAAGTTGTTGTTCTGGATCGTGCCGGCGTTGACTTCCACGCCGACGACAGCCGGATCGTTCTGTCTGAAGGTGTGATCCGGCAGGATCCGGAATCGCGCGGGTCGGGAGATGTTCTCGAGGATCGTGTCCTGCTGGGCGCGCTCGAGTTCCTCGACGTGTTCGTCGTACTCCTCGACGAGCTGGTAGATGACCTCGTCGGTGAACAGTTTCACGTCGTCCTGTTCGGCCCGCGTCTTGGCGTCCGCGAGGACGTCGACGTTGAACCCGAGGATCGCCTGCTGTTTCGGGTCCTCCGCCGTCGACGCGACGGAGACGTCCCGCGGCGCGATATCGCCGACCTCTGCGCTGACGATCGGAATCTCGGCCTCGCCGAGCGCGTCGGCCATCGCCTCGAGACTCCCGAGGGTGTCGGCCTTGACGACGACGCCCTGTTCGTCGGTGTCGACGGCGATGTCGGCGAGTTCGGCCCGCACCTCTTCGACGACATCCTCGAGGTCTCGGTCTCTGACGACGCGAACCGGCGCGCCGGCCATCGCGTCCTTGAGCTCCGGCGCGGCGATCTTGATCCCCGAGGCGGCCTTGACCGACTCGACCTTTTCGAACCGGCTCTCGGTCCGGATCTCGGCGAGCGGTCGCGGCTGAAGCAGCGCGCGCACGTCGGTGACGATCGGTTCGTTCGTTCCGCCGACGACGACCGTGTCGTCGCTGCGGATCGTCCCGTCGTAGAGGACCGTATCGACCGTCGTTCCGAACCCCTTCTCCTCTTTGACCTCGAGGACGGTCCCGACGCCGGGGCCGGCGACGTCGATCTCCATCTCGGCTTTCATGTAGCGCTGGGAGAGGCCCATCATCACCGCGAGCAGGTCGGGGACTCCCTCGCCGGTCATCGCCGAGACGGGGACGACGCCGACGTTGCGCTGGAAGTTCTGGACCCGCCAGTAGAGGTCCGCGGAGAACCCCTCGTCGCTCAACTCGCCGATGATTTCGTAGAGGCTCTCGTCGAGTCTCGAGGCCGCGCGATCCGACTGAGCGTCGTAGGTGTCGTTGATCGGCGTGTCCTCGTTGGGATTCCAGCCCGGGACGGTATCGATCTTGTTCGCGGCGACGATGAAGGGCGTCTCCGACCGTTTGAGGATGTCGAGCGCCTCGATAGTCTGTGGCTGAAAGCCGTCGTTGACGTCGACGACGAGGATCGCGATGTCCGCGAGGGCACCGCCGCGCGAGCGAAGCGTCGTGAAAGAGTGGTGTCCCGGCGTGTCGATAAAGAGCAACCCGGGGAGATCGAAATCGTCGGGATCGACAAGTTCGCCCGCGATCGTCGAGATGACGTCTAGGGGGACGGCAGTGGCACCGATGTGCTGTGTGATCGCGCCGGCCTCGCCCTCGATCACGGCCGAGCCGCGTATCTTATCGAGGAGGCTCGTCTTACCGTGATCGACGTGCCCGAGGACGGCCACGATCGGCGTTCTGAGAGATGTGGGGTCGTGTGTGTCCGTGTCCGTCATGGTGAACCACCAGAGAAGGTCTTGGGTAAACGGTCCGCAGGACGGTAGTTAAACCCATCGTCACGACGACGCCGACCGATTCCGATCGGGCCTAACCCACCGGCCCCAGCAGCGGTCTATCACTGCACCGACGAACTCGAGCAACCGTTCCGAAATCAGTGTTCCCTCCATGGTATTTATTAGCGACTAGTCTGAACGGTACGGTATGAGCGACATACTCGCCGAAAACCTCTCGGGGAAGTCCGTCATGGGATCCGACGGAGTTGAACTGGGAATGCTCTACAACGTCACGATGGACATCAAATCGGGTAAACTACACGACCTCGTCATCGACCCCGACGAGGAGCTACCCGGCCACGCGGTCGATTTCGACCGCGACGACACCGGCCGATTCCGCGTGCCCGTCAGCCGCGTTCAGGCGGTCAAAGACTACATCGTCGTCAAGCGCTAACGGTATGTACATCCTCGATTCCTCGGCTTTTATCCACGATTTTCACACGACAGAACAGTCTGCGACCATCCCGCTCGTCCGCGACGAACTCGAGGACGAGAGCGCCTACCGCTACGACGCGATGGAAGGCTCCGGAATGCACATCCACATTCCGAACGAGGACACCACCGAACAGGTCGAACGCGCGGCCCGAGAGTCGGGCGACTTCGAGACTCTCTCGGAAACCGACATCCGACTCGTCGCGGCGAGTTTCGAACTCGACGGCGTGCTTGTCACCGACGACTACGCGATGCAAAACGTCGCGGAAAAGTTAAACGTCGACGTCGAAGTGATCGCTCGAGAGGGGATCGAAGAACAGCGCGACTGGCGGTTCCAGTGTCAGGGCTGCGGTCGAGAGTTCGACGACGAGAAGGATCGCTGTCCGATCTGCGGATCCGGACTCGCTCGCAAGAATCCGAGTTAATTTCGCGGCGGTAATTCTCGCGATGGACTGTCGGTTGCAAGCTCAGGATAGATACGGCACGAAAAGCAGGGCGTTGTAACAGCCGTGGACCAGCGCGGGGACGACCAGGTTGTCCGTCCGCTCGTAAATCGTCCCGAGCACCAGCGAGAGCGCGAAGACGCTGATGAGACTCGCGAGCACTCGCCCCGCGCCGGCGGTCGCGTAGGCGCCGACGTGGACGACCATGAAGACGGTGCTCGCGACCACGATCGCGCTGGGTCGCGAAAACGTTTCGTACAGCGACTTCTGGACGACGTTTCGGTACAGAAGTTCTTCGAATGGTCCGACGATAAGCACCATCGCCGGGACGATGATCACGACGAGCCCGACGTTCTGTTCGACCGTTTCGGACAGGCTGTGTTCGGCGGATTCGACGCCCGCACCGGTTATGAGCATCGAGACCGCGATGTTTGCACCGAAGATGAGAATGAGGCCGACGACCATCCAGACCACCGTCCGAAGCGTCGGCAGCTCGATATCGACGTACGACAGGCCGTACCCGCGAAACAGAAGATAGCCGACGGCGACCGTTCCGAGACCGAGACCGGTCGCGAGATAGCTCACGGCCTGCCACTGGAACTCAGTCAGCTCTCCGACCGCGACTATCATCGGCACCGAGACGACGATCGACGCGATCTGCATCGCGATCAGGCCGGCGAACCCGAGGATCACCATCTCGAGGAACTGTCCGGCTCGCCGGCTCAGTCCGGTCCCGGAGATGCCGGCGTACTCCGCGATGGCGACTCCAGTCGCGGTGAAACTCGTGACGAGAGCGCCGAATAATAGCGATATCGACCAGCCGACTTCGGGAACGGTCACCGAACCGGACGTGCCGAGCATGATCGCCGTCGCCGAGAGAACCACGACGAGGGCGCTCGAGACCGCGGCGACGAGCCCGCTTCGCTCGCGCTCGAGGATGCCATAGCGTCTCGCGAGAAAGGCCGCGACGGCGATGGCGGCGAAGACGCTCGCCCCCAGGACGGTCGGCTCGTCGATGCCCTGTCGAACGGGGACCAGGAGACATCCCATCGTGAGCGCGGTAACGATGGTTCCGACCGCGGGGACGGCGTCGACGCCGCTCGCGTCGCCGTCTGCATCCGACTGTGCTGTCGTGCCCATACCCACACTGACCGGCGAACGCACATAGGGCCACCGCATTCGGCTATCGCGTCACCGCGCTGTGGGCCTCCACTCCGGGGATCGGGCGACTACCGCTCGACGCGAAGGGTCGTCTTCTCCGCGACGGCGTCCGCTTCGGCGAACTCGCCCCCACCGAGCAGGCCGCGGGTCGCGTTCTTCGCCCACTCGACGGCCGGCTGGTTGAACGCGTTCACGCTGTAGAGTTCGCCGGCGAGCACGCACGACGCCTCCATTCCGTAGAGCAGGCCGCCGAGTTCGTACTCGTCGACCGTCTCGAGTTCGACGCGCACGTTCGGGCGACCGGCGGCGGCGAGGCTCGCCTCGGTCGCCTCGAACTCGGCCTCGAGCAGTTCGCCGAGCGTGGAGTCGCCGAGATAGGCGAGTTCCTCGACCTCGGTGTCCGGAATCGCTCGGTCGGAGCGCTCTCGCGGCGCGACGAACGTGACGAGTTTGTCCCGCGGGCCCGCGCGATACAACTGAAGCTGTGAGTGCTGGTCGGTGACTCCGAGCGCCCGAACGGGTGTCTGTCCGAGGTCGTCCTTGCCCAGACTCTCGGCCCACAGCTGGGCGAACCACTCCGCATAGGTCTCGAGCGATTCCGCGTACGGAATCATCGCGTTGATTCCGGCTCCGCGGCCGTCGAGCGCGTAGGTGGTCGCCCCGTAGGCGTAGGCGGGACACTCGAACAGCGATCCCGACAGCGATTCGGCTTCGGTTCGCGCGCCCTCGAGCAGCGCCTCGAGGTCGTGGCCGGCGACCGCGGCGGCGACCATTCCGACCGGCGAGAGCGCCGAGAACCGGCCGGGGACGCCGTCGGGAACCCGAAGTTTCGGCAGGTCGTGGCGCTCGGCGAGATCCGAGAGGGGGCCGGCCTCGCCGGTGGTCACGATCGTTCGTTCGGTCCAGTCGACGCCCGCGGCTTCGAAGGCGTCCCGAACCACGAGGAAGTTCGCCAGCGTCTCCGCGGTCGTGCCCGACTTCGAGACGACGTTGATTGCCGTCTCGGCGAGCGGAACCGACTCGAGTCGGCTCGTCACCCATTCGGGGTCGACGTTGTCGAGAAAGACCATCTCGGTGTCTCCCTCGAGCGCGTCGACGATCGTCGCCGCGCCCAGCGCGCTGCCGCCGATTCCGATCGTGATCAGCGCCTCGGCGTCGGCGACGGGGTCGACCGCTCGCCGAATCTCGTCGGGATCGGTTCGCTCGGGGAGGTTCAACGCGGCGTAGCCGTGCTCGTGATTCTCCCTGCCGGTTTCGATGCGTTCGTGGGCCTGACCGACCCGCTCGTCGAGCCGGTCGAGCGCCTCTCGAGAGATGCCCGGCGAGGCGACCGACGCGAGCGCGTTGCCGATATCGACGTCCATGCGCGAGAGCGCGACGGCCGGCCCTAAAGGCGTTCCGTCATCCGATCGATCGGGATTCGATGTGTCGCTCTTTTCACCCAATCCACGCACATTGCCAGTCCGCTACCCCATCCAAAACTGCCAGTCCGCCACCCCACTCGAATCGCCAGCCCGTCCAATCCACCGCGGGGTGGGACTGAAAGGGGCTTTCGCGGGTCGACGAACCCGGACGACGCAAGCACTGCAGGGAGCGAGCGCAGCGAGTGACCGAAGCGCACAGCGAGGCCCGGGAGTCGAGCGCGAAAGGGGCTTTCATCGTATTCTTCCTGCAAGGACTCGCCGCCTGCTCGTCTCCCCAGTTGTTCATACCCCACACGGAACGGGAGGCGAGGAACGAAACCGGGAAACGCCTCGCCCGCGAGACTCGAGTATGAGCGAGAAGACGGCGACGTTCGTCGTCACCCACGCGGAAGAAGAGTCGGCGGTCGTCAGAGACGTCGAGACGGCGCAGGTTCACACCCTCGCGTCGAATCCCGGCCTCGAGGTCGACGACGTGCTCGAGGCGACGGTGGCACCGAAGCCGCCGCTCGAGGTCGCCTGGGAGGTCGTCGACGTCGAGGATCGGCGGACGGTCGAGCTCGTCGATAGCGATCTCAGCCCGACCACCCACGAACGAGAACTGGCGGCCGACGCCCAGCCGGGCGAGGTCGTCCGCGAGGAGCGAGCGGGAACCGGCGAGATTCACGTCCTCTCGCTTCCGGACGAAGACGTCGACGACGCGGCCGCCGACGTACTCGAGGACGACGAGACGGTGGCTCGAGCGGCCCGGCTCGAGGCCGTCCGCGTCGAGGTTCGCTCAGATCCCGAGGCGGGCGTCTTGAGCGTTCGGTACCTGCCCGACTGATCGGCGCGGTCGTCGCTGTAACCCGGATTGTACGAACCGTTAGGCCCGTTTCGGGCCGCCTTCGCTCTGGACGCGCCAACTGCCCTCGACGCCGCAGGCCTCGCGGGCTTCGTACTCGAGTTCGGTTTCCTCGCCGATCAGGTCGCCGCCCTCGAGTCGTTCGACCCGCAGCGGCACGTCGAGCGTGCTCCCACAGCAGCCGACGTCGACGAACTCCTCCCAGATATCGCCGACTCAAGCCTCGTCTCGCGTCTTTCGGAGAAAGGCTCGAAACGAGGACTGCTCGAGTTGCGACCGCCCCCACTCCGAGAGGTCCTCGGGGTAGGAAACGACGACGCGCGTCGCCCGCTCTCGTGGCTCCGCTCGAGGTTCGTTCGACATAGGGGGAGAAACGGGCTCGAGTCTCAAAACGGTACCGTGGGATTTGGGGCTGGAACTGACCAGTCGAATCCGGGCCCGGAACGACTGGCATCTCGCTCGAGGGTGGGCGATTCCTCGCGCCCCGGATTCGATGGTGGGACCGGGCTCGCTCGAAAGGTTCGACGACTCGAGAGATCGGACCGGCTCGAGGGACGGGCCTGCTCGAGCTATGGGTCAATTAATTCACCCTCGGCCTAGCCCAGAAATTGATCCCTTATTCGCATTGAGGCGGCTGATTTCGTTCGATTTCGCCACGAGAAACTGGCCTTCAAGAATTGCGAAGGCTTACTTTCGGGGGCACCCACGTGGGGCGTATATGGGGTATTTCGACGTACCGGAGATCGAGTACACCCGGTACAGTAACCGGCAACTCGCGGCGATTCCGTTGGCTTTCCTCGCGGTCGCGTTGGCTATTCTATTGGTCGCGTATACCGTCTATGGAACGCCCGTCGCACTCGGAATGGATTTTGCTGGCGGCACGGAACTGACCGTCGAGACGACGGACTCGGAGTCGGCGATCCAGACCGCGTTCGACGAAGAACCAGAGTCGATTCAGTCGACGGGGGCGTCGAACCAGTACATCATCCAGTTCACGTCCGAGGACCAACAGGCGCTGACCGATCAGGCCGAGGAGAACCTCGCGCCAGCTGATGGCAACAGTGAGGTCATCCAAGAGTCCTCCTCGACATCGGCGAGCTTCGGCGCGGAGGCACAGCAAACGGCGCTGCTGGGGATCGCCGTCGCGTTCGTCGGGATGAGCGTTATCACGTTCTTGCTCTTTCGGACGTTCGTCCCGTCGATCGCGATCATCCTCTCGGCGTTTTCGGATCTCGTGATCCCGCTCGCATTCATGAATCTGGCGAACATTCCGCTCACGCTCGGGACCGTCGCCGGGTTGTTGATGCTGATCGGCTACTCGGTCGACTCCGACATCCTGTTGAACAATCACGTTCTCCGTCGTGGCGGGAGCTTCTATGAGAGTACGAACGAGGCGATCAGAACGGGTGTCACGATGACGATTACCTCGATGGTCGCCATGCTCGTGATGGCCATCGCGGCGACGATCATGGGCGTCGAACTGCTGGCCTCGATCGGGACAATCCTGTTCGTCGGGCTGGCAGCCGATCTGATGAACACCTACATGTTGAACCTCAGTCTGCTTCGCTGGTACAAGTTCGAGGGGATCAATCGATGAAACCGACGGCGTTCCTCAAGGAGAATTGGCGCGTTCTCTTGCTCGTCGTGTTCGTCCTCGGCGCGGTCGTCGCGCTGTTTCTCCCCGGCGGCGTCATGGGTGACAGCAGCTACGCCTCGCAAGGAGAGAGCAACCAGTCGTGGACCGAGGACCCGATCAACCTCGAGTACGGGCTCGGTCTCGAGGGCGGGACGCGAATCAGCGCGCCGGTCGTCGGGATGACCGCGGAGAACGTCGACGCCGGCGTCGTTTCCGACGGCGAGGCCGATCAGGATCGGATAACCGAGATCGAAGAGTCGCTGTACGCAGACGAGGCGCTCGACCTCGAGATCGGCGACGCGAACGTCGTCGTCCACGACGACGGCACCGTCAGCGTCGAACTGTTCGTCGACGACGTGAGCGAGGGGGCGTTCGTCGCCGCCCTCGAGGACGCCGACGTCGGGGCGTCCGAAGACGACGTCAGGGAGGGAGTCACGCAGGAAACTCGAAACGACATCATCGAGACGATCACCCTCCGGATCAACGAGGCGGGTCTCTCCGGCGGGCAGGTAACCGACGCGGAGATGAGCGATCAGCACTACGTCGTCACCGAGGTACCCGAGATGGGCGAAGCCGAACTCAGATCGATACTCGAGGATCGAGGTATCGTCGAAGTCGTGGCGTACCACCCGGGAGGCGAGAACGGAACCCAGGTCAACGAGACGGTCCTCACCGGCGACGACATCGCGGAGGTCGACCCGCCGAGACAACCCGAACGGGGAACGGGCTACGAAGTCCCCGTCCAGGTCGAAGATAGCAGCGCCGAGGACTTCCAATCCGACATGCGGGAGATGGGGTATACTGAACAGCAGGGATGGAGTAACTGTCGCGTACAGGACCCACAGACCGGCGAGATGGAATTCAACGACGAGCAGGAACAACACTGTCTGCTCACAGTCGTCGACGGCGAACCGGTCGCCGCACACTCGATGAGCCAGCAACTGGGATCGAGCATGGCCACCGGAGACTGGGCGGAGAGTCCGAGGTTCCAGATGGGCGCCCAGGAGTACTCGGAGGCACAGGCGCTGTCGGTCAACCTGGAGGCCGGCGAACTGCGCGCACCGCTCGATATGACCGAGGGGAAATTCTACTCGCTCCAGCCGGCGCTGGCCGACCAGTTCAAGACCTACTCGCTGCTGATCGGGGTTCTCTCGGTGATCAGCGTCAGCGGCGTCGTCTACGGTCGCTATCAGGATCGGCGCGTCGCAGCGCCGATGATACTCACGGCGCTGGCGGAGGTGTTCATCCTGCTCGGCTTCGCGGCGCTGATACGTATGCCGCTTGACCTCTCGCACATCGCCGGCTTCATCGCCGTCGTCGGAACGGGGGTAGACGACCTGATCATCATCGCCGACGAGGTGATGTCCGAAGGCGACGTCAACTCCCAGCGCGTCTTCGAGTCGCGCTTCCGCAAGGCGTTCTGGGTCATCGGGGCCGCGGCCGCGACGACGATCATCGCGATGTCGCCGCTCGCGGTGCTCAGTCTGGGTGACCTGCGCGGGTTCGCCATCATCACCATCCTCGGCGTGTTGATCGGCGTGCTCATCACCCGACCCGCCTACGGGGATATCCTGCGGCGGCTCCTCACCGACAAGTAACGCCGGAAAACGGCTCTGTTGAAATCCTTGAATTATGATGTTTTTTGGAGTGCGTGCTGACTATAGAGATTGCGTCCATCATTGGTCTTGTTAAAAAAGATGGTCTAGCCAGAGGTCGAAGCGACTCTCCCCCTCAATGGGGACGGTCGGTATAGCGACTCGTGGTTCTCCATCGTCTGCTCAACCTTCCCTTGGTTCGGCTAATACCGACGCATCCCGTCCACGCCGTGAGGAACCTATGGTTTAAGTGTCGTCTCAGCCGTCTCCCTGAAGCCCTTGTAATAGATTATACCCCACAACCGCGTCGACTCGTAGTAGTCGACGGTACCCTCGGTCGGGTCAATGACGACAGGAAACTCGAAGGATGACCAGTGTATTGGGTCGTACAGTTGGACCCAATTGGCGAGATCTGTCTCGCTAACAACGATCGGGTAGACGACGAGGTTGCCACCTAATCCCCGCGGGAGTTTCGATTTCAGGGAGAGGCCGTGCTCGAAGGCAGCCTCGCTGAACGCCCGTGCCTGATAGGCTGTTTCCGCGGTGCCGACCACGAACACGGTGTCGACTAATCCAAACTTCGAGAGCGACAGCGAACGGTCGTGAAACACCGTCACATGCTGGTCGTCCACCGTCGTCGTCGATTGTTCAAACTCGTGGAGTCTCCCCGCAAGCGTTTCGATATACCCCTCAACAGATTCGTCGTTTTTCATGGGAATTTCTTGTCAGTAGATAACTAAAAACTTAGCTGTGAATTCACCACATACGAGTGCTGGCGACATAGTGAGATCGTCTACATATCGACGACCAATTCTGCCCATCAGTTTGGAGTGCTGAATATGCGTGCTGTATTCAGCACGGAGTTTCTATCAACTACGGAGGATTTCAACAGAGCCCGGAAAACCGGTTTTTTTTGATTTACGGGGAACTCAGAATCCCCCGAGCGTCGTCTGATTCGCCGCCGCGAGCGCGTCTGCACACGTCGACCACGACTCGCGGGCGAAGGGCGGCAACTCGCCCGTCTCCTCGACGTAGGACTCGAGGAACGCTCGGGTTTTGGGATCGCCGGGGTAACCGCTGCCGATCTCGCCGTACTCCGCGGCGAGGTCGGCGACGTGGGCGTCGCGCTCGACTTTCGCCACGATGCTCGCCGCGCCGACGAGG
This sequence comes from Halostagnicola kamekurae, assembly GCF_900116205.1. NCBI lineage: Archaea > Methanobacteriati > Methanobacteriota > Halobacteria > Halobacteriales > Natrialbaceae > Halostagnicola > Halostagnicola kamekurae. The sequence goes on along the minus strand of NZ_FOZS01000002.1, from coordinate 714,749 downwards.
TCGGAGTCGTCGTCCGCGCCGTGGCGGGCGTCGACGGTCGCCTCGAGCGAGCAGGCATCGCTCACTCGCCGGGCGAACCGATCCGCGTCGGTATCGCAGGCGTCACAGAGGCCGGAAATAGCTGCGTTCTCTGACTGGTCCGAAACCGCGAGCCCCGCCGTCGCGTCCTCGATCGCGTTTGCGTGCGCGCTCACAGCGAGGGCGTTCATGTTCGTCTCGGGATCGTCGATCCGCGCCGTCGAAACCTCGGCGACGCCGACGTGGACGCCGTCGGTCTCGCGAAGCGTTTCGGCCAGTTCCTCGCGCCGCTCGGCCGTGAGCCGCTTCGAATCGGCGATTCCGTCGGGCAGCCGCTCGAGATCGTCCACGCAGACGGTCGCGGCGAACATCGAGCCGAACACCGGTCCCTTGCCGGCTTCGTCGACCCCGAACTGGTACATGACAGTCCGTGGTTGGGCGACGGGCAAAATCGTTGCTTTCCGTCGCGCGCTCGAGCGCAGCGAAAACGATACCCGAAACCGGTCAGGCCGAGCGGTCGTCCCGGAAGTACTCCTCGCGTTCGAACGGTTCGTCCTCCCCCTCGACGCCGGTGACGTCGAGCGCGGTCACCTCGGCGTCGACCTCGAGCAGGCCCGCCAGACTCGGCTCGGTGCGGCCGTCGTCGCTGCTGATGAGTTCCTTGACGTAGAGCCCGCCTTCGCCGTGAAGCCGGACTTCGGCTCGCGTCGGTTCGCTGAGTTCGCCGTCGATCTCGTAGACGGTTCGCGTGCGGGTGATGTTCGCCCGTCGGTGGTCGACCCGCTGTGGGGTGTACTGCTCGAGGGTCGTTCCGTCGAGTTCGGCAAGCGCGCCCTCGAAAGCCGCTTTGTCGACGGGTTCTCCGAACTCGACGTCGGCCCGGTAGCGCTTGCTCGCGTCGTGTTCCTTGACGCGTTCGACCATCTCGTAGCTCGCGAGACGGAGTCCCTCGACCTCGACCGCGCCGTCGGCCGCGTCGTTGATCTCGCGCTCGAGCGCTTCCGGATCCGGATCGCGGATTCGCGGGTCTTTGACCTCGAGGACGAACGGGCGACCGCCCTCGAGCATCCGGGCGTCGACGTCCTCGCGGCCCGCGCCGTGGAAGGTACCCTCGTCGCCGTCCATCGCCGCGACGACGTGGGGGCGAACGACCTGTTCGACGCTCGTGTCGTACATGTAGCCCGATCCCCCGCAGTAGTCACAGGGCTCCTCGCCGTCGTCGCCCAACTGAACGCCGCTTCCGCCACACTCCCGACAGGGCCACTCGGTCTGAGGAATGTCCCGCTCGAGCTTTCGGTAGCGCCCGTAGACGAACGCGGGGTTGACCTGCAGGTCGACGGCGTGGCTCGTCACCGACCGCGGTTCCACGGCGGCCTCCCCACCCGCTTCGCCAGCTTCGGTCTCGAGCAGGTCGAACGGATCGAAGCCGTCGAGGTCGACGATAGCGAGGACGTCGGGGCGTTCGAACCCGACTTCCGCGCCGGTTTCCGCGCCGACGCGGCGACCGACCTCCCGGTTCACCTCGCGTTTGAGTGACTCGCCGACGTCCGGCTCGAGGCCGGCGTCCTCGCGGAAGAGGTCCTCGTTCTCCTCGATCAGCGGTGGGATGCGGCTCCCGACCTGGTAGGTCGCGAAGTCGATCCCCTCGAGCGCGTCGACGATCGTTTCGGCGATCGCGTCGAACGTTCCGCAGTACCCCTCACAGACCCAGCACTCGAGCGGCTCGACGGGGTCGAAATCCGCGTCGTCCTCGAGCGCGATCGTCGTCCGAAGCGCGCGCCCCCGCTCGGCGTTCGTCAGGCCGAAACTGCGTTCGGCGAACGGACGCCCGAGACAGGAGTCACAGACCGGCCCCGTCGCCAGCAACTCCCGGGCGTCTTCCGTGGGTGTCATATCTGGGGTGTCGGGTCGCCGTCGATAACACGCTTTCCCTTCCGTTCGGCGACGGATCGCGTATGGCGCTCCCACGTCCCGTCCTCGAGTGTCACGAGTCGGTGACCGTCTTCCCGGCTTTGATATCGGTCGAATCCCAAGGTGGCGTATGGACAACGTTACTCGCCGCCGTTATCTCGCCGCGGCCGCGACCGGCATCACTGGCGTCGTGGCGGGGTGTGCAGCGCCCCAATCGGAGAGTTCCGTTCCAGGGAGTTCGTCCACTGAACTCGAGGTAGACGGCGACCTCGCCGGCGAATCAGCCTACACGCAGGTCTACGACGCGGTCATCGATTCTATCGCACAGGTCCGCGCCTACGGCGTCGAGAGCCCGAGACGCCTCGGAGAGGGGACCGGACAAGGGTCGGGCTTTCTCGTCGCACTCGAGCAAGATGGAGCGTATCTCATCACCAACGAACACGTCGTCTCCGGGGCTGATTCGGTCGAGATCCAGTACATCGGCGGCGACTGGACGACCGCCACCATCGCCGGAACGGACTACTACAGCGATCTGGCCGTTCTCGCGGTCGATCACGTGCCGGACGATGCCGTGTCGCTCCCGCTGAGCGAGCAGACGCCGGTCGTCGGCCAGCAGGTCCTCGCAATCGGCGCGCCGTACGGGCTCGAGGGATCCGTTTCACAGGGGATCGTCAGCGGCGTCAACCGCTCGGTCGACGTCTCCTATCGCCGGTTTCCGTTCCCGAACGCGATCCAGACCGACGCGGCGGTCAACCCCGGCAACAGCGGCGGCCCGCTCGTCGACCTCGAGGGCCGAGCCATCGGCGTCGTCAATGCCGGCGGCGGCGACAACATCGGCTTTGCCATCTCCGCCGCGCTCGCCCGTCGCGTCGTCCCGGCGCTGGCCGACGACGGCGTGTACGAACACTCGTATCTCGGGATCAGCTACCGAGAGGTCACCAGAGCGGTCGTCGAGGAGTACGGCCTCGAGGAGGCGTCCGGCGTTCTCGTTTCCAGCGTCGATCCGAACGGTCCCGCTGACGACGAACTCGAGCGCGGCGACGTTATCTACGAACTCGACGGGGAACCGATCCCCGACCGCCACGCGCTGGGGACGTATCTCGCACTCGAGACTCGTCCCGGCGACGAGGTCGGCATCGAGTTCTGGCGAGACGGCCAGGAGAGGACGGTGACGGTCACGCTCGGGAGTCGCTAACGGCTGGGCCCGGAGCCGAAGGGACGGAGGGCAAAAAGAGACTGAACGGAAAGAGACAGACGAACGGGTCGTTCGGAGTCGTCTCGCGTCAGGACTCGAGTACCTGATCGCCGATCGTGTTCCGAAGCACTTCGCTGGTCCCCTCGTAGATCTCGTTGAGTTTCGCGTCCCGGTAGAACCGCTCTGCCGGGAAGTCCTTCGTGTAGCCGTAGCCGCCGTGGATCTGGATCCCCTCGTTTGCGACCTCTCGAGACACCTCCGAGGCGTAGAGTTTGGCCTGCGCCGCGTGTTTAATGAAGTCCTCGTCTCGAATCTTTCGATCGGCCGCACGGTGCATGAGCAGCTTCGCGGCCTGTACCTTCGTGTCCATGTCGGCCAGTTTGTGTTTGATCGCCTGAAACTCGCCGATGGGCTGGTCGAACTGCTCGCGTTCGTTCGCGTAGTCGGTCGCCTCCTCGAGGGCCGCTCGAGCGATGCCGACGCCCCGGGCGGCGATGGTGATTCGACCGCCGTTGAGCGTCTTCAGCGCCTGCACGAATCCCTCGCCCTCCTCGCCGAGCATTCGATCCGCCGGGACGCGAAGGTCGTCGAACCGGAGTTCGGCGGTCGGACAGCCCTTGTCGCCGAGTTTCTCTTCCGTTCCTTCCACGACGAAGCCGTCGTCCTCGTCCGGCCGAACGATAAACGACGAGATACCCTTGTTGCCGGCTTCGGGGTCCGTTTTCGCGAACAGCGTTATCGTGTCCGCGACCGAGCCGTTCGAGATCCAGAGCTTCCCGCCGTCGATGACGTACTCGTCGCCGTCTTTTTGCGCGGTCGTCGTCATCGACGGAACGTCGCTGCCCGCACCGGCTTCCGAGAGCGCGAACGCGCCGATGTCCGACCCTTCGGCGAGCGGCGTCAGATACTCGCTTTTCTGGTCCTCGGATCCGAACTCGTAGAGCATGTTGCCCGCCAGCGAGGTGTGGGCGGCGACGATCGTCCCCAGTCCGCCCGAGCCTCGGGAGAGCTCCTCGAGGCCGATCGCGTAGGAGTGATAGTCGAGCCCGGCGCCGCCGTACTCCTCGGGGAAGGGCATCCCCAGCAAGCCGAGTTCGGCCATCTCGTCGACGAGGTCTGCCGGAAACTCGTCGTCGTGGTCGATCTCACCCGCGACGGGGACGACCTCTTCGTCGACGAACTCGGAAACCATCTCGCGGATCTGTCGTTGTTCGGCCGAGAGCGCGAAGTCCATACGCGAGGTATCGACCGGTCGATCCTTTACAGTTGCTGTAACTCCGCTCGAGTTCACTCGCGTGGCCGCGAGTCAGCCGTGGGCCGACCAGTGGCTGCAAGGCGACGAACTGACGCGCCGAAATCGGGTATCTGTCCCCCGCTGAAGGTCGCAACCGGGACCGCGGTGTTTTTCCGGAAAGCCCGCTAATAGAGTTGCACGTAGATGACTTCGGGCCAGCGCGAACTGACGACGGACGCCGATTTCGAGTGGTGTTTCGAGGCCGTACACGGGGTCTCACGGACGTTCTCGATAACTATCGACCGACTCGAGGAGCCGATGGCCGGACACATCTGTGTCGGCTATCTCCTCTGTCGAATCGCGGATACGATCGAGGACGCGGGTCACATTCCAGCCGGGACCCAGACGGAACTGCTCGACTCGTACGACCGGTTGCTCGACCCGGAAGACGACATCGCCGTCGAGCAGTTCATGGACGACGTCGAGCCGTGGATCCCCGAAGAGACTACCGACGACTGGGAGGTCGTCGCCCAGACGCCGCGGGTCCTCGACACCTTCGACGCGCTCGAGGACGAACCGCGCGAGATCATGCGCGAACCGGTCCGGGAACTCGTCGGCGGGATGGCGATGTTCACGAGCCGATACGCCGACGAGGGCGGGCTCCGCCTCCAGACCGTCGAGGAACTCGAGGAGTACTGCTGGTACGCGGCCGGCACGGTCGGGACACTCATCACCGGGCTCGTCGCTCGCGGCGTCTCGGCGGATCGAGCCGAGGAGATGCGGGACAACGCCCGGTCGTTCGCCCTGCTCTTGCAACTGGTCAACATCGCGAAAGACGTCGAGACCGATTACCGCGAGGAGAACAACGTCTACCTCCCCGCCGAGTGGCTCGAGGAGGAAGACGTGCCCGTCGAGGAAGTCACCCACGAGGAGAACCATGGCGGCGTCACGAACGTCATCAAGCGCGTCACCGGACGGGCGGAAACCTACCTCGACGACGCCCACCGCTATCTCGAGATCATCCCCGAACACCGCGGCAACAAGCTCTCGGCGTGGGCGATCCCGTACCTGCTCGCGGTCGGCACCATGCGGGAACTCCGCGAACGGCCCGAAGACGTCGTCCGCGACGGCGACGTGAAGATCTCTCGAGCGGAAGTGTACGAGCTCATCAGCCAGTTCGAGGAGGGCGTCGCTCGGGGGAACCTCTCGACCCTTCGCAGCGAGATGGCGGAAGGACCGCTGCACCAGTAGCCGGCCCGTGCGCCGGCAGTCCACCGGTCCCGTCACCAACGGCCCGTCGATTTCTTTCCTAACAGGTTGTCGATCTCGCCATCAATGGCCCGTCGATTCCATTCCCAACGATTCGTCGATCCCGTCACCAACGGGACCGTCCCGACGACGCTCACTCGTACTCGTAAAAGCCCGACCCCGTCTTTTTGCCGAGTTCACCCGCCTCGACCTTCCGTTTGAGTAGATAGGCCGGTCGATATCGATCCCCGAGTTCCTCGTGGAGCGTCTCGGTCGCGTGGAGACAGACGTCGAGTCCGATGTGGTCGGCGAGCGTCAGCGGTCCCATCGGGACGTTCGTCCCGAGTTCCATCCCGGCGTCGATGTCGTCTTTCGTGGCCACGCCCTCGTCGTAGGCACGGATTCCCTCGTTGATCCAGGGCATCAGGATGCGGTTCGTAACGAACCCCGGTTTGTCGTCGGACTCCCAGGTCGTCTTCCCCAGCTCCTCGGCGATTCCGTGGGCCAGTTCTCGGGTCGACCCGCTCGTCTTCTCCCCGACGACGACCTCGACGCCTTCCATGATCGGGACCGGATTCATGAAGTGCAAACCGACCACCCGATCGGGGCGGTCGAGACTCGATGCGATGGACGTAATCGAGAGCGTGCTCGTGTTCGTCGCGAGGACGACCGACGGCTCACAGACCCCCTCGAGTTCCTCGAAGATATCCCGCTTGACCGAGAGGTCCTCGAGCGCGGCCTCGACGACGAGGTCGCAGTCGGCGAGCGCCTTGAGGGCCGTCGTTCCCTCGATTCGCTCGCGGATCGTCGCCGGGGATTCGGCGAGGTCGTCTCTGTCGGCGAGTCGCTCGAGACTGTCGTCGATCGAGTCGAAGCCGCTCTCGACGAGTTCGGTGTCGATATCGCGCACGACAACGTCGTAGCCCGCGGTTGCGGCGACCTGTGCGATTCCACTGCCCATGGTTCCTGCGCCGACGACGCCAATTCGGTCGATGCTCTCACGAACCATACTTCGACCGTCACGAGAGGCGGTGGTAAGCCTACCGGTGGTGACGATCTCACGGCAATTCCGCCGTTCGGCGTCAAATGGGCCCGCCACGACGACCGCGTTCGACTCCGCAACGACGACCGCGTTCGACCCGTCGGGGACAACTTTCAAGACGAGACGCCGAGAGGTACGGATAGACTGGTGTCCCGCGTGAGCAACGACGCCGCCGTTGAGCGAACGGACGAGTCGCGGATCGAGGATCGAATCCGCGACTCCCTCGAGCGAGCCGACATCGATCCGGATCGGGTCGCCGAGAAGGCCTACTCCTTTCGTATGCTGCTCGAGGCCGGCCTCGACGAGTCGGACGCCGAGACGCTCCGACGGCGGTTTTCGTTGCCGTGGTCGTTCGAAACCGACGGCGACCTCGACAGGCGCTCGACGACGGTTCGGGGGCTCGGCGACGCCGAACGCGAGTGGGTCGTCGCCAGCGCCGACGAGGACTGGCAGGCGTTCGAGAACGTCTCTCCTCCGGACGAGCCAACGGAGTCGGCCGACGAACCCGAGCGCCCCTACCCCCACCCGACTCCCCTCGAGCGCGTTACCGGCGTCGGCCCCGACGACGCGGATCGGCTGGCGACCGCCGGCATCACCTCCGCGGAGCGACTCGCGACGATCCGCGCCGCCGAGGTGGCCGAGGTTCTCGAGCTAAACGTCCTGCACGTCAGAACCTGGCGACACAACGCCAGAGAACTCCTCGAGGAGACATCCTAGTAGTTTCGTCGGAGGGAGCTAATTCGACCCGTACTCGAGCGATCACGTCGGCTATCCGACTCGAACCCGAAGGTCCTTTTCCGTCGAGTCCGTACAATCGTGTATGTTCGGTCCCGCTAACACACTCGTTCGAGTGACAGTCGCGGAGGGATCGCGATGAAACGCCGGGAGGCGATCGCCGGCGTCGCCAGTCTCGGGACGCTCGGCAGCGGCGTCGCCCTCTGGCAAACCGGAGTGCCGTCGTTCGGGGGTGAAACCGATTCGTCGGAACGCGATTCCGGGAACGAAGACGACGGTCCGCCAACAGTCCGGACGATCGACGCCGGGGCGAGCGAGGCCGGGACGCAGGTGCTCCCGCCCGAGGGGACGATTTCGGTGCTCAATTTCTTCGTCACCTACTGCGGGTACTGCAAACAACAGATGGGACCGCTCGCGGAGGCCAGAGCGGAGATCGACGACGACGTTCGATTCCTCTCGATAACGACCCAGACGATCGGCAAGACCCTCGAGAAAGACAGGCTCCGCGAGTGGTGGAAAGACTACGACGGGGCGTGGGACGTCGGCCACGGGTCGACGTACTCGTTCCGCCAGCAGTACGACGTCATCGGCACGCCGGTAACACTCGTCATCGACGAAGCGGGCGAAACGGTCTTGAACAGTGACGCGTCGATCGTCAGTTCGGGCGCAATCGTCGGCGCCGTCAACGAAGCCAGAGACGGCGAGAGCGCTTGACATCCTCTCCGCACTGAAGCGCGAGGATTCCCACGGTGCGATATTGTGGTTTACGACGTGATTTATTCTCGAGGTGTGAACGCACCAGTCTCCTCGTCAAACAAGTATGTCAATGGCTGTGCCAACCGGTGCTGTTCAGATTAGAGTTTGAAGGAGTGAGGCGGTGGAATTCCGTTGTACTTATGCCAGAATTCTACCTCCTCGGCGGGTCTAGCATCGCCATCCAGTTAGACTTTGTAGAACGCGAGGAGACACCGCACGAGCGGATGTAGTCGAGTATTCAGCTCCAACTGCGCGGATTATTACTTTCGGATACTGCATTTGTCTTGGAAAGTTTCGGTGTCAAACGGGCGCGATTGACCGTCCATAACTCGATGCAGAAAGCCGATCTACAGCCGACAGATGGCAAACAGCCGGATCACGTCACGGTCGACGAACCCGTGATCCAATTCGACGATCAACGCTACTAGCTGCACGCTGCTGTTGATCCCGAAACCAATGAATTCTCCATGTCAGGCTATTTTCGACCCGGTACGAAGGTGTCACTTCGGTCTTTCTCTCCGAACTCACGAGGAACATGACGTTAAAGATGCCGTGTTTTTCGTCGGTTTAGCACCCCAGCTCAAAGCGGCACTTCATCGATACGGACTCCGATTTCGATACGAAAAACACGAAAATCGGAACGCTGTTGAGCAGTTCTTCCAAGAGATGAAACGACGTATATGACAATTTTGAAACCATCTCAGAAGCAAACCGAAAACCGGTGAAGCATGGCTGCAGAGCGACGTATACTGCTGGAACCAGCTATCTGAACAATACCGTAAAGTTCACTGTTTGCTTGCTGGTTGGAGTGCACATCCTCAGCAAGTAGACGTTCTAACTAACGGCTTTGTGACGTACTGAGAATTAGCATATCATCCGAAGCTGTGGGTATCAGTCCCGCTGATTCTCGAGCACGCGGTATCTTTCATGTCCCGACTGTGTATTGTTATCGAAACCGATGGCAGGCGATAGTGAAACTTGGCTAAGACAATCTCCGTACCGATATATAATACAAATACAATGCTACCAAACCAAATATTAGAAGTGAGACGCTATATAAGATTGGCATGCTATTATAGATGCTCGCTGCCGAGGATATTATTACGGAAACTCCTATGAGTAAATAGATTCGGTGATGTTTAACGTGCTTTAGGCCGGAGAGGACTGCCGCTGCTAATAGCGATAAGTATAAAACCTTGAATGATATCGGGTCTGACTGATCGTAAAGTAAGACTACACCTACTAATATAATGGCCGAACCAAAAATATGAGGTGTTCTTATCTTTTCAGTAATAGAAATCATAGGTATAACTATGAATGGGAGAGTATTAAGCTTTGTTGTTAGATAGGATCAGGAACACCATCAGCAATAATAATAGCAATAACAATTAAAAGAAGGACTCCGATAATTTCGCTCCCTATTGAACCTCGGCTAGGTCCTCCCTGTTCGTCAATCCAATCAAGTATATCTCCCTTGACGTCGTTAATCTCATCAACAATATCGTCAACCGCTGCAGTTGGACTAGGTGGGTCAATGTGGAACCTGGCACATTCACCGTCTGGTGTGCCGACCCAAACTCCATTTAGATCTTCTTCCACACCAGCCCAGAATGAGAGTGTTGAAACAACATCAAAACCATCCCATCCTAACACCTTATGCGTAACTGACACACTCGCAGAGGCAAGGGGTGGAGTACGTCCACTATTACAATCTCTTGGCTCCCCAATAGTCATAGGATCAGTATTCACGCACCACTGGTCTCTACCAGTTGGAACACAGACGGTGAAAGGAATTGCGTTAGGAGTCGGAATTGAGGGGAGTGCTGGTTCAGCACCCTTGCTTTCCGTAACATTTTCATTTAGTACTACTTCTTCTTCCACCTCATATGACTGTGGGATATCTACTGCGCATCGTTTCAAATTCTTTTGGAAAGAAAGGTAATTTTCACCGATCCATTTTGGCCCATAGACGCCTGCCTTTGGAGAATCTGTAATGCGATAGACTTTATTTGCTTTGTCCTCCTTTGATTGAATTCCTTCAGCAATAAATAGGTCAAGTGCACTTTCACCACGCGAAGAAATGAAAGCGACGCGATCTTGTGATGGATGTTTAGCTACTCCTGGAACATCAGTAAGGCCATTGACTGATGCGATTCCCCGAACCGTTTTATTGTATATTGTGGCATCGACTTCTGGGTATTGCTCTCCAGTATCTGCTGCTAACACTCGTCCTGAACCTGCTGTTAGCAGTGCGCCTGTTGCGCCGATTGTCTTCAGCACCTTACGTCTGGAATTGCTAAGTTGGTTCGCCATACATTAATATTTACCAACCTAATATTTTGTATCTTACTAACTTCTGTAGTTTAAATATACATCCGGTATAGTTATTCTTTACCTTTATGGCAACCTTTACATATAATTTAGTTTGAGTGAATTGATTGACAGCAACCAATAACAGAGATGCAGTAAGCAGTAAAAACGCAAATCGAATTCAAAAAGCATAAAATATTATATTAGTATAGTATACTAATACACCAGAACATTATTATGGAATGAAATTACAACATCATTATTAGAAGGTTCTTTTATTAGTACTATGATGGGGAAGGTTACACCCTACTCAAGACGATCAATAATTAAAAGTATCGTAGGAAGCAGTATGGCAGTCACTGCGATCGGTATTGGAAACGCAAGTGACCGAGTAGTTCCAGATGAACAACATCTATATATTGTTCTTGGGGGCGGTTCCAACCTACGAACTCGAATCACACAGGCTGGATTCGAAATCTTACATGAACTTGCTGAGAAATCGGTTCTTATCATCCAAGGGCCTGAAGATAGGCTCAACCAGCTCCAGTCAATGGCAGTAATTGAAGATGTGATTCCAGATGAGGTGTACGCCTTTAATGAGATCAATCGGACAGAGGACGAACTGATTGGCACTAACGGATCGCTGTACGAAAAACAGTGGGACAAACAGATCACCCAGACAGCAGCGGCCCATGATCTGGCAACAGGCAAGGGAACGACAGTTGCAGTCATTGACAGTGGTATCAGTCATATACATCCAGTACTCGAACCCAATATCGACGTTAGCCGAGGTCGCCTCTTTCGATATGGTCGTATTCACTCGGGAAGCAACGAAGTTCTTGTCGCCGAAAAGCCAGGAACTAACTCAGTAGTATCGTCGATCACTCAGCCTGTCGCTGGCGATGTTTCTGGACATGGCACTCCCGTTGCCGGGATCACTGCTGCTGTAGGCAACGATACTGGTATCATCGGAATGGCACCAAATGCGAATATCGTCTCGCTTCGCACTATGTTCTTCGAGCGGATCAACGAGTTCATTGGCACACTCGTAGGGACGATCACCGACACTCTTCTCGCGATCGATTATGCAGTTGAGATAGGTGTCGACGTAATTAACCTCAGCTTTGGACATATGTTCCCGTCTAATAGTAGGGCTTTTACTGCGTATCGCCGTCTGGTCCAATACGCGATTGAGCATGGTGTCGTCGTTGTAGCTGCCGCTAGAAACCAAGGAATCAATTTGAACAAAAAAACGGAGTACATTTTGCCAGCCGATACTCTAGGAACAATTACCGTCGCCGCAACCGGACCTACCGACAAGCGAAGCTACTACTCGAATTATGGAGATAGGACAGTTGATGTTGCCGCACCTGGTGGTGGCTACGAAACATCTGAGAAAACAAAGTTTGCAAAGCCTGAGAGGGTTGAATATCCGGGTTCAACGAACAAAGTACTTTCAGCTGTTGCAAAAGACATCCATGGTTCGCACTACGACTACGTATCCGGGACATCGATGGCTGCACCTCAGGTATCGGGTCTAGCATGTCTCCTTCGTGAACTCAACCCTGATCTCCATCCACGGCGTGTCCATCAGGCGATTGAGCAAGGTGCGATAGAACTTTCCGGCGAATATACATCTGGGCTTGGTGCTGGCCGTATTAATGCTCTTAAGACGCTTGAGCGCGTCGCAGACTGATTAAATCTAGAACTCGAAGCTGACACCTTCTTTTTGAAGGCCCACGCCCAACGTCATGGTTGATGAAATATTCAACAGTAAACTGGCAGGCTCGTGTGAGAATTCGGAATCAAGGAATGAATATCACAGCGAAATCAAAGAAGGAAAGTCGTGAAGGCGCTCATGTGGCACGTAATGGAAACGAATGCTCAAAGAGTTTATTTGTATAGCTTGATAGGGATAACGCTTCTTGGGCTTGGAATAACAGCCCTTCTGGCAGCTGTTGTTTCTGGTAGTATTGTATCTACCTCTTTATTCTTCATTTATGCTATTTTGCTCCAACCGCCGGAATTGCCGTCTACTGAAACCCTATTCTTGGTCGGTTCTGGTGCTGGTACCTGTATTCTGACTCTTCTTCTATGGGGTGAACAACATGCTCCTGCACACTCGATCAGAGCAGTCAATGCTACTCATATCCAAGAAGATAAGCATCCAGAATTGATGAATACCGTTCAATTAGTCGCTCATCAAGTCTCGACTCCTGTGCCAGATATTTATATTGCTCCAATTGAAACACCTTTTTCTTTCACAACGGGATTCAGACCACAAACTGCACGACTTGTTATTAGTGAAGGACTATTATCAATACTTGACCAAAGTGAGGTTGAGGCCGTTATGGCACATGAAGTTGCTCATATAAAAAATCGAGACATGGTAGTGATGACTATCGCATCATTACCTATCGGAGCAACGAAACGTATTTTTCGTCTATTTTCAGATTCAACGGTAGGTGTTAAATATGGGCAGCCAAGCCGTGCTGATAGTACAGATTTATTTATAACGGTAGGGTTGATTCTGATACTTCCAATCTGGATTGTAGCTGTCTTATGCTGGGCAGCACTCTCTCGGACAAGAGAATTCACCGCTGACAGCGGTGCAATCTCTATTACTGGTGATCCGGCTAGTCTGGCAACTGCACTTGAAAAAATTGATACAACACTTTCAGAGCGTCCTTCGACTGATCTCCGCAATGCAGATATTTCGCCGCTCTCGATCGTTGAACCTCCACAAAAGCAGCCTGATTTCGGTGGTTTACCGTTACCAACTCGCCGATTGAACTGGTTAGTCAAAACCCATCCCAATACAGAACGACGGATCAAGCGACTCAGAAAGAAAAGATTATAAAAAGGACTTTTTCTCATTTTCATAAAAATCCGCCACACGTGCTCGCTGTTGCGCCAGTGTAGCTTCAACTATGTTCTTGCTAGTTCTCTCTTTGCTCCACTGAGTAAACCACCTCGGGATCGAGTGGTTCGAGAATCGGAGACATTTCGGCGTATCGTTGGAACTGAGTTGGCTGGTTCAAGTAAGTCGTCAGCTAGATCTGGATCGGACCAATAGAGATCGTGGCAGTCACTGTGACGAGATCGTTGTCCCGTTATTGATTGAGTTCTGCGAATTGGAAGAAGTCTGCAGACCAGGATATTTGAGACATTCTAAATAGCCTATTTTGGCTCTGATGAATCGCCATACAGCGTTAGATTGAGTGATTTCAGTGGGCCTGTGACGGAGTCCAACCACACCGCCATCACGGTTTCCTTCGGATAGTGATCGAATTGTCCCAGAGTAACACCTCAAGTCGCCGGATCTGATCCGTGGAAGCCGACGCCGTCTAGTGATTCATCAGAGCCGTATTTCTCTAACTTAATTATTCGAATCAATGTGGAACATCCAGCACTGCTATCGAACTTCGGGATGGAGGGTATTGGCGGATTCATCGCGCGCTAAAGCGCGAACCTTTCTCCTTGCTTCCCCGTAACCCGTTTCCCTCGAGCCGCTTACACGACGCTCGAGATCATGTAGAGGTTGATACCGATCGCGACCAGCCACGGCAGGGCCAGTCCCGCCGGCACGATCGGTCGGTACTCCTCGGGGAGCAAGGATCGACACCCGATGCCGACGGCGACCGCGATCAGCTTCAACCCGACCATGCCCGCCGGACCGTAGCCGTCGATCGCGCCATGAGCGATCGGGTTCGATTCGGCGAGTCCGAGGTGGAGTCCGACGAACGTCGTGACGACGTCTCCGATCAGGGCCGCACCAACGGCGACCCACAGTAGCCCCTCGAGTTCGATCGGCGACGCCTCCGTGTCGGCCGCTCTCGCGAACCCGGCAATCGAACGCATAGGCCCCTGACCGGAGTCGAACCGGCTGGCGTCGGTGACCGTCCACCGGCGATGGACCGTCTCGAGCCTCCCACGGTGTCACGGAGCGGCCGTTCGAACGCCCGCTCTACCGACCGACGTATTGTTAAGTGACCCGTAGCTCTCGATCTGCGGCGAGGTCGGCTCGCGACTCTGCGTTCGGTCGTGGAAGGGTTCGCTTACCGCCCGCCGATCCGGATCGATCTCAGCGCGAACTCACAACGTGAGATCTCGGCGCGTTTCGAGACCGCTCTCTCGACCGAACCATCAGGATAATTCATCGTGGACAGCGTTTTTACCGTGCGGTTCCCAGTGTATTCACCATGAGTCAGCGCCCTCCCACCCCCGACGAGGACCCGCCGAAGAAAGGCGTCCTCTTCTGTCCCGACTGCGGACACGAAAGTCCCGTAACGGGCGATTGGATCATCCGCGAACGGCCCACTCGAGACGTCTACGAGTGTCCGTCGTGTTCGACGACCATTCTGCGTCGCCGTCGCTTCGTTTCGCTGTCCTGTTGACCGTCCCCGCCGCCGGTCACAGAACCGTGCCGTGTTTCTTGCTCGGGAGCGATTTCTCGACGTCGGCGTAGAACTCGAAGCGGTTCTCGAGTTCCGTCCGGAGCGTGCTCGGGGGAACGATCTCGTCGATGACGACGTCGCTGGCCATGCGATGGATGTCGATGTCCTCGCGGTAGGCTTCCCGAAGCTCTCGCTCGAGGGCCTCGCGCTCGTCGGGATCGTCGACCGCGGCAAGCTTTCGGGCGTACACCGCGTTGATCGCCGCTTCGGGGCCCATGATCGCGATCTCTCCGGAGGGGAGACCGATGACGCTCTCGGGGTCGTAGGCCGGCCCGCCCATCGCGTAGATCCCCGCACCGTAGGCTTTCCTGACTATCACCGTCTGCTGTGGGACCGTCGCCGAGGCGGTCGCGTAGATCAGCTTCTTTCCCTTCTCGAGGATCCCCTCCTTCTCGACCTGCGACCCGGCCATGAAACCCGGCGTGTCACAGAGGTACAGCAGGGGGACGTTGAACGCGTCCGCAGTCCAGATGAACCGGGCAGCCTTCTCGGCCGCGTCCGGGAAGATCGCCCCCGCGCGCCGTGCCGGCTGGTTGGCCACGATGCCTACCGGTCTCCCGTCGATCCGGGCGAACGCCGTGACGATCTCGTCGCCGTACTCCGATCCGATCTCGAGCGTCGAATCCGCGTCGACGATGCGCTCGATCACCGCGTTCATATCGTAACTCGCGTTCGGCCGCTCGGGAACCACCGCGTCGATCCCCGCGGGCGAGGAAGCCGGCGACTGACCCTCGACTCGAGG
Organism: Halostagnicola kamekurae; assembly: GCF_900116205.1. Lineage (NCBI taxonomy): Archaea > Methanobacteriati > Methanobacteriota > Halobacteria > Halobacteriales > Natrialbaceae > Halostagnicola > Halostagnicola kamekurae. The sequence goes on along the minus strand of NZ_FOZS01000002.1, from coordinate 699,101 downwards.
CGGCGTCTCGTCGGCGTTGCTCGGCAGATACGAGAGCAGCTTCGCGACGAGTTCGCGGGCGTGTTCCTCGTCTCGAGCGACGAGATCCGCCGAGCCCGATTCCCGCGCGTGGACGGCCGGGCCGCCGAGTTCCTGTAAGTCGATCTCCTCGCCGGTGACCATCTGCACCATCCGCGGGGAGGCGATGGCCATCGCGGACATTCCCTCGACCATCACGGTGAAATCGGCGAAGACCGGCGTGTAGGCCGCGCCGGCGATACAGGGGCCATAGAGCACGCAGATCTGCGGGACTCGACCCGAGAGCATCGAGTGGTTGTAGTAGTACTTGCCGATCCCCTCCCGGTTGGCGAAGAAGCCCGTCTGCTGGTCGATTCGACCGCCCGAGGAGTCCATCAAGTACAGTACGGGGTTGCCGGTTTTCAGCGCCCGCTGTTGCATCCGGAGGAACTTCTCGACCCCTTTCTCGGCCATGCTCCCCCGTTTGACGGTGTAATCGTTGGCCATGACGTGGACGTCCCGGCCCTCGAACGTCGCCGCTCCAGTGATGAGTCCGTCGGCCGGCAGCCTGTTGTCGCTCTCTCCCGAGTCGTCCGTCTCGACGCCGTCGGGGTGCCACTCGTCGAACGCCGCGAACTTCCCGTCTTCGAACAGGAACTCGTCCTCCGGGCCCGAGAACCAGTACTCGAGGCGGTCCCGGACGAACAACTTCCCTTCCGACGAGAGCTGTTCTCTGTACTTCCGTGGACCCCCCTCGAGGATGTCTTCGATTTCCGCCCACAGACGCTCTTCGCGATCGGTCGGCTCAGACGAGTCCGACGACCGATTCGCCGTCGTACCCGTCGCGGCCGGACTCGCTTCCTGAGTATGCTGGTCACCGCTTGCGGTGCCCGTAGACGCCGGCGTCTCGTCCGCGCTCGAGTCGACCTCGCGAACGACCGTCGGTTTGGCTTCATCGCCCACGTAGACTTCGATGTCGACGCCGACGTGTTCGACCAGCGCCGTCGCGATGGCCGTCGCTTCCGCCTCGCTCGCGCCGTCGGCGATACGAACGTGCATGCCAAAGCCTGCGACAGATATCTTGAAACCGTTTTCCCTTTTGATGATTAAATAATTAAAGAAATAAATCCTCGGAGTGAAAGGGGAGACGAGCGTTAACTCCCTGTATTCCCGATACGTTTCGGCTCGTCTCCCGCTTCACGACACGGCAGCCGAGGACACGCGTCTCGAGTACGTCGTCGGCCGACCGAACGCAGGTACGAGTTCGTCCGGTCTCGAAGACGCCCGAACAGTGGGGGGAGATCGCGTTCGGGAGCGTCGGGAGGGCAGTCCCCGCGGTCACCAACGCAGGGACACGTATCATTACGGGGACGCCCGACACTATTCTTCGCGTTAAACTATCCATGTTTTATGTATGACTCGAGCCGTATCCGAGAGGGTCGGCTGTGTGCTGGTCGTATGAAGCGGCAGTTGCAGGCAGAAGGTGTATGCCCGTTTTCGTAGTTCGTTCGCACGTACCGTCGCCGCCGCTCTCTTGTCGCCGGGTGAGCGGCCGACATCGCGTCCGTTAGGTTACATGTCGGAAAAAGATACTGAGACCGTCGTTCACCGGCTGTCGACGATTCGCGAGCGATTGGACGCCGGAATGGACCGCCGAGAGTTCGTTCGCACACTCGCAAGCGCCGGGTACGCCGTGGGCATGGCGCAGCTTCTCGGCGTGGACGACTTTCTCGAGACCGACGACGGCGACGTGCCGGTCGTCACCGCGCTGGCTCGAGACCGAACCGACGACCCGTTTTCGCTCGAGAAGCGGACGCGAACGGTCCCGGCCGAGTGGTACGCCGCCGTCGAGAAGGCATTCGAGGTCAACGAGATACTCGCGTCGTCGCGGGTGATGGGCTATCTCGGGAGCGCGGTCGTTCCCGGCGACTACCGGAGCGGGACCGCGTCGGTGACCATCGGCGTCACCGGCGACTCCGGGTTTATCGGCGATCTGATCGGCACCGTCTCCGATAGCCTCGGACTCGAGATCGAACGCTTCGAGGACGAGGAGTTCGAGACGTTCGAGGAGTTCAGAGACGGCGCCGACAGATCGATCCGACAGCCCCGTCTCGCTCGAGACGCCGCGAACGGGACCGCGCCGGGCGGAGTCACCTGCGAAACCGACTCGACCATGGCGACGCTCGGACCTGCGATGTACGACCCCGAATCAGGATCGTCGTTTTTCGTCACCGCAGAGCACGCCTTCGACGACGAAGCGACCGTCGTGGGAGAAGCGCTCACGCTGCCGACGGAAACGGAGGAGTCGTTCGACCTCGGAACCGTTCGCTTCGACCACCCGATCGCGGACATCGTCGCCGTCGAACCGAGCGGTCGCCTCGACCCGATCAACCGAATCGACACGTCGCCGCCGTCGACTATCACCGGCCAGTACACCCGCTGGGGACTCGCCGACCTGCTCGCCCGCGGCGAACCGCTCGAGAAGGTCGGCGCGATGACGGGCCACACGACCGGCGAAATTCAGGGTATCGACGCCGTGACCTGCTTTACCGACAACTTCTGTCGCCACGGACAGATCCGCTGGGGCAGCGAGATGGACCTGATCGACGGCGATAGCGGCTCCGTTAGCTATCACCCGGACCCGGAAGATCCCGAAGAGAGCGTCCTCGTCGCGGGGTTCAACAACGCTCGAACCTGGTGGCCGGGCCAGAGTTACGTCTGGGGTGTCTCGGCCTATCGGGTGAACGAATCGCTGGGGTATCACTTCTGAGTGCAAATCGCTACTTGACAGGACTACGATGACTACCGCACTCACCGAAACGCTGCGGGCCGGCATCCGCCTCCTCGGAGACGCCGTCGTCCTCGGTCTCTGGGTGCTCTTCCTGACGCTTTTGTTTCTCTCGACGGGGTGGCCGATCTGGGCGTTCTACGCGCTGTTATTGGGTGGCGTCGCAGTCTACGTAAGTATCACCGCGTCGTGGTTCGAGTCGGACGACCCGTAAGCGGCGGGACACAGCGGCGTTCACTCGAGCGTCGACTCGAGACGGCCGATCAGGTCGGCGTTGCCGACGTGGACCGGCGTTCGGTCGTGAAGCGACTCCGGCCGAACATCGAGCAGGGATCGGTCGCCGTCCGAGGAGCGCCCGCCCGCTCGTTCGAGGATGTAGCCGATCGGAATCCCCTCGAACTGGAGTCTGAGTTTGCCCGCCGAGCGCGACTCGAGGGCCGGGTACGCGAACACGCCCCCGTAGGTCAGCACCTGGTTGACGTCGGCGATCATCGCGCCGCCGTAGCGGAGTTTCAGTTCGTCTTCGATCGCTCGCGCGTACTCGCGAAAGTCCGCCGGCCAGTCGGGGACGCGCCCGCCGAAGCCGTAGACGACGGGGTCTTCGGGCAGCGTGACGTCGTCGCGGATGACCGTCCGTTCGCCGCCGGTGAGTTCGTACTCGGTGACGCCGCTGTCGTCGGCGACGACCATCGTCGTGATCGGGCCGTAGAGAACGTACCCCGAAGCGATGAGGTCGCGTCCGGCGGCGGGAAGCGTCGCGTCGTAGATCCCGAAGATGGTCCCCATGGCGTTGTTCGACGCCAGATTCGACGAGCCGTCGAGCGGGTCGACGGCGACCGAGACCGTCCGCTCGAGACCGTCGTCGGCGTCCGACGCGCTATCGGATCCGGGCGTCGGCCCGCAGTCGATGCACTTGGCTCGCTCTTCGCTCGCGTACTGGCCGACGGCCGCGAGCGATCCGAGTCGGTCACAGAGCAGTTCGTCCGCGTACACGTCGGCTTCGGCCTGGCTCTCCCCGCTCGGGTTCTCACTCGCGGTTTTTCCGCGGCGGCCGACGAGACCCTGTCGAACGTCGACCGCGGTTCGTGCGACCGTCGAGACGACGGCGTCGACCGCCGCCTCGAGTTCGTCCCCGCCCGACTCGCGTCGGGATTCGGACGAGTCGGTGCCGGCGCGGACGTCGGGGTTCGGGTCGGTCATTCCTCGAGTGCGGCTTCCGCGCTCTCCTCGTCGTAGATGACTTTCTCGAGGGCGTCGAGCAGTTTCGTCGGGTCCTCGCGCTGCCAGACGTTCCGCCCGACCGCCAGCCCGGTACAGCCGGCGTCGACGGCCGCTTCGACCGTCGAGAGGAACTCGTAGTCGGACGTCTTCGAGCCCCCGCTCATGACGACGTTCATGTCTCCTGCGGCTTTGCAGGCGTGTCGCATGGCGTCGGGACTACCCGGGTATTTCACCTTCACGATGTCCGCGCCGACCTCGAGGGCGATGCGAGTCGCGTAGGAGATGGTGCTCGGTTTGGTGTCGTTTTTCAGGCCCTGTCCGCGCGGATACGACCACATGACGACTGGGAGGTCGTGGTCACGGGCGTTCTCCTGTGCGTCTCGGAACTCCTCGAACATCTCCACCTCGTGGTTCGAGCCGCTGTAGACGGTGAATCCGACCGCGTCGGCACCGAGCTCGGCGGCGTACTCGACCGAGCAGTTGACCGGCGAGTCGGGTTCGCCCATCCAGAGGTTCGAGGTGCCGTTTAGCTTCAACAGGAGGTTAACGTCGTCCTCGTAGCTCGGATAGTATCCCTCCGCGATCCCCTTCTGGACGGCCATCGCGGTCACGGCGTCGTGCGTCGCCGTCTCGAAGACGGTCGCCGGGTCGAGTTTCTCGGGCACGTCTTCAAAATCGACCGGCCCGTGTTCTAGGCCGTGGTCCATCGCAAGAATGAGTGATTTGCCGTCGCGGACGATCGGAGAATCGTCGATCGGTATCATCTACGTGGTGGTCCAACAGGCCGCTATAAATCTCTGATGGTCCGGCCGGTCGAAATTATTCTATTCTGTAGTAAATCTCGGTTCAAACGGCCGAATATCGCGTTTTACCGTGGTACGGGAACCCGCCACAGTGACGGCAAAATATGTGGTAAATCATACCTTTGATTCGGTGACTATCACGGTAGCGTGACAATAACAAACCCCGTCCTGCCGATGTGCTCGAGTATGCGCGGACCAACCCGACGCGGTGAGACGGCGTGAGAGACGTTCTGAAAACGGTGCTCTTTCGCCGCTCGAGCGCGATGGTCGTCGAGGAGTGTCGACGCTGTGGCACCACGGTCGGTTCGACCGCGGCGAACTGCCCGGAGTGTGACTGCGAGGAGATCGTCCGCTACACGATTCAGTGACCCCCGATCAGCGGTCAGTGACGCCCTCGTCTCACCAGCCTCGAGACGCGCTGGGGCCTCGTCTCGCACAGTCCCGTCTCATTCGGGTTCGAGACGGGCCAGGACCACGTCTCGTTCGGTCCCACCTCATTCTGTCTCGAGACACGACTCGACCCACCGGACGTGTTCCTCGAGGCGGTCCTCGCCGACCGCGGTCAGCGAGTAGACGTCGGCGAGTCCCTCCGTTCTGGTCTCGACCAGCCCCGCCTCGACCATCGCGGACAGGGTTCCGTAGAACGACGACGGCTCCAGTCGCTCGTCGTAGTGGGACTCGAGGTCGGATTTGAGTTGCTGGCCGCGCCGCTCGCCCTCGGCCGCGAGCAGATAACAGATATCCCGCCGCCGCCCGCTCCGGATCCACTTCGTCATGGGTCTCGTCCGCAGCGAAGGTGCTCTAACGTTACGATTTCTCCCGTCGAAGACAGCCGTAGTCGGGTCCAACCTCGCGCTTTCGGACGGTGTCGAGGTAGCTCGCGGTGATTTACGATCGCAACAGTTCCACACCGCCGACCGTGACCGTCCAGAGAGCTCCGCCGAGGCTCATCGCCGCGAGTATCACCTCGACGCCGATCCGAAGTCTCACCTGCCGGGTTTCGCGGCTGATCTCGTGGGCGAACAGGAACCAGCGACCGTCCGGATCGCCGACGACCACCGTCCCCGTGCCGAGCGCCAGCGAGAGCAGGACCGTTCCGACCATGCCGACGACGAGCAGGACGAGGGTCCCAACCGCGCCGACGAGAAACGCCGAGGCGAGCCTCGAGCGCGCAGTCACCCGGCCCTGAGACGCGCTCGAGCCGTAGATCCCCATCCCCCGCCCGTCCGGCGCTCGATCCGGCAGCGGACCGACGCGGACGCCCTCCGGGAAACGGACGAGGATCGAGGCCATCCAGAGGTCGCCGATCGAACCCGCGGCGTTGGCGGCGAGAGCGACGACGAGTACGGGCGATGGATACGCGCTCATCACCAGCACGCCGAGTGCCGAGATGCCGATGACGGGAGCGAGCAAGACGGCGAGCATCTGGTCGCGCGTGTAGCCGCCGTCGGAATCGGCGTAGGCGTAGGGAACGATGACGTGAGAGAGCCCGAACCCGTACGTCGGCTCCCTCCCGAAGGCGCTCATCGCGAGCCCGTGAATCGCTTCGTGGAGCGCGATGACGAGCGCGACGAGCAGCCCGAAGCCGCCGAGGAACTCGAGCGTCGTCGGGTGTGCGGAGATCGGGAGCACGATCGGCTCGAGCGGACGGCCTCGGAGCCAGGCGCGAACGCCCGCGAACAGGTAGCCGAACGCGAAGAAGCCGATCGTCGAGACGACGACCCACTGAGCCGCGACTGTCCGCGTCACTCGGAACGTCTCGAGGGTGTGGAGGGAACCGGCTGACTCCTCGGCGCTCACTGCACACTCACGAGGGGCATTCTCCAGTGAAGTGACAAAGCGATGTCGATCCGGCGCGGAATCACCCGACTGGTTCGACTCGGACCGGCCGTCGAAACCGATACTCTTCCGTTCGTCGACGCTCGAGAGAGGGTATGACAGACGAGGAACGAACGGCGACTAGCGACGAGCGAACGGCGACCAGCAATGGGATTACGGCGACCTATCGCGAGACCGAAAGTGAGCGGCTCCTCGAGTTCAGTTCCGACGCCGCTGCGGACGGTCGGGCCACGGCTGCGGTGGCACAGAACCGCGAGGGATACGCCATGCTGAAGGTTCGGCCCACCGCGACGGGGGACGAACTCGAGCGCTACTACGGCTTCGAGATGGCGCTGGACCACGTGGGGGAGCTACTCGGCGTCTCGCCCCACGAGTTGCCGGTTCCGGACGCGGCGGCCGATATGGGGATGTGAGTCTGTCGATGGTGTCCGTCGGTGAAGTCACGTTGATCGAACGCCCTCGTGTCGTCGACGATCCGGGTGAACATGTTCGTTCGAATCGAGGCAACGGTACGCTCGAATGGCAGAAAGCGGGACGCATAAGTACACAGAGGCGAAGTTCGATGTAACGACACCGTGGCATCCGATTCCTATCCCTGGCCGATCGAGACCCAGCGGCGATTCTCAGCACTGCTAGCCGGGACTGCCCTCGGGATCTATCTGCTCTTGATCATCGGTGCCACGACCTCGATTACGAACGCCGCGACGACCTGCTCGACGTGGCCGCTCTGTAGCGCTCCCGTCGATCCGGTGAGCCAGACGGAACTGGCTATCGTCTGGGGACACCGACTCACGGCGGCCGTCGTCGGCGCGCTGGCCGCGATCACCGTCGCAGCCGCCGTCGCCGGCGACGCCTCGCGTCGGGTCACCGCGGTGCTGGTCGTTTCGTTCGTGCTCTATCTGATTCAGATCGGCGTCGGTGCCGTCACGGCGACCGTCGGCTCCGCGGCGATTCTCCCTGGCCTCCACCTCGGACTCGGGATCGCCATCTTCTCGATCGTCGTTCTCGCACTCGCCTGGGACCTAGAGCGGACGACGGGCAGCGACGACGACGCGATCGAGTCGCCACCGGAGCCCGAGCCAATCGACCCCGCCGCAGTACCGGAGCGAACACTTCCGACGGGTCGACTCGAGCGCGCCCGCTTGACCGCCTTCGCGTACTTCAAGATGATGAAGCCGCGGCTGATGTGGCTGCTCTGTCTCGTCGCGGCGGCGGGGATGGCGCTCGCGGCGGGCCGGGATCTCGAGGTCGGAACCATCGTCGCCACGCTCGGTGGCGGCGTGCTCTCGATCGGCGCGTCGGGGACGTTCAACCACGTGTTAGAGCGCGACATCGACCAGAAGATGTCCCGGACGGCCGACCGTCCGCTCGCGACCGATCTGATCCCTGTCCGGCGAGCGCTGGCGTTCGGCGCGTTCTTGACGGCTGCGTCGGTGGGCATCTTTCTGACGATCAACGCGCTCGCCGCGGCGCTCGGGCTGGCCGCGATCCTCTTTTACAGCGTGGTCTACACCCTGCTGTTGAAGCCCAACACGGTCCAGAACACCGTCATCGGCGGCCTGGCTGGCGCGTTGCCCGCCCTCATCGGCTGGGCTGCGGTGACCAACGCGGTCGAACTGCCGGCGCTCGCGCTGGCGGGGGTCATCTTCCTCTGGACGCCCGCCCACTTCTATAACCTCGCGCTGGCCTACCGCGACGACTACGCTCGAGGCGGGTTCCCGATGATGCCCGTCGTTCGCGGCGAGACCGAGACCCGGAAACACATCATCTACTACATCGCGGCGACGCTGCTGGGAACCATTGGGCTCGCCTGGATCACCGACCTCGGCGCGCTGTACGCGGCGACGGTCGCCGTCTTCGGCGGCATCTTCCTCTGGACGGCGGTCAGGCTCCACTTCGAGCAGAGCGAGACCGCCGCGTTTCGATCCTTCCACGCGTCCAACGCCTTCCTCGGAGCCGTCCTCGTCGCCGTGCTCGTCGACGCGCTCGCGCTGTAGGCCGACAGAACCGCTCTGATTCCCGCGACAACTCTGGGTAGAGCGCCAGCGTAGTCTTCGGTAGCACAGCCACGATCCCCGATCGGCGAAAGAAACAGCCCCCGCTTACGACTCCGCCTCGCCGCGAGCGCCGTCGATCCGATCAAACTGCTCGTCGGAGAGTTCGACCTCGACCGCGCCGACGTTCTCCGCGAGTTGGTCGGGCGTTCTCGCGCCGACGATCGGGATGCAGGTGAACTCGCTCTGGTCCATGAGCCAGCGAAGCGACACCTGCGCCGGCGAGGCCCCGACTTCGTCCGCAACGTCCTCGACGGTCTCGAGGACGTCCCAGGCCTGCTCGGTCGCGTAATAGTCGTCGAACATGTCGTCGAGACTGCCCCGCGAGCCGTCGGGGGCGATGACCGAGCCATCGTCGGCGCGGTCGTACTTGCCGGTGAGGAAGCCGCCGCCCAGCGGTGAGTACGGACAGACGGCGAGGTCCTGATCCGCACAGACCTCGAGGTACTCTGCGACGGTGTCGTACTGGGCCGCGTTGACCATCGGCTGAGTCACGTCGAACCGCTGTAGCCCCTCGACGTCGCTGGTCCAGAGTGCCTTGGTGAGCTGCCAGGCGGCCATGCTCGAGGCCCCGAGATAGTTGACCTTCCCTTCGTCGACGAGGGCCGTCAGCGTCTCTAAGGTCTCCTGAATCGGCGTGTCCTCGTCCCAGCGGTGGATGTAGTACAGGTCGAGGTAGTCGGTTCCCAGTCGATCGAGCGTGCCTTCGATCTGGGCGCGGATGTGCTTGCGCCCGAGTCCGGAGTCGTTCGGGCCGGGTTCGCCCCAGCCGTCGAACGGGAAGTAGACCTTCGAGGCGATGACGTAGTCCTCGCGCGAGCGGTCCTCGAGCCACTCGCCGATCCACTTCTCGCTCTTTCCGTTCGGATCGCCGTAGACGTTCGCCGTGTCGATGAAGTTGATGCCGTGCTCGCTCGCGGCGTCGAGCAGGTCGTGGGCTTCCTCCCGGTCGGTTTCGACGACGCCGCCGGTTTCCCGACCGAATCGCCACGTTCCGAAACAGAGCCTCGAGACCGTCGTACCCGTGTCGCCGAGTGTCGTATACTCCATGGGCTCGATTCGGCGTCGACCGACAAAACGCATTGGGAAGCGGCGAGGGTGCGTTCGATCGGGCAGCGGTGGTTTTCCGCCGCTCGCATCCCTCGAGAACTCGAACGGAGCTGGGCCGATGGAGCTCGAACGGAGCCTGGCCGACGCAGGGTCGCGCCGACGAGGAGACGCGCTGCCGCGGATTCAGGAGAACGAAGGGAGGACCTCCTCCGCGTAGAACTCGATGGCGTCGTCCTGTTCGGGGCCGATCTGGTGGACGTAGACGTGATCGTAACCGGCCTCGATCGCCTGTTCGATGCTGTCGATGTGGGCCTGCGGGTCCGGATCGGTGACGGTCGACCCCTCGGCGACGTCCTCGCGCTCGACCATCGTCGCGGCCTGCTGGAAGTGTGCTGGCGTCGGCAGTTCCTGGCCGAGTTCGCCGGGGATGGAGCCGTTCGGCCAGTACTCGTAGACGGTGTCGACCGCCTCGTCTTCGGTCGCCGCATAACAGCAGTGAAGCTGGGCGTACTTCGGCCCCTCGCCGCCGGCGCCCTCATAGGCGTCGACGACCTCCGCTCGCGGCCCGGAAGTCCAGAGGCCGTCTCCGTCCTCCCCGGCGAACTGCGCAGTTTCCGGACCGAACGCGGAAACGACGATCTCGGGAATTTCCTCCGGAACCGTGTACAGACGAGCGTTCTCCGCGGTGAAGTACTCGCCGTGGTGGCTCGTGTTCTCGCCCGCCCAGAGCGCCCGCATGAGCGCCATGGCCTCGGCGAGCATCTCGAGGCGAACGTCGTGTTCCGGCCACTTCTCGCCGGTGACGTGTTCGTTTAAGTTCTCGCCCGTTCCGACGGCGAAGGTGAACCGATCGTCGGCCATGACCTGTGTCGTCGCGACCGCGTGTGCGACGTTGACCGGATGGATTCGAACGATCGGGCACGTGACGCCGACGCCGAACTCGATTTCGTCCGTCCGCCGGGCCAGTGCGCCAAGCACCGACCAGACGAACGGCGACTCGCCCTGCGCGGAGACCCACGGGTGGAAGTGATCGGAGATGGACAGGAAGTCGAAACCGACCTCCTCGGCGTGAACGGCGTAGTCGACGAGTTCGTTCGGCCCGTGTTCCTCGCTCGAGAGCGTGAATCCGAGTTCGACCATGAAAACCCAGTAGGACGAACGCGGGGCTGATGGTTGGCCCTGCGAACGAAAGGTCGCCGGGGACCGGACGAGCTCTCCATGGGCCTCCAACAGCACGCTATTCTCCCTGTCCGGCCTCCGCCGGCGTGCGCTCGAGCGATTGCACTCCGGTTCCGCGACGGACGACAGCGTAGCCCACGACGATGAACAGCCCACCCCAGAGCAGAAATCCGAGGTCCCAGAGGAGCACGCTTCCGGGACCGGCCGGCCAGACGTGGTGAATCCCGAGGAGGTGGTGGTTGACGAGCCCTTCGATCACGTTGAACAGCCCCCAGCCGAGGATCACCGATCCGAACAGCGCCCGGCCGGATTTGGGGACGCCGGGTCGCCCCCACGCTCGCCACAGCAGGACGATCCCGAGTACGGTGAAGACGTACGTTCCGACGTGGAAGAACCCGTCGGCCATCACGTTCAACTCGAGGTTCCCCGCGACGGCCGGGTCGGCGTGCGAGGAGACCATATGGTGCCACTGGAGGATCTGATGGATGACGATGCCGTCGAAAAACCCGCCGAGTCCCATTCCGAGGACCACGCCGGCCGTGACGAGCGGTTTCACTCGTTGTGGAAGCCCCATCCACGCTCCCGTCTGATCGCTCATGGCTCGAGTACGGGAAGCGCGGGGATAGCGATGCTGCCGGCGTATTCCCGGGTGCCCGCGAGCTATCACAGTGCCGTCTTTCGTGCTCGAGACCTGTCCAGCGGCCGAGGGTCGACGCTCGAGAGTCAGAACAACTGTTCGTCGGCGTCGAGGATCTTCGCGGGGCCGCCGACGCCCCAGACCATCGTCTCGACGCCGCAGTCTGCGACTTCCGATTCGACGCGGTCGACGTGTTCTTCGGTCGTATTTACGTAGACGCTCGCGCCGGTGTCGGTCGAGAAGTAGACCGGAACGCCTTCTTCCTCGCGGAGCGCCCGAACGCGGTTGAAGATCTCGAGCGTCGCCGGCTGCCAGTACACCCAGCCCGAGGGGCCGGTCATCGTCGTCGCGGCCAGCGACAGCGAGTCGTGCTCGGCGAGTTCGAACGCGGCGTCGAAGTCGTCGTTTCGGAGCGCGTCGCGCATCTCCGCGATCTGGCCGTGGATGTGCGCGTTACGCGCCTGAAACATGTGACTGTCGGCGGCCTCGTCGTGGGCGTCTTCGGTTTCTTTGTGGTAGGGCACGAGGCCGACGACCGTCCTGAGTTCGTCCTCGAGTCCCGTCTCGATGCGCCGGGATCGACAGTCCTCGTCGTTCAACCCCGTGTACAGTTGCGAGAACGCGCCGGTCACCGCTCGCGATGCAGACGCTGATCCGACGCGGGCGATCGTCGAAATCTCCTCTCGATCCGCGTCGATGCCGGCGGCTTCCGAAAGCGCCATCGCCGCGGCGGCGAATCCCGACGAGGACGACCCGAGTCCGACGTTCGTCTGGAAGTCGTTCTCGCTCACCAATCGAACCGGCTGTTCGGCGCGGTCCGAGTCGGCTTTCGATCGAACCTTCTCGAGGACCGCGTCGACGCGCTCGGCGGCACGCCCATCGAGTTCCTCGCCGTCGACGACGAAGGTGTCCTCGTCGTACTCCGCCGAGAACTCGGCCGTCGTCTTGGTGTGACTCGGCGCGGTACAGACGCTGATGCTGTCGTGGTACGGAAGCCGCTCGACGTCGTCGCGCATCCCGTGGTATTTGACCAGCCCCTGAATCGGGTGTGCCAAAGCCGTGGCTTTCATACCCAGACTGGCGAGTACCGGCCGCTTAAAGGTCACGGGATGGTGCTGTCGTGTCTCTCTTTCGTCACGGTATCGCCAGCGAACGCACCCTCACACGCGACGACGAGCACGGCCAACCATCGATTTGACCGGATCGCAAATCCGAACGCTGAAAGCCCGACAGTCCAAGCGGAGGCTATGGGAACGCCACGTGAGACGCGGACCGAGCAGGCCGCAGAAATCGTCGACCGGTTGGAGGAAACCTACCCCGACTCGACGATTTCGCTTCGGTACTCGAACCGACTCGAGTTGTTGATCGCGGTCATCCTCTCTGCCCAGTGTACGGACGAACGGGTCAACAAGGAAACCGAGCCGCTGTTCGAGACCTACGACGGCCCGGAAGACTACGCGAACGCGCCCCAGGAGGAACTCGCCGAGGCGCTGAACTCGATCACCTACTACAACAACAAGGCAGAGTACATTCGCAACGCCTGTGAGAAAATCGTCGAGGAACACGACGGCGAGGTTCCGGACACGATGAGCGAGCTCACCGACCTGCCGGGCGTCGGGAGGAAGACGGCGAACGTGGTGCTCCAGCACGGCCACGACATCGTCGAGGGAATCGTCGTCGACACGCACGTCCAGCGGCTCTCGAGACGGCTGGGGCTCACCGAGGAGAGCTATCCCGAACGCATCGAGGAGGCTCTGATCGAAATCGTCCCCGAGGACGACTGGCAGCAGTTCACCCACCTGTGTATCGACCACGGGCGAGCGATCTGTTCCGCGCAGAACCCCGATTGCGGCGACTGCGTGCTCGCCGACATCTGTCCGTCCGAGAAAGGCGACAGCGAGATCGACCTGGCGTCGGGCGAACCCTGGTAACGTCTCCGTGCTACCGTCGTCGCTCGAGACACAGCCGGCTTGCGTGTTCCGGCCACGCGCTTTTGTTCGAACTCCAGTTACCCCATCACAGGAGGTGACCTGTATGTCCGAAAAAGACGAACACGGTCGAGACGTCGAACTGGCCAAAGAGGACACGACGGCCGACGAAGACGAGGAACTCACCGAAGAGGAAAAGGAGGCCCGAGAACGGCGAGACGAGGAACAGCGCCGGCAGGATATCGAACACAAGTCGGTCGAACGCGAGAACGAGGCGCTGGAGCAGGAAAATCCCGACAACCACCGGGACGAAGAGCCTCACACCAGCTAAGAGGAGGCTCGTCCATCCAACCGCTGGGTCCCGAGCATCAGCCCGCTATTCGTCCGGAATTACGAGCGTCGAGAGCGATCCGTCCGCGGTGATGTGGACAGGTGTGTCGACGGTGATCGTCTCGAGCGTTCGCCCGTCGACCGACACCGCGACGGCGCTCTCGTCGCGTTCGACCGAGAGGACGAGGTCGTCGTTTGGGAGGACCCAACGATCGGTGTGGGTGTCGAACGGTGCGATCGGCGCTGCGACCACGGCCTCGACCGCCGCTGAGAGTATCGGTCCGTCGACGGCGTTCGCGTAGCCGCGACTGCCGGCCGGCGTCGCGACGACGACGCCGTCGGCGCGAAACCGATCGATCGATTCTCCCCGACTCTCGATACTGTACTCGGAAATTCGGGCCGGTTCGTCGGTCGCGAGTGTGACGTCCCAGAGCGCTCGATGACGCTGTCGGTCGCCGATCTCAACTGCGAGAACCGGGTGGACGCGAACGCGCGCATCGCCCTCGAGCAGCGTTCTGACCGCGTCTGTCAAACCGTCCGGTCGTGGCCCCTCGGTTTCGGGACGACAGCCGACCGGGAGGACGGGTGCGTCGGCGCACGCTCCCGACTGCAGGAGCTCGAACAGCGCTGCGTCGCCGAGTGCGACGACGAAAGACGGGTCCGCCCCACAGACCGTCTCGACCGCACCGGGGACGACCGATCCGTCGTATTCTGCGAGGATGCCCTCGAGTGACTCCTCGAGCGAGGGCTCGCCTGCCGACGAATCGGGGTCCGTACCGACGATGCCGACGAGCGGCTCGTCGCCCGCAGTCCACGCGGCGGATTCCATAGCCGTCAGTTCCCGCGGCCCGACCAAAAACGTGCGGATGTGCGTTCAGTTCCCGTCGCCGTCGTACGGCCAGTCGCCGGTTATCCGCATCCCCTCGGCCAGACCCTGTTCCTCGAGATCGGCGGCGATCGCGTCGGGGGCGCGGTGATCGATCGCGACCTCGTCGCTGGCGAGGTGGACGACGAGTTCGGTCAACAACACGGCCTGTTCGCGCAGCGTTCGCTTCTCGAGTTTCTCGAGCGTGTCGGCGTAGGTGTGGCCCCATCCCCGGCCGACCTCGTCGGACGTGCTTTTGACGTGATAGCCCGGCACGCCCCACTGGACGAACGGCCAGTGATCGCTGTGCGGGCCGAGGCCGGGGTCCGTCTCGATCGGGTGGTCGAACCGATCCGAAACCGTCTCTGCCGCGGACTCGAGGCCGTCGAACCCGTGACAGGTGAGCGAGAGCGTTCGATCGCCGACGACGCCGTCGTTGTTGACGACGGCAACGATGTCGTCGTGGGTAGCTTGCTCGGCGTAGTGTTCCGACCCGACGAGCCCGACCTCCTCCGCGCCGTAGGCGACGAACTCCACTCGCGTCTCGAGGTCGTCCTCGCGCCGAGAGAGGGCGTTCGCCAGTTCGATGACCATGGCGGTCCCCGCACCGTTGTCGAGGGCCCCTTCGGCGATGTCGTGTGCGTCGACGTGGCTCGTCACGAGAACGCGCTCGTCCGTTTCGGGGCCGAGTTCGGCGTGGACGTTCTGGCTCGTCGCGTCGCCGATGTCGGCTTCGACCTCGATCGCGATCTCTTCGCCGTCGAACCGGCGAGCGAGTCGCGCGCCGAGCTCGCTCGAGACGCCCAGCGCCGGGATCTCCCCGATCGGATCGGCCGGCGTTCCGACGCTTCCGGTCGGCGGCAGACAGCCTTCGACGTGGTTTCGGTAGATGAACCCGACCGCACCGCTGTCGACCGCGTGGTAGTACTTCTCTCGCCGGTGAACGTAGCGCTCGTAGTGGTCCGGAACGTCGCTTCTGACCATGACGATCTTCCCGTCTATATCCGTCTCGGCGAACGATTCCGGGAGCCCGTATCCGAGGTCGACCAGTTCGGCGGTGGCGGTCGCCGACGGACTCCGCGGGAGCGCGATCGAGGCGTGCTCGAGGCCGAGCGACGACGAGGACTGTTCGCTCCGAATCGAACTTTCGCCGCGGGTCCACCCCTGCACGTCAAACGACTCGAGGCGCGCGTTTCGCGCGCCGGCGCTGGCGAGCGCCCCCCGCGTCCGTTCCGCGGCCTCGCGCTCGCCGTCGCTGCCCGCCATCCGAGACCCGATGTCGACTAGTTCCTCGAGATGATTCCAGCCGGCGTCGCTCGTGAACGTCTCACCGATCCACGTGCTCATGGCGACGGCTACGCACTCGAGGGTGTAATCCTTCGGGAATCGTCGATGCGAGTGAGTATCCTTCGAGAATCGTCACCGTGGGAGAGAGTCCGTCGAGAATCGCTGACGCGAATCGGCTGTCGTCGCGTCCCGCGGTCGCGTGGTCGAGAGTGCGCTACGGTTTCACCCTCCGTCTACTCGTCGTCGGGCTGTAATCGTTCGGTCGTCTCGACGAGCGGGTGGCGCGCGTAGTCGACGACGTCGATGTCGCCGATCCCCTCGAGGTCTTCCTTTGCCGCCGTCTTCGCCATTCCGAGGTCGATCTCTCGGTCCGTCACGATGACGTACGCGTCCATTTCGTCGATCGATAACCGGTCTGCAGCGAGCACTCGATGATGCCCGTCGGCGAGCAGCAACGTGCCGTCGTTATCGATGACGACGAGCGGTTCGGCCAACCCGTTCTCGAGTTCGTACCGTCGTCCCTCGAGTTCGTCGGCGTAGACCCGTCCCTGGGTCGGGATCAGGTCGGCCAGCGGAACCGTCCGTCGCTCCTGTGTGAGGTCGATTTCGTGGATCTGCTCTAAGGTCCGGATCAGCTTCCCGACTTTCTCGGGGGTGGCCCGCTCGATCTGGCTCCGGATCACGTCGGCGTTCGAAACGATCCCCACGAGGTTGCCGGCGTCGTCGACGACGGGCAGTTTCTGGATTCCCGACCGCAGGATGACTCGGGCGGCATCGGTCAGTTTCATCTCGGGATGGGCGACCAGAATATCGGTCGTCATCACCTTGAAAATCGGCTCGTTGTCGTCGGCCAACAGGAGATCCCGCGCGCTGATGAACCCTTCGACCCGACGCCGGTCACAGACCGGAAAGCCGCTGTGCTCGTCGCTCTCGGCGATCCGCGATGCGACATCGTAGACGGTCGAATCGGGCGATACCGTTTCGACCTCTCGTGTCATGTACTCTTTGACCGGCGGTTTCCCCTCCGGAACAACGTCCATACGCGTTCGTTCGCTGCCGGACCGCAAAAGTACTGTGCGTTCCCGCCGATCTGGGATCGAGTTGCTTCACGCCGACTCGCCGTCGTTTCGCTCTCCGTCGTCCGGCTGAAACAGCCACTCGCTGGTCCGGTCGTAGGCCCCGACCGGCGTGCCGGGTCGCGTCCGAATCGCTTCGAAGAAGCGATCGGTGATGACCTCCTCGATGACGCTGAAGATCGAGTTCAGTTCGTCCTCGTCGTCGGCCCCGCCGAGGATTCCGATCTCGAGTTGCGCGCCGGCCATGTCGGCGTGGCCGCCGGCGCTGCCGATCGGATCGAACGCGTCTCGGAGCGTCTCGCCGAGGTCGACGTTGCTCGCTCGAGACCGGGCCGACAGAAAGACCATCTCGTCGCGAAACCCGAAGACGAGCGTCGTACTCACGCCGTCCATCGCGAGGAGTTGATCCGCCGCCTGCGGGAGCGCGTCTCGGTCCGCGATGCGCCCGACGCCCGCGACGGCGACCGACTCGCGTTGGTCGCGGTTCTTGATCGCGCGGGCGATTATCTCGAGCGTGTCGCCGCCGATCGTCGGCTGTTCGATCTGATCGATTTTGGTCTGATCGACCGACGGAAACAGCGTCGAGGCCGCCTCGAAGTCCATCGCCGAGACCTCGCGAGCGAAGTCGTTGGTATCGATCCGGATGCCATAGAGCAGCGCCGTCGCGATCCGCGATCCGATTTCGAACCCGAACCGCTCTAGGTACTCGGTCATGATCGTACTCGTCGCGCCGGCCTCCTCGCGGAGGTCGACGAACTCGCCAGCGACGGGCCCTCGCGGCGGGTGGTGATCGATCACGATGTCGACGTGGAGTTCCTCCGGGAGTTGATCGTTGACGCCGGGACGGGCGTGATCGACCAGCGCGAACGCGTCGTACGCCCCGAGAGGATCGTCTCGCGTGAAGTTCGTGAGCTCTAACTCGAGGAGGTTCACCATGGCCCTGTTTTCCTGGTGGGAAATCTCGCCGAAGTAACACGCGTCGGCCTCGAGGCCGACGCGCTCTGCGATCTCGACGAGCGCGACCGCGCTCGCGATGGCGTCGGGATCCGGGTTGTCGTGCATGAACACGCCGAGTCGGCCGTCGATGCTCGAGAGTTGCGCGCGGAGATCGATCGCGTGTTTCGCCGACCGGCTGGCCGTCTTGTCGACGATGTCTGCGGCCAGCGCTTCGGTCGGGTCGACGATCCTGTCGGCTCGGGATTCGAATGCCTCCCGATCGGACGCCGTCGCGTTTCCGCCGAGGTAGGCGACGATCGAGGCGACCGGAAACCGCTCGCGGGCCCGCTCGAGTGCGGTCCGGTTGACGTCGGTCCGATCGCCCGCGATGAAAATCTCGTCGGGCGTCTCGAGCCCGTCGAGGACGGCCGGATCGGTGGGGTCGTCGAGACGCGCCGGAACGCTCTCGTCTCGAAGCGTCTCGACGAGGCTCGGACCGTCCGCGATGACGAGCAACCGGCCGTCGCTGGTCGCGAGTTGCTCGACGATCGGCTGGCCGACGGAGCCACAGCCGAGCACGAGCCGAAAAACCATACCGCGGATTGTGACTCCTGCGGATAAAAGCTACCGGGTTTTAGGCGGCGAGTGCCGCGGCGGCGTCGACGGCGACGTCGGCGACCGGGCCGAATCCGGGCAGGACGACGACCGTCATCACGGCCGCGAAGACGACCGCGGCGTAGAGCCCGAGCGGTTGGGAGAGCGCGTCGCGCTCGTCGACCGGCTCTTCGATCCAGAGCGCCTTGATGAGCCGCGAGTAGTAGTACAGCGACAGCGCGCTGTTTATCACGAGCGCGGCGGCGACGGCGAACATCCCCGCGTCGATCGACGCGGTGAACAGGAAGTACTTGCTGAAGAAGCCGCCGAAGGGCGGGATTCCGGCGAGGCTGAACATGAATACCGTCATGGCGGCGCAGGCAACCGGCGCCTTCGCCGACAGCCCGTTGTAGTCCTCGAAGGTCCGGCCGACGCCCCAGTACTCGGCCAGGCCGACGAACAGGAACGCGCCGGTGTTCATGAAGCCGTAGACGAACAGATGCATCAACGCCGCACCCATCACGACGTCGTTTACGCCGGCTCCGAGTCCGGCCAGTCCGATCAGCGCGTAGCCGGCGTGACCGACCGAGGAGTACGCCAGCATCCGCTTTACGTTCTCCTGGGTGGCCGCTGCGAAGTTCCCGATCGTCATCGTGGCGATAGCCAGTACCATGAACAGGACCGACCAGTCGATGCCGATGACGGCGGTCGTTGTCTCGAGCGGGAACGCCGTCGTGAACACGCGGAACGCGATGACGAAGCCGGCGGCCTTCGAGGCCGAGGAGAGAAACGCCGCGATCGGCGCGGGCGCTCCCTCGTAGGCCTCGGGCGCCCAGAAGTGGACCGGAACGCTCGCGGTCTTGAACGCGAAGCCGCCGAGTAACATGAGGACGCCGAGTCCGAGCAGCGGTCCGTACCCCGCCTCGAGGTTGTTCGCGATCGCCTCGAGTTGCAAGAAGCCGGTCGCGCCATAGACGAGGCTCACCCCGTACACGAAGATCGCCGAGGAGAGCGCTCCGATGAGGAAGTACTTCAGCCCGGCTTCGACGCTGCCGCGATTGTCCTTTAAGATCGCGACGAGCGCGTACGAGGGGAGACTCGTGAGCTCGAGGGCGACGAAGATGGTGACGAGGCTGTTCGAGGCCGCCATCGTCGCCATCCCGGTCGCCGCAAGCAGCGTGAGCGAGTAGTACTCGGCTTGGTAGGTGTGGCCCTCCATGTAGTCGTAGCTCGCGACGGACACGAGCGACGTGACGGTCGCGACGACGACCATGAAGAAAAGCGCCAGCTGGTCGACGACGAGCTGGCCCTCGTGGAGTTCGATGACGCCGAAGCCGCCGTCGGCCTGGGGCGTTCCGACGCCCGCGAGCAGGAACCAGACGGCGACGGCGAGCGCGACGAGCGACCCCGCGGTCGCCGTCCCCGCCAGCAGCGTGCGGTTCGTTTTCCGCGGATCGATGCTATCGACGACGAAGAGGACGAGGGCGGTCGCCACCAGCACGTACACCGGTGCGAGTCCCGCCCAGCCGGCGAACTCTATCGGCAACATCACCACTCACCTCCGTTCTCGAGGATCGGATCGACTGCGTCGGTTATCATGTCGAAGATCAACTCCGGGGCGACGCCGAGCGCGATAATGATCGCGAGCAACACGAACATCGGCGCGATGTCGTGCAGCGGCGCGCGACCGATTTCGTAGTCGGTCTCCAGCAGATAGGGGCCGAAGACGGCCCGCTGGAGCGCAAACAGCAAGTAGCCGGCCACGATGACGATGCCGAACATCGCCACCGCGGTGATCAGCGGTGCGTACTCGAGGAACTCCGAGCCGAACGAGCCGAAGAAGATGAAGTACTCCGCGGCGAATCCGCTCATCAGCGGCAGGCCCATGTAGGCGAACGAGCCGGCGATGAGCACGCCGACGGCGAGGGGCATCTTGTCGGCCAGCCCGGACATATCGGTGAGCATCCGGGTGTGGGTCGCGTTGTAGATGACGCCGACCGCCATGAACATCAGCCCCGAGACGAGGCCGTGTGAGACCATCTGGAAGGTCGCACCGCCCACGCCGAACTGGGTGAACGCGACCAATCCGAGGATCACGTAGCCCATCGAGGAGACAGAGGAGTACGCGACCACGCGTTTGAGGTCCGTCTGTGCGAGCGCCAACAGCGCGCCGTAGATGACGCTGATCGCGGCGATGGCCGCGATCGGGACGGCGAACGCGCTGATAACTTCCTCGGGGAACATCGTGAAGTTGAACCGCAAGAGCGCGTAGGTCCCCATCTTCAGCAGGACGCCCGCCAGCAGCACCGACGCCGGCGTCGGCGCTTCGACGTGGGCGTCCGGCAGCCACGTGTGGAACGGAACGATCGGCACCTTCACCGCGAATCCGAGGAACATCGCGAGGAAGACCGCCGAGGCGAGCGCCGTCCCGCCGAGGCCGAAGATTTCCGCCTGCGGGCCGGTCTCGAGCATCGCCGTCGTGATGGCGGGCAGCGCGAACGTCGTCACGTCGAGGCTGAACACGAGCGTAACGAACGCGCCGAACATCACGAGCGACGCCACGTTCGTGTAGACGAAGAACTTGATCGCGGCGTACTTCCGGCGCGGACCGCCCCAGATCCCGATCAGCAGGTACATCGGGATGAGGACCGCCTCCCAGAAGATGAACCAGAGGAAGAAATCCAGCGCCGTGAAGACGCCGATCAGGTTCGCCTCGATGAACAGGAGCAGTCCGTAGAACTGGGACTCTCGGTCGTCGATCGGTGTCCACGAACTCACGATCGCGAGCGTAATCAACACCGTCGTGAGGACGACCAGCGGCAGGCTGATGCCGTCGAGGCCGACGAACCACGAAATCGTGTACTCGCCGAGTTGAATCCACTCCGTCGAGGATTCGAAGGCGATCACGCCGCCGTCGGCGAGCAAGGCGTTCCCGCTGCCGTCGAACGCGGTGAACATGTAGACGCTCAGTACCGCGGGTACGAGGCTAATCGCGAACGCGAGCTTTCCTGCGATACGATTCGGCGCGACGAACGTGACGAGCGCGCCGAGCAGTGCGACGCCGATTAGTAACTCGATCATCATACGAACCACCCTCCGTACACGCCAAGCACGACAAGTAACCCGACGAATCCGCCGACGATCAACGCGGCGTAGTTAGTCACGATTCCCGTCTGGATCCGCTTGATCCAGCCGCTTCCGAACAGGCTCACGCTCGAGACGCCGTCGACGACGCCGTCGATGACCGACTGGTCGAACCGATCGGCCGTTCGGGCGATCGGCAGCGTCACGCCCTCCGCGAGCCACACCTGGAACTCGTCTTGGTAGTAGTTACTCCGGAGGAGTTCGCGAACCGAACCCAACCGCTGGGTGTGCTGTGCGGGATCGGAGCCGCTGTAGAGCGTCCACGCGAGTCCCGCGCCGCTCAGAGCCAGCCCGAGCGAGAGCGCCGCTCCGACGAGCAACGTCGTCTGTTCGGAGCCGGCGATCGCTCCCGTCTCGTGGGCCAGCGTGTCGCTGTAGGCACCGTAGGTCAGCTCCTCGAGACCGCCGTAGTGGCCGTCGAGCCACATCTCGAGGAACATGATGTCCATGTCAAGTAGCTTCCCGACGGGCGCGAGGTTCGCGATCCCGGCGGTCAGCGAGAGGAGCCCGAGGACGATCAGCGGCGCTTTGACGCTCCAGCCGATGTCGTGTGGGTCCTCGGCCGCTTCCGAGCGCGGCTCTCCGTGGAACGTGAGAACCACCATGCGGAAGGTGTAAAACCCGGTGAAAAAGACCGCGATCAGCCCCATCGCGTAGGCCGCGAGGTAGACCTCGTTCTCGAGGCCGAGGATGAGCGCGTCGTAGAGCACCTC
The DNA here is from genome assembly GCF_900116205.1 of Halostagnicola kamekurae. Taxonomy (NCBI): domain Archaea; kingdom Methanobacteriati; phylum Methanobacteriota; class Halobacteria; order Halobacteriales; family Natrialbaceae; genus Halostagnicola; species Halostagnicola kamekurae. Next base: position 676,660 of record NZ_FOZS01000002.1, on the reverse strand, counting down.
GTCTTTGGACCAGAAGCCCGAGAACGGGATGATCCCGGCGAGCGCGAGCGCGCCCGCGAGGAAGGTGTAGTAGGTGACGGGAGCCTTCTCTTTCAGCCCGCCCATCTTCCACATGTCCTGTTCGTGGTGCATGAGGATGATGACGGCGCCGGCACCGAGGAACAGGAGCGCCTTGAAGAAGGCGTGGTTCATCAGGTGGAAGACCCCGGCGACGTAGCCGCCGACGCCGAGGCCGAGCATCATGTAGCCGTACTGGCTGATCGTCGAGTACGCCAGCACCTGTTTGATGTCGTCTTTGACGACCGCCATCGACGCCGCGAACAGCGCGGTAAAGCCGCCGACGAAGGCGATGATGCCGAGCGCGGTCGGCGAGAGCACGTAGTATCCGAACATCCGTGCGACGAGGTAGACGCCGGCCGCGACCATCGTCGCCGCGTGGATGAGCGCCGACACGGTGGTCGGGCCTTCCATCGCGTCGGGCAACCAGGTCTGGAGCGGGAACTGCGCGGATTTGCCGATCACGCCGCCCAACACGAGCAGGCCGGTGATCGTGATCCACGTCCGGGCGTCGAACCCGAACAGCGTCTCGCCGCCGTCTAAGGCGGCTTCCGCCTGGGCGACGAACGAGTTGTCGCCCGCGAACGCGAGCGTGCCGAACGTCGCGCCGATCGCGACGACGCCGACGAGGAAGAAGTAGTCACCGAAGCGGGTGACCAGAAACGCCTTCTTCGCGGCCGAAGGCGCGGACTCGGTTCTGAACCAGAAGCCGATCAAGAGATACGAGCAGAGCCCGACCAGCTCGAAGAACATGAACGCCATCAGCAGGTTGTCCGCGTAGACGAATGCGAGCATGCTGAACGTGAACAGCCCGAGCTCGGCGTAGTATCGCGGCAGTCCCGTCTCGCCCTCGGCGTTCATGTAGCCGAGGCTGAAGACGTGGACGAGCAGCGCGATCAGCGAGACGATCACGAGCATCAGCGCCGAGAGCGGATCGATCAGGATGCCGAACGTGAACTCGATCCCCTGAGTGGCGCTGTGGCCCGCTGTCTCGCCGGCGGCCCACTGGTAGTACGTTTCGTGGTGTACCTCGCCGCTCGCGACGGCCGCGAGCATCAACAGCGAGAGGCCGAGGGAACCGGCCGTCGCGAAGATACCCGCGATGGCACCCTTCTTCGGCATCGCGTTGCCAAAGCAGAGTGCGACCACGAAGGCCGCGAGCGGGAGCAGTGCTATCGCCGGTGCGTAGGTAAAGATCCCTTCCATCTTCTTACCACCTCATCGTCGACGGGACCGTGACGTCGACGTCACGGAAGTTGCGATACAGTACCAGAATGATGCCGAGGCCGACGGCCACTTCCGCGGCCGCCAGCGCCATCGTAAACAGCGCGAACACCTGCCCCGTGAGGTTGCCGTGGTAGAACGAGAACGCGATCAGATTGACGTTCGCCGCGTTGAGCATCAACTCGACGGACATCAAGAAAAGCAGCGCGTTCCGCCGCGTGAGCACGCCGAACAGCCCGATACAGAACAGGGCCATCGACAGCAGGACGTAGTGTTCGATCCCAACGCTCACGCGCTCTCACCTCCGTCGGAAGCGACCACATCGTCGTCGGTCTTCGCTGAGCTCGGCCCCGAATCGGACCGGAAACTCTCGCCGCCGTCGGTCGCCGCCCCGAGATTCCCGCGACGGCTGGTTCCCGTCTGCGTCGAACTGGGTTCTGCGTCAGCCGTGGCACTCGAGAGCGCCGCGACCGTCTGGCCCTCGTCTTCGCGTTTGGCGAGGACGAGCGCGGCGTCGAGTGCGGCGTCCAGCACGATCGCGATCAACAGGAACGAGACGAGGAACGGTTCGGTATTCGTCATCGGCCCCTCGGTCGGCTGCAAGGCCTCAAGGTCGAACAGCGCGTAGCCGATTTCGGCGGTGATCGAGGAGACGCCGGAAAACCCTTGCAGCGATCCGGAAAACGTGGTGTTGAACACGACCGCGGCCATCAGGCCGAACAGGGCCACTGCGAGCAGGCCGGGGACGAGAGTTTTTCCGAGCCGTAGCTTCGGACGCGTCGTCACGACTGGGTCACCTCCGTCTCGTCGATATCGGACGTCTCGTCCTGAGTCAACATCACGGCGAACGTGATGAGGATGAGCACGCCGCCCACGTAGACGAGGATCTGCATCATCGCGACGAATTCGGCCGCGAGCATGATGTAGTACACCGCGACGCTCAACAGCGAGATGCCGAGCGCGAGCGCCGAGTGCCAGGGGTCCTCGAAGAGGACGACCCCCAGTGCGCTCGAGAGCGTGATGGCTGCGAACAGCGCGAAGGCGATCGTTTCCATCATTGGTAATCGACCTCCCCTTCGCCCTCGCCGATCCAGGCGCCCCGGTCGGGTTCTCGGGACTCGAGCGGGTCGATGTCCTTGTACCACGGGACCGCCTTGAGCTGTTCTTTGTTGTAGACGAGGTCGTTTTTCGTATCGCCCGTGAACTCGAAGTTCTGCGTGAGCAAAATCGCGTCGACGGGACAGACCTCCTCGCAGAGTCGACAGTAGATACACTGGCCGATATGGAGGTTGTACTGTTCGCCGTTTCGCTTGTCGTCCATCACGATCTGAATCGTGTCGTTCGGACAGACGTTCTCACACTGACGACACCAGATACAGCGTTCCTGACTGAACTTGTGGACGCCGCGAAACCGCGGCGAGACGTCCGGTGCCGTCTCGGGATACTCCACGGTGAACGTAGAGCCATCCAGCGCGTGTTTCATCGTCGTTGCCATCGATTTGAGTATCCCAATCATGCTATCAGCCCCACGATAATCGCGGTGAGCAAGAGGTTCGCGAACGAAAGGACCAGCAGGCCCTTCCAGCCGATCTCGATCAACTGGTCGATCCGGACTCGCGGCACCGCAGAACGGAGCCACTGGGTCATCATGAAGACGCCCCAGATTTTGAGCAGGAACCAGACGATCCCCAGGAACGCGGGCCCGGGTCCGGCGGGACCGCCGAGGAAGATCGTCGCGATGATGGCGCCGCCGAGGAAGATGTGCAAGAACTCCCCGAGGTAGATCAGGACGAAGTACACTGACGAGTACTCCGTCTGATAGCCGGCGACGATCTCGGTCGGTGCCTCCGGGGTGTCGAAGGGGTTGCGCCCGACCTCCGCGAAGTTCGCGACGAGGAACAACACGAACGCGAAGGGGTTGACGAGCGCGTACCATTGGGGAATCGAGACGACGCCGAGATCGATCAGCGCCTGCGACTGCGCCTCGACGATCGTGCTCATCTGTAAGGATCCCGCAAAGATCACGACGGACATCCCCGTGACGACCAGCGGAATCTCGTAGGCGACGTTCTGTGCGACCGCACGAAGCCCGCCCAGCAGCGAGTACTTGTTCGACGATGCGTAGCCCGCCATCACCAGTCCGAGGCTCGCGATCCCGGAAACGGCGAAGACGAACGCCAGACCGACTTCGGGGTCCGCGAGTTGAATTCCGGTCCCCATCGGGATCACGGCGAACCCGAGCATAGCCGAAGAGGCGACGACGATCGGTGCGACGTCGTAGGCCGGCCGGTCGACGTTCTCGGGAATGATGTTCTCCTTCGAGAGCAATCGAACCGCGTCGGCGACGATGATGCCGACGCCGGCCGGGCCGATCTGGTTGACCGCGATCCGATCGGTGAAGGCGGCGGTGATCTTCCGTTTCGCCCACGGCCCGGCGAGGCCGGTCATCGCGAGCATCAAGTTGCCGACGATGAAGGCCGCGAGAAACGCGGCGATCAGCTCGCCGGCCACGCCGAACTCGCCGAGTCCGGTGAGGTCACCGATCCGCTCGGGGAGCATCGGCTCGCCCACCTGAAGCACCATTTCGGGCGCGCCCCGGCTCATCGATCCACCTCGCCGAGCACGATATCTAGGCTGCCCAGGGACGCGACCAGGTCAGGAATGTACTCTCCCTGTACCATCTGCTCTAGGACCGAGAGGTTGTGGTAACACGGGCTCCGAATCTTGAAGCGGCCGGGCTTGTCCGTCCCGTCCGATCGGATGTAGATCCCGAGTTCGCCTTTCGCACCTTCGACGGCACGGTACACTTCCGTATCGGGATCCGGCTTCAACGTGCGCGGCACGTTGGCCTGTACCTCTCGTTCGTCTTCGGGCCACTCCTCGATCAGGTCGAGACACTGTTCGATGATCTTCGCGGATTCCTCGACTTCCCGCATCCGGACGAGGACGCGGCTGTAGTTGTCACAGCCGTCCTCGGTGACGACGTCCCACTCGAGATTTTCGTAGTAGCCGTAGGGGTCGTCGCGCCGGAGGTCGTAGTCGATCCCCGAACCGCGGGCGACCGGACCCGTACAGCCGTACTCTTTGGCGACTTCGGGCTCGAGAATCCCGGTGTCGACACAGCGGATCTGGAAGATCTCGTTGGTCGTGAGTAGGTCGTTGTACTCGTCGACCTTCGCCGGGAGTTCGTCGAGGAAGTCCCGCGTCTGTGCGATGAACTCCTCGCGGGGTTCGGGCAGATCCCAGGCGACGCCGCCGAGTCTAAAGTAGTTGAACATCAGCCGCTGGCCGGTCAGGTCCTCGAGGATGTCCTGGATGACCTCGCGGTCGCGGAAGGCGTACTGGAAGACGGCCGTAAAGTCGCCGTAGACGTCGAGCGCGAACGTTCCGAGCGCCAGCATGTGCGAGGCGATCCGGCAGAGTTCCGCACCCATCGTCCGGATAACCTGTGCGTACTCCGGCACCTCGATGTCCGCGAGGTCCTCGGCCACTCGAGCGTACGCCCACTCGTTCAACAGCCCCGATGAGACGTAGTCCCAGCGGTCGGGGTAGGGCATGATCTGGTGGCGGTAGGTCCCCTGCTGGCACATCTGCTCCTCACAGCGGTGCAGATAGCCGATATCGGGGTCGACGTCGAGGACCGTCTCGCCGTCCAGCACCGTCTTGATGTGCAAGACGCCGTGGGTCGCCGGGTGGTGTGGCCCCACGTTGAGGAACATCGTGTCCGACTCGGAGTCGATATGGTCCGGCTGAATCGGGTTCTCGTACTCCGAGAGCGTGACGACCTGCGGTTTCGTCTGATCGTAGTCGAGGCTTAGCGGGTGACCCTGCCAGGTCTCCGGGAGGAGGATCCGACGCGGGTCCGGGTGTCCCTCGTAATCGATGCCGACCAAGTCGAACGCCTCGCGTTCGTGCCAGTCTGCGGTCCGAAAGACCGGTTCCGCGGACTGGCTCGTCGGCTCGTCGAGGGTCGTCGGGACGACGACGCTGACCTCCTGGGTGGGGTCGGCGTACTTCTTCATGTGGTAGATCGACTCGTACCGGTCCTCGTACTGCTGTGCGGTGAGACAGGAGAGGTGGTCGAACCCGGCCTCATCGCGCAGATCAGCGAGGACGTCCTGGACGTCGTCGGGGTTGATGACGAACCCTGGCGCGTTCAGGTGATTGTCGCGTGCGATCGCGCGGTCGCCGATCAGCGCCTCGAGTTCGTCCTCGGTGGTTTCTGCGGTTCGTGGCGGTTCGATGTCCGTGCTCATGGTGAATCAGCCCAGTTGTATCGCATGACGAGGTCGTCCTCGTCGATCTCACTGGCCAGTTTCTGGACGAGTTCGTCCTGCGGAAGGTCGCCGAACTGCTCGAGTTCGTACGGTTTGACGACGACGGGGGACGATTCGCTGTTTTTGATCCGTTCCTGGAGTTTCAAGACTCCGTACACGAGCGCTTCCGGCCGCGGCGGACAACCCGGCACGTGGATGTCGACGGGAATGATCTCCTCGGCACCCTTCACGACGTTATAACCCTCCTGGAAGGGGCCGCCGGAGATCGTACACGATCCCATGCCGACGACGAACTTCGGTTCGGGCATCTGATCGTAGACGCGTTTCATCCGCGGGCCGAACTTCGAGACGATCGTTCCGGGGACGATCATCACGTCGGCCTGTCGCGGCGACGCCCGGGGAACGCCCGCACCGAAGCGATCGATGTCGTGTTTGATCGCGTACGTGGACATCATCTCGATGCTACAGCACGCGATTCCGAACTGGAGCATGAACATCGAGTTCCCCCGGACCCAGTTCATGAACTTGTCGAACTTCGTGAGGATGAACGGCGACGCGCCGAAGGCCTCTCGAAGCTTCGAGTTGAATCGGTTATCGAGTCCCTCGCCGATCCGCGCGTCTCGGGTGTCGGTCGAGGGTGCGGTACTGTCGTGTATCTGTTGGCGTGGTTCGTTGCTCATGGTCGGTCAGCCTCAGTTTCGACCTGGTACGGGCTTCGCGCCCACTGTACTGCACCGCTGCGCCACGCCCAGGCGAGTCCGACGAGGAGGATTGCGACGAACACCAGCATCGGACCGAGTATCTCGAGAAGCGACACGGCATCCGATTCGACGGCATCCAGGTAGACGACCGCCCACGGGAACAGGAGGACGGTTTCGATGTCGAAGACGAGAAAGAGAAGTGCGACCATGTAGTACTGGATGTTAAACCGAATGCGTGTCCCACCGGTCGGGACCTCGCCACTCTCGTAGGTGGCGCGTTTGCTCGTTTCGGGAACGCTTGGCCGGATGAGATACGACACCGCCATCATCGCGAGCGGAATCAGTAATCCCACGAGCGCCAGCATCCCCACAGCGATCCATTCATTCATCTCCGTAACGTTCGCAGGTTCAAACCGCACGCATATAAGGGTTGATTCTTGCGCTTTCCGGTTGATTTGCCCGGAGACGGCCGTACGGATGGGTTTCAGTGACGAACAATCGTCCACAAATAACTCCCGACCGAAACCCGATGGTAATGAGTTATTAGCCGCTCGAGTCGGCTCGAGCGGGTCCCTACTGAGTATCGGACCGATACGCCGCGACTCCGTCGTCGTGGAGGGCTCGAGACACTGTTCCAACGTCCGATTGGAGCGACTCGTGGTAGGCGACGAGTCGGTCTCGGACATCTTCGTGTTGCCGTGCGAGGATCTGGGCGGCCGATAAGGCTGCGTTGAACGATTTCCCCGCGTCGACCGCGACGAGCGGCGCACCCGTCGGCATGCCGATCACGCTGTCGACGGACTTCTCCTGGACCGGAACGCCGATGACGGGGAGCGGGTACGCGATCGACGCCGTCATGTTCGGGAGGTCCGCCGACTTCCCGCCCGCGCCCGCGATGATAACCTCGATCCCGCGCGCTTCTGCCGTCTCCGCGTAGGCCGTCATCAGATCCGGCGTTCGATGCGCGGAGGTCACGTACGTCTCGAAGGTGAACCGCTCTTCCGGGGCGCTCTCGTAGTCGGTCTGCTCGGCGAAATCGAGCTCTTCGACCAGGGCGTCGTACGCGCCGGGCCGACGACCGCCGGTCATCATCACCTCGAGGTCCGAATCGCTTCCCATGACGACACCGATGTCCGGAGTCTCCTCGGTCGGGCGGTCCTTATCCGCTTCGTCGTGCAACCGATCGATGAGGGTTGTCACAGAATCTGCCATTACCGAGGCTACCGCGTTCGAGGTAGTTAGTCGGTCCGGAGTTACTCGGTCCGGAACGTTACCGCATCCCGCAGGGCTCGAGCGGTCTCGAGGTGGGACTCGAGGAGGTCGTCGTCCGTTCTTCCCCGCCCGGAACCGTCGCCCTCGGTCGTCGACCGGTCCGTCGTCGACGGCTCGAAGTCGATGGGGTCGTCCGAACTGACCGTCACGTGGCCCATCTTCCGGAGCGGTCGGACCTGCGCTTTCCCGTACCAGTGGAGGTGGGCCGCCGGCGTCTCGAGGATTCGGTCGACGTCGTGTAGGGTCGCCTCCTGGTTCTCGTCGACGTCGCCGAGCAGGTTCGTCGAGACCGTGGGAGAGCGAAGGGCCGTCGAGGCCAGCGGCCAGCCCAGCACGGCGCGAACGTGTTGCTCGAACTGCGAGCTCTGTGCGCCCTCGATCGACCAGTGTCCGGAGTTGTGCGGTCGCGGGGCGATCTCGTTTAACAACAGCTCGCCGTCGCGGGTCTCGAACAGTTCGATCCCGTAGACGCCGCGGCCGTCCATCACCTCGAGTACGTCCGTCGCGAGTTCGGCCGCTCGCTCTCGGACTTCGGGGTCCGAGCGGGCAGGGACCAGCGTCTCGCGGAGGATCTCCTCCTCGTGGACGTTCTCGCCGACGGGGAACGTCGCCGTCTCGCCGTCACCCTTGACGGCGATAACCGACACCTCGCGGGCGAAGTCCACGAACGATTCGACCATCGCCGGTCCGGCGACCGACTCGAGGGCCGACTCCGCGTCGGCTTTCGAGTCGACGGGGACGTTGCCGCGCCCGTCGTAGCCCCCGGTTCGGGCCTTGAGCATCACCGGCGCGCCGTAGTCGTCGATCGCCGCCCGAACGTCGGCCGCGTCCTCGACGGCGCGAAACGGCGGGATCGGGATCCCGGCGTCGGCGAGTTCGCGCTTCTGGACGAGTTTGTCGTGGATCGTCTCGAGCGTCGACGGTTTCGGGTGAACCGGCGTTCCGGTGTCCTCGCTCACACGCTCTAAGACGTCCTGATCGGCGAGTTCGATCTCGAAGGTCAACACGTCGGCGCTATCCGCGAGTTCGGAGATCGCTGCTTCGTCGTCGAAGTCGGCGACGATCTGGTCTCGAGCGAGCGATGCCGCGGGACAATCCGGCGTCGGATCGAGCACGATCACGTCGACCCCGAGCGGGCCGGCCGCCTCGGCGAGCATCCGTCCGAGCTGGCCGCCGCCGACGATCCCGAGCGTCGGTCCTGGCGACTGTAGCGTCGTCATCGAGCGGCGGTTGTCCGCGACTCCGCTTAAGGATTGGCAATCGGCTAGGGTCAATCGACGCCCGGTCGGTAGACACGGGTCGATCTCGACTCGAGCCCCCTCGAAGTCGCGCGAGAACGGTACCTCTTTTACCCGCCCTCACTACCGCTGGCGTATGACCGCGCTCGGAGTGGTGGTCGCGGAGTTCAACCGCCCGATCACCGAGCAGATGGAACGAGAGGCGCTGGAAGCCGCACGCGCGGCGGGCGCGACGGTCGACCGCACCGTTCAGGTCCCCGGCGTGTACGACGCGCCGCTGGCGGCCGACCGGCTCGCTCGCCGCGAGGCGATCGACGCCGTGGTCGTCGTCGGCGCGGTGATCACCGGCGATACCGATCACGATCAGGTGATCACCGACGCGACGGCCCAGCGCCTCTCCGACGTCAGCCTCGAGCGCGACACGCCCGTTACACTCGGCGTAACGGGTCCCGGTATGTCCGCCGCAGAAGCGCGCGAACGAGTCGAGAACGCCGCGAAAGCAGTCGACGGCGCGCTCGACCTCGTCGAGGAACTCCCCGATCCGGACCCGAACACAGACGGTCCCGATCCGAACACCGATTCAAACGTAGACACCGATTCAAACGTAGACACCGATTCAAACGGAGATTACCAATGACCCTGGAATTCACCGACCGCGTAACCCGAGTCGAACCGTCAGCAACGCTCGCGATTTCCGCGCTTGCGACCGAACTCGAGGCCGAAGGCAAGGACGTCGTCGACCTCTCCGTCGGCGAACCCGACTTCCCGACGCCCGAGAACGTCATCGAGGCCGGACAGGACGCGATGGACGCCGGCCACACCGGCTACACGACCTCCGCGGGCATCCTCGAGCTTCGGGAGGCGATCGCCGACAAACTGGCCGACGACGGCCTCGATCATGGCCCCGAGAACATCATCGTCACCCCCGGGGCGAAGCAGGCGCTGTACGAAATCGTACAAGCGCTGATCGAGGACGGAGACGAAGTCGCACTGCTCGACCCCGCCTGGGTTTCCTACGAGGCGATGGTCAAGATGGCCGGCGGCGACCTCACGCGCGTCGACCTCTCCGCACACGACTTCCAGCTCGAGCCGGCACTCGACGACCTCGGCGCCGCCGTCTCCGACGACACCGAACTGCTGATCGTCAACTCGCCGTCGAACCCGACCGGCGCGGTCTACTCCGACGCGGCGCTCGAGGGCGTTCGCGATCTGGCCGTCGAACATGATATCACCGTCATCTCCGACGAGATCTACAAGGAGATTACCTACGGCGTCGAGCCGACGAGCCTAGGTACCCTCGAGGGGATGGCCGACCGGACGATCACCGTCAACGGCTTCTCGAAGGCCTACTCGATGACCGGCTGGCGACTGGGCTACTTCGCCGGTCCCGAGGAACTGGTCGATCAGGCGGGCAAACTCCACAGCCACTCGGTCTCCTCGGCCGTCAACTTCGTCCAGCACGCGGGTCTCGAGGCGCTCGAAAACACCGACGAGGCGGTCGTCGAGATGACCGAGGCGTTCGAGCAACGCCGAGACCTCGTCGTAGAACTGCTCGAGGACGAAGGCGTCGACGTGGCGGTTCCGGAGGGCGCGTTCTACATGATGCTCCCGGTCGACGAAGATGATCAGGCGTGGTGTGAGGGCGCGATCGAAGACGCCCACGTCGCGACGGTTCCCGGCAGCGCGTTCGGCACACCGGGCTACGCTCGCATCTCCTACGCCGCGAGCGAGGAACGGCTTCGCGAGGGGATTGGCCGGCTGGTCGAGGAAGGCTACTTGTAACGGCGAGCATGGCTGTTCGACCAGCGTACTGATCGAACGCGTACGTACGTCACAGATGGGGTTCTCCTGACCGACAATATTATATAATTACCTGACACAATTTGTCGTATGTATCGAGTCGCGACGGAGGACAACTCGTCGACGCTCCGCTCTCGTGGTGAGGGTCCGGACCTGCGCTGTTCGGCCGCATTTGGAGCTGTCGTCGAGACGCTCCCCGAAAACTGTCCGGTTCCGGCGCCGATTATCGAACTCGGAGCCCTCTCCCGACACGTCGAACCGGCATCGGACGCGTTCGAAATCGATCCCGAAACGATCGACATCGGGTCCGCGTCGACGGCCGTCGTTCCACCGCAGACCCTCTCGCGAGTCAGATGGTTGCTCTCCAATCATACCGACCACTTGAGCAGCCACGAGAAACGGCGCGTCGGTCTGTTATGCGAAGCCTCGAGCTTAAATCAGCCGCCGGCAGCGGGCGAGTCGAACGCGAATCGAATACGATCTGCATCCCGGACGGAGATCGACGAGTCGCTGTTTCTTGAGAACCACTCGAGGGAGTTCGAAGGCGACCACTGCGGTACCGAATACGGGACTGCGGATGCGTTGAGCGACCATCGCTCCGAATGTGCGCCGCGTCAGACTGAGACGCAGACGACGACGTCACCCGACGAGACAGAATACTCCTGTGAATACTGCGACGAGTCTTTCAGCAAGAAACTCAGTTTACGGGTCCACGAGAAGCGAAATTGCGACGAAAAGCCGTCTTCGAAGTCCTCGAGCACGAATTCCACGAGTCAACGACCAGCGTTCGGCAAAGAGATTCGGAAAGACAGGGGCTCCGAGCGTGTCTCCGGCCGAAGTCCGTTTGCAGATGCTGACAAGCTAAAGGACACCGGCATTCATCAGGGCGGAAACTGATTGCAAACCCGTGCAGTGAAAATCACTGGTCCGTCAGAGCGCTGTTCCACGAACGGGTTCCGTTCCTCGTCCGTTGATTCTCGATAGATGCGGGTGTAGGCAAGTGGTCTGGAACTACTCCAACCGAAAGATTACCGGCCCCATATGGACTCGCCGTCGTTCAGTAGGCAGCTTCACGTTCTGTAGGCGGGATTACTGGCCGAGAGGAGAAACGAGTCTCCCTCTGGGCGTTCTCTCCCTAATTGGTCACTGATGAGTATTCGAAATGAGATTTTGGAGTCAGTAGGAACAGTTACTCTTGGGGAGTAGTATCAGATAGTGACCCTTGTAGAAGATAAAATAATGAAAAGAATAGTGCCACAATACCAATTATGAGTGATGGGAATATAAGTAAACCATTAGTGATGTTCGCCTGTCGGTTGAGTGCGTATAACGACGCTGTTTGTACTAGGAGAAGCATTGCAAGCGGAATGGCTAGCATTGCAATCCCTCGATAAAAATCTCTAGTAGATAGGTCACTTGACATGCATTATATTTGACTGAGGGTTTAGGTCAATCTGTCGATAACAATGCGTTTGGTTGGGTGAGTGCTGTCCAGGCCGCTATTCTCGGCTTTTTCGCCCTCGAGGAGCAAGCACGAAACGCTATCCCGGTGGCGACCAAAGTAAGGAGTAATATGACGAGTCAACCAGATCAATCGGTTTCAAGCGCGCCCGAGGACATGGACCCTGACGAGGTCCGTGAGCGCATGCTCCGGTTTATCGTCAAACGAGATATGGATCGTCACTGTGATATCTACGACGAGCTGGTTGAGGAGTACTCGCCTTCTGAAGTTCCTTCGTTCTTGGCTCCCTCTGTCCGAGAAGTAGAGCAATGACGGACAGGATCATGACGCAACGGGAGATACAGAGAACTCACATATCGTTCAGTACAATGGAATGATTCTACCATTCGGCACCGAATTCTACTTTCGTCTCAAGGGTCACCGGGCCACGGAATTTCGTCCGACCAGACCACAATGGCACCGATAATGATACTGGATACAATTATCACCAGTTGAAGTATCGAGTTTATCGTTCCGTCATTGAGAGCCCCTGCACTGGTGGCGAGAATAAGTAAGAAAACGAAAACGAAGAAAAACAACAACGAACTTACTCCCCAGCGCCAAAGATTACCCCACGGAACTTCCTCGAGATAATCACTCATAGTTGGACTAACAGGTAGAATTACATAAATTCTCGGCAGTAAATACGCAGACGTAGTTACCGCGAACGTTGTATCCGAGAATTGTGCTTTCTCGGACGGCTCGCTATCGCCGAAATACTTGTGCACGTGACCAGTATCGCGGAAGCGATAGACCGTCTTTCGCCTGTTGCGTCGGTGAACATGACGACCCGAAGCGTTCCTGCTGGCGTCCACTTTTCGATGGATCGTTTCTACCAGGGATTTGAACCCGGAATTAGACGTTCCTGCTCGTTCGCTTCGCTCACTCGCGATCTGGGACTAATAGGGCTTCAAATCCCGCCTTCGCCGACTATATGCGCCGCTCGCGAATTTGCTCGCGACGTAAAATAGTGGACTCGCCGGGATTTGAACCCAAGCGTCGTGTACGCTGACGCGTACTCCGCTTCAACCAATGCATGGGCTGTGATCTGGAATGGATCTCAGTCTGTCCGGCGAGTCCACCCGCTCGCTCCTCTCGCGGTGACCGCCCGAGCGTCGGTCTGCCGGTGGTTCAAGAGAAACCATGCTCGAACCAATCACACCACGACAGGCCAAAGAATTGTACCTTGAAGACCGTACTGACCTCAGCGTCACCTCAAAGCAGAATCACGGATACCGGGTCGAACGATTCGTAGAATGGTGCGAGGAAACCGATCTGGATAACCTCAACGAACTTACTGGCCGAAAACTCCACGAGTTTAAGGTCTGGAGATCAGAGGAAGTGAATAACGTCACGCTTCAGAACCAGCTCGGAACCATCCGTCAGTTCCTCGTGTTCTGTGAGCGAATCGACGCGGTTCCGCCCGGATTAAGCGAGAAGGTCGAGCTTCCTAAGCTCGGTATGAACGAGGACGTTAATGACACGGCGATCACCCCGGAAGAAGCCGAGTTGATCTTGGAGTACTTGAATAAGTACGAATATGCGACGCTTCGCCACGTCATATTTCACTTGCTGTGGCATACTGGTATCCGGACCAGCACGCTACGTGCATTCGACGTGACCGACTTTCACCCGGGAGAAGGCTATATTAAAGCGGTTAATCGAGAGTCCACAGGAACACCACTAAAAAACCGAACCCAGGGCGAGAGGGAGATTAACCTGGGAAGTGGCCTCGTTCAAACCCTCAATGACTGGGTTCACGATCAACACCCTCGCGTCGAGGACGATCACGGTCGAATGCCGCTAATCTGTACGTCCCACGGACGCGCCCACGAGACAACGATCCGTTCACACGTCTACAAGATTACTCGTCCCTGCCACTATTCCAATAAGTGCCCCCACGACCGCGACATGGACGAGTGCGAGGCCGTTAACAGCTCGAAGGCCAACTTTTGTCCCTCCTCCGTCAGTCCTCACGCAATTCGTAAGGGGTCGATCACCTACCATCGGAACAAGGGTTGGCCAGTTGAGGCAGTCAGTGACCGAGCTGATGTGAGTCAGGAAGTGTTGGACAAACATTACGATAAGGCCTCGATCAGCGAGAAGCGCCAGCGACGAGCAGAATTCCTCGATCGTCTATAGCCAATTTTTTATTTTACAGGTACATTTTTCGTCATTATGCCCAAAGAGAGTGAACCTTCAGAAGACCAATCAGCAGAAGAGTTTGCGCGTGACTTGCTCCAGCGACAGCAAAGGCATGAACAAGTTGAAGAATTAACTGGAGGGATGGGCGCTGGTTCACAGGTCAATATATATCAAACTGCTGTTGACTGGACAAGGATCGAACGATTAGTTGGAGTAATTGGTGTTTTGATTCCTGTGTTCTGGTTACTTGGCCAAGGGTTCTCAATAATGATAGGAATTGCAGTACCAGAAACTATGCCCATAAGCGCCGCCTTAGGTCTGTCTGCATTAGGTGATTACTGGATTCACAGAAATGAGGGGGCAAGACCAGAACCACCAAGCCTACCCCACCAGCAGGATTGATTTTATCTATTCCATTGTTCTAATGGGAGTTACCGCCAGCAGACGACGACCGAGAGAGGCCACCGCTTCAAATCACAGCGAGAAAAATGCCGGAAATTCACTCGAAATCGTTGTGCGCAGAAGATAAGGCAAGGGACGAAACCGGCAGAAGGCCGGCTCGTCCACTCTCACTACGTTCGAGTGGACTCGCCGGGATTTGAACCCGGGGCCTCTCCCATGCCAAGGGAGTGATCTACCACTGATCTACGAGCCCTCGAGCGCACTTGCTGCTTTCCTACGGGAATAGATAAACCCCTCGAATTAGGCGTGCCGGCGAGACCGGCTGACACACCTGACGGGTGCTCGAGTCGCAGCCGGCTGAGCGATTCACCGCTTTCGGATCCACGACGCCCGTCGCCGGAGGGACAGGTAACACAGCGCAGTCACCGCGTTGAGACCGGGTGCGGCGTTGAGGATGGTCCAGCCCCAGCGACTGAACGGGCCACCCCAATCGGTGTGCGACCGAAGATATCCCGCATCGAGAAACGTCGAAACCGGTAGCACGAGGAGGTTAAACACCATAAACAGCGACAGGAGTAGTCCCTCGGACACGCCGAGGTTCAACACGAACGCTGTCAGGACGGTCACGTTGAACAGTACGCCACCGAGAAGACCGTAGAAGCCGAGCGGGCTACCGGCGGACTGCTGGGGCGGAACTACTGGCACCCAGTGGCCGTCCGCTCTCTCAACGAGCACTTGTTTGCCGTGCAGGTCAGCAACAGCGTCCGGGGACACCTCGAGTGTGCCCAGCAATCTCGAGAGTCGAGCGTCCGAATCGGGGACGGGCCATTCGAAGTAGACCGTCACCTCGGTTCCTCGATCGTCGATCTCGAGATCCAGTGCGAGCGCGTCCGCGGTAGCGATCGACCACGGATATGAATCGGGCACCGCCGACGCCGAAACGCGGTCCGTTCCGACGATCTGGGCGTACGTCTCCGAGTCGGAGAGCGATTCGGGGGAGACGGCCGCCTCGAGGTCGAGAAAGGAATCCGCGGATTGGTCGTACTCCCGGCTGGGATCACGGCCGTCGAAATCGGATTCGGTTTCGTGTGCGTCGCGTCGATCGCTGTCGCTGTTCTCACTTTCATCGGCTTCAGTCGTCCGCTCGAGTTCTCGTTCGGTCATGAAGGGGGCATTCAGTGACGGCGGTGAGCACACCGGTTCGGATGTGAATATTTCATTCCAAAAACACATAAATGCTGCCGATGGACATCTCCGTTATCACGGAGGTGGTCCGCGTAACTCGAGGTAGAAACCCTTTAGTCGCTGACCGAATAGGTACCAGTGGGAACCGCACGGCCGCAAATCTGACCCCGTCGCCCGCTCTCTTTGGGTGACTCGAGATTGCGGAAGTGCAACCCGGCGAGAGCCGGACATATGCGGCGGTCAGTGCGTTTCCTATCCTCAACAATGGCACGAATGCATACGCGCCGCCGAGGCTCGTCCGGATCGGACAAGCCCGCGGCAGACGAACCACCGGAGTGGAGCGACGTCGACTCGGAGCAGATCGAACAGCGAGTCGTTGAACTGGCAGAACAGGGCCACGACCCGAGCCAGATCGGCATCAAGCTGCGTGACGAGGGCGTCACCGGCACGCCGATTCCGGACGTCAAACTGGCGACCGGCAAGAAGGTCACCGAGATCCTCGAGGAGAACGACGCGAAGTCCGAACTCCCAGAGGACCTCCGGAGCCTGATGCAACGCGCGATCCGCCTGCGCGAGCACGTCCAGGAGAACCCACAGGACTACCAGAACAAGCGCGCGCTGCAGAACACCGAATCGAAGGTGCGCCGACTGGTCGATTACTACCGTGGGAAGGAACTCGAGCCCGAGTTCACCTACTCCTACGACGTCGCCAAGACGCTGCTCGAGGAGTAACTCGTCATGTCCACCGAGGGTCGTTCGATCGACGCCGAAACCGCCACCGACGACCTCGAGAGCGCGAGCTTCGTCCGGCTGGTCACGCGACCGGCCGGCGACGCGTTCGCCGCCTGCGGGGTCGTCGTGGACGCGCTCGCCGAGCGGGAGATTCCGTATCAGGTGAGCGCCGTCCGGACGGTCGGCGAGCGGACGACCCTTGCCGAGGAGAGTCTGGATCGAGGCCCGGCCGATCGAACGCTCGTCGTCGGTGCGGTCGACGGCGACGCGACGCGACTCGGCTCCGCGGACCGGCCGGCCACCCTCGAGGCCTGCGATCTCGTCCAAGAGCTGGGTTCGACGCCGAACCCGGTGCTCGCGCTCGCGGGCGTCGCCGCCGCCGGCGTCGAGCCCGGTGCCGGCGAGACGGAGTGGCTCCTCACGGACGCTCTCGAGCGCAACCTGCTCGAGCAGCGACCGGGCGTTTCGGTGCCGACCGCGGACCCGATCGACGGGCTCGCCTACTCGACCCGCGTGCTCGCCCCGTGGTCCGGCGACCTCGAGGCGACTCGAGATGCGTTTTCGGCGATCGTCACCGAATCGGGGACAGACGCCGAGCCGGCCACGCTGGAGCGGGAGACCCACCGGAAGATCGGCTCGCTCGTCGCGATCGACGCCGTCGGCGCACCGAACGCCGTCGACAGCGCAGCGCACTCGGTCACGCGAGCGCTGAGTCCGTACGCGCGACCCGGCGATTCGGGCGACGCACCCGAATCGACTCGGCAGACTCGCACCGACCGTCCCTTCGAGACCGTCGGCGGCTACGCCGACGTGCTCGAGGCGACCGCACGCGTCGAGCCGGGAACCGGTATCGCGCTGGCGATCGGCCACGACGCACGCGAGCCGGCGCTCGAGGCGTGGCGGGAACACGGCCGGAGCGCCCACGACGCGCTCGAATCCGGGTCGACCGGCCGCTACGACGGCGTCTTCGTCGTCGATGTCGACGACGGTCCTGTCGAAACCGTCGCTCGACTCGCTGTAGCCTACCGGTCGCCGGAGCCGACCGTTCTCGTGATCGGCGACGGCGAAGCCGGGATCTCGACGCGCGAGGACCGCGCTCTCGGGTCGACGCTCGAGGCGGTCACACGGGATCTCGACGACGACGGAGTCGAGTGCGGCTACGACGTGGGTCGTCGCCGGGGATACCTGGCCTACGGCTCGGACGTGGACGATTCGACGATCATCGCGGCAGTACGAGGGCAACTATGACGATTGGAGGTGGACACCGATGACGAGACACGCGACGATTCGGACGACACACGACGATCCGGAGCTCCTCGCCCGGGCGCTCTGTCCCGACAATACCGAGGAGATGGAGACGGCCGTCGAGGACGCTCGAACGCTCGTCACGCGGATCGAACGCGAGACGACTAGTGGGTTACAATCGACGGTCGACGATTACGTCGTCAACCTCGACGTCGCCTGTAGTATCGATAGACAGACACCCAACCCTTCGGATGCAGACTCGAGCGCGGACGGACACGGCGTCTCGACCGCGGCGAGATCCGACACGAACCACGAACCTAACACACAATGAGTGAACGATCAGTTTCACGCGCGAAACAAGAAAAGCGGTGGTACACCGTCCACGCCCCGGCGCAGTTCGACCGGGAAGTGCTCGGTGAGACACCCGCAGACGAACCGGACAAGGTCTACGGACGGACCATCGAAACGACGCTCGGCGACCTGACCAACAGCGCCAGCGAAAACAACACGAAGCTCACGTTCAAGATCACCGACGTGGGCAGCGACAGCGCCTACACGGACTTCGTCGAACACTCGCTGACGCGGGATTACCTGCGCTCGCTGGTTCGACGCGGCGCCTCGAAGATCGAGGCCTACGTCACCGTCCTGACGACGGACGACTACCGCGTTCAGATCCAGCCGGTCGCGTTCACGACGAAGAAAGCCGACGCGAGCCAGGAGAAGGCCATCCGCGAGAAGATGGTCGAAATGGTCGAGGAAGCGGCCCAGGAGCGAACCTTCGAGGACCTGATCGACGGCGTCGTCGAAGGCCGTCTCTCCTCTGCGATCTACGGCGAAGCGAAGCCGATCTACCCGCTTCGCCGGGTCGAGATCCAGAAGACGACCCTCGAGGCGCATCCGGAAGAAGTCGCAGAAGAGCAGGCGACGGCCGTCGACGTCGACGAAGAGGACGTCGCGACGGACGAATAGACTGCGGACTGGCGCGATTCGATTCGAGTTTCGATCGGAAGACTGTTTTTCGACGCGGAGTGCGGCTTACTCGGTTACTTTGATGAGGCCAATCATACCGCCTTCCTCGTGCGGTAAGCAGGCGTAGTGATACGTTCCGGGAACCTCGAACGTGTGTTCGAACGTTTCTCGAGTGTGGAGCGCACCGTTGTTCTCGTTCCAGAACTCCTCGTGTGCCGTTTCGAAGTCGTCGTAGTCGCCCGTCGCGAAGTACTCCGCTCCCTTGTCCTCGAAAAGGGAGGAGTCGTAGGCTGTGACCGTGTGGATCGCTTCGCTCGTGTTCTTCCAGACGACGGTCTCGCCGACGGAAATCTCGTACGTTTCGGGAACGAACTCGGTCCGAGTCATTCCGATGTCGCAGTCGTTCCCGCTACAGGGCTCGCCTCTGAGCGTTCCGGTGACCGTTGAACAACCCGCGACCCCGACTGTCGAGACCGTTCCCAGGGACGCGAGATAGGCACGGCGGTTCATAGACGGGGGTTGGGACAGACCGAATATAAGCCCCCGGTTCGATTCCCACTCGACGTTTCCCAATAGTGCGACCGTCGAAAAACGAAAACACGTAAGGTAACTGCCCATCGAATGCCGGAGTATGCTTCCCCGGTTCGTCGGTCGGCTCGGCGCCGCCGACGCAGTGACGATCGCGAACGGAGCGCTGGGCTTTCTCGCGGTCGTCATCGCGTTCGTCGATATCGACCTCGCCGCTCGACTTATCCTCTTCGCTGCGATCGCTGACGGACTCGACGGCATCCTCGCACGCCGGTACGGCGGAACTGAAGCGGGACCGTACCTCGACTCGCTGGCCGACGTCGCTTCTTTCGGCGTCGCCCCCGCCGTCCTCGCGTTCGTCGTCGTCACGGACGGGTTCGGTATCGGATTCGAGACGGTATCGCTCGAGTTGCTCGTCGTCACCGGCGTCTGTGCGCTGTTCGTCGCGATGGCCATCGCGAGACTCGGGATGTACACCGCCTACGATACGGCGACCAATTACACGGAAGGGATTCAGACGACGCTCGCCGCGACGATCATCGGATCTGCGATCCTGGCGCACAAACCGGCCGCCGAGCCGTGGCTCGTACTGACGATTACCGGTATGTTCTGTTATCTCATGGTCTCCCGGATCCAGTACCCGGACTTGCTGGTTCGGGATACGCTCATAATGGGCGTGGTTCACGCGCTCGCGATCCTCATTCCGGGCTTTGCCGGCCGAACGTTTCCCTACGCCCTGCTCACGCTCGGAATCGCGTACATGACGCTCAGTCCGTGGTTTTACTGGCGCGAGGATACCCACGCCGATCCGGCCGATGCCGAAGAGCCCGAGAGTGCGGAGATGCACGGAAACGTCTGATCGAACCCACTTACGTCTACTCACCTGTGTTTGCGGGCTGGACGAATTCGTCCGGACTCTGCATGGAAACGCTTAGGAGCGTCCTGACACGATACCCTCGTATGAACGCAGTCAGGAGACAGGCGGCACCTCGCCGGGTGGTGGGATGAGCGACGAGGACGCTCCCGACTCCGAGCAGACACAGGATCTCGAGGAGCGGGCCGACGAGATCCGCGAGGAGTTCGCATCGATCGAAGCCGAGTTCGGCCCCATCCGCGACGATCTGGATCCGATTCGAGACGAGATCGAACCGGTCCACGACACCCTAGCGGCCGCCGAGACCGAAGACGACCTCGACGACGTCGAGGCGGAACTCGAGCCGGTTCGATCGGACCTCGAGGACGTTCGCGAGGCGTTCGACGCCGTCCGCGAGGAGTTCGACGAGATCGAGCTTCCGGAACCCGAAACGGACGAGGACGACGAGGAGGAGGAGGCGAGCGATGGGGAAGACGACGACGCTCCCGACGGACCGATCGCGGAACTCGAGGCCGAACAGGAGGCGCTCGAGGAGAAACTCGACGATCTCGAGGGAGAAATCGAGGACCTCGAGGACGAGGTCGACGACATCCAGTCCGACGTCGACGACCAGCGGGGGCCGTACGCGACGGACGTCATCGACGAAGTCGAGAGCGCCAAAGGTGACCTCGAGAGCACCCGCTGGACCGAGGAGGGCGAGGAAGAACTGCGAGAAGCGGTCGAGGAGACACTCGAGGATAGCAACGCCGTGCTTGGAACGTCGGTTTCGATTTCGGCAGACGAACCCCTGCTCGACGCGCTGGTCGATGCGCTCGAACGCCTCGAAGCCGAAATCGAGGCCGCGGAACTGGACCCCGACGAGGACGCCGAGGATATCGCCTCGCTGCTCGAGATCACCGACGTGTTACAGTCCGGCGTCGACGACGCGACGGCCTGGGACGACCTGCAGGTGCGCGAACAGCTCCGACGCGAGGGGTTCTACGACGTCCTCGATCACGTCAAGGACTTCCCCCCGGAGTGGCACGCGCTGAAAGTCCACGAGAAACGCGGCAACGCCGACATGATCCTGCTCGCACTCGAGTCGCTGGGTTCGGACTTCATGGAAGAACACTGTCTCGAGTCTCTAGAGCGGATGGGGCCCGAGGAAGCGACCGAACCGATGCTCCAGCGGGCGAACCGTCGGGATACGACCGCGATGTCGATCCTCGGAAAGATCGGCAACGACGACGAGGACGTCGTCGAGACGCTCCTCGAGTACGTCGATTCGAACCCGCAACTGCAGCGCCCCGCGATGCGAGCGCTCGGCGAAGTCGGCAGCGAAGAGGCGGTACAGCCGATCGCGAACCAGTTGGTCGCCGAGGAGGCTGCCGTCCGAAGCTCCGCCGCCCGCGCGCTGGGACTGATCGGCGACACCCGCGCGATCGAACCACTCGCCGAACGGATCGACGAAGACGACGAAGACACGGTGCGTGCGAGCGCCGTCTGGGCGCTCACCCAGATCGGCACCGAACGCGCCCTCGAGGTCGCTGCGGACGCTGCCGGCGACCGCGCGTATCTCGTGCAGGCCGAAGCCGAGAAGGCGGATTTCGAGCCCGCTGCGTAGGTAGATGAGCAGACAGTTCCGTTTCGCTGCCTAATCGGTTTCTGTTCGTGCGGCGATTCGGAGACGGTATTTTCACAGTGTATCGACCCCCTCGACGGGTGAGGATTTACATACCGAGACGCGGCCAGACCGCCCAATGCGTGCCAGGGTCCTCCTCGCCGCGGTCCTCGTTTGCGGACTCGTCGCCAGCGCGTGTGCCGTCGCGTTCGTCGGCGCGCCTCCGGGCGTCGACGTGCGATCGTCCGTCCCCGGCGAATCCGCCTCGAGCGAACGGGCAGAGCCCTCCACATCGGCGGAAGCCACGCCGGGAGACGTATCTTCCGCCCAGGCGCTTGCGTGCCCGGTCGCCGCGCGGTCGGACGACAGCCACCGCAACGTCTCCGAGGCCCGGATCGTCGAACTGTATCCGAACCCGACGACGCCCGAGAACGTCGGCGAGTTTTTCGTCCTCGAGACGCCGCCGGAGACCTCGCTCGAGAACTGGACGGTCACGGACGGTCACACGACCGCGTCGTTTCCGAACGAAACAGTCTCGGGCGCGGTCGCCGTCACGATCAATCCCAACGAAACGGCGTCACTCACCGACGAACCCACCCTCGAACTCGAGGGGCATCTCCGCCTCGCGACGGACGGAGACCGCCTCGAGATCCGGAACGGCTCCGACCGAATCGACGCGGTCAGTTACGAGGATGCGCCGGTCGCCGAACAGTGGTATCGGACCGAACGGGCGAACGAATCGGGCGACCAGTCGAACCCGAGCGCGAGCGCCCGCTCGAGTGGGGACGCGACTGGCCGATGGTGGCCAAGGGGCGCGACCTGTCTTCCGTCGACGCGCGTCGCTGCGGAGAACGCGACGACGTTCGTTCTCCCCGATAGCCCAGAGATTCCGCTGGAGACGATCCGAAATGCAGAGGAGAATCTCTCACTGGCTGGGTATACGTTCACGTCCGAGGCGGTCGCCTCGGAACTCGTCGCGGCGAGCGAACGCGGCGTCGAGGTCGACGTGCTGCTCGAGTCCGGTCCCGTCGGCGGCGCGTCGTCCGCGACCGAAGCGCCCCTCTCGACCCTCGAAGACGGCGGCGTCGACGTTCGAATGACCGGCGGGGAGAACGCGCGCTATCGCTACCACCACCCAAAGTACGCGATCGCCGACGACACGGTGCTCATCATGACCGAAAACTGGAAACCGTCCGGCGTCGGCGGCGAGTCGAGTCGCGGCTGGGGAATTTCTCTGGAGAACACGGCGCTCGCGACGGACCTCGAGACCGTGTTCGACGCCGACTTCAGCGGGCCCGACACGGAGTCCGGGACGGCCTATCTCGAGGACGCTTCGTTCAGCGACCCAGCGGGTCAGGTCCAGACCCCCACCGAGTTCCCGTCGAACCACCCGCCCGAATCCGTCGACGTCGAGAGCGCTGAACTCCTGCTCGCTCCCGACAACGCCGAGCCGAGACTCCGCGAACTCCTCGCGTCCGCCGAGGACGAGATCCTCGTCAAACAGGCGAGTCTCGGCGGGCCCGACGTGTCGCTCGTCGAGGAAACGGTCGACGCGGCACGCCGCGGCGTCGAGGTCCGCATCCTGCTCGATTCGTCGTGGTACGTCGAAGAGGAAAACGCCAGAGTGAAATCGGTCCTCGAGGAGACGGCGGCCGCGGAAGACCTCCCGCTCGAGGTCGCCCTCGTCGAACCGAAAAACAGGTTCGAGAAAATTCACGCCAAAGGAGTCGTAATCGACGGCGAGACGACGGTCGTCGGGAGCATCAACTGGAACGACAACTCGCTTCGAAACAACCGCGAGGTCGTTCTCGCGATCCACGGCGAGGAACCGGCCGCCTATTACGAGGGGGTCTTCGATGCCGACTGGAACGGCGGGACGTGGTCGCTTCCGGTCGGACTCGCTGCTGTCGTCGCGCTCGCCCTCCTCGGGGCCGCAGCACTCGGCCGGCGATACATCTCGTTCGGCGATTCGCGCCGTCCGACGATCGACGGTGTTGGTCGGGATCGCCTCGAGTACGACGAGGACGCGAGTCCGGTCGAACCCCCACCGCTCGAGGACGACTCTCTCGACCCGGACACGACAGAAACGGCTCACTCGATCGCTCGTGACGTCGAACGTCGCCGGTCCGACGAATGAGATCTATTATCGAAAAGCTGGGAGAGCGGGTTACGGATGGTGGCCGGTTCACGGGATGGTTCACGTGGATCGGTCGGTTCGTCGGCTCTCGCCGGTTCGAGAGTCAGGACCGAGTATACCACTGTGGAAACTGCGATCGTCGGTTCAGACTGAATAGACAGTACTGTCCGGAGTGTGGATCGTACCGTATCGAACGGATCCGATACGACGAACTGATCGAGTAGAACTCTCGCGATGGACGGTTAGTTCGCCGGCCCGCAAACCTCGAGCAGACTACAGCAGTCGGCTTCGGGGTCGAAACAGTCCGGACACTGCTCCGGGCGGTCGATGATCGTATCGAGTCTCTCGGCGACCGTATCGTCGATGACGCTCTCGAGCGCGCGGGCTTCGTCGCGAAACTCGTCGACCTCGAGGACGTTCGCGAGGAATCGCTCGATGATACAGTACGTCTGGAGCGCCTCGTGGGCGCGTTCGAGCCCCTCCTCCGTGAGACTCGCGCCTTTGTACTTTTCGTGATCGACGAGGTCTTTGTCCTGGAGTTTCCCGATCATTTCGTTGACACTCGCCGGACTCACGCCGAGGAGGTCCGCGAGCGTGCCCGTCGAGGCCGGTCCCTCCTCCATTCGCTGTGCGAGATAGATCGCCTTGAGATATTGATCTGCTGTGTTCATCGCCAACCCTTCGTGTGGTGTCTTGGTCGTCGATCGGTCCGACTCGTCTGGCGCTCGTGAGTGGTGCGTATCCCGATCATGCCCGCCGCTCCATAATTTCTGTGACTTCCTCGACGCCCTCTTTTTCTTCCGCGCGGATCTCTCGGAGGGTCTCGAGAACTCGTTCCCGATCGACGGCGAACGTCGCGTCGGCGGCTTCGATCGCCTCGATGAGATCGTCGTAGAACTTGTAGGCCGTTTCCTCGTTGCAGAGTTGGTCGTACAACACGCCGTCGGTATCCTCTGGTGGGCCGTACTGGGCGTCGACGAGCTGATTGATCTCCTCGTATCCGACCGTTTCCGCCTCGAGGTCGTCGATCAACGTTTCGAGCCGATCGCGGTGATCGGCCGACTCTTCCGTTGCGTCCGTAAGTAGCTCCCTGACCTCTCTGTCGATCTCCGCTCGCGCCTCGGCGGGGAGTGACTCGAGGTGATGGGCAGCACGCGACTCGACGACTTCCTCTAGGACCACGCCGATCTGGAGAAGGCGGGTCAGTTGGTGGTCGGTCGAGACACGCTGTCCCAAGCTCATACACGTCTGTGGGTGGTCGCGTTACTTAACTTCCCGTTTTCTCGTCGGGAGTCGTCTGGGTAGTCGGCTCGCTTTCGAAGTGATGACCAACCGTCGGGCAGTCGCTCGAGTACGTTGGTGTGATCGAACGCGAAGAAAGCGTAGTAGGCGTTAGTTTCGGAGACGCGTGTTGACGAGCGACTCGAAGTCCGTTCGGAGTTCGTCGACGGCGACTTCCTCGAGAACGGGGACGAAGAAGCCCTCGACGAGCATGTTGCGAGCCGCCTCCGGCGTGACGCCTCGGGAGGTCATATACAGGAGGTCCTCCTGGTCGACCTGCCCGACGGTGGCGCTGTGGGAGGCTTCCGTGTCGTGGTTGTTGATGATGAGCTTCGGCGAGGCGTCGGCTTCGCTCTCGTCGGAGAGCATGAGCGTGTTCTCTCGCTGGTAGGAACTCGTATCCCAGGCGACGTCGCCGACGTCCTGGACGCCCTCGTAGACCGATCGCGCGACGTCGTCGGTGACCCCGCGGGTGACGAGATCTGCCGTCGTGTGTTCGGCGCGGTGCCAGACCTTGAAGTCCAGATCGAAGTGCTGGTCGTTGTGTCCGTAGAACGCACCGATGATCTGTGTTTCCGCACCGTCGCCATTGAGCTCAGTCGAGACCCCCGTCTTGGTTAGCTTCGAGCCGACGTTACCTTCGATCCAGTTGATCGTGGCGTAGGTGTCGGCGTCGCCGCGTTTGGCGGTGAAGTTGTACGTCTCCTCGGAGAGGTCCTGAAGCGATCCGTACTGTACATAGCTGTTTTCGGCCGCGGCGACTTCGACGATACCGCTGTAATACTGCTCGTCCTCGAGATCGGTACCAGTTGACTGGCGCTCGAGGATCGTCACCGACGAGGATTCCTCGGTGACGACGAGCGTGTAGTTAAACAGCGATCGGGAGTTCATCTCGGTCCGGATCGTCACGTCCTCGGCGTCGACGCCTTCGGGGACGTAGATGACCGTTCCCGTGGAGAAAAGCGCCGTCGAGAGCGCCGTGAGGTAGTTCTCCTGAGGATCGACCATGGAACCGAAGTGCTCCTCGAGTAGCGACTCGTGTTCGTCGACGGCCTCGGCCCACGAGAGGACCTCGGCGTTTTCGGGACCGACCTGGTCTTTGTCTTCGGCGGTATTCAACGGATCGACGAGCGACTCGAAATCCAGTTCGTAGAGGTTGGTCCAGTTCTGTCCCGGCGTTCGGATCACGTCGGGCATTTCCAGCTCTTCGAGCGCCTCAAGCGCCTCGAGACGGGTCTCTAGGAGCCAGTCGGGCTCGTCGAGCCGATCGCTGATCTCGCGTACCTGTTCGTCCGTCAGATTGGCGTGTACCTGCGTGCTCATGTCTATCCGAGGCTTCCCTCCATCTCGAGTTCGATCAAGCGATTCAGTTCGACTGCGTATTCGATCGGGAGCTCTTCGGTGATCGGCTCGATGAAGCCGGCGACGATCATCTTCTTCGCGTCGTCGTCGTCCAGTCCGCGGCTCTGGAGGTAGAAGATGTCCTCGTCACCGATCTTGCCGACCGTCGCTTCGTGAGCGACGTCGACCTTCGACTCCTCGATCTCCATGTACGGCATGGTATCGGAGGTCGACTCGTTGTCGAACATCAGGGCGTCACACTCGACTGCCGTACTCGAGTTCTCGGCACCGTCGGCGATGTGGACGAGCCCGCGGTAGTTGGTGCGGCCGCCGTCTTTCGAGATCGACTTCGATTCGATCGTCGAACTCGTGTTCGGCGCGTTGTGATAGACCTTCGCGCCGGTGTCGATGTTCTGTCCCTCGCCGGCGAAGGCGATGGTGATGTGAGTGTCCGTCGCGCCGCGACCCTTGAGGATGGTACACGGGTAGAGCATGGTCGCTTTCGATCCCATGCTGCCCGACACCCACTCCATCGTGCCGTTTTCTTCGACGATGGCGCGTTTGGTGTTCAGGTTGAACGTGTTCTTCGACCAGTTTTGGACCGTCGAGTACTGAACGTGGGCGTCGTCTTCGACGAAGACCTCGACACAGCCCGAGTGCAGGTTGTGCGAGCCGTACTTCGGCGCGGAACAGCCCTCGATGTAGTGGACTTCCGAGCCCTCTTCGGCGACGATGAGCGTGTGCTCGAACTGGCCCATCCCTTCCGAGTTCATGCGGAAGTACGCCTGGACGGGCATCTCGACGGTGACGTCTTCTGGAACGTAGACGAACGAACCGCCGGACCAGACGGCGCCGTGAAGCGCCGCGAACTTGTTGTCGCTCGGGGGAACGCAGCTCGTCATGAAGTACTCCTTGACGAGCTCCGGGTGCTCTTTGACGGCGCGGTCCATGTTCATGAAGACCACGCCCTTCTCCTCCCACTGGTCTTGCATGTTCTGGTAGACGACCTCGGACTCGTACTGCGCGCCGACGCCCGAGAGCGCGTTCTTCTCGGCTTCCGGAATGCCGAGCTTGTCGAACGTGTCTTTGATCTCGTCTGGAAGCTCCGTCCAGTCGTCGACGCCTTCGCGTTTGTCGACGTCCGGGCGGATGTACGGAACGATCTCTTCGATGTCGAGTTCGGTCAGGTCCGGCTGACCCGGCCAGTCCGTCGGCATCGGCATCGCGTGATACTGCTGTAGCGCGCGGAGCCGTCGCTCGAGCATCCAGTCCGGTTCGTCTTTGTCCTCACTGATCAGTCGGACGACTTCTTCGGTGAGGCCTGCGTCGGACTTGACGGCCGAGCGCTCTTCCTTTTTGAACTCGAAGCGCGCTTCGGTGTCGGTCTCCTTGAGGTGATCTTGTTCGGAACTCATAATTTGTATGTATTCGTGTTTACGGCTGTAGCGTTATTACCGTTGTTCTAGTTGGATTCGGTTACGCCGTCTCGTAGACTTCCTCTCGGACCCAGTCGTACCCTTTGTCCTCGAGTTCGGCTGCCAGCGAGGCGTCGCCGCTCTTGACGACTTTGCCGTCGAGCATGATGTGGACCGTGTCGGGTTCGACGTAGTCGAGGATGCGCTGGTAGTGGGTGATCTGGAGGACGCCCGTTCCCTGCTCGTCGCGAAGCGTGTTGATGCCCTTCGAGACGTCCTGCAGTCGGTCGATGTCGAGCCCGGAGTCGATCTCGTCGAGGACGGCGATCGAGGGCTCGAGGATCGCGGCCTGCAGGACCTCGTTCTGTTTCTTCTCGCCGCCGGAGAAGCCGGCGTTGAGGTAGCGCTGGGCGAACTGCTCGTCCATGTCCAGTTCCTCCATCTTCTCCGCGAGAATCTCCTGGAACTCGGCGACGCCGATCTCGCCGTCGTCGGCGGGACCTTCCATCGGCGAGGACTCGAATCCCTCGTCTTCTTCCTCGGCCTCGGCCTCGTCGTCGCCTTCCTCGAAGAGTTCTTCGCGCTCCTCGAGTTTCGCGTTGAGCGCCGTCCGGAGGAAGTTCGTCATCGTGACGCCTTCGATCTCGGCCGGGTACTGGAACGCGAGGAAGATGCCGAGGGCCGCGCGCTCGTTGGGTTCGAGATCGAGGATGTTCCACGTGCGTTTGTCCTCGGGAATCTCGAACTCGCCGCCGAACTCGTCTTCCTCGAGGTGGAGGAGGACTTCCCCCTCCGTGACCTCGTAGGCCGGGTGACCCGCGATGACTTTCGCGGTGGTCGACTTCCCGGAACCGTTCGGTCCCATCAGCGCGTGGATCTCGCCCGACTCGACCTCGAGGTCGACACCGCGCAGGATCTGTTCGTCGCCTTCCGCCACTTCTGCATGCAAGTTTTGAAGCTCTAAGCGTGCCATAGTACGAATACCTCTGTCATCCAAACGGTGGGTCGTGTGAGTGATAAGGGTTTGGTATCTAATTGGATACGGTTCCGATTTCGGAAGATAATTTTTTGAAAGGGAAAGCAGTCGCCGCGATGACGACCACCGAAATCGATCATCGAACGGGTGTAGCGACGCGGCTGTCACGCGGGTTTAGGGGAAACTGTGACCGGCGATAGTCACATGAAGCTGTCGAGGCCGGTCTGTTCCTGTCCGGATTTGACCTCCTCCCACGACACGTCGAGCGCCTCGAGGATTCGTTCGATCGGTCCCTTCAACGTCTTCTCGAGCATCGTATCGTAGTCGATCTCGAACTCGGGCGGGATCTGGTCGTCGTACTCGAAGCAGATGACGTCCGGGTCGCGTTTGAACGCGCCGTAGAGGGGGTCACGGCGGGCGTCGAACTCGTCTTCGTCCTCGAGTCGCCGGAAGAAGGCGGGATCGACCCGCTCGAGGTAGAGTCGCTTGGGCTTGGATCCGCGGTCGAAGTTGGTTCCAAGCAGGAGGTTCGCGTACTTCGCGCCGCGAACCTGTGCGGTGTCGGTGTCGTAGTTGTCGAGTCGTTTTCCGATGCCTCCCGGAATGGCGATCTCTTCGGGGTTGACGTTCCCGGATTCGAAGTCCTCGATGATCCCGTTGACGTACTCTTTGACGCCCTCGATGTCGCCCTCGCGGACGATCATCTCGATGACCTGATGCTGGACCTCCTTCGTGATCGGGGCGATGTCCGATCGCTTGTACTCGAAGCCGGTGATGTCGATGTCGTCGACGTCTTTACCCTCCTTCCAGACGATGTGGCCCGCGTAGCGTTTCTTCGTTCCCGCCTGGAAGAAGCGCCGGTAGAGCTTCTCGAACTCGATCTGGAAGCGATGGGAGTCTGCGTTCAGTTCCTCGCGCGCGAAGTCGTCGTAGCGGTCGTTGACGTAATCCTCGATGTCGAACGACTGCTCGAGCGCGTCCTCTTTCGTAACGTCCGGTCCGAGCTCGAGCATGACCGAGTCTGTGTCCCCGTAGGCGACGGTGTGATCGAGCTCGCTCGCTGCGGTTTCGGTGAACTCGATGACCTCTCGTCCCGTGGCGGTGATCGCCGATGCTGCATCCTTGTCGTAGAGACGGAACCGCTCCCACCCCGACACGCCGTAGAGGCTGTTCATGATGACCTTCACGGCCCCTTGCTGGCGGTCGTACTGCTCGTACTCGCGAGTGCCGGGTTCGTACTCGTTTCGGAGCGACTTCTTCTCCTCTCGCTCTGCGAGCAGTTCGTTGATCATCTCTCGCATCACGCCGTCGGGCTTCTTCCGGAAGTGCGTTCCAGAGGGCGCGACGTGGGTCTCGCCGTCGTAGGTTTCGGGGTCGACTTTCGTCTCCGGCGAGGCGTTGATCGTCACCATACACATCGGATACAGGCTCTTCAGGTCGAGGACGGTGACGTTCTCTCGAACGCCCGTAATCGGCTCAAAGACGGCCCCGCCCTCGTACTCCTCGTCGGCTTCCTGCTGGCCTTTCGAGGGAAGCGCGAACTGGCCATGGGCCTGATGAAGGACGTACATGTCGACGGTATCGCCGGGCGTCGGGGCGTCCTCGAGTTTACAGCCGACGAACGAGCGCACCTCGTCCCAGAAGGCGATGATCTCCTGTTGGCGATCGAGTTCGACGCAGAGTTCGACGTCCCGGAGGTTGTACTCGAGCAGGCGCGTCGGGTCGTCCTCCCAGAGGTCGCCGATCGAGCCGGCGTAGCGTTCCTTGCCGACGCCGAGTTCGGCCTCGCCGACGGCGTCGAGCCGGTAGGAGTCGAGTTCCGAGAAGACCATCCGCTGGTACGCATACAGCAGGTCGAACACGACGCGGCCTTTCACGTCGGGACCGCCCCAGCCGCTTCGCCAGACCTCGTCGACGCGCGAGAGGCGATCCGGGTTCAGGTCGTAGTCGTGGTGCGGTCCCTCGAGTTCCTCGAGCCGATCGAGGAAGTACGGGCAGTCGAAGTCCTCGAAGTTCCAACCCGTGAGGATATCCGGATCGGTGTCGTCGACGTAATCGAGAAACGCCTCGAGCATCGCCTCCTCGTCGGCGAAGCTTCGGACCTCGTGGTCGATGTCGCCTTCGATCGGTTCGTACTCCTCGATCGCCGTCGGGGTCGCCCCGTCGCCGACCGGTGCCTCGTAGAGCCACATCACGTACTCGTCGCGGTAGGAGTCGTGGCTCGTGAGACAGACGATGGGTTCCTCGCCGTCTTCGGGGAACCCGGCCCGGTCGTTGACCTCGATGTCGAAGGTACAGACGCGCGGGTCGGCGTCGACGTCGGCCGCGGCCACTTCGTCGTGTGGAACGTGGAGCGTCCCGTCGTCGGCCCGTCGTTCGGCGACCGTGATCCCGCTTCGAACGTCCTTGTCGATGAGAAACCGGTTCGGGAACAGGACGTCGGCCTCGAAGTGCTCGAACTCGTCTCTGACTTTCCCGACGTCTCGCGGCGTCTGGCCGAATATCTTCGTCAGTTTCTCGCCGCGGATACTCTCGTAGGGCTCGTCGTCTTCGTCGGTCTCTTCGTGGCCGGTCAACCGGTCGTACTCCTCTTCCGGCGGGTGCTCGAGCGACTCTGTGGGCGCGTAAAAGTACGGCCGGAACCCGAGAACGCGGACGTGCTCGAGCGTTCCGTCGGGAGTTCGACCGAACACGTTCATGATCACGCGCTCGTCGTCGCCGTAGCCGTCGATCGTATAATCGACCTGCATCACGGCGAGGTCGAGTTCGCCCGTGGCCTCGGGGATCGTTTCCTCGACGACGTCGACCACTTCCGAACGATCCGCTCCGCCGTTCCCAGCGACGGCCATCGCTTCTTCCGCCGGCCGCTCGTCGGACTCGGGAGAAAACGAGTCGAGGCCGGTCTGTGCCGCGTCGGTCATTGCTGTTGGGTTTGAAGGGGGCGGATAAAAACCCCCGCATACCGACCGTTCCGCCGCCCGGGAACGGAACGCCGGCCCCGCCTTTCGGTCCGAACGTGATAGTGCCGAGGCAATAAGACATATAACTTGGTAACACATAGCACAGGCCACGGTGATCGAAGTGTCCACTCGAGGTACTGACGATACGACGGCCGACGCACCGCGTAGCGAACTGACGGGCACGGAAACGATCGAATCGTACGAAATCGAGGACGGCGTCGTCTTCTACGACGCCGAGAATCCTCTCGCCTGGGTCGAAACGTCCCGGACGCTCCCTCTCAAAGAGTTCGTCTGAGAGCGACAGTGTGTCCGAGAGAGCGATAGTGTGACCGACGAACGCGAATCCTTTTGACCTTCCTATCCGTCCCAACTGATGTGGCCGATCGATCCGACCTCGAGCCGGAGGAGTACGATCCGGAGGCGGAGTTCGCGGACCCCGAGAGCGACGCGATCACGATTCCCGACGTGCAGCCGGAGGAGCCGGAGGAGAAAACGGTTACGCCACCGAAGATCTCGACTCCGGAAGTGACGGTCGCGGAAACGGACGTCCCGGAGCCGATTCTCCAGCACTTCTGGATCCTCGTACTCGTTCTCAACGCCGCGTTGCTCGCGGTGTCGCTCGGATCGATGTTGGTACTCTTCGAGGGGATGCTCACGACGGGCGGGACGCTGGCCGTCGGCGGGTTCGTCCTCCTCGGGCTCGCGCTCCGTCGATACAGGACGCTCCAGTCGCTCGAGGGATCCGATCCGACGCCGACTGCAGACCCCTAACTCACTACTATGAAAACCGTACGCGCCGACGACGGAACGGACTACGTTCTCCTGAAACGATCCGACGACGCGAGTCTCGTCCGCGATCCAGCGACCGGCAACGAGTGTTACGTCCGAAACGACCGACTCGAGATCGTCGACCGATCGCCGCTCGAGACGGCCGCGAGCGCTGTTCCCGAACCGGTCCGACGGCTCGTGACGAACGTCCACGACGAGAAGGCCCTCGGTCTCCTCTTCGAGTTGACTGAACGTGGTCCGACCGGCGTCCGAACGCTCCTCGACGCCACAGACTTCTGCGAGAGCGATCTGCACGGCACGCTCACCGTTCTCACCGCGTCGGATCTTCTCGAGGAGACGACGGTCGCCGACGAGCGGGGCTACCGCGTCACCGAAAGCGGCCGGGAGGCACTCGAGTGGATCGCCACTGGGAACGACCCGTCGTCGTGAAGCGACAGAAAAGGACGGAAATCGAGAGCGTTTCAATCCGGACCGCCGAGTGGAGTCGATATCGATCGTCGGTCTCACTCGGGAGCCGGCCCGGGACGCCACTCGAACGCGAACGAACTAATTGACCGGCGAATCGACCGGATTCCCCTCCCGATCGGTGGTCCGACAGGCCCGCTGGGCCGTGACGCGTTCGATTTTCTCGAGAAGGGTCGCTTTCGAAATCGGTTTGACGAGATAGTCGTCCCAGTCAGCCTCGAGGCGTTCGGTCGAGGGGTCGATCGCAGAGACGATAATCACGTAGCAGTCGTAGCCGCTTGCCCTGAGCAACGAGAGTACTTCGTCACCGGATAGTCCCGACATTCGACGATCGAGCAAGACTACCTCGGTCGAGTCGTCTACGGTCTCGAGGGCCTGTTCGCCATCGTAGGCGGTCTGCACGGTCCAGTTCGGCTCGAGCCACGCGGCGAATAGATCCGCGAGTCGAGGATCATCGTCTACGACGAGCACGTCTCCGTTCGAATCGTCCGCCGTCCCCTGTCTCATCGTCTCAGTCACCCACGAATCACCAATGGTTCTTCCCTGTCATAAAGCTCGTGACCACATGTAAAATAAATTTCACTCGTGGCGGAGATGCCGAGGGCCGCCCGGACGGAAAAACGGAGTCGCCGGTTTCCCACTGCCGGCGAACCCGACTACTTGCCTTCGAACTCGGCGTCGCCGTCGCTCATGAATGCCGTGATTCCTTCCATCAGGTCGTCCGTGCCCATGAGCTGGCCGAACGCGGCGGCTTCGTACTCGAGGCCGGCGTTCGTGTCGTTTCGACCGGCGAGCATCGCGCGTTTGGTGTATTTGGACGCGATCGGCGGTCCGCCGGCGAGGCTCGCGGCGAGTTCGAACGCGCGCTCTTCGAGGTCGTCGTTCTCGGACACCTCGTTGACGAACCCGTACGATTCCATCGTCTCGGCGTCGTATCGATCCGCGGTGAGGATGATCTCCTTCGCCCGACCTTCGCCGACGATTTTCGGCAGCCGCTGGGTCCCGCCCCAGCCGGGGATCAATCCGAGGTCGAGTTCGGGCTGGCCGAACTCCGAGCGCTCGCTGGCGACGCGCAGGTCCGCACAGGCGGCGAGTTCCATGCCGCCGCCGAGACAGTAGCCGTCGATGCCGGCGACGACGGGCAGGTCGCTCGACTCGAGCGTTCCGAACGCGGATTGGCCCTTCCTCGAGAGTTCGGTCCCGTGGAGCGGATCCGCGCCCCCGGCGGCCATGCTCTGGATGTCGGCGCCCGCGGAGAACGCCTTGTCGCCTTCGCCGGTGACGAGAATCGCACGGACGTCCTCGTCGTCCTCGAACAGTTCGACCGCGTCGACGACCTCGTCGATGAGTTGCTCGCTGACGGTGTTCATCCGGTGGGGTCGGTCGAAGACGATGTGACCGACCATCTCGCCGGGGTACTCGACCCGGATCGCCTCGAAGTCGACGTCGTCGTCACCGCCGGCCGGATCGTAGAACGTGCCGACGTCCGCTCGCTCTCGCAGGTACGACGCGGGCTCGTACCGGGCGTGACCCGTCTCTTCGTGAGCCGACTCGAGCGTCTCAAGGGCCGCCTCGAGGCCGAACTCGTCGACCACGGTGACCGGACCGTCCGGGAAACCGGCCCCGAGCATGACGGCCTCGTCGATCGACTCCGGCGGGGCCACGTCGTCGCCGATCAGCTTCGCGATCTCGTTGGCCATCGAGGCGGTCAGTCGCCGCTTGACTAGCTCCGACTGTTCGTCCGTCGGAATATCGACGCCGTCACCGTCCTCGTAGTCGTAGAATCCCTTGCCCGTCTTCTTGCCCAACTCCTCGTTCTCGACTTTCTCTTCGAGCAGCGGTGCCGGCTCGTAGGCGTCGCCCAGCACCTCGTGCATGTACTCGAGGACGTGGTAACTGACGTCGTTTCCGACCTGGTCGCCGAGTTCGAAACTCCCCATCGGCAGCCCCATGTCGAATTTCGTCGTCGAGTCGACCTCGGCGATGGTCGCCTGGTCGGTACTGACGAGCCACGACGCCTCGTTCATCAGGGGGACGAGGATCCGGTTGACGATGAACCCGGGGGTATCCTTGTGTACGCGCACGGGCGACTTTCCGAAGTCCTCGGCCAGCGCTTCGGTGACCTCGAGCACCGATTCGTCGGTGTGTTCGCCGGTGATGACCTCGACCAGCGGCATCCGGACCGGCGGGTTGAAAAAGTGCATGCCACAGAAGCGCTCCGGGCGATCGGTGACCTCCGAGAGGTCGGTGATCGAGAGGCTCGAGGTGTTGGTCGCGAAGATCGCTTCCTCCGGGGCGGCCGCCTCGAGATCGCCGTAGACGTCCGTTTTGATCTCCATCTTCTCGGGAACCGCCTCGATGACGATATCCGCGTCGCCGACGGCTTCCTCCATGTCGACGAGCGGCGTCACACGCTCGAGGGCGGCGTCCGCTTCGTCCTGCGTGAGCTGATCGTTTTCGGCGAGTTTGTTCAACGACCATTCGATCTGTTCATAGCCGTTGGTCACGAACTCGTCGTTGATGTCACGCATTCGCACGTCGTAGCCCGCCATCGCGGCGACCTCCGCGATTCCGTGGCCCATATTACCAGCGCCAAGAACTGCGACGGTGTTGATATCTTCGAGATCCATGGTGGATTGTCAATCCGTACCGGTTTTAACGTTTCCCTCGAAAAGGAAAGAAACTCTATTTGAGTTTATGTCCGGTTACGAAGTTCTTTATCGTTCACGAAAGAAGTGGTTCGCATGGAGTTTGGGCTATCCGACGAACAACAGCAAATCCGCGAAGAGGTAACGCGGTTCGCAGAGAACGAGATCGTGCCGGTCGCCGAGGAGTACGACGTCGAGGAGAAGTACCCTCACGACGTCGTCGACGAGGCGGCGAAAATGGGACTGACAGGGTCGTACATCCCGATGGAGTACGGCGGCGCGGGCTACTCGATTCTCGACACCGCGATCATCACAGAGGAACTGTTCTCCTACGATCCGGGCATCGCCCTCTCTATCGTCTCGACGTCGTTCGGCTGCGAGGCGATCATGAACTTCGGAACCGAAGACCAGAAAGAGCGCTTCCTAGAGCCCGTCGCACTGGGCGAGAAGATCTCGGGCGCAGCGATCTCCGAACCCGACACCGGCTCCGACGTCTCTTCGGTCTCGACTCGCGCGGAGAAGGACGGCGACGAGTGGGTCATCAACGGCAACAAGATGTGGATCACCAACGGGACCGTCGGCGACTTCTTCGTCGTGCTCTGTAAGACGAACCCCGACGCCGAGGGCCGGTACAACGGCTTCAGTCAGATAATCGTCGAATCCGACCGCGACGGGTTCCAGGCCGACAAGATAACCGGAAAACTCGGTATTCGCGCGTCGGACACCGCCGAACTCGTCTTCGACAACGTTCGCGTCCCCGAGGAGAACCTCGTCGGCACCGAGGACGCCGCGTTCATGCAACAGATGCAGTTCTTCGACGAAACCCGAACCGCCGTCGCCGCACAGGGCGTCGGGATCGCGAAAGGCGCGACGCGAGCGGCCCTCGAGTACGCTCAGGACCGCGAACAGTTCGGGAAGTCGATCTCGGAGTTCCAGGCGATCCAGCACAAACTGGCCGAAATGGCGACGAACACCGAGGCCGCACGCAACCTGACCTACAAGTCCGCCTGGAACGTCGATCAGGGCGGCGACGTCACGAAACTCGCTTCGATGGCCAAGGAGTACGCCTCCCGCGTCGCCGTGGAGGTCGCCGACGAGGCCGTCCAGATCCACGGCGGTGCCGGCTACGTCAACGACTTCCCGGTCGAGCGGTTCTACCGGGACGCCAAGATCACGCAGATCTACGAGGGCACGTCCGAAATACAGAAGAACGTCATCGCCCGCGAACTGCTCGGAAAAGGCTTCTAACCCGAGTACTACTGCTTTTAATTCCCTCGAGAGGGCGTTTCTTGCTCCGTTTTCCCAAATACTCAGTCGATCACTCCGCGGGTTCGACGACCTGTTGGCCGTTTCCGAGTTCGAGGCCGCCCTCGAGCGTCCGGACCGGATACGGGATGTCGATCCCCTCCTCGTCGAAGCGCTGTTTGACGCTGGTCACGTACTCGCCGCGAATGCGGACGAAATCGGCGCGGCCGGGGTCGGCGATCCAGAACCGCGACTGGAGGCCGACGTCCGAACTGCCGAGTTCGGTGAGTCGGACCGACGGGGCCGGGTCGTCGAGAATGTCGGGGTGGTCCATCGCCTCCTCGACGATGATGTCGGACGCCTGTTCGATGTCGTCGTCGTACCCGATGCCGAAGACGAACTTCAGCCGGAGTTTGTCGCTCTCGACCGGGTTCTTGAGAACGCCGTTCGTGAGCTCCGAGTTCGGCACCGTCAGCAACTCGTTGTCGAAGGTCCGAACTCGAGTCACCCGCAGGCTAATGTCCTCGACGGTTCCGGCGTATCCGTCCCACTCGATCCAGTCACCGATCTTGAACGGCTT
This sequence comes from Halostagnicola kamekurae, assembly GCF_900116205.1. Lineage (NCBI taxonomy): Archaea > Methanobacteriati > Methanobacteriota > Halobacteria > Halobacteriales > Natrialbaceae > Halostagnicola > Halostagnicola kamekurae. The sequence goes on along the minus strand of NZ_FOZS01000002.1, from coordinate 639,073 downwards.
GTCCGTGTAGATGAAGACGCCGGCGACGAAGTTCGAGATCACGTTCTGGGCCGCCAGTCCGATCGCGAGCGCCCCCGCGGCGGCGATACCGGCCATGGAGACGAGGAAGTTTCCGTACCCGCCGAAGCCGAACGCGACCGCGATCGCAACGAAGATAATACCGAACTGCGTAATCAGCGTAAGCGGTTTCTGTGCGTGTGCGTCGAGATTCCGTCGCGTCATCGCCCGGTTGACCAGCGGCACGACGACGGCCCGACCGATGAAATAGATGGCCAGAAACGCGACGATAAACCGGATCACGCCAGCAGCGCTCGTCGCAATCTCCGAGGAGATGCCGGTATCTTGCAACCGTGCGCCGATTGGGCCGGTCGCCAGCACCGCTCGGGCGGTCCCTGTCATCGGTACATCACTGCGGTGTGACCTCGCGTATCGAACACCGTCGCGTTCACGCGGTCGGCGAGATCAGCCGCCTTTTCTTCGGTCGAACTGCCCGCTCGAGCGGCACGGAGGAACTTGACTTTGACGAGTTCGCGATCCGCGAGCTGGTCGTTGAGTTCGTCGACGACCGCGTCGATTCCGCTTTTCCCGACCCAGACGGTCACGTCGAGGTCGTGGGCCTTCCGTTTTCGCTCCTGTCGATCCATAGCCCCGTTAGCGGGTCGATTGGTTTCAACCTTCGTGAACTGGGTCAGCCAGACAACTCGAGCCACGGCGCGTGATCACGCTCCTCATTCGGACTCGGCCCCGTCGGTGTTTTCCGTCCCCTCGTTCCCACCGGCATCGCCGTACGGATATCGGGCGTGCGAACCGCACGTACACGTAATTACGACGTGACCGTCTCGCAACCGAACCCGAGCGTTCGTTCCCGGGCGAACGTATCGGTCACACCGATCGCAGGTGAACCGGCGAAACGTCCGCGGCAGTTGCAGTCGGTTGCGCTCTGCGACTCTGCGCGCGAGTCTGACGTACTCGCGAGCGCGCTCGTCGTCGGACCTCGCGGCCGCCGCTCGAGCGAGCTCGTGCAGTCGATCGATGCGCTCGGCGGCGATACTCATCGTGTCGGTGTTTCGTCGCGGCTCCTATGGCAGTTGCGCTCTTGTGTTCCGCACGGACCCAGAGTAACTGCCACCGTGTGGGAAAGCCCCACGTTCATATTTATCATTCTCTCGCGAATTCCGACGAGTTTTATACCTACCCGGTAGTTTCGATGAGATGTGCTGATGACAATACCCTCCACCCCCCTTCTACCAACTGCCACCATGTCTACTTGTATCAAGGCGTGGTATCGCGCGAGACCAGAGACACATATGTCCGAACAGAGTACACAATATTGTTATATATCGGACGCGTATCGGAGTGATAGAACCCAATGACAGGAAGTTCGGACGGTCCCCCCGAACGGATTAGCCGCCGGTCGCTTCTGACCGCCGGAGCGGCGGGTCTGACTGCGGCGACGGCCGGCTGTATGAATCGGGTACAGAGTCTCGTCAACAGTACCACCAACCTCAACGCGGACAAGTCCGCCCTGCAGATCACCACCGTCCCCGCCGACGACGATGGACAGTCGATCCAGATCGTTCGCGAACTCGAGGCGAATCTCGAGACGCTCGGATTCGACGTTTCGCTCGATATGCGCTCGACGACCGAGTTCCAGAAAACCGTCTTTCTCGAGCAGGACTTCGATATGTACGTCGGTACGTATCCGATCGGTCCGGACCCGGATTTCCTCTACGAGCTGTTGCACTCGTCGTTCGCGACCGAGGAGGGCTGGCAGAACCCGTTCGGATTCATCGACTTCGATATCGATTCGCTGCTCACGGCCCAGCGCCAAGAAAGCGGCGCAGAACGCGAAACCCAGATCAAACGGCTGCTCTTCGAGGTCGCGAAGAAAAAGCCGTTTATCCCGATCTGCCTGCCCAGCGGCGACCGGGCGGTCGGGGACGCGATGGCCTCGCCGTGGGAACGGTACCACCCTCACTCGCGGCTCGCCTACTTCGGCGACGAAGAGGCACCCGAGACGCTCACGTCGATCATCATGAGTTCGCAGCCGACGCAGAATCTCAACCCGTTTTCGACGGCGTACCGGAGCCACGGGACGTACATCGATCTCATTTACGATTCGCTGGCGATCGACGGTTCGCTGATCGCCGACGAAGAGGGTCTCGCGGAGTTCGACAGCGAACTCGAGACCGCCGTCCGCCCCTGGCTCGCAGAGTCGATCGACGTGGGCGACTCCGAACTGACGCTGGCGCTCCGGGACGACGTGCAGTTTCACGACGGCACGGCGCTCACCGCCGAGGACGTCAAGTTCACCTACGAATTCATCGCGGATACCTCGATGGGAACGGCCGTCTCGGGCGGACAATCCGTCGACCTTCCGGCGACGAACTATCGACGACACGCCGCGACAGTCGAGTCGGTGACGACCGCGGGCGATCACGAGGTTACGATCACCTTCGAGACGAATCAGGCGGTCGCCGAGCGAGCCCTCCTCGTCCCGATCCTTCCAAAACACGTGTGGGGACTCGGCAACGGCTCGGAGACGGACCAGCAGGGCGCTCTCGGAGAGCTCGAACAAAATCAGATACCGTCCCGTCAGGGGCACTGGAGCCTGCTGGGATCGGACGAGACGGATCTCATCGTCGGCAGTGGGCCCTACGAGTTCGCTAACCGTGTCGAAGACAATCAGTTCTCGCTCGAGCGATTCGAGGACCACTTCACGTACGACAACGACGGGGTCGAGTACCCGCAAGTGACCCCGCAAACGGTGGAATTCCTGAACGACACGAGCAGCGCGTCGGCGATCCAGCAGGTCGAAGGCGGCGTCGTGGACGTGACGACCTCGCGAATCGAGCCACACGTCATCGAGGACATCACAGCGGGCGGCGACGACGACATACTCAGTGACCATCGATCCTGGTCGTTCTATCACATCGGATTCAACGACAACGTCCTCCCGTGTTCGGAACAGGAGTTTCGACACGCGGTTGCGCGAATCCTCGACCGGGAGTGGATCGTCGACTCGATCTTCTCTGGACACGCCGATCCGATCTGGACGCCCGTTCGCGATCACCCCGTCAGCGACGACGAACTAGAGCGGGAGGCGACCGAGTGGATGGATCAACGCGGAATCGAACGCAACGGCAGGATAGACGAGAGCCAGCCGTTTGCTCCCTTCTGCGGGAACGAATCGATGCAGCAAGGACGGGTCGACTTCGATCAGGCGCGTCGAGTGTTCGAGTCGGCCGGCTTCCAGTTCAACGAAGACGGCGTGCTCGTTGACAACTAATGTTACTAGATGTCCTGACCGACGTCGTCATCGTCGTCGTCGCGATGCTCGCGATCGCGATCCCGCTTATTATCGGGTTCGATCGCATCCGGACGACGTTGTCCGAGTGGCGCTCGCGAATTCGAATCTCGCTGCCGGTCATCGCGCTGTTGCTCGTCGTCATGCTGTTCAACCGCTACGGTCGCGAGACGCTGACGGCGATGTCACGGGAGTACGGCGTCGACATGACCACGGTGTTCTACGAACTCGAGGGCGATTTCATCTCCGTCTTTCAGGCGTTCGATTACACGATAGTGACCCAATTTTTCTCGTTTGTGTACATATACGCCTACGTCTTCGTGCTGGTCTTTCCGGTTCTCGCGTACTTTGCACTCTCCGATAACCGCCCGTTCAGACAGTTGCTCACGGCGTACGCGCTCAATTACAGTATCGGTGTGATCATCTACTTCCTCGCCATCGCGTTCGGACCGCGAAACGTGATGCCGGAGGTGTTCGATACGACCCTGTACAACTTCCAGCCGCGATACCAACACCTCACGCGGCAGGTCAACGATTACAGGAACGTCTTCCCGTCGTTGCACACCTCGATGGCGGTCACCGTCGGCATCTTCGCGTTACGGACTCGAGACGAATACCCGCTGTGGGCACCCATCGCTCTCTTTTTCGCGATCTGCGTTCCGCTCTCGACGATGTACCTCGCAATTCACTGGGCGATCGACGTCGTGGCGGGGACCGTCCTCGCAATCTTCTGTGTGTCCGTGTCGGTGGTCGTCGTCGAGCGCTGGGAACTCTGGAAACGGAGTTCAGAACACCTGCCGACGCTCGCCGAACTCCGCGGGTGGCTCGCCGACGCGTGGGTGCGCCTTCGATCACCCCTCCGATAGCACCTCAGAGCCGGAGATCGATCACCCTCGAGACGATCGCGTTCCAACTCGGTCGAACCTGATTGCTCTCCGTCTTGCAGACGGGCGACTCGCACACTCGAGAGTCACCGATGCGAAGCGAGCCGACAAAAACCGCGGTGGCGTGATCGATTCGACGGCTACTGCGTTACGCCAGCGTTACTCGTTTTCGAGCGCGTCGGCGATCCGCTTGAGCGCCCGCGTCTGATCGCGCATCTCGTCGCGCATTTGGCGAACCTCCTGTACGAGTTCCTCGTTGCCGACTTCCTCGCCGCGTCCGCCGGGACCGCCGGGTGCGCCGCCGGGACCGCCCGGACCGCCGCCCATCATGCCGCCCATCATCTGGGCAAACGGGTTGCCGCCGCCACCCATGCCGCCGGGACCGCCCGGACCGCCACCGCCGCCGCCGAAGGGGCTTTCCGGTGGCTCTCCCTCGCCCTCGCCTTCTTCGGCGCGCTTTTCGCGGATTTCCTCGACGCGCTCGCGGAACGACTTCTCCTCGCTGTCGTCTGCGTTCTCGTCGGGTTCGTTTTCGTCGGACATACCCTCGGGTTCTGGACGCCCGCGGAAAAGGATTGCCATGTCTCGAACGACGCGACAGTCTCCCGCCGGCGGAGGTGGGTCTCGAGAGCTAATGTCCACGCGAGGGAAGGACCGACGCTGCGCGCTCGGCGGTCGGAACCGACCTACCCGAACGATCCCAACGACGACTGCAGATCCCGGCTCGACGACTCCTCGAGAAGGTCGTAGCCCACGAGGTCGCGCATGTCGACCGCGTAGGTCGTCCCGCCGTTCTCGACGACCAGAAGCCGCCCCTTGACGCCGACGACGGTGCCCGAGGCGATTGTCTCGCGAACCGGTCGCGTCTCGAGGTCGAGTCCGTAATCGAACTCGAACCGATCGATGACGTCGAATTCTGCGAGAACGTCCACCCACGCCGCGTCGTCGACGGTCGCCGCGAGCGAGGCGACCTTCGATCGCGTTCGGACGCGGTCGACCAGTTCCTCGGCGATTTCGGCCTCGAGTTCGCGGGCGATCCGACCGTTCGAGACGGTGTGAACGTGGGCCGCGCGGTCGGCTCCTTGCTCTCTGAGCCGGGTCTCGAGTCGCCACAGTTTCGTGACGCCGACTTTGAACGTCTCCGGCGCGAACGCGGCGATATAGACGGCGTGATCCTCGTAACAGTCCATCTCGTCTTTGAGGCAGGTGCCAGTACAACGCGCACAGACCCACGTGCTCGTGTGGAACTCGCAGTAGGGGGCGCTCGGTCGGTCGCACGGAACGTGGCTCTCGTCGTCGATGACGCCGGCGCAGTGGCGCGAGCCGAGCGTGTAGGATAGCTCGGTTCCGGGCTCGAGCGATTCCCGGCTCAGGTCGGTACCGTCGCTACAGAGCAGCGAGGACCCCTTTCCCGACCGTTCGTACCCGACCAGTTGCACGGGTTCCAGTTCGAACCGAGTTCGTATAGACGTAGCGTTCTCACCGGCGGGGGTCGCACGGACGCGGCTCGCGGCCCGCGGCGACCGTCGCCGACAGCGAAGTGGATAAACCGTTCGACTCCTAACCCGCGGATATGCAAGCGCTGGTCATCGCGGCACACGGGTCACACCTCAACCCGAACGCGTCGAATCCGACGTACGCCCACGCGGACGCGATCCGCGAGACGGGTGCGTTCGACGTCGTTCGCGAAACGTTCTGGAAGGAGGAACCGCACTTCCGAGAGGTGATCAGAACCGTCGAGGCCGACGAGATCTTCGTCGTCCCGCTTTTCATCAGCGAGGGCTACTTCACGGAGCAGGTTATCCCTCGAGAGCTTCGCCTCGAGGGGTGGGACCCCGACCTGTGGGACTCCGACGGCATCGACGCCTCCCAGGCGACGCTGACGGCCGGAGACGTCGAGAAGACGATCCACTACTGCGGGCCGGTCGGCACGCACGACGCGATGACGGACGTGATCGTGGGCAGAGCCGAGAGCGTGACCGGCGACCCGGACGTCGGCGAGGGCTTCGGACTGGCGGTCGTCGGCCACGGCACCGACCGGAACGAAAACTCGGCAAAGGCGGTCCGGTACCACACCGAACGAATCCGCGAGATGGACCGGTTCGACGAGACGAAAGCGCTGTTCATGGACGAGGAGCCGGAGGTCGACGACGTCACCGACTACTTCGAGAGCGACGACATCGTGGTCGTCCCGCTTTTCATCGCCGACGGCTTCCACACGCAGGAGGACATTCCCGAAGATATGGGGCTCACCGACGACTACCGAAACGGCTGGGACGTTCCCGGCGTCGTCGACGGCCATCGAATCTGGTACACGGGCGCGGTCGGCACCGAAGAGCTGATGGCGGACGTCGTCATGGAGCGCGCGGCCGACGCCGGGGCCGATATCGGTAGCTCGATCGATCACGAGGGTCGAACGCGATCGACCGACGCCAACGTCGCGGGTGACTGACCCGTGGGACTCGAAGACGAGACGTTCGAAACGCTTCGAACCGCCGCCGACAACGGCGTCGAGTTCGATGGACTCCGCCTCGAGCGGGCGGACGGCGGCTACGTCCTCGAAACGCCGATCGAGACTCGAACGGGGCTCGATCCGGACGAGTTCCGAACGGCGCTCGAGGCCGTCGACGAGTACGTCACGAACTGGCGCTACTGGCGGGAAACCGTCGGCGACGAGGGGCAGGCGAGCCGAGCGTTCCTCCGATGGTGCGAGCGGGCACCCGTGGAGGGAAGCGCCGCTTTCGAGAGCCAGCGAACGGAACCGCTGTCGGTTCCGGAGCGCTACGACGCGCTTCGGGACGGCGTCGATCGAACGTGGGGCCAACTCCGGATCACCGCACGATTCCTCGACGTCGACGAACCGGACGGCATACGCGTCTACGACCTCTGGCACGTCGACGACGCGGACACGCCGCTCTCCGAACTCGAGGTCTACGACGAACCCAGACAGGCCCGAGAGATCGCGACGGCCGACGACGACGGGCGCTATCGGCCGCTCAAGACCGCCCCGACGCTCGCATCGGGATGGGCGTTTACCGGCCTCTCGGGATCGGAACTCGTCGACGCAGTCGATTTCTTCTACCCGGCGACGGTCGCCAACTGGCACCGCGAGCGCGAGGGCGACCTCGACATCGATCACTGGATCGACGCCGCGGAACGCCAGTCCGGCATCTACGAGGTCGTCGACGAGCTACCCCGAGAGGCTCTCGAGTGGCTGACCGAAGCCTGCTGTGTCGACTCGCAGTGTCTCAGACGACGGGAGTGGGAGTACTCGGCCGACGACGAGATCGAGGTCGACGGCGGGGACGGCGTCTTCCCCTGTCGAGAGCCCTGCTCGCTCGTGATCGCCGCGGCCCGAAAGTGGGCGATCCTCGAGTCGGAAACGGAGCGGACCTACGAACTCGAGTTGACGACGAGCGAACTCAACCAGCTCGAGGAACTGATCGACGCGGTCGCCGACGGGCGCGTCGACGAGGTCCGCGAGGCGGACGTCAACGACGGAGCGAACCGCTACCGGGCGCGATATCTTCGAGCGAAGCGCTTCGAAGACGGTTCCCTGAACGCCGCTGAGTCCGACGATCAGTAGTACAAGAGTCCCGCAGCGATCACGATGCCGGCCGCGACGATGAGAACGCCGACGAGCGCGACGGGGCCGCCGATCGACCCGGCGGTCAGGGCGGCGACCGCGAGCGCGATACACGCCAGCGCGACGACGCCGAGCGTGGCCGGGTTCGCGCCGACGGCGTTCGATATCGACTCGAGAAGCGACGGTTCGGGTTCCGGACGGTGCGGTTCGCCGAGCGAGTCGTCGACGTCGACTTCCGGGGGTCCGGGGACGACCTCGACGGCTATCCGGGCGACTTCCGCGCCGTAGCCGATCGAGATTTCGAGTGTGCCCGAGACCGGTTCGTCGACTTCGGGAACCGAGACCGGGACCACGACTTCCTCGTCCGGTTCGACGTAGTAATTGGGTTGCTTGAGCGAGCCGACGCGGGACAGTTCGCCCTCGAGTCGGCAGTGGGCGTGGGCCGGGACGGTGTGGCCGCGGAGCCGAATCGCGAACGATCCCTCGGTCTCGATCGACCGCGAGTTCGGCTCGAGCGATTCACCCGTCTCGCGGTTGATCTCGAGGGTGAGTTCGGTCCCGGACACGTTCTCTCACCTACGCTGGCGTCTGTTCGCGCATGTCCGGCGGCAGCAGGTTCGGAATGCCGTCCTCGATGGGATAGGTCTCGCCACACTCCGAGCAGACGAGGTCACCGGAGACGACCTCGTCGCCGTCGTACTGGGCGTCCTCGAGTTCCAGATCGTGTTTATCGAGCGGACAGCAGAGGATCTCAAGCAGCGACTCCTTCATAGTTGAAGGGTGTCGGCCGAGAGCAAAAGGTTTCGGGAAACCGATCGATCGGCGTGTTTGCGGACGACCGTGAGGAAACGACGGGCGTTTCGACGGACACTTCTTTCGCGTCGACCCAGTAGGGGCCGATGTCAGTACTGCGTACACACCACGTCGGGATCACGGTCAGGGACCTCGAGACGGTTCGTTCGTTCTACGAGCGCGTCCTCGGCCTGTCCGTCGTCGACACCTTCAGCGTCTCCGGAACCGGGTTCGAGGAGGCCGTCGACGTGCCGAACGCGGCCGGCTCGTTCGTCCACCTCGAGTCCGAGGGCGGGGACGTCAGACTCGAACTCGTCGAGTACGAACCGGAGGCGCCGGCGAGTCGGGCGGAATCGATCAATCAGCCGGGAGCGGCCCACGTCAGTTTCGCGGTCGCGGACCTCGAGGCATTCGCGGACTCGATCCCCGACGACGCCGAGCGACTGAGCGGCCCGCGGACGACCGCGAGCGGGACGACGATCATGTTCCTGCGCGATCCGGAGGGGAACCTGATCGAGATTGTCGAGGCCTGACTCGCGAAAACGGTCGCGATCGGCTATTCGTACGGATCTTCGACGATGACGGTCTCCTCTCGGCCCGGCCCGACGCCGACCGCGTAGATCGGCGTCTCGAGTTCGTCGGCGATGTACTCGAGGTACGTGCGGGCGGCTTCGGGGATCGCGTCGTAGCCCTCGGCCGCGACCGCCGTCCAGTCGACGTCCGACCAGCCATCGAACGTCTTCAGGGTCGCCTCACAGCGGCCCCAGGCTTCGGTGGTCGGGGGCATCGTGAGCGTTTCCTCGCCGTCGAGGCGGTAGCTGTGGCCGACCTCGACTTCCTCGAGGCCGGCGAGCACGTCGATGTGGTTGATCGCGAGTCCAGTGAAACCGTTCGCGCGCGCGGCGTGGCGTAGCATCGGCATGTCGAGCCAGCCGACGCGGCGAGGGCGACCGGTAACGGTGCCGTACTCCCCTCCCTCGTCACGGATGTACGTCGCGAGGTCCTCCTCGTCTTCGCTCGTTGCGCTCGCGGCGTCGTAGTTCGGCGTCTGGCCGTCGACGCCGCCCAGTTCGGTCGGGAGCGGTCCGGTTCCGACCCGGGAGAGGTAGGCCTTGACGATCCCGATCACTTCACCCTGGCCGACGACGGTCGGCCCGAGGCCGCTGCCGACGCTCGCGCCGCCCGCGGTCGGGTTCGAGGAGGTCACGTAAGGATAGATCCCGTGATCGATGTCGATCGACGTTCCCTGTGCGCCCTCGAGCATGACGTTGTCGCCGGCATCGATTCGCTTCTGGAGGTAGGTTCCGCAGTCGACGGTCATCCCCTCCTCGGCGAGGCGCTCGCCGTATTCGCTGTAGGTCTCGAAGAGGTGCTCGACGTCGAACGCCTCGCCGGTCTCCTTGCCGAAGACCTCCTCCGCGAGGGCTTTCTTCTGGGGGACGACGTACTCGAGTCGTTCTCGGAGCACGTCCGGCTCGAGGAGGTCGCCGACGCGGACCCCGCGACGGCCCGCCTTGTCCTCGTAGGTCGGACCGATGCCGCGCTTGGTCGTCCCGGCGGCGAGGTCCGCTTTTTCGTCCTCCTCGATGCCGTCGAGCGCGCGGTGGTACGGCAGGATCACGTGCGCTCGCTCGGCCACTCGAACGTCCGGATCGAGGCCGCGTTCGCGGAGTGTGTCGATCTCGTCGAACAGCGTTTCGGGGTTGACCACGCAACCGTTTCCGAGAACGCCGACTTTCCCCCGGACCGCGCCAGAGGGGACGAGCGAGAGTTTGTACTTCGTGCCGTCGTGAACGACGGTGTGTCCAGCGTTGTCGCCGCCCTGATAGCGAGCGACCACGTCGACGGCGTCGCCGTAGATGTCGACGACGCCGCCCTTGCCTTCGTCGCCGAGTTGCGACCCGACGATTGTGACGGTCATAACAGCGGCGGATTCTTGCCCGGCCGATAAACCGATTACGGTATTGCCGGGTGAGATCGGCGAAGATGAACAGGAACGTGAATAGTGTTCACCGACGTGAGTATTTCTCTGTTCCGCTGGGGTGAAGCGGCGAACGAACCGCTGTGAGTATCACTATCTACTCTTCGTATCTGCCGTTCACGCCGTAATCGGCTGCTATTCGACAAATACGCTCGTAGTACGGGAATCGTATCGGAGATGAATACCGAAACACGAACCGTTAACTACTCGCAAGACCCATCGGCGGGTGGACACGTTCCAGTCGGTTTCGGAGAGTAACTTTTAAAAGGCGGAAAGACAAGTTAACAAATGCCATGATAGACCGACTTGAGAAGGAAGTCGATATGCTGGAACGACATCTGCAGGTCCTGAAGATGGTTATCGAAAACGAGCCGATCGGGATCGTCAAGATGTCGAACGAAACCGGGTACCCACATCACAAAGTCCGCTACTCGCTTCGAGTCCTCGAAGAGGAGAACCTCATCGAGCCCTCGAGCCAGGGCGCGATCAAGACCGAGCGGACGGTCGAGTTCGTCGACGAACTCGACGGTAAGATGGACGAGATCGTCGACAAACTCGAAGGCATGAAGATCGAAGACGCGACCGAAATCGAAGGCTAGAAGGATTCTACAACGACTTTAGAGTTCCGGGACGGTCATGTGAAAGCCGCTCGAGCGCGACTCGACGAGCGCGAGGTGGTACCCCTGTTTTCGCGAGAGGTTGACGTAACTGAGCTTCGAACTACGGCTGAGAAAGCCGCTGCTGGTCGCCTGCTCGGTCACCTCGAGCGCGCCGGGTTCGAAGTAACTCGCGGTCACCGCCATCGCGGCCCCGAGGTCCGGATAGTTCGCGGTGACCGCCGAGGCGGCTTCCTCGAGCTCCGAGAGCATCCCCTCGGTCGCCGGATCGCGCGAGTCGTTGAGGTTCGCGACGATTAGCGGGGTCCCCATCTTGTCGAACGCGACGACGTCGAAGGTCACTTCGTCGGGGACGTCGTCCGTCTCGTCGTCCTCGAGCGAGATCGACGCGTGTAGCTCCGCCCGGTCGATCCGCGGAATCGCGTCGTAGAGGTCTCCGAACTTGTCGCCGTGGCCCGTCTCCCGGATTTCGAACAGCAGCGTCTGGACGAGCCAGTCGACGAACCGGTACTCCATCGTGTCGGCGAGGAACTCGTCGTACGGTTCGCCGAGGACGGTCACGTCCGACGAATCGAACGTCGTGTGCTGTTCGATCTGTAAGTTCGCGGCGACCTCGCCCTGCTCGCCCGCGCCGTCGTGGGCCGTCTGGAGCGTCGGATCGCTCTTCGAGGCGTATCTGACGAACAGGTTCGTCCCCGAGAGCGCCTCGCGCGGCGAGAGTTGCTGGCTCGCCGTCGACTCGCCGACGCCGGCCGCCACGGCGTCGGCCGCGTCGACGTCGCGAAGCCGCTCGCACTCCGCCTCGAGTTCGTCGATCCGCGAGCGAAGCCGTTCGACCGTTTCGGAGAGCTCCTGATTTTCGGCTCGCAACTGGTCGCGTTCGGACTCGAGCTCTCGCGCGTGCTGGGTAAGCGCCTCGATGCGTTGCTCGTACTCCTCGAGCGCCGCCTCGGCCGACATCGCGTCGGTTTCTGGCGTCGTCGGCCGCTGTCCGGAACCGGCGGCCGTCTCTCGGTCGGTACCAACTCCTTCGTCGCCGCCGGCGTCCGCTTTCGAGCCGTCAGCGCCCGATCGGGGCTGTCGACTTTCTGCCGTCCGCTCGCCGTCGGACGACTGTGAACGCGCTTCGGGTCGATCGCGATGCTCGCTCGGAGCGCGATCGGCCCGTTCGCGTTCGACGCCGCCGGCGTACTCGGTCTTCTCCGGGTCGATCGAGGGAATACTTCGGGTCTCCCGCCAGCGTTCTTCCTGTTTCAGCCGCGCGTCGAGTTCGCCCGTTTCTTCGGCGTCGTCGGCTTCGTCGGTCGGCTCGGACGATTCGGCCTCGGACGCCGTCGGTTCGGCCTCGGACGCTGGCGATTCGGCATCCTGCTCGGAGGACGGTGGTTCGGGTTCGGGCGAGTCGGCGTCGGCCGCGACTTCGACGGAGGGGGCGTTCGTCGCGTGATCGGACTTCGAACCGGGCGCGTCGTCGGACTCGAGCGACGCGTCGTTCGGATTCGCCGCCGACTGAGCGTCGTCGGTCGCGGTCGTCTGTGGGCCCGACTCGAGTGACTGGGTCTCTTCGATGTCCGTGTCTGGTTTCGATCTTTCAGCGCTCGAGTCGCTCGCATCGATCGGAGCGTCGTCAGCCGCGGTCCCGGCGTCTTCGGTGAACGAGACCGTTTCGGAATCGGTTTCGTCGGACGACGCTTCGTCCCGAAGTTCGGGCGACGAACTGGCCGCCGCCGGATCGGGCTCGTCGTCGGGACTCGTCAGGTCCGACATCTCGCGGAGCTCGGATGCCGAGGCTGGTCGAGTGGTATTCTCGGACGACGGAGACGACCCCGAATAAGCCGCCGGCTCCGCTCCGTCCGATTCCGACACACTCGGCCGTGTGTCCGCCGACCCCGGTTGGGCTGGCGACGGTGGTTCGTCTGTCGACACATTCCCTTGTCCCGCCGAATCGACGCTGGCGGCCGACGACTCCGCGTCGGACGGTCGATCGGAACCCGTCGCCGGTGAACCGCTTGTCTGGCCGGTCGACTCGTCCGAAGACGACGACTGGCCGCCGCTGGGAACGTCCGTCACGTCGATTTCCACGTCGACGACCTCGTAGATCCCGACCTCGTCGGCGGCGCGTTCGAACGCCTCGTCGCCGGTGAGCAACCGCTGTGCGTTGCCGATGTACGCGGCGGCCATGCGTCGGCCGCCGTAGTAGACGGCGTAGTAATCCCCGCTGAGAACCTGCTCGCTCAGTTCGATGTACCCGGTGAACGAGCCGTCTTTGAGCGTCTGATCGACCTCCGAGAGCGGCGTCTCGTTCGTGTAGTAGTTGGCCCTGGTTTCGCCGCCCTGTGCCTGCATCGAGCAGAGAAGGGGTAACGACGCGTGCGGTGCGGCGTAAATCGTTCCGGAAGCGTCCTCGAACGCGGTGATCTCGCCGTCGATAACGCCGACGACGCGTCCGTTGAGCATGAACAACCACGTTCCGTCCGCCGTTACCGCGCCGGAGAAATCGGAATCAGCGAGCGTGGAGAGTTCGGTATACCCGCCAGTAAAGGGACGAGAATCCCATCGTTCGACGCGCTCTTGCGTGCGCGAGTCCATAGTCCAACATGCCGTAACCGGAACAAATACGTTTCGCCTATATTTTCGATTCCGCGTCGTCGGCGAGTTCGGCCATTCGCTTTCCGATTCGGCCGGCGCTCGAGAACTCGTCTTCGCTCATCGCACTCGCCAGCGCGTTCCCGAGGACGAACACGGCGTGTTTGTGTTCGCTCTTCGATTTGTGTACGTGGGACGGATCGACATCGAGTTGGCGATACGGATCGAATAGCTCCTCGTCTACGTTCTCGCGCTGCGAGAAGTACTCCATGATGACGACAAGCTCTTCGTGGAGCTCGAGGAGTTCGTCTTTGTGCATGGACCACCGTACGAACGGTTTCGATTTAAGAGTTTTGTGCAACGCCCTCACAAAACCGGCGTGACGGGCGCGTTCGACTCGTCTCGACGGTAGCAGCCTCGATCGAACGCACTCACGGTCGGCTCCCGCCGACCGCGGCACTACAGCTCGACCCCGCTCGGGATCAAGCTGTGTTGGCGCAGGAGGCTCCCCTCGTCGTCGTAGACGAGGAACGTCCGCTTGTCGTAGCTGACGAACGGATCGCCGTCGATGCTGATCTCGACCTCGTACCGCCCATCGTCCTCGGCGGTGTGTTCCCCATAGCCTCGAGCGGCCTGGATGAACTGGAGGACGTCGGCCGCCTCCTCGTTGAGCTCGAGGATGAACTCCCCCGTAATCCTGTTCGTGACGCTGACGACACCTGCGACGTCGTCCTCGCTTCCCAGCGGCGATTGCAATCGAAGCGAGGCGTCGGTCTCGTCGGCGGCAAGCAGGGTGCCATCCGGTCCTGTGAGGCGTTCACGAAGCTCCGTCGTCGGGCCGGTAAACTCGATCGATACCTCTGGTTTTCGGGGTTCGCTATCGGTATCGACCCAGTCGACATTACTGACATCTAGCGTGAAGTGCTCGCGCCTCATTCCGTGCATATCGTTTGGGCTTCACACGGTATGAACGTAACGCACGAGTCACGTCCACCGGCGGCGCGAAATCGCTCCACGGAGCCGGTCCTTCTCGATCGAATCGACCTCTGAGACCGACGATGCTGGATCCGCGAGCGCGGTCGAACTGCTTTTGACCGTCCTCGCTCGAGGACACTTATCGGATGAGCACCCGCGCCGACGTTCGTCGAACCTACGATCGGATCGCCGAGCACTTCGCCTCGACGCGCGAATACGCCTGGCCCGAAGTCGAAGCCTTCGTCTCGGACGCACGGCCCTCGAGCGTCGGGCTCGACCTCGGCTGTGGCAACTGTCGGCACGCCGAACTCCTCGCCGAGCGAACCGATCGCGTCCTCGGGATCGACGCGAGCCGCGGGTTGCTCGAGACCGCGCGCTCGAGGGCTCGCGCCCGCGATTTCGAAGTCGATCTCCTCCAGGGAGACGCCGCTCGCATCCCGCTCGCCGAGGGAACGGTCGATCTGGCGGTCTACGTCGCGACGATCCAACACCTCCCCACGGAGGCTGATAGGCGGGAGAGCCTGAACGAACTGGCTCGCGTGCTCGCTCCCGGCGGGCGGGCGCTGGTGAGCACGTGGTCGACGGCACACGATACGTTCGACGAAACCGAGTCGTTCGATACGACCGTCGAGTGGACGCTTCCGGGCGGCCAAACGGTCGATCGATTCTATCACATTTACTCCCCGGCGGCGTTCGAAACCGCGCTCGAGGAGAGCGCCCTCGAACTCGTCGAATTCGAACTCTCGAGTGGTAACTGTTACGCGACCGTGGCTCGATCGGAACCCGCTCGAGGCCGACAATCGAAAAAGGAAGGCACTTAAGGGTGAGTCTCGAATCGGCTGATGGAGCGCGGATGGTCTAGTGGTAGGACCTGAGCCTTCCAAGCTCATGGCCCGGGTTCAAATCCCGGTCCGCGCATTACTGCTGCGAGCAAATTCGCGAGCAGCAGCAATCCCGTTCCGCGCGCTTTTCGACTCACTCGGCTCGAGATAATCGTCCAAAAGCTTCGTTCGAGACGGTTCGTCGAACGCCGCACGCAGTCTTCACTCCGAGATTTCGTTGTTCTCCATGGCGACCGTTTCGGTGGCAACGAACTTCGCGAGCTGGCGCTTTCGGTGGTTGTCGACCAGGTGGTGCTCCAGTTTGTGACCGTGTCTGATCTGTGCGTGACAGATCGGACACTCGAGCGGCGGTTTCGTTGCCATAGTGTGGCCAGCGGATCCGGTCGGATACGTCTGTTGCCGGCGATTTCAACCAGTTCCGTGAACCGTCGCGCTGGAAACGCAGTTCGCGCTCGAGACGTGTTCGCAAGTGGGGATGCGTCCGATCGAAGAGACCGTTCAACGGCGATCGATTTTGCGCCGTTATCGAACGGCATTCCCTGATTCCCGTCTGCAAAAGGCCCGAGCGGGCCTGACGTTGGGTTCCCCAGAAACGGGGATGCGTCGGGGAAGAATGGTGTGTCGGCGATGATCAGTCTGCTGGCAACAACAGATTCCCCCCATCCTCCACCTACGCAACTTTCGATAGCCAGTACGAGCATATCAATCTTATCGCCGGCTCGAGAGGACGGATTACTCTGGTGGCCGGCTGCGGCGGCTTGCACACGTCCGGAGAGTGAATATACGTCCGAGTCGCCGACGACGAAGTATGACGTCCGAACCGACCGAAAGTATGCGAACCGCCGAACGGCCGGCGAGTTGTCCGTACTGCGGGACGACGAACGACTTCGTCTTCACGTATTGCCGGGACTGCCTCGGCGAACTCCCGTCTGGTCCGCGGAGAGACACCGCGCTGGACGAATAGCCGGGACCCGATCGTTGCTCGACTCGAGTACCCGCGCTCAACTCGGGTTCTCGAAACGGACAGTTCACGATCGTTCAGTGAACTATATCCGGACAGGCGTTGGCGGAGTACTACGTGTGAACCTCGCTACGACGCTCGATCGAGTGCTCTCGACGATGGGGTATCCGTCGGTGACACACGGGCTACTCAACCGATACGCGGAGGGATTCGACCTCGAGATCGCCCGGTCGGCCCGCGTCTCAAACGGCAGTCTCCTCCGTGGCTCGGTCGATCTCGGGCCGCGGACGCGAATCAGCCGAGGGTGCATTCTCAACGGCGAGGTGACGGTCGGCAAACGGACGAACTTCGAGCCGAACTGCGACGTGATCGGTGCCGTCGAGTTCGGCAGGTACTGTGCGATCGCAAAGCGCAGTACGTTCCAGCAGACCAACCACGACACGCGGAAACCGTCGCTGCAGATCCGGCTGTACGACGAGGTACTCGACAGCGAGTTACCCCCGACCTCGAGCGGCCCGATCACGATCGGCAACGACGTCTGGGTCGGCGTCGACGCGACGATCCTCTCGGGCGTTACCGTCGGCGACGGTGCGGTCATCGGGGCCGGTTCGGTCGTCACAGACGATGTCGAACCTTACTCGGTCGTCGGTGGCGTTCCGGCGGAACACATCAAGTGGCGGTTCCCGAAAGCGGTAAGAGAGGAACTGCTCGAGCTCGAGTGGTGGACCTGGGACGAAGCGCGGATCAGGCGAAATCGGGGCTTTTTCGAGCGACGGCTCGCCGACGAGTCCGACGTTCCGACGCCCGTCAGTGAGGGTTGAGAGGCTGTAAGTCAAAGGGCGAACGGAAGAACGGGCTACAGCAGCGCCGAGAGCGCGAGCGCGGCCCCGAGCGCGCACGCGGCCCAGTCGGTCCGCGAGAACGAAAGGGCGGGGAGCGTCGGATTCCACGAGAAACACCGCGCCTGCATCGCGAGCGACAACCGATCGGCTCGAGCGAACGCTCGCGAGAGGCCGAGGACGCCGATTCTCCGGACGCGGTCGACGACGCCGCGTTCGGTTCCGAGTCGGACGGCCATCGCGCGACGAATCTGTCGCAGATCGGCCAGAACCACCGGAACGAACCGAAAGACCAGCCCGACCCCCATGCCGAGCAGTTGGCCGAGTTTACCGGGAACCGTTCGTTGCACCGCCGCTCGAGAGTCGCGCGCGGGGGTGGATCTCACGTAGGCGGCACTGAACAGGAGGAGCAAGAGGACGCGGTAACTGGCCAGTGCGGGTGAGACTGCGTCCGAAACGACGATCCAGGGAGCGCCGAGCGTGAGCATCGAAACGGCCGGCGCGGCCGCCAGGATCACGAGCGCGAAGCGATACCCGTACAGGGCTTGCCAGAGCCCCACACCCGCGACGGCGAGCCCGACCAGCACGAAGCCGGTAAACGCGATCAGCGGGACGACGTCGGTGTGTGCGAGCGCCGTCGCGGCGAATCCGACCGTTACCGCCAGCTTCGAGCGCGGATCGAGACGATGTGCGAGGGTATCGTCGGGTTCGTAGGTCAGCATCCGTCTCGAGCACCCCCAGAGACGGTTCGTTCGACGGTGCGACGGGATGTCTCGAGGCCCCGTCCGAGGTGGCGTTCGAGGGTTCCCGCCCGCTGTGTGGTGGCGGTCGCGCCGGGACTGAGGGTCACGGTGGTACTGGCGATCATGACGGTGCTCGCACGTCGAGGCCGTCCAGTCGCTCTACGACCCGCGACGGCGGGCCATCCTCGAGTATCTCCCCACCTCGCATCACGACGATCCGGTCCGCGAGACGGGTGACGTCTCGCAGGTCGTGGGTCGCGAGTACGACGCCCGTTCCGTCCCTCGAGAGGGCTTCGAGTCGCTCGAGCACCGCCTCGCGCGACGGTTCGTCGAGGCCGGTAAACGGCTCGTCCAACAGCAGGTGCGTCGGGTCCATCGCCAGCGCGCCGGCGATGGCGACTCGCGACTGCTCGCCGCCCGAGAGCGTATCGATACGTTCGTCGCCTCGCCCCTCGAGGTTCACCGTCGCGAGCGAGTCCTCGACGCGGCGATCGATCTCCGCGTGCGAGAGGCCGAGGTTTTCGGGGCCGAAGGCGACGTCGCTGCCGACGGTCGCCGCGACGAACTGATCCCGTGGGTGTTGAAACACCATGCCGGTGGCCGTCCGGGCCGCCACGGGATCGTCCGCGACCGAGACGCCGTCGACGAGCACCTCGCCGGAGTCGGGCGAGAGGAGCCCGTTGCAGTGGCGAAGCAGCGTCGTCTTGCCGCTCCCGTTCGCGCCCGCCAGCAGGACGAACTCGCCGTCGTCGATCTCGAGCGAACAGTCCTCGAGCACCGGGGGGCCCTCGAAGCCGTAGGTGACCGATTGGAATTCGATCATGTGTGTTGGTGGGTCTGTGTCCTCACGTCGCCTCGATGAGGCCGGATCGAACGATCGCGACCGCGGCGGCTATCTTGAGCAGGTCACCCGGGATCAACGGGAGTGCGGAGACGATAAACGCATCGAGAAGGGCAGTTTCGGTCACCCATGCGAACCACAAGAATCCGGCGAGGTAGACGACCGCCGTCGCGACGACGAGCGCGAGGACGACGATCGGCAAGAAGACCGAGGCCGGATCGCGGAGATCGCGTCCGCGGTGGACGATTGCACCGGTGAGCGCTGCTCCGATCGGGAACGTCAAGAGGAATCCGCCGTGCTGTCCCAGCACGACGCCGAGTCCGCTGTTGCCGCCGGCAAAGATCGGCGCGCCCAGCGTCCCCGCGAACAAGTACAGGACGATAGCGAACGGTCCCCACACCGGCCCGAGATACAATCCGGCGAGAAAGACGACGAGCATCTGAAGCGTCCCCGGCACTCCTGCGATCGGAATCGCGACGAACGCGGCCGCCCCCATCAACGCGGCGAGCAACGCCGCTCGAGCGAACGACCGGACCACGTCCCCCTCGACGAGGTCGACCGACCCCTGTTCGGTTTGCATACCCCCTCTCGTTCGTAAACCGCCATCAAAACTTCGGTTTACCGAGTTTCGCTCCGCGGCCTGCACCGCCCCGCTGCGACGACCCTAATCGAATCTTACCTGTCTGATGCCACGATACACCGATCGGTCGCTCGCTCGAGTCTCGAGCGGCGGTTTCTGGGCGGTTCGCTCGATGCGCTGGATCCCCTCACGCGCGGCAGGCGCGACAATCCGAGGTTGTATCGTCTCCCTAACTGGAACGAACGGGGTGCTTAAGCCCCGATTCGTCCCGGTGGTCGGTTGTATGAGGATAGATAGCACATCTCATTCGAGGATGGGGAACCGGGAAAGCAGATCCGGTGAGAGCGGCCGAACGGACGCATCGTCGGCGACGGCTGATCGGGAACCGACTGCCGGCGGGGGGCGAGAGAGCCGATGACCCGCCGGGCACTCGTCGTATCGGCGCTGGTCGCCGTCTCGATGGTCGTGAGCGTCGTCGCCCTGCCGTTTCTCGGTGGCGGGCTGTCCGACCGGGAATCGATGGACGACGCCGCTCTCGAGAACGCCGGCGTCGGGAGCGCGAACGATCGAGGTGACGCAACCGGGTTTGTCGCGACGGAGGGGAGCGACCTCGAGACGGCTTCGGCGGCGTCCGGTCCGGTACAGTTAGCCTCCGGTCCCACGCAATCGGCATCCGGTCCGGCACAGTCCGTATCCGATCCCGTACAGACGGCGACCGCATCCGCGTCGCTCACGCAGGAGGGCCAAGACGCCATCGAAGCCGGTGTCGAGGAGGGCGTCGACCTCGCCCAGGCACAGGGCGTCGAGATCAGCCAGGAACAGCGGGCAGCGGCCCTCGAGGCGGCCAACGCGTCCGCTGACCAGTATCAGGAGGCGGATGCCGAGCAGATCCAGGCCGCGACCGCGGGGGCGGTCCACGGCTCGCTGATGCAATCTCAGGTGGCCAACGCGACGCAGGTTCAGGTCGTGGTCGGCGGTGCGACGGAGGGCGCGCTCTCCCAGTCCCAGACGGCCAACGCGAGTCAACTACAGAGCGCGACCTGGGGCGCGGCCCACGGTTCGATAGCCCACCACCAGCGCGTGACGGTCGAACAGCTACAGGTGGCGAGTTTCGGCGCGGCCACGGGCGCGACAGCCAGTGCGGGGGAAACCGGGGTCGATCGCGCGCCGAAGATTCAGGAAGCCGCGCAGGGATCGGCCTACGGGGTCTTAGCGCAGTACCAGATGATCACCGCCGAGCAGCGCCAGCGGGTCACGATAGCGCACGTCCAGTCCGCCGCGGCGGGCGCAGCAGGCGGCGCGCTCGAGGGGAGCACCGAGGCGGCCCTCGAGGGAGAGCAGCGACTCGAGGTCGAACAGCGACAGGAGGTGACGGTAAAGCAGATCCAGAAAGCCGCGACGGGAGCCGCGAAGGGAGCGCTCGTCCAGCGACAGGCGGTGAGCCTCGAGCAGACCCAGGCGGCGGCCCACGGCGCAGCCATGGGACCGCTGAAACAGCTCCAGACGGTCTCGATCGAGCAGGTACAGCGGATTTCGATCACGCAGGTGCAGGAAGCCTCCTTCGGCGCGGCGACGGGTGCGATCAGCCAGAGCCAAGAAGCGTCGGTCGAGCAGATCCAGGCCGCGGCCGACGGCAGCGCACAGGGCGCGGTCGTCCAGCAGCAGGCGGTCTCGATCACCCAGATTCAGGCGGCGGCGACCGGAGCGGCGACGGGAGCCGTCGATTCGGCGATCCAACGACAGACCGTCGAGATCGAACAGGTTCAGGCCGCCGCGTTCGGTGCCGGATCGGGCGCGGTCAGCCAGAGCCAGGTCGTCGACATCGTGCAAGTACAGGCGCTGGCCGAGGGCGCGGGAAGCGGCGCGTTACTCCAGTCCCAGGGGGCGTCGATCGAACAGGTCCAGATCGCGGCCTCGAGCGCCTGTCAGGAAACGGCGAGCGCGATCCAGTCCCAGCGGATCAGCGTCTCGCAGGTGCAACTGCTGACCCAGGAGACCGCCAGCGACGCTGTCGATTACGCGGTTTCGGAGGGGACCGACGACGAATCTCAAATCGTCCAGTACGTCGAGGTCGAAATCGTCCAGCGAATCGAGACGATCGACGAACTCGAGGGCGACGCGTCGATTTCCGTCGACGACCAGAACAGCACCGGCGAAAACGTCACCGTCGACTCCGTCTCGCTCTCGGAGGGCGGGTTCGTCGCGATATACGACGGCGTCGACGTCGGGCTCGACCCGGATGCGGTTATCGGGAACTCAGGATACCTCGAGTCGGGCGATCACGAGGATGTCGAAATCGAACTCGACGAACCGCTCTCCGAGGACGGGCCGATCGTCGCGGCGGTCCACCACGACACGACTGACGACGAGAGCTTCGAGTACGTCGAGAGCGACGGCGCGGACGACGAGCCCTACGTCACGCAGGGTGGTCTGCCGGTGCTCGACAGCGCGTTCATCACGCTCGAGGACGACGAGCCGGAGCCACCGAACGAACCCGAGGCGTCCCTCTCGGTGAGCGACCAGACCGGGAACGGTTCGACGCTCCTCGTCGACGAGGCGAACGCCTCAGTCGAGTACGCGATCGCTGCCGAATACGACGGCGAGGCAGTCGAAAGCGACGCCTTCGAGGCGAACGAGTCGGTGACGAACGAGACGCTCGACCTCGAGCCGCCGCTCGAGGCGAACGCGACGATAGACGTCTCGGTCCGGGACGCGGAGAACGGGACGGAACTGACCACCGACTCGATCGAGTACACGCTCGAGGACGACGAGCCTGACCCGCCGGACGAGCCCGAAGCGACGCTCGAAGTGGCCGACCAGACCGGGAACGGCTCGACGCTCGTCGTCGACGAGGCGAACGCCTCCGTCGAGTACGGGCTGACTGTAACCGACGAGGAGGGAGACCAGATCGGGTCGAGTGGCCCGTACGACGCGAACGAAACGATCGCCAACGAGACGATCGACCTCGAGCCGCTGGTCGAGGAGAACGCGACGCTCGACGTGGCGGTGGTTTCGACGGGCGAGAACGGGCTCGACGACGGCGAGGTCCTCGAGAACGAATCCCTCGAGTACACGATCGAACCGGACGACGCGTCCGAGGCGTTCGCGGCCGAGTTCCCGACCTGTTCGCGGGCGGAAGTGACGGGATCACTCGAGGACGGCGACCGGATCATCGTGGCGACCACCTTCTACACGAGCGGCGGGATCGGGAACAGCCTCGGCGAGTACTCGGTGACGGTCGGCGACGATATCGACGCGCCGCTCGAGGAGCCGATCACCTTCGAGGTCGGCGAGGACTTCGCGGTGAGCGAGACCGACGAAGGGCCGGTCGTCGAGATCCCCGGCGGCGAGTTCGGGTCGGCCATCGTCGGCTTTAGCTCGCCCGATGCGACTCCCGGGAGCGTCGATTACGTGAACCCGAACGCGAGTGAGTGCGTCGAAGAGGTGCGCCCGGAGCTCCCCGAACTCACCGTCGAGGACGCGACGCCGACCGACGACGGCATCGAGGTGACCTTCGGCTACGACAATCCGAACGACGCGGATCTGATCGTCGAAAGCGAACTCGAGGGGACCACCGACGATCAGCCCCCGACAGAACTCGAACCCGGATCGGGTACCTTCACCGTCGACTGGACGCCCGAGGACGACGACGAGCGACTGGCCTGGATCGTCGACATGGGCTTTTACGACTACGAGGAGCCGATCGTCGTCGAAACGGACCCGGCGGGCGAGATCGATCCGACCGAACCGGCCGAGTTCGCGGTCGACATTCTCGAGCCGATCGAGCCGGTCGAACGGGGCGAGGACCTCGCGCTCGAGGTCGACGTCGAGAACATCGGCGGGGAAGAAGGCGAGCAGTCGGTCGATTTCGAACTCGACGGCGTGACGGGATCCGCCTCGGTCGCGCTCGCAGCGGACGAGAGCGAAACGGTTTCGTTCGCCGTCGACACGTCCGCCCTCGAGCCCGGCGAGTACGAGGCGACGGTCTCGAGCGAGAACGACAGCGACGCGGCGACGGTGACGATCGAGGAACCGCCATCGGAGGAAACGGGCGCAGTCGATCAGGGGGCCGATGATGGCGAGAACGCGACCGGAGCGGAGGGCACGCCGGACGCGGGCGAGTCGACCGCGGACGGCGGGGCTGCTGAAGGCGACGAGCCGACCGAGGACGATGGGACGATTGAAGACGGCGGTCCTGTCGACGGTGAGACGGAAGGCGACGGAGCCGAAGCGGCCGAACCCGGAAATCCGGGAAGCGGTGACGGGAATTTCGAAGGTGATGAGCCGCTCGAGGGAGACGAGCCACCGGCGAACTCGCCGCAGGATATCGGTGGGGCCGACGAAAGTGAGGATGACGATCCCACGGACGACGCAAACGAAAGCGCTCGAGTGACCGAGGCGAGTAACTAAGCCGTCTCGAGGAGTCCCAGCGGCGAAGTTTTGACGCCGTCTCAATTCCAATCAGTCGCTCCTACCGTGGTTTCGTGCCACGAGGGGTCGCGGGTGAAACCGCTTCAAAACGGAAGGCGATTGCCCGCAAAGACGTCGTCAGCCGACCAGATAGAGGCGAGAAGGCCGATGGAAAGCAGGGCATAATACTCGAGTCCGACTGGCTCGAGGACGATGATGGCGCCGGTGACGACGGTCGCCGACAGTATGGCGGCGAACGAAACGATACTGCGGTCGAATCCGCGTGCATCGACGAACACGTAACCGAGATTGATAATCCCGATCATTCCGACGATGGCGAGATAGGTACCGACGGAGCTGTCGAAGATGACGGCAACGACGCCGAGAATCGCGAGGAGTACGACGGTATCGCGGGGACTGAACCGCTCTCGAGCGAGACGCCAGAACGAACCCATGGTAGGAGAATCCAGTCAACCGGCCCTAAATTTTTCGGAGAGCGTATTGGAACCCCATCAGTTCGATGCTACATTGGTCACTCCGCGAGAAACACAGCGGTACCGGTTCGATCACATCCGCCGAAAAACGAGTCGGTCGTCCGATCAGTGCTGGTGGCCGGTCGCTTCGCCGAACGTGACGCCGAACCGCTCCTCGAAGAGATCCATCACGCGGGACTCCTGGGCCTCGAGTTCCTCGTCCGTCCCCTCGCCGTGGTGGACGACGTGGTGGGCGCGACTCGCGAACGAGAGCAGCGCGACGTCGCCGATGGTTTCGGTCGGGGTCTGGTCGCCTTCGGCGACGAGGTCGAGGAGTCCCGTCGGCACCGTCACGGTCTCCGTTTCCTCGCCGTCCGCGTCTATCGAGAAGGTTATCGTCTCAACTTCGTCTGTCATACGTCTACTCTCACGGAGCCTGCCTAAAGGTGCTGTGACTCGTGTCTCCCGACCGACCGATGGCGAGTGACCGGCGACGTTTCAGCGACCCAGAATGTCGCCTCGGTGTTTTTGCCCGTCGACGCCGTACCGTTAGGTATGCCCTCAGTCGAACTCGAGGAAGAGACGGTCCAGCGACTCGACGACCTCCGCGTCGACGACGAGTCCTACGACGAACTGATCACCGAACTCATGAACATCTACGAGACGAGCGAACTGACGCTGTTCCATTCGGGCGATTGAGGTCTGACTCCAGTCTGACGAGGTTCTCCTTGCGGGCTCAGCTCGTTCGACCCTCGCCGAACCGCTCCGTTCAAGTTCAGTTTTCGGCCGCGGCTTCGCAGACGGACTGCCAGCGGTTGTTCGACTCGAGGCGAGACTGTAACTGGTCGGCGTACTCCTGGGTGAGCGTCTCCGCGGCCTCGCGTTCCGCGTCGTAGGACCCGCCCGACGATCCGCCGCCCACGCCGAGTGCGCTCTTGATCGAATCGACCACGCCGCCGCCGCTCGAGCCGTCAGCGCCGCCCTGTCCGCCGGCGCCCATCGCGCCCATCTGCGAGCGGACGTTCTCGAGTTCGGGGAGGATGCTCTCGACGTTTTCCGTGTCGGCGACGATCCGGGCGTCGTCGGGTGTCTCGGGCCGTTCGATCTCGAACTCGGTCGCGGTCATGATCAGGTTCCACTCCTGGCTCGAGAACCGAGAGTTCTGGACTCGACTGGAGAACTCCTGATCGAGGGACATCCGTTCGCCGACGATTCGGTCGGTCCACGCGTTGTCGCTCATGTGGACCGGTTGAACGGGTGACGGTATCAGGGTTTCCCTGTCGGGAATCGATCGCGAAAAGTCGTGGGCGTTACCGGGTCGGACGCGACCGGTTCCAGACGCGCCGTTTTGCGTTCGGTCACTCGCCGACGTGGTTCGTGATCGTCGTGTGTGCGCCGATGAGCGCGCCCGCCAGGTCGAGGTTTTCGAGGTGGGTTCCCTCGTCGATGATCGAGCGCCGAATATCGCCGTTTCGAACCGTCGCGTCGGGGAAGATGACCGCGTGATCGAGCTCGGAGTCCTCGAGGTTCGCACCGTCCATCACGTGGACGTTGTCGCCGACCGAGACGTTCTCGAGGGTCGCCGTCTCGGCGACCATCGACTCGCCGTCGAGATGCCAGGCGACGGCGTCGAGGTAACTTTCCGGCGTGCCGATGTCGAACCACGCGTCTTCGAACGTAAAGGCGTGGGTCGGCTCTCGGTTCTGCAGCCACTGGACGAACCAGCCGGGTTCGTCCGGGTTGTTCCCGTCCTCGAGGTAGGTCCCGAGCAGGGAGAGAGAATCGCGTGGGAACGCGTAACAGGCAATCGAAACGAGGGTGCTCTTGGGATCGTCGGGCTTTTCCTGAAAGTCGACGACGCGGTCCCCCTCGAGTTCGACGAGTCCGTACGAGGACGCCTTCTCGCGGGAGCCGACATCGTAGGCGGCGAGCGTCGGCGTCTCGCGCCGTTCGAAGTAATCGAGAAACTCCGGAATTTCGAAGCTGATGAGGTTGTCGCCGGCGATCACCAGCAGATCGTCGTCGACCCCTTCGCGCTCGACGAGTTGGGCGAGCGCGCCGACGACACCGAACTTGTCGGCTTCCTCGCTGGTGTCCTCGATCGAGAGTCGCGGCTTTTCGAACTCGGATTCGGCGAGATGCGTCTCGAAGTCCGGCGCGAATCGCTCGTTCGTGCTCACGTACACCTCGTCGATCCGATCGTCGTCCTCGAGCGATCGGAAGATCCGATCGATGACGGTCGAGTCGCCGATGGGGAGAAACATCTTGGGTCGATGTTTCGTGATCGGCCACATCCGGGTCGCGTACCCACCTGCCAAAACGACGGCCTTCATGCCCCGGAATTCAGTGGCAGTATGTAAGTCACTTACCCTTTCTTCGGCGGTCGATTGGCGACCCAGAGACCGAACAGCTATCCCTCATCGGGCGCTTTTGACGGGTATGCGAGAAGCCGACGAAACGACGCGACAGCGGCTTGCAGACGAACTGCGAGGCGAGGCCGCGACTCCGAGCGAACTGGCGGTCGCCCTCGATCTGACGCCCCACGCGGTCGTTCGACACGCCGAACACGTCGCTCGATCCGTCGATAGCACCGACGAGGAGTTCCTCGTCGCGCCGCCGACGTGTCGAGACTGCGGGTTCGACGGCTTCGACGACCTGCTCAACCTCCCCTCGAGGTGTCCCTCCTGCAAGAGTGAGGCGGTCGACGAACCGGTACTGACCGTCGAGTGATCGCCGCCACCCGCTCGACACGTCCGGATCCACGCGTACACGTCTCAGTCCACGCGCGAACGTTCGCGCGGCGGAACCGTCGCCAGCCCGTGACAGTACCAAGAAGCGGAACGAATTGCCGTCGTTTCGACACTCATATTTAGTATGCAGGCTAGGTCCAGAGACGTGAACCGCCGCGGTTCGAGGAATCCATGACTACGCCTGCTCACCCGTCGTCCGATTACGCCGAGTTAGCACTGGCAGCGCTCGAGTGGCTCGAGTCCCGGGACGAACTACCGGAGACGGTCGACGAGACGCTCGCGGTGCTCGCCGATCAGCGACGCCGACTCCTGCTCGAGGTGATGGACGAGTACGGCGAGTCCATCACGCTCCCGGACGCCGCAGAGGAGGTCGCAAAGCGGGAGGCGGGCCGGCCGGTCGCGGCGCTCTCGGCCGAGGAGGTTGCCAACGTCTACATCTCGCTGTATCACGACCACCTCCCGCGACTCGTCGGCGCGGACTTAGTCGAGTACAATCAGGATCGAGATCTCGTCTCGCCGGGCCCGCTTCGAAACGTCGAGTAACCGACTGCCGTCTCGAATGTACGACCGTTCGGTCAGAACTCGACGTTCGAGGTCGACGCTCGGTCGGCCTCGTCGGTCGGAATCGGTCCGGGACCGAGGAGGTCGTACCCCTCGTCGGTGAGGTAGACGTCGCCGTCCTCGACGGCCACCTCGAGGGCCGTGAGATACGCGCCCTCGCAGGGACCGAACGTGCAGACGCCCGAATCGGCCTCGAAGTACGCGCCGTGGTTCTCGCAGATTATTTCGCCGTTTCGCATCGCCGCGCCGGTCCCCTTGTCGAGTTTGATGTGCGTGAAGTGCTGGCAGTAGTTCAGCCAGCACTCGAGTTCGCCCGCCTGGCGAACGAGAATCGCCTCCTCGACCTCGTTCGCGTCGCCGTCGGTCTCGACCACGCGAAACACGAACGTCGATTCCTCGGGAACCGCCTCGAGTGCGGTGATTCGGCGTGTCGCGTCCATCGCCGGTGGCTTTCGCTCGAGTCGTGGTCAACGTTTCGAAGACCGGCGGGCGGTGACCGTTTCGAACCCGTCCGGAGGTCCGTGAGGAACCGGTCTATCGACGACGGGCGAGTCCGACACGCTTATTCGCCGAGGCCACCGAAAACGGTGTAGTGAGTACCGACACGCCCGACCCGACCGAAACCGAAGCGTTCGAGCGGGTCTGTGAAACGCTCGTCGAGCGGATCATCAACGGCGAGGTCGAGCGCGATGAGGTCGAGAAGGCCAAACTCGAGGCCTGCTCGGAGCACTCGGCACCGAAAGTGCCCAAAAACTCCGAACTGCTGGATTACGCCCCCCAGGAGTACCGCGAGGATTTAGAATCCGTCCTCCAGCGCAAACCGGTTCGAACCGCCTCCGGCGTCTCGCCGGTGGCGATCATGACCTCGCCCGAGCGGTGCCCGCACGGGAAGTGTCTATACTGTCCCGGCGGCCCGG
Source organism: Halostagnicola kamekurae (assembly GCF_900116205.1). Lineage (NCBI taxonomy): Archaea > Methanobacteriati > Methanobacteriota > Halobacteria > Halobacteriales > Natrialbaceae > Halostagnicola > Halostagnicola kamekurae. The sequence goes on along the minus strand of NZ_FOZS01000002.1, from coordinate 610,428 downwards.
ACTCGGAGTTCTCGAGTTCCCAGAGCTACACGGGTGAAGAGCCGGCAGCCGCTCGCGGCGTGCAAAACGACTACGACCCCTACGGGCAGGTGACCCTCCGACTCGAGCAGTTACGCGAGATCGGTCATCCGATCGACAAGGTCGAACTGATCCTCATGGGCGGGACGATGACTGCCCGAAGTCACGACTACCAAGAGTGGTTCGTCAAGCGAGCGCTCGAGGCGATGAACGACTACGACGTGGACAAAGAACCCGAACCCGCCCAGGGCGTGAGCTTTGCAGAAGATCCCGAGGAGTACGAGTGGAAGTATCTCGAGGACGTCATCGCGGAGAACGAGACGGGCGACGTCCGGAACATCGGGACGACCTTCGAGACGAAACCCGACTGGTGCGATCCCGAGCAGATCGACCGAATGTTGGACCTCGGCGGCACGAAAGTCGAGGTCGGCGTCCAGACGACCTACGAGCGGATCAACCGCGAGATGCACCGCGGCCACGGCGTTCAGGCGTCGATCGAGGCGAACCAGCGCCTGCGAGACGCGGCCTTCAAGGTCGGTTTCCACATGATGCCGGGTCAGCCGGGCATGAGCAGGGAGATGTGTCTCGAGGACTTCCGGCGCATCTTCGAACAGGAGCAGTGGAAGCCGGATTACCTGAAGATCTATCCGACGCTGATCGTCCGCGGGACGGCGACTTACGACTGGTGGCACAAAGGCGAGTACGACCCCTTAGACAACGAGGAAGCCGCGGAACTCGTCGCCGAAATCAAGGACATGATCCCGCGATATACGCGACTCCAGCGGGTCCAGCGCGACATTCCGGCGGACTACATCGACGCCGGCGTCTGGAAGTCGAATCTCAGACAGCTCGCACGCAAGCGCATGGACGAACACGGCTGGGAGTGTGACTGTATCCGCTGTCGCGAGGCCGGGATGAACGAGGCGGAACCCGACCGCGTCGAACTCGACGTGATGACTTACGAAGCGAGCGGCGGGACCGAACACTTCATCAGCTTCGAGGACTTCGATCAGGACCTGCTGATCGGCTTCTGCCGGCTTCGATTCCCGAACGAACCCGTGCGGGACGAACTCAAGAACGCGGCGCTGGTCCGGGAACTGCACGTCTACGGCTCGGAGGTAACGATGGGCGAGGACGGCGAGACGGACCAGCACCAACATCGGGGCTACGGCCGCAAGCTGATGAACCGGGCCGAATCGCTGGCCGCGGACGCCGGCTACGACAAAGTGAGCGTCATCTCCGGGATCGGCGCTCGAGAGTACTACCGGAACAAGCTCGGCTACCATCAGGACGGGCCGTACGTGAGCAAACGGCTCTAACCCGCGACGACGGCCCGCCCGCTCGTTTTTGACTTCACTCGATTCGTCGACGGTTGTAGTCCGTCAAACATCGTCGAGAACCGCGACTTCCGGACGAAATTCGCACACCGATTGGCATAAAATTTATAACCGGTGGTGGAGTATTAGCAACTGCCGACGATCGTCGGGAAGCATTGTCATCCCCCCACAACGACAATGTGATCGCACATCCCGTTCACGGTCTGGGTGGGACACGCCCCGTGTCCCGCCTGAGAAGTGTTCACCGACTCGCTCGGGTCTCCCCCTGACCCGAGTGAACCGACCGTTTTCCCGTCCATACGCGAAGCGTCGTCACTGACGTCGCTCGTCGTCGATCGTTACCTCGAGTTCGAGCACGCCGAGGTAGGACGGTGCGCCGCCGCCACTCTCGCGAAATTCCTCCGGTGATGAGTCGACGTATCGGTAGAACTCCGACTGGGTCTGTGGGTAGTACGTCGAGCCATCGTCGTGATGTAACAGCGCCGGCGAGTCGGTCTCCTCGAGGTCGCTGGCGAACGAGTCCCACTCGAGTGACTCGTAGAAGAAGATGCCGAAAGAGAATCGACCGGCGCCGACCGCCGTGTCCTTCGAGGAGAAGTTTTTGGACTCCTCGAAGGCGAACTCCTCGTCGCTCACCCACGCGATGGCCGCGACGTCGTCCGCGGTGAGGAGGTAGGCGTCCCACTCCTTCGACGCGTCGAAGACGGCCCAGGTGCTCCGGGGACCGACCGCGTCGAGTTGGACGCTGAAGGCGGGATCGTCCCGCTCTGTGTCCGGTTCGCGGATGAAAGTCGCATCGTAGCCGGGGACCCGAATCCCCCGGTCGTGATAGACGACGCCGTCGATATCCATCCCGAGGTCGACCTCGAGTTCGTCGATCGCCTCTCGGACCGAAACCGCCTGCTGGTCGTCGATCCGGTCGAAAAACTGCGGGAGTCGGTAGATGTCCGACCAGCCGTCTCGATTTCCCGTCATCTGTCGCGAGAGCCTCCGTGACTTCGCTCGAGCGGGTGGTTTGCGAGTGCGCAGAGCGCTCCGTTCATGTGTTCCCAACGGAGACTGCGACTGATTAGCTTTCTGAATGCGAGACGAAGGACCCCGCGAGCACGGCCGTGTTTGGGTCGCGTCAGTGTATCGGTAGCCGACTCGGCTCACAGCGCTGGGTCCGAAGGGAACGGCTACTGAACGCTAATCGCGCCCATGCGTTCGTAGCGTCGGCCAACGGTAGAAGCGTGAGAACCAATCGTTTGGCTACTCGAGAGTGTTCGTAATGACAATACCGGGGTTTTACTCCCGCGTTCGGTGGGAATCAGGTGCTCCCCGCGAGCAGTGATACGAATGGACGAAACGAAGACAAGCGAGCGAGAACAGTCCCGGTATAACCGACGATCCGTGTTACGGGCGACAGGAATCGCCGCGGTGAGCGGCGCGCTGGTTACCGGATCCGCGACGGCACAGGTATCCGACGACGTTCCAGATTCGACGACAGAGAGCTACGAGGACACACTCGAACAGGCGGAGGCGGCGGAAACCGCCGCCGACGAATACGATTTCGACCCACCGGATCAACCGGACAATCCGACAGACGGCTTCTCGGACGACGGGGCGACGGAATACGATTCAAAAGAACTCTCACAAACGGTCACGAACGAATCGGTCCAAACGTCGAACGAGTCGGTAGAGATCTCCGACGTTACGTCGGACGACGAAACGGCAGTGACCGAAAACGTATCGACCGACCCGGCAGATACCTCGAGTTTCGCCTCCGACGAATTAGCCGCGCTCTCGGAGTTAGAGTTCGACCTCTGGTAACGGGTTCGGGGGCCACATCCCCACTGTTCGACCGCCACCGGACCAGCACTGTCCCGCTCGAGGCATCGTCGTACGGAACGACACGCCTTTTGGGCCGCACCAAGCAGGTTCGTGTATGGATCCGAAGCGGGAACTCACCAGCGTCGACCTCGCCGCTCTCGTGCGCGAACTGGGCGCCTACGAGGGTGCGAAAGTCGACAAGGCCTATCTCTACGGCGACGACCTCCTCCGACTGAAGATGCGGGATTTCGACCGCGGTCGCGTGGAACTCGTCTGCGAGGTCGGAGAGACGAAGCGCGCCCACACGGTCGATCCGACGCGGGTTCCGGACGCCCCCGGACGACCGCCGCAGTTCGCGATGATGCTCCGAAACCGGCTCTCCGGTGCCGACTTCGCGGGCGTCGAACAGTTCGAGTTCGACCGCATTCTCGAGTTCGTCTTCGAGCGCGATGACGGCACGACGCGGATCATCGTCGAACTGTTCGGCCAGGGCAATATCGCGGTGACCGACGGCGAGTACGAGGTGATCGACTGCCTCGAGACGGTCCGTCTCAAGTCCCGGACCGTCGTCCCCGGCTCGCGCTACGAGTTCCCCGACTCGCGGACGAACCCGCTTACGGTCTCCCGGGAGGCGTTCGACCTCGAGATGGAAGACTCAGACACGGACGTCGTCCGGACGCTCGCGACGCAGTTGAACTTCGGCGGCCTCTACGCCGAGGAAATCTGTACCCGCGCGGGCGTCGAGAAGGCACTCGATATCGACGACGCGACCGACGACGAGTACGACGCGATTTACGAGGCCATCGAGCGGCTCGCGCTCGACGTCCGGAACGGGAACTTCGATCCGCGAGTGTACCTCGACGCCGAAGAGAGCGCGGGGGGAGGCGACGCCACCGAAGACGAGGGCGACAACGGGGCGGGCGACCAGTCCGCAAACGGCGTCGTCGACGTCACCCCATTCGCGCTCGAGGAGCACGCGGCCCTCGCCGGCGAGTCCTACGACAGCTTTCTGACGGCGCTGGACGACTACTTCTTCCGACTCGAACTTGACGACGAAGAGCCGGACCCGACCACCCAGCGGCCGGACTTCGAGGAGGAGATCGCAAAGCACGAGCGGATCATCGAACAGCAGGAGGGGGCCATCGAGGGGTTCGAACAGCAGGCCGAGGCCCAGCGCGAGCGCGCGGAGTTGCTGTACGCAAACTACGACCTCGTCGACGACATCCTCTCGACGGTGCAGACGCAAAGAGAGCAAGACCGTCCGTGGGAGGAGATCGAGGAGCGATTCGAAGAGGGGAAAGAACGCGGCATCGACGCCGCCGAAGCGGTCGTCGACGTCGACGGCAGCGAGGGGACGATCACCGTCGATATCGACGGCGAACGGATCGACCTGGTGGCTCGAGACGGCCTCGAGCAGAACGCCGATCGACTCTACACGGAGGCCAAAGAGATCGCGGAGAAGAAAGAAGGAGCGCTCGCCGCCATCGAAGACACCCGCGAGGACCTGGCGGACGCGAAACGGCGGCGCGACGAGTGGGAGGCCGACGACGGCGACGAGGACAGCGACGAGGACGACGAGGGGAAGGACCGCGACTGGCTCGCGGAGCCGTCGATTCCGATCCGTGAGAACGAGCCGTGGTTCGATCGGTTCCGGTGGTTCCACACGAGCGACGACTTCCTCGTCATCGGCGGGCGCAACGCCGATCAGAACGAGGAACTGGTCAAGAAGTACATAGAGCGCGGCGACAAGGTGTTGCACACGCAAGCCCACGGCGGCCCCGTCACGGTACTCAAGGCGACCGATCCGAGCGAGGCCTCCTCGGGCGACATCGAGATCCCCGACTCGAGCATCGAAGAAGCCGCGCAGTTCGCGGTCTCCTATTCGTCGGTCTGGAAGGACGGTCGCTACGCTGGCGACGTTTACGTCGTCGACTTCGATCAGGTGACCAAGACCCCCGAGAGCGGCGAGTACCTCGAGAAGGGTGGCTTCGCCGTCCGGGGCGACCGGACCTATCACGAGAGCACGCCCGTTGGCGTCACGGTCGGGATCCAGTGTGAACCGTACACCCGCGTCATCGGCGGCCCGCCCGCAGCAATCGAACAGCGGGCGGTGACGACCATCGATATCGAACCCGGCAGGTACGCGCAAGCCGACGCGGCAAAGCGGCTCTACCGGCGGCTCCGAGAGCGGTTCGAGGACGAATCGTTCGTCCGAAAGATCGCCAGTCCGGACAAGATCCAACACTTCATGCCCCCCGGCGGGAGTCGGATCGCCGAGGAGTAGCCGTTTCGGAGACGGGCGGCGATACCGGATGGGACCGAACCGGTTCATGCTCACCGTTTATACGTGCTCGCGGCCCACTTCGTGATAGAATGTGCGCGGACCTCGACGACGTCGATCGAGCGATTCTGTACGCTCTCCAGCAGGACGCGCGAAACAATTCCAACGCCGATATCAGCGACCAGGTCGGCGTCTCTCCGAGTACGGTCGGAAAACGGATCACGAGTCTCGAGGAGCGAGGGATCATCCAGGGGTACAGCCCGGAAATCGACTACGAGAAAGCCGGCCTCCTCCTCGAGGTGCTGTTCATCTGTACGGCACAGATCGCCGAACGCGAGGCGCTCGTCGAGGCGGCCCACGAGATCGACGGCGTCGTCAACGTCCGCGAGATCATGACCGGAACGAAGAACGTCCACATCCACGTCGTGGGTGCGTCTAACGACGACATCACGCAGATCGCGGCGAGGCTCGACGAACTCGGATACGAGATCACTGACGAGATTCTGCTGCGGAACGAACGCGACTCGCCGGCCTCGGTCTTTCTCGAGTCGTCCGGCGAGGAGCACAGTATCGAACACGAAAGATAATCTTGTTTTAAACCGTTCAGTGAACGGATCGTTTCGATCGATCGCGGCTGAAATCCGGAATCGGTCGTATTCGCCTTGTTTACGAAGGTTTCGTGCTCGAGTATTCCCGAGTCTTTATGACGAATCGAGCCCTGGAACCGTAGCGATGGAAACAACACTCACCGGCACACTCGAGACGCGGTCCGACTCGGAGCCGCTCAGTGTCAAAGTGGTTCGAGAGGTTGCTCAAAAGGAAGGAGTCGATCCAACGGAACTCGACGCCCCGCTGTACGACGTCATCAACCCCGAAGCGCTCGACGAACTCTTCGAGCCGAGGCGGAACGGCGAACCGCGCTTCGGTGCCGTCACGTTCACCTACCACGGTTACGATATCGTCGTCGAACACGGCGACGACGACGGCGGTCTGACGATCACGCTCGAGGACTCCGGCGCGTCGCCGGGCTCTGCGAACGGGAGCCCCGATCGATCGGGCGGCGATTCGGCGCCGAACGCGAGCCACTACTGTCTGGACTGCGACTGGAAGCTCGACGACGAGGGGTATTCGACGAGCGAGCGGTCGGGGCTCGCCATCTCCCACCACGTCGAGACGGGACACACGGTCGAGGCGGCCGATTCCGACGAGCGAAGCGCCTCGAGCGATGCAGTCGAGGGGACTGCGAGTCCGGTCGACGCACTCGAGGACGCCGAAGACGAGCCCGCGGTGGCCGTGTCCGACGATTCGGTCGTCACGAACTGAGAACGGACCGACGACGCATTCACAGCGCGCTCGAGAATCTTCTGCAAGCGAGTACAACCTTTGTAGGGACGCGGTTCCTACCCCGAGTCGATGCAACAGGAATCGATCCCCGTCACGGTCCTGTCGGGAACTCTCGGGGCCGGAAAAACGACGCTGCTCAACCACCTCCTTCGCAACGCCGGCGAGAGGGACCTCGCCGTGGTGGTAAACGACATGGGGGCGGTCAACGTCGACGCCGAACGCGTCGCGGCGGACTCGGGGCTCGAGGTCGGCGGGGGCGTCGCCGAGCTATCGAACGGCTGTATCTGCTGTGAGCTTCGAGACGACCTCGAGTCCGCGGTCGTCAGACTGGCTCAAAACCGGGAGTTCGACCGACTGATCGTCGAACCCTCGGGCATCTCCGAGCCCGATTCGGTCGCGCGACTCTTCACGACGGCCTCGCGCGTCGCGGCCCGCTACGAGATCGACGGGCTGGTGACCGTCCTCGACACGCGGCGATTTCTCGACGCGTTCGAGGGCGAATCGACGCCCGAGCGCCGCGGACCCGATTCCGAGGCGGACGGAGACGACGCGGTTCGCCCGCTCTCCGATCTCTTCATCGAACAGATCGAAGCCGCCTCGACGGTGCTTCTCAACAAAACGGACCTGTGCGATCGAGCCGAACTCGAGCGCGCGGAGCGACTCGTGAACGCGCTCCAACCGGCGGCGGACCGGATCCGAACCGAGTTCAGTGCGGTCGATCCGGACCGACTCTTCGGCGGTGATCGGTTCGATCCCGCCGACTTCGGCGAGCGGGCCGGCTGGCGGCGCGCGCTCGCCGACGAGGATCGCAGCGAACACGATCACGACGCTGCCAACCACGGCAACGGTGAAATCGACCACGATCATCACCACCCGGACGACGTCTACGGCGTCGAGTCGTTCGTCTTCCGCGAGCGACGGCCGTTCCACCCCGGACGGTTTCGCGAGTTCCTTCGGTCGTTGCCGTCGAACGTCGTCCGATCGAAGGGGACCGCGTGGATCGCGGGCCACGACGTGAAAGTCGACATCAGTCAGGCGGGACCCTCGATTCGCTCGAGCGTCAGCGGGCCGTGGATCGCCTCCCTCTCCGAGGTCGACCGGGAACTGTACCGTTCGAACCGTCCGGACCTCGAGTGGGACGACGAGCACGGCGATCGGCGGACGGAGCTCGTCTTCATCGGCACGGATATAGAGTCCTCGAGCCTTCGAGCGGATCTCGAGTCGGCACTCGCCACCGACAAGGAACTGGAACGAGCGACGGGACTCGAAAATCCCTTCCCGAACGATTCGGACGACGAGTACGTGCTTCGCGAGCCGTAGCCCCCATCGAACCCCGACACAGTAACGACTAAGTGATCGACGGCCGCCAGTTGTGCCATGAGCGACGCGGACGACGACCGAGCCGGCTTTCGGGAGGGCCTCGAGTCCTCCCCGGGAGACCCGCGGGTCGTCGCCGTCCTGAACGCGATTCTGTCGATAACGTTCGCCTGGCTCCTCGTCTGGGGCGGGAGCGTCGTCGGCGTTCTCGAGTACGGACTCGCGACCGTCGGGCTGGTCGCCGCCGGACTGTTCGTGTTCACGTTCGTGATGAGCGACGCCTCGTCTTGACGGCTCGCGAGGTCCACGCGCTGGTTCGGAACCCGAGAGACTCACCCGCGATTCAGGTACTCGATCGCCTCCTCGTCGGTCACCTGCCCGAACGTTCGATAGTACTGGCCGACGGCGCGGAAGTCGGCGGGAGTTTTCAGCGCGACGACCTCATCGGCTTCGTCCTCGAGGTTGGCGAGTGAGTCGGGCGGGCCGACCGGAACGGCGAGGGTAACGCGGGCCGCGTCCGCTTCTCGGACCTGTCGAAGACAGGCGATCGCGGTCGCGCCGGTCGCCACGCCGTCGTCGACGACCACCACGTGTTTGCCCTCGAGATCCGGTAGTCCGGGCGTCTCGCGGTAGCGGTCGGCTTTCTCGCGCGCGTTCGTCGCCTCCTCGCTGCGGATCGACTCGAGGTACGAGTCGGAGACGCCGAGTCGCTCCACGAGCGGGTCGTTGAGCCAGACGCTCCCCTCGCTCGCGACCGCTCCCACAGCCAGTTCCGGGTTGTTCGGCGCGCCGAGCTTTCGAGCGACGACCACGTCGAGGTCCGCCTCGAGCGCGTCTGCGACCGGTCTCGCGACCGGCAGCGCGCCGCGGGGAATGCCGAGGACGATGTCGGCGTCGATCCCCCGGCGCTCGAGTTCCGCTGCGAGTCGGTCGCCGGCGTCGGTTCGATCCGCGAACATCGGATGGGCATACGACGCCATCGTACTAGGTTCTTGGGCCGGAACTGGCGTGCTCCTCGGGTCGGAACTGGCGCGCTCGTGAGACCCGTCGCTCGAGACCGAATCGTCACGAGCGGACCGGCCGGGTCGCGTTACAATCCCATCTCGTGACAGATATTATGTGGCTGGCCGTTCCTCGTTTTGGCGTGCCACCACAGATAACCGAAATCGAGTCAGTCGAATTTTCCTACGAACTGTCGGACGTCGGAACTGACGGCAACGGGTTCAACCTGGTCTACGAGCCCGGTTCGACGACGACGCGGAAACTGTTCGCACTCAGCATCGAAACCGACGCCGGGATCACCGGCGAGTACGTCGGCGGCAACTCGCCGGCGGCCGCACAGATCAACACGTTCGCGGACTACCTCGTGGGCGAGAACCCGCTCGAGCGCGAACGCCACTGGAGCGAGATCAAACGCGGCCTGCGAAAGTACGACCGGATGGGGATCGGACCGGTCGACATCGCGCTCTGGGACTTCGCCGGGAAGTACTACGACGCGCCGATCCACGAACTGCTCGGCACCTACACCACCCGGCTCCCGGCCTACGCCTCGACCTATCACGCCGACGACAACGGCGGGCTGGACTCGCCGGAAGCCTACGCCGACTTCGCCGAGGAGTGTCTCGAGCTCGGCTATCCCGGCTTCAAAATACACGGCTGGGGCGGCAGCGACGCAGCCAGGGACATCGACCGGGAGGTAGAGACGGTCCGCGCCGTCGGCGAGCGCGTCGGCGACGAGATGGACCTGATGATCGACCCTGCCTGCGAGTACCAGACCTACGGCGACGCGCTCAAAGTCGGGCGGGCTTGCGACGAACAGGACTTCTTCTGGTACGAGGATCCCTACCGTGACGGCGGCATCTCCCAACACGCCCACCGAAAGCTCCGGGAATCGCTCGAGACGCCGATCCTCCAGACCGAACACGTTCGCGGGCTCGAGCCTTTCACCGACTTCATCGCCACCGACGCGACGGACTTCGTCCGTGCGGACCCCGAATACGACGGCGGGATCACCGGCGCGATAAAGCGCGCCCGGATCGCCGAAGGGTTCGGGCTGGACGTCGAGTTTCACGCGCCTGGACCCGCCCAACGCCAGTGTCTCGCCGCGATTCGAAACGCGAACTACTACGAACGCGCGCTGGTCCACCCCGACTGTGCGAACACCCAGCCGCCGGTCTACCGCGGCGAGTACTCCGAAGCCCTCGAGTCGATCGACGACGACGGAACCGTGCCGGTACCTGACGGTCCCGGGCTCGGCGTCGAGTACGACTGGGAGTTCATCGAGGAGAACGCGATCGGACGCCGAGTGTACAACTAAGCTCTGCGGTCGGCGCGAGTTTCGAGCGTTCGCTCGACCGCCCCCGTGAGGAGTTCTCGATAGCGTTCGAAGTCGGCCTCGAGGGCGACGGAGCCGTTCGGTTCTCCGTCCGTGACGTCGGTCGCGTCACAGACGAGCGCGCCGCGATCGAGATCCGAGTCGGTGCCGACCTGCATGTGGTAGCGCTCAGTCTCGAGAACACTCTCGTCGACGAGCCCCGCGATCGCCAGCGCGTCGTGGATCGCCGTCGTCTCGTACTCGTACTGCTCGAGCTGGTCGCCCGAGTAGTAGGTGAACCACTCGACGACCGAGCGACCGAGGGCGGTCGATTCCGGCAGCGAGTCGATCCACTCGCCGGGGACGTTCGCGCCATTGGTCACGTCCAGGCCCACGATCGTCGGCTGCGCGTCTCGAACGACTCGCGCGGCCGCCTCCGGATCGGACCGGAAGTTCGCCTCCGCGAGCGGCGTGACGTTGCCGGGGACGAACGCCGCGCCGCCCATGACGATCAGTTCGTCGAGCAGGTCCGGGAGGTCGGGTTCGATCGCGAGCGCGAGCGCGACGTTCGTCAGCGGGCCGATCGCCGCGAGCGTCAGTTCGCCATCATACTCCCGCGCCTTCTCGACGATGAACTGCGCACTGTGTCGCTCGAGCGGCTCCGTCGCGCTCGTCGGCTCGGGCAGTTCGCCGCGGATCCCGCCCGCGCCGTGGATGTGCTCGGCCGTCTCGAGTTCGGCCGTGAGCGGCAGCGTCGCCCCCTTCGCGAGCGGGACGTCGGTCCGGTCGAAGCACTCGAGGAGCGACCGCGCGTTTCGCGTCGTATCGGCGAGCGACGCGTTGCCGTGGACGGTACTCAGACCGACGACGTCGAGTTCGTCGCGCTCGAGGGCGAGCAAGAGCGCCAGCGCGTCGTCGCACCCGGGATCGGTATCGATCAGGAGCGGCCGAGGCATGCCCGTACCGTCGAATCGACGAGAGTTAAAGGAACTGGACCGGGGATTCGTACCCTCCGACGGCGAGGAGCGCCAATCGCGCGACCACGCCCCTTTTTGGTGCCCTCCTCCAACAGGCCAGTGTATGGTCGATGTCCTCGACAACAAGCGGGCTGCGACGCGGTTTCGGATCCTCGTCCAGATCGCCGAGCGCCAGCCCGCGGTCAGCCAGGGAGAGATCGCAGCCGACGTCGGGGTGACGAGCCAGGCGGTCAGCGAGTATATCCGCGACCTCGTCGACGACGGCCTCGTCGAGAAGGAGGGGCGCTCTCGCTATCGCGTCACCAACGAGGGCGTCGACTGGCTCTTTACCACCGCCGACGACGTTCGACGGTTCGCGGATCACGTCACCGGCGACGTCCTCGACGCGATGAGCGAAGCCGCCTACATCGCGACCGACGATATCGAGGAAGGCGAGACCGTCACCCTATTCGTTCGGGATGGCCTCTTGCACGCGAAGGCGGGCGAGGAGGGGCCGGCAACTGGTGTCGCGACGACCGACGCCGAGGCGGGAACCGACGTCGGCGTCACCAGCTTCGAGGGCGTCATGGAACTCGAGCCCGGCTCCGTCACCGTGTTGCAGGTACCCGCGGTCCGCGCCGGCGGGAGCCGCGCCATCGCGGACGAGTTCGTCTCCGAAACCTGTGATGGCGCCGACCTCGTGGTCGCAACCGGTGTCGAAGCCGTCGTCGCCTGCCGACAGGCCGGCACCGATCCGGCCGTGAACTTCGCCGGCGGCGAGGTCGCCGCGGACGCCGCGGAACGCGGCCTCGAGGTGGTCGCCGTCGTGACGATCGACTCGGTCGGTCGGGTCACGGACGCGCTTCGAGACGCCGGTGTGGCGTACGAAGTGCTCGAGGGGTAACTCGCTTCCTCGCGTCGTCTGAGCTACGGGGTGTTGCCCACGATCACGTGCTGTAAGTGGACGTACTCCGCGAACGACATCGGGGCCCGACGTTCGACCTTCTGTTGGATCTCTTTGGGATCGAGGTCGATCGCCAGTTCGCTTTCGACCGCGTCCACGTCGAGGACGGCGGTCGACATCCCGAGAAGGAGGTGTTCGCAGGCCATCGTTTCGATCGTCTCCGGATCGGGCTCGTCCGCGCCCTGAGACTGTATCTGGGCCGCCTCCTCGAGCGACAGCGACGGCTGCTCGTCCGTCCCGATTGCCTCGAGGCGCTCCTCGTCGATACCCGTGAGCATCGAGACGTGCTCGAGGCCCGCGGTCTCGAGTATCTGGACGAACTCCTCGTCGTACTCCGCGCGAAGTTCCGCCGGCGAAGCCGGAACGGACATCCGCTGCTCGTAGAACATACCGGGTCGAACGGGAAACGCACCAATATGGGTTGCCATCGAGGCCGACCGGCGAGCACCACGCGGCCGCGTCTCGTCTGGGCGAAACCGGTCGCGAGCGAGACGTATTCGTTGGAGGAACGCGCGTCAATCACGAAAACAGCCCTCGAACCGCCTCGAATAGCGTTCTATCGCGCGATGTATCCGTATCGTCGTCCGCGCGTGACGACGTGCGTGCCGGCCCATCGGAACCGGTCGACGGCTGCTCAGTCGCGCCAGCAGTTCGTTTTGCGGAGGCGCGCCGACCTGGTTCGTCACCGGTCCCGGTGAGTTCGGCGAGTTGCGCTTCGATTCGACGGTGACCGGTAGTACTCGAGTCGTCGAGGGAGCGGCGGCCGGGGTTCGCGTCCGCTCGAGTCTGATCGTCGCTGCTGGCGACGAACCGTTGGTCGTCGTCGATGACCGGATCGAACGCCGGCGGGATGGGTTCGGACGTCACTCGCTGCTCGATCGCCGAATCCGAATCGGTATCGCGACCGGTTCCGCGTTCGGGTTTCGACTGGTAACGGCCCGCTTGCGAATCGCGGAGCAAGGCTCTCGAGACGACGAGAGTCGCCCCCGCGTCGGTTCGGGTATCCTCGAGCGCGTCGACGCGACCCTCGAGTCGGTCCACGGTCGCGACGGCGGCGTCGGCGCGCCGTTCGACGGCTTCGTTGACCGATCGGACGTTCCCCACGTACCCGCACAGCGCCTGCGTGCTCCCCTCGAGGCCGGCGACGCGGGCGCTGAGGTCGTCGATCCGATCGTTCAGACGTTCGACCTCGTCGGCCAGCGCGGCCCGCTCCGGGAGGTCGCTCACCGGCCGCTCCGCGTCCGCGAGTGTTCGTTCGACGGCCGTGAGTCGCCGCTCGACCCGCTCAAAATCGCTCATGGGCGCTCTGGCCGCGTCACGTTACTTAAACGTCCGCCCGATCGGCGCAGAGTCACCCCGCAACGTTCAACAGCCCTCCCCCGCATGATAGTCGTATGAAAGTTGCCCTGATCGGGGTGGGCCAGGCTGGTGGAAAGGTCACCGAACGGCTCGTCCGGTTCGATGCTGACATGGGGTTCGACGCGATTCAAGGTGGGTTCGTCGTCAACTCCGCGAAAGCAGATCTCCAGTCCCTCGAGTTCGTCGACACGCAGCTGATCGGTGCAGACCGCGTCAACGGCCACGGTGTCGGCGGCGATAACGAACTCGGCGCAGAGATCATGCAAAGCGACATCGACCAGGTGATCGGCGGTCTCGACGGACGGATCACCTCGAGCGCGGACGCGATATTCGTCGTCGCCGGGCTCGGTGGCGGCACCGGAAGCGGCGGCGCGCCAGTGCTCGTCAACAACCTCCAGCGGATCTACGACATTCCGGTCTACGCGCTCGGCATCCTCCCCGGGCGCAACGAGGGTTCGCTGTACCAGGCCAACGCCGGACGGTCCCTGAAGACGATCATCCGGGAAGCAGATTCGACGCTGCTGGTCGACAACGACGCGTGGCACGAACAGGGCGAGAGCGTCGAAGGCGCGTTCGAGACGATCAACGAGAACATCGCCCAGCGCGTGGGCTTGCTGTTCGCCTCGGGCGAGGGAATGGACGGCGTCGGCGAGAGCGTCGTCGACTCGAGCGAGGTCATCAACACGCTCCGGGGCGGCGGCGTCGCTGCGCTCGGATACGCGAGCGAGCTCGCGGCCGACAACAGCGAGGAGAACATCCGAACGGTGATGAACGTCTCGAGGCAGTCCCTGCTGACGGGGACGAGCCTTCCCGACGCGACGACCGCCGATTCGGCGCTGCTCGTCATCGCCGGCGATCCCGACGTGATTCCGCGAAAGGGCGTCGAAAAGTCCCGACGCTGGCTCGAGGACGAAACGGGCAGCATGCAGGTTCGGGGCGGCGACTTCCCCTTGCAGAGCGACCGAGTCGCTGCGCTCGTATTGCTGGGTGGCGTCGAACGGTCCGATCGCATCGACGAGTTCATGGAACGCGCCCGCGAGGCACAGAAACAACAGGACGAGCCGAACGAAGACCCCGCCGAACAGTTTGCCGACGACCGACTCGAGAACCTGTTCTAGACCGAATCGGGCCGTCTCGGTGTCCCGTTTGCCGAACCCGTCGTACGAGCGGGGCGGGACCGAGGGTCGGCGACGAGACCGATAATCGGTGGCGAAACCGATTACCGGCGGCGGTTCGTTCAAGCGCAGTGGTGGCCTTATCGAATCGTCGAACGGTCGTCGACCCCCTCGTCGCCGACGACGGTGATCGTGACCGCCCCGCACCGACACTCGTAGGCTCGACGCGTTCCCCCGTCGGTTCGCATCGAGAGCATCAGTCGATCGTCCTCGAGCGACTGATCGCAGCGTTCGCACGTGCAGGTGAGCTCGTCCAGCATACCAGATACTTCGCTGGAGCGTACGTTAATCCCCGTTAACAGGAGAGTGAAAGTGAAAGTGGAACGGATACCGATCGAACCGCGTTGCGTTCGGTGTTTCCAACGTCTGCTATCGAAGGTTGTCACACGTGAGCCGGCCTGACCTGACGAACAGTTAATGTAGGGCCTACGAAGTATGGCTTTAACGACAAATCTCCCGCTCGAGCTGCGTCCGTTTATATACAATTGCCCACCCCGTGGTAATACTCAACACACGATATGGGCTTCCTGCTAACGGTTTTCAGGGGGTGTTGCACCGGTACATTTAAATTACATGCGACAGTAGTTACGGGTACCAGAACGCCATCGGGGCGCGTATCGCTCGACGAACGATGACAGGAAATCTTATTCACCGAGATTTCGCAGGTCCTGAGCGAACGCTGTCGCCGATGCGGGAATGGCACAGAGGGTTTAGAAACACATGGTAGACGAATCCAAAAACATCGAACTCACAGAAGACGACCTCGAAAACAAATCGAAAGGCCAGCTCATCAAGATGGCCGGCCAGCTCCGAGATCGGCGAAACGATCTCAACCAGATGGCCTCCGAGCGGGCATCCAGCCGCGACGACCTGAACGCGAAGACACGCGAGAAGGTCGACGAGGCACAGGAACACCGCGAAAAACGCGACGAGCTCAACGAGAAGGTCCAAGAGCACAAAGAGAGCCGCAACGAGCTCAACGCGGAAGCGAACAAGCTCTTCGACCGCGTCGAGAAGCTCAAATCGGACATGGAACTCGACGAAGGAAAGGACCTCGAGGAGCTCGAAGAGGAGATCGAACAACTCGAGTTCAAACAGCAGACCGAAGTCCTCTCGAGTGAGGAAGAACAGGAGCTCATCGAGAAAATCGAGTCCAAGCGCGAGGAGTACGCAGAGCGCAAGGACAAACTCGATCAAAACGACGACCTCGAAGAACTCGTCGAGGAAGCAGAAGAAGTCCGATCGGAGGCCTCTCAGCACCACCAGAAGGTCACCGAACTCGCGGACAAGGCCCAAGAGCATCACAACGAGATGATCGAGGCCTATCGCGAGGCCGACGACATCCGCGACGAAGCCGACGAGATGCACGAGTCCTTCGTCGAGGCCCAGGAAGCGGCCGACCAGCACCACGAGGACTTCGTCCGCGTCCAGAAGCGCCTGCGCGAACTCGACAAGAAAGAGGAAAAAGAGCGCAAGTCCCAGCGGGACAAGAAAAAGGAGGAGGCCAAGGAGGAAGCCGAGGAGATCTACCAGAAGTTCAAGGAAGGAGAGACCCTCGACACCGAGGACCTGATGAAACTCCAGAAGACCGGCCTGCTCTAAGGACGTCTTCTTCCCGCGTTTCCGTTTTTCGACGCTCGATTCGTCTTTTTCGCGCCAGTTCGAGAGAGCGGCCGCTGTGGGGCTGTTGAAGCCTCTCTCGGGAGTGAGAACTCTCTCCCGGAATCGAGTTCTGTCAACGTCGGAACGGGGCTGTAACAAGAACGCGTCGCGCTAGGTGACACCTCGAGAACCCGACTACGCCCGACCCAGACACGTTGCCGTCGCCGACGTGTGGCCGCGGTTGAACGAGGTGATCTTGATCTCGATCGCGTCCGCGACGTCGACGTCCGACGGGAGGTCTTCGACGAAGACGACGAACCCCTCGACTTTGGTTACCGCCTGACGCTCCCCCGAATGGTGCTCGGTGAATTCCTCGACCCCCACCGTCCGTTCGTCGCCGATAGCGACCGGCGGCTCTCGCTCCTGAGCTTCGCGATGGCTCTCGAGCGAGTCCCGTCGATCGCTCGAGGGACCCCGGAACCGCTTGATCAGCCACGATCCGACGACGAGAACGGCGATGACGCCGAGCGCGAGCGATGCTAGGACGATCATACCACAACGAAGTGGGCTAGCACCTCTTTGCTGTTCTGATCGGGCGTGGCTCGTCCAGGAAGTCGACGACGAGAGCAAACCGGTGGGAGTCTGACAAAGCGACGATCAGGACCGATGAGACTTCGTCAGATCGATCGTCTCGACTGACTCGGGGAGCGCCTCGAGCACCCTCGCTGGCCAGTCCAGATGTCCCAATCCGAACTCGCTGTCCGGGTTGGACTCGACCAGTCGAGCGACGCCCGCCGCGGCGGCCTCGAGCGCGCCCCGGTCGACGCGCGTCGGTACCTCCGCGGTGAGCGGATAGCTCTTCGAAAGCGCCCGCGGGAACGGGCCGAACGGCGGTTTGACGCGCCAGGCAGCCTCGTATTTTTCGGGGCCGTCACCGTCGCCTTCTGTGAGAAACACCGAGTCGGGAACCGGGAGGCGCTCGAGTCGCCGCCGGTGGCGCAGCACTTCCGGCCGCCGAGCGCTCTCGTGAGAGGCGTAGAAAAAGGCCCCCTTCGAGACGGGGTCGGTCGCCTCGAGCTGGTCGGCGTGGTCCAGAAGCGTCCGGTAGCCGTCGAGCATCGTCGGGTGGGCGCGAGCGCGCTGTTCGACGAGCTCGAGGAGGTTCCCCGCTCGGATGGCCTGTTTGATCCGGCGGATCTCCCCGAAGGTCACGTGGAGGTTGTGAGCGGCCAGCGTCTCCTCTCGCTCTCGGTCCGGAAGCTCGCGCACGTCCGCCGGATCGTGGGACGAACAGACCGGACACGAACACGGGAAGTACTCGATCTCCTCGAGGTGCTGGGTCCCGCGGACGGTGAGATAGCGGTCGTCGCGGGCGTACAGCGCGTAGGCCGCCGAATCGAACAGGTCACAGCCCATCGCGACCGCGAGCGCGAACATCATCGGGTGGCCAGCCCCGAAGAGGTGAACCGGCGCGTCGGCGCCTAGACCGCGTTTGGCGGCGGCGACGACGTCGATCATGTCGTCGTAGCGGTACTCGTTCATGAGCGGGACGACCGCGCCGACGGGGAAGACGTCGAGGTCAGTCGAGTTGGCGTGCCGGGCGGCCGCCTCGCGGAGGTCCGGATGCGTCGACCCCTGGACGGGCGCGTTGATCAGCATGTCGCCGACGTCGACGGCGTCTGCGACCTCGAGTCGCTCCTTGGTCGTCTCGAGGTCTTCGGCTGCGCGCTCGCGGGAGACGTCCGGCGGGGTCGGAATGTCGACGGGCGTCCCGATATCGGAGCCGATGTCTGCCTGAAACTCGAGGATCTCCTCGGTCGTGACCGTAATCTCGCCGTACTCCGAGAGCTGAAACGAGCCCGAGTCGGTCATGATCGCGCCCGGGAACTCGAACATGTCGTGGAGGCCCTCCGAGAGCGCTCGCTCTCGAACGTCGTCGGTGTTGTAGATGATGTAGGAGTTCGTGATGAGTATCTCCGCGCCGAACTCCTCGGCGAGTCGACGAGGGGAGATCGTATCGAGATTCGGGTTGATAACCGGGAGCAGCGCTGGCGTTTCGACGGTGACGCCGGCTCGAGGAACCGTGAGTTCGCCGATACGTCCCCCCGCATCGCTGTTCCGGAGTTCGAAGCACTCGCGCATCTACCGTCTCTTTGCGAGCGAAGCGGTAAACGTTCCGTTCTAGCCCCAGAAAGTCCCGAGCACGAATCCGGCTCGACCGGCATCCGCCGGGTGCGGTCGATCGAACCGGCTCAGTCCCCGCGGTCGTCCGCGAAGAGCCGGTAGTACGAGAGTGCGAGCACGACGCGACCGTCGCGAATCGCACCGTCGGCGACGGCGTCGGTCAGTTCCTCGAGCGAGGTCGTCGCGACGCGGATGCTCTCGTCGCGGTCGAGTCGCTGGGCCGCCGTCGGCTGACAGCCGCGAGCGACGAAGAAGTTGACGACCGCGTCGGTGAAGCCGTTCGCCGGCTCGACGCTGACGAGCGACTCGAGGCGATCGGCTTCGTAGCCGGTCTCCTCGCGGAGTTCCCGTCGAGCGGCCGCCTTCAGGTCGTCGTCGCCGGGTTCGATCCCGCCGGCGGGGAGTCCGTAGTTGACTCGCGAGACCGCCTGTCGCCACTCTTCGATGCAGACGACCTCGCCGTCGGGCGTCAGCGGGAGGATGCAGACGCTCGGCGGCTCGGTGAGGTAATCGAACTCGGTTTCGGTCCCGTCGGGGAGCTGAACGGTCTCGTTAACGATATCGAACCCCGGACAGGAGTAGGCTACCGCGCTGTCTTTGGTCTCCCACGAGAGCGAATCGTCCGTCATATCGGCCGATAGGCTGGTCGACTGGAAAAAGACAGCGACGGCGACTCAGGGACGGTTCTCGATCGCAGCGCAGCCGGGCAGACAGCGGTGCCAATCGAACGAAACACCCTGTGCAGGGCGTACACGCTCTATAACAAAGCCGTAGACGAGTCACTGTCGATATTCAGAGGGTGATCCATGGACCAGCTTACAGGATTCCAACGCGACCTGTTGTACGTCATCGCGGGAATGGACCGGCCGTCCGGCCAGGAGATTCTCGACGACATCAACAGGTACATCGACCAGCCAGTGACACACGGTCGGCTGTACCCGAATCTCGATACGCTCGTCGAGTTCGAACTCGTCGAGAAGGGGGAAATCGACCGCCGGACGAACTACTACGCGTTGACCCCGAAGGGGCGACGCATTCTCGAGCAGCGCCAGGAGTGGATAGAACGGTACGTCGACGCCTGATCGCCAGCGTGTCGCCACTCCCCATTCATCCGGACACGACCAACGTAGGTCGGTACGGATCCAGTGGCACTGCCGCCCGCTGATGGAGATCGTTAGTAACCTGACTCAGCGGCCGTCGTTTCGTTGCCACTCGTCTCGCCGTCACCCGTCTCGTTCTCGGCAGATGTCGTCCCATCCGCGGCGTCTGCTCGGCCGTCCGAATCGTCACCGCCGGTCTCGTCGCTCGAACCAGCGTCGCCCGAAGAGCCGCTTTCTTCGGCCTCGGAGAGGACTGCCATCGGCCCGTCCTCAAGAACCGTCACGTCGAACGCTGTCTCGTCGTCTGTGGCCTCGAGGTAGCCGATCGCAGCCACGGTGTAGGCGCCGCCCTGCTCGAGCGTGACCTCGAGACTGGCGACCGCCTCGTCGGTCCGGCCGGAGTCGTCGCCTGTTTCCGCCGCGGTATCGTCGACGCCGGTCTCACCGTCGTTCGTTCCTGTTGCAGTCTCGTTGCCAGCAGTCGCGGTCTCGTTCCCATCGATTGCCGTTTCGTTGCCAGCAGCCACCGACTCGTTACCATCCGTTTCGGATTCGTTTCCGCCCACAGCGGTCCCGCCACCCGTCTCGACTCCCTCAACGGAGTCGTAATCGGGTGCCTCCCCACCGGCGTCCGGTTCGCCGTTCCCGTCCGCCGCGGGGAGAACGTCGAGCGCGTAACTGCCCGCGGGAAGCGCGACGTAGTTCGTCGCGGTGCCGAACGAAACGTTCTCGAAGAGCTCCATCGCGCCGTCGTTCCCGACGACGTCGACGGCTGGCGCGTCCGGCGACGCGTGGACGAGTCGAACGAGGGACGACCCGGCGTCGGTGAGAATCAGCGGACTGAACGACTCGTCCTCGAGTTCGCCGACCGCCGCGACCGTGTAGAACGCGCGTCCGAAGTAGACGCTGTCCTCGAAGACGACGGTCTCCGAGTCGCCGGCCGCAGTGATCGTTAGCTCCGCCGCTCCGGGTTCGATCTCGAGATACGGCGACACCTCGTCGTACGAGATCGACTGGAGGACTCGCTCCCCGTCGACGTAGACGTCGACGGCCGGTGCGTCCGGCGAGAAGTGAGCGATCCGGACC
This sequence comes from Halostagnicola kamekurae, assembly GCF_900116205.1. NCBI lineage: Archaea > Methanobacteriati > Methanobacteriota > Halobacteria > Halobacteriales > Natrialbaceae > Halostagnicola > Halostagnicola kamekurae. The sequence goes on along the minus strand of NZ_FOZS01000002.1, from coordinate 589,579 downwards.
GCCGCGACCGCGTCCGGAACCTCGTCGCTTCCCTCGTCCTGCGCTCGCTCGTCGTCTTCGTGTTCGCCCACCGCAAGCGCCGATCCAGTCAGTGTCGCTCCCGCTCCCAGTGCGCCAATAGCCGCCATCGTCGCGCGTCGTGTTGTCGTCATAATGCACCGGATAGTGGGAACGACCGGTCCAAAAGGGAGCCAGACGGTTGCCGAAATTGTCCCGGCCTTTCCCCGGTGAATCTCGCGTAGGCCGAGACTGACGAGCGCCGGATTCGCCGTAAGCGACCCGTAAATCAGAAAGTCACTCCCTACTCGTCTTTCCGTATCGAGACGCGATCGAGATCCGCCTCGAGATCGGCTATCTCGTCGTTGAACGATTCGACGAACGCCTCGACGTCGGGCGCGAGTCGACGGAGTTCGGACGCCGAAGGCGGACCATACTGCGAGAGGAGATACGTCCCGTCCGACCCGCCGACCCGAAGGTAGGACACTTCGCTCCCGTCCCACTTGAGTTCCCAGCGGGTTCCCGAGATCGTCGTCGAATAGGTGCCGTACTCGCCGTCGTAACGCTGTAATTGGCCGGCCATCTCGGTCCCAACGTCGCGGATCTGCCGGACGATCCGATCCCGTTCCGCGACGAGGTCGGCAGCCGACTCGATCGCCGGAAACTCGTCTGGAACGTCCGCGAGCACGTCGTCGAACGACGCGACGTACTCGTTGTAGGCTTCGATGAACGTCCCGTAATCGTCCATCGCCCGCTCGAGCGCGTCGGGCGCCGGCGGCTGTTTGGTCGAGATGACGTACGTCTCCTCGCCCGAGTTCGGATCGAATCGGAGATACTGGATATCGCCCGCCTCGTACTTGACCGTCCACGTCGCGGCCGCAGTCTCGAAGGACTCCTGACCGTAGTCGCCGCCCTGTAACAGCGCGAGTTCCCGAGCGATCTGTCCCGCATGCGAGCGGACTCGAGCGACCACCTCGTCGCGTCGCTCCGTGACCCCCTCGGTCGTATCGACGTCTTTCTCAGTCCCATCAGTCATTCGTCTCGAGAGAGGTGGCCAGCGCCGGTAACGGTTGCGTTCGTCGTGGAATCGGCCGTCGTTCGCCGGCCAATCGCTTCTCGAGGACGCCCACGGTTCGCCGGCGTTTCCCAAGCCGCGCTCGAGCGGTACGACCTCGAGAACGCGGGTACGGCCAATCCGACGGCTGCCGCTCAACGATGACGAAATGAGAGTCGAAACGCCTCGCTGTCGCTCGGCGTTCGTTGAGTGCGGGAAAGGTAGTGGGCCGGCGCGAATTCGAATCGCGGTTACGGCCACCCGAAGGCCGAAGGATACCAAGCTACCCCACCGGCCCGCATTCGGTGGAAGTTCGTCCACGCGTTTAACCTTTCTGAATGGGTGACGGCACGGACTACCGGCGGACACGATACAGCCCCCGGAATACCGACGGCCGCGATACAGCACAGCGTTTCGTTTTTCGGTTCGACTATCGCTCCGACCGCTCGAGACTCCGCCGGACTCGAGCCGCTGTCCGATCGAGCGTACTCCTTCAAAAGCGCGTGTAGCCGTCGGTGTCGAGACAGTGGTGGGCCACGGTGATCGCCTGATCGGCGTGGAGCCGCGTCGGCCCGAGTCGGAGCCGCCGGTCCGCGTGTGCCTCGAGGAGTCGCTGTTCGGCCGCCGTGAAATCGTGGTGATCCGAGAGGACGAATACGGGGTCGGTCGGCACGGACGCGTCGACGACGGCCTCGCCGTCCTCGTGTAACTGAACGACCGTGCTGTCGCTCGAGACTGCCTCGAGCGTGGCTTCGAACCCACGTCGGTAGAGTTCGACGCCGGGGCTCGGTTCCGCGGGGAGCGAGCCGATCGCCTCCTCGCGGTGCTCGAGGGCCGTGCGGACGAGCGCGGCGGTCGATCGTTCGTCGGGGTGGAGGTTTCGGAGTTCGCTCCCGTCGAACGTGATCGTCAACTGGTCTCGGATCACGAGGTGGACGCGGACGTCCTCGCGGATGCCGTGGGAGGTCACGAACGAGGCGGTGATCGAGCGACACAGTGCGTCGAGTCGCCCGGCTCCGCCGGCGAGGTCGTCGAGCGAGAAGTCCGGGGTCGTCGGCACGTCGTGTCCGAGGAGGACGAACTGGCGCATACCGAAGGGGTGGACTGCCGGGTGCAAAGCCCCGGCGGTTCGGAACCGCAATCGCTGTGAGGAGACGGGATCGTTACGTGTGGGATTCCGATACTCGAAACCGGGCGAGAATCGACCGCACGTACACGAAGCCGGGTTTGCCGTCGGAGTACCAGACGACCGCCGCGAACGCGAACAGTCCGAACTGGAACAGTTCGTACGGGCCGAGGGTGTAGTACGTGAGGATCGCATCGAGCAGGCCGGCGACGGGCTCTTCCGGAGGCGGTTCGACGAACGGCCAGAGGAGGTACGCCAGCCCCGAGACCTCCCCACCGAAGACGGCCGGCGGGACGTCCGTCAGCAGGTGGACGACGTGTCCGACGAGGAACGCTATCGCCGCCTCGAGGCCCCCGAATCGATTCGCGATCGCGTAGACGACAACGGTGAGCACGATCGCGAACACCACGGAGTGACTCAGCGTTCGCCCGCCCGGGAGCACGTCGAAGTTCCAGGCCAGCGGTTTGTCTATGAGGTCGGGAAACTGCGAGCCGATCGCGAGTGCGATCGCGGGCGCGGCACGCGGCGGGCGGTCGAACCGGCGGTGCGCGAAGAGACTGTACAGCAGGTACGCGACGCCGAGGTGTCCCCAGGGCCACATGAGTCTCTCTCCACGTTCTCGAGGCACGGAAATAGCCGTGTCGACTCGTGTTCCGCCGCGCCGACTCCCGATACTCGAGTCGTTGGCCGGTTCCCGGCGACCACCTGCAGGTGCATGGCCAACGCCTTCCCTATCGACGGGCGGAGTCTCCCGATATGGCAACGACGCAATTCGATGGCAATCAGTTAATTGCCCAGCTCGAAGGCCGGACGTGTCCGTCCTGCGCCGACGGACGGCTCGAGCGTGGCCGGTACAAGGGAAACGAGGCGGTCGTCTGCGATACGTGCGAGACGCCTCGGGCGCAACTGTGGTAACATGACAGAACTCGAGATTCCAGCGGACGCCGACGAGCGAGAGGCGATGGAGTTGGTGGACGATCTGGTCGATATCGGCGACGTCGTCGAAGTCGAGAGCTACTCGATGACCGACAGCAAGCGAAAGCGATTGAGCGGCGAAGTCACGGGGAGTCACACACCCGACTCTGGGCCGGCGTACCTCGAACTCGACGGCCAACCGGTCGGCGAGGGAAGCATCCCCTACGAGGATATCGAAACCCTGACTCGAAAGACACAACGTTGACACGACCGCGACCGAGGACCCGGTCAACCGAGCGCTTCGACACGTTTTAGCCGTCGGTACCCCTCGAAACGAACACGTGGTGACGACCGTTCTCACTCCGCTCGTTGGAGCCGTCTTTGGAATTGCGCTTGCCGCCCCGCCGGGGCCGATGAACGCGATCATCGCCGAGGAGAGCGTGCTTCGCGGCTGGACGGCCGGGTTCAAGGCTGGGCTCGGCGCGATGCTCGCGGACCTCGTCTTTTTCGTCGGGACGCTCGCGGGCGTGGTCGCAATCATCGACCAGTACCCGATCGTCAGACCCGCGCTCTACCTCGTCGGCGGCGTGCTCATGGTCTACTTCGCCGTCGGCGCGTTTCGGGATGCGAGATCTGCCACCGGCTTCGTCGAAGACGCGGGCGAACCCTCGAGGGGATTCCGGAAGGCGTTCGCGCTGTCGCTGACCAACCCCTACCAGATCGGGTTCTGGCTCACCGTCGGCGTCGGCCTCCTTCGACCCGGCACGCTCGACGTCTTCGCTCACGTCCCGGGGATCGGCTCGATGCTTGCGGGCGCGCTGGTCGTCCAGACGGGGTCGGTCGGCCTGCTGGTCGGGTTCTTCGTCGGGATCGTTTGCTGGATCGTGAGCTATCCCGCGGCGCTGGTCTCGATCGGACGACGCGTCGACGCGTTCGCACCGACCGTCTCGCTGCTGAGCGGGGTGGTACTCGTCGCGTTCGGTGCTATCTTCCTCGCAGCGGGCGCTGGCGCGATCGTCTGAGATCGGCCGAGAAGCGGTGGCGGTGCTGGCGGTATCTGACTACACGCGACTCGAAATGTGAGTGCTCCCTCGCGCGAACGTGCGTACCCCTTCGAGCGACTCTCGGCTGGGACGCGCTCGAGAAAGCGATCGGCTCTCCCTAGCCGATGTACCGCAGATCGTCGTCGGTCGGCAGCTCCATCGACTGCTGTTGTTGCTGTTGTTCCATCTCCTGAATCTTGCCGATCACGTCTTCCATCTCGTCGGCGCGCTCGTCGAGCGAATCGTACGCGAGGTCGAGCCCGACTGCCTCCTCGAGCACCTCGAGCACCGCCCGGGCGCTTTTCGGGTCGACGAGGTAGCCGCTCGTTTCGCCCATCAGACACGCCGCGTCGAATCCGCGGCGCGCGCCCAGCCCGAGCAGGAGTCCGCTGACGCCGACGATGCCGCCCGCGGGTTCGTCCTCGCGGAACTCGACGCCGGCCTCCTCGAGCGAGTCGCGGCGGGCCTCGTCGGTGACCGCGCCGATGACCGCGTACTCCTCGATGAGCTCGCCCGTCGGAACGCCGCCCAGCGAGTAAATGTCCGTCGTCTCGAACTCGGCTGCGATGTCGAGAAACGCGCTGGTGAGCCCGTAGTGGCCGGCGTTGGTCTGTGCCTGGTGATCGCCAGTGAGGACGAGCAGATCTCGTCCGTCGGGGTTCGACACCGCGTGGATCGACGCGCAGGTCAGTTCGGCGATGCCGTCCTCGATCGTCACCTGCGGCGGGAACTCGCGCGAGTAGACGCGTCGAATCAGCGTGCTCTCTTCGTCGAGTTCCTCGAGAAGGTGTTCCGCTGCGAGCGTTCCGACGTGTCCGACGCCAGGTAGCCCTTCGACGAGAACGGGGTCGTCGACTTCGGCCTCGGCAACGACGTCGACCTCGAGTTCGTCCATACCGTATCAGCGACTGCGACGCTTAAGAGCGCGTCGGTACTCGCCGTACTGATCGGTCGGATCGAAGGGAGCCGGCGCGCTGTTGACGGCGTCTGCGCCACACTCGGGACAGGTCGTAGAAAGGGTGTAGATCGGGCGTTCGTGTGTCTCTTCCCACACCGAACAGACCCGAATATCTGATTTCATCGTTGTGTCCGTCGCTCGTGTGCCGGTCGATTACTCGTCGTCGCTCTTGCGTTCGCGGTGGTACTCGCCGCTGCCGCCGTGGTCTTCGATCGCCGCCACGGCGCGGTCCGCGCTCGCCTCGAGCTGTGACTCGGCGGTTTTGTAGTTCGGCGCGCGGACCTTGATGCGGTACTCGGGCGCGCCGACGTAGACGACCTCGAGTTCGACCTCGTCCGGGACGCCGCCGTTCCCCTCGGCGGCCTCGAGCGCGTCGCGGATGCCGTCGACGCCCGACTGGGAGGGATTCTCGAGATCGACGTAGCCGGTGACGTTGACGTACGGGACCGAGACGTTTTCGCGGGCGGTCTCGACGATCGCGTCGACCTCGTCTTCGGAGAGATCGGTGTCCTCGAGCGCCTCGGCGCCGTGAATCGCGGCCTGCTTGAATCCGTTGTAGAGGCTTCCGTGGACGCCGATCAGTTCGTTCGCGATCGCGGTGTAGGTCTCGTCGTCGCTGTCTTCTGCCAGCGCCAGGCCCATCCAGTTGTCGGCCTTCTGCTCGTTTTTCCAGTCCTGGATCTTGTCCGAGCGCTGGTGGTCGTTGACGTCTTTCAACGAGAGATCGATCTGTTCGTGGGACTCGTCGACGTCGAGGACCTTACAGACGACGATCTGGCCTTCGCGGACGTGATCGCGGACGTTCTTGATCCAGCCGCTTGCGACCTCGGAGATGTGGATCAGGCCACGTTTGTCCTGATACTCCTCGAGATCGACGAAGACGCCGAAGTCCTCTATCTCGTCGATCTTGCCGACGACGAGCTCGCCGGTGTCCGGCCAGCCACTGTATTTCATCGTGATTCGACTGTCTCGACGATCTCGTGGTCGATATCGGCCTTACCACCGGTCGGTCGAGCGAGCGTCGTTCCGCAGACGGCACACGCGACTTCCGTGGCGGCTTTGCCGAAGACGATCTGTTCGTTCTCGCAGTCTCCACAGCGGACGGTGTAGTATGATCCTGCCATCGTAATCACTCCTGGAACTCGATTCTGCCGGCTCGCCATCCCTCTCGGAGGTGGGCCTTGCCGCACTCGCCACAGCGGTACTTGAGGTCGGTCTTGTTCGTCGGTTTGTTCCCACTGGGAACCTTCGAGAACTTCCCGGAGTTACCGATCGTGGACGTCCGTCGTCGTCGCTGTCGGTCGGCAACCTTTTTCATTCCGGTCTGTCGGCCGGTTCGGACCTTCTCGACTTCGTGTTGATGGTGTTCGTTACAGTGCGGACAGTACGTATTGAATCGGCGTGGCATCTGCATGGTTAGTTCACTTGGAACGGGCTACGATTGCGCCGCTTAAAACCCGTTTGGTTCGTCGGCGCGAGATCGGACGACGGGACGCCAACGACTCGCAGTTCCGACTGCGAACCCGATCGCGGGAGGAGATCGGGTAGGTGTCGAAGGCGAACCGGTAGCTGACGCCGGCACCCTACCTTTTCGATTCATGTGATGGCCTCTGATTCATATTGTTCATACGCGCGTGGCCACCAATCGACCTCGAGCCGTCCATGAGTCTCGAGCCGACCTCGAGCCCTCACTGGCCCGATCGTCCGGAAGACGCCGCCCCTACGGACCGACCGCTTCGAAGCGTTTAATCCACCACCCGCCGAATCGCCGGGTATGAAGCGGCTGATCATCCACGGCGACCCCGGAATCCGAAAGGGGGCTATCATCGATTACGACGGGGAGGAAGTCGTCTGCTTCGGAATCAATCGCAACGGCGAGTGGAATGGCCCGGAGACGGTCCAGCTGTGGTGTACGATCGGCGACGAATCGGAGTACGGTGAGTTCGAGCGACGAGAGTTCCTTCCCCATTTCTTGGAGGTCGATCGCGTCGACGCCGAGACCGTCGACGTGATTCGTCCACAGGGCGATCTCGCCGTATAACGCCAGACCGACTGGCCATCGATCGGTGCTATCGGGTCCGAAAACAGATGACACAGCCGTCGGCTGACCGAAAGGCAGTTATTCTCGCTGGGCCCAGTACCCGAGACGGTCGAGTGCGACCGAAACGATGAGTAAATCGGTTACCGAGATTCTTCGAATGCGTCTGGCTGCCCTGCGCTCTCGAGCGCTGTTTGTACAGTTCGCTGGCGTCGGCTTGGTCGGAACAGCAGTCGATAGTGCTGTCTTCTACGGGCTCGTATCGCAAACAGCGCTCGGACTGGTCGCCAGTAAGGCCGTCGCCTGGACGCTCGCGATCGGGGCCATCTTCGCGATAAACGAGTGGTGGACGTTCGCCGCGTACGGAAAGACCGGCTCTCGAGCGTTCTTGCGTCGACTACTCACGTCGTATCTGGTCCGATCCGCGGGATTTCTCGTGACGCTTGCGGTGCTGGCCGTGCTGGTACGGTGGTTCGACGTCTGGTTCGTCATCGCGAACCTGATCGGAATCGGCGTCGGCTTTTTCGTCAACTACATCTGTGAGAGCATCTACACGTGGCGGGTCCACCAGAACTAAGCGAAAAACCCACAGACGGTAACCGAATCACAACCCTTAACTAGCCGACCCGGATATGATGTGATAGCGGGATGGGATAGCCAGGAGATTCCGGCGGGCTCATAACCCGCAGACCGGTAGTTCAAATCTACCTCCCGCTATGTTTTAGCGCGAACAAATTCGTGAGCGCTATCCATTGCATGAGTAGTTTGAGCCAGAGGAGTCGCAGCGTCCGAGCGAAGCGAGGATGACCGTCTCCTTGAGGTTCAAATCTACCTCCCGCTACTTTTCAGGGATTCAATATTGAACGCCGAGCGTAGCGAGGCGTGAGATGGAATCCCTGAAGATAGTATAGAGTAGATATGAAGTAGACAACGAGAGAGCGAAGCGATCGAAGTTGACGTAGTTCAAATCTACCTCCCGCTACTTTTCGACGTAAATCGCCTCGAGATTGACCCGGAGGCAGTTCTCAGGCCGTTACGTATCGAGGGACCGACGAGATCTCGCGCCGTTTCACGTCTCGCGCCGGTCAGTAATAGCGAGATAGGCCGTCTCAAATTACTTGCTCCGATCACACTCACGCGAGTTATTTTCCGATGATAGAGGGGAAATGAACTTCTGTATGAACGTCGTGACCGAACTGCGCGTGGGACCGACAGTCAATGACCGAGGCCATCCGGTCGCTCTCGAATGTGCATATATATGGGCCGATATGGGCTGATTTGAACATCAATACACAAGAAACTTCGGTCGAATTCTCTCGAGTTTTACGTAGACACCATGGACAGAATCAGTAACTATTGGGCTCGAATGCGAAGATCGACACAATAGAATCGGAAGAAACGATCGGTAATCGGTACTTATTTATACTCCCACAGAGGTACGTGTGTTGTAGTATAACATGAACGATTATGCTCTGTATGAATGACGGAGTTATGCTGATCGAATTAGCCAATAACACGATGGAATTCAGATAGAGCATCAAAGTGCAAACTTAACTGGAGAAATAACAGATGACCTCACAAATCGACTCACGCGAACCAGTACTCGACCGACGCCGCGTTCTCAGTGGGATTGCGGCGACAGGAATCGCCAGTGTCGCAGGCTGTCTGGGCGGCGACGGCGAGGAAGCCGACATCGACGAGGCCCTAGAGCGCAACGAAATCGATATCGACGAGATCGTCGAGGGGGGCACCCTCGAGTTCGCGATCCCGCGAAACGGTATTTCGGACTACGACCAGGCACAGAGCACCCAGGCCGAAGACACGGTCGTGCTAAACGCCGTCTACGACGGGTTGTTGAAGATCAACGCCGACGCCGAGGCCCAGCCGTGGCTGGCCGCGGAGTACGAAGCCAGCGAGGCCAACGACGTCAGCGTCGTCGACTATCAGGACTATATGATCGAGATCGAACCCGCCGAAGTCGAAGACGGTGTCCCAGTGTTCGAACTCGAGGACGACACCAACCTCGTCTTGATGCAACATCCGGACGATCTTCCCGCAGAATCGGGGGAATCGATTCGCGTGTTGACACGCAACGAGGCCGCCGCCGCCGTCGCGGACGGTGTCTTCGGCGTCCGAGTCGAGGGACGACTCCACGAAGGAATCGAGTTCCACAATGGCGAGGAACTCACCGCCGAGAACGTGGTTCGGTCCTACGACAGGTACGTCGGTTCGAACAATCAGGGGCAGTATTACGATAGTTTCCTGCACGCCGAAGCGCCCGACGGGGCCGACGGCTATCAGTTCGAACTCTACGCCCAGGAAGCCGACGCCGCAGCGTTCCTCGAGTTACCACCCGTGGTGTTCCCCTCGGAGCACTTCGACGTCCCGCCCGGCGAACTCGACCCGCGAATCAACGAAGACCGGGTGCCGATCGGCACCGGCCCCTACGAGGTCGCCGAGTTCGAGGGCGGTCAAGAACTGCGCCTCGAGCGGACGGACAACTACTGGGTCGAGTCGGTCGGCCTCGAGAACATCCCGTGGTACGACGGTCCGAGCGATTTCCCGGCGGGGCCAGTCATCGACGAGATCAACATCCGTTTCGTCGAGCAGGGATCCGGTCGATCCAACGCGCTCGAGGACGGCAGCATCGACGTCGCCTACGAACTCCCCTCCGAAGCCCGCAACAATTTCCAGACGTCGGACGAGTACGTCGTCTCCGCGACCGAGGCCCTCGGCTTCCAGTTCATGCAGTTCCCCATGGACGACACCGACCCCGGTGGCGCGTTTTCCGAACGGGCGGTTCGACAGGCGGTGAGCGCCCTTATCCCACGCCAGCAGATCGTCGATATCGTCGCGCAGGGGTGGGGCGACCCCGCACAGGTCCCGTTTCCGGAGCCCGCGGCCGATCTGGGGACCTCCCAGCCGTACAACGAAATCGTGGATTCGGACTGGGCGTACAACGTCGAACCGAACGTCGATGCCGCCCAGTCGCTTCTCGATGACGCCGACGTCGAGACGCCCGTCGACGTGGTTCTCGAGACGAACGCCGACGACGAAGCGCGGATCGACAAGGTGCAACTCATCGTCGATCAACTGGACGAGACCGACCTGTTCAACGCCGAACTCGAAACGCCGGCGCCGCTCGGCGACTGGACCGTCGACCTCTACCAGGAGGACGCCCGGACGGACAGTTCCGAGCGCAACGCTCCTGCCATAATCGGCCTCGCGGGGACGCCGGATCCACACGGGTTCGTCGAAGCGATCACCGACCCCGACAACTACAACGGCTGCTGTAACTTCTTCTTCGCGGAGGGAGTCCTGCCCGAGGACTTCGTCGATCAGATGCGCGGGTGTCGATACGGGGTCGAAGTCGCCGAGGATCAGGATGCTCGCCGACAGGCCTACGACGAGTTCTGGCCGGAGTACGCCGACATGATGGCGAACACGATCATCGACTACTCGTTGAACACCGGCACGACGAACACGGACGTCGTCGGATTCAACGCCCACCCGCAGACGCAGATGCTGCTGAGTTACGCGCTGTACAACCCCGCAGATGAACAGCTCATCTACCTCGATCGATAAGATGCTGGCGACCGATCAGAGGGGAGACGTATGAGTATGCAACGGTACATCGCACGGCGAATCGTAACCTCCATCCCGGTCCTCATCGGGGTTTCGGTGGTGACGTTTGGGCTCATGCACGCCGCACCGGGCGACGTCGTGAGCCAACTCGTCGCCTCTAACCCCAACGTATCGGCCGCGGAAGCCGTCCGTCTCCGCGAGGAGTTCGGCCTGAACGACCCGATCTGGGTGCAGTACATAGATTGGATGCGAGGCGTCTTGACCGGCGACTTCGGCGAGGTCTACTCCTCAGGTCGGGATGCCGGAGCGGTCATCTGGGCTCGACTGCCCGAAACGCTCGTTCTCGGGGCGTTCGGCTGGATATTCGCGATCGCGATCGCGATCCCGAGCGGGATCTACGCGGCGGTCAACAAGGACCAACTCGGCGACGCCGCCAGCAGATTCGTCGCGCTCTCGGGGATCTCCATTCCGAACTTCTGGCTGGGGCTCATGCTGATGGCTGTTTTCGCCGTCCAGTTCAACCTGTTTCCCACGCTGGACCCACAGACCGGGTTGCTCTCCCCACAGATGCTCTGGTGGTTGATCCTGCCGGGCGTGACGATCGGGACGGCTGCAGCGGCGAACGTGATGCGGATCATGCGCACGTCGATGGCCGAGGAACTGAACAAAGAGTACGTGACCGCCGCGCGTGCGAAGGGCCTCCCCGAACGGACCGTTATCCTCAAACACGTGCTTCGAAACTCGCTGATTTCCGTCACGACCGTTGCAGCGTTCCTGACCGCGGGGCTCGTCTCCGGGTCGGTCGTGGTCGAAAACGTGTTCTCCTGGCCGGGTCTCGGCCAGGAACTCGTGTCGGCGATCCAGCTCAGAGAGATGAACCTGATTATGGGGATCACCCTCCTGACCGGGGTCGTCATCGTACTCGCTAACTTGCTTGCAGACATCGTATACGCGGTGCTCGATCCGCGAATCAGGGACGAATATTAACAACCTATGTCAACAAAACGAGGACGAATACGGATCTCGGGATTCGAGACCGAACGCATCGAAGAACACGAATCGACGGGCGTTCGCGAGGACGAGTACACCGAACCGGAAGGGATACTCCACCGGATCGTCGGCCGACTCCTGCGGGACCGACTCGCGCTCGCGAGCATCGTGATCGTCGTGCTGATGGCGGTCGCCGCGCTGGTCGCTCGCCCGTGGACCGTCTTCGGAGTCACCGTGCAACCGCTCTCGCTCGCGCCGTTCGACCCGACGGAATCGGCGGTCGCCGGTCCCCACGAAATGCCGTCTGCGACCCACCTGATGGGGACCGATCGGCTGGGCCGAGACATCTTCTCTCGAGTGATGGTCGGCGGCCGGTACAGCATCTCGATCGGACTCGTCGTGACCGTGATCGCCTCGGTCGTCGGCGTGCTCTACGGAAGCGCCGCTGGATACTTCGGCGGCCGCGTCGATACCGTGTTGATGCGGGTGCTCGATCTGGTGTTCGCGTTCCCCGCGCTCGTGCTCGCGCTGGTTCTCGTCGCCCTGTTCGGCGGCGGGTTCTGGCCGCTCGTCGGCGCGTTCGTAGTGGTCGGCTGGGCGTCGTACGCACGTATTATCAGAGGGGAGATCCTCAAGGTCAAACAGAACGAGTACGTGATGGCTGCGAAAGCACTCGGGGCGCGAGACCGATCGGTGGTGTTGCGCCACATCATTCCGAACGCGATCGCACCGGTGGTCGTCCAGGCGACCCTCAGCGTCGGCACCGTCGTCATCGGCGTCGCCGCTCTCGGCTTTCTCGGCCTCGGGTTCGACCCCGGGACGCCCGAGTGGGGAACGATGCTCGACGGCGAGCGCGACACCCTCGCGACGGGCGCGGGCGGGACCTGGTACTGGTGGGCGACGGTCTTTCCCGGCCTGATGATCTTCCTGTTCGTCATGGCCATGAACGTCATCGGCGACGCGATCAACGACGCGCTCGACACGCAAGTCGGCGACGTCGGCCGCGGAGGTGGCGGCTGATGGCGCTGCTCGAGGTCGAGAGTCTAACGGTGTCGTTTTACACCTCGGAAGGCGTCGTGACGGCCGTCGACGACCTCTCCTACGAGATCGAAGCCGGCGAGAAGTTCGGCGTCGTCGGCGAGAGCGGCGCGGGAAAGAGCGTGACCGCACTGTCGCTATTGCGTCTCATCGAGAGCCCCGGCGAGATCGAGAGCGGCTCGATCAGGTTCTGCGATGGGGACACCGTCGAATCGCTCGAGGAGTCCTACCCGGACAGCGTCGTCGACGTCGAACGCCTTCGACGCGAGTCGTCGTTCGACGATGTCATCGACCGACTCGAGCAGCGCGGCGTTTCGGGGGCGGACCTGACCGGTAATCTCGAGCACGAGGGAGCCGACTTGCACCGACTCCACGCCGACGGCGAACTCGACATGCGAAACGTCGTCGACCGGGGGTACGCGGTCGACCTCGGGCTGATCGGCGAGGAGGACTTCATCGTACACGACGGGGAGACCCACTACGTGGAGTTGCTCCGCGCGCCGGAGGCGGCGGTTCGGCGACTCCGTGGAAACAACGTTGCGATGATATTCCAGGACGCCCAGACCGCGCTCAACCCTGTCTACACCGTCGGCGAGCAGATCGCCGAGGCGATCAGACACCACCTCGACTACGACGACGAAGCGGCGAAGACGCGGGGGATCGAGTTACTCGACACGGTCGGCATTCCGGACGCCGAAAACCGCTACAGCGACTACCCGCACGAGTTTTCCGGCGGCATGCAACAGCGGGCGGTCATCGCCATGGCGCTCTCCTGTGATCCCGACGTGATCATCGCCGACGAGCCGACGACGGCGCTGGACGTGACGACCGAAGCGAAGATCCTCGACCTGCTCGAGGAGTTGACCGACGAGTTCGATACCGCGGTCCAGCTCATCACGCACGACCTCGGCGTCGTCGCCGAGCTCTGTGATCGGGTGATGGTGATGTACGCGGGCCAACCGGTCGAGAAGTCGCCGGTCGAGGAGCTGTACTACGACCCGAAGCATCCCTACACCGTCGGCCTGATGAGTTCGATTCCGCGCATCGGCGACGACCGCGACCGACTCCAGACGATTCCCGGGACGATGCCAGACCTGATCGAGACGCCGTCGGGCTGTCGCTTCCACCCGCGCTGTCCATACGCGGAGCGAAGTTGCCAGCAGACCGAGCCCCGACTGGTCGAGTTCGACGACGCCGACGGGCGGGGACGGTCGGCGAAGTGTCTCGAGTACACGGGCGACTTAGAGGAGGGCCTCGAGTACAGCGTCACCGTCGAGAGCGAACACGTCCCGAACGAACGGATTCCGGGTGAACACAATGACTAACGAGCAGCGGCCGATCCTGCGGTCGACCGGACTGACGAAACACTACGAGAACACCAACGGCTTCGTCGACACGCTACTCGGCCGGTCGGAACTCGTCAAGGCGGTCGACGGCGTCGACCTCGAGTTGTACCCCGGCGAAACGCTGGGAGTCGTCGGCGAGAGCGGTTGCGGGAAGACGACGCTCGGCCGATCGCTCCTGCGACTCATCGAACCGACCGAGGGATCGATCACGTACACCAGACGGACGGAAACCGGCGAGCCGCGGGAGGTCGAACTCACGGATCTCTCGAGTTCCGAACTGCGCGACCTCCGGACGGACCTCCAGTACATCTTTCAGGACCCGTTCTCGAGTCTGAACCCGCGTCTCACGGTCGGGGACATCATCGGCGAACCGCTCGACATCCATGACATCGCCGACGGCGAGGCGCGCAACGAGCGCGTTCAGGAACTGCTCGAGACCGTCGGCCTCAATCCGAGCCACGTCCACCGGTATCCCCACGAGTTCTCCGGCGGACAGCGCCAGCGGATCGGCATCGCCCGAGCGCTGGCGGTCGATCCCGAGATCATCGTCTGTGACGAACCAGTGAGCGCCCTCGACGTGAGCGTCCAGGCCCAGATCCTGAACCTGCTCGAAGACCTCCAGGAGGAGTTCGACCTCTCCTATATCTTCATCGCCCACGACCTGAGCGTCGTCGAACACATCGCGGACCGGATCGCGGTCATGTACCTCGGCGAGTTCGCCGAAGTCGGGACCACCGAGGAGGTGTTCTCGGAGCCGTACCACCCCTACACCGAGGCGCTGCTCTCTGCGATCCCCGAACCGGACCCGCTCTGGGACGGCGAGAAGATCCTCCTCGAGGGACAGGTCCCGTCACCGATCGATCCGCCCTCGGGCTGTCGGTTCCACACGCGGTGTCCCCGGGTCATCCCGCCCGAGGAGTTCGACCTCGAGCAGTCGGCGTGGCGGTCGGTGCTAAGCTTCAAGCTCCGCGCCGAGGACGCAGACGCCGTCGACGAGCTCGTGACGATAACCGACGAGTCGGCCCGAGAGGACGTGACTGCGCTCTCGAGGGCGGACATCGACGAACTCGTTCGCTCGGAGTTCGGGATCCCGGACCCGCTATCGGACCCCGCCGCCGAGGAACTCCTCGCGAGTTCGATCGACGAGTTGCACTCGGTCGACAGCGCCGCCGCGGCGGCGACGCTCGAGGAGCGGTTCGTCTCGCCGTGTGAGACGACCGAGCCGTCGTCCGTCGACCTCTCGCGGACCCACGCGATCGACTGTCTTCGCTACGAGGACGGGGACGCGCACCGACAGGCGGGAACCGCCGGAGCCAGACAAGACGAAACACTCGCCGACGATTGAGACAGGATCGAGACGGCCTGCTTGCCAGTCTCGCCCGTCGAACCGCGATCGAACTGCGATCACGTCGGTCCCTCGCCGCCGGAAACGGTTGAACCCTCGGAAGGATTTTGCCTCCGGAGCTCCCTCTCACTGGTAATGCGTCGGATTTACGAGTCGAACGCGATCTCCCGGGACGACGATCAGTTCACGCCGTCCGAACGCTCGTCCGCGTCGGATCCGCAGGCCGCACGAACGATCAACGGATCGGCCTGGAGCAAGCGCCTCGTTCCCCATCGGCTCCGCCGCCGTGCCGTTTCGGTGGACGTTTCGACGCCGGTGACGACAGTTGCTCCCGAGACGCCGATTCCGTTCACGGTGACGATGAAAAACGCGTTGCCGATCCCGATCACGATCAGAACGCGCTCTCCGATCCGCTGGACGTGGTCTATCGACGACGCGCCGGAGGCCTCGAGAACGACGCGGCGGGAGCCGCCGGACAGGCCGGGTGAACTCCACTTCGACCGCGGCGAGCGGCGGCAGTTTCGCAGACGGTGGCCCCAGCGGTTCAAAGTCTCCGATCGGGAGTGGGCGCCCGCCGAGCCGGGCGAGTACACGATCGGCGCGGTCATCAACGTCGACGATCCGGACCGATGGGGCTTATCCGACGAGACGACGGTTCGGATCGAATCGTGAGAGTACCGTCCTCGACCGATGGCACCGTGTGTCGTTTTCCACTCGCTTGAGGTTCAACTCGCTTAGCAGTAGATAGTGTTCGATCAATTCATTCAGATTGGTACTTAAAAATACTTGAGTGATTCGGTAATTACGATGACTAGCAGTGACGTAAGTCACATACAGCAGAATCGGACTGTGAGCTAAGCAATTCTACGTGTGTAGCGATTTATCACTATCCATTAGAACCAATAAAGTATATTAGATTCCAAACATGACCATCTACTATAAGCATGGGATCAGACAGAAAACAATTCATTATAATCCTTTTATCATTCGCCCTTGTAGGTGGTGTGAGTATAGTACGTCTTATAGAAAGGAATTTGAGTTTAAATATGTGGGCCTTTATTGGAATGTTATTAATAGCCACTTTCCTTCTTACAGGGCCATTTGTATGGTTCGTACGTGATCAGATTTCTTCCGAACATCAATATTATCTTCGAGTTATTTCATTGGTCGTTGTATTCTTTGTCGCGGTCGTACTTAGCGTTGAATTATCTCTTAGGTCTCAGTCTGAGCTTCTCTATACGGTAATCCTTGGGACCGTTTTTGGGTATGCACTCAAGTTAATTGTAGAGCGGGTTGTTATATGATATCTGCAAATTATTATTGGTGTGAGAATGAATAAGGGAGATCGACCCTGTCCAGTTCTGCACCTCCTCGATCAGCGTCTTTCTGTCGAGCGTTCTGGCGAAACGCTCGACATGCTTATGTAGCGACCGATACGAGACAACAAGTTCAGGTTCTAACTAGCGGATACTCACGTTGAACTGGAGCAACGAATAGAACGCGAACATCAGTTGCTCGAGGCCGATCCTTGCGTTCGCGAAGATCGTGCCGGTCTTATCGTTGAACGTGCGTCCACAATTTTCACAGCGATACTGCTTACTCTCGATAGCTACCATACTTGATCACTGATTCAGACCGGCAGCGCGGGCCCTGAAAGCCCTCGTGCAAACGAACCTGCTGGAGCAGGTTCGCGGCGCTCGTCTCTGAGCAAAAGACTTCAACTGGGAACATAATCAGGTGATGCTATTGATCGATTGTCTCTTAGCCGTCAAAGGGCAACGAGACATCAGAATCATCTTGTTCACGTGGTCGGAAAGTACATCGACATCAACTCTTTTTCGGAACGAAAACGACGCTGTGGCGATAAACAAACCTATCGTGCTAAACTCACGCACTATATTCTGCAGGCGGTTTTTGGTATATTTCGTGTAGGTCGATAGCCTCTTCGGTAACTGCTTCCCCTGTACTTACCGTGTGTTTCATGCCAACTCTAAAGAAAGAAATCGTGCTCCCAACTACTGGTACTCTCCGACTGACCTAGTTCTCGACCGGTCCCTGGTCCGTATCAGTCTCGATATCTCTGTCTTCGCTAGAACTACCGTCTTCGCTGGCGACCCTGTCATCACTCGTGTAACTGCCGTCACTCGAGTCGGGGCTTTCACCTATATTCTCGTCAGGCGGTACTGTCCGCCGATCATCCTCCGCAGGCGGGCGCTCGTCGTCCGCGCTCCGAGTCGCTCCGATGCCTTTCAACGCGAGATCGACTGACGCATCGTCGTCGACGCCGGACGGGCGGGTCTCGAGCCGCCGGTGGACGCGATCCGGCAGCACGGTCTCGGTCAGCCGCGGCGTCCCCGGAACGAGATACCCGCGGAGGTAGATCGCCGCCCCCGAGACGGCCGCCAGCGCGGTTCCGAGGACCGCCGCGCCGACGCGGTCGGTCCTCGAGAGCGCGACCGTCGTGGCCGCGGCGACGAGGACGGCCGCGATCGCGACGTTCAGGAGCGTACAGGGAGTGCACCGATTCTCTCCGGTGTAGTCGGGCTGGCGGAGCCGATCGATCGAATCTCGGACCGTCATCTCCCCGGGATGGAATCGGCGGAGAACTCGAGGAATCGGCGATCGCACTCGCCGCAGCCGACCGTCACGACCTCGGTGTCGCCACAGCAGGACTCGACCGTCTCGTCGCCGATCGCCACCGGTCCCCCACAGAACGGGCAGTCGTCTCGAAAGGATCGCAGCGACTGCAACAGCCGGTGGCGCTGTCTGGGCGGGACCTCGTCCCACCGGTCGGTCTCCGAGCGCAGTTCCCTGTCCACCGCGACGTCTAGCTCGAGGGCGGCTTCCGACGGCCAGTTGCGAACCGTCGTTCGCGTCTTGTAGGCCGTGTACGGCCGATCCGCCACCGTCACGTTTTCTTCTGTCACGCCGAACATGTCCGCGATGTCGCCCGTCTCGACGCCCGTCGAGCGGACTTTCTCGAGCTGTCGGTCGACTCTCGAGACGAACGCAGGAGTGAACTGGAGGTTCTCGCCGTCCTCGGTCGGCTCGACGACCGCGAGTTCGCGGAGGAAGGCCTCGGGGTCGACGGCGTTTGCTCTGCGATAGGCGATTCGGTCCGCCGCCGATTCGTCGCGTGCCATACGTTGACGACCGAGGCGAGCACAAAAAATCATTCGCCGACCGGCTCACCGCCGCTCGAACCGCGCTCTCGAGTCGGTCTCGCGGGCGTCGAGGGCGTCGGTGATCGCGTCGCCGATCAGGTTTATCGACAGGACGAACGCGAAGATCGCGCCGCCCGGGAAGACCGTCACCCACCAGTGAATCCCGCCGCCGGGGCCCTGCACGATCGCGTCGCGAGCGCCCTCGAGCATCGTCCCCCACTCGGCGGTCGCAGGCGGGAGGCCGAGCCCGAGAAAGCCGAGCGACGCCACGCCGATGACGACCGTCCCGATGTTGAGCGTCGCGAGGACGACGACCGGCGGGACGGCGTTGGGAACGATGTGTCTGAACAGGACCGACCGGTCGCTGGCGCCCAGGGCCTTGGCCGCGACGACGTACTCCGTCTCCTTTACCTCGAGCACTTCCCCGCGGATGACTCGAGCGTAGCTCGCCCAGCCGAAAAGCGAGAACGCGAGGACCAGTTGCCAGTAGCCGTTGCCGAATAGCGCGACGACGACCAGCGCCAGCACGAGGCCGGGAAACGCGAGGATCATGTCGACGACGCGCATCAGGGCTTCGTCGACCCAGTCGCCGTAATACCCCGCGACGGAGCCGTACGCGATCCCGATGGCGCTCGTGATCGTCACGACGACGAGCCCGATCGAGATGCTGTACCGCCCGCCAACGAGGACCCGCGAGAACACGTCGCGTCCGTTGCCGTCGAGACCCATCGGATGGGCCGCCGACGGCGGGTCGTACGCCGAGACGTCCTGCGTGAGCCACAGCATATCCGAGGGGGGATACGGTGCCAGCGAGACGGGCTGGACGGGCACGCCCCAGAGTTCGATCGGGCGGGCGAGGATCGATGCGAGCGACATCGAGCAGACGATCAGGAGCCCCACGAGGGCCTCGCGGTTTCGAGCGAACCGCGAAAGGCCGCGCCGCCAGCGCGAGGCGTGTTCGGACCGGGCGTTCGAGTGCCGCTCGAGTGAGGTGTCTCGAGCGCTCCCCGTCCCATCGGCCGAATCGCCTCGAGTCTCGTCTCGCTCTGACTCGAAGCCGCGGATTCGAATCCGACCGCGGTCGGCGCGCCCCTCAGTCATATCTGATCCTCGGATCGAGCACGGCATAGATGATGTCCGCGAGGAGGTTACAGACGACGACGGCGACGGCGGTGAGCAGCGTGATCGCGACGACGAGGTTGATCTCGTGGCCGTGGATCGCCGCGACGAGTTCGCGGCCGAGCCCTGGCCAAGAGAAGACGACCTCGACGACGACGGCCCCGGCGACGATGCCCGCGGTCAGCGTCGCGACGACGGTGACGACCGCGCTCAGCGCGTTCCGGAGCGCGTGCTTGCAGACGACCTGACGTTCGGGGAGGCCCTTTGCACGCGCGGCGGTTACGTACTCCTCGTTCAGTTCCTCGGCCATCGACGTGCGGAGGACGCGCATGATCGACGCGCACGTCGCCGTTCCGATTGTCACGCCGGGTAACACCAGGTGCCACAGCGTTTCCGGGTGGGTGAGTGGTTCCCGCGGCGGCCGAACGTCCCACCACCCCGCCCAGAGGACGAACACGAGGACGAACAGGAGACCGAGCCAGAAGTTCGGGATCGACACTCCCGACAGCGCGAACACGCGGCTGACCGTATCGCCCACCGTCCCCTTTCGAACCGCGGCGTAGATCCCCGTAGGGATCGCGATTCCGACCGCGAACAGCCAGCCGAAGACGCCCAGCGCGACGGTCTCGGGCAATCGTCTCCCGACGACCGCGGAAACCGGGCGATCCGTCCCGTACACCACGCCGAAGTCGCCGGTCGCGACGTTCCCGAGCCAGGTGAGGTACCGCCGCCAGACAGGGCCGTCGAGGCCGTACTGGGCACGGAGCTGGGCCTCCTCGGCTGCGGTCACGCTCGGGTTCTGCGCGACCATTCGACTCACCGGATCGCCGGGCGTCAGCGAGACGAGCGCGAACGTGAGCATCGAGACGCCGAGCAGGACTGGGACGATCAGCAGTATCCGCCGCAGGACGAACCGTCGGAGCGTCATTGGACGTTCGAATCGTACCCCCGGTCGTCGATCACCGTTTCGATCAACTCGATCGCGGCCTCCGTATCGAAGGCGTTTTTCTCCCGGAGATCCGCCTCGAGGGCCTCGTAGTCCGCCGTCCCGGTTTCGCGCGCTATTTTCGGCAGCATCGTCCACGCGGGCTCGCCCCAGCCGTCCAGGAGCTCCTCGACGATCCGCTTTCGCGGAACGAGGTGATTGACGGCCCGGCGAAGTCGCGCGTCGTCCCACGGCTCGACGGTGACGGGGTACTGGAAAAACTGATAGCCCCCGCCCTGGATCGAGTCGACGACGTAGCCGTCGTCGTCCTCGTAGGCTTCGAGCGTCGAGGAGACGAGCCCGAACGTGAGGTCGATTTCGTCGTTCTGGAGCGCGACGGAGCGAGTCGAATCGCCCGAGATGATTTCGACGTCGACCGCGTCGACGACGGGGCCCGCCGGAAACGACTCGGGGCCGTCGTACCACTCGAGGGCGTCGATACCCTTCCGCTCGAGCCAGTAGTCGTCGGTTTTGCGGGCCCGGAAATACCGTTCGTCCTCGAAGGTCTCGAACTCGTATGGGCCGGTCCCGATCGGCGGCGTGTCCTGAAGCGGATCGATCCCGTTGGGGGGCAACTCCGCCTGCTCGAGGGTGTGAATCCGAAAGGTCGGGAGCTCCCGCTCGGCTTCGGCGTCCGGCACCTGCGCGTAGATGTCGACGACGTACTCGTCGACCGCCTCGACGTGGAGGACCGAGTCGAACGTCTGTGCGGCGACGTCGGAGTTCTCGTAGCGCTTTGCGGTCGCGACGACGTGATCGGCGGTCAGTTCCTCGCCGTTGTGGAACGTGACGCCCTCGTGTAACTCGTAGCGATACTGCATCCCGTAGACGCCCGCTTCGACTGCTTCGGCCGCGTCCGCGGGCGTGAGCACGCTAACCTCATCGTCCGCGATCCGGTCGTCGTCAGGGTGGACGACGATGGCCTGAACGTCGCCATCGCCGTCGAACTCGAGGACGCCCTCGTCGTCGGTCGGGACGGGGCGCATGTACGGTTCGTACGCGCGCCGGTCGATGTCCTGAACGTCGACTAACTCGTATCCCTTGGCGAGCCAGGGGAAGACGTTTCCCTCGGCGTCGAGGGTGGTCAGGCCCTCGAACAGCAGCGACTGTGCAGACGTGGAGTAAATATCCGTGCTGTAGGGCGGGTCGAAGGACTCGATGTTCGCGTCCATTCCGTATCGGAGCGTGCCGCCCGTTCGGTGGGCCGACCACTCGTCTCCGGTTGCGCCGGCGGCGTCTCGATCGATCCAGGTGAGGACGCGATCTGACGGCGAGTAAAGCGCGTAGTCGAGCGTCCCCTCTACGAACGGGTACGGCGAAAAACCACGGACGTCGGTGTTCCTGACGTACTCTTCGGTGATGTAGGTGATAACGGAACTGCCGCGGAACTCGGCCAGTTCGTGCCAGATCTCGTCGTACCGGCGCGCGCGAAGCGCCGGATTGTCGACGACCTCGGTGCCGAAGCGGGCCTGGTCGATCATCGCGTCGAGTTCGTCGTACCCCAGCCCGTTCAGGTTGCAACACTGCCCCTGATTTTCGGTTCCGTGAAGCGGATCGCAGTAACTCTCCGGGTTGAACGTCCCCGAGATGCTGAGAAACGGAACGTTACCCTTGGCCGCGTATTTCGGCTGGAAGATGCGCTCGAGGAAATCGTCGAGTTCGTACTCTTCGATCTCGACGTCGAAGTAGCCCGTCTGCTCCATCACCTGGGCGATCGCGGCGGTCCAGGCGATGCGATCGGTGTTGTCCGCGTCGACTTCGAGCCGGACCGAGAGCGGAAACGAAATCGCGTCGCTATCGTCGTCGAGACAGCCCGCCGCACTCGAGAGAAGCACCGAACCAGTGGCACCGAGCAGCTGCCGACGGGTCGGACGGTCCCCTGACCGATCGTTTTCTGAGTTCACGAACCAACCGCGTGACTCGCGTACACATCAAGGTGTTATCTCAGGCCGAATTAAAGATTGCGTCGGTCGCCGCTCGAGCGGTGCGATCAGTCGCCGTCTTCGTCGACGATCACGACCTCCCCGTCGACGACGTCGACGTTGACGAGGGTTTTGACGTGGTGATCGACGTCTTCGACCTTGTTCTCGCCGCCGACCTTCTTGATGACCGCGACCGTGTCGACGACCTCCGCGCCGATCTCGTCGAGCGCCTCGAGGACCGCGGCCAGCGTGCCGCCGGTCGAGAGCACGTCGTCGAGGACGAGGACGCGTTCGCCCTCGCGAACGTCGTTGATGTACATCTCGTTTTCCGAGTAGCCGGTCTGCTGGGAGATCGCGACTTCGTCTTCGAGTCCGTACTCTCGCTTTCGAATCACCGTAAGCGGGATATCAGTCATCAGCGAGACGGCGGTGGAGATGTGAATCCCCATGGCCGCCGGCGTGACGATGCGGTCGACCTCCTCGAGTTTCGCCTTTCGGATGATCCGGATGACGATCTCACGTAACAGGCCCGGATCGAGTTTCGGCACCCCGTCGCTGATCGGATGGACGAAGTAGTGGTAGCCGTCTTTCTCGATGATCGGGGCCTCGAGTAACGACCGCTGTAACTTATCCATGTCGTGGATGGGTCGGTTGGGGAGTAAAAGTTGACGATCCACGGATCGTCGGGCGGATTCGTTGCCGATCCGATAGTTCGAGACCGTCGAAACCGGTCGCCGTTAGCTCGAAGGGTCGTCCCCGAGCACGACGGCGAGCGAGTCGGCGATCTCCGCGCCGAGGTCGGCTTTCGTCCCCTCGTAGCGGGCCGCGTTCTCCTCGTGGACGAGCAGCGCCCGCGTTCGGTCGGAGCCCATCACGCTCGCGTCGTTGGCGACGACGAACGCCAGGCCCGCCCGCGCTAACGTCTCTCGAGCCGCTTCGATCATCGCCCCGTCGTCGCCGCTCGTTTCGGTCTTGAAGCCGACGATCGGCAGCGTCGGCTGGCTCTTTCTCACTTCGTCGATAACCTTCGCCGTCGGCTCGAGGTCGAGGGTTCGTTCCGCCCCCGAACGAAGCTTCTCCTCGCTTGGCTCGAGCGTGTAGTCGCCGATCGCCGCCGTCGAGACGAGCGCGTCGGCCGCCGAACACGCCTCGAGCGTCGCCTCGAGCAACTCCGCGGCGGTTTCGACCTGCTCGACGTTCGCATACGGAAGCGCCACCCCGTCCTCGCCCGCCGAGAGACCGGCGACCGGCGACGACCCCTCGAGCGAGTGTGGTCCGACGTGGCCGTGGACGAGCGTCACGTCCGCACCATGGACGTAACAGGCCCGCGCGACGGCCCGCCCCATCCGTCCCGACGATCGGTTCGTCAGCACGCGGACGGGATCGATCGGCTCGCTCGTCGCGCCGCTGGTGACGACGACGCGTTCGCCCTCGAGCGGCCGCTCGCCCGTGGCTCGAGCGGTCTCGCAGACGATGGCCGCCTCACTGGCGATCTTCGCTTTCCCCTCTTCGATCCGCGGATCGACGAACGAGACGCCCCAGTCTTCGACGGTGTCGATCGCCTCAAGAACCCCCGGGTGGTCGTACATCGGTTCGTGCATCGCGGGGGCGATCACGACCGGCGTGTCCGCGCCCAGGGCGGTGGTTGCGCAGGTCGTCACCGGCGTGTCGTCGACCGCCCCGGCGATCTTTCCGACCGTGTTCGCGGTCGCCGGCGCGATCAGCAGGACGTCGGCCCAGCCGTCGTAGCCGCAGAGGTCGACGTGCTCGACGCCGCCCGTGATCTCGGTGACGACGTCGCGATCGGTGGCGAACTCGAGCGCCCACGGGTGGACGATGCCGCGAGCGCTGTCGGTCATCACGGCGCGAACGCTCGCGCCCCGGCGTCGCAACTCGTGGGCGAGTTCGACCGTTTTGACGGCGGCGATCGATCCGGACACTCCGAGCGCGACGTTGACTCCCTCGAGCATTCGTTTGCCTTTCTCGGGGGAGGTATGTTAAGCGTAGCGAGGCTCCGCAGATGGTACCCCTCGATTGCTCGTCACAGCCGCCGATTCACTCGGCATGCGAATACAGGCGTCGATGGCAAGCGCGTTGGAGCCTGCGTCCGAGTGATGAATTCTATTCAACCGAGTCCAACGATGAACAGCGCCAAAACGCCCCTCGAGGAGCAAGTGATCGTGATCACCGGCGCGTCGTCGGGGATCGGACTGACGACCGCGCGGATGGCAGCGGATCGAGGGGCGCGCGTGGTACTCGCCGCGCGCAGTGAGGACGCGCTCGAGGCGTTGTGCGAGGAAATTATCGAGGACGGCGGCGACGCCGAGTACGTCGTCGCCGACGTGAGTGACCGCGACGACGTACGCGAGATCGCACGCGTCGCCGAGGACGTCTACGGCGGCTTTCACACCTGGATCAACGGTGCTGCGGTCCCTATCTACGGTAGACTCGAGGACATCCCCGTCGAGGAGATGCACGAACAGTTCGAGACCAACCTCTGGGGAGTCGTCTATGGCTCGCTCGAGGCCGTCGATCGACTGAAAGACCGCGACGGAACGATCATCAACATCGGCAGCGTCGTCTCCGACCGCTCCCTGTTGTTTCAGGGTAGTTACTCGGCGTCCAAACACGCCGTCAAAGCCTTCACCGACGCGTTACGGATGGAACTCGAGGACGCGGGCACACCCATCTCGGTGACGCTCGTTAAACCGGGTTCGATCGACACGCCGTACCCCGAGCACGCGAAAAACTACATGGACGACGCGGCGACGCTTCCGCCGCCCGTCTACGCACCGGAAGTCCCTGCACGAGCGATCCTCCACGCCGCGGAACACCCACAGCGCGACGTGACCGTGGGCGCGGGCGGGAAACAACTGTCCGTTCTCGGCCAGTACGCCCCGAAGCTGATGGACGCGCTCATGAAGGCGGTGTTCGCCGATCAGCAGCGAGCGGATCAGCGACCGCTACCGCGAGAGCACAACACGCTCGAGGAGTCGTCGGGCTCTCTCGCGGACTCCGCGGACGGTCTCGAACAACGGGGGAGATACGACGGCTATGTCGCCGACTCGAGCCTCTATACCAGAATTCGACAGCGAGAGAAAAATCGAACCTCGATACTGGGCGCGGCTCTCCTCGCCGGGATCGCGGCGTACGCGGGATACAAAAAGCTGCGAAAGGGGAGCCACCGGAGTTCCGACTGAACGTCGACAGAGCAGACAGGTCGCCGGTCCCGAACGCGATCACCGAAACGGCTCCGACAGCGCGAGTGGGGGCAAACAGAACACGACGATCGTCGAGCGTACCGGTGAGGGATTCAGACAGTCATCCCGCGAAATTGGTCCGTAGACAGGATTCCGTATTACTCCCGGTCGACGCTGGGATGCATCGTCGGTTTCTCCGCGAGCGGTTCCGCGAAGGCCTCGAGGATCGTCTCTCGGGCCGCTGCGTCACGTTCTCGTCGTTCCTCGTCGTCGATTTCCTCACAGCCCGGTGGCACGTCCCGACCGCGGCCGGTGAAATAGCCCTCGGGGACGACCCAGTCGTGATAGAAGTTGACGTCCGAATCGTGGATCGCCGAAAGCGCGACCTTCGCGCCGTGGCCGGCGGCGACGATCGTTTGGTGTGGCTCGCCGGCGACCCGTCCCGCCGCGTAGACGCCCTCGACGGCGGTTCGGCCGTCATCGTCGACGCTCACGTAGTGTTTGCTCCCGCGCTGGATACGGCCGACATCGAGGGGAACCAGGTACTCGCTGTCCGACCACGAGGCCGCGATCACCCGCTCGGCCTCGATCGGGTCCCCGCCGTCGGTTTCGAGGACGAACCCCGATTCTGGATCCGTCTCCTCGATCCGCTCGACGCTCGAGACGCGCCCGAGTTCGACGGTGACGCCCGCGCTCTGTGCCTGTTCGTGGACGAGACGCAGGTACCGCCGGGCGTCGACCCCGTCGGGAAAGCCCGGGTAGTTCTCGAGGCTGGCGTTGCGCGCGAGGATCGATTCTCCGCCGTCGACTACGATGGTGTCCAGTCCCGCTCGAGCGGTGAAGATCGACGCGGCGAGTCCGGCGACGCCGCCGCCGACGATACAGATGTCTCGCATGCGCCGGTGTTCTCGGCCGGCATATAGAAATGTAGTGAAACGGGCTGATCGACGGAATGGATCGCTCGAACTGACGGGCGCGGATAGCCAACTAACGGCGCAAACGACCGGTCGCGACCATTCGAAAATCCTTACGTTCGGCGGTGCCATAGCCGGATCGTGGACAGGATCCTCCTCAGCACCGTCGCCCACCGGCCGCCGGCGGACGTGTTCCCGTTCGTCGTCTCCTTTACCGACTATCACCGATACACGGAGCACCTCGAGTCCGTTCGCAAGCGCCGCGAGGGCGACGAGAACGGCGTTGGCTCGGTCTACGACCTTCGGCTCACCTGGTGGAAACTCGGGTACACCGCCCGCTCGGAGGTCGTCGCCGTCGACGATCCCCACACGCTCGAGTGGGAGCTTCGCAAGGACCTCGACGCCCGCGGCACGTGGCGGGTCGAGGCCGAGCCCGAGGCGGCCCCGGACGGGGTCGAAACGGCCAGCCGGATCTACTTCGAGGCGGTCTACGACCCTCACTCGGCTGACGGAAACGCGATCTCGCTGCCGCCGTTCGTCTCGCTCGATTGGGTCGTCGGGAAGGTACAGCCGCGACTTCTCGAGGAAGCACGCGGCGTCGTCAGGCGGCTGGTCGCCGATATCGAAGGGGAGCAACGAGACGTCGAACTGACGGTTCACGAGATGCCCTGACCGACCGGATTCGACCGATCGGTACCGTTCAGTACCGCTCGGAACCGACGAACCGGGACCTCGCGGCTCTCGTCAAGTCGACGAAATCCAACTCTTGTCGAGCCGACAAAATGCGACCTCGACGATGGAAACGGACTTACACCTCCGTCGAATAGCCGTTCGTATGTTGCAGGTGGCGCTCGCGTGCGCGTAATCATCGTCGGAGCGGGCGAAGTCGGTTCGAACATCGCGGCGGGGCTCGCTGACGACCACGAGGTCGTCGTCGTCGACACCGACGAAGAGCGCATCGAATCGCTCACGTACTCGCTCGACGTACTCGCCATCGAGGGCGACGGAACGACGCGGGGAACTCTCGTGGAGGCGGACGTCGAGGCAGCGGATATGGTCATCGCGAGCACCGACATCGACGAGACGAACATCGTCGTCTGCGGCGCGGCCAAAACCCTCGACGACCCGTTCACGATCGCTCGCGTGAAGGACACGACGCTGTTAGAGACCTGGGAGCACGCCGAGGGCGCGTTCGGCGTCGACTTCATGGTCTGTACGAACCTCCACACCGCAGAGACGATCGTGAAGATCGCCGGCCTCCCGAACGCACACGACGTCGATACCTTCGGGGACGGACTCGTCCAGATGGCGGAGTTCGAAATCGAGCCGGACAGCCCGATCGCCGGCGACACGGTCGCGAAGGCCGATCGATACGAATCGCTGACGTTCGCGGCGCTCTTTCGAAACGGCGACGTCGTTATCCCGACCGGCGAGACGGTCATCGAAGCCGGCGACGCCGTCGTCGTCATCGGCTCCACCGAGAGCGTGCGTCGCTTCGCCGGGTCGTTGACCCCAACGCCGACGCTCGAGGACGCGAGCGAGATCGTCATCGTCGGCGGCAGCGAGATCGGCTATCAAACCGCCCGACTGTTCGAGGAAGAGGGACTCTCTCCGCGGCTGATCGAGCAAGACCACGACCGCGCCCGCGAACTCGCAGAGTGTCTGCCGGACACGCTGGTGTTAGAGAGCGACGCGACAGACATCGACTTTCTCGTCCGCGAGCACATCGACGAGTCGGACATCGTCGTCGCGGCGCTCGACAGCGACGAGAAGAACCTGCTCGTCTCGTTGCTCGCAAAGCGCATCGGCGTCGAGCGAACCATCGGCATCGTCGAGTACGGCGAGTACGTCGACCTCTTCGAGACCGTCGGCATCGACGTCGCGGTCAACCCGCGGCTGGTCACCTCCGAGGAGATCACCCGGTTCACCCACGCACACCGCACCGAAAACATCGCGATGCTCGAGTCCGACCGGGCAGAGGTCCTCGAGATCGAAGTCGGTCAGGACAGTCTCCTCCACGACAACCGAATCCGCGACGTGATCGCGGATCTCCCGAACGGCGTGGTGATCGGGGCGATCGCTCGAGACGGCGAACTGATCACCCCGCGCGGCGAGACGACCGTGGAGGCGGGCGACCACGTCGTCGTCTTCGTCGAGACGGACGTACTCGGCGAGGTCTCCGACGCGCTCTGAGCCCGCGACTCGCGGGCCACAGGATTCTTTCTGGGGTAGGCGGGGTCGGCTCGTCTCCTTCTGGATCGGCTCTATTCGTCGATTAGTTCCGATCTCGAGACATACCGTGAACCCGAACGGTGGAGTAACCGCGGGATATTAACCCGTCGGTGCGGTAGAGTGTGTCATGAGCGAGGTACGAGTTGCGGGTGTCGGCCTGACGCCGTTCGGAAACGTGCCCGAGCGGACGAGTCGGGATCTCTTCGGGCAGGCGAGCATCGAAGCGTTCGACAAAAGTGGGGTGGCCCGGTCCGACGTCGACGGTGTGCTCTATGGAAATTTCATGGGTGAACTGTCCGAGCATCAGGGCCATCAGGGGCCGCTGATGGCCGAGGCCGCGGGGGTACAGGCACCGGCGACCCGGTACGAATCCGCCTGCGCCTCGAGCGGCGTCGCGGTCGCCGACGCGGTAAAGCGCATTCGAAACGGCGAGGACGACGTGCTCCTCGTCGGCGGTGCAGAGCGGATGACGAACCTCGGAACCGCAGGCGCGACCGAAGCGCTCGCCATCGCCGCCGACGACCTCTGGGAGGTCCGCGCCGGGACGACCTTCCCCGGCGCCTACGCCCTGATGGCCCAGGCGTACTTCGAAACCTACGGCGGCGAGCACGCGGACCTCGCACACATCGCCGTGAAGAACCACGACAACGCCCTCGAGAACGAGAAGGCCCAGTACCAGCGCGCGATCGAGGTCGAGGACGTACTCGAGGCCCCGCAGGTCTCCTCGCCGCTGGGGTTGTACGACTCCTGTCCGATCTCCGACGGCGCGGCGGCGCTCGTGCTCACCAGCGAATCATACGCCGAGGAACACGACATAGACGCTCCGGTCGCGATCACGGGCACCGGACAGGGCGGCGATCGGATGGCCCTGCACGATCGGGACTACCTCGCGCGCTCGCCCGCCGCTCGCGAGGCGGGCGAAGAGGCGTACTCAGACGCCGGAATCGACGCGAACGACATCGACTTCGCCGAGGTCCACGACTGCTTTACGATCGCGGAGGTGCTCGCCATCGAAGCCCTCGACATAGAGTCGATCGGCGAGGGGATCACCGCCGCTCGAGACGGACGCACGACCGCGGACGGCGAGACGCCGATCAACCTCTCGGGCGGTCTGAAGGCGAAGGGCCACCCCGTCGGCGCGACCGGGGCGTCCCAGATCGCCGAAGTCACGTCGCTGCTCGCGGACGAACACGCAAACAGCGACGCCGTCCCCGACGCGACGACCGCGCTCGCGCACAACGCGGGCGGAACCGTGGCGTCTGCGACGGTTCACGTACTGGAGGTGGTCGAATGAGCGAGATTAGAGACGCCGGATTCGACGACTGGCTCGACGCCGCCGAGGAGGGCGAAGCGTACTTCCTCGAGTGTGCCACCGGACACGGATCGCTTCCGCCGCGGCAAGTGTGTCCGGAGTGTGGGTCGACTGAACTCGCGCGCCAGCAGTTGCCCCAAACGGGGACGATTGAGACGTTCACCGTCACCCACGTCCCGACGCCGTCGTTCGAGGACGACGCTCCCTACGCGACCGCGATCGCGGATTTCGGCCCGGTTCGACTAACCGGGCAGGTCGCCGGGATCGATCTCGAGTCGATCGAAAACGGCCTCAAGGTCGAGATTTCGGTCGCCGTCTCCGAGACGACCGGTGAGCGAGTGCTGACGTTCGAACCGAGATAGAACGGGCGGCCGGCCGTTGGAGACCGACGCAGATCAACCGGACTTATTCCTCGAGGTACTCACCGGCTAACAGCTCGACGCGTTCGCGAGTCTCTGCTGGAATCGCTTCCGGCGGCGTGTTGATCGTGCCCTCGAGCGCCGACCAGGCGTGACTCTCGAAGTCGTCGGGCATCGTTCGGATCGCGCGCTCGATGACCGCGTTGATTGACTCCTGATTGGCCTCGGCGTTCTCGAGGACTTCCTCGAGGGTGACCTCGCTGTCTTCCTTCCAGACGTCGTAGTCGGTGACGCCGGCGACGGTGGCGTAGCTCAGTTCAGCTTCTCGAGCGAGTTTGGCTTCGGGGATCGCCGTCATCCCGACGACGTCCCAGCCCTGCTCGCGGTAGAACTCGCTCTCGGCTTTCGTCGAAAACTGCGGGCCCTCGATACAGACGTACGTGCCGTTCTCGGCGACCTGGGCATCCGTCGCCTCCCGCGCGGACTCGGCGAGGTGGGCGACCATTTCGGGGCAATAGGGCTTGGCGAAACCCATGTGGACGACCATGCCGTCCCCGAAGAACGTCGGCGAACGGTGTTTGGTGCGATCGAAAATCTGGTCGGGGACGACCAGCGTCTGGGGCGGCAGGTCCTCGCGGAGGCTGCCGACGGCGTTGGTGGCGATGACTCGATCGACGCCGGCCGCCTTGAGCGCGTAGATGTTCGCCCGGTAGGACACGTCGGTCGGCGTGTGCTGGTGGTCGCTCCCGTGTCGCGGCAGGAAGGCGACCTCACGCCCGCCGAGTTCGCCCAGCGTGACGTCGTCGGTCGGTTCGCCGTAGGGGGTCGAGATCGATTCGGTTCGCGTGTTCTCGAGAGGCAATGCCTCGTAGATTCCGCTGCCGCCGATGACGCCGATTGTCATGGCACAGCCTGCGGCGGGAGTCAACTAAACGATACGGGTTCATTGGGCTGCGATTGCACAGGCCCGCCTCGAGGCGAGAATCTCCGCGCTCAGAGGAAAACAGCACAGTTGTGATGCGGGTTGTTGCCAATGGCTACGAGCACTCATATAGGTGGCATGCGATTTCAGGTCGTAATGCTCTCCGACCGCTCCTCGAGCGAGAGCGATCTCACCGACGGGTCGCTCGTTCGTCCGATGTTCCACCTAGCGTGGCCGCTCGTGGTTATCCAGCTGTTGCAGGTCGCCTACAACGTCGGCGACACGTTCTGGCTGGGTGCACTCTCTCCGGACGCGGTCGGCGCGCTGAGTCTCGCCTTCCCGCTGATCTTCTTTCTGATCTCGATCGGCGGCGGGTTCACCGCCGCGGGCGCGATCCTCATCGCCCAGCACTCCGGCGCGGAAAGCGACGAGGGCGGCTTGATCGCGGGACAGACGATCTCGTTTATCACGCTAATCGCGATCGCCATCGCCGTGATCGGCTTTCTCGCGACCGACTCGATGCTGGCGCTGTTGCTGGCCGACCCCGAAACCGAGGCCGCGATCATCCCGCTGGCCAGCGAGTACATGCGCGTGTTCTTCCTCGGCATGCCCTTCCTGTTCGGCTTTTTCATCTTCGTCTCGCTCATGCGCGGGTACGGCAACACCCGCGCGCCGATGGTCGTGATGTTCGTCAGCGTCGTCTTCAACCTCGCGGTCGACCCCGTGTTTATCTTCGGCGTCGGCCCCGTCCCGCGACTCGAGATGGCGGGCGCGGCGGTGGCGACCGTCCTCTCGAGGGCCATCGCCACTGTAATCGGGTTCTACGTCCTGTTATACACCGACGTCGGACCCGAGATCGAAGCGAGTCACTTGCTTCCGCGAGCCGAATATATCTCCGAAATCACGCGACTCGGCGTTCCGACGGCCCTCGAGCAGTCGATGAGTTCGCTGGCGATGATCGCGATGACGGCGATGGTCTCGATGTTTCCGCCGGCGGTCGTGACGGCCTACGGCCTGGGTAACCGCCTGATCTCGCTCGCGTTTCTCCCGGCGCTGGGGATGAGCCAGGCGACGGACACCATCGTCGGCCAGAATTTGGGTGCGGGCAAGCCCGAACGCGCGGCGCGAGCGACGTGGCTCGCCGCGGGCGTCATCGCCGCGGTCATGGCCGTCGGCGGCGCGATCGCGTTCCTCGTCCCGGAACCGATCGTGTCCGTGTTCCTCACCGCGGACGTCGAGGGGCGGGCGGCGACCGTCGACTACGGGACGACCTACCTGCAGGTCGCCGCGCTGATGTTCGTCTTCATGGGCGTCATGCAGGTGTTCCTGGGCGCGTTCCGCGGTGCGGGTAACACGAAGACGGCGCTGGCGTTTTCGGTGATCGCGCTGTGGTTCGGCCGCGTGCTCGTCACCGTCTTCCTGCTGTTCGTCGCCGACTGGGGGACGACCGGCATCTGGGTCGGCGTCCTCGTCGGCGACGTGGTCGGCGCGATAGCGGCGGGTGTGTGGTTCACTCGAGGCACGTGGAAGCGGTCGCTGATCGACAGTAGCGACGACGGAGCAGAACAGACGGACTCGAGCGATGTGGAACCGATCGTCGAATAGCAAGGCGAACATGATCGGGTTCACACTAGCTAAATTTCTGTTGTAGATCCCGAAATACGGATCGAATATAATTTATAGAGCATACCGATGACGCCAACGCTTCCGAAGAGCAAAAATCCGAGAATTCCAATGGAAGAAAACCCCTGAGAGAGGAGTAACGCGCAGGCTGCAATCCAGACTGCCGACAAAAACAGCATAGTCCAATCAGACAAACCAAAGACATCCGTTGACGATTGATCCATCCAGTTAGCGAGTCTCGTTCCGAAATAGAACGTCAATAATAACATGCCAAGGACGACATCTACAATCCAGTTTCCGGTGGGGTCGCCCTGTAGAGCGCTCTCTATCCCTGGCTGCATTACTATCCCAGCCGTCGCTATGAGGAGAATTCCCCAAATGACGTTCTTTCGTCGATATAGAGAGTGTCTGATTTCATCTTCCATAGATACGATCTGATATTATGAAAACAATTGCAGGTATAATATGTAATAGTTACCCTCCATTTCCAAAACAGAAATATATGAATATAAAATATATTTATTTATATAAACTTTTATTTAGTACTGCCAAAAAGGAGCGAGAATTATTGTGAAGAGACGATCGGCGTTGTCGTTACGGGAGCTATTGGATTGACGTTCATTTCGATGACTACACCGCAACCGTCGTTTTCGATCCCAATCCAACCCATGTACGCGATAATTATCGCACCCACGATCGCAGCGACAGGACCTGCGAGAACTCCTGCGGAAATGACTCCCTTCTCGACGAGAAGGCCATAAACCGCTGCACCAGAACCGCCGATTTCGATCAGTCCTCTCACATCTTTTATAACACCATCAGAGATCCATAATTTCACCTCTTTATTAACTCCGGATACCTCGTTATCGATGTCATAGTCGTTCTTATTACATGGCATTATTCATCACCTCCAGCAATCTTAGACGGACTCGCTTGTATGTCAACGACTTTTGATTCTGTCTGATCGTTAGATGCTGTACTTATCCCTTCAGACGCGTTCCCCTCGAGACTGACATGACCGTTTTCGATTGCTTGATTGAATTCTTCAACAGTAGCAATCAATGCATTATACTTGTTTTTATCGAGGGCATCGTTGTCGAGATCAGTCTCAAACTGACCGTTTTCTACCCAGAGTTGCCTGTCTTGTGAAGCGGATGTATTGGCGGCAGCTACACCACTTCCACCGACCAGGGCACCGATGGACACTCCAGTTATTTTTAATATTCTTCTTTTGCTAAGTTTCTTTCTATCAGATATTACTAACTATACATTAATATTATACAATAAAAGTCCTTCTCCAAAGAGGTAAATAGATGGTCGGGATCAGTAGAATACAACACGTTTGTTTACGGACTCTCCCTTCCTGGTCGACTTCCTGTTTCGCTCGGTAGTAACGAGAGAGGGACCCTAGTTCGTGGTGCAAATACGGTAAAGATTAGAGTGTTCGATTTCATTGCACTTTACCGCTTCTTGGAGATGTTGACCAAGCAGAACAGGCCGACTTAGTGGCCGAATCAAGGATAGATTTTTCCACCCGTCATCGGCCTTTGCTGATACGAATCGTGGTTCTAACTGATTTCTCGTTTCGGCACTGACAAAACGCGCTGGATACGGTTTATATCCCAACGCTTGGGAATCCTCGCGATTTAGCGCGAGGAGGATGTCAACCGTTTAGTTGTCAGGACGTACCTGCCACTCGCCCGACGCGGTCATCTCGAGGAGGTCCCGACGCTCCATCTCGGTCAGGACCTCGGTCAGGCGGTTGGGCTGGGCGATCTCCATCTCGATGCGTTCGACGTCGTGAACGTGGTTGAGGTAGTGTCGAATGTCCGCTTTGTCGTAGGACTCCTGCTCGCCTTTCTCCATCGCGC
Organism: Halostagnicola kamekurae; assembly: GCF_900116205.1. Taxonomy (NCBI): domain Archaea; kingdom Methanobacteriati; phylum Methanobacteriota; class Halobacteria; order Halobacteriales; family Natrialbaceae; genus Halostagnicola; species Halostagnicola kamekurae. The sequence goes on along the minus strand of NZ_FOZS01000002.1, from coordinate 554,521 downwards.
TCGTGATCAGATCGATCATGTCCTCGATGAAGTTCCACGGGTAGACGACCCAGGTCCACTCCTCGAGTCGCTCGCCGACGTAGTCGGGGTCGAACTCGCTGGTGCCGAGCAACTGGAGGGTCGCGGTCCGGACGGTATCCGCGTCGCGGTCGGTGACGTACTCCTGGGCTCGCTTGATCGAGCCGCCGGTGTCGGCGATGTCGTCGATGATGAGAACGTCCTTGCCTTCGACGCTGCCTTCGGGCATCGGATATCGGACCGTCGGCTCGCCGCTTTTCTCGGCGGTGCCGACGTAGTGTTCCATCTTCAGGCTCGTCAGGTCGTCCAGTCCCAAAAAGTCACAGACACATCGGCCGGCGAACCAGCCGCCCCGGGCGAGCGCGACGATGACGTCGGGTTCGAACTCGTCGTTTCGAACGTCCTCGCTGACGTCTCGACACAGACTGTAGATGTAGTCCCAGTTCGTCACTGTACACTTGAAGTCGTCCGGCAAGTCGGACATTCTCTTGACTCCTCCTGGCCGGTGAGACGAAGCGCGCCCCCTTAAGTGAGGTGAAATGGCTGGCGTGCCGATCGAACCGGCAGATTCCCACTCGAGCTCCCGTCGTTGATTGAACCCATTTAAAGTCACCAAACAACTATATTCTCTCGGAACTAGCCATTGGTTATTGCAGAGCGTGACTCCATACCATGACAACGACCCAGGACTACGAGTACCTCCTCGAGTGCGAGAACGTGATCGGCGTCGAGTACGACGAGCAGGCGGACAGCGTAACAGTTTTCGTGTCACAGAAGGTTCCGCCCGAGGACCTCGACCCGAAAGACGACGTAAAAACCCGCGTGCGCGATTCCGACGGGGTCGACATCGACATCGAAATCGTCGACTGCGGATACGGTGAGACCAGGACCGGCTTCGACGCGCTGTCGGTTCTCGAGCCAAAGCCCGAGGCCGCCGAGAACAGACAGGACAGACATCGACCGGTACATGCCGGCGTCAGCGAGATCAACGCCGAATCGTCGGCGGCCACGGCCGGTCCGTATCCGGCGCGTCTCGAGGACCCGTCGGCGGCGATCTGGAGCGACCGCGCCGAACCCGGCGACCTCGTCCGGCTGTCGAACAATCACGTCTACGCACGCTCGAACGCCGCGCAACTGGGCGAACCGATCCTCCAGCCCTCGCCCCAGGACGGCGGCCAGTCCGGTGAAGACGAGGTCGGCGAACTGCTCGGCTACGTCGAAATCGGCGACGGCGCTCTCGTCGACGTGGCCGCGCGGTCCGTTCGCCCCGAGGACGAATCGAGGACCGCGTTCGGGCTCGAGGAGTCGTGGCCCACCGATATCCGGCGCGAGAACTACGACGAACTCCGGGGCGAGACGGTGATCAAGAGCGGCCGGACGACGGGCGTGACGAGCGCCGACCTCGAGGCGACGAGCGCGAGCGTTCGGGTGAACTTCGGCCCCGAGCACGGCCCGGTCCTGTTCCGAGATCAGCTCGTCGCGGGGTACATGTCCGAAGGTGGCGACAGCGGATCGCCGGTCTTCGCCGACGATAGCGGCGAACTCGTCGGGTTGCTCTTCGGCGGCTCCGCGGAGCGGACGATCCTGAACAAGATCGCAAACGTCGAGGCCGAACTCGGCGTCGAGGTGCTTACCGAGGAGCCGGCATCGGGCGGCGAGAGCGGCCGCGGCGACGACGAAGCCGACCTCGTGGACGAAGAGATCCCGATTTACACGACCACGTTCGATCGAACCCTCGAGTTCGAGTTCGTCGACGGCGGCCTCGAGCCCACCGCGATCACGTTCGACGAAAAACCGCGCGCCGGCGAGCCCGTCGAAGTCACGGTCACCGTCCTCGCGGCCGAGAGTGGCGAGTACTGGCTCGAGGTGAACGACGAACGGCAGACGTTCTCGCTCGAGGACCGAGAAGAAGTCACGAACGAGGCCATTCGAGGGGAGGTAACGACGACCGTGGCGGTTCCCTCCGAGAAGGACATGAGCCTCGACGTTCGATTGCAAGGCGGACTCATCCGTCGTTCGTGAAGCGTCAGGGCCGCAATTCAGGGTTGTCCGAAAGTGAGGTGGCCTCGGAGGCGCTCGCGTTCTGATTGGTTTCTCGAGAGTGAACGCTATCGGAGTGATATATCCACCAAGCAGTCTCAGGACAGCGAGAATGGGCAAACAGGTATTAGTCGACTGATTTGCGTCTCTCTCTCTCTCTCTCGAGCATCACCACAGCAATTTTATAACCTAGTAATATAATCTAGTTATCGATGCCGACGACCCAGCTTCAGAGAGCCCGCGATGGAACGATAACGCCCGAAATGAGACGCATCGCCGAGCGAGAGAACCGCGACCCGGAGTTCGTTCGCGAGCAGGTCGCCGAGGGACAGGCGGTGATCCCGGCGAACACGAACCACGAAACGCTCGATCCGATGATCATCGGACGCGAGTTCTCGACGAAGGTCAACGCGAACATCGGCAACAGCGAGACGACGAGCGATCTCGAGGAGGAACTCGAGAAGCTTCACACGGCGGTCCACCACGGCGCGGATACGGTGATGGATCTCGGCACCGGTTCCGACCTCGATCGCATCCGCGAGGCGAACGTCGAACACTCGCCGGTACCGATCGGGACGGTGCCGCTGTACGAGGCGGTCAAACGCGCCGGTAGTCCCGAGGAGCTGACGACGGACCTGCTACTCGAGGTGATCGAAAAGCAGGCTGCACAGGGCGTCGACTACATGACGATTCACGCCGGTATCCTCGCCGAGCACCTGCCGCTGACGGAGGGACGAAAAACGGGTATCGTCTCCCGCGGCGGGTCGATCATGGCGAAGTGGATGGAAACCCACGGCGAGCAGAACCCGCTCTTTCAGGTCTATGACGAGATTTGCGAGGTCTTCCTCGAGCACAACGTGACCTTCAGTCTCGGCGACAGCCTTCGGCCGGGAAGCATCGCGGACGCATGCGACGAGGCCCAGTACGCCGAACTCGATACGCTTGGTGAGTTGACCCGACGCGCCTGGGACCGCGGCGTGCAGGTGATGGTCGAAGGACCGGGACACGTCCCGATGGACAAGATCGCGGAGAACGTCGAGCGCCAGCAGGAGGTCTGCGACGGCGCGCCGTTTTACGTCCTCGGACCGCTGGTGACCGACATCGCGCCGGGCTACGACCACATCACGAGCGCGATCGGGGCGGCGATGGCCGCCAAGGAGGGCGCGGCGATGCTCTGTTATGTCACCCCGAAAGAACACCTCGGATTACCCGACGAAGCCGACGTCCGCGACGGACTCGCGGCCTACCGGATCGCCGCCCACGCCGGCGACGTCGGAAACGACCGACCGGGCGCTCGAGACTGGGACGACGCCCTCTCGGAAGCGCGATACGCCTTCGACTGGCGCGAGCAGTTCTCGCTCGCGCTTGATCCCGAACGAGCCCAATCGGCCCACGACCAGACTTTGCCCGAAGACAACTACAAGGAGGCCCGCTTCTGCTCGATGTGCGGGGTCGACTTCTGTTCGATGCGGATCGACCAGGATGCCAGGGAGGACGGCGACATGAAAGATCTCGAGCGAAACACGGATCTCGAGGCATCGGCGGCAGCAGACGTGAACTTGCCGCCGACCGGGACGCACCGATTCGACTCGGACGTATTATCGGAGGTCGAAGTCGGCGAGGAGTCGTCGGTTGAACACGCCGAAAACGACTGACTGCGCCGTCAGTTCGTTCTCTATCGTCCGGCGTTCGAAGATCGCGGGACCTCCCTCGAACCGTGAACTAACGCAGGTATCGACGATAGTCGCCACTGAAAGTCATTGTACGTCCGATCGCAAGATTGCTTCGCGATCGGTGTGTAAATCGTCTCAGTGGCTACTATAGCACCAACAAACGCCAGAAAAGTAGCGAACGGATAAGTTCCTCGGCAGGGTTCACGTACCAACCCGGTTCGATACTTTACGGGTAGCGACATCCACGCCAGTAGTAAACGAAACGATGAGGACGGCGGCCGGAAACATTACGTAGGGATATCCAACTAAGATATCCGACTCGCCACCTGTTCCCAGTAGTCCCCAAAACGTGAGGGCAGTCACAGCGAACAACCCGACTAACGCGCCCACATTTCCACGGGTTGCAAAAATGTACACCGGGACTCCGGCCTGAAGCGCCACCAGCGGAACGACGATCACGAAGACCCAGAGGAGATACTGGAATCCGAAGACACCGGATGCGAACGTATCATGTACGTATCGCGGGCTAAGATAAACCACAGAACAGATCACGACGTACCAGACACTGCCGGCTGCAGCGCCGCCTTCCGGAGTGTCGGCTCGTTTCTGAAGGAAATACAGTCCTAAGAGGGCAACGGATGCGAGCACGATCGAGACGGCCGCATTGACCGGCCTGCTTCCAAAGACCGGGTCAATACTTCCCTGCATACTATTTCAGTACTGTTGGCGTGCAGATAATTACTACGTTATACCGGACAGAAAGGAGGACATCCAATACTGCCACCATCGTCTTTGATATCGCCCTCGATATAATCGTAATTGCCGGAGGCGGAGTCGATATTTGCGTTTCCTGCGTATTTTGTTTTCACGTCTGTCCACTCGTCCGACACCTCCTCGCGTGTCTCCGACGCTCTCCAGTTGACACCACAGCCGATACCGACCCATTCGCAGCCCTGGTTGTGATCCGGCGGGTCTCTGTGGCCTGCACCGATAACCTCTAGATTGGCAACGCCGGAGAGATCATAGGCTCGAACGTGATACTGGGTCGGTACCGAACTAGGAGGAATATTCCTTTTTATGTGTTCGTCCTGTGCCTTGACCGTGTCTTCATCCTCGAAGACGTATTTGTCACTGGATGGCCATGGCGCTCCCCACCCTTCATCCTGCATATCATCCTGTATGTCCGACGCATCTTTTCCATTATCCCATGCAAGATTAATCGGTGCTGTTCGTTCGGCAAGGTCGTCCCGATCAGACGGGTTGTTTCCATTGTACGTATACTTCGAACAATCTGCAGCAAGTAGCGGATTCGATTCTGCCTGCGAGGAGAGAGAGTCGTCGGCTAAAAGTGCGTCCCGCATCCGCATCTCCTGGGCATAGTGTTGCTCGACAGTCCCCAGAATTGCTGTATCTTCATATTCAACCACGTCCGGATCGTCCGTTTCTGAAAGCTGAGATTTGGCTGCTTGTTCAGTATCTTTGAACATCTCTCCGTCAATCCTCATCTCGTCCCTCCCGAAGTCAACTGTATTGCCTGGCCTGACTTCGGGATTATAACTACCGGATTCGGTACTCATCGTAGTTGATTTACTTTCCGAATCCACTGATATCGGATCAGTTTCTTCAATCTCGAATTTGACTTCTCGAATGTATCCATCCGCTTGGGGAATCCGACGAATGGTACGCACCCCTCTGGCCCGAACAGGGAGACTCACAGCCTTTGTTCCCTGGACTGGTGTTGCTCCGAGAGACAGTAGGCCTCCCATCGCAACAGTTCCGAACAGTTTCAGTGCGTTACGGCGACTTCTATTTCCTATCGGCATAGGAACCAGTCACATAACCCAATTATTAAATTTTGATATTACTACAAAATATATATTGTAACTAGGATTGGTATCTATATAGTTTAAATTTTTAAAATATGGTTTAGTTTATATGTGGTCGCATAATGAGAGTGTCACGAGGCAGTTTATCGATCAAGAACGGTATTAGATATAGACTCCCCTGAGGGAAACCAGTGCGCCAGGACAGTCACAAATTCGTGACCGGTTGGAATTGGTCCAATGGATACTATATTGGTCACAGTCACGAAAAACTCGCAGTAAACCCATCTAACGAAACATGATTGGTCCGCTATCGATGACTACTCGACGAGGAACCGTACTCGCAATGGTATCGACGGCCTGTAGGTGAGTAGATAGCGTCGACCTGCGTGGTCGAGTGCCGGTATCGTGGCGACGGCGGTGGATTGATACGCCGCCTGCCCTACCGACTTCGTATGGAGACGATTCGGATCGTCCAGGTCGACGCCTTCACCGACGAACCGCTTTCCGGCAATCCCGCCGGCGTCGTGCCGGACGCAGACGGCCTCTCGGCCGCGCAGATGCAGTCTATCGCCGCCGAGATGGCCGTCAGCGAGACGGCCTTCCTGCACTCGAGCAACGATCCGGACGCCGACCGCCGCGTGCGGTATTTCACCCCAACGCAGGAGGTAGATCTCTGCGGGCACGCGACGATCGGCTCCTTCGCACACCTCCACGACGACGGACTTGAGCCCGGAACGACCGCCCTCGAGACGAACGTCGGCGTCCTCGAGATCGAGGTCGGGGAGGACGGCACAGTCTGGATGACGCAGGACGAGCCCCAAATTCGCGAGGCCGATGTCGGTTACGACCGCGTTGCCGACGCGCTGGGGGTAAGCCAGGCCGCGCTCGAGGGGGCCAGCGACGATATTCCGCTCGCGGTTTCCTCGACCGGCCTGCCGTTCTTGATCGTGCCGATCACCTACCTCTCGGACCTCGGCGACGCCGACCCGGACATGAACGCCGTCGAGGAACTCGCCGATTCGGTCGACGCAGCGGGCGTCTACTGCTTTACCTTCGACGCGCTCGACCGCGACTCGACGCTGCACGGCCGGATGTTCGCGCCCGGCGCGGGCGTCCCCGAGGACCCCGTTACGGGCACCGCGAGCGGCGCCGTCGCGGCCTACCTCGATCGGTTCAGCGCGTTCGACGACGACCTCCCCGAGGAACTGCACCTCGAGCAGGGCCACTACGTCGACCGGCCGGGGCTGGTCCGGGTCCGCCTCGAGGACGGCGTGCGTGTCGGCGGACGAGGCGTTACCGCGCTGGACGGAACGATCACCGTTCCCGACATCGAGGAAGACGACATCCTCGAGGCCTGAGTATTACGGCGGCGAGAAATGATCGGTGAGTTTCGGAGCGGAGACGACGGCGGGCGGTGGCGTCGTCGGTGATAGAACCGCGATCAGTTTCGGGGCTCGTCCGACTCCGACGGCGCGTCCTGGTCGTCCGCGTCGGTCGCATCCGGTCGATCCGTCTCGGTGGATGACGACGGCGCTTCGTTCTCGGTCTCGGTCGTCGTCTGTGGATCCTGTGGGTGTGATTCGCTCGGAGCCCGTTCGCCGGGCCGTTCCGAGTTCGAACCGTCAGGTGACGAAAACTCGAACCCGGATTCGGCCGGCTTACCGGATTCGGATGCGGAGCGCTCGGCCGGGTTGGACTGTGACTGACCGGTCGTTTCGGACCGATCCGTCGCCGACTGCTGACCGGTCGCCGCTGAACTGGCAGTCGCTCCCGGTTGCTGGGCAGTCGTCGCTGAACGGGCGGTCGACTCCGATCGTTGGACGGGCGTCGACTCGAGGGCGTCCTCCTCGTCGAAGGCGGCCGCGTGCTCGGTCCGTTTCAGTTCCTGGACGCTTCGGCGGGTCTCTGCGACGTCCTCTTCCATCTCAGCCAGTCGCTCGTCGAGCGCCTCGACGACCTCGCTCTTGAGTCGCCCGTGGTCGAAGCGCTTCGCGGCGGCTCGCCCGGACGCTCGAGGGAGCGACCAGAACAGCGCGTAGGTCTTGCCTATCTGCCAGACGATGAAGCCGACCGCTGCGAGCGCGAGCGTGAGTATCGGATTCGCGTTCTCGACCGCGGTCTGGACGTTCCTATCGACGACCAGCGTTTCGATCGATCCCCAGAACCCGAGGACGAAGCCGAGGAGGGCCAATCCAGTTCCGAGAACCATTGCGCCCGCCGTGAGCGCCCGATTGAATAGCGTCCACTTCGCAGCGTTGGAGAGTTCCATGGTCTGACCAGTAACTCGAGTTCTATAATCGCTGTGGGATACTGTTCAACGGTCGAACCAATACCGTCAGGGACAGATCGACCATTGTTGAAGCGGCGAAATCAGCGGGCCGCGGAGATACTCATTCGGTCCCGAGTAGTCTCTGTGAAGTATGTTCGCAACCTTCTTTATCGGACCTGCTGTCCACGCAAATAGAGATGGCTGTACTCTGGCTGGACGAGATCAGCGCCGACGACCTCGAGACGGTCGGCGGCAAAGGTGCTTCTCTCGGTGAACTCACGGGGGCGGGCTTGCCGGTCCCACCGGGATTCGTCGTCACGGCAGGTACCTACAGATCGTTTATCGAAAACGCCGATATCGACAACGAGCTCTTCGACGTCGTCGATGTCGACACCGACGACTCGAGCGCGCTCGCGGACGCGGCCGACCGCGCCCAAGAGCTCATTCTCGAGACGCCGTTCCCCGAGGCCCTCCGCGAGGAGATCCTCGAGGCCTACCGCGGGGTCGGCGACGGCGAGGCCTTCGTTGCCGTCCGCTCCTCGGCGACGGCCGAGGACCTGCCGGACGCCTCCTTCGCCGGCCAACAGGACACTTACCTGAACGTCACCGAAGACGAGTTGCTCGATCGCGTGCGGGAGTGTTGGGCCTCACTGTTCACCCAGCGGGCGATCTACTACCGCCAGGAGCAGGGCTTCGACCACTCCGCGGTCAACATCGCGGTCGTCGTCCAGCAGATGGTCGACGCCGAGAAATCGGGCGTCATGTTCACCAGCCACCCCTCGACAGGCGATCCGACGATGATCATCGAGGCCGCCTGGGGACTCGGCGAAGCCGTCGTCTCCGGCGCGGTCTCACCCGATAATTACGTCGTCTCGCGAACCGAGGACGACGTCGACGTCACCGTCGCAGAGAAGAAGGTCATGCACGTCAAAGACGAGGAGACCGGAGAAACCGTCGAACGCGAGGTTCCCGAAGACAAACGCACCGAGCGGGTGCTCTCGGACGACGAACTCTCTCGGCTCGTCGACCTCGGCGAGCACGTCGAGGATCACTACGACACGCCCCAGGACGTCGAGTGGGCGATGACCGACGACGAGGACTTCATGCTTCAGTCCCGTCCGATCACCACGATCGAGGAACCTGAAAACGCCAAAGTCGAGGCGGCCGATTCCGGAGCCGTCAACGCAGCCCAAGGCGTCACCGACGGAAGCGGGAGCGTCCAGACCGCCGAGAGCGGCTCCGAGAGGGGAAGTGACGCAGGCGAGGCGTCGGAGGCCACCGGCGAAATCATCGTCGACGGGCTGGGCTCGAGTCCGGGCACCGTCAGCGGGGCCGCACAGGTCGTCACGAAACTCGACGACCTCGCGAAGGTCGGCGAGGGCGACATAATCGTCACCGAGATGACCATGCCCGACATGGTCCCGGCGATGAAACGCGCCGCGGGTATCGTCACCGACGAGGGCGGCATGACCAGCCACGCCGCCATCGTCTCACGCGAACTCGGCGTCCCCGCCATCGTCGGCACCACCAACGCCACGACCGTGCTCGAAGACGGCCAACTCGTCACCCTCGACGGTGACAAGGGCGCGGTCCTCGAGGGCGAGACGGTCGACCCCGAAGAGGAGACCGAACCGGTCGAAGAGGTTCGCCCGCAGTCGCCGGTCAAACCGATGACGGCGACGGAAGTCAAGGTCAACGTCTCCATCCCCGAAGCCGCCGAACGCGCGGCCGCGACGGGCGCCGACGGCGTCGGCCTGCTGCGCACCGAGCACATGATCCTCTCGCTGAATCAGACCCCCGAGAAATTCATCGAGGAAAACGGTACCGACGCCTACATTAAGGAATTGATTCAGGGGATCCGAACCGTCGCCGACGAGTTCTACCCGCGGCCCGTCCGCGTGCGCACGCTCGACGCGCCCAGCGACGAGTTCCGCCAACTCGAGGGCGGCGACGACGAGCCGGTCGAGCACAACCCGATGCTGGGCTACCGGGGCATCCGTCGCTCGCTCGATCGAACCGACGTCTTCGGCCACGAACTCGAGGCGTTCGCCCGGCTCTACGAGATGGGCTACGACAACGTCGAGATCATGCTCCCGCTGGTCAACGACGCCGAAGACGTCTACCGCGCGAAAGAGCAGCTGAAAGCCGCCGGCATCGACCCCGAAAAGCGCAAGTGGGGCGCGATGATCGAGACGCCCGCCGCAGCACTGAGCGTCGAGGAACTGGCCGAAGCGGGTATCGACTTCGCTTCGTTCGGCACGAACGACCTCACTCAGTACACGCTGGCGGTCGACCGCAACAACGAGCACGTCGCGGATCGCTTCGACGAACTCCATCCCGCGATCTTGCGCCTGCTTGAGGACGTTATCGAGACCTGCCGCGAACACGATATCGAAACGAGCATCTGCGGCCAGGCCGGCTCGAAGCCGGATATGGTCCAGTTCCTCGTCAACCAGGGAATCAGCTCGATCTCCGCGAACATCGACGCCGTCCGCGACGTCCAACACGAGGTCAAACGCGTCGAACAGAAGCTCCTGCTGGATTCGGTCCGCTGACTCGAGCGAATTGGCCGCGACCTGGTCGCGGCCGCTGGTACTCCGCTCGTGATCGACTCGAAACCGCTCGCACGGTGGCCGACCACACGTTTCTGCGTGGAAACGCAACGAATAAATCGCTGAGAAACAGTTACAGTGTATATGCAGGTCGAGCCGCAGACGTTTGACCGGGTGCTGTCCTCGATGTGCACCGAACCGCACCCGGACGCGCGTACGGCGGCCGAACGCTTTCTCGCGACGAACCCCGGCGACCCGGGAACGTACCCGGCCATCACCGAACTCGAGGAGGAAGCGGTGTCGACGCTCGGCGAGATAGCGGGTCTCGACTCGCCCGCGGGCTACGTCGCGAGCGGCGGGACCGAAGCGAACATTCAGGCAGTTCGAATCGCCCGCGATCGGTTCGAGAGCCGAGACGCGGGTCGTCTATCGAACCGATCGGAAACGGAGATGCCGAACGTCGTGATGCCCGAATCCGGACACTTCAGTTTTCAAAAGGCCGCGAACGTCCTCGGCGTCAAGTTGCGGATCGTCCCCACCGACGAGGACCACCGGGCCGACCTCGAGGCAGTTCGCCACAGCGTCGACGAGCGGACGGCGCTCGTCGTCGGCGTCGCGGGAACGACCGAGTACGGTCGCGTCGACCCGATTCCGGAACTGGGCGAGATCGCCCGGTCGGTCGACGCGCTCTTTCACGTCGACGCGGCCTGGGGCGGATTCGTCCTCCCGTTTACCGACTACGAGTGGAACTTCTCGCACGCGCCGATCGATACGATGGCGATCGATCCCCACAAGATGGGACAGGCCGCGGTCCCCGCCGGCGGATTGCTCGCACGCGACGAGACGCTGCTCGACGAACTCGCGATCGACACGCCGTACCTCGAGTCGACGTCGCAAGCGACGCTGACTGGGACCAGATCGGGCGCCGGCGTCGCGAGCGCGGTCGCCGCGATGGAGGCGCTGTGGCCCGGCGGCTACCGGCGCCAGTACGCCCGGTCCCAGCGCAACGCCGACTGGCTCGCCGACGCGCTCGTCGCGCGCGGCTTCGAGGTCGTCGAACCGACGCTGCCGCTGGTCGCCGCCGACGTGCCGGTCTCGACGTTCGACTCGCTTCGACGCGAGGGGTGGCGAATCTCTCGGACGGCGACCGACGAGATGCGGATCGTCTGTATGCCCCACGTCACGCGGTCGATGCTCGAGGCGTTCATCGCGGATCTGGATCGGCTCCAGTGTCGCGCGAGCGTGCCGGTCATAAGCGACGACTGAGCGGAGCTGATCGGCAGTGACGAATGCGCCACCGTACTAACGGATCGATACACGTTTTTCGATCCGCTCGAGAAAGGTATCCAACAGAGAGCGATGGACCACTTCGACTGGATCGCGGTCGGCGGATTCGCGCTGTTGACAGCGAGTTCGCTCGCGATCGATGCGATCATCGTCGCGGCCGCCTTCGGCGGCTTTTTGCTCTCGCTCGCCTCGAGACGGCTCTACGACGGCCGACCGTGGGAGGCGCTCGGCTGGCTGTTTCTGGTCGGCTCTGCGCTCACGCTCGTCGTAGAGCCGGGGGGCGTCGCCTTCGTCGCCGGCTTCTTCGGGCCGATGGCCGTCGGCGTCGGGTTACTCTTCGCCGGTCGCCTCGAGTGGCTCCCGAACGTCTGGACCGTCGACGACCGGATGCCGGAGTAGCCCGCTGTGGCGAGCGAAACCGGAAACGATTGCCACACCCGCGAGCGGAAACCGGCGGGTTTTACGCCCTCGGCCGACTCAGCACACGTATGAGCCACGACGAGTTTCCGACGGAGCAGCCGGCGGTGGTGACCTGCGGGTTGCCCTACGCGAACGGCGACCTGCACGTCGGCCACCTGCGAACGTACGTGGGCGGCGATTCGTTCGCCCGCGCCCTCGAGACGCTCGGCCAGGAGACGGCCTACGTCTCGGGATCGGACATGCACGGGACGCCGGTCGCCGTCAACGCCGAGCAACAGGGCGTCGACCCCGAGGACTTCGCCCTCGAGTGGCACGAACAGTACGCCGAGACCTTTCCGAAGTTCAACGTCGAGTTCGACAACTACGGCCACACCCACGACGAGACGAACACGGAACTGACCCAGGAGATCGTCCGCACGCTCGAGGAGGAGGGCTACGTCTACGAGAAGGAGATTCGGGTGGCCTACGACCCCGTCGCCGACGATCACCTCCCCGACCGCTACGTCGAGGGGACCTGTCCGTACTGCGGCGCGAAAGCCCGCGGCGACGAGTGCGACGAGGGCTGTCAGCGCCACCTCGAGCCGGGCGAAGTCGAGGATCCCAAGAGCACGATCACGGGCAATCCGGCCGAGTACCGCGAGCGAACCCACAGGTTCTTCCGCGTTTCGGAGTTCTCCGAGTACCTCACCGAATTCCTCGACGGTCTCGAGGGCACCTCGAACGCCCGGAATCAGCCTCGCCAGTGGATCGAAGAGGGCCTGCAGGACTGGTGTCTCACCCGCGACATGGACTGGGGGATCGACTACCCGGGCAAAGCGGACGAGGACATCGTCCTCTACGTCTGGGTCGACGCGCCGATCGAGTACATCTCGAGCACAAAGCAGTACGCCGAGAGCGCCGAAGGCGAGGGGTACGACTGGGAGCGCGTCTGGAAGGACGACGGCGAGATCGTCCACGTCATCGGGCGGGACATCATCCAGCACCACACAATCTTCTGGCCGGCGATGCTCGAGGGGGCGAACTACAACGCGCCCCGCGGGGTCGCCGCGACCGGCTTCATCACCATCAATGGTAAGGGCCTCTCGACGAGTCGGAACCGCGCGATCTGGGCGAAGGAGTACCTCGAGGAAGGGTTCCACCCGGACCTACTGCGATACTACCTGATGACGACCGGCGGCCTCCAGCAGGACGTCGACTTCTCGTGGGACGCCTTCCAGGAGAAGGTAAACGGCGAACTCGTCGGCACGGTCGGCAACTTCTGGTATCGCAGCCTCCTGTTCGCCTACAGAAACTACGAGGGAACGCCCGAAGCCGAGGTCTCCCCGGACGTCGAGGATCGAATCGAGGGGGCCATCGGCGAGGTTCGCGAAGCGGTCAACGACTACTCGATCCGCGGGATCGGCCAGGCCGCGACGCGGCTGGCCCAGTTCGGCAACGAGTACATCCAGCGCAACGAGCCCTGGAAGCTCACGGACGACGACCCCGAGCGGGCCGCACAGGTCATCCGCGACTGCGTCCAGATCGCGAAAGCCGTCGGGGTCCTCGTCGCGCCGATCACCCCGGACAAGGCCCAGGCGCTCTGGGAACAACTCGGCGAGGACGGAGCCGTCGAAGACGCGAGCATCGAGGACGCGCTCGAGGCACCGCCGCGGCGCTTCGAGGAACCCGGCGAACTCTTCGAGAAGATCGAAGACGAGCGGGTCGCGGAACTGAACGAGAAGCTCGAGGCGCGCGTCGACGCCGCGGGAGACGATTCGGATGACGAGGCCGCAGACGACGCGGTTGGCGACGACGAGTCCGCCGACGAGGCGGACGACGACGCGACCAATGCCGCAGACGATCTCGAGCCCCTGCTCGAGGACCGAATCGGCTTCGGCGAGTTCCAAGATCTGGACATCCGCGTCGGACGGATCGAGGTCGCGGAGGGAATCGAGGGGGCGGACGACCTCGCGCGACTCGAGGTCGACATCGGCTTCGAAACCAGACAGGTCGTCGCGGGGATCAAGCAACTGCACGACTTGGATGAGCTTCCCGGCGAGAAGATCATCTTGCTGGCGAACATGGAGCCGGCCGAGTTGTTCGGCGTCGAGTCTAACGGGATGATCCTCGCGGCGGGCGACGAGGCGGACCTGCTGACGACCCACGGCGACGCCGAGATCGGCGAGAAGATCCAGTAACGGCTCGGTGGGCGATCTTTTACGGACAGTTTTTCGAGACGTCCCGCCCCGAAGCCACCCGCCGCGTTAGACCGGGAGTCGGACGAAGTTCCAGTAGTACAATAGCCAGCAGAAGCCGGCCATCGCACAGACGACGAGCGTGTAGTGGATCCGAGACCGCCGACTCCAGTATCCCTCGCGCCAGGCGGTGATCGCGTAAAACGCCGAAACTGCCGTTCCGGCGATCCCGAGCAGTGGGAGCGCGAACAACGCCTCGAACGCAAGCGGCGGATCGCTCAAAAGCGTGTACGGGTATACGAGCAACAGGCCGACGACGCCGAACACGAACCCGAACAGACACGCGATCGCCCCGCCGGCGGTCCAGCGCCCCCATCGGCGTGGATCCGTCAGCGAACTACTCTGTGTGGTCCGTTCGGACCCCCTCGAGGAGCCAGCCTCCTGTCTCGCCTGTCGCGTTTTCCCACCGGACGCTCCGCTTGCCTCCGTTCGTCCGACGGACTCGGCGACCGAACTCGAGTCGGCGTTCGACGGTCGGGGATCGTCCGAGTCCGTTTCTATCGCGGCATCCGGGTCCGCGTGACTAGTCGCTCCCGATTCACCGTCGCTTCGAAGCCACCGCCACCCTCGAGCGAGCGGCCAGCCAACGGCCCCGGAGACCATCCCGAGCGTCGTCGCGCCAGCAACCCCGGCATGGACGGACATCGACTCGTGCCACGAGCGCCGCTCGAACGCCTGAAAGCCGAGAAAGAGGTATCTGATCTCGCCGCCGTCTTCGCCGAACGCCAGGAAGTCGTCGCCGTCTTCCGCCCGAAAGAGGAGCGGTTCGCGTTCGATCCATCGCGTCTCGCCCCCGAGTTCGGTTACGAGCGCGCCGTCGTCGGCAATGGAAACGTCGATCGATCCGGCCTGTGCGACCGACCAGAGCTTCGCGGGCTCGGACTCCGAAGTCGAGACGCCGCGATAGCTGCCCTCGAGTTCGTCGGCGCGTTCGGGGCGACCGTCGGGACCCGGAACTGCAGCGTCCGCCGACTCCTCGAGCGGGAGGTATTCCTCCAGGAAGGCGTCGATGAAGGTGGTGCTCGCGTTGGCGGCGCTGTCGGTGTTGTACGAGAGAAACAGACCCAGATCGTGTTCGGGTGCGAGCAGGAGTCGGCTGTGGAACGATCCCGGTATCTGGCCGTCGTGCTCGAGGAGCCGGCTTTCGCCGCCAGTGGATGCGTTACCGGCACTTCTGCCGCCGGTGGAATCGTCATCATCAGCGCTTTCGCCGGTGGTGGATTCGCCATCGTCACTGGCGTTTCCGCCGATACCTCGAGATCGCTCGAGAAGTCCGAACGAGAGGCCGTCGAGTCGCTCGTGGTGGGTGAACCACCGCTCGTGCATCTCCGCGACGGTTTCGTCCTCGAGAATCCGATCGCCGTCGACGACGCCACCGTTGAGATGAGCGCGGACGAACTGTGCCATCTCCGTCGTCGTCGCGGACATCGACCCCGCGGGGGCGAGTTCGAAGTTGAGTCCCGGTGATTCCGTCGGCGTTCCGGTGAGAGTTGTGTATCCGGTCGCGACGGTGGTTCCGGATTCGTCGGGGACTGGCTGCTCGAACGTTGCGGTATCCATCTCGAGCGGGTCGAAGACGTTTTCTCGAACGTACCGTTCGAACGGGGTCCCGGTCACGTCGGCGACGACCTGAGCCGCGAGCGCGGCACCGTAGTTCGAGTACGAGACGATCGATCCGGGCGGTCGAACGCGGTCGGGCTGTTCTTCGCTCAGGACCGTCGGAAGCGATCGCACGTCGTCGGGGTCTCGAACCCACGTTCCGGCGTATCGCTGCTCGAAGCCGGCCGTGTGCGTGGCGAGGTGGGCCATCGTGATCGGCTCCCACTCCGTCTCGGGGAGCGGTACTGACTCGAGGTACGTTCTGACGTCTTCGTCCGGGTCGATCTGGCCGGCTTCGATCAGTTGCATCACCGCGGTCCAGACGATCGGTTTCGAGACGGAGCCGACCCGAAACCGCGTTTCGGCGGCGTCGACGGCCGGGCCGTCGATCGACGCGTCTCCGTACCCCTCTGCGAGCACGATTTCGTCGTCGTGAACGACGGCGACGGACGCGCCGACGACGTCGTGTTCCTCGAGGGTCCGTCGCATGGTTTCGTCGACGAAGGACTCGAGATCATCGAGATCCTGTAACTCGAGCGAACGACTCCGGCCCGACGACGGCGAGGTCGAGTCTGGTTCGTCCGGTTGATTCGGTGCGCTCGTATCGGACTCTGCGCGGCCGTTCCGCGGAACGCCGCCCGTGATCGACGCTGCGCCGAGAAGGGCGGATCCTGCGAGCACGCGCCGCCGAGAACGCGGGTTCGACATTGAGTGAGTCGATTCGTTGTGACCCCGGTGGCATATGTATTTGGAGCAATGATTTTCTCCCGAGCGACGTCCGATCCGTGGACGGCTTCGCCGACCGAAAACCATGACCAGCCAGCACCGAAAACGGGACGAACGGCCCGTCGATCCGTTCAAATCTCTGGGAAACGAAACCCGTCTCGAGATTCTACGGGCGCTCTACGAGCACCGCCAAACCGCCTCCGCCACGGGTGAGCAACTTCCGTATTCGACGCTCCGAGAGCGGGTCGGCGTGGAGGATAAGGGAAACTTCAACTACCATCTCAGACAGCTTCGCGAGCAGTTCGTCGAGGAAGCCGCTGAGGGGTATCGCCTGACCTTCGCCGGGTTTGAGATCGCGAAAGTGATCGATATCGACGCTTGGCGGTCTCACGAGAAACGCGGACCGGTTCCAGTCGGCGACGCGAGCGAGGGGAACGCTGCCGGAGACACGGGCGCTCCCCCTGCCGATACTGAGGCATCTGGTGAAACCCCCGACGCGCCCATGAAAGCAGTTTACGAGGACAGTATCGTCAAAATCGAGCGAGGTGAGACCACCCTGTTCGCACACGCCGTTCGACCGGTCGGCGCGGCGGATCGTAACATGTCCGATCTCCTCGACGTCGCCTCGACACTGTGGCGACACACGATTGAACAGATACTCGAGGGGATCTGTCCCTACTGTCATACGACAGTCGAGCGGTCGCTTACGATCGGATCTGAGGGGCCGTGGGAGTACTCGTTCGCGGTGGAGTGCCCCCAATGCGGCCCGATAGGAGGATCACATGCCGGAACTGCGCTCCTCACACATCCCGCGGTCGTTTCGTTCTATTGGGACCACGACATCGACCTGCGGAACCGCCGATTCTGGGAGGTTCCGTTCATCGGCGACGAGGCCGTTACCGTTCTCGACGAGGAGCCACTCGAGTTGCGGATCGACCTCGAACTCGACGGCGATACGCTCGCCGTCATACTCGACG
Source organism: Halostagnicola kamekurae (assembly GCF_900116205.1). Classification (NCBI taxonomy): domain Archaea; kingdom Methanobacteriati; phylum Methanobacteriota; class Halobacteria; order Halobacteriales; family Natrialbaceae; genus Halostagnicola; species Halostagnicola kamekurae. Next base: position 536,900 of record NZ_FOZS01000002.1, on the reverse strand, counting down.
ATGACGCACGCGTCGTCGACACGAAGCGTTCGAACTTGTAGACGTGACGGTCGAGTTCGCCGATGTAACGTCTGCGCTCGCCGATGTGAGCGAGAGACGCGGACTACCCGTCCCGAACGAGGGCGTTTTCGCTCAGACCTCGTCGACGAGCTGTGCGAACTCGTCGGTGTCGACGATTTCCATCGTCTCGGCCTCGAGGCCGTGTCTGCGAAGCGTCAGCGCGGACTTGAACGCGCTCTCGCGGTCGGGCGCCTCGAAGATGACCAGAAAGTCGTGGCTCCCGAGCATCGCGTAGGAGTCGACGAGCTCGGCCTCGTGTTCGGCGAACTCGCCGCGTACTTCGCCCCAGATCGAGGCCAATTCCTGAACGTTCTGTACGTCTCGATCGGCGACGTTGACGAACGCGGTGTAGCTGGGCATCGTTGGCGCTACTGGCGGCCGGTAGAAAACGCTTTGGCCGAAACAAACACTGGCACATAGTCAATCTCATCACCGGCATTAGCCTTCAACAGGAAATTGAGTAGTCGCTAGATGTTGTGGAACAGCACCGCGAGCACGAAGTAGAACAGCCGCACACGGTAATCCTTAGAAGAGGTCTCTGGCAGGAAGTCATCCCTGATACTCGTATACTCGTTCTCTATTTGCCAGCGCCAGCTGTAACGCCGGCAGAACGCTTCAGCCTCGCCCGGCCCAACCTCGAAGTTCGTCCACTAAAATTCAACGACCTCGCCGCGTTGGTTCGGTACATCGAGATTCATCCCCACGAGGTTTTGTCTGAGATTGGCACGCGATCTTAGTAAACGAGCTAAAAACTCACTTTCCGCAATAAGTGCTGCTAATTTCAACCATATTGCTATCTGATATAGTAACATATATCTCGTCCTCCATTTTTGAGACCGAACTGCAAGTACTCTTGTAATGATATTCTTGTTCTATCGCCTCATTTGAAGCCGTCACAGAGTATTCTCCTGGGTTAAGAGCGTTCTCCTCAGTGACTGACGTTACAGACCCTTCTTGAGGTGCAGATAGTTCAAAGTTCTGCCTAAATACAGATTCACCTTCAGATCTTACTATAATCTCTACATCTTGCTTAGAGTTTGTTCTATTAATGGTAGTTATGTTGACGACATTATCACTATTTTGGCTAATGTCTAAACAGCCACTAAGAGATCCAGCAACGCTTATCCCGCTTATTTTGAGATATTGGCGTCGTAGCATGATATGCTTAGGGAGACCTTTGTAAGATGGTACGTACTATAATCGTTTGTAGGTGTGTGAACGTAAATACACTTCCCATCAGTACAGATACACCTTACGAAAAGTTCGATCTGTTCGAGGGTAAAAACAGTCTGAATCACCTTCAGATGTATTGATATTTGTTTGAGTCCGTAAGTTTCATCCTGCGATGTCTTCATCAGAGGGCTTAATGTCACTTCTCGCTCCACAAACTCCAAGTCAATCTGTATAGGCACCTATTGAAGCTAGCGTTTTCGGGCATGAACACTCAGAAAACGCGACGCCTCATCCTTCAGCCTTATCTGAAAAACGCAAACAAATCGGGTGGAATGGGTGGGTCGAAAATAGACTCGAGTTCGAGTAAGTCACCACAGCTTTTTTGCGGTGCTCGCGCTACCTCCGGGCATGAGAAACGCAAAGATCGTCTGCACGCTCGGTCCCGCGACGGACGACCGGGCGACGATCGCCACGCTCGCGGACGCGGGGATGTCGGTGGCGCGGCTCAACGCCAGCCACGGAACGCTCGAGGACCGAGCCGAACTGATCGATCGCGTGCGGGCCGTCGACGAGGAGAAAGACCGACCGGTGAGCGTCATGCTCGACATGAAGGGCCCGGAGATCCGAACCGCGCCGTTGCCGGACGGCGAGAGCGTCACGCTCGAGGCCGGCACCGAGATCCGGTTCGTCGAGGGCGACGACGCGACGAGCGAGGAGGTCGGACTGTCGCTTTCGATCGATACCGTCGAAGCGGGCGACCGAATCCTGCTCGACGACGGCCTGATCGAGACGACCGTCCTCGAGCGTGACGACGACGGCATTCGGGCGCGAGTCGAAACGGGCGGCGAACTCGGCGGTCGGAAGGGCGTCAACATCCCCGGCGTCGATCTCGGACTCGACATGGTCACCGGTGGCGACCGCGCCGATCTCGAACTCGCGGCGGAGAAAGACGTCGACTTCGTCGCGGCGAGTTTCGTTCGCGACGCGGATGACGTCTACGAGGTGAACGAAGTGCTTGAGGAGGCGGGTGCCGACATTCCGATCGTCTCCAAGATCGAACGCGTGGGCGCGGTCGAGAACTTGGACGAGATCATCGAGGCGTCCTACGGCGTGATGGTCGCCCGCGGCGACCTCGGCGTCGAGTGCCCGATGGAAGACGTGCCGATGATCCAGAAACGGATCATCCGGACGTGTCGGGAAGCCGGCTGTCCGGTCATCACGGCCACGGAGATGCTCGATTCGATGGTCCACGCGCGCCGACCCACTCGAGCGGAGGCCTCGGACGTCGCGAACGCCGTCCTCGACGGCACCGACGCGGTCATGCTGTCGGCCGAGACCGCCGTCGGCGATTTCCCGGTCGAAGTCGTCGAGACGATGAGCAGCATCATCAGGGAAGTCGAGAACTCCGCGGAGTACGCGGAGGTCCTAGAACAGCGCGTCCCGGCCGCTGGTGAGGCTCGCACCGACGCGCTGGCTCGCTCGGCCAGGTTCCTCGCACGAGACATCGGCGCGGACGCCATCGTCGCGGCGACCGAGTCCGGCTACACCGCGCTCAAGACGGCGAAGTATCGGCCCGGCGTGCCGGTCGTCGCGTCGACGCCGAGTCACGACGTGCGTCGGAAACTCGCGCTCTCGTGGGGCGTCACCCCGCTTTATGCCAGCGTCTCCGACCAGGGTGCCGACGCGGTCGTCGAGCGGGCGGTGCAGGCGGCGCTCGATGCGGGCGTCGCCGACAGCGGCGATACCGTCGTCGTCCTCTGTGGCATGATGACCGAACTCGAGGGGGCGAACACGACCAACATGCTGAAAGTCCACGTGGCCGCCGAGTCGCTTGCGACCGGACGGGTCGTCGTCGACGGGCGCGTTTCCGGCCCGATCGAGCCGATTACAGACGGCGATCTCTCGACGATACCCGACGGGGCCATCCTCGCGATTCATCCGGAGTTCGACGACGAACTCTCCGGCGACCTCGAGAAGATTGGCGGGATCATCGACGCGAGCCCGGGCATGACCGGCTACCCCTCGCTCGTCGCTCGCGAGCTCGACATCCCGATGGTGAGCGGCGCAGATCTGACGGACCTCGAGCGAGGGACCACGGTGACGATCGACGCCGAGCGCGGCGTCGTCTTCCAGGGGACCGTCCGGGGACGGACCGACCGACCGGCCTAACCTCGACCGCGGCTTTTTGACGACGCGGCGTCTAGAGGGGAGTATGACCGAGGAGCCGTCCGACACCGATCCGGACGACCGCCCCGACCAGTCCCGTGACGACCGGACGCCGGACGGCGACGGATCCACCACCGACGCCGACCCGTTCGAGGACACGTTCGTCGTCAAGGAGACGAAAGCGGTCGACCCGTCCGACAGCGACGATGACGCTTCCGAACCGTCCGACCGCTCGAGCGGTCCGGGGGACGACGACCGAAGCGACGATGGACGCGACGAGGGCCAACGGATCGGCAGTCGGTATGACGACACACAGCAGGACGATGGCGGGCACGACGAGTGGGGACGCATCCCGATCGATCTCACTGACGATGACGACGGCGCGAGCGTCGAATCGACTGCTGGCGCCGAGGATACCGAGGACGACGAAGCGGTTCCGGAGCCGAGTTCGACGCCGATCGTCTCTGAGAGCCCGTCCCTCGAGGGGGCGGTGTTCGTCGCATTGGGCGCGATCGCGACGATTCTGGTGATGTTCCGTCTCGGTTCGATGCTGTTCGCGTGAGCGGCGGTAAACATTTAATCGGAGCGAGACCTTAGCAGGACGCATGGTGGAACCCCTCCTCAGTAATATTCCGCTGTTGTTGTTCACGGCGGGCCTCGTGTTGATGGTCCTCGAGGCGCTCTCTCCCGGCGCGCACCTCGTCGTCATCGGCGTCGCGCTGGCCGGTGCCGGACTCATCGGGTTGCTCGTTCCCGGCGGGCTCGACGTTCTCGTTCTCGCGGGACTCACGCTCGCGATCGGCGCGTTGGCGGCCTACGTCTACCGGGAGTTCGACTTCTACGGGGGCAAAGGCACCGCACAGACGAAAGACTCCTCGTCGCTCGCCGGATCGACCGGATACGCGACCGAGACGATCACGACCCGCGGCGGCGAGGTCAAACTCGAGGGCGGCGGGTTCACGCCGTTTTACAGCGCTCGGACGACCAGCGGCACCATCGAGGAGGGCGAGGAGATCATCGTGCTCGATCCCGGCGGCGGGAACGTGCTGACGGTCGAGGCCATCGGTTCGATCGAAGCGGACGAGATCGATCGCGCGCTCGCCCGCGAATCGGACGCCGATGGCTCGGACGACACTGGCACTGACACCGATTCGACCGCTATCGAAGCCGACGACACCGAAATAGCTGGGAGGGAGCCGGTCGACGAGACGACCGACGATACGACGGGCGACGACGATACCGACGACTCGATAACCGAAACCGAATCGAACTGACGCCGCGACCGGAGAAATGTCGATCGGACAAGGGAACGCTTTTTATCTCACCGACAAAAGCCCATGTTATGCTTCCGGAACTTATCCCGCTGCAGGGAGCAGCCACCGTCGGATTGGTAATCGGTGCCCTCGTTCTCGTGGTCGTAATCGCCTCGCTTCTGAGTGCAGTCGAGATCGTCGACGCGTACGAAAAACGCGCGCTGACTGTCTTCGGCGAGTACCGCAAACTCCTCGAGCCGGGTATCAACATCATCCCCCCGTTCGTCTCGCGGACCTACCGGTTCGATATGCGGACCCAGACGCTCGACGTCCCGCGACAGGAGGCGATCACGCGGGACAACTCGCCGGTGACCGCCGACGCCGTCGTCTACATCAAGGTCATGGACGCGAAGAAGGCCTTCCTCGAGGTCGACGACTACAAAAAGGCCGTCTCGAACCTCGCCCAGACCACCCTTCGGGCCGTCCTGGGTGACATGGAACTCGACGATACGTTGAACAAGCGCCAGGAGATCAACGCGAAGATCCGCAAGGAACTCGACGAGCCAACCGACGAGTGGGGGATCCGCGTCGAGAGCGTCGAAGTCCGCGAGGTCAACCCGTCCAAAGACGTCCAGCGCGCGATGGAACAGCAGACCTCCGCCGAGCGGAAACGCCGCGCCATGATCCTCGAGGCGCAGGGCGAACGCCGCAGCGCAGTCGAGAAAGCGGAAGGTGACAAGCAATCCGAGATCATCCGCGCGCAGGGTGAGAAACAGAGCCAGATCCTCGAAGCACAGGGTGACTCGATCTCGACCGTGCTCCGTGCTCGCTCGGCCGAATCGATGGGCGAACGCGCCGTCATCGACAAGGGGATGGACACCCTGACCGAGATCGGCCAAAGCGAGTCGACGACGTTCGTGTTACCCCAGGAACTCACCTCGATGGTCGGTCGGTACGGTAAACACCTCTCGGGAAGCGACGTCGAATCCGACGGCACCGAACTCGACAGCCTCGAGTTCGACGAGGAGACCCGCGAACTGATCGGCCTCGACGACATCGCCGAGATCATCGGCGAGATAGATCAGGAAGCCGAGATGGACCTAGAAGAGATGGAAAAACAGGCACAGGCGATCAAGGAAGGGAAAGACGCCGGAACGATCAGCGACCCGGACGACGTCATCGAGGAGATGGATCAGTCGTTCGAGGGCGGGGAGGGACAGACCCAGACTCAGACGGAGACCGAGTCCGAGACCAAGACGGAGACCGACTCCTAGCCCGCAGTGAACGACGCGGAGCGAAACGCGTTTTACCGTTCGGCCCGTTTCGAACTGTAGATTGTTATGACAGCACCCGAGGGTGTCGACGAGGAGAAGCGATCGACCCTGCGTCGATTCGCCGCCGTCGGCGCCGCCTCGCCGCTGGCCGGATTCTCGGACTCCGCGGACGCCGACACCGGCGAAAGCAAAACCCGCGACGCGATCGCTGGCTACCTCTCGACGACCCCCGGGGCGCACTTTTCGAAGATCCGCGACGACCTCCAGCTCGGGACCGGCGAGACCCAACACCACCTCAGACGGCTCGAGGAACGCGACGCCGTCGAACGCTACAGCGACGGCGACTACAAGCGATTCGTGCTCGCGGGTCGGTTCGACGAGTTCGAGAAGAACGCCCTCGGCTACCTGCGCCGGACGACCCCCCGCGGGATGTTGATCGAACTGCTTCGCGACCCGGACGCCGGCGCGGGCGATCTCGCCGACTCCCTCGAGGTTTCAGCGCCCACTGTGAGCAAGTACGCGGGTAAACTCGAGTCGGCGGGGCTCCTATCGCGCGAGGACGGCTACAGCGTCGAACGCCCTACGACGGTCCTGTTGTTGTTGATCCGACACGCCGATTCCTTCGGCGACCGGGCGACGGCGCTCGCGCGCGAGTCCGACGAACTGCTCACCTACGACGGTTGATCGTCCGACCGAGTTTGTCCACACCGGCGGGCCGCCTCGGGAAGGGCTGGACCGACTACCGAGATCAGTGCGAGTCGACAGTCTCGAGTAACTCGAGCAGTTCGGTAAGTGATTCGAGTTCGTACTCGGGCTCGGCGGGGAGGTCGACCGAGCGGTTGTGCGGGCGTCGAACGAACGCGGTCTCGAGCGACGCCTTCTGCCCGGCGACGACGTCGACGCCGGAGTCGCCGACGTAGAGGCCGCCGTCGACGCCGAGTCGGTCGAGCGTTTCCTCGAGGTAGGCGGGATTCGGTTTCCGTCGCTGGTAGCCGGCCATCGACGGGTCGCGCCCGCGGACGGTCTCGAACCCGAATTCGAAGTAATTGTCGACGAACTCCGCCGTCCTGTGGCGGTTGTTCGTCACAAGGGCGGTCGTCGTCCGCTCGGCGAGTTCGGACAGCGTCTCGGCGTCGTCGTAGACCGCTCGGTCGCCGGACCGAACCCGTTCGTGTGTGAGTTCGGACGCGCGGTCGTCTCGCAGTTTCCAGAATTCGTCGGCGTCGAACCCGTGTGCGGCCGCACGCTCCCTGATGCCGTCGGGGTCGAATTCTCGAAACGCCTCGCGCTCGTCGTCCGTCGGTTCAATTCCGAGTTCGGAGAGGGCGTAGTCGGTCGCGTCCGCGTAGACCTGCGGGTCGGTCCGCGGCCCCTCGAGAATGACGCCGTCCATGTCGAAGAGGATCGCCTGCATCGTCTCCGCTATCGGGCCGGCGAGTGAAGTGCCATTCGGAGTCGGAAACCGAAAGTTTCGCGCCGTAAGCAGCAGTTTCGCGAAGTAATATTCACGTTCGGTGACCGGAAGCGACCGGGAGACGACAGAGCGCTCGAGCGAAGCGACAGCACCCGATCGAAGCGGCTACGATTGGGATACCCGTCGATCGGCGCGAAGAACTCGAGTCGCGAACGCGGTGACGTCGACCGTTCAAACGTTCACTTTCCAGGTCGTACTCGAGGAGTAGCCCCACTTCTCGATGTCGACGTCGTACTCGCTGTTCTGGAGCGCGGTGATGTTCGAGCCGACCTCCTTGGCCGTCATCCCGAGTTCCTTGCCGATTAGTCGCGACTTGAAGTACGTCTTCGTTGCGGCGTTCTCGCGGAGGTACTGCAGGATCTGGCGCTGTTTGCTCGTGAGGTCGGAGGCCATTGCAGTGCTCATACCCGTGCGAACGGCCGCATCGACCTTAGGGGGTTTGGTACGTGCGGTTAATGAGCCGCAGTCGGGCGGTTTTCGGGGCCGGTAATGGATCGATACTCCAGTGGAAAGGGCTCGTTGGTACGGCCGGTTAATACATCCAAGCGGACGACACTCAGAAAACGCGACCGGTTGTCGAGGAAAACCGCGACTACCGGCGACCGACTCGACCGCCTTCGTAGTGTGTCGTGACGAACGGACCGAACGCACACGCGACCGCTTCGGAAAGCGCCCGCGCTCGAGACGTCAGACCGCCGGTGAGCGCGCCGGCGGCGCCCTCGGCTTCGGCGACGTTTTCCGTCCCGAGTCGATCGTCCATGATCGGACCGAGTTCCTCCCCGGCGTCGAGACGAGCGCCGACGGAGTCCGGAAGCCGAAGCGACGGGCCGCCGGCGACCTCGAGGCGCTCCCCGTCGGTGACGCAGGCCCACATGACGAGTCGCGCGCCGGGCGCGTACTCGAATCGTGTCGCGCCGCCCTCGAGGCCCACGCCGTAGTCCGCGTCGGTCTCCTCGAGCGCGCCTCGAGCGCGGTTTTTCGCGCCGGTGATGGTCTCCTCGACGGACGAGGGCTGTTCGCTCACGCCGGAGTCGACGGCGACGGGAACGACGTCCGCGTCGAACTCCGCGAGCGTTCGTTCGACGGCGCGTTGCTTGACAGGGTTCGTACTCCCGACGGCGACGTGCATACTCGAGAAGGGCGCGTGATCGTTGTGTACTTTACTCTCCGCGGGGCGAACCGAGCGGATCGTCGAGACGTCGTCGACGCGACGGCCGATCCTAATTTGAATGTTTTGATAATTCATACCACTTCCGACGAATTACCTGTTTTCGAGCGTTGTGAGCTACGGATTCCGAAACTCTTATCTCTCGAGTCTCAGAACGAGAAAGGTAACGAATCCGTCCGGCTTTTCCGTGTCGTTTCGCCGGGCCGTATCCGCCATCGTATGACCAACGCAACCTCAAACACGAGAGTACGTCGTAGCGAACAAGAAACAACCGAGGAGACGGACGAAGCCGAGCAGAGCACGCTCGACTGTCCGGAGTGTACGGGCAACCTCGTCGTCGACGACGAGCACGGCGAGACGGTCTGTGAGGACTGTGGCCTCGTCGTCGAGGAGGACTCGGTCGACCGCGGCCCCGAGTGGCGCGCGTTCGACGCCGCCGAGAAGAACAAGAAGTCCCGCGTCGGTGCGCCGACGACCAACACCATGCACGACAAGGGGCTGTCGACGAACATCGACTGGCGCAACAAAGACGCCTACGGCAACTCGCTGGGCTCCCGACAGCGAGAGAAGATGCAACGGCTTCGCAAGTGGAACGAACGGTTCCGGACCCGCGACTCCAAAGAACGCAACCTGAAGCAGGCGCTCGGCGAGATCGACCGAATGGCCTCGGCGCTCGGCCTGCCGACGAACGTCCGCGAGACGGCCTCAGTCATCTACCGGCGCGCGCTCAACGAGGACCTGCTCCCCGGTCGCTCGATCGAGGGCGTCTCGACGGCGTGTGTCTACGCTGCCGCGCGACAGGCGGGCGTCCCCCGGAGTCTCGACGAGATCGCGGACGTCAGCCGCGTCGAGAAAAACGAGATCGCACGCACCTACCGCTACGTCGTCCGCGAACTCGGCCTCGAGGTTCAGCCGGCCGATCCCGAAAGCTACGTGCCGCGGTTCGCCTCGGGCCTCGAGCTCTCGGACGAAGCCGAACACCGCGCGCGGAGTCTGCTCCAGAACGCCAAGGAGAAGGGCGTCCACTCGGGCAAGTCGCCGGTCGGTCTCGCCGCCGCCGCCGTCTACGCCGCCGCGCTGTTGACAAACGAGAAGACGACCCAGGCGGCCGTCAGCGACGTCGCCGACATCTCCGAAGTGACGATCCGAAACCGGTATCACGAACTGCTCGAGGCCGAGGAAACGCTCGGAACGGCCTGAGAGACGGTCCGAGGCAGCGTCGCTCTTTCTCGATCGGATCGTCGACACTCCGCGGACGGTCCAGGGACCGTCTGGTTGTAGGGAATCCGGTACGTTAAGTGGCCGTCCCACCGAGAACAACCCACAGCTATGACCTGGATCCGTGCGATATCCGCTGCGATCCTCTCGATTATTCTTCCCGGCGCGGGACACGTTTTACTCCGTGATTGGGCTCGCGCCCTCCTGTTCGGCGGGTTATTCACGCTTGGCGTCTACTTCTTCGTCCCGATGGAACTGCTCATGTCGGCCGAGTCGATGGCCGCCATGATGGAGACGATGGAAGCGGAGACGAGCATGGTCGATCAGTTCTTCCTGATGTTCATCGTGTTGTTCGCGACGGTCGATTCGACGTTTCGCGCGCTCGGACTCCCGCCGACCGGTTCCGGACAGAGCGACGAGCCGACCTGTCCGGCGTGTGGGAAGGAACTCGACGAGGACCTCTCGTTTTGTCACTGGTGTACGACGCGACTCGAGCGGCCCGAAGAAGACTCTGACATGCTCTGAAGGCGATTTCGATGTCGACAGGTACGCACCGCGCTGACCCGCTACTTCTCGATGATGCTCTCCTCGACGGCTTCGCCGAAGTGCCGGGCCGTATCCTCGTAGTACAGCAAGAGGTGATCGCCGGCCTCGAGATCCGTCACCGCCGTTCGGCCCTCCGCGGTCGGCACTTTGATCGTCTCCGCGTTCTGGAGTAGCGTCTCGATGTGGTCGCCGTCGTCGGTTTCGAGGGCGACCCGGAACATCGGTCGCTTTTCGATCTTGACGCGGCCGACGATCGCTTCGCGGGTGTTGCCCTCGAGGTCGACCAGTTGGACCTCGTCGCCGCTCTGGAGTTCCGAGAGGTACTTCGTCCCGCCGTCCGGCGTCCTGACGTAGGCGTGGACCGCGCCGGCGTTGACCCGGAACGGCCGCGAGGCGACGTACGGCGATTCGGCGGTTTCGGCGTGGACGAACACCAGCCCGCGGCTCATCGAGCCGACGAGCATCCCCTCGTCGTGCTCGAGTAGGCTGCCGGTATCGACGCAGACGCGATCCGCGCTGCCGATCTGTTCGATGTCGACGACCTCGGCGTACTCCAGATCGAGGTTCTCCCGCTCCGCCTCGTCGCGGACTTCGACGGTGCGGCGGATCTCGTCGGGGTCGTCCGAGTCAAGCAAGACGGCGTCCGCGCCGATCTCGAGCGTCTCGAAGGCGGTCTTGGCTTCGTCGGCGCTCGTGACGCCCGCGACGAGCGTCGTCTCCTCGCCGATCCTGGCGATCAGGTTCTCGAGCGGGATGATCGTCCAGTCCTCACCGGCGACGATGGTGTACTCGGCCTCGGTCGCAGCCGTCTCTGCGAACTCCTCGTAGTCCTTGCCGAGAATGCGCACGTACGATCCCCAGTCGACGTTTCCGTTCCGCCGGAGCGTCGAGAGGTCTGCCGATCCCGAGAAGTCGTTGGGGAGGTCGACGGTGCCGTCGCCCTCGCCTTCCTTGCCGACCACGACGGTGTCGGGCTTTGCGGTCGACGTCTCGTCCTCGGCGTCGTCGATGAGCGTCACGTCGCCGTCGGTGCGAAACGCCGCGACGTTGATGTCGCCGAGTTCGCGGACGCGTTCGACGTCGTCTTCGTCGACCAGTACCCAGTCGGCGCCCGCCTCGAGCGCGGTGGTGATCCGCTCGCGGCGGTCGTCCCAGTCGCCGACCGTGTCGTCGGCTTTGATCCAGACAGCTCTCGTCATAACTCGACCCTCGAAGGGAAGTGGCTTGAACGTGGCGGATTCGACAGTCGTCGCCGGAGTATCGATTCCGGCGAAAGGTTCAGGGTGTCGACGCCGCTAGACGAGATAGATGTCGTACGAGGCCATCTGTTTCGACCTCGATAGCACCCTCTGTGAGCCCATCGAGGATCGAGCGGCGCTGCTCGAGGCCACCTTCGAACGGGCCGGCGTCGAGCAGTTCTGTACCCCGGCCCAGCTACGCCACGCCTCGCGGGACCTCCCGACCGCAGACACCGACCGCGAGTTCTTCGAACACCTCTTCTCGAGAGCCGCCGAGCGGGCGGGAGTGGATCCAGCGGTCGCCCCGGATCTCGCCGAGGCCTCCATCGAGACGGTCGATCCCGCGCGGGTTCGCTTTCGCGACGGCGCTGAGACTGCACTCGAGCGCGCGGCCGAGCGCGGGCCCGTCGGACTGATCACGAACGGGGGCGAGCAGACGCAGACGAAAAAGCTCGAGGCGCTCGGACTTCTCGATGCGTTCGACGCCGAGGTGTTCGTCGACCCGACGAACGGCGTCCCGCCGAAACCGGACTCGACGCCGTTCGAACTGGCGCTGTCGGCGCTCGAGGTCGATCCCACGGAAACCATACACATCGGCGACAACCTCCACGCCGACGTCGCCGGCGCGAACGCGATGGGCATGGATTCGGCGTGGATCGATCTCGGCCACGGCACCGAACTCGAGCACCAGCCGACCTACCGGCTGACGTCGCTCGAGGAGTTCGACTCGATCGTCTGAACGCGGTCGTTCGGAGACCATACCGACGGATCCGGGAAAGGCACGTGCGCGTGTGAAAATTGGTCGGCAGCGACAGGTCTTGGATCTGCTTGGCGGCCGTCGGCGAGCGGTCTGGAACCCGCTTTGCGACCGTCAGCTCAGGTCCGGAACGTAGTCCCTGTTGACGACGACGCGGTTTTCCGGCCGGTCGCTCGCCCGCCTGATCTTCGTGAGCACGCTCGCGGCGGTCTCGATGTCGTCTGGGAGTTCGAACGGATCGTGCTCTTGCTCGGCCCGTTTGCGACACGTCTGAAAGAACGCCGCGAACGCCGACTCGGTTTCGACGGGGAGGTAGACGATCTCGACCGGCGAGGCGCCCTCGCGATCCGACGCACTGGCGTCCGTTCCGGTCGCGTCGTCCCCCGCATCTGAGTCGGCCGCCTCGGTGGCCTCGCTCGAGCCCGCTCCGTCGCCAGCGGGGTCGGCCTCGTCGACGAGTTCCAGCCAGCGCTCGAGCACCGGTTCGACCGTCTGTCGGGGCGCTTGCATCCGTTCGATCCACGCGTCCGCATCGATCGCCTCGCCCTCGAGGACGGACTCGAGCGACGCCGCGGGCGATTCCTCGTCATCGTCCGCGTAGGGCGTCTCGCGCTCTAGGTCGACCAGATCGGCGAATGCCTCGAGTTCGGCCCGACGGACCGGAACAGCGTAGGCGATCTCGTGACTGTCCGCTGAGACGGTGTAGGTCACGTCGTAGCGATCGCTCGTAAAGCGCGCCGGATCGCCGTCGGCGTCGTCGCCGTCCCGGCCGAGCATCAGATCGAGGACTCTCATACCGGAAGGAGACGAACGAGCAAATAAAGTCTTGTGAGAACGGTCGTCGCGTTCCTCGTCTGACCAGTCACCACTCCTCCTCGAGTGCGGCCTTCGCGCCGCCATACCCGCCCGCGGAGTCCCAGGTGCGCCCGCTCGCGACGTGTTCAACCTCGTAGTCGCCCCCGCAGTCACCACAGCGGTAGTTGTCCGGCGCTTTCACGGGGCTGGACGCGCGGTGGCGATGGGCCTCCCAGTCGCAGTCCGGAGCGAGACAGCGGATCACGTACCGCGGTTCGGCGAACGTTTCGCAGTGTCGCGGCGCGTCGAGTTCGGCGGCGCGGGCTCGAAACCGCTGACCGTGGCCCGATTCGCCGAACTGCTGGAACTCCCAGGCGTGGACGAGTTCGTGGCGCACGACGGCGGCGAACTCCTCCCAGTCGTAGCGCTCGTAGGCTCGCCGGGTGAGGGCGATCGTCGCAACCTCGCGCTCGCGGTCCCAGCGACAGGCCCCCGCGCGGCGGCGCGCTCGCGTCGAGACCTCCCACTCGACGCGTCCCAAGTCGACGGCGATATCGACATCTCTCGCGTGGATCCGCGCTCGAGCGAGCAACTCGTCGTCGATCGTCAACGCCTCGCCGTCGGTCACGGCCGGGGCAAACGAACGGGGGTACCGTAGTGATTTCGGTCCCGCCCGTTCGCCCGGCGAACGCGCCGCTGCTCGAGCGGAGAGACGGCCAAAACGGATTCGAGACTCAGGCCTCGAGCGCGAGCCCGGCGGTTTCTAAGGCCTCGTCGACCGAGAGATCGTCGTGAACGACCCCCGCGACGGCCGTCGCGATGGCCTCGGGGTCCTCGTGCTGGAAGATCGAGCGCCCCATCGAGATGCCCGCACCGCCCGCGTCCATCGCGCCCCGGACCATGCCGATCGTCTCTCGGTCTGTTCCCTTCGATCCGCCGGCGATGACGACCGGGAGCCGGGTCGACTCACAGACGTGTTCGAAGCTGTCGGCGTCGCCGCTGTAGCCGGTCTTGACGACGTCCGCACCGACCTCTTCGGCGAGTCGAACCGCGTGGCCGAGGGCCTCGGGATCCGCGCCGTCGACGTCCGGGCCGCGCGCGTAGGCCATCGCGAGGACGGGAATTCCGTAGCGTGCGGCCTCGGAAGTTACCTCCGAGAGTTGCGTTATCTGGTCGGGCTCGTGGTTCGATCCGACGTTGATGTGAAAGGAGACGGCGTCCGCGCCGACCCGAATCGCGTCTTCGACGGTGCCGGTGAGGCGTTTGTCGTTCGAATCCGGGCCGATAGAAGTAGAGGCGTTGAGATGGACGATGTATCCCTTCTCGTTTTTGTTCTCGTGGACGCGGGGGGCGATTCCCTTCTGTGTCAGGACGGCGTCCGCGCCGCCGCGTGTCACCGCGTCGATGGTCGATTCGATGTCTTTGAGGCCCGTCACCGGACCCAGTGTGATGCCGTGGTCCATCGGGACGATGACGTAGTTGCCGTCCGTCCCGATCCTGTCGAGTCGCGCGTCAGTTCCGGTAGTCATTGTGGTTCTGTAGCAAGCTTCGAGTTATGGATGTTCTGGTTCTGGCAGGCTTTCCGCGCCGCGGCGCGCGCCCGCCTTGAGTTCTCGAGCTTTCTCCTCGAGTCGAGCCGCGGTCTCCTCGACGGGGCGGTCGTCTTCGTGGCCCTCGGCGACGATGTCGACGAGCGCGCTCCCGACGATGATCCCGTCGGCACCGGCCGCGGCGATGCGTTCTGCGTGCTCGCCGGTCTTGATCCCGAACCCGACCGCCTTCGGGATCTCCCAGTCTGCGAGTCGCTCGAGGCTCTCGCCGGTCTGGTCGGAGACGTCGTCGCGCGCGCCGGTCGCGCCGAGTCGGGCCTGCACGTAGACGTATCCCGAGACGCGTTCCATCATCCGCTCGAGACGGTCGCCGCGGGTCGTCGGCGCGACGATGAAGATCAGGTCGAGTCCGAACTCGTCGCAGGCCTCCCGGAGCGGCCCGGCCTCCTCGGCGGGCAGGTCGGGAACGACGAATCCCTCGAGGCCGACCTCGGCGGCGCGTTCGACGAACGAGCGCGGGCCGTCGGAGGAGCCGTACTGATAGATCAGGTTGTAGTAGGTCATACAGACCAGCGGCACGTCGACGTCGAGCTCGGAGACGAACTCGAAGAAGCGGTCGGGCGTCATCCCGGCCTCGAGCGCGCGCGTCACCGCTCCCTGAATCGTCGGCCCTTCGGCCATCGGCTCCGAGAACGGCAGCCCGAGTTCGATCAGGTCCGCGCCGCCCCGGGCCAGCGCCTCGACGTACTCGAGGGAGGCCTCGTAGCTCGGGTCGCCGACGGCGAGGTACGGGACGAACGCCCTACCGCCGTCGAACGCCGTCGCGATGGCGTCCGCTCCGGTTCGAGAATCGCCGCTGCCGGACTCGCCGGTCGCGTCCGCGGAATCGTCTCCCATCAGATCCCACCTCCGGTTTCGAAGACGGACATGTCGGGGGCGCTCTCGAGGCCCCGCTTTTCGGTCTCCTCGATCACGGTCTCGAGATCCTTATCGCCCCGTCCGGAGACGTTGACGACGACGGTCTCGCCGAGGTCCCCGCCCGACTCGAACGCCTCGTGGAGATAGCCGAAGGCGTGGGAGGTCTCGAGGGCAGGGATGATCCCCTCGTCGGTCGAGAGCCGGTGGAACGCCTCGAGGGCCGCCGTATCGTCGACGGTGACCGGCGTCACGCGACCCTCGTCGACGAGGTGGGCGAGTTCGGGGCCGACGCCCGAGTAGTCGAGGCCGGCGCTCACGCTGTGGGACTCCATGATCTGTCCATCCGAATCCTGCAGGAGCGTCGTGCGCGCGCCGTGGAGGACGCCCTCGTCGCCGGTCGACAGCGTGGCGGAGTTGGGCGCGACGCCCGCCTCTTCGTCGACCTCGAGCGAGGAGCCGCCGGCCTCGACGGCGTAGAGGTCGACCGAGTCGTCCGGTACGAAGTGGTGGAACGCGCCCATCGTGTTCGAGCCGCCGCCGGCACACGAGACGACCGCATCCGGCAGGCCGCCGAGTTGCGATCTCGCCTGTTCGCGGGCTTCCTCGGAGATGACGGCCTGGAAGTCCCGAACCATCGCCGGGAACGGGTGCGGGCCGACGACGCTGCCGATCACGTAGTGGGTCCGCTCGACGGTTCGGGACCACTCGCGCATCGTCTCCGAGATCGCCTCCTTGAGCGTTCCGCGCCCGATGTCGACGGGATTGACTTCGGCTCCGTTGATGCGCATCCGAAAGACGTTCGGCCGCTGGCGGTTCACGTCGGTCCGGCCCATGTAGACCTCACAGGGCATGTCGAGGTGGGCCGCGGCCATCGCCGTCGCGGTGCCGTGCTGGCCCGCGCCGGTCTCGGCGATGACCCGCTCTTTGCCCATGTACTTCGCGAGCAGGACCTGCCCGAGCGCGTTGTTGAGTTTGTGCGCGCCGCCGTGGACCAGATCCTCCCGTTTGAGGTAGATCTCGCTGTCGTAGCGCTCGCTTAACCGATCGGCCCGGCCGAGCGGCGTCGGTCGGCCGCCGAAGTCCCGGATCCGGCGTTCGAACTCGTCCATGAAGCCGTCCTCGTTCTCGAGGACGTACCGCTCGTAGGCGTCCTCGAGTTCCTCGAGTGCGGGCATCAACGCCTCGGGGACGTACTGTCCACCGTAGCGGCCGAACTGGCCGTCGGCCGTCGTTCGATCCGCTCGTTCTCCCTCTCGTCCGCGTTCAGTTTCGCTCATGTTCGTGTCAGTCTCCGGGTGTTCTCCGCGATGTCGACCTCGCCCGCGTTCGCGTGATCCATGATCGCGCTGCCGATCAACAGCGCGTCGGCACCCGCCTCGCGCATCCGGCGGACGTCCGCCGGGTCCGAGACGCCGCTTTCTGCGATCAGCGTCACGTCCTCCGGAACCGCGGGCGCAACTTCTTCGAACGTGCCGAGATCGACCTCGAGTTTCGTCAGGTCGCGGTTGTTCACGCCGACGATCGATGCGTCGGCCTCGAGGGCCGCCTCGAGTTCCGCGGCGTCGTGGACCTCGACAAGCGGCTGAAAGCCGCGGTCGCGGGCCGCTTTGACCAGCGCCGACAGGTCGTCGACGAACCGCGCGATCAACAGGACGAGGTCGGCTTCGACCACGTCCATCTGTTCTTCTCGAAGGACGAAATCCTTCCGAAGCACGGGGACGTCGACGGCCTCGCGGACCCGCCGTAGCGACTCCGGCGACCCCTCGAAATGAGTCGGTTCGGTCAACACCGAAATCGCGCTCGCGCCGCCCTCGACCATCGCTTCGGCCAGTTCGACGGGGTCTTCCGCTCGTGTCCCGTCGCTGGTCGGACTCGTCGGCTTGACCTCGGCGATCACCGGCACTCGACCGTCGCGTTCGGCCCGCTCTATCGCGTCGGGCAGCGAACGCGCCTCGACGGAGATTCGACCGTCGCTGGCGGACGGTTGCCCGCCGGATGACCGCGTCCCGTCGTCGCCCTCGCCCCGGCCTCGCTCCCGGGCGGCCTCGAGGATGGACTGGACCGCGGGTGCGACGTCGCTTTCGGAGTTCATTATTGTACACCGACGTACTGATGTGTACATAAGGCTTGCGCCATTGCGCCGTGGCTGGCGAATATTCAAGTCCACCCCGCTACGAAGGGAACGTATGAAGGACGTCACTGACGCGGGGATCTACGCGCGCGAGTCGCCGTATCTCGAGCGATTCGTCCAGATTGGGGTCGCGAGCGGGCGCGTGTTGCGGGTCACGTTTCCGTCGACGCCCGACGAGGACGCCGAATCGGACCACCCGATACTCGAGGAGATCGACGCGTACCTCGACGGGCTCGAGGAACCGGACTTCTCGGACGTGACCGTCGCGCTCACCGTTCCGACCGACCAGCGCACGGTGTTAGAACAGGTCGAGACGATCCCCTACGGGGAGAGCATCGACGTGGCTGGACTCGCTCGAATGACTCCCGACCTCGATCCGGAAGAACAGGAAGATCTGACCCTCGTTCGAACCGCGCTGGCGGAGAACCCGGCTCCGATTCTCATCCCCGACCACCGGATCAGGGACGGTCCGAGCGCCGCGCCGCCGGACGTCGAACAGAAGCTTCGGTCACTCGAGAACCTGTAAGCGAGAGGGGACGAACCGAACCGAGCCGAACTTATTCCGGGCTCGCCTGCGGCGCATTCCACACCAGAAACAGGTAGAGTCCGATGCCGATCGTCACCAGCAGCGACGCGAGCAGGTTGAGTAGCTGTTCTCCCGAGAGCAACCAGCCGAACTGCGCGAGGCCGCCGGCGATCAGCGCCCCCGCGGCACCCGCAATCAGCCGCGAGTGGCTCGCCTGTCGCGCCAGAAGCGCGCCGATCCCGATCGCGATCGCGCCGAACACCACCTGTGCGGCGACGAGCGCCAGCGCAACGTTCCCGACCGATCCGACCACGAGCAACAGAAAGTAGAGCCCGACGCCGACCGCGACCGGCCGGGACGCGCCCTCGAGTTCCACCATGGCTCACTCGAGGGACGCCGCCGCCTTAGCTTTCGAGGGTTTCGTGGGGCTATCGCCGCGGGCGCGGAGCCGTCAGCCGCCGCGCTCGAGCACCGCGGCCCACTCGAAGTCGAGCCCCTCGTGGACGACGAACTCGAGTGCGTTGATCAGGTAGTGGGCGACGACGACGACAAGCAGGTTTCCGGTGAGGACGAACGCCGCCGCGAGCGCGAACCCCAGCGCGCCGGTCACGAGGATGCCGACCGACCCCTGCATGCCGTGACCGAGGCCGAAGGCGATCGAAGAGACGACGGCGAGCAGCCACGGCGAGATATCGAATCCCGCCTCGAAGACGCCGATCAGCGCTGCCCGGAAGAGCAACTCCTCGAAGACGGCGATGATCGGCAGGACGAACGCCAGGAGGGCGATCCAGTCGGCGATCGAATCCGGCCCCAGCATGTCCCGGAGGTCCTCGTCGTGCTCGAAGCCGACCCACGTCGAGACCGCCGCGGCGATCTCGTTTCCGACGTAGAGTGCGATTCCAAAGCCCGTACCGAGGGCGAGCCCGGCAAACAGCCACGAGCGAGAAATCTCGAGCCCGAGCGCCTCGAGCGGAATGTCGGTGTAGATAGCGGCTCCGACCAGCACGACCGCGAAGAGCCCCTGCGAGAGCGCGACGTTGGCCAGGAGCATTCCCGTCGACAGCTCCGACGGATCGGACGGCGTCGACTCCGTCGCGGGCGGCTCGCCTCTCGGTGACTCCGCTTGCGACGGTTCAGCGCGTTCCCGAGATGATTCAGCGCTTCCCCGCGACGACTCCGCATCTCCTCGAGATGCCTCCGAGCGTCGTCCGGCGGTGGGCCGGTCGTCAGCGCTCGAGGACGACCCGTCCTCGGTCCCGAGGGCGTTCGGCCTCGTGCGATCTTCGCCGGTATCGGTCAGCCGGTCGGCGGCGGTGCGATCGTCGTGGACGCCGCTCGAGGGCGTCTCGCGTTCGATCGGTTCGCCGACGAACTCCTCGCCGTCGTCGCTCGAGTCGGTCGAAAAGTCCGATCGATCGGTCGCTTCCGCGGAATCCGTCGTCTCCTCGAAGGCGGACTGCGTGAGGTGCGAAAGAATCAGCAACACGACGAGGACGGCGATCGTTCCGCCGGCGAACGCCGTCCAATTGGGCATCTATTGGGGATTCGGGTTCGAGCTGCCGGTCTGGGAGACCTGCGGATCGAACGCCGATTCGGTGATCTGCTTGAGGCGGTTGAGCAGCGAGTCCTTCTCGGGCTGGCCGATCAACGCGACCTCGAGCACTTCGCTGATGTTCGAGCACGGGATGATCTCGATCATGTCCTCGTACTCGTCTTCAATCATCACGTCCTGTTCGTTCGTCTCGGGGATGATGACCTTGTCACAGCCGGCTTTCGCGGCGGCCTCGATCTTGTGGGTCACGCCCCCGACCGGGAGGACGTCACCGCGGACCGAGAGCGACCCGGTCATCGCAACGGTCTGGTCGACCGGGATGTCCTCCAGAGCGGAGATGACGGCCGTCGCCACCGTGATGGAGGCGGAGTCGCCGTCGACGCCCTGCTGGCCGGCCTGGACGAACTGGATGTGAACGTCCTTCTCCGAGAGGTTGACGTCGGAGAACTTCTTGATGATCGCCGAGACGTTCTGGACCGATTCCTCGGCCATCTCCTTCAACTGGCCGGTCGCGATGACCTGTCCCGGCCCCTGGGCCGGCGCGATTTCGGCCATGACGGGGAGCATGATACCCGAATCCTGGCCCATAACCGCGAGGCCGTTGACGCGGCCTTCGACGCCGTCTTCGGTGACCTGCAGTTCGTAGTCCTTGCGCCGTTCGATGTAGTCGTCGGCGAGTTGCTGTTCGATCGAGCGCGAGCGGTCTTTGGCCTGCAGGACGTCCTCGCGGTTGGTGAACTCGCGGTCGTCCGCACGGGCGATGTCACCCGCGACGCGGACGAGGCCGCCGAGTTCTCGCATGAGCAAGGAGAGGTGGTCCTTGCGACCCGCGCGGCGTTTGGCCTCGAGGATGACCTCTTTTGCGGCTTCACGGTTGAAGTGCGGAAGCCGGCCGTCGCGTTCGATCTCCTGGGCGATGAATCGGACGTACTTGCGACGCATTTCGGGCGTCTCCTCGATGGTGTCGTCCATGTAGACCTCGTATCCGTACCCCTTGATACGGGACCGGAGCGCTGGGTGCATGTTCTCCATCGCGTCCATGTTCCCTGCGGCGACCATGACGAAGTCACAGGGGACGGGTTCGGTCTGGACCATCGCGCCCGAGGAGCGCTCGGACTGGCCGGTGATCGCGAACTCGCCCTCCTGGATCGCCGTCATCAGCTTCTGCTGGGTCCGGACGTCGAGGGTGTTGATCTCGTCGACGAACAGCACGCCCTTGTTCGACTTGTGGATCCCGCCGGGTTCCACGCGGTCGTGGCTCGGGGTCTCCATGCCGCCGGACTGGAACGGGTCGTGGCGAACGTCGCCCAGCAGCGCGCCGGCGTGAGCGCCCGTCGCGTCCTCGAACGGAGCGGTTCGCTGGTCGCTGTTGTCGACGATCATGTTCGGCACCATCGCGTCCGTGCCGCGGGAGGTGTACCTGAAGAACAGCCAGATGACCACGGCCGCGATGATCCCGAGCAGGGGACTCGCGCCGGAGAGGATCGTGTACCCGATGACGATCGCGATGATGATCCACATCAGGATCGACCGCATCTGGTTGCGCTTTCGGGCTTCTTCCTTGTGCGCGTCGATGATCTGTTCGCCCTTTCCGGCCGGCACCGTCCGGACCTTCGGCTCGTTGCCGTCGTCGGGGTTGTGATAGACGAGAACGTCCTGGAGATCCTCTCGAGGCAGCAACTGACTCATCGCCTTCGCCAGCATGGACTTGCCGGTCCCGGGCGAGCCGATCATCATCACGTGCCGGCGCTGTTTGGCCGCCTTGATGATGATGTCCCGCGCTTCGTCCTGCCCGATCACCTGATCGACCAGTCGATCGGGAACCTCGATGTCGGCGGTCGACTCGATCTGGAGCCCGCCGAGCAGGTCGTCCTCCGCGATCGATTCGTCGATCTCGACGCCGGGGTCGACGTCGACCGAGCTCCCGAGGTCTTCGACGGTCTCGATGTCGTCTTCCTCGTCGGTCTGTGTCCCGTCGCCATCCTCGCCGAAGCCGCCGCTCCCGTCGCCGGGCCCGCTCTGATCGGAGCGATCGCCTCGGTTTTCGTCGTTTGTGTTGATTCCCCCACCCGTCGAATCGCTGGTGTCGCGAACGTCCGCGGGGTCCCCGTCGGGATCGTCGCCGCTCCCCTCGAGCGACTCGCCCGCTCCCTGATCGTCCGCCGTCGGCGGTTGCAGGGGTTCTTCGGGAGGGTCGTCAACATTCGTGTCGTTACTCATAGAATGCTATTCAGTACCTGTTTCGAAGGGATTGGCACTGATATACTTTCTCCATACGGTAGCTGGCACAGTCGGTACCGAGACGCGCTCTCCCCGCCGTTTTCTCGAGAAGAGTCCACCCCAGAAAGCGGTCTCGAGAGGTGGCGCTGTCAGATCCGTCCTCACCCACCGTGCGAACTCGACGATGGGCGCGCGTCGTCGGCGACGACTCACTCTCCCGACGGCGACTCAAACTCTCCCGACGACCCACACTCGAGGGGAAATCGTCGAAACTCGCCACGCTTAAGCACGGCGGTCTGGCACTATGGGTATGACTCGGGGGTTCTACATCGGCCGGTTCCAGCCGTTTCACAACGGCCACTACAATATGGTCGAACGGATCGCGGAGGACGTCGACGAACTCGTTCTCGGGATCGGAAGCGCCGGCGACTCGCACTCGACGCGGAACCCGTTCACCGCGGGCGAGCGCATCATGATGATCACGAAGTCCCTCGTCGAGTTCGACCTCGTGACCTACGCGGTGCCGATCGAGGACCTAGAGCGCAACTCCGTCTGGGTGAGCCACGTCCAGAGCATGAGTCCGGACTTCGACATCGCCTACTCGAACAACCCGCTCGTAATCCAGCTCTTTCGCGAGGCGGGCGTCGACGTCCGCCAGTCGCCGATGTTCAACCGGGACGTCCTCGAGGGGACCGAACTGCGCGAGCGGATGATCGCAGACGAGAACTGGGAGCGACTGGTTCCCGACCCCGTCGTCGACGTCGTCGAGGAGGCCAACGGGATCGAACGGCTTCAGATGGTAAACGACTCCGATTCGAACGGCCAGTAGACGGATGCTGACGCTCAGTTCCGATTTCGGCTCGCCATATCCGGCGG
This sequence comes from Halostagnicola kamekurae, assembly GCF_900116205.1. Taxonomy (NCBI): domain Archaea; kingdom Methanobacteriati; phylum Methanobacteriota; class Halobacteria; order Halobacteriales; family Natrialbaceae; genus Halostagnicola; species Halostagnicola kamekurae. The sequence goes on along the minus strand of NZ_FOZS01000002.1, from coordinate 514,005 downwards.
CAGTGAAAGGCGTCCTCTCGCAGAAGACGACCGCTCGAGTCGTCGATATCGGCCACGACTTTCCGCGCGGCGACGTCGGAGCTGCCGCCTTCTGGCTCCGAGAGATCCTCCCCTACTATCCGCCGGCGACCCACCTCGCAGCCATCGACCCCGGCGTCGGAACCGACCGCCGCGCGATCGTCGTTCGCGCGGGCGAGCACGCGCTCGTCGGCCCGGACAACGGCGTCTTGTACCCGCCCGCTCGAGCCCTCGCCGTCAGTACCGACGGTGACCTCGAATCGTTCGAAATCGACGAGTCGGCGACCGAAACCGACCTGCTCGAGATCCCACGCGGTCCGGCGACGACGGACGGGAATCGGACGAACGATCGAAGCGTGACGTTTCACGCCCGAGACGTGTTCGCGCCGGCCGCCGCGACGGTTCACGAAACGCCGCCTGACCGACTGGACTCGATCGCGGGGCTCTCGCACGTCGACATGGAGTCGCTGGTAAAAGAGACGATTCCGACGGCCAGCGTCGAAACCGACCCCGACCGAGCGCGCGGGGAGGTGCTCGTCGTCGACGACTTCGGCAACGTCATCACCAACGTTCCCGGCGCGTTTCTGGCCGATCGCGAGTCGATCGAGGCGAACGGCCGCCGGATCCCCGTCGAAGCCGCGTTCGCGTCCGTTCCCCCCGGCGACCGACTCGCGACCGTCGGGGAACACGGCTACGTCGAACTCGACGTCAACGACGGGCGCGGCGACGAGGCGTTCTCGCTCGAGCGGGGCGACGACGTGGTGCTCGAGCCCTGAGAAATCGGTTCGGAACTCGTATCAGAGCCGGAACGGGCGCTACTGCTCGAGCACGTCTCGGGCACGAGGATGTGGGTCGATGATTATCTCGCCGTCCGCGTGGACCGTCACGTCACAGCGAGAGAACGAAAAGGACACGGAGCCGTCTCCGATCCGCGGTTCGTCGCCGCGCCAGTGGACGAAAATAGCGTTCAACGCGTCAGGGTCGATACACTCGCCGAGCGCATCGAGATCCTCGGGCTCGACGCCGAAAACCGACGACACCGTCACGAGAAGCGCCGTGCTCACCGGTTCGGATTCGTCATTGTCACACCACGTGTGATAGGTCCCCTCGTTTTCGTCGTAGTAAACGACCTGTCCAGTCGCCTCACCGACCTCTCGCAATCGGTCCGACGGCGGGCTCCCCGGCATAGATAAAACGTTTTCGATTGGTAAGACTTAACAATAGTGGCCAATTCGAGTGTCACTCTCCCGGGAGAAGTACCGATACCGAGCTAATTCGGTCGGAAACGAAATAGTCGAATTCGGTCTCGATCGCGACGGTTCGACGTCGTTACTCCGCGGAGATGACGTCGTCAATTCGCGCGATCATCGTCGCCGCTTCGGTCGCGCTCTCGATGGCTTCGCGCTTGACGTCGGCCGGGTCGACGACGCCGTGCTCGAGCGGATCGCCGATCGTGACCTCCTCGTTGTCGGTGATCAGGCCAGCGCGGCCGTCGGATTCGTGGGCGGCCCGCAGATCGACGAGCGAATCGATCGGGTCCTGGCCGGTGTTCGCGGCGAGCGTGCGCGGCACGATGTCGACCGCGTCGGCGAACGACGTGATCGCGAGCTGTTTTCGGCCTTCGATGCCGGCGGCCTCCGAGCGGATCTTGTCCGCGATGGCGATTTCGGTCGCGCCCGCACCGGGGACGACCTCGCCGGACTCGAGTGCGGTCGCGACGACGTCGAGCGCGTCGCCGATGGTGCGCTCGAGTTCGTCGACGACGTGTTTGGTGCCCCCGCGGACGAAGACGGTGACCGATTCGGCGGCCGAACCGCCCTCGATGAAGGCGAGCTCGTCGTCGTTGTAGCTCTCGGTTCGGACGTGCTCTGCGTGGCCGAAGTCGGCTTCCTCGAGGTCCTCGAGAGCGCCGACGCGGCTGACGCCCGTCGCGGATGCGACGTTTTTCGCGTCCGAGCTGCCGATGTTCTCGAAGACGAGGACGCCTTCGTTCGCGAGTTTGGCGGCGACGCGGTCGTCGACGCCGTCGGTCGTGAACACGACGTCGACGCCGCTGTCGACGATCGCGTCGGCGTAATTGTCGAGTTCACCCTCCTCCGCGTCGATCGCGGCGTTGAGCTGATCGATCGAGTCGATCGCGTACTCGGCGTCGACCTCGCCGGTCTGAAGCTCGAGTTCGACGTCTAAGAGCGCGATCGACGCGTCTTCGACATCCGTCGGCATCGCGTCGTGGGCGGGCTCTTCGTCGATGACGATGCCGGGGACGAGTTCCGTCGCGTTCGAGGAGGCACCGACCTGCGTGTGGACGGAGACGTTCTCGCGAGCGACGCCGTCGTCGGTTTCGACGTGTCGAATCGTTTCGACGACCGTTTCGCCGAGTTCCGCGGCGGTCAGTCCGCCGGTTCCCTTGCCGGTCATGCTCGATTCGGCGACCTGACCGAGAATGTCGTCGTCGACGGCGACCTCGCTCACCTGCTCGTCGATCGCCTCGAGGGCGATGCGGGCGGCCTCGTGATACCCTTCGACGATGGTCGTCGCGTGGACGTCCTGTTCGATGAGGTCCTCCGCCTCGCCGAGGAGGTTCCCGGCGAGCACCGACGCCGTCGTGGTGCCGTCGCCGACCTCGTCCTCCTGGGACTCGGCGACTTCGACGATCATCTGTGCCGCCGGGTGTTCGATGTCCATCTCGTTCAAGATGGTCGCGCCGTCGTTCGTGATGACGACGTCGCCGCTCGAGCCGACGAGCATCTTGTCCATGCCGCGGGGACCGAGTGTCGTCCGTACCGACTCGGCAACCGCTTTGCCGGCCATGATGTTCGACGACTGGGCATCGCGGCCCTGCGTTCGCTGGCTATCCTCGCTCAAAACAAACATCGGCTGTCCGCCCATGCGTCGCTGTTGTGCCATAGTTGAATCCTCACTAACTATGTCATCAGCACTTCTATATAACCTTTTCCCTCGAACGTCGCTCCCCTCTGGCGATTGGTCGTGCGAGGGGGAGTCACGCACCGGAAACGTTCTTTCGATAGGAAAATATGGGACGGTCGACAACTACGGGCAGGGATGCTGGAGTTGGAACACGGGTTTCGCATCGTGGACGTCTATACACGACTGACACCCGGTGGCGAACCGAGTGGGGGACCACAGACGATTTCGCCGGATCGCCTCGAGCGGGAGATGCACCAGGCCGGGATCACGCGAGCAGTCGTCTTCCCGCGCGCGACGCCGGAGACGAGTTACGTCGCCGCGAACAACGGCGTCGCCCGTCGGAGCGTCGACAGGCCCTTCGTCGCGTTCGCCCGAATCAACGGCTCCGAAGGGGACGGGTCGACGGCCACGAGTCGACTCCGAAACGCCGTCTCCAGTCGCAAGTCGTTCCACACGACGCCGGAAGACGTCGAGCAGTACGCCTACGACGACCGCTTTCACGGGTTCGTCCTCGATCCGGCCACCGACGGATATCCGGATGCGGCCGTCCTCGACGTGCTCGAGGACGTCGGCCATCCAATCATCGTCTCGGGCGGGCAGAACGCCCCGCCGGCCCGGATCGCGGAAACGTTCCTCGAGCGCTCGATCCCCGTCATCGTTTCGCACTTCGGCGGCCACCCGCTCGACCGCGACCTGATGAACGAGATGATCGACCTCCTCGAAACGTACGACGAGTGCTATCTCGAGACGAGTTTCGTTAGGTATCGTGACGTCCTCGAGCGCGCGCTGCTCGAACACCCCGATCGGGTCCTGTTCGGCAGCGGCGCACCGGACTGTCACCCCGACGTCGCCGTCATGGAGATTCTGACGCTCGACGTCTCCGAGGACAAACTCTGGCGCGCCTTCTCGAAGAACACGTGTCGCGTGATCGAGGCGCTCGCGCCGGATCACGACTGAGAATCGGCCCGTCTCATCTGTGTCGAAGTGCTACTCCGACGAACCGCGTCTGTCGTAGACCTGCACCGCGCGATCGTGTCGCACCGAAATCCCGTGTGGGTTCCGGCGGGGCGATCGGTCGGCGAACCGAGCGCGGACGCCGTCCGCGAAGCCACGAAGCAGGTTCTTCGTCACCGCGAGTCCGTCGTCGAACCAGCCGGTCGGGGTCGTCTCGCCGGCCACGATGGCTCGAACGGCCGCGACGCCGTCTCGAATCGCGCTGCAACCGACCCGTCCCGCGACCGACGGCCGCGGCCCGTAGTTCTTCGACAGCCGGTAGGCGAGCGACCGGTAGGTCGCCCCCCACTCGCGGCGGCCGCCGTCGGTTTCGACGTCACAGCGCGTCGCCATCTCGTCGTCCCAGCTCACGTCGAATCCGAGCGCGTCGACGCGATGGGCGCAGTCTCGAGAGCCGTCGAGGGAGAGGTACTCGTCGAACCCGTCGAGCGCTTCGAGCACGGTCGAATCGAACGCGACGTTGTCGCAGTCAAACGGCGTCACCGCGCGTCCGTCGATCGTTTGCGACGGTTTCAATTTCCCGTCCGGGCGGCCCGCCACCGGGCCGGCGACGACGTCGTCGCCGGCCCCGATCGCGCGTTGGATCGCGTCGTACCAGTCGTCCCCGACGACGTACTTCCCGTCCAGAAACGCGACGGCGTCGCTCGAGGCGACCTCGAGGCCGGCGTTTCGGGAGACGTTCGTGTTTCGTTCCGAGATCTCGACCAGCACGTCGACGTCTGCGCGTTCGCGGACGGCTCCGGTCGTTCCGTCCGATGACGGGCCGTTGACGACGACGATCTCGGTCGTCTCCGGCGTTCGATCGCCGAGGGCGTCCAGACTGGAGAGCAGTTGCTCCCGGTCGTTGAGCGTCGAGACGACTACCGAGAGCTCCATACGAATACGTAGAGTCACCCGATACTAAAAATAGAATGGGGTTCTTCTCGCCGCAGGTCAGAGAAAGTGACAGGTCAGGCGTCGATCGTCGACTATCGAATTCGCGTGTTCCAGTAGGAGACCGACGAGAGGTGATCGGTGACCGGAAGCTCGCCGACGAGCGAGTCGAGTCGTCGGATCGGCGCGGCGAGGGCGTTGGGCATCGATCGATAGAAGCCGTAGGGAACGATGAAATCGTCTTCGACCCCCTCGAGCGTGAGCCCCGCCTTTGCCAACAGAACGCTCACTTCGCTCTTCGAGTACAGCCGCGAGCCCATCGGGAGCGCCCAGTTGTAGATGCTCCGCGAGGAGAACCTGTTGAACGTATCGAAGACGATCTGATCGCGCGAGACGCGTCGCATCTCCTGTAAGAACCCTTCGGGGTCGTCGGCGAGGTGGAAAAACCGCATCGCGACGACCGTATCGAAGTGGTCGTCGGGAAACGGGAGCCGTCCCGCGTCGCCGCGGAGGAAATCGAGTTCGCCGGCGACGTCCGCGCGCTTTGCTTTCTGCCGTCCGTGCTGTAACATCGCAGCCGAAATATCGAGTCCCACGACGTTCGCACCGTGTGCCGCGAGCATCACGGTAAATCGCCCGGTACCACAGGCGATCTCGAGTACGTCTTTGTCCTCGAGGGGGGCAATCGCCTCGAGTACGGCCTCCTTTTCACGCTGATCGATAAGTTCACCGCCCTGAGAGAACCGTTTGTCGTCGTACTCCTCGGCGACATCGTCGGCCTGGTACCACTCCTGTCCTTTCACGCTGGGCGAAACTACAGTAGTGGGAGGATAAAACGGTACTGGAAGGCGTCGGAACCGAACGCGGGCGGCAACGTCGCGTTCGAACGGTTAATACTCCTGAGAGAGCGTCGCTACCGGACGAATGACACTTCACTGTCAGTCGACGGCGCGGACTCGGTGCGTAGACTCGCTCGGGATGGGAGAGGATGAGATGGAACGGAGACGGCGACGAACTCCTTCGACTACATCTGTCCGCCGTCACTGCCCCGCGATGACTCGGTCGGGACGGATGCGGACGATCACCCGGTCGCTCTCCTCGTCGTCGTGATAGGGGTACTCCTCGACGTCCATGTACCGCTGCGCGAGTCGATCGATGTGGTCGACCGCGCCTTCGGTCGTCATCTCCTCGACGGCGCCGCGAATCGAGAGGTACCGATACGGGTCGTCGGGATCGGTGATCGACAGCCCCACCTTGGGGTTCTCCGAGAGGTTCTTGGCCTTCTGTCGATCGCGAACGGTATTGATGCAGACGTAACCCTCGTCGTCGACGTCGACCCAGACCGGCGTGACCTGCGGGGTGCCGTCGGGCATGAGCGTCGAAACGTGGGCGATGCTCTCTTTATCGAACAGATCCTCGTACGCCGCTGGGATGGACTCCATACGGAACCGAACGGTTGCGAGCGGGAAGAACGGTTTGCAAAGAGAATATATATGCCACTAATACACCTATTATAAACTGGATTATTCGTATCCACATATAGGGAAGCTTTACCATCGCTCATTCGGTCGATATCGTATGAGCACGAGCACGGCCGACGAGCAGGCGACTGCCGCCGAAGAGCCACTGACCGAAACCGAGTACAGAGAACGGCTGCGCGAGCTCCCCCCGAGTGCGAAACTCGTCGCGAAAGTCCTCGAGACCGATTCGCCGCTCTCGCAGGGGCAACTCGCCGAAGAATCGCTGCTTCCCGACCGGACCGTTCGCTACGCCCTCAACCGCCTCGAGGACGTCGACCTCGTCGAATCGCGTTACAGCTTCCGCGACGCGCGAAAGCAAGTGTACTCTCTCAACCACTGAACCGGCGTCCGTACTATTCCAACCACTGGAGCGACGTGAACGACCGCGGATCGGGCGACCCGTCGAATCCTCGCAGTCTTCTTTCGCTGATCGCTCCCCGGGACGCCGCCGGCTTTCGATACGCATTTTCTCCCTCGGGCGAACCGTCTCCTATGGACAGTCGCCGCTGCCCAGTCGCGGTCGAGACAGCCGCGCCGGGCGGAACGACGAACGCGTACCTTCTCGGCACCGATCCTGCGGTGCTCGTCGATCCCGCGGCCCGAACTGACGACCTCGACGAACTCGTCGGGGCGCGTAACGTCGAACACGTCGTCGTCACTCACACGCATCCGGACCACGTCGGAGCAGCGGCCGCGTACGCCGATCGAACCGACGCCGCGCTCTGGGCCCACCGCGCTCACGTCGATCGGTTCCGCCGGTCGGTCGGGCGCGATCCGGACCGGCTGCTGTGGCCCAGAACGACGATTTCGATCGGCGACGGGTCGGGAGCGACCGACGTGGTTACCGTCCTCGACGCGCCCGGTCACTCGAGCGACCACGTCGCGCTGGTCGTCGGCGACGGCGGCCCGATCGTCTGCGGCGATTGCGCGATGGCCGAGGGCAGCGTCGTCGTGGGTGCGCCGGACGGCGACATGCGAGCGTACATGACCACGCTCAGACGGTTTCGAGCGACCGATCCGCCCGAGCTACTCCCCGGCCACGGCCCGGTCATCCAGCAGCCTCGAGCGACGCTCGAGCGGCTGCTCGAACACCGAAACCGCCGGGAGCGAAGCGTGCTCGCGGCGGTCGATTCCGGGGCCGAAACGCTTCCGGGGATCCTCGAGACCGCCTACGACAAAGACCTGACGGGGGTTCGAGGGATGGCTCGAGCGACGGTGCGTGCCCACCTCGAGAAACTCGCGGTCGAAGGACGACTCGAGTGGGACGGCGAGCGAGCTCGGGCGTCTAATTCGGCTTGATCGCCCCGAGCCGTTTCGCAATCTACTCGCGCCGGCAGTCACCGACAGCAACTCACTTTTCCGCCTCGGCGACGAGTGTGAGGTGTGCAGTCTCTCGAAGCGGAGCTTGAGCAGGCCCGCGGGCTCTCGGTGAGCGAACTGGCGGACGCGATCGAATCGATCGGGTTCGAGTGTACGCGCTGTGGCGCGTGCTGTACCGCCGAAACGAACGACGACGGCGCGGGGTCCAACACCGACGCCGGGACGACCGAAGCCCACACCGCGACGGTGTTTCCCGACGAGGTCAGGACGCTGCTCGAGGGCGCAGGCGAAGAGGACTCCGACGACGAGCCGCGGGAACTGGCGGCCGACGGCGCGACCGCAGACGAGTGGCGAGACGTCGCTCGGCCGATGCCGTACGGGCTGGCCGAGGGCGAGGACGGCGACCTCGAGGGCGAGACGTTCGAGTGGGCGCTGCAGACGACCGGTTGCGGCGATTGCGTGTTCTACGAGGAAGACGAGCAGGGAGTCGGAGGGTGCGTCGCTCACGAGGATCGGCCCCTGATCTGTCGGACCTACCCGTTCAGCGTCGCGCTCGCAGGGACGAGCCAGCCGATGGGCGAGGCCGTCGACGAGGAGGGTCTCGTTCGGGCCCACGAGTGCGAAGGATTGGGCCGAGACATCTCTCGAGCAGACGCGGAGGACCTCGCCGCCGCGCTGAAAGAACGCGCGGTGCGAGAACTCGAGGAGGCCATCGGCGTCCGAGACAATTACGAGCCCGCATCGCCCGACCGCGGCGAGGTAGTGGTTCACGACTCCGAAGGCGCGAAGCGGCCCGACGGGACGCCGGTCGAGGAGTAGCCGCGATTGGGTGCGTTTTCTACCGCGTGTGGCGAACCGCAATGGTGCGTGGCGAACGCGATAGCACGAGCAAATAGCAACAGTGCGTGGCGAACGCGAGCAACCAGCAACGATAATATGCAGGTAACCAAACCGTCACACACACACACATGGATATCGACTGGGACGACTGCAGCCACATCACGAAGGTCGATCCGGCGAAGCCCCTGCCCGCTGACCTCGAGATCCTTCAAGAGACGGACCTCGTGATGGTCGGCGGCTCGGACGGCGTCACCGAAGACAACACGCTCAAGACGATTCGCGCGATCGCGGCCGCCGCACCCGACGTCCCGGTCTTGCAGGAACCCTACGACGCGAGCCAGGTCTCGAGAGAGACGATCGATCGAGCCGATCTCCTCGCGGTTCCGGCCGTCTACAACGGCGACTGGGACCATTTCGTCGGCAAACACGTCGACCTCTTTACGGAGCTCGGCCGGAAGCCGAGCGAAACGCTCGGCTCGAGCGTGCCGCTCGTCGGGGACGTGATCGAATCGAGGGGGCTCGACGCGATTTCGAACCTCGCGTCGAACCTCGTCGGCGAAGGGTACGTCGTCCAGCACCTCGAGTCTGCGGCTGCCGACGTCTCAGGCGTCGACGCCGTCTACACGCCCGAGGAGGTCGCCGGCGCGGCGCTCGCCACCGAGGCGTTCTACGGGTTTCCGATCTTCTACGTCGAGTACTCGGGCGCGTACGGCGGTCCCGAAGACGTCGAAGCGGCGTCGCCGCATCTCTCAGAGACGACGCTGCTCTACGGCGGCGGAATCGACAGCCACGAGAAAACGACCGAAATCCTCGAGGCGGGCGCGGACGCGGTCGTCGTCGGCGACAGTTTTCACGACGATCCCGCGATCTACCTCGAGACGATCCCAGAACAGTAGTCCCGACCCAGCCGGCGCTGTGTGGGACTCGGAAGCGAACGCGATCGACGGTCTCGAGCGAGGACGGCGGTCGACGCGCTCGGACGAGGACAGCGATCGGCGGCCTCGAGCGGTTAGAAGGTTTCTTCGATTACTTCGCCGACGGCGAAGTTGGACTTGACCTCGCTGACTTCGACCTTCACCCGTTCGCCGACGTCCGCGCCGGGCACGATGATGACGTACCCTCGCTCGACGCGGGCGATGCCGTCGCCTTGCTTGCCGATGTCCTCGATTTCGACGTACCGGGTTTCACCGACGTCGACCGGCGGCTGCGGTTCGGACGGCGCGCTCGACTCCTCGGGCGCGACCGTCGTCTCCGTATCCGCCTCGTCTCGAGAGATGAGTGCGACCTTGTAGATCTCCCCCGGTTCGACCCCGCCGGTGTCGACTTCCTGTCGCGGGACTTCGATGACGTATCGATCCTCCTCTTCCGAAACGGCTGTACTGAACAGACACAGGAGTTTTTCAGATATCTCCACAGTTAGACCCTCACGTTTCTGTCTGAATCGCATGCATAATAGAACTACCGACCACAGGTCGCGTTTTCTGGACCGTCGACGGCCAACTCCGGCGAGTTCGGGCGTGTCCGTTTCGCGAAACCGCAAGCAGCGAGGGCGATAGTGCGTCAGTGTTCACCAATCGCATGATCGGAACGGTCGATCGCCCTCGAGTCGACCATCGGCGAAAACTCGAGCGAGTCGAACTACTTAGTCAGCCTGATTCGGCCCGTTCACCGTCGCGAACCGGGTCAGGTCCGCGTCGGGGCCGGTTTCGGCTTCGGCGACGGAATCGTACGGGCGGTCGACGACGATGTCGCCCGCGCGACTCGAGCCGATACCCGGGATCGCCTCGAGTTCGTCCATCGACGCGCTGTTGATGTCGAGCGGGTACGGCACACCGGAGACGGACCGGTAGCCGTGGTCGACCACCGCGACGTCTAGGGTCCGACCCAACTCGAGTTCGCCGGGGATGCCGACGAGCAGCGGGTAGGTTCCCAACTGGCGACCGAACGTCGTTCCGTCCTGGTGGTACTCGAGGTGGACGTCCGGCAGAACGGTCCCCACCGGCGTGACCCGTCGCAGCATCGGGTTGTCGATCTCCTCGCGAACCTGTTTCTTGTAGCGTTTGAACAAGTCCTTGTGCTCGTTGGCGATGGTCGCGCCGGTGTCCGACATCTCGGTCCCGTCGAAGGACATGACCTGCCGGATGTTGATCCGACGCAGCATGTACCCCTCGTCGTAGACGCGTCTGAGGAACTCGAGGTTCCGTTCGTAGGTCTCCTCGCGCTCGCCTTTGAGCCCGTGTAAGAGGTTGATTCCGGGTAGCAGCTTCGGAAGTCGAGTCGGTGACCCGCCGGGTGTTGCCGCCTGCGGGTGTTCTGCGGGCCGAACCGCTTCCGAGTTCCCGTCGGGCCGCCAGCCCGCTTCCTCGTTGACGATTTTGACCGCCTCGAAACACTCCTCGGCGCTGACGTTCAGGTTGTTCTCCTCCTGTACGAGCGGGTCCGCCGATTCGAGGCCGAACGCGGCCGTATCCCCTGGCGTGTTGTGTTCGGCGATGATCCGGATCCCCTCCCGGCTCTTCTCGGGCCAGTTGACGATCGTGATGGGGTTCATGTTGTCGAGGTGGAGCGTCTCGAGGTCGGGTGCGACCTCGCGGATCCCGCCGTAGAGTTCGCGAAGCGCTTCGGGGTTCGGCGCTTCGCCGTCGCCGCCGTAGGCGAGGATGTCCGCCTGGCGACCGATCCGGAAGTGCGCCACGCCGTGGTTCGAGAGCGCGTCCACCTCGCCGACGACGGTCGGCGGCGGCCGGAACGTGGGATTCCCGTACAGCGGCTCCGTACAGAACGAACACCGGTAGGCACAGCCACGGGAGGTCTCGAGTTCGCAGATCAGGTGGTCGGGATGGTTCGGATGTTGCTCGACGACGAACGCGCCCTCCTGGGCCCACCGGGAGACCTCGTCGACGTCTCGCATCCGGTTGTTGAATCCCTCGAGGCCACTCTCGACGAGGTCGTAGACCGCCGCCTCGACGTCGCCTTTCGCGACGAAGTCGAAGTCGAGATCGCGGCGTTCGGTCTCGGTCGCGCCGGCGTTTTCCTCGCCGACGCCGAACTTGACCGGCCCGCCCATCAGGGTCGTCCCGCCGGCCGTCCAGGCGAGTTTGCGGACCTCGTCGGGCTCCGCGGGGGTTCCGCCGACGTACTTTCCGGGAACGGTCATCCCGCCGAGGTAGACGAGGAGGTCGGCCTCGTCGACGTCGCGCCAGCGGTCGGGTTCGTCGCGCAGACCGTCGATCGTGTGGTAGGTGATCCGCTCGCGCGGGACGCCCGCGTCGACGAGCGCGCCGGCCGCGTATCGCGGATACGTCGACATGTACGGGGGGACCCCGAAGTGGGCGGGTTCGTCGACGTAGCCGTCGACGATCGTCACCGAGAGCGTTTCGGGGACAGTCATGACACAGTGGTAGCGCCTCGAGGCCTAAAACGGTGACTACACGGACCGATGCTCGCGTCGCGACGGCATTATGCACTCACCCGTGTGCGGAGAGGGGACTCCCGGTTCCGTAACCCAATGGTTCTTACTCGCACTCGCGTTAGGTGGGCGTATGCCACCGACTGAGGAGATTAAGTGCACCGACGACGATTGCTTTCTCGACCTGTTCGAGAACCACTACACCTACGACGTCCCCGAAGACTATTCCGTTTCGGAGCTGTCGTGTCCGGTCTGTGGCGGGACCGATTGCCTCGAGCGCGTCGAACTGTAACACTGGCGTCGGCCCAGACGGTCGCAGCTGTTGGCGATTTCCGATCCGTATGGCCCGACTGCGCCGGGATCGCGTCAGACGTTATTTTCCATTCAGCAAAACCAATATCAACGAGCGACTCGTAGTCCCCGTCGTGGGTATGTACGTAAACGAGTCCCCGTGTGTAACCTCCCCTCGTGGTGGTGTGCCGTGACGCTCAGAGACATCGGCGGTTCGGTCGGAAACGCGCTGTATCGCCAGATCGGCCGCGTGAGCAGTTACATCCAACGCTCCCGATCCCTCCCGTCGGACGTTCTCGAGAACGACACGTCCTATCTCGTCGTCTTCGACGCGCCCGGAGCCGACGCCGACGAGCTACAGGTTCGATACCTCGAGGGAACGGTGGGCGTCCACGTCGACCGCTTTCGCGAGTTCCACGACGGGTTCGACATGTTGTTTCCCGGCCGCTCGATGTCCCTCGAGGGGGAAGCAGAACTTCCCGACGACGCCGTCGTCGAACCGGACGCCGGCACGGCGAGGCTGACCGAAGTCGGCACGCTCAACGTCGAGATTCCGAAGGACGAAACGGGGACGGGCCCGGACGACCGCTCGGACGGACTCACCATCGGCGAGGGAGCGAGCGACGACGATCGGTCGATCGACGACGCGGACGAGAGCGATATCGACGCGGCGGAAGCCGACGAGATCACCATCGACGGCTGACCGAGGGGCCGTGTCGGCAGCGAGCCGACACTCGAGTTCAGGGACGTTATTTTCTACTGGCGTAGTCGACGGCAGGCGCTCGAGTAGCAACAGTGAGCAACGGTGTGACTGTCAACGATAACGAGCGACGGCGCAACTACCAGTGACGACGCAACCGCGGCCGCATAGCGCTCCGACAACGGCGCGGAGCGGTCACCCCTCCGAATCGACGCCCATTCCCTCGACGATGTCGAACGACTCGTCGCCCGCGAAGCGGGTCGGATCGAACCTGTCGAGGCCGCCGTCGTCGTCGAGTACCATCGCGGCGAGTCGGTCGCCGATCGCCGGCGCTCGCATGACCCCCTCTCCCTGGAACCCGGTCGCGACGAACAGCCCCGGGCGGACCTCGCCGACGAGCGGGTCTCGATCCGGTGTCGCAGTGCAGAGCCCCGCCCACGCGCGGTCGATCTCGAGGCTGATCCCCTCGAGTCGTTCGTCGACGCGACCCGGTATCCCCTCGAGGAACGCGTCGGAGGCCGCACGGTCGTAGGCGTCCGGATCCGCTTCGACCGGTTCGGTGCCGTTTCCGACGAGGATTCCCTCCGGGTGTGGGCGAGCGTACAGGCCGTCGGTCGCGTCGTACCACATCGGTTCGTCGAGTTCGGCGTCCGCGATCAGCGCCTGGACGCGGTAGGGCTTCAGGGCGATCGACACGCCGGCCTCGGCGAGCAGCCGTTTGGTGTGTGCGCCCGCGGTGACGACGACGGCGTCGACGTCGCGCTCACCTGCGACTCCGCCGGCGTCGTCGACCGGTTCGACTCGCGGCTGATCGACGGAGACGGCGACCGGCGTCTCTGGCTCGAGGTCCGCCCCAGCCCCGTCGGCCGCGGCCGCGAGACAGGCCGTGTACTGCGCTGGATCGGTGTAGCCAGCCGCGCCCGCGACGGCGGCGACCGCCACGTCGTCGCCGCGCAGGGCGGGGAACCGCTCGCCGAGTTCCGAACCGGTCATCTCGAGGGCGACGACCCCGTTGCGTTGCATTCGATCGACCTGCTCGCGGATGGCGGCCGCGCGCTCCTCGTCGCCCTCCCGCGCGAACCAGACGTACGGACACTCGACGAACGGGAACGTGTCGTCGCCCGAAAAGGCGCGGAACCGTTCGATCGCCTCCCCCGCGATTTCGGCGTCGAGGGCCGACGCGAACGCGTCGTAACACAGCCCGGCCGCTCGCCCGCTCGCACCGCTGGCGACCGAACCGCTGTCGTAGAGGGTCACCGACGCGCCGCGACGGGCGAGGTCGTAAGCGGTCGTCGCGCCGATCGCACCGGCTCCGACGACCGCGACCTCGAGGCCCGCCCCCGCGTCGGCGAACGCGTCCGATCCGACGGCGAGATCGGTCTCGAGGTCGGGCTCAGGCACGCGCGATCACCGCCGGTTCGAGGCGTGGCCGCGAGTCTGCGGGTTGCGAACGATTCGACCAAAACGGGAGGGAACCGCGATCGCGACGATCGGCGAGGGAACGGGCGACCCGTCGTGTCATGGCGAAGGATCGGGATCGAGACTCCTTATTACCACTGGGTGGACGATCGATACGCGTTCGAGCAATCCGCTTCGAGTCTCGCCCGGCGCAGGGGCCGAATCCCCGTCGGCCTCAGAACGTCGACTGCTCCAGTCGGTCGCCGGGTTCGAAATCGGTTGCCAGCTCGAGTAACTGGACCAGAATGTTCCCCGTCGCGCCCCAGACGGTGTAGCCGTCGACGTGGAAGTAGTGGACGACGGCCTCGCCGTAGGCCGGGTGGCTTCGTCGTTCGTACTCGTAGTTGTCGGGGTCCAGCAAGCCCGAAAGCGGGAGGATCGCGATTTCGGCCACCTCCCGCTCGTCCGGGTCGTACTCCCGGTCGGGCACGCGAACGACGAACGGCGTGACGGCGTACTCCGTGATCGTCCGGATGTCGTCGAGTTGCCCGATCACGTCGGCCTCGTCGGCCTCGAGGCGGATCTCCTCTGCGGCCTCTCTGAGCCCGGTCTCGAGGATCGTATCGTCGATCGGTTCCGCCCCGCCCCCGGGGAAGCTCATCTGCCCGGGATGCTCGCCGAGGTGGTCGGCGCGTTTGGTAAACAGCAGGTAGTCCTCGCCGTCGCGGTCGATGACCGGCGCGAGGACGGCGGCGTCGTAGGGCTGATCGTCGATCTGGCTTGGCTCGTGACCGGCGACGGCCTCGAGACGGAGTCGCGCCATCTGCTCAGTCGAGTCCCTCTTCGATCCGCGCGCGCTCGTCGTCCAGTTCCACCGGTCCCCACGCCTCGATGTCGTAGCTCACCTCGCGGAGGTCCCGAAGCCGGTCGCCGTCGGGTCCCCCGTCTCGCGCCGCATCGATCGCGTCGCTAAATCGCGCTCGAGCGGCCGCGCCGAGTGCGTCGCGATCGAACCGCCGGCGCTCGATGTCGAGAATGTGGGGCACGTCCTCGGCGTACTCCGGGACCGTGGGAAATGCCGCCGGGCCGGAGACGAAGAGGTCGGTCCCGGAGTCGAGGGTCGGCGCGTCCGTCGCCAGGCACTCGGTGGAGCACTCGAGCAGCGTGAACGACTCGAGGCCCTCGTCGATCGCCTCGCCGAGCGCGCGCTCGTCGATCGAACCCCCGTCCGCCCGGAAGGCGGCCTCCGAGAGCGCCCGCTCGAGTTCCGCGCGCGAGAGTCCGCCGAAGAGGTCGACGACGCCAGCGAGTTCGTCAGCCGTCGCGTCCATACCCGGGCTAACGGCGGGTCGTCTGATAGGGTTTTCGAGCCGATCCGTTCGGTCGCCGACAGTCCCGCCGCGACGATCCGGAACGTTGCCGTCAGTCAGACGTCCCCGACTCGAGTCGCTGGGCGGGCGACGGCCGGGCCGCCTCGAGCACGGCCGACCGCTCGAGCGAGGCGTCGACCCACCGGGGGAGCCGCCGATCCGACCCCGGTCGCTCGATCGCCTCGGCGTAGCGCTCGAGCTGGTCGCGCTCGGCGTCGGGATCGTAGGAAAAGCCGTTGAAGCGCGCGTCTGCCTCGTACTGGGCGATCAGCCGCTGACCGCTTTCGACGTACCGCCGGGGAAGCGTTCGGTACGTCGGATCGACGCCGCGCTCTTCGAACACGCGCAGCAGTTCGGCGGCCACTTCCCGGCTCATCCCCTCGAGCCCGTCGTCGCCGGCGACCGACCGGTGGTCGTGTTCGTGCCGGCCGAGGTCGACCTGTGCGGTCCCCGTAAAGCCCGCGTACTCGAACGCGTCGCCCAGCGTGCCGACCTCGAGCCCCCAGGCCCGCGGGGGTCGAAGGCGGTTTATCAGGTCGGCCGACGCGGCGAACTCGCCGGCTAGCGCGTACCGGAACGACTCGAGGTACGAGACGATCGGCTCGTCGTGGCGGCGCGCTATCGCGCGAACGAGCGGTTCGTAAAACAGCCGGAACAGCCGCCCGTAGAGGGTGTCGTCCTCGACGCGAGCGTAGTAGCCCTTCGCGAACTCGAAGCCGTCGGTCAGCGGCGCCAGCAGGCGCGCGACGTGCTCTCCCTCGTAACTCCGGGCGTCAGCGTCGTGGACGACGACGTACTCGTGGGCCTGGGCCGCCGGCCCGAGCGCCAGCCAGACGTCGCGCCCCTTGCCGAAGCCGTCGTCGAGTCCGACGGTCGCCAACAGCTCGTCGACGGCGGGGGCGTTACACCAGAGAACGGACAGCTCGAGGTCGAACGACTCGAGCCAGGTTCGAACGGAGCCAATCCGGTCCGCCGGCGCACGAACCGGAACGAAGACGGCGGCCGGATCGACGGCCTCGAGTTCCGAGAAGACGCGCTCGGCGGCGGGACGACCGTGTTCTCGAGCGGTCATCGGAACGACGACGGCCGTCTCCGCGAGCGCGGCCTCGACGTCCTCGACCTGCGGCGTCGAGCCGAACTCGTGGAGCGTGGCGATTCGCTCCTGGACGTATTCCATCGATGGATACTTCGAGCGAACCCTCAAAACGGCCACGACTCCGGCGAGTCGCGCCGAACGGGAGCCGGCTGTCGATCGGCTCGAGTCGGCGACCGGCGAGTGGGTGAGTCGTCGTCGAAACCGACTCGCCGGTCGGTGAGAGAACTCACCGCGCCTGACTGTCCGGGAGCACCCCGGCCGACCAGAGCGCGAGCAGGACGACGAGCAGGACGACGAGCCCGGCCGCGAGCCCGGCGAAGATCGTATCGAAGCTGAAGCCGACATCGACGAGGCCGCCGACGAAGACGCTGCCGATGGCCTGGAGCGGCATCATCGCGCTGCTGAAGATGGCGTAGCCGCTCCCGCGATGGGTGTTGGGAAGCGACGCCAGGATGTAGGTGTCGGTCGCGGGAAACAGGCTGTGCATGACGTACCCCGTCACCGCCGAGACGAGGAAGACGGCGACGACGCTCTCGGCGAGGATCAACCCGACGAGACAGACGACGAAGCTGCCCAGCACGGCGAGCATGAGGGGGACGAACGGAACCCGGTCGGCGATGACGCCGGTGAGCCAGAACGCGGGAACGCCGGTCGCGAAGACCACCGTGAGCATGATCTGTGCGAGTCCCTGGGAGAACTCCTTCGATTCGTTGAGATAGGTGACGTACATGTTGAACACGCCGTTCCAGACCAGTCCCGCGAGGCCGGCGACGACGATTCCCGTGAGTATGACTCGCCACTGGGCGGACAGCGCCTCGGTGAGGTTCAGGTCCTCGCGCTCCCCGCCCGGAAGGTCGACCCGGCGAGCGGTCAGGTAGAACGCGACCGCAGAGAGGACCGCCCCGCCTGACAGCAGGCGAAAGAGCAGTCGCCAGGGCTCGATCGGGAGCGCCGTTACGGCGTAGAAGCCGGCGACCAGCAGCGGAGCGGCGACGGCCGCGAGCTGGCTCGCCATGCCGTTGACGCCGATCGCTCGACCCGGTCGCTCGGGAAAGAGTTCGCTGACCAGCGGCATCGCGGAAACGTAGTAGACGCCGCTGGCGATCCCCATCAACAGCGCACCGACGTAGAGGACGCCGAGCGAGTCCGCGGTGGACGCGAACGCCGAACCGCCCGCGAGGACGAGTCCGGTTCCGAGTACCACCCACCGTCGCGGCACCTTCGTCAGCAGGTACCCCGTCGGCAGACGCGGAGCCGCGCTGCCTGCCCAGGCGAGCGTCGCCAGCAGGCCGATGGCTCCCGTGCTCGCGGCGAATTCGGCCTTGAACGGCTCGAGCAAGGGCGCGTAGATCATCCGCCCGAGGTTGACCAGAAAGACGAGCCCGCACAGTGACCCGAAGACCGCCGTCCGACCGCCGACGCGCCGAGTCACCGGGAAGTTCATACGCAATCTGTTGGTCGCTTCCAAGTCACGCTTTCGAATCGAAACGGTACCTGACAGCGATAGAGACAATAACAGCCCGTGTCTTTTTCTCCCCGACCGCCGTAGGGGCGTCTATGCAATCAATCCGGAAGGCGCTTCGAACGGGAGACCTCGACAAGGACACCTACGAGCGAGTGGTCTGTGCTGACTGCGAGAAACCCCTCAAGACGGAGAACGATCCGGACTCGATCGAGACGATCCGCATCTGCCCCGACTGCGATACGAAGTGGAAAGAGATTCGCTGACCGACCCCCCCCCCGCTCGTCTCCGTTCGTCCGCCCTCCGCCGACGTATTTTCTCCGAACGCCGCCGATTATACCGATCAGGACCGATCGCCAGCCATCGCGGCGAACAGCCGATCCTCGAGTTCGACGCAGGTGAGCCCGTCCGAGGGGCCGATCCCGCGCATGTGCTCGACCGACAGCTGGCCGCCGCCCATCCGGGCGTGGCCGCCGGCGTTCGCCATCGGAATGTCGCTGACAACATGACGCAGCGTTTCGCCCATGTGGACGCGGTCGTCGCGCGACCGCCCCGAGAGGTGCAACGTGCCGTCGTTTTCGCCGTAGACCACCACGGCCGTCACTCCCTCGAGGTGCATGAGTTCGTCCGCCGCTTGCGGAATCGCGTCGACGTTGTTGATCGTGCCGACGTCGCAAGTGGCGAACGAGCCCTCGACGCGCTTTTCGGTGATCGCTTTGGCTTTGATCTGTAACACGTCGTCGCTAACCTGCGGGTTGGCGATTCGGTCGAGATCGTCCTCGTCGATGCCGGGAAAGAGAAACGCACAGGCGTCGAACTCCGCTTTCGAGCAGCCTTTCGTCAGGTTGTTCGTATCGGACTGGATGCCGTAGAGCAATCCAGTCGCGAGGTCCGACGATATTTCGAACCCACCTTCCGACTCATCGTCGTCGTCATCGGCCATCGTCGCGCCCATGTCCTCTAGGTACTCGACGATGATCGTCGACGCCGCGCCGTAGTCGGGCCGAACGTCCGTAAACGCCGTTCCGGCTCCGTTTCCGGGGTGGTGGTCGACGACGACCACCGGTTCGACGGTCTGTGCGCCGGTAAATCCTCGCGGCGTGTTGTGATCGACCAGTACCACGGCGTCTGCGGCCAGATCGGAACTCGATTCGACCGTCTCGAGGTCGAGGTCCAGAACGGTCCTGAACGCCCGGTTTTCCTGGTGTCGGATTTCGCCGGAGTACTGGAGGGTCGCGTCGGTGTCGACCGCGTCCGCGATCTCGGCGACGCCCATCGCACACGCCATCGCGTCGGGGTCGGGGTTCGGATGCATCAACACCGCCACGTCGTCGTAGGAGGCGAGGACGCGCTTGAGACGCGTTCCGGGCGGTCGCCGAACCCAGCGGACGAGCCACCACCCACCGAAGACGGCACCGAGAACGGCGAGAACCACGAGCGAGAGGACGAGCGGGTCCGTCGAGACGGCGAGATCCACGGCGTCGTCGATCACCAACGCGCGGTCACCACCGAGCGCGTTTCCCACCGAACGGACTCCCTGATAGCTCATACCCCACTGTTAAATCGAGCCACCAAGAATTTTCCCCCCTCCGACTGGTACGAAGGCAAAACATACCAGAAATATCAGCCGTTCGACGAGGTGCCGGCAATATATTCCTCTATCGCGTCGCGATACCCCGTTCGAAACGTCGGATACGCGAACTCGTAGCCGAGCCCGCGAAGCTTCTCGTTCGAGCACCGCTTGCTCGTTCGAATCCGACGCCGGGCGGCCGCCGAGAGGTCGCCGTCCTCGAGACGTTCGGCTTTCGTCCGCTTGGCCGGTTCGTCGACCCCCGCTTCGTTCGCGAGCCAATCCGCGAATTCCCACTTGTCGGCCGGTTCGTCGTCGACGACCTGTACGACCTCCCCGCGTGCCAAATCCTCCTCGAGCAGGTATCCGACTGCGCCCGCCGCGTCGTCGCGGTGGACCATGTTCAGGTAGCCCGCCGTAACCGGTCCCTCGAGGTAGCGCTCGAGTCGGTACCGGTCCGGCCCGTACAGCCCCGCGTACCGGGCGACGGTCCCCTCGAACCCGTACTCGGGGGGCGTCTCGAGGGCGACGCGTTCGGCCTCGGCGAGCACTGCCGTCTTCTCGGTAGTCGGATCGATCGGCGTCTCCTCGTCGACCCAGTCGCCGTCGTGGTCACCGTGAACGCCCGTCGAGGAGGTGTAGACCAGCCGATCAGGCGGGTCAGCACGCGAGCCGAACGACTCGATCGCCGTTTCGAGCCCGTCGACGTACACAGATCGAGCGGCGCTCGCGTCCCGACCGCCGCTGCTCGCGGCGAAGACGACGGCGTCGACCGACGGGACCGACTCGAGGTCGTCGGCGTCGGTGATATCCGCTCGAACGGCCTCGAGGCCGAGGGATTCGATCGTCTCGATGCCCGACTCGGAGCGCCGCACGCCGATCACGTCGTGGCCGCGCTCGCGGAGTTGCCGGCCCAGTTCGCAGCCGACGTATCCACAGCCCAGAATTGCAACGCGCATACGCGTACTCGGGACCGCCCGCCCATAATGTCACCGCCGGCTGCCCGTTCGGCCGTCGCCGACCACGATGCCCGCCGGCCGTGCGGACTATCACTGCCGACCGCTCACATCACCGCTGACCGTTCGTACCGTTACCACCGAGCAGCACCCGTCACCGCTCGGGGTCGCCCTCGATATCGTCGTCGGGCTCCGAGTCGATCTCGACTCCGCCGGCGCGCTCGCCGTCGACGAGCCGGTACCGACTCGAGCCGACGAGCCGAACGCGTTCCCTGTCGCGGAGGCGCTCGCAGGCGAGTTCGACCGTCGTCGGATGTGTCTCGAGCGCTGTCGCGAGCTCGACCACGTCGAGCGGTCCCCGCTCTGTGAGGTGTCGGAGTATTCGGCGTTCAGTCGTCATTCGATGCTCCCCGAGATCGCTTTCATCGGCCGTTCCGGTGTGCTTCGTAGACATCGAGTATCTCAGTGTAGCGTTTTCGAATAGTTACACAGCTCACGTGCGCGGCGTCGCTGACGGCGTCCTGCGTGATCTCCTCGTTCGTCAATCGGCCCGCTGCGTACAGCGCCGCCGCGGCGATGCTGGCGGGGCTTCGTCCGCTGTGGAGGCCGTCGGATTTGGCCGCCTCGAGCAGTTCGCGCGTGCGCTGTTTGGCCTCGTCGCTCAACTCGAGCGCGGAGGAAAACTGCGGGACGTACTGGAGCGGGTCGGCGGGCTCGAGACGGAGGTCGAGTTCCTGCGAGAGGTAGCGATAGGCCCGCTGGATGCGGAGCTTTTCGACGCGACTCACCGTCTCGAACTCCACGAGGGTCCGCGGGGTCCCCTGTTTTCGCGCGCCGGCGTACAGACTGGCCGTCGCCATCCCCTCTATCGACCGACCGGGCAGCAGGTCGCGTTCGACCGCCTGTCGATAGATGACACCCGCGGTTTCCCGGCAGGGTTCCGCGAGGCCGAGCGCCGAGGCCATCCGGTCGATCTCGCCGAACGCCTGCTTCAGGTTTCGCTCCTGAGCGTCTTTCGTGACGAACCGTTCGTCCCAGGTCCGCAATCGCTGGAACAGCTTTCGTTTTCGCGCGGAGAGTTCCTTCCCGTAGCCGTCCCGGTTTCGCCAGTCGATCCGCGTGCTGAGGCCGTTGTCGTGTCTGAGTTCGCTCATCGGCGCGCCGACGCGGCTGCGGGACTCGCGCTCGTCGCTAGTGAACGCGCGCCACTCCGGCCCGCGATCGATCGTGCGTTCGTCGACGACGAGCCCGCACTCTCGACAGGCGGTTTCGCCCCGCTCGCCGTCGCGGCGGAGGTCGCCGCCACACTCTGGGCATTCGGTCCGCGAATCGACTGATTCCTGTCGTTCCGCGGCGTCGCGCGCATCGACGGTTTCGGACGGGCTGGTACGTATCTCGTGCATGGATTTCCAGGGCTTCGCTCGCGAGCCCGAGCGGTTGTAATCGACTAGCACATTCGGTTCGGTAGGTAAGTGCGAGCGGCGGATTCCTACTCGCTGGGAATCAGGTCGGTTCGCCGGGAGCGATCCGCGGCGGAATCCCTAGACGGGTCTCCTACCGGTCGAAAAACGTCCGAGAAACGGCGGCGCTAGTTGCCGATCGCCGCGATTTCGTCCTCGAGCCAGTCGCTGAACCAGCGGACGCGCTTGAGTCGCTGGTGGGCGATGCTCTCCGCGGCGTCGCTCTCGACGCGGTTTGCGGCCTCGAGTCCGCGCTCTAAGACGCGGTCGACCATCTCCTCGGAGTCCATGTGGGTTCGAGCCTCGTAGCCCATGCGCAGGAGCATCAGCGCGATTCCGTTCGCGCCGACCTTATCGAGCAGATCGGCCTCGATGAGACACTGGGTCTCGAGTGCGAGGTCGTCTAAGTCCCCCTGATAGGAGTGGTACTCGATGGCTCGACACACCTGCGAGACGAACGATTCGGGGTACTCGCCGCGCGATTCGAGGTACTCTCGAGCGACGCGAGCGCCGGCCTCGGCGTGGAGTTCCTGATCGGTCTCGAGTTTGGCCACGTCGTGGAACAGGCCGGCGACGCGCGTGACGTCGACGTCCGCGCCCTCTTTCTCCGCGATCTCCTCGGCGAGTGCGACCACGTTGAGGATGTGGTTGTGACGGTACTCCGCCGAGTGCCAGGGGTACCACCGCATCCGGCCGCCCTCGTCTTCTTTCGCGACGCTGGCCGCCAGATACTCGAAGACGAACCGCTTCATCGACTCGAACTCGGCGTCGGTGACCCTGGTTTCTTTTATTTCGACGCCCACGAGAGATCCCTCCGCAGTAAACGAATGCTAATCATTACCGAAATATATGGTCGTTTCGCTCTTTAGCCTTTGGTTCGGTCCAGTTTCGTAGCGAGCGATGGGCCCGATCGGCCAACGGCGGGACGGCGGGGGGTTCGTCGGCTCCGCGCCACTCGTGGGCTAGAGATTGACACATCCTCAGGAACGACCGTTAAAGTCAAACAGGCGGCCGGGAAACGTACTGGCATGAGCAGCGAACAGGAAGCGGAGTCGATTCGGTGTCTCGTCTCGAAAGTCGGACTCGACGGACACGACCGCGGAGCACACGTCATCGCCCGGGCGTTCCGCGACGCCGGATTCGAGGTCATCTACTCCGGACTGCACAAGGCCCCGGACGAGATCGTCCAGGCTGCGGTCCAAGAGGACGTCGACGTGCTCGGGATCTCTATTCTGTCGGGCGCTCACAACACGCTCGTCCCGAAGATCATGGACGGTCTCGAGGAGTACGACGCCAAGGACGACACGCTCGTGCTGGTCGGCGGCGTGATCCCCGACGAGGACCGGCCGGAACTCGAGGAAGAAGGCGTCGCCGCCATCTTCGGCCCCGGCACCTCGATCGAGGAGACGATCGACTTCGTCCGGGAGAACGCCCCGCAACGATGACCGAGCCGGACGAGCAACTGCTCGAGGGGCTGCTGTCGGGGAAACATCGTGCGCTCGCGCGAACGATCTCGAAGATCGAAAACCGATCGCCGGGCTACCGAGACCTCGTCTCGGAACTGTACGCGCACACGGGCGAGGCGGACGTGATCGGTATCACGGGGAGCCCCGGCGCCGGCAAATCGACGCTGGTCGATAAACTCGCCGAAACGTACCGCGATCGCGGCGAAACGGTCGGCATCATCGCGATCGATCCCTCCTCACCGTTTACCGGCGGTGCCGTCCTCGGCGACCGCATCCGAATGGCCTCGACGGTCGGCGACATGGACGTCTTCGTGCGCTCGATGAGCGCTCGGGGCACGCTCGGCGGGCTCTCGACCGCGACGGCGGACGCCGTCAAGGCCATGGACGCCTTCGGCAAGGACAAGATCATCATCGAGACCGTCGGCGCGGGCCAAAACGAGATCGACATCGTCCGCACCGCCGACACCGTCGGCGTGCTCGTCCCGCCGGGGTCGGGCGACTCGATCCAGACGCTGAAAGCCGGCATCCTCGAGATCGCGGACGTCTTCGTCGTCAACAAGGCCGACCGACCGGGCGCCGATCGCACCGTCAAAGAGCTCAGAGAGATGATCGACCTCGGCGAGGGGAGCGGGTTCGGCGGCGGAGACGGCCACCACGGGCCGGACGCCGGGAGCGCGACCGACCACGGGAGCGGTGAACCGGCGGACGACGAATCGAGCGGCGAGACGACCTGGCGACCGCCGATCGTCGAGACCGTCGCGACGAAGGGCGAGGGTATCGACGACCTGCTGAGCGAGTTTCGAAATCACCAGACGTACCTCGAGGAGTCCGGCGAGCGGGCCGAACACGCCCGCAAGCGCTACGCCGAAGAGATCCGGACCCTGCTCAGGGAGGACGCGAACTCGCTGCTCGAGGACGAACTGCAACGCGCCGGCGGGATCGAAGCGGTCGCCGAGGCGGTTCGAACCGGCGAGACGGACCCGTACGCTGTCGCCGACGAACTCCTCGAGCCGGTCGAGGACTGCCTCGAGCGCCTCGAGACCGAGCGGATGGCGGGGAACCGATCACGGTAGCTGCTCCGTGGCCGCCGCGGCGATCTCGACGGTGGCGGCCGTAGTGACGCCTTCGAGACGGCTCCCGCGACGGCCGCAGGTTGAAGGGCGTCGACGACGAATTGCCGGCTATGAAGCTTCGAACAGCAGCCGCCGGAGCGCTGGGAACCGCTGGCGCAGCCGTCCTCGGAAACCGCCTGCTCAGGAGGCGGGCGGGCGACCTCGAGAACCCGCTGCCGGGGGTCGAACGCACCTACCGGTGGCGCGGAATGGATGTCTCCTACACCGTCGCCGGCGACCCGGACGCGCCGGACATGCTCCTCTGTCACGGCGTTCACGCGGCCGGGAGCGCGAACGAGTTCGAGCCGATCTTCGAGCGACTCGCGGAGAGCTACCACGTCTTCGCCGTGGACCTCCCCGGGTTCGGCCGATCGGATCGGCCGCCGCTCGAGTACTCGGCCCGGCTGTACGGCGATTTCGTCCGCGAGTTCGCGGCCGACGTGACCGACTCCCCGGTCGTCGTGGCGTCGTCGCTGACCGGCTCGTTCGCGGTGCAGGCGGCCGATGGCGGCGATTTCGACCGACTCGTCCTCATCTGCCCGACGGCCGATACCGGCACCGAACGCCCGTGGCTCCGGACGCTGTTTCGAACGCCGGTCGTCGGCACGACGCTCTTTAACCTGCTCTCGAGCAAGCCCTCGA
Organism: Halostagnicola kamekurae; assembly: GCF_900116205.1. Lineage (NCBI taxonomy): Archaea > Methanobacteriati > Methanobacteriota > Halobacteria > Halobacteriales > Natrialbaceae > Halostagnicola > Halostagnicola kamekurae. The sequence continues at coordinate 488,560 of NZ_FOZS01000002.1, read as the reverse complement.
TCCGATACTTCTACGACCGCGACGGCTACTACGATCCAGTGAACATCGACGAACAGCAGGTCTCCTACGCCTGGCAGAGCGCCCACCAGCCGGGCGCGCGGTACGCGCCCGGCTCCTTCGCGGCGGGAACGCTCGATCCGGACGAATCGTTCGACCTCCAGACCGAACTCGCCGCCCTCGAGACGCCGACGACGCTCGTCTGGGGCCGAGATGCGGAGTTAGTCCCTCTGCGCGACGGCCGAAACATGGCCGAAGCGGCCGATCTGGATCTGGTCGTCGTCGACTACTCGACGCTGTTGCCCCACGCCGAACACCCCGAGAAGTTCGTCGAGTACCTCACCGCGGAACTGCCCGCTCTCGAGGAGTGATCGCCGGCAGCCGATTCGCGCTCAGTCCTCGACCTCGAGCGAGTCGAGAACGAAGTCGTCGATGGCTCTGCGGGCCTGCTCGGGGGCGTCCTCGTGACCCAAAGAGATTCGTCGTCCCCGCGCGGCGTGGATGACGTCGGTGATGAGTTGGCCCATCTGCTTGGCGTCGACCTCACGAAAGACGCCCGCTTCGACGCCCGCTTCGATGACCTCGACGACGCTCCCGCGGAGTCGCTCGTAGTGTTCGTTGAAGATCTCCCGGTGTCGGTCGTCGTTCTGGGCCTGGGCGTAGAGTTCGTGGTACACCTTCATGCGGTCCCAGTGGGTAAACTCGCCAAACTCCGGGCCGAACAGACACTGGTCGATCCGGGCGTCGAGTTCCGTTCGGAGGTCCGCATCCGCTTTCACCTCGACGCTGCCTTCGTACTGATCGATGACGTACTCTAAAAACGAGGAGAGCAGGTCGTATTTCCCGTCGTAGTGGTAGTGGATGACCTGCCGAGTCAACTCCATCTCGTCTCCGATATCGCGCATTCGAAGCTCCGAGTACCCGTGCTCGCTCAGCGCCCGGAACGTCGCCTCCATGATCACCTCCTCGGTGTCCTTGGCGGACACCTTCCCGTCCGACTCGCTCATACGCGTACTCTGGGGGGAACGCCATATAATTCGATTGCTCGGGAGCGCCGCGATGTCGGTCGAAGTTTACCGCACAGTAAATTTTTATCCCAGTGGTAAGACTAGACACGTGCACATGTCACAAACGATAATTCAGAACGGGACGGTGGTCTCGCTCGACCCGGAGATCGGAACGCTCGAGGAGGCGGATATACTGGTCGAGAGCGGAGAGATCGTCGATATCGGTCACGGGCTGAGCGCGTCGAACGCGGACGCGATCGACGCGACGGATCGGATCGTCCTCCCGGGATTCGTCGACTCGCACATTCACCTCTGGCAGACCCAGGTACGGGGGATCGCCGGCGACTGGTCGCTCATGGGCGATTACTTCGACGACATGCTCGGGAACATCGCCGGGCTCTACCAGCCGGAGGACATGTACCTCGGGAACCTCTTCGGAGCGCTCGAGAAACTGCACACGGGGACGACGACGGCGCTCGACTGGTCGCACGCGATCAACACGCCCGAGCACGCAGAACGCGCAGTTGACGGGCTAAAAGACGCCGGACTGCGGACGCTGTACGCGTACGGGCCGCCGGGAGACGACGCGGCGACGTGGTGGTTCGACAGCACTGAAGGGCACCCGGACGACGCCGTCCGAAAGCTTCGCGACGAAAAGATAGCGGACGACGACCTGCTCTCGCTCGGGCTCGCGCTTCGCGGTCCCGACTTCACCACCGAGGAGGTCGCCCGGAGCGACCTCGAGCTCGCGCGGGAACTGGGCGTCGTCGCGACGATTCACATGGGTGCCGCGTGCTGGCCCTCCTCGATCTACGGGGAGGACTACCAGGGCTTCGGCGCGATTTCGGACATGCTCGGCTCCGACGTGAACGTCGCCCACGCGAACCACTTCTCCCAAGAGGATATCGACCACGCCGTCGACCAGGGCGTCTCCTTCTCCGCGACGCCGGAAGTCGAGATGCAGATGGCCCACGGCATCCCCGTCACGGGGAAGGTACTCGAGGCAGGCGGGCGTCCGACCTGGGGCGTCGACGTCTGTTCGAACATCAGCGGCGACATGGGGGCACAGATGCGAGTGGGGCTGCAGGTTCAGCGGATGCTCGACAACCAGCGGATCCTCGAGACCGACGAGGAGGTCACGAGCGTGAGTCTTACCTGCCGAGACACCCTCGAGATGGCGACCATCGAGGGCGCGAGGGCGCTCGGCATGGAAGACGAGATCGGAACGCTCACGCCCGGCAAACGGGCCGACATCGTCACGATCCGGACGGACGACTTCACGACCGCGCCGTCTCATTCGCCGATCCAGACCGTCGTCTTCCAGTCGGATCCGTCCCATATCGACACGGTGCTCGTCGACGGCGAACCGGTCAAACGCGACGGCGAACTGCTCAATCCCGCGGTGAACGAGGAGTTCGACCGGTTCGTAGCGTCCGGCCGGCGGTTGATCGACGAGGCGGGGCTGGATCTGTAATGCCTGCCTGCCGAACTCGAACATCGATCACGGAGATCCACACATGAGAATCGGACAATATCGAACGACGGACGCGAACCGACCGTGGTGCGGCGTATCGACGACCGACGGGACCGTAATCAGCCTCCCCGAAGCGGGATCGGGTACCGGCATCGAGATTCCGCGAGCGACGACGGATCTCCTTGCCGACTGGGAGTGGCGACGGAAGGCCGAACTCGCCCTCGAGTACGCGGCGGAGAAGGGAGCGGGCGCGTACGACGCCGACGAAGTGACGCGACTCGAGCCGGTCGGCGATCCGAACAAGATCGTCTGCGTCGGCCTAAACTACCGCGATCACGCCGAGGAGGGGGACAACCCGATCCCGGACGAACCGGTGCTCTTCTCGAAGTTTCCGACATCGGTTACGGGACCCGAGAGCACCGTTTCCTGGGATCCGGCCCTCACCGAGAAGGTCGACTACGAGGCGGAGCTGGTCGCCGTGATCGGGCGCCAAGCGCGTCGAGTCAGCGCGGACGAGGCGCTCGAGCACGTCGCGGGCTACCTCGTCGGCAACGACGTGTCGGCGCGGGACCTCCAGCACGGCGACGGCCAGTGGGTCCGCGGGAAGAGCCTCGATACGTTCGCGCCGATCGGCCCGGAACTCGTGACGGCCGACGAGGTCGACGACCCCCACGATCTCGAGATCTGGGCCGAGGTAAACGGCGAGCGACTGCAGGAGTCGACGACAGGGAACTTGATCTTCGGCGTCGACGAACTGGTCGCGTTTTGCAGTCGGGCGTTCACGCTCGAACCGGGCGACCTGATCTTCACCGGCACGCCGCCGGGGGTAGGCGTCTACCGGGAGCCACCGGTGTTGCTCGAGGAGGGAGACAGCGTGACCGTCGGCGTCGAGGGCGTGGGGGAGCTGACGAACACCTGCGCGTATCTATAGCGAGGAGTCCGGATTCGGAAATCAGCCGTTTCAGCCGCCGATGCCGAGCCTCAGCCGCCGATACCGAACACCTCGCGCGGGTTCTCGAGCACGACTGTTCGGATCGCGTCCGCGTCGATGCCGTACCGGTAGAGTTCGAATATCGCTCGCTTGAGCGCGAACGGGTCCGTCCGGAGCACGTTCGCGCAGTCGGTGTCGATCATGATCCGCTCGGGGCCGTACTCGTCGATGGCGTCCGCGACGTCCGCGGCGTCGACGCCGATTAGCCACGAGTGGCCGATGGTGTAGCTCAGGTAACAGTCCGTGTTCTCCATGAGGTAGGCGGTGTTGTTCCGATCCGCGTGCGAGGCGACCACGCGATCGTCGTCGATTCCCGCGTCGCGCATGGCCTCGACGTCGAGTTTGACCGCCTCGAGCGCCGGGTTCTCGCCCTCGAGAACCGGCTCCGCTCCCAGTTCCGCGTTCTTCTCGTAGCCCGGAACGCCGATGCCGGACCGGTAGGACCGACTCGAACCGCTGGACTGATTCGGGGTGTGCAAGAGTACTGGAAGGTCGTGGGCGTCCGCGAGTTCCATCTGGGCCTGCACGACGGCTCGCTGTTCGGCCACGTCCCAGGCCTCGACGTGCTGGGCGGGCGTCACGCCCGTTTCGCCGACGGCGACGACCTCATCGAGGGCGCAGTAGTCGGCCATCGCCTCGAGCAGTTCGTCGGGATTCTCGATGCGGACGCCCGTGTGGATGCCCAGCCCGAGGTTCGCCTCGAAGAAGTGATCGCGCTCGATGGCAGCCCGACGGTTCACCGCGTCGTCCCAGAGAAAGCGGACATCGCTGGCTCTGACCGGCTTGTAAGGCGTCCAATGGTAGCCGGAGGCGACCATCACCATCGACTCGCACCCAGAGAGCGCGTAGCGCTCCCTGTCCTCCCACGAGAGCGTGTGTGCATGGTTGTGAATGTCGAGCCAGGGAAGATTGAGCAGTTCCGTTGGGAGGTCGGGCCCTTCCTCGAGATGCGTCGCGTCGGTCGGTCGCTTCGTCGGGTCTGGTTGTGTCATGGATGCGTGGGTGGTCGGTTGACGGGCTTGACAGTCGGTTGACCGGCTTGGCGGTCGATTCGTCGGGTCTATCGATCGGGTTCGGTCAGATGCGATTCGGTCGGCGACGATTCAGTCGAACACAGTCTCGTCGCGTAGGCTTTCGGTCGCCGGCACGTAGTGTTTTACGGGCTGGTAAAACTTTATTTGTGTGTCTGACCCACACACGTCGTATGTCAGTATTGATCGGCACAGACGACGGGCTGTTCCGGGTCGACGGCCTCCCGTTCGATCGGGGAGAGCCGGAGCGAGTGCTCGAGTGTGGCGTGGTCACGGCCGTGAAATCGTGGGATCACGCCGAGGGCGTCTTCGTCGCGTCCGCGACCGGCGCGTACCGCTCGCGCGACGGCGGGGAGACATGGGTCGACCTCGAGGTGCCACTCGGAGACCGGTTTTGGCACGCCGGCGAGAGCGAGGTGTGGTCGATTCTGGCCACGGCCGACGGGGCGCTCTACGCCGGCACGAACGATCCGTACCTCTATCGCTCGGTCGACGACGGCGAGAGCTGGACCGAACTGAAGGGCTTTCGCGACCTGCCGTCTCGAGGCCACTGGGAATCCCCCATCGATCCCCACTACGCTCGACTGCGAGCGCTCGAGGCCGTCCCCGGCCGCCCGGAGCGGTTGATCGCCGGCGTCGAGGCCGGCGGCATCCACCTGAGCGACGACGGGGGCCAAACGTGGCGCGACCGGCGGGATGCCATCGTCGATGACGTTCACCAGATCCTCCCGATCTCCGAAGCCGTCTGGCTCGCGACAACGGGATACCTCGACCACGAACTCGAGAACCTCGGACTCGGCCACGCCGTCGGCGCGGGCGGGCTCTACCGGACGACCGACGCCGGCGACACCTGGACGCGTCTGGACGACGGCAACGACTTCTCCTACATCAGGCGCGTGTTCGTCCACGACGGCACCGTCTTCTTCTGCGGCGGAGAGGAGGCCCCGCCGGCGTGGGTCGAAGACGACCACGAGGCGGCGCTGTTCGAGTCGACGAACTTCGGACGCGATTTCGATCGCGTGTCCTACCCCGGCGAACCGCACGAGATCGTCGAAACCTGGGGCGTCTACGACGGCGACGTTATCTGCGGGTCGGGCCTGTTCGACGTGCCCGACCAGCGCGACGACGTCGAGGGGCGGCTCATGCGCCGAGACGACGACGGCGAGTACCACACGGTCGGGCGCGTCGAGGCGAACGTCAGCCGCCTCGAGGTGGTCTAAGTGACCGATTCCAACCGCGCGAGCGAGCCGCCGTCGACCCTCGGCCGAGCGCTCTACGGCGGCATCCTCGCGTACATGGCCATCGACGGCTTCGAGAACAACGACAAGCGCGTCGCGGCCGCTCGAGAGAAGGGCGTTCCGGTCCCGGACCTCCTCGTGCCGTTCGTCACCGGCATGCTGTTCGTGGCGAACCTGGGAATCCTGCTCTGGAAGTTCCCGCGGGCCTCGGCCGGCGCAGTGATCGTCTTCTTCCTCGGGACGACGCCGTCGATCCACGACTTCTGGACTATGGAAGGCGAGCAGCGCCAGGCGAACAAGATCAACTTCCTGAAGAACATGGCTCTGCTCGGGGGAGCGATCATGTTGCTCGAGGCGGCGACTCGAGACGAGTAGAATTATCTGTTTTCCTCGCGTTGGTCTAGTCCACTAGAGGCGATGGATTTACCGAACACGTTCACAATTACTTACTAATGATAGAGGCGACTGGGTTGACGAAACACTACGGACAGACGGTCGCTATCGAGTCACTCGACCTCAGTGTCCCAGACGGAGTCGTCTACGGGTTTCTCGGACCGAACGGGGCCGGAAAAACGACGACGATGCGAATACTGACGACACTAACCCAACCGACGAGCGGCAGTGCCACTATCAACGGAACACCGATTTCCGACCGAACGGCGGTAACGCGTCATATCGGTTATCTCCCGGAAGTACCGCCACTCTACGCTGAGCTTACCGCGTTCGAGCAACTCGACCTCGCGGCTGGCTTGCGAGATCTTTCACCATCCCAGTCGTCCGAGCGAATCACATCGTTACTCGACCGTCTCGATCTCCGCGAGGACGCGCAGACCAAAATCGCGGACTTCTCGAGGGGCATGCGACAGAAGACTGGATTTATTCAGGCCATCCTCCACGACCCTGCTGTCCTATTCTTGGACGAACCGACGGCCGGACTCGATCCACGAGCCGCTCGCACACTCCGTGAATTGATCGTCGAACATGCAGCCAGCGGAACGACGGTGTTTCTGTCGACGCATATCCTCTCTGTCGTCGAGGAGATAGCCGATACAGTTGGTGTCTTATACGATGGACGACTCGTAGCAGAGGACACGCCGAGCGATCTCACACATCGCGCCGAGACCGGAGATCATCAGACACTCGAGGCGGCATTCCTCGAGCTAACGAGTGAGGAACCCAACACAGAGCAAGCAGCAAATGACTGAACCGAATTGGCTGCATCATGGCGTTCAGTTGGGGATTGTCGGAACCCGCCGAACGATTCGTGGACTTCGGCGGAATCGGTACCGGCTCTACTTGTTTGGAATGACCGCCGTCGGAATGGGAATCTGGTTTGGCGGGATGGGAATCCTCTATGCGCTCCTCTTGCGATCGCTTTCAGGTCCGCTCTCTGTTCCCGGTTCAGTTCGGGTGGGTGTGAGTGCGCTGTGGATATTCGCTGTCTGGTTTCTCGCGCAGCGGGCGCTCTTACACTGGCGAACCCCGAGAGCGAAATCGTTCGTCCTGACGACCGTCTCAATCCGAACGGCCACCGTCGGGATGTTGCTCACTGAGTTTCTATCCGCCTGTCTGGCTCTCGCTCCCCTGACGATCTTACTCGCCGGTATCGTCGGATACGGATTTCTCTCGCCTGAAAGCCTGCTGTTAGTTCCGCTCGCTGTCGGGCTGTTCACAGCAAGCGCGATTGTTACGGGTTACGTCGCTGGCTTCACCTATATGACTGTCTCCGCTCGCTCTCGTTGGCAGCGCAACCGACATGGTCAACTGATCGTCCATGCCGTGTCGCTCATCGCGGTTGGGTACGTCGTGGCGATCCTCAGTACCGACATACCCGTGATCTGGGAGCTAGTGTCGCTCGAGTGGCTTCCGACGAGTTGGTTCATCGATATCGCCGTCTTCGGGACACCCGTTACGCCCGCTCCGATTCGCGCGCTTGCGGGCGTGAGTGGCTGTCTGTTAGTGGTCGGTGGCGGTGGTCTGCTCGTCGAACGACTCGCTCGCGAATACTGGGTCGCCCGTCCAATCAGTACTGCCGGTGGGACGAATACTGGCCCACAGGAGCATCAAAACCACGAGAACGGGACGTTAGCTGCCGCTATTTCACCGGTTGTTATTCCTCAGCTTGTGGGACGGCCATCACAGCGCGTGGCGCAAATGACAGTGCTCCGGCTGCGGCGAGCACCTCGACGGTTGTCACTTCTCGTCACGGCCGGTCTCTCCCTCGGAATCTCTCTTAGCGTTCTTTCGATTCAATCCAACGCCCCGATGTCAGTTGTACCGGTCATCTGTGTCTTGTTGGTCCCCTGGTTTGCGGGGGCGGTAGTCGGGTTGAATCCGCTCGGCGACGAAGGGAACGTTCTCCCTGCCACGCTTACGTCCTCGATTTCTGGGCGGCAGTTCGTCCGCGGTCTACTGGTTCCGGGACTACTGTATGGGCTGGCGCTGACGATACTGTCTACGCTCATCGGGGCCGTTGTAAGCCCTTACCCGATCCGTGTCCAGGCGTGGCTCGTCGTAATTGGTGCGGTGCTGACGGTGGTTTCGGTTTGCCTTGCGCCAGCGGTCGGCATGCTGTTTCCCAGGTTTAGCGCGACGACCATCGGCCAGAGCAGTGATGTTGTACCGCCGAGCATGACCGCATTCGTCGTGTATTCGCTCGTAATCTGGGTACTCGGGAGCGCTCTCGTCTTCGCAGTGTTAGCGCCAACACGTTTCCCTCAAATCAGGATCGTCAGTGGTGTTTCTACCGAGGTACTGCGAGCGGGTGGCGTCACGGGCGGACTCTGTATTGGATTGGTGATAGCCAGATGGAGTTATACCACTGCCGTGAAACGGTTCCGCCAGTATACAGTCTCCTAATCGCGTTTACTCGTTCAATTCTGGCAGTCGAGTGAGCACACCCACCGCGAGCGATCGGAGCGAGCAAGCAAGTCAAAGACTCGAGGAGTCGCGCAAACGGTACGGAGGCTCATGCGATAGAGGGAATTCGGGTCGCTTCGTCGGACGACTATTCTGGCTGTGTCCCGGGCCCCGGCTATATGTCGCTGGCGCGGGTACCACTCACATGGCTCACGCCCCGGAACCCCCGGAGAAGTACGTTTGCACAGCCTGCCAGACGATGCACGCCGGCACGGTCTCCAAACGGACCGATAGCGGCCACCAGTACGAGGCGCCCGCGGAGTGTGGCTGTTGTGGCGGAACGGACCTGATACCCGAGAAAGAGTGGCCGCATTTTACGGGGTAACGATTCTACCCCAGCGGCGACGACACTACTCGAGCAAATCGCCCCGAACTCGACACCCGCAGGGATAGGCGGTGTGGTGGCTCGGAACGAGTTGGACGACGGCGGTCACCGGGAGCCCGCAGTGGGGACACTCGGGCTGAGAGGAGAGGCCCGACTCGGCGACTCGAGCGCCCAGATTCGTCACGACCAGCGACACGTCGCGGATCTCGAGGCGGACCTCGACCGAATCGCCGCCGGTCTCGAGCAACCGGGCGAGTGCTTCGGGGTCGAACTCCCGGCCGAGTTGGTAGGAGTCTCGAGGGACGCCCTGTTTCTCGAGGGTGCGGACGATATCGAGGACCAGACTGTCCGTCGGCGGGCTCATCGGTCTGGTTCACCCTCGAGTGCGTGCGCTCTGGTTGGTGGTGTGGTCAGTAGTGGTAGTCGACTTCGATTCGTCTGTCGGACGGGATGTTTAAGCCCGCGGAGAAGATATCCAATCATGGCAACCGATCCTTCAAGGGTTCGGAAGCCACGTCTCGGGTGGCTCTAGCACCCGGGGCATTTCAATGCGAAACGCCCCTGTCGCGGAGTGTGTGGCTTCCGTTTGATCCAACGTCCTGTAGTGTCATATAACTACTGTTTTTGGCCGGGAATAATGTGTGCCTGAGTACTGTGTGGAGTCGCCGGACTGCGACAGTACAGGTCGCTCGAGTGCTCGAGAATACTACTGCTGGCAACACTGATTTCCACACCCTCCCCAGCCGATTCGCTCGTTCGCACACTCACTCGCTCATCCCTCGCGCAGTTTTACTCGCGGGTCGCGGTTCGCGACCCGCTCTCGAGCGCGCGCCACCGCGGATAGTCCCGCCGGTATGGTGCGGTTCCGCCGTTCGGTGTCGAAAAACGTTTCGCGGGCGTTATGTGAGTGGGAAGAGCGTCGATAGGACCAGCGAGATCAACAGGCCGGACACGGATATTAACGTCGTCAAGACGGTCCACGTTTTGAGCGTCTCTACCTGCGTGAGTCCGCCGATTTCTTTCACCAGCCAGAAGCCGGAGTCGTTGTACCACGAGAAGATGTTGGCACCGGCACCGATGACCATCACCAGATAGGCCGTGTGGACCTGTAGCTGCCCCGTCAGCGGTGCCATGATGCCGGCGGCGGTCAGCATTGCGGCCGTCGCCGATCCCTGTGCGATGCGAACGATCGCGGCGATCAACCACGCGGTGACCAGGAGGCCGATCCCGATACCCTCCAGTCCGTTCGCGAGGTAGTCACCGATACCAGAGTCTGCGAGGAGTGCCCCGAAAGCACCGCCGGCGGCGGTAATCGCTGCGATGTTCCCGCCGCTTTTGAGCGCTTCCGTCAGTTCTTCGGACCACTCGTTGCGGGACAGATCGTTTTGTCGCATGAAGGTGTACGTCGCCGCGATCGCGGCGATCGTGAGTGCGACGTTCTTGTTCCCGAGGAAGACGGCGACCGGTTCGATGACTCCGAGCGCCGGAATCGCTTCCTGAAAGCCATCGACGATCGTCAGCGAAGCGATGAGGACGACTGCGAGGAGAACCGGAGCGGACGACTCGAGGATACCCGGGAGGTTGCTGGTCGATTTGTTCGCGACCTCTTCGAGTTCCTCGGTAGTCGTCGACATTGTGTCACGGAGCGGGATATCCAGCCGAGCGTTGATCCACCGCCCGTAGAGAAGCCCTACAAGGAGCACGGGAGTCGCAGTCACGAGACCGAGGGCGATCGTCGTACCCAGATCAGCCTCTAGATCCGCGGCGACAGCTAGCGGGCCCGGCGTCGGAGGAACGAACACGTGCGCCGTCGCTGCACCCGCCCCGACGACGACGATGAAGAGCGTGTAATCACGCCCCAAGCGAGCGCGCATCGATCGTGCGAGAGGCGCGATTAGGTAAAAGACGCTGTCGAAGAAGACGGGAATCGCGAGGAAGGAGCTACTCCCCAGTAGCGATACGTCGGAGTTCTCCTTTCCGAGGACGTTTTGAAACCCTCGGATGATACGCTGTGCAGCCCCGCTTTCGAGCATCGACTTCCCGATGACGGCTGCCATCAGGATAGGAATCCCGATACCCGCCATATTGTTCCCGAAGGCGGTCGCAACCTGTGAGCCGGCATCTGCCGGAGCGAAATCTTCGACGAATACCGTATTCACCACCCCAACGGTGAACGCCGAGACAATCAAGCCGATAAAGGCGGGCAGATCCAACCACACTAATAACGCCACTACTGTGAGAAGGCCTACAAGAAAGGTTATCAGCGGACTATGCGCGACATCGACAACTTGGAGCGGCGTATGCAACATCTCTCCGAATGGGACGCAATAACTTGATATTATTAATATTTATGATGGTTGAACATCATGATAGAGTAATTGAATGTGGATTTACTATGCATAATTTTGATTTTTTCGTGCAGTCATTATATAATCCGGTACTACTATTCGATCGCAGTATCACCCATATTTCCCTAGAATACGCGTAGTATTCCCGATGCAGTATTTCTACATCTTTCGGCCTGAATGCAGTCCCGTGCAAGTTATCGGAAGGATCCTCGCGATAACGCACAATAGTGAAATATTTTCTACCTGTGTGAATCGACTCTGATGTGACTGACAGAGTGTAGCCAATGTCACGAAAACTACGTCGAACACTCAATCAGCGATCGCTTCGCTCGGCTCCGCCTCGACGCCCGCCCGCTGGATCCAGAGGTCGCCGAACAGTTCGTCCTGCTCGAGCACCACTGCCCCCCGATGGGCCAGAAATAGCAGTGCGAGATAGGTCATGACTCGAGAGCCGCCGGTCTCGTCGATTTCGGCGTAGAGCACTTCCTCCCGGCCGTTTTCGTACTGGGTCTCGAGCGCCCTTTCGACGTCTTCGATCACGTCCTCGATGTCTTCCTCGTGGGTCGTGTGGGTCACGTCGCCAGCGGTCGGTTCGTCGTCGACGCGGAAGTCGTCGCCCGAGTGGTAGCTCAGCTCCTGCATCCCGCGGCCGTAGCCGCTCGGCGAGTCGCTGGTGTCGTAGCTCCGGGACTCTTTCCACCAGGTGCCACGCTCTGCGTCGCGGAGTTCGCGCACCAGTTCGTCGAGCGTCTCCGGCTTGCCGCGAGCGGACTTTCGCTCGAGGCGACGGTCCATCTCGGCCTCGAGGCTCTCGATGGGGTCAAAGCCCGGCTCGTGGTCCTCGGCTGGTCCCTCGTCGGCGAAGGGAGCCTCCCACGGCGGCAGTTCTTCCTCCTCTGGCTCGTCGGGCGCGAACAGTTCGTCGCTTTTCATCCGCAGGAGGACGCTCGCGTAGAACAGCGCCCGACCCGACGTTCGCAGGTCCGCCTCGTCTAACACCTCGAGGAACTTGTCGGTCACCCGAACGACGTCGATGTCCCACGGGTCGATCTCGCCGTCCTTGGCGAGCTGGACGAGCAGTTCGACGGGTTCGACCTCACCGTCGTCGGAGTCCACACCGCCCTCGACGGCGGCGGACGTATCGACCGCGGCGCGCTCGTCGTCATCGGAACCGTCCGCCCCCGCCTCGCTGAAGGAGAACACGTCGTCTCCGGGGCCGCTCGAGCGGTCGCGGTCCTCGTGGCCCGCGATCTGCAGCGGAATGTCGTCGGTCGATTCCGACTCGTCGTCGCGTCCCCCGGGCCCGTTTTCAGTCATCGGCCGGCACCCCCTCGCTGCTCAGGTCGATGCCGGTCACCGCGCTGACGTTGTCCTGTTGCATCGTCACGCCGATCGCCCGCTCGGAGCGATCGAGCATCGCCGAGCGGTGAGAGACGACGACGAACTGGGCGTCGCCCGCGAGTTCGTCGACCATCTGGCCGACGCGTTCCGCGTTGACCGCGTCGAGGAAGGCGTCGATCTCGTCGAGCGCGTAGAACGGCGCGGGGTTGTGCCGCTGGATCGCGAAGATAAACGCCAGCGCGGTCAGAGACTTCTCCCCGCCGGACATCGCGTCCAGGCGCTGGATCGGCTTGTCGCCCGGTTGGGCTTTCATCGTCAGTCCGTCCTCGAACGGGTCCTCCTCGTTCTCGAGGTGCAGGGAGCCGGTCCCCTCCGAGAGCTTCTCGAAGATGTCCGTGAAGTGCTCGGCGATCGACTCGTAGGCGTCCATGAACGTCTGTTTCTTCTGGGACTCGTACTGATCGATCCGCTCGCGGATGCCATCCGCCTCCTCGACCAGCGTGTCCCTGCCCTCCTCGATGTCCTCGAGATCGCTCCGAACCTCGTCGTACTCGTCGATCGCGAGCATATTCACGGGCTCTAAGGCCTCCATGTCGGCCTCAAGCAGCTCGATCATCTCGAGGACGGTCTCGTGGTCCGGAACGTCCTCGGGATCGTAGTCGCCGACCTCCTCCTCGAGCGCTTCGAGTTCCCACTCGAGGTCGCCGGCCCGCTCGCGGTTGTCCTCGAGTTTGCTCTCGACGGTTTTGACCCGGTCCTGTTGCTGATCGCGGGCCGTTTTCGCGTCGGCGAGCTCGTCTTTGAGTTCGCGGCGGTCTTCTTTCAGCTCCGTGAGCTCTTCTTCGAGCTCCTCGACCGCCTCGCGTTTGTCCGCGAGAACGTCGCGTTTGTCCTCGATCGAGTCCTCGAACGACTCGATCTTCTCCTCGTGTTCGGCCTTGCGGTTCTGGGCCGCCTCGATGTCGTCGTGGAGGTCCTCGATCGCGTCCTCGGCGTACTGCTTCTCGAGTTCGAGTTCGTTGAGCTTGCCGTCAAGGTCGTCGATCTTGTCCTCGCGCTCGTCGATCTCCTCGTTCAACTCGTCGATCTGCGCGGTGAGTTCCGGGATCTTCGAATCCGCGAGTTCGGCCTCGAGCTCGTCGATGTCAGCTTCGATCGCCTCGATTTCCGCTTGCTTGTCCTCGATGTCGCCCGAGATCTCGGTCATCCGCTCGTCGACGGATTCGCGCTCCTCACGTAGCTCCTCGAGTTCGTCCTCGAGTCGATCGATCTCGTCCTCGAGGTCCGCTCGCCGTTCCTCGATCGAGTCGAGTTCCGACTCGATCGAGCGCACCTCGTCGGCGGCGTCGGTCTGGCGGTCCCGCGCGTCGTCGAGTCGATCCTCGACGCCGCGAAGCTCCTCGCGAACCGATTCGCGTTCGTCCTGCAACTCGGTGATCTCCGTCGCGACGCGCTCGAGTTGGCCCTTGCCGCCGCCGGAGAAGGAGTATCGCGAGCCCTTCCGCGAACCGCCGGTCATCGCACCGCTTTTCTCGACTAAGTCGCCGTCGAGGGTGACCATCCGGTAGTCGCCCATGTACGAGCGGGCCGTCTCGATGTCTTCGACGACGAGCGTGTCGCCGAGGACGTACGAAAAGATGCCGGCGTACTGGTCGTCGAAGTCGACGAGGTCGTACGCGAACCCGACGATTCCGGGATCCGAGGGCGCGCTCGGCAGGTTGCGCTCGCGCATCTTCGTGATCGGGAGGAACGTCGCCCGACCCGCGTTGCGCGATTTCAGGTACTCGATACACTGTTGGCCGATCACGTCGTCGTCGACGACCACGTTCGCGAGCCGGCCGCCAGCGGCGGTCTCGCAGGCCGTCGCGTACTCGCCCGGGACCGTCCCTAACTGGGCGACCGCCCCGTGCAAGCCGTCGATCCCCGAATTGAGGATCGTCGTGACGGCGCGCCCGAACGACGAGTCGCCGCTCTCGCCCGCGTTGGCCTCGAGTTCCGCGTACTCGGCTTGCTTGGCCTGAATGTCGTCGTCTAAGTCGTCTAACTCCTCCTGCAGGCGTCGTTTCTCACCTTTGAGGTCCTCGACGACGTCGTCGATGCTCTGACGATTCTTTTCGGCCTTCTCGAGTTCGCGTTCGAGGTCCGAGCGCTGGCTCTCGAGTTCGGGGAGTTCGGCCTCGGTCTCCTCGATCGTCTCCTCTTTCTCGCTGATCGCGTTCGAGCGCCGACGCGCCTCGTCGAGCAGGCGGTCCTGCTCGCGCTGGAGGTCGTTCTTCTCGGTTTTTTCCGCCTCGAGGGTTTCCTTTCGCTCCTGCAGTTCGGCTTTGACCTCGTCGTACTCCGTGTCGACGGCGTCGATCTCGGCCTGTAGCTCCTCGCGTTCTGTCTCGCGTTCCTGAATTTCGGACTTGAGCGAGGCCTTCTCGAGTTTGTGCTCGCGCATCTCGCTCGTCAAGTCCTCTACCTGTTCTTGCTTGCGGTCGATCTGGACGAACGCCTCGCGGCGATCGGACTCGGCGGACTCGATCTGTTCCTCGCTGGATTCGATCTTGTCCTCGAGCCGGGAGATGTCGCCTTTGACCTCCTCGATCTCGCTTTTGATGCGCAACTGCTCGTCCTCGCCCTTGCGCTCGATCTCGGCGTTCAGATCCTCGAGATCCTCCTGCAGGCGGACGACTTTCCCCTGGCGTTCGTCGAGTTCGCGCTGGAGATCCTCGAGGTCCTCTTCCAGTCCCTCGACCCGCTCCTCGACGGTCTCGAGTTCCTCGCGTTTCTCCTCGAGTTCACTCGCCTTCCGGTAGCCCTCGTACTCCTCTTTCTCGCGGCGGAGCCGTCGGTAGCGCAGTGCTGTCTGGCGCTCGTCCTCGAGCTGAGACAATCGTTCGCGTTTCTCCTCGATCCGGAGTTCGGCCTCGTCGATTCGCTCTTGAACGACCTCGAGTTCCTCGAAGGCGTCTTCCTTTTTCGCGTCGAACTCGGCGACGCCAGCGATCTCGTCGATGATCCCCCGCCGGTTGTAGGGGGTCATGTTGATAATCTCGGTGACGTCGCCCTGCATGACGACGTTGTATCCCTCCGGGGTGACGCCGGCCTGTGCGAGCAGGTCCTGAATGTCAGAGAGATTGACCGAGCGGTCGTTCAGGTAGTAATACGAGTAGTAGTTGTCCTCGGTTTCCTTGACCCGCCGGCGGATCCGAACCTCCTCGCAGTCGCCGACATCGTCGCTGCCCGCCGCGTTGACCACCTGCGAGCGCTCGAGGGTGCCGTCGGAGTTGTCCAGAACGACCTCGACCGTCGCCTCGCGCGGCCCACCGCTGTTATCGCCGTCGTCGTGGCCGGGGTTGTAGATCAGATCGGTGAGCTTCTCGGCGCGGATCCCGCGGGTTCGGGCGAGCCCGAGTGCGAACAGAACGGCGTCGATGATGTTCGATTTCCCGGAGCCGTTCGGGCCGGTGATAACCGTAAAGTCCTCGTAAAACGGAATTTTCGTCTTGCGGCCGAAGCTCTTGAACCCATCCAGAACGAGCGCCTTGATGTACATCGTCTTGTGAGACCTCCGTCAGTTGACCGCTCCCGGCGACCGGCAACGCGACTGTCAACCGATCGCGGGGACGATCGATCGCATCACGAGATCACAGCGCGAGCGGTCGCGGGAATCTGCTGTTATGCGACAATAATGTCGTCGGTCCCTGAGTCTTCCGCTTCGTCCTCGCTCGAATCGGCCGTCTCCTCCTCGAGGTCGCCTTCGGTCGCCTGATCCGAGCCGCTCTCGGTGTCGGCTTCTGCCTCGGCGTCGATCATCTCCGAGGCCGACGACTCTCCCGATGAACTCGAGCGTCTCGAGGCCGCTCGCGTCGGCGTCTCCGTGTCCAGTTCGGCCTCGAGAATGCGGATGCGCTCTTTCGATTCGACCAGTTCCTCGGTGAGCCCTTCGACCGTCGACTCGAGTTCCGCAACCGTCGATTCCAGCTTCTCGACGCGGTTTTTCGACATACCACCTAGCGGTCGGTCCGGACACATAAACGTACGTCAGACAATGATACTCTTTTTGTTAGGTAACTCGAGCGCGCGTGAATCGGGCGCGTTCTGCACTCAGATTCGAAATCCCAATATGCGAAGATTTGCGTCTTCGTCGCTCCCTCGCCCGAAGTTGGAATAACTATATCCAACAAGTAGTAATGATATCCGCCATGGCTGACGAAGAGACGAACGAAAACACACCCCTGCTGGTACTCTCGGTGTGTACCTTTACACTCGGATTCTTCGGTGCGATTCTATTGGACGGGTGGCCCGGTATCGTACTGGTTGTGATCGCGGTCACGAGTTTTTTCATCGCTTCGACGATTACGCTTCGGTTCCTCGCGACCACGTAAATTCCCGAAGAAGTCTGACTATACTGGCTTCTAAATCCTCGTCGAACGGTTTAGCTCGGCGTTCGCACACGCCGTCGGACCTCGCTGGAAAAATGTCTCGTCGTAGCCGAGTCCCGAGTCGACCTCCAGTTTCATGATAACATGACTCGTATGTTCGAGTGACTATGCCAGAGGAGCCCGCCCTCGAGGACGTCGACGACGTCGTCCACGAACCCGGCCAGGAGTTCGTCGAGTCCACGAACGTCTCCGAGTTCATGCAGACGTACGGAATCGACGACTACGACGAGTTGATCGACCGGACGACGACCGACCTCGAGGGGGTCGAGGAAAGCGGCGTCGACTGGTTCTGGGACGAACTCGTCGACTACCTCGGTATCGAGTTTTTCGAACCTTACGACGCGGTCAGAGACGACAGCGACGGACCGCAGTTCACGGAGTGGTATCCGGGCGGCGAGCTAAATATCGCCCACAACACGGTCGACCGCCACGCGGCGGTCAGCGAGCCCGCCAGAAACCGAGTCGCGACGATCTGGGAGGGTGAGGACGGCGAGTGTCGGCAGATGACCTACCGGGAACTCCGGCGGCGGTCGAATCAGGTCGCCAACGCGCTCGAGGACTCGGGGATCGAGACCGGCGACACGGTCGGACTGTACATGCCGATGGTGCCCGAGGTCGTCCCGATCCTCTACGGCTGTTTCAAGGTCGGCGCGATCGCGGTGCCGATCTTTTCCGGGTTCGGCGTCGACGCCGTCGCGACGCGAATCGACGACGCCGCGTGTTCGGTCCTGTTCACCGGCGACGGCTTTCTCAGGCGGGGGAGGCCGGTCTTTCTCAAGTCCACGGCCGACACGGCGATCGACCAGGTCGGACACGTCGAGCGGACGATCGTCTTCGACCGCCTCGGCTCGAGCGACCCGACGAGCGAACGCGAGATTCCGTGGACCGACGGGCGCGACGAGTGGTGGGCCGACGCCGTCGAAACCGCCGACGACGAGTACGAGACGAAATCGCTCGAGTCGAGTCGTGAGTCGATGCTACTGTACTCCTCGGGGACGACGGGGACGCCGAAGGGGATCGTCCACACCCACGCGGGCGTTCAGGTGCAGTGTGCGAAGGAACTACACTTCGGGTTCGACCTCGAGCCCGCGGACCGGTTCTTCTGGGTGAGCGACATCGGCTGGATGATGGGGCCGTGGTCGCTGATCGGCGTCCACACGTTCGGCGGCACCGTCTTCATGTACGAGGGGGCACCCGACTACCCGAATCCCGACCGGTTCTGGGAGCTGATCGACCGCCACGAGATCACCCGCTTTGGCATCTCGCCGACCGCGATACGGGCACTGCGAGAGCACGGGGATAGCTGGCTCGAGGGCCACGACCTCTCCTCGCTGCGAATTCTGGGGTCGACGGGCGAGCCGTGGGATCCCGAGTCCTGGCGCTGGTTCTACGAGAACGTCGGCGGCGGCGAGTGCCCGATCATCAACATCTCCGGCGGCACCGAGATCTGCGGCTGCTTCCTGATGCCCATGCCGACCGAGCCCCTGAAACCCTGCACGCTCGGCGGGCCGGGACTCGGGATGGACATCGACGTCGTCGACGCCACGGGTGAGTCGGTCAGAGACGACCACGAGCGCGGCTTTTTGGTCGCTCGAGACTCCTGTCCCTCGATGACGAAGTCGCTCTGGTCGGGCGACGACCGCTACCTTGAGGAGTACTGGTCGACGTTCGCGGACCCGCCGCTGTGGAACCACGGCGACTGGGCGCAGGTGGACGACGAGGGGTTCTGGTTCCTCCACGGCCGGGCCGACGACGCGCTGAATGTCGCCGGCCGGAAGGTCGGCCCCGCGGAAGTCGAAGGCGCGCTCATCGACCACGAGGCGGTTACCCAGGCCGCCGCGGTGGGCGTCCCCGACGAGACAACTGGGACCGCCGTCGTCGCGTACGTCATCGTCGGCGACGGCGTGGCGGAGAGCGACGAGTTGCGCGACCGGCTTCGCGAGCGGGTCGGCAACGAACTCGGGAAGCCCTTCCGACCCAGAGAAATTCTCTTCGTCGACGACTTCCCCAAAACCCAGTCGGGGAAGATCATCCGCCGAGCCATCGAGGCGACCTATGCGGGCGAAGAGCTCGGCGACATGGACAGCATCGAGAATCCGGAAGCGCTCGAGCAACTCGAGCAAGCGCGGTAGGAGAATCGTCGTCCAGATCCCGTTACGCTTTACCCCCGCCGGGCCGAATCGAGGAGCAATGACTGCCCAGACCGCCCAGCGGGGCGACCTCGTCACCGTCATCGGCCTCGAGGTCCACGTCCAGCTGGAAACCGACACGAAGATCTTCTGTCGCTGTTCGACCGAGCCGGCCGACGACCCCAACGAGAACGTCTGTCCCGTCTGTCTCGGACTCCCCGGCGCGTTGCCGGTGCTGAACGAGGGGGCCGTCGAGGCCGCGGTCAAGATCGGGAAAGCCATCGACGCCGACATCCCCGAGGAGACCCGCTTCCACCGGAAGAACTACTACTACCCCGACCTGCCGAAGAACTTCCAGATCACGCAGTACGACGAGCCGATCTGCCAGGAGGGCGAACTCGAGATCGCGGTCGAGGGTGAGCGCCGCGACGTTCGCATCGAGCGGGCACACCTCGAGGAAGACCCCGGCAGCCTCCAGCACGTCGGCGGCAGCATCGACACCGCAGACTACACCCTCGTCGACTACAACCGCGCTGGAACGCCGCTCATGGAGATCGTCACGGCACCCGACTTCCGGAGCGCCTCGGAGGTTCGGGCCTTCCTCGCCGAACTCGAGGAGGTGCTCGAGTACCTCGGCGTCTTCGACGCCGGCCGGGACGGCAGCCTGCGAATCGACGCCAACCTCTCGATCATCGAGAGCGAGGAAGCCGACGAGAACGGCGAGATCGGCGTCGACGCGCTCGAGGCCGCAAACCGGACGGAGGTCAAGAACATCTCGAGTCACAAGGGCGCGGAGAAGGCCTTAGCCTACGAGGAGACCCGACAGAAAAACGCCATCGAGCGCGGCCGCGTCGTCGAACAGGAGACCCGCCACTGGGACGAGAGCCGCGGGATCACGGTCTCGATGCGCTCGAAAGAAGAGGAGAAGGACTACCGCTACTTCGAGGAGGCAGACCTCCCGCCGCTTCGGGTCTCCCACTGGAAGGACGAGATCTCGATCCCCGAGCTGCCGACCGCTCGACGCGAACGGTTCCAGTCCGAGTACGGTCTGAGCGAGGAGGCGGCCTCGAAGCTCACCTCGACCAAGCAGGTCGCGGACTTCTACGAGTCGGTCGCCGGCGAGTTCGATCCCGACCTCGCGGCGACCTGGGTCGCGGACAACCTGCTCGGCGAACTGAACTACCGCGACATGGAGATCACGGACATCGCGGATCGCCTCGAGGAGGTCACCCGACTCGTCGAACTGGTCGCCGAAGACGAGATCACGGCGAAAAACGCGCGCGAGACGGTGCTTCGAGACATGCTCGACGAGGGGAAGGACCCGGATACGATCGTCGAGGAGGCCGGACTCGGCAAGACAGACGACGACGAGGTGCAGTCGGCGGTCGTCGAGGCCATCGAGGAGAACCCGGACGCCGTCGCAGACTACGAGAGCGGCGACGACGGCGCGATCAACTTCCTCGTCGGGCAGGTCATGCAAAAGACCGGCGGCAGCGCCGATCCGGGCGACGTGAACCAGCTGTTGCGCGCGGAACTCGAGGACTGACTGTCTCGGGGCTGCTTTCAGACCTCACAGGTTATTTTCGCGAATTCGTCGATTCCGCGGGCGCTCGAGTTCGCGGAACCCCAGTTCCGCAATCGCGTCGGTTAAGAGCCGAGACAGTGTGACTTTGCACCATGGATCGGATCATACTGGGAAACGACGAGTTCGAGGGGGAGAACAACGCCTACGTTCTACACGAGGGGGACTCTCTCGCGCTCGTCGACACGGGGATCGCGACGACCGACGTTCGCGACGACCTCCGGGAGGGACTGGCCGAGTACGGCTACGAGTTCGCTGACGTCGACGACATCGTGCTCACGCACTTTCATCCCGACCACGCCGGACTGGCGGGCGAAGTGCAGTCCGAGAGCGACGCGACCGTCTACGTTCACGAGGCCGACGCCCCGCTCGTCGAAGGCGACGAGGCGGCGACCGCCGCGCTGGACGAGCGCCGACGGGAGTACCTCGAGGCGTGGGGAATCCCCCCCGCGAAACGCGAGGAGCTACTGGGCGTCGTCGAGTCGGTCACCGGGTTGAGCGAAACGAACCCGACCGTGACGCCGATCGAGGACGGCGACACCCTCGAGGTCGGCGGGCACACCCTCGAGACGGTCCATGCGCCCGGCCACGCGCTGGGGCTGTGCTGGTTCGAGATCGCCGGCCGTAACCAGGCGTTCGTCGGCGACGTGATCCTCCCCGTCTACACGCCCAACGTCGGCGGCGCGGACGTCCGTGTCGAGCGGCCGCTCGAAACGTACCTCGAGACCCTCCGAGCGCTCGCCGACCGGGACTACGACCGCGTCTGGCCAGGTCACCGCGATCCGATCGAGGAGCCGAGCGAGCGGGCGCTGACCATCGTCGACCACCACCGCGAACGAACGGAGCGCGTCGTCACCGCCCTCGAAGAACACGGCCCCGCGGACCCCTGGACCGTCAGCGCTGACCTCTTCGGCGAACTCGAGGGGATTCACATCGTCCACGGCCCCGGCGAGGCGTTCGCCCACCTCGATCACCTCGTCCACGAAGGGGTGGCTTCGGTCGAGGACGGCCAGTATCGACTCGTCGACGGCGACGCGGATCTCGAGTCGGTCGTCGCACCGTCTCGAACGCCGTAGTTATGAGACGAGAACCAGCGGACTTTTACCTGCCGAGCGTGCCGTCCCCTCCGTCCGTCGCCGCCGACGGCCTCGAGTGACCGTCGCGATCGCCGTCGGGCGTTCCGGCCGCCGTCTCGAAGCGCTCGAGGGTCTCCGACAACTCAGCGGCCTGCTCTGCGAGGCTGTTTACGTTCTCGGTGACGCCCGTGAGCGAGGCCGTCTGCTCTTCGGCGGCCGCGGAGACGTTGCCGGCTTCCGCCGCGGCGTCCTCGCTGCTCGTCGCGATTTCGTCGACCGCGGTGACTATCTGCTCCGTGGCGTCGGCCTGCTGGTCGGTCGCGGCCGAGATTTCCTGCACGCCGTCGTTCGTCTCTTCGGCGTACTCGGCGATTTCAGTTAGCGATTCGACCGCCGGCTCGACGGCCGCTGTCCCCTGTTCGACGCGATCCCTCGTTTTCTCGACGACGCCGACGGACTCGTCGGTCTTTTCGCGGATCGACTCGATGCGCGCGTCGATTTCGGCCGCCGTCTCCTTGGCGTCTGCCGAGAGACTCTTGATCTCCTGGGCGACGGTTCCGAACCCGTCGGAATTGCCGCCGTTACCGGCTCGAGCCGCCTCGATGCTCGCGTTCAGCGCGAGCAAGTTGGTCTGGTCTGCCACGTCGGAGATCGCCTCGACGAGTTCGTCTATCTGTTCGACTTCGGCCTCGAGCGACCGGATCGTCTCGACGGCTCGGTCGGCCTCCGTCTCGACGTCTTCCATCTCCGAAATCGCCTCCTCGGCCGCTTCTCGGCCCCGGTGACTCGAGTCGACGGTTCGCTCTGCGACACCTTCGACCTGGGTGGCCGTCGAGGCGATCTCTTCGGTACTTGCGGAGAGGCCTGCAAGCTCCGATTCGACGGTCTGGAGCTTCTCGCTCTGTCGCTCGGAGCTGTCGGAGATCTCCTGAATCGATTCGGCGACCTGTTCGCTGGCTCGCTTGACCTCCGCGCTGGAGGCGTCGACCTGCTCGCTGGCCGCGCGCACGTCCTCGGCGAACCGTTTGACCTCCGCGACGGCGCGATCGATCTCCGCTAACATCTCGTTGAACTCGCGGCCGATCGCCGCCATCTGCTCGTTGTCGGTCCGAACGTCGGCTCGGACGGTAAGGTCGCCCTCGGCTGCCGCGCGCATCGTCGTCCCGTACCGATCCGCCGCGCGCCGGAGTTCGTTCATCACGTTCTTGACGCGCTCGCGTTCTGCTTCGGCTTCGGCCTGTGCTTCCTCGGCCTCGACTTTCGCCGCTTCGGCCTCGGCCTGTGCCTCCTCGGCTTCGGTGATCTGTGCCCTGAGCGTGTCCCGCATCTCGTCGAACGCCCGGTAGAGTTGGCCCACCTCGTCGATCCGATCCGTCTCCAGATCGACCGATAGGTCGCCGTTTTTCATCCGCTCGGCGCGATCCCGAAGGTCCTCCAGCGGCGTCACGGTCTGTCGGGCGAGCAAGTATCCCCCAACGAGCAGCGATATCAGCGCCGCGCCGATAACGAAGAGCACGGCCCAGCCGACCGCGTTACTCGCCGCGAACGCCTGCTCCTCGGGAACGGTGGTCACGGCGACCCAGTTGTTGTCCGCAGTCGCGGCGTAGGCGGTGACCAGTCCGTCGCCGCCGCGGTCGAACTCGGTCCCGTCGCGTTTCGCTCCGAGTTCCGCGATGATGTCCTCGTCGGGATCGCCGCCGAGGTCGTCGCTCGCGAGGACCGTCTGGCCGTCCGTGTCGAGGATCATCGTCTCCTGATCGTCGTGGAGCTGTTTCAGGCCGTCCACGCGGTACTCGATAGTGCCGACGACGACGGCGATCCGCGCCTCGTCACCTTCGACTGGGCTCGCAAAGGACATCACCTGATCGTCGAGCGTCCCCGACTGATAGGCGCTCTCCGAGTGCCACACGTCGTTTGCTGCCGTCAGGTCGACCCCGGGTTCGATCTCGGTCCAGGGTTCGTCGACCGCTGATAGCGGCTCCGACCGAAGCTCTCCGTTCGTGCTCGTCAGGATCTCGTTCTCGTTGGTGTCTATTACGTGCACCCCTCTGACGTCGACCGGGAGCGTCGCCTGCTGCTGAATTACCTGCGCCTCGGCCTCCTCGGCCTCGGTTCCGGCCAGTTCGGACGACGAGGAGACCGACCGCGTGTGCGACTCCATCGAGATCATCCACTCGTTGATCGAGTCCGCGTGCATGTCCACCATCGCCGTGAGTTGCTCCTTGGCGTCGTTCTCGACGGTTTGCTCGGCGTCGACGTATCCCAGTCCGCCGACGATCGAAAGCACGACCACGATCAACAGGATCGAGACGACGAACTTCGTCCGGAAACTCCCGCGGATCATCGAAGGGACGAAATTCCCGCGAACCGCCGACGGAACGACACTCGAGAGTTGGTTCGTGATCGAGCCGACGATCCCGCTCGGATCATCTTCGGCAGCACCGCTCGAGCCGTCGGAATCGGCAGTATTGCTCGAGTCTGCAGTGTCCGCAGTATCGATCATTCTGATACCTCCGGGCTCCGCTCCTCGAGAACGGTAATCCCGTCGTCGTCGAAGCGGAAGTACTCGTACTGGGTGGACCCGCCATTGCCGTTTTCGTCGAACTCGATTTCGCCGGCCGCGCCTCGATACCGAACCGGGTCACCGGTGGCCGCGAGCTCGATTCCGTCCGCGAGTTCCCCCGGCATGATTTCCGTTCCGTCACCGTCGGTCACTTCGCGCATCTGTTCTGCGATCGCCGATCCGTCGTTTTCGCCCGCGGCGGCGTTGGCCAGCAACAGCGTCGCGGCCGCATCGTACGTGTTCGCCGCGAACACCGCCGGATCGGTCTCGTACGTCTCTCGATAGAGCGATTCGAACGCGCCCTGTCCCGGCCCGGACGACATCGGCGCGGTGCCGAAAACGTTGGCCATCGGATCGTCGACGGTCTCGACAACGGTCTTTTCCTGTAACGCATCGCTGACGAACACGGTCTCCTCTCCCTGATGATCGGCGTAATACTCCTCGAGCAGGTCGATCCCTGTCTCGGGATAGCAGATGAGAAAGAGGATATCCGGCTCGTCGGCAAGCGCCTGACCGAGCGGTTCGCCGTAGGAATCGCGCTCTCCGGTAATGGACACCTGTCGCTGAATCGCGCCGTCGAACGAAGCCGAGAACGCACCGGAGAGTTGCCGCCCGTAATCGCCGGCCGTGTAAAGCGTCGCAGCGGTTGCCGCGTCGTGTTCGGAGGCCGCCAGCTGTGCCGCGACGACGGCCTGAAGCGAGTCGTCCGGCGCGGTTCGAAACGAGTAGCCGCGATCGTTGAGAATCGACATCGTCGGCGACGTACTCGCCGGCGAGCAGGTCACGACCTCAGCGGGAATCGTCACTTGCTGTGTCATTTGCAAGGAAACGCCCGACGCCGCCGCACCGACGAGCGCCGGATATCCGTCTTCGACGAGCGCCGCCGCAGCGTCGACCGCCGACGCCGGCAGCGTTTCGGAGTCGGCGGTCTCCGTTTCGGTCGTCACGTCGAGATCCGACGCCTCGAGTTCGGCAGTAGGGAGGGAAACGGCGTTCGAGAGCGATTCGCCCATCGACTCGAGTTCGCCCGACAGCGGAAGCACCGCGCCGTACCGCAGTGTCCGATCTGACAGCGAAGGTCGCTCGTCGTTCTCGCCGTTGTTCAAGACGCCGGTGGCCACACACCCGCCGAGAACGACGGCCGCCCCCACGGTCGTCGCCGAGAGGTATGCTCGGCGTCCGATCCCCCTCGTCATTCGTTTTCACCGCTCGGTTCGATTTTGGCACCCAGCCGACAGTACATGCGTAGTTGTTCGCCGTATCTCGTTTCAACATTGTGGCCAAATGAGGTGTGAGAAACCTTCTACCACGGTATTAGATCACACCAGACCAACAACACAATTCCGTAACTCAATATTTAAAATATATTATATTTCCTCACGGATCGTCTCGAGGTCCCGTTCGTCGTGCCCGCAGAGAACCGTCGCGTCGCTTCGGCGCTGTTCGTCCGCGAGGAATCGACGGCTCTCGGTCCACGCGCGTTTGCTCCAGAGGAGTTCGCCGCCCATCGGGTGGGCGTCGTCGTAGTTCTCTCGAGTGTAGGCCTGATCGCCCGCGAGGATCACGGTGCCGGCTTCCTCGAGGTCGAGACGAACACCGAGCAAACCTGGCGTGTGGCCGGGCAAGTGGAGGAACTCGAGGTCGGCAAAGTGCTGTTCGCGGTCACCGTGGACGACTCGCCAGTCGAGGTCTCGGTCGAAGTCGCCGGCGAGGTAGGCCTCGTCTCCCGCGTCCGTCTTGGCGCTGTAGTAGGCGAACTTGAGTTCGCGCTCGTGGACGAAAATCGGCGTGTCAGTCCCCTCGAAGGCGTAGAGTCCCCCGGCGTGATCGAGGTGCAAGTGCGTCTGAATCACGTAGTCGATGTCGTCGACGGAAAACCCGGCCGTCTCGAGATCGTCCTCGAGCGGGCGTACTCCGGTGTGTTCGAACGCCGCGTACATCTCGGCGGGCCAGTGGCCCGAATCCGCGTCGGGATGTGAGCCCGTGTCCCAGAGGATCGTCCCCTCGGGATGTTCGATGACGAGGTTGTACACCGGGCCGTCGACCATCACCGTCTCGGGATCGGGTTTGGCCGCCGAACCGAGCGTGTGACCCTCGAGGACGTTGTTGACGTCGGTCGTGATCGTGCCGCGCTCGAGCAGGTGAACGTTCGCGTCGACCATACCCAGAGGACGGGAGCCGGGCTGAAATACGTGGGCGTGTCGGCTCGTCCGAACGACTCGAGTCGACGGTGCGAAGGCGGTCGTCACGGAGCGGTCGACTCTCCCACCGTCGCCGCCGAACGCATGACTATTAACCGCTCGCGGAGTAACTAGCGAGAAGGGGTATTTTCGTGAATATGATACGCAGCGTTTCGACCCACGGTGGTAGCGCGTGAACCCGTCTCGAGTCGATTTTCTGGTCGACCTCGCCTACGGCGCGATGATCTTCGTTTCGGTCGTGCTCTTTAACTTCGTCGGGACCCGTGTCGGTATCGCGTTCGGGCTCGGCGTGATGGTCTCCTACGTGATCCACGTGGTCTGGAAGATGGCGCGATTCGATCCCGAGTGGATGACCAAGGAGGTCACACAGAACGTCGAAGACACGCTCACTCGAGAGGTCGACGAGGTCATCGACAAGCTCGAGACCGTCAACGAGCGCGTCGATCGACGGCCCAGAACGGAAGAAGTCGAAGAGACGGTCGACGAGAAGGTCGGCGAGAAAGTAGACGAGACCGTCGTCGATAAAGTCGACGACACGGTCGACGAGACCGTCGACGAAACGGTCGAACAGAAGGTCGAGCAGACGGTGGACGAGACGGTCGAGGAGAAAGTCGAGGAAACCGTCGACGAAAAAGTCGAGCGGAAGGTCGAGGAAACCGTCGACGAGAAGGTCGGCGAGATCGCGACCGAAGACGGATCGACACCCGAGGGCGAATCGACCGACGACGATCGATCCGAGACGAGCGACTGACTCGAATCTCGAGGGCGATAGGTAGAGTGCGGACGTCAGCGAAAGCAGGGAGTCAAGGAACGCGAGAGAAACGGCAGGCAAACGCGAGGACGGCAGCCGATTTTCGCGGCGTGTGTGCGCGTCAACGAAATAATCTCTGGTCGATCGAAGGGCGAGACGAGGAAAGAGACGGTCAGAGGAGTCGCCGACACTCTCCCAGCGGCGGGAACCAGAGCGTCTCCGCGCCTGGCTCGTCCCGGATGGCGGGGTGAAACCCGTCGCTGTCGCGAATCAGCGGCGACTGAAAATGCCGCCCGTACATGTCGTTTACCGTCGCGCCGCGGGCGAGCCGCGTGAACGCCGGGCAGACGAGCACGTCCGCGCCGTCGTACGCGCCGGGACCGTAGAGGAAACAGGGCAGTTTCCGCCCGTCGACCGACAACGCGGGGTGATCGTGGCCGACGATGTACCGCTCGGCGGTCGACTCGGGCGCGTCGTGGCCGTGACAGACCACCGTCTCGCCGTCCGCGAGTCGGTATTCGTCGGCTACGGTTCCATCGAAGACGTCCTCGAGCATCGTGTCGTGGTTCCCTGGCGTCACGACGAGCGACGCGCCGGCGTCCGCGACGAGGTCGCGGAGCTCGGCGAGATCGG
Source organism: Halostagnicola kamekurae (assembly GCF_900116205.1). Classification (NCBI taxonomy): domain Archaea; kingdom Methanobacteriati; phylum Methanobacteriota; class Halobacteria; order Halobacteriales; family Natrialbaceae; genus Halostagnicola; species Halostagnicola kamekurae. The sequence goes on along the minus strand of NZ_FOZS01000002.1, from coordinate 460,524 downwards.
CTTCGACGCCGCGCGGAACGCTATCGAACGAATCCAGCAGGTCGCCAGCGATGACGACCGTCGACGGCTCGCGGCTCTCGAGGCGAAGTTTCAGCCGCGAAATGCTGTCCTCGGCGGCTTCGAGGGGCGCGTCGACGCTCGAGGCCGCGCCTTTTCCGAGGTGAACGTCCGCGAGGACAAGAGCGTCCGCGTCCGGTACGAACACCGACCGCGAGGCGAGCGAGAACTCAGTCGTCGGCATCTGCTGGCTTCTCCGCATCGATGGCCTCCTCGAGGTCGTACTCGGTTCCCGAGATGATAAACAGGACCTCCTCGAGCGGCTCGAGGATCTCGGGGAGAATCTTCATGAGAAGGTAGGCGATCCCCAGGAGGGCGATGACAGAGCCCAGTTGGGAGATGTAGTTGTGCGCGACGAGGTACGAGACGCGATCCGGTTGGGTACCTAGATACGTCGTCATGACGTGGACGATGGGGTCGTGCTGGAACCAGCCCCACGGCGAGGCGAGGCCGATGAAGACGTTGCGGATCAGGTTGAGGAACCAGATGACGCCGATCGCGACGGCGAAGGCCGCGACCTTCCGTTTGAGTGGCGCTTTCACGGCCCCGATGAGCCCGCCGAAGATCGCCATGCTCCCGATCCCGGTACAGGCCATGATGATGTAGGTCGTCCGCCCGGTGACGGTTTCGTCGGGGTCGAAACCGAACTTGCTCTCGTAGCCGGCGCTCCCCTCGATGAGTCCCGGACTGTGTCCGAGCAGTTCCATCCCGTAGTGAGTCTGTGCGGCGGTCGTCTCGATCAACCACCGGCGCACGAACGGGATCGTCTCCGCGGGGAGGTAGATGATCCCCATGATCGCGACCGCCTTCGAGAGCACGAGCAACGACGCTCGACCGTTGACGAGCAGGTACGCGGCGTAGGTACACAGCGGGAGGGCGGCGAGCGAGAGCAGCGTCTGTAACGGACTCTGGACGTCCGCGTAGTAGTGCGGTGCCATCAACAGCCAGAACAGCCCGAATAGCACCCACGCGCCAGCGGCGACGTACCGGGCCGGATCGATCTCTCCGAGCCACTCGAGGGCGAACGCGAGCACGAAGATACCGATCGAGACCCACGCGAGGAGATTGACGACGGTGAACGATCCGACGACCGTCGTCTGGGCGAGTTCCGTGATCGGCGACGTGATCGCAGCCGGGGTCCCGGCGGCGAGCGACCCGCTCGGGTCGAGCGCGCCGGCCGATAGCGAACCCGTCGCGGGGAGAGACGACATAGTCACGTCGACGTGACGGACTCTCGCGCTATCAACTTGACGAAAGGAGCACGGACCTGTCTACCGTCCGCCGTTTTCGACGCCGCCCTGCCGGAATCGACGGCGATCGCCCCGCGGATCTGGTCGATCCTCCCCTCGGATCGACCGCTCAGTACCAGGTTGAGATTCCACACCGTGATTTATACACTCTGTGTGTCACTATCTAGTATGGCCAGTCCACGCTACGACTACGAGCAGACGACGGTCGTCATCACGGGCGCCAGTTCGGGAATCGGCCGCGAGATCGCGCGTCGGTTCGGCGAGTGCGGCGCGACGGTGATAAACGGCGACCTCGAGCGAGAGCCCAAAGACGCCGACGTTCCGACGGACGAGTTGCTCGAGGACGGCCCCGGGGACGGCGTCTACGTCGAGACCGACGTCACCGACCGCGGGGACCTCGAGGCGCTCGTCGACGCGGCCCGAGAGCGCGGCGGCGTCGACGTGATGATCAACAACGCGGGCCTCCAGATCCCGAAGCCGATGGCCGAGGTGACCCCCGAGGAGTTCGACCGCATCCACGCGGTCAACTCGAGGGGCGCGTTTTTCGGCACGCAGGTCGCCGCCGAGGACATGATCGAGCGGGACGACCCCGGCGCGATCATCAACACCGCGTCGATCAGTTCGAACCTCGCCCAGTTCGGGCAGGTCCAGTACGACTCGACCAAGGGCTCGGTCCGGATGATCACCCGCGGCAGCGCCCTCGAGTACGCGGAGGAGGGGATCAGAGTCAACGGCGTCGCGCCGGGTCAGATCGCGACCGAGTTCACCGAGGGCTGGAGCGAGCGCGCTCGAGAGCAGGCAGCAAACGACGAGTTGCTCAAACCGGTTCCGCTGGGTCGGGCCGGAACGCCCGAAGACGTCGCCGGAGCCTACCTCTTCCTGGCGAGCGACGACGCGGCGTACGTCGCGGGCGAGTTGCTCCACGTCGACGGCGGCTGGCAGATCTGTTGACCTCACGCGGCGACGACACGTCGGGGCGCTCTTACTCCAGACGCCGTCCGGGGCACTCCTACTCCAGACGCTCGCTACGCTCGGCGTGTTCCTTCGAGAGCGAGACGTACCGATCGGCCGTCTCGGCGAGTCGATCGCCCTCGAGTTCGGTTTTCGGCTCGGCCGGCGATCCGGCAACGAGCGTAGACGGCGGGATCTCCGTTCCCTCGGTGACGACGCTGCCGGCAGCGACGACGGCCCGCTCGCCGACGTGCGATCCGTCGAGCACCACCGCGTTCATCCCGACGAGCGCGCGCTCGGCGACCGTCGCGTCGTGGACGATGGCGCTGTGGCCGACCGTCGAGTAGGGCTCGAGTTCGGCGTCCTCGTGGAGCACCGCGTTGTCCTGAACGTTCGCGCCCTCGCCGACGACGATGGTGCCGTGATCGCCGCGAAGGGTCGTGTTCGGCCAGACGCTGGCGTCGGGTTCGATGACGACGTCGCCGATGACGACCGCCGCGTCGTCCACGTAGGCCGATTCCGCGATCTGTGGCTCCGTTCCGTCGAACGAGCGTATCATGTCAGGACTGTCTCGAGACGCGGGTTTGAACCTGCCCCTTCGGTCTCGTCGGTGTCGGGGTATCAGCCAGCGGATTCAACGCCGTCGACGCCCGCTCACAGCCGCTCGGAGAGGTCGTCGAACCGGTCCTGCATGCGTTCCCGCCGCTCTCGTTCGGTCTCGGGTCGGTAGGTCGCCTCGAGGATCGAGTCCTCGGTCACCTCGAGTTCGAAGACGGCCCCCTCGTGTCTGCCTTCCTCGGGGAGGTCCGCGGCCGGGACGGTCCGCTCTTCGCGCACTGAATCGTCTTCCTCGAGGAGCAACACCGCCGTTTCGCCGTCGACGATCCGATCGAGGACGGCCGTGTAGAGCGTCGCCATATCGGTTATCGGGCCTCCAGTGATATCAATCGACGGTCATTCTTTCAGTTCGATCAGTTCCTCGGGATCGGTCGGGGCCTCGTGTTCGGTGGCGACGGAACTCGAGTCGCCGTCGGCCGTCACGACGACGTCGCCGTGGACCGCGGTCCAGTAGGTTTCGATCCCGCGATCGTCGAAGGACTCGAGCACCTCCGCGCTCGGGTGGTCGTACTGGGACGCCTGCGCGCTCGAGATCACGGCGATTTCGGGCGTCGACGCGTCGAGTTTCGGATCGGTCGAGGAGGTGGACGACCCGTGGTGGCCGGCCTGATAGACGTCGCTCTCGAGGCGGTCACTCCACTCTTCGACCAGTCGTTGCTCGGTCCCCGCCTCCGCGTCGCCGGTGGTGAGGTACGAAAACGCGCCGAACTCGATCGACAGGACGACGCTGTTATCGTGGAGGTCGGTCTCCGATTCGCCCGCGGGCGGGTTCAACACCGTGGCGTTCACCTGCTCGTCCTCGAGCGGGAGTCGGTCGCCGGCGGTGACATTGTACAACTGGACGTCGTACCCCTCGACCGCGTCGAGGTAGTTCTCGTAGGTTTGGCTCGTGTGTGCGACGCCCGAATCGTAGGCCGCGCCGACGCCGTCGCCGTGCTCCTCGAAGTGCTCGATGACCGCGGCGTGCCCGCCGACGTGATCGGCGTGGGCGTGGGTCGCAACCAGATGGTCGATCCGGTCGACATTCCGGGACTCGAGGTAGTCGATGACCTCCGAACCGTTCGATCGCCAGTCGCCGGTATCGATCAGGATCGTCTCGTTTTCGGGCGTCACCAAGAGCGTGGCGTCGGCCTGCCCGACGTCTATGTGGTGGAGTTCGAGTTCGCCGTCGACGGTCGATGGGGACGGCGAGGTGCCGTCACCTACTCCCGAGGCGCTGTCACTCGCTCCCGGCGTGCTAACACACCCCGCGAGGACGAGCATCGCCGCAACGGCGACGACGAGCAACAGCCGCTTCCGATCGATCATATCGGATCCACGGACCGGACGCGCATGGTCGTTCGGGCCGCGAGAGACCGAGCGAAACGACGTCGAACCCGCCTAGAACGCGTCGCCCTCGAGCGATCGATCCGCGTGGAGATCGCCCTTGAGCGCGTCGTGGACCTTACAGAGTTGATCCGCCCGATCGAGGACGTCCTCGGCGGTGTCGTCGTCGACCTCGGCTTCCGCCCGGATGTCGAACCGAATCGACTCGAGTTTGTCGTCGTCGTTCAACTCGCCGCTGGTCTCGATCTCGATCCGGCCCATGTCGTCGACGCCGCGTTGCTGTCCCGCGACGCGGAGCGCGGGTACGTAACACGAGCCGTAGGCGGCCAACAGGCTCTCGAGCGTGTCCGGGGCGTCCTCGCCGGTCGAGTCGATGGTCGTCTCGAAGTCGCGAATGTCGTTCGTCGCGCTGAAGCCTTCCTCGGACGTCGTGGTGACTTCCTTTGTCATTGCACTGGGACGAACAACAGCCGAGCGTGTAAACGTTATTCTCGCCCATCGAACACGTTCGACGCCGGTACAGAACTCGACGCGTCTACACCGGCGCTCGCGTGGAATCGATGGGCGCTACGGATTCAACCCGAACGGCCCGCGCTACGGATTCAGCTCGAACGGCTCGTCGGCCTCGAGCGCGTGGACCTCGGCGTCGCTTCCGGTCGCGGCGACCTCGCCGGCGAAGTCCTCGGGGTCCCGTTCGATGGGCGGGAACGTATCGTAGTGCTGCGGGAAGGCGTGATCGACGTCGAGCCAGTCGACGGCGATCGCGGCCTGCATCGGCCCCATCGTGAAGTGATCGCCGATCGGGAGCGCCGCGGCGTCGGGCTCGAGATACGGGCCGATCACCTCGCGCATCTCGGTCATGAGCCCGGTGTCGCCCGCGGCGTAGAAGGTCGTCGACTCCTCGTCGCTGACCTGCGTCGGCTTCGTATCGGAGATCACGAAGCCACCGGGCATCCCCACGTCGTACTCGTAGTCGGTCATCACGCCGTTGGTGTGGTCCGCCCGGTGCATCGTCACGTAGGCGTCGCCGCACTCGACGGTGCCGCCGATGTTCATCCCCATCCCGCCGACGGCGTCCTCGAAGCCGAACTCGTCTTCGGCGTAGGACACGAGTTCCGGCGTCGCGACGAGCGTCGCGTCCGAGAACGCGCCCGCATCCGCGATGTGGTCCGCGTGTCCGTGCGTCAACAGCACGTAATCCGGCGTCTCGAGATCCGCGGGCTCGAGGTCGGTCTTCGGGTTGTCGAAGAACGGATCGATCAGCAGGTCCGTCTCTCCAACGGTGACGTGCCACGTCGAATGGCCGTGCCAGGTGACTTGCATAGCGTTCGGGCTATCGTCTGAGGAGAACTTAAAACCGGAGGACAGCGCCCGAACGCCGGCTCAGCCACACGCCAGAGCGATCGGCCGGTTGGTACAGCCTCCCTCGATCCGCGGGTGCGATGCCGAGGCGTTTTTTACCCCGCGCTCGTAGCGCGACCATGCTCACGCTGAACCTCGAGGAGTTCATGATAGAGTTGAACGAGGGATCGATCGAGAACGTCGGCGCGTCGAACAAATCCGCGACGGTCAAACTCTTCGAAGTCGAATCCGCCGAGGCGCGCGAGTTCGGCGACAAGCGGGTCAAACTCGTCCTCGAGGACGACGACGGCAACGAAGTGCAGGTCTCGCTCTTTCCCGAACAGGTTCGGAGCCTCACGAGCGACATCGAGGAACTCGAGGAGAACTCGACGGTTTTCGAGTGAGTCCGATCTCGAGTAAACGAACGGAGTTCGAACTGGACAAGACCGAGCCGCTTCTGGTTCGACGTAAGTCCCGAACAGTAGCTCGAAAGTCCGGGAAACGGCGGTATTCGGAAGATCGATATCGCGACCGCTGGCGGTGACCGTCACGGACGCATTTCGACAACAGTTTTAGTCCGAACCTGCTTGGTGCGAGTAGATGGGTAACTGTATCATCTGCGGCAAGCCCGTCGACGGCTTGGTCTGTGAGGTCCACGAGGAGGATGTCGCCTTCGAGTTCGAAGGCACCGCCGCCTCACAGCTCTCGCCCGGTCGGTTTTACCGGGGTACCGTCGACGGCTACGCCGACTTCGGCGTCTTCGTCGACGTCGGCGACCACGTCACCGGACTGTTGCACAGAAGCGAACTGGACCAGCGACTCGAGAGTCTCGACTGGGAACCGGGAGACAGCGTCTACGTCCAGGTTCTCGACGTCCGAGACAACGGAAACATCGACCTCGGCTGGTCGATCAGACAGGACGACCGAGACTTCCGCGGCAAGCTGATCGAAACCGCTGACGACGAGCGTCACCCGGATGAGTTCGAGGGCGATTCGGACGAATCCACCGACGGAACGGCCGGTTCAGACGATCGATCCGAGCCCGCGGCGTCGACAGCCGACTCGAGTTCCGACGTCGCCGCCAACGGCAGCGGGTCGACCGCGACCGACTCGACTGGGACGACCTCGAGTTCGACGGAGACGACCAGTTCGACCGAAACGACCGACTCGCCGGAGACGGCCGAAGCCGCCGGGACAGCCGAGCAAGCTGGCGCGACGTCGGAGGCCGAAGCCGGCGAGGACTCCGACTTCGAGTTCGGAACCGAACCGTCGCTGAACCGAACGACGATCGACGACATCGACTCCCAGGTCGGGAGTATCGTTCGCCTCGAGGGCGAGATCACCGGCATCCGACAGACGTCCGGTCCGACCGTCTTCGAACTCAGCGACGAGAGTGCCACCGTCGAGTGTGCCGCCTTCGAAGAGGCTGGCGTGCGGGCCTACCCCGACGTGGAGATCGACGACGTCGTCGCACTCGAGGGCGAGGTCGAGCGCCACCACGGCGACCTACAGGTCGAGACGGAAGCGCTCGAGGTCCTGACCGACGACGAGCGCGCGACCGTCCTCGAGCGACTCGAGGAGGCGATCGAACAGGAAGCGCGTCCGTCGGTCCTCGAACTCATCGACGACCACGACGCGGTGTCGGCCGTCGAGGATGAACTGTTCGACGCCGCGACGCAGATCCGCCGCGCGGTGATGGAGTCGCGTCCGATCGTCGTTCGCCACCAGGCGACCGCGGACGGCTACATCGCCGGCGCGGCCATCGAACGGGCCGTCCTGCCGCTAATCCGTGAGAAACACACCCGCGACGACGCCGTCTATCACTACTTCGAGCGACGGCCGCTCGAGGGTCGCGTCTACGACATGGACGCCGCGACCGACGACGTCACCTCGATGCTCGAGGCCCGCGAGCGCCACGGCGAGCAACTGCCGCTCGTGATCCTCGTCGACGCTGGCGCGACCGCCGAGTCCGCGGACGGCTACGATCTGCTCTCGCTGTACGACACCGAGTCGATCGTCATCGACGATGCGCGCGCCGACGAGGAGATAACCGACGCCGTCTCGCTTTCGGTGACGCCATCGCTCGCCGGAGCCGACGTCTCCGATCTCACGTCGACGGCGCTGGGGGCGAACGTCGCCGCCGCCGTCAACGACGACGTTCGCGGCGACCTAGAGCACCTCCCGGCGGTGAGCTACTGGGAGGACGTTCCCGAGTCCTACCTCGAGCTCGCGACCGACGCGGGTTACGACGAGGAGACTCTCACCGAACGCCGCGAAGCCGTCGCGCTCGAGGCGTTCTACCAGTCCTACAAGGACAAACGCGAACTCGTCACCGACCTGCTGTTCGACGACGACGGCGATCTCGCGGCCCACGTCTCCGAGCAGTTCCGCGACAAACTCGAGACCGAACTCGAGGCCGCCTCGGAGAACTGCGCCGCCCGCGGCGTCAACGGCGTGACGGTGTCGGTGCTCGACACCGGCTCGTTCACGCACCGGTATAACTTCCCGACGACGACCCTCCTGCTCGACGCGCTCCACCGTCGTGAACGAACGCGAACCGAGCCGCCGTTCGTCACGCTCGGCGTCGGCGACGCCGAACTGCACGTCCGCGCGACCGAAGAACTCGACGTTCGCGATCTCGCGGCCGGAATCGCAGAGCGCGTTCCCGACGCCGGCGTCTCGGCCGTCGGCGGCCGCGACGGCCACATCGAGTACCTCGTCGGCGAACGCGACGCCGTCGAGGAGGCCGCACTCGAGACACTCGGCGAGACGCTCGCCTAACTCGGATCGCTCGTCCTGCCGTTCGCTCTCAAATCGGTAGAAACATCTTTCATCGTCGCCCATGAGGTGTCATCTATGAGTGAGGATCCGGCGACGCGAGTCCGTGAGAACATCACGGGAATCACGACGCTGCTCATTACCGGATTGTGGCTCGCGCTCATGTTCTTGGGAGTCGATAATGGACTCTGGCTCGCGGTTCTGTTAGTCGGTTACGTCGTCGTTATTCCGATCGTCGCGCTGGTGTTCGGCGACGAAACGGACCGAGAAGAGTGGTGGGGAGACGGGTCCTGGGGCGAGGAGTCGGACACGAGTACGGACACGGAAACCGAATCGGACAGCCGCTCCGACCCGACGACGACTCCGGAGTCCAACAATCGCGAGGCCCTCGAGACGCTTCGGTCTCGCTACGCCGCCGGCGAATTGACCGACGAGCAGTTCGAGCGCAAACTCGAGCGACTGCTCGAGACGGAAACGATAGAGGACATAGAGCAGCGCCGCGGCTCGGGAGACAATTCCGGTCGTAAAGACCCCTCGACGAACGGCCCGCCAACGAACCGCGACGTAGAGTACGAGACGGAGTAGCACGCGTCTGCCGTAGCTTTACACGACTCGACCTCGATGCGAACCGCATGGAGCGGCTTCTCGTCTACGGCTCGTACGGCTACACCGGTCGGCTGATCGTCCGCGAAGCCGTCGAGCGCGGCGATTCCCCGACGGTTGCCGGACGGGATGGCGGGCGCGTCACCGCGCAGGCTCGCGAACACGGCCTCGAGTCCCGGACGTTCTCCCTCGAAGACGATGTCGCGTCCCACCTCACGGCGTTCGACGCCGTGCTGAACTGCGCGGGCCCGTTCGTCGAGACCGCAGAGCCGCTGGTCGAGGCGTGTCTCGAAACCGGAACCGACTACCTGGACATCACCGGAGAGTTCCGCGTGTTCGAGCGGATTCGACGCCGAGACGACCGCGCTCGAGACGCCGGCGTGACGCTGCTTCCGGGCGTCGGGTTCGACGTCGTCCCCACCGACTGTCTGGCGGCGTTTCTGGCCGAACGGCTCCCGAGCGCGAGTTCGGTCGCGCTCGGCGTTCAGGGAATGGATTCGCGCGAGGGTCTCCCCACGCCGTCGGGCGTCTCGCGAGGGACGGCGAAAACGCTCGTCAATCAGGCCGGAACGACCGCAGTCGCCCGAAAGAACGGGACGCTCGTCCGACTGCCCGGTCTTCGCCGCCGGCGGATCGACTTCGGCGACGGTCCCCAACACGCCGTGGCGGTCCCGCTCGGCGACGTCGTCACCGCTTCGCAGACGACCGGCATCGAGAACGTCACGGTGTACGTCGCGATGCCGTCCTGGCTGGCCCCCGGACTGTCGGTCCTCGAGTCGGCCGGGTGGCTGCTCGAGAGCCGCCCGATCCGAACGCTCGCGAACCTGGCGATCGATACGTTTCTCGACGGCCCCGGCGAGTCGACCCTCGAGACCGGCCGGACCGTCGTCTGGGGCGAGGTCAACGACGGCGAGGAAACCGTTCGAGGGCGGATTCGAACGCCGAACCCCTACGCGCTGACCGCCGAATCGGCCGTCGAGGCCGCAACGCGGGTGCTCGAGGGCGACGTCCCAGCGGGGGCGCAGACGCCGGCGACGGCCTTCGGCGCCGATTTCGTCCTCGAGTGTTCCGACAGCGAACGGGAGCTGCTCGAGACGAACGCAGCCGCCGACTTCGAAAAGTAGCGTTCGGACGCGGAAGCTCGGATCGAACCTGTACGGGCGATCGACGCGCGGAATCGGACGAGCAAACTCAGGAGCGTCAGTAACACCGTTCCTCGACGCGCTCGTCGTACATCCTCGAGAGCGTCTCGAAAATCCGATCGTCGTCCGTCGGATCGTCGTCTCGCATCAAGCCGTCCTCCTCGAGTGTAACGCCGTCCATCGAGCCGACCGGACGCAGCTCCCACGTCGTGTTCGTCAGGAAAACCGAATCCGCGTTCCGGAGTCGCTCGGGCCGGTACCGTCCCTCCTCGACGGGGATACCGGCGTCGTCGGCGCACTCGAGGACGAGCCGGCGGGTGATTCCGGGGAGAACGGGGCCGTCGATTGTCGGCGTGTACAGCACGCCGTCCTCGACGAAGAAGACGTTGCTCGTCGCCCCCTCGGCGACGTATCCCTCCTCGTCTCGGAGGAGCGCCTCGTCGCCGCCCTCGAGTTCCTGGCGCGCCAGAATCCCGTTGAGGTAGTTGTGCGTCTTCGCCGCGGCGGGCACGGCGTCGTTCGGGATCCGGCGCGTTTCGACCGTCTCGAGCGCCGCCGGACCGTCCCAGACAGGAGTCCCCTCGAGGCCGCCCCGCGGCAGCGAGCCGACGTAGACGACGACGGTCGGCTCGACGTCGGGGTCTGGCGTGAGCTTCCCCGGCTGGACGCCGCGGGTGATCGACAGCCTGACGTAAGCGTCCGCGAGGTCGTTCGCCGAAAGCGCCTCGTCGATCCGCGACAGCAGGTCCGCCCGCGAGAGCCCGTGAGTTAGCTCGAGCGCGTCGCAGGTCGCCTCGAGGCGAGCCGCGTGGGCGTCCCACTCGAAGGTGGTCCCGCCGTAGGCTCGCAGCGTCTCGAAGGCGGCGTCGCCGTAGCGAAAGCCCCGATCGTCGACGCGGACGGTCGCGCGGGACGCGGGGACGAGTTCGCCGTCGACGTGGTAGTACGGTTCGCCGGACGGGCCAGCGCCGTCGGCGTCGTCTCGGGCGTCGCCCGCTGTGTGTTCGGACATGAGTTCTGTTACCTCGAGTCGTACTCGGCCGCCAGTTCACAGAAGTTTCGGATCAGACGTTTGCCGACCGAAAGCGAGATGGAGTCGCCTCGCGCGTTCCGGTGGTTCGAATCGGTTCGCTTGCCCACCTCCGAGACGGCGGGCGCTCGGGTGAGGATGCTCTCGGGGTGAAACTGCACGCCGACGTGCGGGCGCTCGCGGTGGCGAACGGCCATCAACACCGCGCGCTCGTCTGCCGTCCGGGCGACCGCCTCGAGCGAATCGGGGAGCGCGTCGCCTTCGACGGCGAGGGAGTGATAGCGGCCGACCCGGACGGGGTCGGGCACGTCGGCGAAGATCCCCGCTCCGTCGTGGGCGAGAAGCGACGGTTTCCCGTGGACGACCTCGGGCGCGTGGACGACCGGCGCGCCGTTTGCCGCACAGAGGGCCTGATGGCCCAGACAGACCCCGAGGATCGGATAGCTCGTCTCCGCGAACAGCGGGATCGAAATCCCCGCCTCCGCCGGCGTTCCCGGCCCCGGCGAGACGACGATTCCGGTCGGCGCGAGATCCGCGACGTCCTCGAGGTCGATCTCGTCGTTTCGCCGGACGACCACCTCGTCGGCGACTTCGCCGACGTACTGGACGAGGTTGTAGGCGAACGAATCGTAGTTGTCGACGACCAGAATCGTCGTTCGCTCACCCATCTTGCTCCTCCTCCGCGTCGGATTCGTCGCCGCGCTCGGCTTCGATGTCGCTCTCGACTTCAGTACCGCCTTCGGCTTCGGGGCCGCCTTCGACTTCCAGTTCGGCTCGCTCTCCCAGCGCCTCATTGACGGCGGTCACCAGCGCCCGCGCCTTGTCGAGCGTTTCGTCGTACTCCCGGTCGGGAACCGAATCCTCGACGATACCGGCTCCGACCCGGAGGTGATACTCGTCGCCGTGGCGAACGAGCGTTCGAATCACGATATTTAGCGTGGCGCGGCCGTCGAAGCCGAAGATACCGACGCTTCCGGTGTAGGGGCCGCGGCGGGTCGCCTCAAGTTCGTCGATGATCCCCATCGTCCGGGGCTTGGGCGCGCCGGTGATCGTGCCGCCGGGAAAGACCGCGGCGATCGCGTCCGCGAGCGTCGCCCCCTCCCGAAGCCGTCCGGTGACGTCCGAGACGAGATGCATGACTTCAGAATAGCGATCCACTCGGCGGTACTCGGCGACGTCGACGGAGCCGTACACACAGACCTTTCCGAGATCGTTTCGCTCGAGATCGACCAGCATCGCGTGCTCGGCGCGCTCTTTCTCGTCCGCCCGGATGTCCGCCTCAAGGGCTCGATCTTCGTCGGGAGTCTCACCGCGCGGGCGGGTGCCCGCGATGGGTTCGGTTCGAACGTCCGATCCCTCGCGCTCGAGCAGTAGCTCCGGGCTCGCACTCACCAGCTCGGCGGCCCGGTACTCGAGCAGACAGGAGTACGGCGCGGGATTGACGTCCCGGAGCGCGTCGTACGCCGCGACGGGATGAACGGCGGCGGGCGCGGTGAGTCGCTGCGAGACGTTCGCCTGAAACGTCTCGCCGTCGCGGACGTACCGCTTGACCCGCCGCACGCGGTCTGCGAAGGCGTCGCGACCGCAGTCGCTCTCGAAGGTCACCGACGACGCCGAGACGGGCGGGCCGAGGGGGTCGCCCTCGCCCTCGAGAGTCTCCCGCGCCAGTTCCAGCGCGCGCGAGCGACCGCGTTCGTATGCGGCTTCGACGGCGGCGTCCGTGACTTCTCGGTGGCGGGCGTTCGTATCCGATGTCCCGCCCAAGTCCGTCCGCCGATCGGAAGCGCCATCGTCCCCGAAATCGATCCGTGGACAGGCGGTGACGCGGAGTTCGCGTTCGCCCTCGAGCGGTTCCTCCCACGCTGCGAGGCAATCGTAGACCGCCACCTCGAGTCGCGGCAAGCCCCTGTCGTCGACGGCGGACGCGGGGAGGTCCTCGAGTTCTCTGGCGACGTCGTAGGAGAGCCAGCCGATCGCTCCGCAGGGACAGGGCACGTCACAGTCACCGCGGACGAGGCGGTCGGCCTCGAGCAGTCCCTCGAGGGCGGCGAGCGTGGGTGCAGACGATCGATCGCTCCCGCGGGCGACGGCGTCGGACCGAACGGTGAGTCGATCGATCGGATCGACGCCGAAGTAGCCCCAGCCCGGCTGGCCGCCGGTCGTCTCGAGGAACGCGCCGCCGGCACCGTCGCGAGCGCGTCGGTACGCCAGAAACGGGTCGTCGACGGGAACGCGAACTTCGATTGGCACGCGAACGTGCTCGGGAGAGTCCGATCCGCCCTCGAGGCGTGTTTCCGCGGCCCTGACGGTGTCTCGAACGGACTCGAGGGAGGTCACGACCCGCGGTTCAGTCATGGAAACGAAGAGGAGCCCCCCAGCTAATCATTTTGCGGTTTCGAACCGACGACGGTCGCGAGAACGCGGGAGAGCGACGTTTCGAGTCGGCGCGCGATACAGCGCCGACACAGCGAAGAAATCGGTGCGGGGAGCGGCGGGCGGTTGAGCAGCTACCCACGTACACGCGGCGGTGGCTTTCGATCCGTCACCGGACCGCCGCTCGGGGACTATCGGACTTCCGCTCTGTCGATCCAGCCCTGCAACCGCGTCTCCGAGATGTCCGTCTCGGCGGCCAGGTCACTCGCGTCGGCGGCCGCGAGGTCGTCGACGGTCTCGACGCCCGCCTCGCGGAGTCGGTCCGCGTAGGCCGGCCCGATCCCCTTGATCGAGTCGGTCGGCTCGCCGTCGACTTCTGGCTCGGTCGCCGTCTCCTCGTCGACTCCCGGTTCGGCGTCGTCCGCCGGCTCGCCGTCCGATGGCGTCTTGTCCGTCGTCGGTTTCGCGTCCGCGCCGGTCGGACCGGTCGCTTCGGCCGGTTCGGCCGCCTCGTCGGCCGACTCCGGCGACTGGGTCATCGAACCGGTCGAACTCGAGGCCGCCGTATCCGCCGCCGCGGCCTCGTCGCCGGTTCCGTCGTCGTCGGTTCCGGCAGTCGAATCGCTCTCCGCGTCGCCATCGTCCTCGACCGCCTCGCTGCTGTCGTCCACGGTCGCCGCATCGCTATCGTCAACGGTTGCGTCCTCGCCGTCGTCCGCGACGTCTTCGGTGTCGTCCGTGGCAGCAACCTCATCGTCGTCTTCGGCGGCGTCGGCGGGAGGCGACGGTGCCCGGTCGCCCTGTTCGGGTGTCTTTTCGGTCGTCGGCGTCGCGTCCTCGTCGGTCGGGCCGGTCGCTTCGGCCGGTTCGGCCGCCTCGCCGGCCGACTCCGGTGACTGGGTCATCGAATCGGTCGAACTCGAGGCCGCCGTGTCCGCCGCCGCGGCCTCCTCGGAGCTCTCGTCCGTCTGGGTTCGGTCACGTTCGATCGTGACGCCGACGTCTCGAGAGCGCGACCGTTCGGATCCCGAGTCACCGAGACCGAGCACCGACTTCAGCTTCTGCAGGAGTCCCATTGTGCGATCATTGTTGACTCGCTCACTTAAACCCGTTCGATCTAGGGAGTGAAATCTACCGACAGGCGGCGACGAAGCGCCTCGTTCATCGCCGCGACGGGAGCGTCCTCGCCGGTCCAGATCTCGAGCGCTTCGACGCCTTGGTAGAGGAGCATCCACCCGCCATCGATCGTCGTCGCGCCGACGGCTTCCGAATCCCGGAGGAGCCTCGTCTCGAGCGGCCGGTAGACGGCGTCCATGACCGCCAGCTCGCCGTGGAGCGCGTCGGCCGGCACCGGCGACTCGTCGGACTCCATCCCGACGCTCGTGGCGTTGATCAGGATGTCGGCGTTCGAAAGCAGATCGCCGAGCGCGTCGAGTCCGTGGCCGGTCGCACCCGAAACCGACTCGGCCAATTCGCGAGCGGTCGACTCCGTGCGGTTCGCGATGTCGACGGTCGCGCCGGCGTCGGCCAGTCCGAACGCGATCGCGCGTCCCGCGCCGCCGGCGCCGACGACCACCGCTCGAGCGCCCTCGAGGGCGACGTCGTGGTCCCGGAGCGCCCTGATCGCGCCGACGGCGTCCGTGTTGTGGCCCGTCGGCGTCGCTCCGGAGAAGTCGATCGTGTTGACGGCCCCGATGCGACTCGCGAGGTCGTCCGGTTCGACGAGATCGAGGACGTCCCGTTTGAACGGGATCGTCACGTTCAGCCCGCGGACGCCGAGTGCGTCCGCGCCGTCGATCGCGGTTTCGAGTTCGTTCGGGTCGGGTTCGAAGGTGACGTATCGCCCCTCGAGGTCGAGGTCGTCGTAGGCCGCCTCGTGCATGGGCGGCGAGAGCGAGTGGCCGACCGGGTTGCCGATGAGACCGAAGACG
This sequence comes from Halostagnicola kamekurae, assembly GCF_900116205.1. Lineage (NCBI taxonomy): Archaea > Methanobacteriati > Methanobacteriota > Halobacteria > Halobacteriales > Natrialbaceae > Halostagnicola > Halostagnicola kamekurae. The sequence goes on along the minus strand of NZ_FOZS01000002.1, from coordinate 445,124 downwards.
TGCATACCAACTCTCGTGACGGCGGGGATATAACGGGTGTGACTTCGGCGCGTCCGTCGTCTGACAGTCGCTAACGGCGCTGTCCCATCCAAAAGACACCGCACCGCCGGACCAGTCGCTCTTCTGGCGGTCGGACCAGTCGCATTTCGGACGGCTTATACGGGATTCTTGAGAAGCCGGAGGTATGCCCGCCGGTTCGGAGCTTCTCGTCCCGATCGCCCTACTCGTCGTCGGTATCGTTGCCCTCTACGCCGGTGCCGAACTACTGGTCGCCGGCGCGGGCCGACTCGCGCTCGGAGTCGGCCTCCGGGCCGCGACGGTCGGCGTGACCGTCATCGCGTTCGCGACCACCGCTCCCGAACTCTTCGTGGCGATCACCGGGGTGTTCGACGTCTCGACCGACATCGGGCTCGGGACCGTCCTCGGGTCGAACGTCGCGAACATCGGGCTGGTCCTGGGCGTCTCCGCCCTGATCAAGCCGCTCTCGGTCAGCGAGGTCGCGATGAAGCGACACGTCCCGTTCATGGTCCTGGCCGCCGTCTTGCTCGTCGGCATCGGACTGGACGGAGTCATCGGCCGGCTCGAGGGGGCGCTCCTGATCGCGGTCCTCGCCGGCTTCACCGTCTATCTCGTTCACACGACGAACGCCGATCAGACGCCGGCGGTCGACGAGCCCGGCGCAGGAGACGGGATCGCGCTCAAAGACGTCGCGTTAGTCCTCGTCGGACTGATTACGCTCGTCGTCGGCTCGCAGTGGCTCATCGAGGGCGGGACGGAACTCCTGTTTGCCTTCGGGTTTTCGGAGCTGTTCATCGGGTTGACGGTGCTCGCCATCGGGACCTCGCTGCCCGAACTGGCGGCCTCGGCGATCGGCGCGGCTCGAGGCGAGACCGAGTTCGCGATCGGCAACGTCGTCGGGTCGAACATCTACAACGTGTTGGCCGTCCTCGGCATCGTCGCGCTCATCACGCCGATTCAGATCGCGACGAGCACGATCCAGTTCGAATTTCCCGCGCTCATCGTTTTCACCCTCGTGTTGGTCGCGATGATGAGCTACGGGCGGAAACTCACGCGACTCGACGGATTCGTGCTCGTCGCCGGATACGCCGGGTTCATCTACTTCCTGGCGCAGTGATTTGGTCCTGTTCTCCTGCAGTAATCCGTTCTGGTTCAGCACAGAACAACGATCGAAAACCGATGAACCGGCAGTATCTCGGCGAGTAGGTAGTATAAAAAGAATAACTTTTCACTCTCTGAAGTAATTGGGAGTCAATGAAAGAAATAGATTCCCTGATGTTGTACGGGATCGCGATGATACTATTCGCTCTATTCTCCCACCAACATGATGTTATGTTCCGCGACTGGAGTGAAATTCTCGGGTGGATTGGATTTGCGGTATGCACAGCGTCGCTGATTGGGAATTTTATACATAGAAATTCAGTAACGTAGCTTCTCACCCGGAAGATCGTCGACTCCGGACGCATCAAAAACGTAGCCTATTCGTCGTCTCGAGCCTGAGACCAGTTCGTGATCGCGATCGTCGAAAGCCGAGCCGACAGCGCCTCGGAGCACATCTGTCAGCACCTCCGTGAGTGCGCCGACTGGACGGAACTGATCGACGACGACCGACCGGACGAAGACGGCGGCGGCACCTACTACCGGACCGACGGCTTCGAACTGCGTTCGTTCGACGAGCTACACATCGACCTCGAGCGACCCGCAGACGCCTTCGACGGCGATCCTGACCTGCTCGTGTTCGCCTCGCGCCACGCTGGCGACACCGGGGCGCTGCTGACGGGCCACTTCACGGGGAACTTCGGCCCCGCCGAGTTCGGGGGCGACGACCACGCGCTGGCCGAGACAGCGCCGAACGCGCTCGCGCGATTGCTCGAGGCGTTCGAGACGCACGCTCCGGCAGAGTACGATGTTGGCATGGAGTGTACCCACCACGGACCGACGGACGTCGGCTGTCCGTCGCTGTTCGCCGAACTTGGCAGCGACGAACCCCAGTGGAACGACCCCGACGGAGCCCGCGCCGTCGCTCGAGCGATCCTCGAACTCGGGGACGCCGAAGGCTCCGGAACCAACCGGCGCGGCGTCACGCCCCACCGCGAGCGACAGGTCGTCGGCTTTGGCGGCAACCACTACGTCCCGCGCTATCAGCGCATTGTCGAGGGAACTCCGTGGGCGGTCGGCCACATCGCCTCGGCGTGGGCGCTCGAGGATATGGGTGATCCCGACCATCACCAGGACGTGATCGAAGCCGCCTTCGACGCCAGCGGGGCCGACCTGGCCGTCCTCGAGGGAACGTGGCCGGATCTCGAGCGCGTCATCGAGGAGTTGGGCTACGAGATCGTCAGCGAAACGTGGCTCCAAGAGGTCGGCGACCGGCCGCTCGAACTCGTCCGCGCGATCGAATCGGAACTCGGCTCTGTCGAGGAAGGAGTCCGGTTCGGCGACAGGCAGGGAGCGCTCGAGGACGGCTGCGGAAATGGCAGCGAAGACGGCGACGCGAACGGCGAGGCGTTCTCGGTCGTCGATCTCCCAACGGCGTTGCTCGATACCGCCGAAAGCATCGATCCGGAGCGCGTCCGACGGTGCGTGGAGGCGAACACCGTCGCGTTCACGACCGAGAACGGGGGAAGCCGAGTCGGCTCGACCGCGGCCGTCCCGTCGCAGACGGTCCCGCCGGCGCTGATCGACTCGCTCGCCGAGGTGCTCGAGGAGAAGTACGATCGGGTTCGACTCGAGGACGACGCGGTCGTCGCCGAGGAACGCGCGTTCGATCCGGACCTCGCCGCCGAGGCCGGCGTGCCGGAGGGGCCCAAGTTCGGCGCGCTCGCGAACGGCTCGTCGGTGACCGTCGACGGGAAAGATATCAATCCTGAAGAAGTTCGCACTGACCGAACAGATCGCTTCCCGGTGTAACTCGAGTACGCTGACGGTACGATGTCCCTACAGCGCGACTGAGGCGACGCTTTCTCGATCAGCGACGCGATAGGTAACGACGGATTACTGCGTCAGACAGACGGCTGACGTGTAGGGGAAAGGTAATTATGCTCCGTCCTTAAGTCAAGGGCAAGGATGGACTCTATAATCGACGATGCTATCGACGAGGCCGAGGGCGGGGAGCCTGATCATCTCCCCGACGAGGCCGAATCCGTCGACGCCAATACTTCGGGGACGATGACCGACGACGAACTGCTCGACGTACTCGACGATCTCCAGACTGATATTACGGTCGTCGGCTGTGGCGGCGCTGGCGGCAACACCGTCAATCGAATGGGGGAGGAGGGAATCCACGGCGCGAAACTGGTTGCGGCAAACACCGACGTCCAGCACCTCGTCGAAATCGACGCAGATACGAAGATCCTGATGGGCGAGCAAAAGACCGGCGGCCGCGGAGCCGGCTCGCTCCCGCAGGTCGGCGAAGAGGCCGCCCTCGAGAGCCAGCAGGACATCTACGACGCGATCGACGGCTCCGACATGGTGTTCGTCACGGCGGGACTGGGCGGCGGAACCGGGACCGGTTCGGCTCCCGTCGTCGCGAAGGCGGCTCGAGAGTCCGGCGCGCTCACGATTTCGATCGTCACGACGCCGTTTACCGCCGAGGGAGAAGTCCGACGAACGAACGCCGAAGCCGGCCTCGAGCGGCTTCGAGACGTTTCCGATACGGTCATCGTCGTCCCCAACGACCGCCTGCTCGATTCGGTCGGCAAACTGCCGGTCAAACAGGCGTTCAAGGTCAGCGACGAGGTCCTGATGCGCTCGGTCAAGGGCATCACGGAACTCATCACGAAACCCGGGCTCGTCAACCTGGACTTCGCCGACGTTCGCACCGTGATGGAACGGGGCGGCGTCGCGATGATCGGCCTCGGCGAGGCCGACTCCGAAGCCAAGGCCGAGGACTCGGTCAAGACCGCGCTGCGCTCGCCGCTGCTCGACGTCGATATTTCCGGAGCGAGCTCCGCGCTCGTCAACGTCACCGGCGGCAACGACATGTCGATCGAAGAAGCCGAAGGCGTCGTCGAGGAGATCTACGACCGGATCGACCCCGACGCGCGCATCATCTGGGGGACCTCGATCGACGAGAGCCTCGAGGGCAGCATGCGAACCATGATCGTCGTGACCGGCGTCGAATCGCCCCAGATCTACGGCCGGCCCAACGGCGAGGCCGTCCAGCCGGAGGGCGCAGAGGAAGAAGACATCGACTTCGTCGACTGATTTCTTCGAACGCGGACGCGTGACTCGAGCCCGCGACTCGCAGTTCAGTGGGTCGCACGTCCCGTGTCGGTTCGAAGCCCTTATACTCGCAAGTTGGATAGTTGCAGACGACTCGCTGGTCCGCGGGCGACAGCGGGCACCTGTTCGACGCACGTCACAGGTCGGGATGTGGAACGCGAGAATCGACTCGAGTTCTGAACCAGGAAACGCCCGCAGGTACACAATGGCACGAAGCTTCTACTCCCACATCAAGGAGGCATGGAAGAACCCGGGCGACGGAAAGCTCGGCGAACTGCAGTGGCAGCGCAAGCAGGACTGGCGCGAGCAGGGCGCGATCGAGCGGATCGATCGCCCGACGCGACTGGACAAGGCGCGCGAACTCGGCTACAAGGCCAAGCAGGGGGTCGTCCTCGCGCGCGTCTCGGTCCGAAAGGGAACCGCCCGAAAGCAGCGACACAAGGCCGGTCGACGAACGAAACGCCAGGGCGTCAACCGGATCGGTCGCCGCAAGAACATCCAGCGGATGGGCGAAGAGCGCGTCTCCCGAAAGTACCCCAACCTGCGGGTGCTCAACAGCTACTGGGTCGGGGAAGACGGCAGCCAGAAGTGGTTCGAAGCGATCCTCATCGATCCGAACCACCCGGCGATCGAGAACGACGACGACCTCAGTTGGATCTGCGACGACGACCACACGAACCGCGCGTTCCGCGGTCTCACTAACGCCGGCTCGTCGAACCGCGGTCTCAACACTCGCGGCAAGGGCGCGGAGAAGGTCCGCCCGTCGAACAACGGCGGTCGCGGCGGCGCGAAGTAACCGTCGCGGGCGCTTTTCGAGATTTCTCGTTGCAGACGACGCTTTCCGGCAGACGATTCTCTCTGTGGACGATTCCCTCCTGTCGATGCCGCCTTCGAGTCGCGCCGCCGATTTCGAGTCGCGCCGCTGCCCTCTATCACGACGCAATCCTCGAGCCACGACCTACCCTCGAGCCTATTTCAGGAACGAGCGACGCGACGTGCGGCGTCGTTTCGAATCTACCCACCGGGCGAGAATTCAGGTCGACACTTATTTGGGTCCCGTGCGTTCTCTCGCGTATGTCCAAACGTATCGTCGTCCCGATTGACGACTCGGATCGTTCGGTCGACGCACTCGAGTTCGCCGTCGACGAGTTTCCCGACGCCGAGATCACGGCGCTGCACGTCCTCGATCCCGGGGACTTCTACGCGGCGACCGGCGTCGACGGCGGCGCGATGGCCAACTACGAACAGATCTACGAGCGCCACGAACAGCAGGCAGACCGGATCCTCGAGGACGCGGTCGACCTCGCCGCCGACCGCGGCGTCGAGATCGATACGGACCGCGTCATCGGCGGCATCTCGCGGTCGATCGTCGACTACGTCGAAGAACACGACGCCGATCAGATCGTCGTCGGAAGCCACGGCCGGACCGGCGCGAGTCGGATCCTGCTTGGAAGCGTCGCCGAAACCGTCGCGCGGCGCTCGCCGGTTCCCGTAACGATCGTCAGGTAAGGACGGAGACGCGTTGAAAACGGTGTCTCGACGCGAACGCAGTCGACAGCGGATTCTCCAGTGACTCTACACCGAGACGGTTCGGCTTCCTTCGCGTTCGGATTCGGGCGGCCGGATATCGAGATCGGCACGCAGCGCCTCGATCGCATCTTCCGGGTCGGTTTCGGAGTTGAAGACGCGATCGAACCCCATCGCGCGGAACTTCTCTCGAGTCTCCTCGAAATCGGTCTGACCGACGGAGAGATTGCCGCCGATGTAGGTCGTCACGTCCTCGAGGTCCGCCTCGGCGACCAGTTCGTGAAAGCCCTGACAGTCCTGCTCGGCGTGGCCGTACAGCGACGAGACGAGTACAGCTTCGGCGTCGTGATCCGTTGCCGCGTCGACGAACTCCTGTTGGGAGCTCTGGACGCCGAGGTTGACGACGTCGAATCCGGCAGCGTTCAGCGCCTGCTCGAGGATCGTGATGCCGACGACGTGGGCGTCGGAGCCGATCACGCCGAGGATAACTGTCTTCGTCATTGTCGTACCTCCACAGTCTGCGGGGAACCACATAAACCTAATGATTCATCATGTTGTTTATTCCCAGGTGGGACTCCGGGAGTGGGAGTCGACCGAGCCCCTCACGCGTGGACGGAGGTCAGCGCGTCGACGACTGCCTCGGTCCGGCCGCGAACCCGGCGAATGCCGTCGTCACCGGCCGCGATCAGCGCGAACACGCCCGCGACTTCCGCCCCGGCGGTTTCGACGATGTCGAGCAGCAGTTCTTGGGTTTCGCCCGAGCGGATGAGATCGTCGACGACCAGCACCGACTCGCCCTCGTCGATCGACGATTCGGGCAGGTAGTAGGTGATCTCGATGCCCGAATCGAGGCGTTCGCGGGCCTCGATGAACTCCTCGACGGCCGTCTCCTTTCGTTTCTTCGCGTAGGCACACCGCGTTCCGTAGTAGCTCGCCAACGACGCCGCGAGCGTGATTCCGTCGGTGGCGGCCGTCAGAACCACGTCCGGTCGATCGAACCCGAAGCTGTCGGCGACGACGGGCGCTGCGAGGTTCAAAAACGGCTGGTCGAAGACCACGCCGGAGTTGTCGACGTATCCCTCCTCGTCCACGCGGATCCGCGCCTCGAGTTCTTCGGCGATCGCGTCCTTCCCGAGATCTTCGACGACCGCCCGAGCGCGATCGGTCCCCGGCAGGACGTGGCCGTTGACGTACCGGTTGAGATCGCCCGCGGGGAGGCCCGTCTTGGCCTCGAGTTCGTCGTAGGTGCGGGTTTCCTTGAGCATACACAACACGTCGACGGCGCGCAACTGGAGAGCGGCTTTCTCGGCTCTGTTCATACCGATATGCACGATCCCACAAATATGTGTATTTTGATTGAATATCCGTAGTGGACCATCACGAACGTGAGTGGTTCCCGTGCGGTGGGCGAGTCTGTCGCGACCTCCCAAGTCGACGGCGTAATAGTCGCCTGCGGATACTCGGGATGACCAGTATCGCGGTTGACGGATACCACATGGCATACGATAACGGTCTAACCGGTGATGAAACAGATCGGACGCCGGTTGCGACGACTGGAATCATGCTCGAAAAAGGACCTGAATTCGTCGAGTATACGCGGCTTTCTGCCATATTCACGTACGTTTGGAAAGGAACACGGACGAAACCGGAATATCTATCGGGTATCCGCCATCGTTCAGTATCTCGCCGAATTCGGAGCGATTCGAAGCGTATCAGCGGTTCCAGCAAACTCGAGGCGAGGACGACACTGAACGAGATACGTTCGAAATTCGGGCCGAAGACGTACTGTAATCGGTGGCCCCGGTCAATAATTAGTCTCAATCAGTTATCTATTTCAACACGTATATTTGCGTTCGGAAACCACCACTAACAATGACCGATAGGCGCACTGTGAGACAACCAACTGGGTGCCTATGACTGATACCAAACCGTACCGTCGGCGTGAGTTTCTCGGGACAGTACTGGTGGTTGGATCCACGACGGCCGGCGGCTGTCTGGACGTGCTTCGTGACGAGGAGTACAAATACGAGAACAAAGCCCGAATCACGATTATCAATTCGTATTACGAGAACGAGACGACGACGTTCGAATTTACAGCCAGAGCGAAGAACGGCACAGTGATCTACGAAGACGAGTGGGAAGTGACGAAAAGTCACGAGTTCACCTCTGATCCGATCCCCGATGAGGTACGCACTATCGAGTACCGGACCGACGACGGTGAAAACGGCGTCGTCTCAATCCCTGCCGAACCGGAGTGTCCACCGCATCCGAGTGTGTCACGCAAAATCGATCTTTACTATGATTATGATGGTGGTATGACATACAGGGATGAAGTACACAGCTGTTGATCGCGCGCACATAGATTCAGATCGAGGTCGTCGCTGCAGTACGGCCTGGGACGCTACTCGTCCTGCAGGAAATCCGGCTCCGTCCGCTGCTCGCCGCGTTCGGCCTCGAGGTGGGCCCGGAACGCGTCGACATCGACGTCGTACTCCTGGTCCTCGAAGCGGTCGCGAACCGAGATGTTCCCGTCTTCCTCCTCGTCGTCGCCGACGATGATCTGGTAGGGGACCCGGTCGTCGTGGGCCGCGCGGATCTTCCGCTCGAGCGTCGAGTCCCGGTCGTCGACCTCGACGCGGAACTCGTCGAACTCGTTGGCGACGCGGTGGGCGTAGCCGAGATTCGAATCCGAAATCGGAAGCACGCGAACCTGTTCGGGGGCGAGCCAGAGCGGGAAGTTGCCCTCGTAGTGCTCGATGAGCATCATGAAAAAGCGCTCGTACGAGCCGTAGAGGGCCCGATGGATCATGACCGGGCGGTGTTCCTCGTTGTCCTCGCCGACGTAGGAGAGGTCGAACCGCTCGGGCATGTTGAAATCGAGCTGGACCGTCGGGCCGTCCCAGTGACGGCCGATGGCGTCCTCGAACGCGAAGTCGATCTTCGGGCCGTAGAACGCGCCGTCGCCCTCCTCGACGTCGTACTCGAGGTTTCGGTGCTCAAGCACCGACCGGAGCTGAGACTGGGCTTTCTCCCAGATTTCGTCGCTGCCGACGCTCTTTTCGGGACGCGTTGCAAGCGCCATCTCGTACTCGAGGTCGAACGTCTCGAGGACGTCCGTGATCATGTCGATGACCGTCTCGACCTCGTGTTCGATCCCTTCCGGTTCGACGAACAGGTGACCGTCGTCGATGGTGAACGCCCAGACGCGAGACAGGCCGGAGAGTTCGCCCCGTTGTTCCTTGCGATACACCTTCCCGTTCTCCGCGTACCGGATCGGCATGTCGCGATAACTCCAGGACTGGTCCTGAAAGATGGCGGCGTGGCCGGGACAGTTCATCGGCTTCAGGCCGAACTCGTCGTCGCCCACGTCGAAGATGAACATGTCGTCCTCGTAGTTCTCGTAATGGCCCGAGCGGTGCCAGAGGTCCGTCTTGAAGACGTGGGGCGTCTCGACGTAGTCGTAGCCCGCGTCCTCGTTGAGGTCTTCGACGAAGGACTCGAGCTCTCGCAGGATCGTCTTCCCCGGCGGGTGATACAGCGGCAGGCCGGGGCCGGTCACGTCCTGAATCGAGAAGAGGTTCATCTCGTTGCCGATCTTGCGGTGGTCGCGCTCTTCGGCCTCCTCGAGGCGCTGTAAGTACGCCTCGAGGTCGGACTCGTCCTCGAAGGCGGTGCCGTAGATGCGGGTCTGCATCGGGTTCTCCTCGTCGCCGCGCCAGTACGCGCCCGCGATCTCGAGCAGTTTCACCGCGCCGATCTCGCCCGTCGACTCGACGTGGGGGCCGGCACAGAGGTCCTCCCACTCGCCCTGACTGTAGAAAGTGACACGCTCGCCCTCCTCGGCGAGTTCGGAGAGGAGCTCGAGTTTGTAGGGCTGGTCGGCAAGCCGTTCTCGGGCCTCCTCGACTGAGACTTCCTCGCGTTCGATCTCGTAGTCCGCGTCGACGATTGCCTCCATCTCCGCCTCGATCTCCGCTAAGTCCGATTCGTCGACGTCGAGGTCGTCGAAGTCGTAGTAAAAGCCGTCGTCCGTCGGCGGGCCGATGGCGAGTTTCGGCTCGTCGTAGAGCCGTTCGACCGCCTGTGCGAGACAGTGGGCCGCCGAGTGGCGCATGACCCGGAGGGACTCGTCCGATCCCTCGGTGATGATCTCGAGTGCCGCGCCGTCGTAGGCAGGTTCCTCCTTGGCGACGAGGTCGCCGTCGAGTTTTCCGGCGACCGTGTCCCGGCCGAGTCCGGGGCCGATCTCGTAGGCGCAGTCCTCGACCGTCGCGCCGGCGTCGACCTCGAGTTCCGACCCGTCCGGTAGTACGACGCTGATCTGTTCCGATGACTGTGATTGTGGATCTGGTTCTGACATGGCTGTGGCTATTGTTGACTGGTGAACTTCCGTAACTGCGAGAAGTTCGGTCGGGCATCCGCGTGTGCCGCTCTGCTGTGAGGTGAGGCCGACACAGCGAGCGGTAGGTGAGGGTTAGAAGTGGGCGAAAGCCCCTGTAAAGCGGACACCTACCATCGTAGATACGGATTATCCCGAGCAGGATAAAAGCGTTGTGATGGTGTGTTGGTCCGTTAGAACTGGTCGAACGACGTTGCTATCGTCTCGTCATTTCCGATTTCGTTCTCGAGATTGGTCGGATTTGGTGCAGGGAATGTTAGCACCGGGTCTTCGTCAGTAACAGCGGTAATGAGTTGGTTGAGTTCTCTGAATATTCCGTTCCCGCTACCAGTTCCAGTAAGTTGGCACCACGCTCGAGTTCGGGTCAAACCAACGAACGCCTCGTTTCGCGGGCTAACACGGTTATCGTGCCAGTAAGGGTTCTCCAGGTACTCGAGATTTAGCAAGTAGACGGACGCCGCTTCGTTTCCTTTCGCACGGTTGATCCCGGAAATTGTTACTGCACCCTGTTCAGCGAAGACGCTCTTGTTGCCGTCCCAAACGAGATTGCCGTCGACAGAGCGTTCTGCGAGCAGATCGGTTAGTCGCTGCCCGATCGATCGGATATCGGTAATCGAGCCAAGTGGGATCGCGAGGACGTGTTCGGGTTCGAGTCCATGCTCTTTTACGTCTACCGCAATGGCATCAGCAACGGCGTTCAATTCGTCTTCTTTCCGCTCGAACGTATCGAATCCGACGAACGGTTTTGCCTCCGGGTCATCAGAGAGTGGGTGTGGCGAGTGTACCTGTGGGCGACGGATGGATACTGGTTCACCCGTTCGACGGAAGTCGCCCTCGAGTACTTCGTAACCGATGTCCTCCCAGCCCTCCTGTGTGGTAATTGCCTGCACGGCACCGCGGTCGCTCGTTAGTCCCATTCCGAAACCATGGGCCAGCAACAACACGGACCGTGGCGTTCGATACGATTTTCGCATAATCTGGCTCTTTTGAATACCGCCTGTATACGAGCCGCTCAGATCGACTGCCGGTTCACCAGCATGGTTCGTTCCAAAGATCCGCTTTGGGCTTGGCGCAGAGAGGCTCGTGAGGTTCTGTGCCTCGTCATATGCCCAGATGAGCCGTTTTGGTGGTTTTAACGCTTCATAACACATTTTATAAAAAGATGGTTCCATATCCTGTGCTTCATCGATAAGGATTGCATCATAACGCTCCTGGATTGGCGCATCGTCAACGAGTTGCTGACAACAGGATTCGAGTAATTCTCCGGGGCTTCCATCACCAAATGCATCCTGAGCCGAACCAACATGATGCGGAGAAACACCGGCATCCTGCGCGATTTTGTAGTACATGCCGTGTTCACGCTTCCCTCCCCACCCATGAAGGACTTCGAGACGGTCCCAGTCGGGTTCCTTACCGCCAAAATCAGCGTAGAAGTTCCGTATCGAATCCCGAATCGTCTGATAAAGACTGCGGGTATTGAACGTCACCGCTATTTTCCAGTTGGGGTGTTTCACATGCATTGCGGCCGCCTTTCGTGCTAGCAGTGCAGTTTTACCCGAACCCGCAATGCCGCGAATCTGCTGGGGACCATCGGGGATCTGAACTCCGATCTCTTCCTGTCGGTCGTCGAATCGTTTCAATCCCTTTTCGACGGTTTCGTAGAGTCCTGCCTTCGTATCCCTGTCTGCCAACACTGGACCCCGTTCGCCACTGATTGCCTGGCCGCCGCCGAGAACAGCCCGTGCGTCTTCGTACTGTGATCGAGTAAGAACATCGTCGCCCGGAAGTGATTCGAACACATCTCGAAGTGCGACCTTCGAGAGATCGTCCTGCAAGATCACACGGGGCGTTGATGGAAGAGTGTCAAACCCGCGTCGCTTCCACTCCGCTCGAGTCACGTTTGGAAGTGCGACTATCGGTGTCATTACGATGTCACAGTTTCCCCGCTCGTCGACCAGTGATCGTTCTCGCATCATCGGAGAACGTAGTCGGAACCCGTGATCTCGTGCCTGTGAGTACGGAGCAGCTGTATCCTGACTGATTCCAGAAAGTGTCCATTTTGCGCCCTCGATTGAGCGGATGTGATCGATCTTGTATCCCTTACACTCGATCACAACGAGGCCATACTTACGATGAAGAACGACGAAATCAGCCTCCCGATCGAGATCATTGTTCTGCTGGTCGACAATTGGAAATCGATAATAGCAGACACCGATATCGTCGGCCGTAAAACACCGCTTGAGACGATCCCACACGGTTAGCTCCGCCTCCACTCCACGTCCTGTCTCATCGTACTCTGCGGCGACGAATTTCACGAGTAGTGTCAGGAAACCGCCTGTAATAAACGATACGGCTGCGTCGTCGAAGGGTTGTTACTGATTTTTATTGGCCAACAACTCGCTCGCGGTCACGAGCGACTCCATCTCGACGCCGGCGTCCTCGACGGTCTCCCGGCCGCCTTCCTCCCGGTCGACGACGACGAGCGCCCGCTCGACCGCCGCGCCCGCGTCCCGGAGCGCCTCGACGGCGTCGACGAGGCTCGTTCCCGTCGTGACGATGTCCTCGACGACGACGACTTCCTCGCCGTCATCGAGTCGGCCCTCGACGAGGTTCGCGGTGCCGTAGTCCTTGCGCTGCTTTCGCGCGATGACGTATGGAACGCCCGCGGCGACGCTCGTCGCGGCGGCCAGCGGAACGCCGCCGAGCGCGACGCCGCCGAGTTTGTCGTCGGCCCCGAGTCGGTCGGCGAATGCCTCGGAGATGGCCTCGAGACAGTCGGGATCGGTCTCGAAGAGGTACTTGTCGACGTAGTACTCGCTGGTCCCGCCGTGGGAGAGTTCGAACTCGCCGAACCGAACTGCATCGGCCGCCCGTAGCGCCTCGATGAGGTCCTGGTTGGTCATGCTCGTAGCAGTGACCCGAGGCGAAATAAGCGGTGTGAAACGCGACCGACCGCGGTGGCGACGACGGCGGTGCGATTTGACTCGTCGACCGGATTTCCGTCGACCGTAGCTTTTTGGCCCGGTTCGAAGTATACAGTCTCATGACACCTTCTCGCGACGGCGACTCACGCGCAGCGTCTCGAGCCGAGGAACCACACCCCGACGTGCGGGCGTTTCTCGAGGTCTACGAATCGCTCGACACACCGGATTTCAGCGAGATCACACCCGAAATGGCTCGAGAGCAATTCACGACGATGCTCGGGGGCGGCGACCCGGCCGTCGAGCTTCCCGCGGTCGAGGACCGCAGTATCGACGCCCCGGACGGCGAGGTCCCGATCCGGCTCTACGAGCCGAGCCAAGATCCCGATCCCGATCGACCGCTGATTCTGTACTTCCACGGCGGCGGTTGGGTCATCGGCAGCGTCGACACCCACGACGGAAGCTGTCGAAAGCTCGCCGACGAGTCGGGCTATCCGGTCGCCAGCGTCGACTATCGGCTCGCGCCGGAACACCCGTTCCCCGCCGGGCTGCGAGACTGTTACGCCGCCCTCGAGTGGGCCGAAGCCGCCACCTGCGACCGCGACACCGCCGAGGCGGGAGGCGGCATCGCGGCCGACAGCGACCGGATCGCCCTCGCGGGCGACAGCGCCGGGGGTAATCTCGCCGCGGCGACCGCGCTGCTCGCTCGAGACAGAGACGGTCCCGATATCGCGGCACAGCTGCTGATCTACCCCGTGACGGGCGACGCAACCGAAACCGAGTCCTACGAGGAAAACGGCGAGGGCTACTTCCTGACCGCCGAGGAGATGGCCTGGTTCGAGGACCACTACCTCGCGGACGACGTTCAGCGGGGGAACGTCTACGCAACACCCCGACGCGCGGCCGACCTCTCCGGGCTCCCGCCCGCGACGATCCTCACCGCCGGCTTCGACCCGCTCCGGGACGACGGGGCGGCCTACGCCGACCGGCTCGAGGCCGCGGGCGTTCCCGTCACCTACCACAACTACGACGACATGATCCACGGCTTCTTCGGCATGGTCCAAGAGCCGGCGAACTTCGAGCGAGCCCACGAGGCCTACAGCGACGCGATCGCGGATCTGCGGGCGCGACTCGAGTGACAGCCGAACCGCGTCTCGAGTACCACCTCATAATGTAATGGTGCGCGCTGGCGAGCCGCTCGCGGCCCGCCGAAGCCGTGCGAGGGCGGCGGTGAACGGTGAGGGCTGAACGAAGTGAAGCCCTCGACCAGTGAGCGGCGAGCGGAGCGATCCGCGAACGGAGTGAACCGCCGCGGTTGGGGAGGATGAGGCTGCGGCGGGTGGGATCGAAAGGGGGCTTTCAGGGCTGTTGAATATACTGCGGTGTCATATATACTGAGATGTCATAGAACGATCCTTCTAGCGTTTATTTCCCCCCATTCGCACTGAACTATCCGTTCGCTACACGTGCTTATTGATCGCAGACTCCCATATCGTTCGAAGTTACATTGGAGTAACCACCTAACACCGGTATCCGCGAGCGCTTAAGATGCCAACAGCCCCATACAAGGATACGGATCGCTCAATATGTCACAGGAAAAATCAGATTTCGTAGCTGAGACCGAAATCGACACCACACTCGACGAACTACCGACCGACGAGGCCATCGAGGAGACCGTCAAGAACCTCGAGAGTAACGGCTTCGACGTCGTCGTCACGGAATCGGCCGAGGACGCTCTCGAAGTGCTCCAATCGCGAATCCCCGCCGACGCATCGGTGATGAACGGCCACTCCACGACGCTCGAGGAGATCGGCTTCGACGAGTATCTCTCCGAGGGTGACCACGAGTGGGAGAGTTTGCCGGACGAAATCTGGAGTATCAACGACGACGCGAAGCGCCAAGCCGCTCGTCGTGAGTCACAGACTGCGGATTACTTCCTCGGCGGGATTAACGCGGTCTCCCAGACCGGCGAACTCGTTGCGGCCGACCGTTCCGGTAGCCGGATCGGCGCGTACCCCTTCGCCGCGAGCAATGTCGTCATCGTCAGCGGCGTGAACAAGATCGTTCCGACGCTCGAGGACGCACTCGATCGCCTCGAGTCCGTGGCCTATCCCCTCGAGAACGAACGAGCGAAAGAGGCCTACGGCGTCGAGTCAGCCATCGCAAAGCAGCTCATCTACCGCCAAGAACTCGAAGAGGGCCGCACGACCGTCGTGCTTGTTCGCGACCAGTTGGGGTACTAACAAGCCGATTAGGGTCGGATACAGGTTTCCACAGCGCAGAGATTGCTGTGGAACGTTTCTGTTCTTATCGTTCGTCGGAGAGTCGCAGAGAAGGTGTACAAACCGTTCTATGACGCCCTCTATACTCTCGAGTCGGTTGCAGCGTTTGAGTCCTCGCGGAATCCGATTGTAGCCTGCCCTCGAGCGAACCGCCTATTCGTCTCCACTCACTCCGAGTTCGGCCGCGGCATCGCCTCGAGTTCCTCGATTTCGCCGGTCTTTTCGACGCGTTCGTACTGCCGTCGCCACGGCTCGCGCGGGAACAGGTCGTTTCGATCGAACAGCGCGCGCGCGTCGTCGGTCAGCCGATAGAACTTGTAGGGGAACCCGCGCGTTCGTTCGCCCGGCGGGATCTCGAGTTCCTCGAGCACGCCGACGCTCCGGAGGGTCTTGAGGTGGTTTCGGATGGCGTCTTTCTCGAGGCTCGGATTCATGTAATCGAGTTCGTCGACGCTGGGCGCGCCCTTCGGGTGGCCGATGACGTCGGCGATGAGATTCGCGCGAGTCTTGTCCGTGGCTTTCTGGAGCGCCCGCCACGCGTTGAACTCCATCGCAGGTCCCACGTTCTCGCCGCCACCGCCGCCGTTTGGCTGGGACGTTTGCGGGTACATAGTGGCCACTACAGCCCCGCGCGACATAAACACTTGGTTGCTGAATGCAACTGTTTGCTTGAGTGTTTCTCAACTGTTTCTCAAGCAATTCTCGAGTGTTCCTCAAGTATCCTAAGAACAGCGTTCAAGTAGCATTCGAGCGGTTCTCGAGCACCGCTAATTTAATACCGCAACTGATGGGAACGTTGATTAGTTCGTCGTTCGTTGTCGGCGTATGTCGAATCCCGACGAGTCCATCTCGAGTGCGCCCGACGACGGCTATCTCGAGGGCGTCGATCCCGACGCGGTCCGCGAGGCCGACGGAACGTCGCTTTCGCTCACGCCGACTCAGCACGAACGGCTGAAAAACCGCCTCCACGGGGAGCAGTTCGACTCCCTCAGACGCGCCGACGGGCGATATCTGGTGATCGGCCGCGGCGGCGACGAGGGGCCGGGTGCGCGGCGACAGCGAGTCTGTGACGTACTCGAGGAGCGCCGGTCGGCGACCGCCTTTCGGCTCGAGGACTTCGGATTCACCAGCGAGGAACTGGAGCTGTGGGCCCCCGCCTTCGACATCCTCGCCGGGATGGCGACCCACGTCGTCGGGGTACTCGAGGACTACGACGGCGGGCACGTCTGGGAACTGGGCTTTCTCTACCGGCAGCAATCTCACGTCAGGGACGTCCTCTGGCTGCTCAAACGCGTCTACGACTCGGAGTCGGAACGCCGCGAAAAGTACGACAACGGCATGGCCGCCTCCCACTTGGCCGCACTCGAGGAGGCCGCCGGTGATCACGTTATACGCTGGTCCGACCCCGACGACCTTCCCGAGGCGGTGAGCGAGATTCCCGCGACGCTCGAGTAGCACCGATACCGCGGCGAAGATACTCGCCTGCGAAAATAAGACGGGAGCCGGCCGAAATCACCAAGGCTCGTTCTTCAATCCGAGTTTGTACGCGATCATGTTGGTCGCCACGTGCAAAAGCGGCGTGAGGACGACGATAACGAGGACGACGTCCCACGTGAACCACTCGAAGAACCACTCCATCGCCAGCAACGCCGTCAGCGGCAGCGACACGACGACGAAATCGAGCTGGTCGACGCCGGGGAACATGGCCCCGCGCTGGCGACCCGTCCGCCGTTTCGCGAACGACGCGAGGATGTCACCGAGCATCGCGCCGCCGGCGAGTCCGAGCGCGGCCAGTGGAGTGAACTCCGGGAGGTCGAATCCGACCGCGTCGCTGACCGACGGTTCGGCGACAGTGAGAATCCCCGCGAGTACGAGCCCCGCGAGAACGCCAACAGCGGTCCCGCGCCAGGATTTTCCGTCCCCGAGAACGCGTTTGTCGCCCCACATCCGACCGCCGTCGATGGGCCGTCCGCCGCCCGCCAACACGGCCGCGTTGTTGGGAACGTACGCCGGCAACATCACCCAGAACGCGACCGCGACCGTCTCGAGTAGTGTCATATCCACCGGAAGGGACCGGCGTGTCTTAACCGGTTGTGATTTCTCTCGAGTGCGCGATTCGAACTCGGTCGGTCGGAACCCGGCGGGTCACTAAAGGGAAGGGCTCTTAATCCCCTAGTGTGAGAATCACTACATGGCTTCGTGGAAACGGGACTTTGCGAGCGGCCTGATCGTTCTCGGGCCGATCCTCGTTACACTCTATGCGATCTACTGGGTCTACGGACTTATCGCCGGCTTCGTTCCCGGTGTGATCCTCGAGCCGGAGGCGCTCGAGTGGCTGATCGGTGGCACCAGTGCCGAGGCCCAAGAGACCCGCGCGCAGCTCGCACAACTGCTTCGCGTCCTGGTCGTGCTCACCGTCTTTACGATTCTCACGTTCTCCATCGGTTATCTGATGCGGACCACCGTCGGAGGACTCTTCGAGCGACTCGTCGACGACATCGCGAACCGCGTCCCGGTGTTGCGGGTCGTCTACAACGCCTCGAAGATGGCCGCCGAAACGGCGTTCGGTGAACAGGAGTCGCTGCAGAAACCGGTCAAACTCGAGACGTGGGACGGGCTTCGAATGACGGCGTTCAAGACGGGAAAGGAGACCGATGACGGACGCGTCGTACTCTTTTTGCCGACCTCCCCGAACATCACGACGGGATTCGTCGTCGAGGTCGAACCAGAGCGGGTCGACGAACTCGACGAGGACGTCGAGGACGCACTGACGCGGGTTCTGAGCGCCGGCTTCGGCGACGCGGAGAACGATCGTCGGATAGACGCGGGCGTCCCAATCGACGTCGTCGACGAGCGCGTCTCCGAGGTGAAAGAGTCGGTCAACGAGCAGACCGCCGAGGTGAAGCGATCGATGAGCGAACAGACCTCGGAGGTCAAAGAGACGGTGAGCGAGCAGACCACAGACGTCAAAGAGAGCGTCAAGAAACAGACCTCGGAAGTCAAAGAGACGATGAGCAAACAGACCGCAAACAGTGAAGAGCAAAACTCCACCAGCGGTGACGCCCGGTCCGAGACCACCGACGGCGACGGGACGCCGGATCAGAGCGACTGATTCGCGTGGAGACTCGAAACGGGCGGCTCTCGAGAAACGACGGTTTCGTACGGCGTATTTCGGGACCCGTTTCGACGGGCGCTCCCTAGACGTAATCGAACCACTCGTCGTACTCGTCGGTTCGGCGTTCGACGACTTCGAAGAACTTCGACTGGAGCTCTTCGGTCACCGGACCGCGAGAGCCGTCGCCGATGACGACGTTGTCGACTTTTCTGATTGGAGTCACTTCCGCGGCGGAGCCGGTAAAGAACAGTTCGTCGGCCGTGTTGAGTTCGCCGCGTGAGATCGAGACGGTGTCGTGGACGGTGTAGCCGAGGTCTTCGGCGAGCGTGATGACTGTATCGCGCGTGATGCCGTCGAGGATCGATTCGGACAGCCCCGGCGTGTAGATCTCGCCGTCACGGACCATAAACAGGTTTTCGCCGGGCCCCTCCGCCACGTCGCCTTCTTTGTTGAGGACGATCGCTTCCGCGTAGCCGTTTCGGCGCGCCTCCTCGCCCGCGAGCATGCTGTTGACGTACAGCCCCGTCGTCTTCGCGTTCGTCGGAATCTGGCTCGAGGCGTGTTTTCGCCACGAGGAGACCATCACCTCGATGCCGTTCTCGAGGGCGTCCTCGCCGAGGTAGGCCCCCCACGGCCAGACGGCGATGGCGGTTCTGGTCGGGCAGTCACCGGGGCTGACACCCAGCGAGTTGTAGCCGTAGAACGCGATCGGGCGGATGTAACACGACGCGAGATCCTGTCGCTGGATGAGTTCGACGGTCGCCTCGGTCAGTTCCGCTCGAGAGTGGTCGATCTCCATCTCGTAGGGCTTGCACGACTGATACAGTCGTTCCAAGTGCTCGTCCCAGCGGAAGATCGCCGGCCCCTGCTCGGTGTCATAACAGCGTGCCCCCTCGAACACGCCGCTGCCGTAGTGAAGTCCGTGGGTCAACACGTGAATCTGTGCGTCGTCCCAGTCGACAAACTCGCCGTCCATCCAGATCGTGTCGACGTCCATCTCGTCGAATCCCATACGCGGGCAGACGTAACGCTCCGTAATGAACGTTCGCGGTTTCGATCGGACTCGCTGCGATCGACGGCGACGGGTCAGCCGAGGAATACTGACGCAGAACTCACTCGAGGCGTGTCGACACAAAACTCACTCGAGCGTATCGACGCGGAACTCAGCCGAGACGCTCGAGCACGTCGCGTCCCTCGAGGTAGGCGAAGTCGTAGCGATCGGCGTATGCGCGGGCGTCCGCGGGGGTAAGCGCCTCGCCCGTTTCGTCGTCGAGCATCTCGCAGACGACGACCGCGGGAGTGAGATCGGCGGCGTCCGCGAGCGCCAGCCCCAGTTCGGTGTGGCCCTCCCGCTGGGCGAGCAGGTCCGGGGCGGCTCTGAGGAGGTGGACGTGTCCGGGGACGCGAAATTCCGCCGCGAAGTCGGTCGCCGACGGCTCGGCGGCGGCCTCCCCGAGGGCGCGGATCGTCGTCGAGCGGTCGCTGTCTGTGATTCCCGTGTACGTGTCCCGATGGTTGACGGTAAAGGAAAACGAGGAGCGTTCGTCGTAGCCCAGTTCGTGGTCGGCCGCCGCGGGGTGGTCGACCTCGTCGGTGAAAAACGGCAGGTCGAACGCCTCGGCGACATCGTGTGAGAGCGCGACGCAGACGAGCCCGCCCGCGTCGTTGCGCAGGCGAGCGACGGCGTCGGGGGTGACGGCGTCCGCGTGATAGATGAGATCCGTCTCGCCCTCGCGATCCGCGGCGTCGTGAACGAGAAGCGGCTCGCCCGAGCGGAACGACTCGAGGGACCGCCGGAACTCGCTCTCGGAGAGCGTCGACTGCGGCTCCGTTCCGGGTCCGGTCTCCGTCCGCATCACCGATCACCCACGGAGACCGTCACGTGATCGTCGTCCTCGAGGTCGAGTTCCTCCCGGAGTTTGTCGGGGGCGATGACCTCGAGCTGGTCGTCGTCGTGGTGCGTTCGCTCGGGCGCGATCGTGTGTGCGGTTTCGTAGGTCTCGCCGTCGGCCGTCTCGACGGTCGCCGGATAGCAGACCGCCGGGCCGTAGGTCCGGTCGTCGTCCTCCCAGCCGTCGATCGGAACGGGCTCGAGCGACGACATCGCGCTGCGGCGTCGAACGCTGTCCTCGCGGAGGTCGACGTTGAGCGTTCCGGGGAACGGGTCGTAGCCCAGTCGCTCCTCGAACTGTCGCTGGTAGCCGGGCAGCGAGATGTAGTGGCGCCCCTCGCCCATTCCGCTGGTGATCGTCCCCTCGAGTTCGACCTCCGCGCCCGTCTCGAAGATGCGACGGTAATCCTCGTATTCGGCCCGGAGCATGCGTTCGCCCTCATCGGTGACGACGACCCACTGGCCGTCGCTTACGGTTTCGCGCTCGACCAGGTCCGCGCTCTCGAGTCGCTGGAGCCGACGCGAGGCCGTCTGGTTCGAGGCGTCGAGCCGATCGGCGAGCGCAGAACAGGAGATCTTCACGTCGCCGAAGAGTCCGCCCTCGAGCGCGAGAAGTTTGAGAACCGCGAGTTCGTCGTGCCCGACCGCGGATTCGGTTGCCGATGACATGGCCGGGAGTTCGATCGGTGCGCATAAAAGCATACCGGATATGGAATGCAATCCAGAACTGAGATGGTGTTTGCGAGCGTTTATTCGCGGTACCTCACATCGGGAGACCACGGACAAAAGGCCACTGGTACCCGCTTCGGACCGATGAGAGTTCGAGCGAGATACGTTCGGCCGTCCTCTCCCCGACGGATCGCAGGAGCCCAGTCAGTCGCTCGCTAGCGGGTCGTCCGCCCAGAACTCGCTGTCTTTCTTCAGCTTCGGCACCCAGGTGTCTTTGGTCTTCGAGAGCAGGGCGACGTTCGAGGCGGGGACGCCCTTACACTCGGTGAACTCCGGCATGTGCTCTTTGACGTCCTCGGCGAACGCCACGATCTCCTCGTGGTCGGGCATCGAGTCTCGATCGAGTCGGCCTCGAGAGTGTCCCACGTGCATGTAGGCTTTGAGCTCGATGAAGTCCGGATCGGCCCGCTGGTAGTACGCCGCGTAGAGGTCCGGACTGTGCATGTTCTCGCCGTCGATCAGCGTCGTCCGCAGGACCGTCCGCGTCTCGTCTTTGCCGGCGAGGACGTCCATCGTCTCGAGCAGTTTCTCCCAGGCGTCGTCTTCCATCGCCTGAACGACCTGATCGAAGGTGTGGCGTTCGGGCGCGTCGACGCTGATGTACAGCTGGGTGGGATCGCACTCGCGGATGACCTCGGGGCGAGTGCCGTTCGAGACGAGGAACGTGGTAATCTCCCGGTCGTGGAACGCCTCGATGAGCTCAGGGAGATAGGGGTACAACGACGGCTCGCCGTCGAGGGAGATGGCGACGTGGCGCGGCTCCATCGCCTGCTCGAACACCTCGTCGGGGACCTTCTCGTTCCCGCCGAAGCCCGAGAGGAGCTTCTTCTGGAGGGAGATCGAGGCGTCGACGACCGCCTCGGGATCGTCCCACTCGACGCCGTCGAGTTCGTAGGCGTGGCCCGCGTGGTCGCGCCAGCAAAAGACGCAGCGTTCGTTACAGCGCACGACGGGCGTCATCTGGATACAGCGGTGGGACTCGATTCCGTAGTAGATGTTCTTGTAGCACTTGCCCTCCCCGCGCAGGGCGTTCGCGGTCCAGCCACACGTCTGGGCGGCCGTGTGGTTCTCGCTGTGGTAGTCGGGGTCGGAGACCTGCAGTGTCTCGTCTGAATCGCTCATGGGCGAGCATCGCAGTGCCGGGACAAAAGACGTGTGGTGACGGTCGGACCGCCACGCGGCCCTCGCTCGAGCAGAGGATCATACGCGGACTGGAGGATCGAGCGTGCGCTCGAGAAGGTCGGGCGTGCCGACTCGAGTACGTCCTCTATCGACGGTCGTCCGACGAGAAAAACGGCTCCGAGCAACTGTCGTCTGGCGGGAGAACGGCTACTACCTTACGGGAACAGCGGTCGGCGTTTCGCCGCGTTCCAAGCGTCTCGAGCGAACAGCGTCGCCTTGGAAATCGACCCGCGCACGGGAGCGGCGTCGTCCGGCGAGCGATACATCGCGATCAACGACCACATGATCGTCGTCGCCATCGCCCCGAGCGCCGAAAACGTCATGCCGAGCGTCGTGAACGTGAACGCGTAGGTTCCGCCGACGACCATCGACGGAACGCTCGTCCCCAGCGGGACGCGAGCACTGACGTCGCGCAGCGTCGGCGCGAGAAAGACGATCGAAAGTGAACTTCCAATCATGAACACGAAGTCTTGCCACATCATCGACTCAAGCTACTGGATGGCGAGTAAATATAGCCTTTGATTCAGAAGGTGCTAGTTGTGAATATATTCAATAGAGATTGAGTGTTCCCGCCGGAGAGCGCTTGCTAACGCCGGGAACGGCAGTGTTCTACATTAACTACAATGAGCGGTTTCGAGTCGAAGTCAGTCACCGTTGCGGTCGAACGCGCCGGCGCGACGGGCGACGCGCGGCGTCGCAATCGAGTGATTGTCAACCGGCGCGCTCGCTCGAGTGGGCACGCGCGCGAGTTATGTGAGAGTCGGGCCGTGCGAGAGAGCGCCGGGAGCACGCACAGGAGGGCGTCGGACGCGTACGGTGGTACAGCGGTGTCCCGGTGAGCGCCCTGGCGGTAGCCGGGCAACGAGCGTCTCGCGACGATCGGACGGCGAACGATAACCGCGAGAGAACTGACCCGACGAGAGATATCGACGCAATCGATCGTGCGCGTAAAGAGAACTAGGTAGTATCGTATTACTCCGATCGAACGGTTCGAAAACCGGTATTGAAGGGTCGAACTCGGAGCAATATGTTATTACTCGACCGTTCACGCGCGCCCCGATCGGTGGGAAGGAATCCCGGCCGATGGGGACACACCGGGCGAGAGGAACGAAAGCCGCGACTCAAGCGGACCGAATTCGCTCGAGCAACGCCAGCGTTCCGTCCGCGTGGGCGTCCGCGAGCACCTCGTCGGCGGCCGCTCGAGCGGCCGCGTCGGCGTTGGCGACGGCGAACGATCGGTCGACGACCTCGAACGTCGAGACGTCGTTCTCGGAGTCGCCGACGGCGACGGCCTCGCCGAGATCGATATTGGTGTGTTCGGCGATCGTTCGAACGCCATCGCCCTTGTTCGGTGCCGCGTCCTTGACGTGGTAGGCGTAGCCCGTGTCCACGACCTCGAGTCCGTAGTCGGTGGCGATCGCCCGAAGCGGTTCGACCGGCTGGTCGTACTGAACGGCGATTTCCGTCTCCCGCCAGCGGTTGACCGTGTCTTCGGGCCCCCAGCCGAGGCCGTAGCCCGCGGCCTTGTACTCGCGCGCGACGGCCTCGGCGGCCTCGCGGTCGGCGGTGAAGAAGACGTCGTCGCCGGTGTAGACGACGCCGCCGTTCTCGGCGACGACCAGTTCCGGAATCCCGGCGAAGTGACAGAGCGCGACGGGATAGGGGAAGGCCTTCCCGGTCGCGATCACGATCGGCGCGTCCCACTCGAGAAGCGGGTCGAAGATCCGGGGGTCGATCCCCCACCCCTCGGGCCGGGTCAGCGTGCCGTCGATGTCGAGAACCAGCGGTGGGTCGGCGGTCATGGCCGTCACTCGAGGGCTGAGCGACCTAAAGGGGTCGGTTCGGGTGTGCTCGCGCTCGAGAGGTCTCATCGGGAACTCCGTTTTCGACTCGAAAAGTGGTTCGAGTGAGCCCAAGCGTTCTGCTATCGTGGCAACAAGGAGTAACCACACCCTCCCCAACCGATTCGCTCGCTCCCGACGGTCGCTCACTCATCCCTCGCACGATGTCGGACCGCGGTTCGCTATTCGCTCACCGCGGTCCAGCACGCGCCACCTCACGTCGGTTTCTCGAACCCACGTACAGAGAGTAAATCGAGCCGCTACCGGTATCGCACGGAGAAAAACGATGATCGAATCCCGGCTCGGTTACAGCCCGAGATAGCCCGCGTTAGGCAGGAGCCCAGCCAGATAGAGCACCCCGAGCACGAGCATGAACGCGGCGATGGCCATCGCCGGCGGGTCGACGTGCGTCCCGGAGTGCGAGTAGAACACCCGCTGGGACAGTTCACCGATGAGGGCGCTGATCGCGCCGAACGCGCCCGCGACGAGCAACACGATCGGCTCGCTCCCGATGGCCGCCGCCGCGATCACCGCGCCCGTCGACCCCAGCAGCGTGATGTGGTGGGTGACAGGGATCTTCTCGACGCCGAGGTTGAGAAACAGCAGACTCATCGCCGAGATGGCGTAGCCGAGGAAGATGCTGCCGGTCTGGAGCCAGATGAAGCCGCCGAGGATTCCGCCGACGATCCCGATGGCGGTCACGCCGGCCCACTCGTACTGGTGAGGGAGCCAGGGTTCGGTCGCCAGTCGGTCGCTCTCGGTCCCGCCGTCGGCGGCCACGCGCATTTCCTCGCGCTCGAACGGCGACATGTCGAGGATGCTCGAGCCGCCGACTCGACCCACGATCGGGTACCCGAACGCGAGTCGCGCCAGGAACGCCGTCGCCACGACCGAGAGCGCGATGTTGTCCGTCGGGAAGCCGACGGCGTCCAGTCCTTGCGTGATGAGCATCCCGAGGGCGCCGAAGACCGCGCCGACCGCGAGGATGTCGGGTTTGGTACCGAACGCGTAGAGGATATCCTTCCCAAAGTGGTAGTCCCAGTCGTTGGGTTCCATCTCCGGATACTTCCGCCCGGCGTAGGCGGTCGCGGCGACGCCGCCGGCGAAGGCGATGTGCGGGCCGGTGACCGGGCCGAACCCGATCGTCTCGGTGACGCCCGTCGCGAGTTCGCCCGAGGGAACGACGTCGAGGCCGCCGATCGCTCCCTCGAGGATCAAGAGCCCCTCGCCGAGGAAGACGACGAAGCCGGTGAAGACGAACGAGGGGAGCGCGCCGAGTGCGGCACCGAACGCGCCGCCGGCAAGCGCCGCGATGAGCAGGACGGCGAACGCTTCGAACTCCATGCCGAGTATCGGAATCTGAAGCACTAGTCCGTTCATGGCTCACTCCTCCCCGTCCCGCGCCCAGTCGCGCGATCGATCGACCGCGTCCGACCACCGAGCGTACATCCGGTCGGCCGCGTCGGCGTTCATCTCCGGTTCGAACTCCCGATCCACCTGCCAGTTGTCGCGCAGTCCCTCGACGTCGTCCCAGTAGCCGACGGCGAGGCCGGCCGCGTAGGCCGATCCGAGCGCCGTCGTCTCGTCGACGACCGGCCGCGAGATCTCCGAGCCGATGATGTCGGCCTGCAACTGACACAGGTAGTTGTTCTTCACCGCGCCGCCGTCGACCTTGAGCGAGGTCATCTCGATGCCCGAGTCGGCTTCCATCGCCTCGGCGACGTCGCGGGTCTGGTAGGCGATCGACTCGAGGGTCGCGCGAACGATGTGTTCCTTGCGGGTGCCGCGGGTCATGCCGAGGATCGTCCCGCGTGCACGCTGATCCCAGTGGGGCGCGCCCAGTCCCGTGAACGCAGGGACGACGTAGACGCCGTCGGTCGAGTCGACGCTCCGGGCCAGCTCCGCGGTCTCCGCGGGATCGTCGATGAGCGAGACGTCCTCGAGCCACTCGATCGCCGCGCCGGTGATGAAGATCGAGCCCTCGAGAGCGTACTGGACCGGTTCGCCAGAGCGCTGGAACCCGATCGTCGTGAGCAGGCCGTGATCGCTCTCGACGGCCTCCTCGCCGGTGTTCATGAGGAAGAACGAGCCCGTTCCGTAGGTGTTCTTGGCCTCGCCGGGATCGAAACACGTCTGGCCGAACAGCGCGGCCTGCTGGTCGCCGAGCGCGCCGGCGACCGGCACTTCCGCCTCGAGGAATCCGTCGGGATCCGTCGTGCCGTAGGTCTGGTCGTCGCTCGAGGGCCGAACCTCGGGCAGCATCTCCTCGGGCACCCCGAACTCCGCGAGGAGGTCGTCGTCCCACTCGAGGTCGTGGATGTTGTACAGCATCGTCCGCGAAGCGTTGGTCACCTCGGTGATGTGGTTGCCCGTGAGGTTGTATATGAGCCAGCTATCGATGGTGCCGAAAAGCACCTCGCCCTGAGCCGCGCGGTCGCGGATGTCCTCCGGTCGACTTCGCTCGAGTTTGATCGGGTCGGCGTTCTCGAGCAGCCACTCGGCTTTCGTCGCGGAGAAGTAGGCGTCGGCCTCGAGGCCCGTCTTCTCGCGGATCTCCTCGACCATCCCCTCGCTCTCGAGCTGTTCGACTCGATCCGTGGTTCGCCGGTCCTGCCAGACGATCGCGTTGTGGACCGGTCTGCCGGAGTCGGCGTCCCACAGCAGCGTCGTCTCGCGCTGGTTGGTCACGCCGATGGCCTCGAGTTGGTCGGGGCTGATCCCCGCCTGGCCGAGCGCGGTCGTCACGACGCTCTTTGTCGCGTCCCAGATCTCCATCGGGTCGTGTTCGACCCAGCCGGGTTCCGGGTAGATCTGCTCGTGTTTCTCGTACGCGTTCGCGACGACCTGTCCGCCGTGGTCGAAGACGATGAACCGCGTGCCGGTCGTTCCCTGATCGATTGCGCCAACGTATGTCGGATCTGTCACTGGTAGTCACCCTGGAAGTCACGCGATAGTTTATCGACGATCGCGTGTTAGTGGTAAACAATATCTACGATCGTGATAAATGTTTCCGTGCATACTCAAAGTCCGACGGATCGAGATCGAACTGGAACCCGGTATAGACGATGGAAACTGCAGCTTCACGGTATCTCTCGGGCCCTGGCAATTCACGGCATACGGTACAATCACACACCACATAGTACTTCGGGTCGAGTCGGTGCGATCGAATTTATTATGGATGGTTGTACGGTGTCGATAAAATAAAGAGGACTGGGCCCAACGTGTTGGTGAAGGGATGGCACACGATACGGAGGTCCTCGTTCTCGGCGGCGGCTCGACCGGCTGTGGGACCGCCAGGGATCTGGCGCGGCGCGGACTCGAGGTGACTCTCGTCGAGCGAGGCAACCTGACTGACGGAACGACCGGCCGAATGCACGGGCTGTTACACAGCGGCGGGCGATACGCGGTCTCCGATCAGGCCAGCGCGACCGAGTGCATCGAGGAAAACGAAACGCTTCGCGAGATCGCGGGCCACTGCGTCGAGGAGACCGGCGGCCTGTTCGTCCAGCGCCCGGAAGACCCGGACGAGTACTTTCGGGAAAAGCTCGAGGGGTGTCGGGAGTGTAACATTCCGGCCGAAGTCCTCTCGGGACGCGAGGCCCGCGAGGTCGAACCCTACCTCGCGAGCGACGTCAAGCGGGCGATCGAGGTCCCCGACGGCGCGGTGGATCCGTTCAGGCTCTGCGTCGCGAACGCGATGGACGCGGAGAACCACGGCGCGCGCGTCGAAACCCACGCCGAGGTCGTCGACCTCCTGCGGGACGGCGACGACGTCTACGGCGTCGAGGTGAGACACGATTCGGGACCGGGAACGCGAGACCACGGCGCGGCCGGCACCACCGAGGAGATCACCGCCGACTACGTCGTGAACGCGACCGGCGCGTGGGCCGGACAGATCGGCGCGATGGCGGACCTCGAGGTCGCGGTTCGACCCTCGAAGGGCGTGATGACGATCATGAACGTCCGGCAGGTCGACACCGTCATCAACCGCTGCCGTCCGAAAGGGGACGCGGACATCGTCGTCCCCCACGAGACCACCGCGATCCTGGGGACGACCGACGAGGAGGTCGACGACCCCGACGACTACCCCGAGGAGGAGTGGGAGGTCGACATGATGATAGATACGCTCTCGGAACTGCTCCCGATCCTTTCGGAGTCGCGAACGATCCGCTCGTTCTGGGGCGTTCGACCGCTGTACGAACCGCCGGGAACCGGCACGCAGGATCCGACCGACATCACCCGGGACTTCTTCCTGCTCGATCACGACGACAGGGACGGCGTCTCGGGCATGTCGACCATCGTCGGCGGGAAGTTCACCACCTACCGGGCGATGGCCGAGGAAATCGCAGACCACGTCTGTGACAAACTCGGCGTTCGCGCGAGCTGTGACACCGCCGACGCGGCGCTCCCCGGCAGCGAGAACCTCGCGGTTCTCGAGCGCGGGATGGACGACTTCGGGCTCCGGTCGCCGGTCGCGCGACGCAGCAAACAGCGACTCGGAAGTCGATCCGAGGCCGTCCTCGAGACCGAGGAGCCGAATCCGGTGCTCTGTGCCTGCGAGGGCGTGACGCGAGCGGAGGTACAGGACGCGATCAATCAATCGGGCTCGGATCTCAACGCGGTTCGGATCCGAACTCGGGCCTCGATGGGGAACTGTCAGGGCGGCTTTTGCTGCCAGCAGTTGGCCTGCGAACTCCACCCCGAGTACGACGAGGCGACGACGCGGGCGGCGCTCGACGAGCTGTTTCAGGAGCGTTGGAAGGGCCAGCGCCACGCCCTTTGGGGCGAACAGCTCTCGCAGGCGATGCTCAACTACGCGCTCCACGCGACGACGATGAACCGAGACCGGGATCCGGCGGGTGTCGACGAACGGATCGCCTTCGACGCGTTCGACGGCGGTCCGGGGGGCGAGCGCTGAGATGGCCATCGAAGACGACGTCCTCGTCATCGGCGGCGGGCTGGCGGGCGCGACGGCCGCCCTCTCGGCTGCCGAACGCGACGCGACGGTTCGACTGATCAGCTACAAGCAGAGCACGCTCCGCCACGCCAGCGGACTGATCGACGTGCTCGGCTACGAGCCGACGGCGGTCGCCGGCACGGGCGGCGAGCGCGAGGAGAGAGAACCGACGCCGCTGGTCGATCCGTTCGAGGCCATTCCGGACCTCCCCGAGGGCCACCCCTACGAGCGGGTCGGCCTCGAGGCGGTCCGCGAGTCGCTTCTGTTCTTCGACTCGGTCGTCGGCGAGGCCTACGCGGGCGACCACACCGACGCGAACGCGCTCGTGCCGACCCACGGCGGAACCGTCAAGCCGACCGCTCGCTACCCGGCGACGACCGCCGCAGGGATCGCGAGCGATCCGCGGTCGACCCTGTTGGTCGGCTTCGAAACCCTCCCCGACTTCGACGCCCCGCTGGCCGCGTCCCACCTCGAGGCCGCCGGAGTTCCGTTCGAGAGCCGCGGCGTCACGCTCTCGTTCCCGGGAATCGAACGGGACGACGCGAAGATAACCCGGTACGCCCACATCCTCGAGCGCGACGAATCGGTCGATTCGGGTGCCGGCGCGGCCTCCGCACGGGCGGCGCTCGCCCACGCGATCGGCGCGGAACTCGAGGGAGAGTCTCGAGTCGGACTGCCCGCGATACTCGGCGACGACCACGCGGACACCGTTCGCCGAGACCTCGCGGAACGGCTCGGCGTCGACGTCTTCGAGGTGCCGATGGGGCCGCCGAGCCTTCCCGGCATCCGGCTCGAGGACCTGCTCTACGACGCGCTCGAGGAGGCGGGTGTCCGGGTGACGACCGGCGTTCCGGTCGTCGATTACGAGTCCGTCGACGCGGACGGGGCCGCCGCTAGCCGCGGGCGTATCGACCGCGTCCTCGTCGATCGGAAGCGAAAACGGGTTCCCTACAGCGCGGACCAGTACGTCCTCGCGACTGGCGGACTGGTCGGCAAGGGGGTCCAGTCCGACCGCGAACGGGTCTACGAGCCGATCTTCGATTGCCACGTCGCCCACAGCGAGGATCGGTACGACTGGTTCGCCGACGAGGCGTTCGGCGAACATCCCTTCGCCCGGTTCGGCCTCGCGGTCGATCGGGAGTTGTACCCGCTCGGGGCTGACGGCGAACGCGAGTTTTCGAACCTGCGCGCCGCGGGCGGCGTGCTAGGCGGGTTCGACGCGCCCGCGGAGAAATCCGGCGGCGGCGTGTCGCTTTCGACCGGTTACGCGGCGGGGGCCGCTGCCGGCGAGGAGGTGGACCGATGAGCGGGCGAACGACCAGCGAGCGGACGACAGGCGAGTGCGAGAATCCGCGGATTCGACCGAAACGGCCGACCGAAGCCGGTCGGCGGGCGATTACGGCGACTCGAGCGACGACGGTGATTCGATGAGTGAGACACACCAACCAGCGGACGACGGATCGGGAGACGACGAGTTCGAACCGGTACAGGTCTTTCCGGAAGCCGAGGAGATGGACCTCCGGCCGGGCGCGGACGACTGTTACAAGTGCTCGACGTGCGACACGAACTGTCCCGTCGCCGAGGTCGACGACGAGTTCCCCGGCCCGAAGTTCCAGGGGCCCGAGCAGTGGCGGCTCAAGCGACAGGACGACCACGACATCGACGACTCGGTGATGAAGTGTTCGAACTGCATGCGCTGTGATAACGCCTGTCCCTCGGAAGTACCCCTCTCCCAGATGCACAACACGGCCCGAGGCGAGTACGTCGAAGAGAACATGAGCAAGCTCTCCCGAGAGTACTGGCGGAACCGGCTCCTCTCGAACTACGGCACCATGGCTCGCATCGGAAGTAAAGTACCTCGACTCACGAACTTCGTGATGGGGTTGACAGTGACACAGGTCGTAAACGAGAAGCTGTTGGGGATCACCGGCGAGCGGACGTTCCCCGCCTTCGCGACGGAGACGTTCCGCGAGTGGTGGGAAAAGCGGGGCGGGGCCGCCGCCTCGAGGGAGAACGCGCGAGAAGCCAGAACGCGCCGAGACGACTCGAGTGCCGACGAGCGAAAGCGGGTCGCGTACTTCCACGGCTGTTATTCGAACTACAACACGCCCGAGGTCGGCAAGGCGATGGTGGAGGTTTTCGAACACTTCGGCTACGAGGTCGTGGTTCCCGACCAGCGGTGTTCGGGGACCCCGATGTACGCGAACGGGATGTTAGACGACGCCGAGCGCGCTGCCGAGACGAACGTCGACGAACTCGGCTCGGCGATCGAGGCGGGGGCGGACGTGATCGCCTCCTGTACGTCCTGCTCGATGTCGCTCCGCCAGGAGTACCCCGAACTCTTTGACTTCGAGGACACCGAGTCGGTCGCCGAACACACCTGGGAGGCCCTCGAGTACCTGCGGGTTCACGAGGACCTCGAGGACGAACTCGCCGACGCAAGCGTCGACTCGGCGGACGTCGCCTATCACACGCCCTGTCACGCGCGCAACCAGGGCCTCGACGGCCAGACCGTCGAACTGCTCTCGAGTATCGACGGCATCGACGCGCACGACGTCGGCGACTCGTGTTCGGGAATCTCCGGTACCTACGGCTGGAAGGAAGAACACTACGAGACGTCGATGAAAATCGGCGAGGAGATGTTCGAGCACATGGAGCAGATCGACGCCGAGGCGGGGATGACGGAGTGTCCCACCTGCGCGATGCAGATGGAACACGGGACCGGCTACGAGATCGACCACCCGCTCGAGATACTCTCGGCGGCGCTGGTCGACGGGCCCGAAGCGGGCGGAGGGGACGCGGCCTGATGGACCTGCGCGATCGCATCGCTCGCCGACGGTCCGCACACAACGGGGGCCGGCTCGTCGTCGACCGCGAGTACCTCAGCCCCGCCGTTCACGCGACCGAACCCGTCGGTCGCGGCTCGGTACTCGAGCAGTGTCTCGACGCGCTCGAGCCGGTGTTCGACGGGGACCTCCCCCCGCCCACCGCGGTCGTCGGGCCGCCGGGTTCGGGAACGTCGGCGATCGTCACGACGCTTTTCGCGGCGCTGAACCAAACCTTCGGCGACTCGGGGCGGGCGATCGGAACGTCGACTCGGACCGGCCGCGCGGGTCCGACGACCTGGTTCGTCTACGTCGACGGTCGACGGGTCCAGACCCCGTTCGCGTTCTACCGGGCCGCGCTCGCGACGATATCCGACGACGCGGTCCCGACCAGCGGCGTCGGCACCGACGAGCTGCGAGAGCGGGTTATCGACCGACTCGAGCGCCCCGACCGACGGGCCATCGTCGCGATCGATCACCACGACGAACCCGAGACGCTGACCTACGATCGGGTTCTCGACCTGCTCGAGCCGGTCGGAGACGCCGTTCGAACCGTCGCCGTGGGAGCGCGCGAACCCGACGACTGGCACGACGCCACGATCACCGTTCCGGCCTATCGACAGCACGAACTCGTCGACATCCTCGCGGATCGGGCGTCGACCGGGCTCGCCGCCGGCGCGTTGGCACACGATTCGATCCGCCGCGTCGCCGAGTGGGCCGACGGGAGCGCCCACGACGCCCTCGCGGCGCTGTACGTCGCGGCGATTCGTGCGAGCGACGACGGAGCGGACCAGATCAGAGCGGCGGACCTCGAGGCGGCGATCGCGGACGTGCCGAAAACAGGTATCCACATCGATCGAACGCTGGCATTGTCACAAAGCCGTCA
Source organism: Halostagnicola kamekurae (assembly GCF_900116205.1). Lineage (NCBI taxonomy): Archaea > Methanobacteriati > Methanobacteriota > Halobacteria > Halobacteriales > Natrialbaceae > Halostagnicola > Halostagnicola kamekurae. The sequence goes on along the minus strand of NZ_FOZS01000002.1, from coordinate 412,327 downwards.
ACAGGTACTACTCGATTTGCTGTCAGTTTCGGACGGCTCGAAACCGATCCGCGAGGTCGCTCGAGCGATCGACGCGGAGTCAGAGGTCACCGCGAGCACCGCGACGCGATTCCTGTACGAACTGGCCGATATCGGGGTTTTAGAGCGTGTCGGGCTCGAGTCGACGGGATCGGGTCGGCGCCCGAGCACGGTCGAACCGCGGTTCTCGCCGATCGCGTTTCGATCGCTGATCGCCGAGTAGCGTCAGACACCGGCGGTTATTTTTTGTACTCTGCACGCAATTGATAGATAGTGAAGAGGTAGCATGAGTATTGAACTCGAAGTAACTAATCGACAGCAGGGACTCGACATCTACGACTCGATCGAGCAACGTCGAATCCAAGTAGAGACGGCTCAACGAGTCGCGCCCGAAGCGGCATCTCCTGACGACTTTCACTTTCCCGTCGATACGGTTTGTACCTTCGAAACGAACGAACTCAGGTTCGATCAAGTCTACTCGGTCACGCTCCACGACGACTCCGGGCGGAGCGAGGGGAAACTCGACGTCGGAGAGACGGTACGACTAGAGGATCGAACGCAATTCATCGGCTTCAGCGGGCCGATGAAACTGTACTTTCGGATCGAATCCGCCGGAACTGTTAGTATTGGACTGACCTCGATTCGACTCTCGTTCGACCAGGAGACGCGGGTCAGACTGGGAATTCGGTCGCTGCACGACCAACCGGCGAACACGATTACGACGCCACCCAACCTCGAGTCGATGACCGAAGCGATTTCCGCGTTTCCGTCCGCACTGAAGACGCTCTCGCCCGAGCGGACGTGGCCGACGCTCCGCGGCCATCCGCCACTCGTCGAACTCGGCGATTCCCTCGAGATTCCGGACACGATCGAACTGCCCGACAACGAGATCACGATCACGATCCCCGACACGTATCAGGGTCTGTTTCAGGCCGCACCGCTCGCCTTCTATCTGGGCGCGCAGATCCGGATCGGAACGGACCCATCGATCGAAGCGGGACGGTTCGAATATCCACTCGGCACCGAAGGAAAAGCGTTCGAAGACGACGTCGCGACCGTACTGAAGCACGTTTTCTTCCTCGATTGTATCACGCGAGGCGAGGGGATCTTCCAGTACGACCTCTACGAGCGAACGATGCTCGCGGATCAGTTGCCGTTCGACTTAGCGGAGATGTACGCCGCGTCGCTCCCGGAGCGACTCGAGCGCTATCTCGAGTTGCCGTTCGACGAACTCGAGCAGTACATGCCGCGGTGGCCGCTAACCGCACACCTTCCATCGAACCCCGAGAGCGTCGAACTGCTCCCGTTTATCGTCAACGAACTCGGGGTGATTCGAGAGGTGCGCGGAACGACGACGGAGACGATTCCCTCGCCCGAGACGACACCGACGCAGGTCGTCCGATCCGCCAGCCGCTCGGAAACGACACGAACGTTTTCCCCGGAATCTGACCGGGCGCTCGTCAAACCGAACGTGACCGACGAATCGATCGAGCACGCGTGGTTCGGCGACGGAATCCCCAAAAACGCCTCGAAAGCGACTATCGACGCGTACCGCAACCAGTTATCGTTCACCGCTCGAAGCGAATCCATCGAGATTTTACTCGTTTGCAACGACGCGCGAATGCTAGACGAGCACGACCTCCTCGATAACGTCTACGGCAACCGGGAATCGCTCCCGTTCGAGGTCCACTCTGAGTTCGGCGTCGACTCGAGCCGACTCGCCTCGCTCCTGACCGACGGCGGCTACGACTTTTTCCACTACATCGGACATGCGACCGAAGACGGCATTCGGTGTCCAGATACCGACCTCGACGTTCGATCGCTGGATTCCGTCGACGTGAGCGTCTTTTTCCTCAACGCCTGTCGCTCGTACGATCAGGGGCTCGCCCTCACCAAACGAGGGGCGTTCGGCGGCGTGACCACCTACAGTGACGTCATCAACGAACACGCAGTCGAGATCGGTGGGACGATGGCGCGACTGCTCAACCGCGGGTTCCCCCTGCGCGCGGCGCTTGAGGTCGCACGAAAGAACTCCGTTCTCGGCGACGAGTATCTGATCGTCGGCGACGGCTCGATCGATATTGCCCAAACCGACGGCGGGGCACCACTAATTGTCGAACTCGACAGAGACTGCGAACACGGGCTTGATTTCTCTGTCCAGACGTATTCAACCAAAGAATTCAAACTGGGATCAGCGACGGCGTCTAACCTCCCAACAGTGAGCGACCGTCATCTCACTCCGGGTTATACACCGTATTCGAACGTCGATAGACAGTCGCTCGAAGAATATCTCATGTGGAACGAATTACCGATACTTGTTGAAGACGAACTTCATTGGAACGAGGGAATCGGTCCGTTTACCTTAGAATAGTAGCCAAACTACCAACTCGACAGCCAACGATTTTCGGGAAAATTTAGCGGATTGGAATTACGGCCCTACTTGGGTATTGCTTCCTGCAGCCACTGTTCCCGCCTGCCCGAGCAGCATGACAAGCGTGAACAGCGCGCCGAGCAGTCGTGGGTGCGATGCGAGGAAGTCTTTCGTGGCTTCTGTTGCGGACATTGCATCTCAATGGTTGTTACCATTGGTAATAAATTTATCTTATATACCCATAGATGTTTTATGTTAAATGTGTAACTAAGAATATAAGATCAGGTCGTCTCGAGGAGAGAATTGACAGCAGGCGGCCGATTTCCGTTCCCTATTTCCAATAGGGAGTCACATTGGGCAGGTGAACAGTATCGACCCACGACGCGCAAACGCCTAAAACGGTGTGACCGGTTCGATATCGGTCGCTTACGCGTAGTCGAGATCCTCCGTGTATCGATCGACGAGGAGCACCGCCGCTCCGCCGACGACGGCGGCGACGACCGCGGCGATCGGTGAGTGACCGACACCGCCGTCGAGGTTCGTCCAGACCTCCACGATCGGCAGTCGAAGCGACCCGGTCATCAGACTGACCAGGAAAACCAGCGTCAGCGCGCGGTATCGATCCAGCGCGCGCCGAACGACGTGAGCCATCGAAAAGAGACCGATCGCCGCGCCGACGACGAAGACGACGACGATCGTTCCGGTATCGACGACCGGCCCGAGCGATTCGCCGGTAACGAGCCCGAAAATGCTGTCGACGAACGAACTCAACGTGCCGGTCATGTACTCGTACTGCCCGAGCAAGACGAGGAAGAACGACCCCGAGACGCCAGGTAACACCATCGCACAGATCGCGATCGCACCCGCGACGAACACGAACGGAAGGGCGTGTGAAATCCCGCCTGCGGACACTCCGGTAACGGCGAGCGCGATCGCGATTCCGAGCGCCGCCACGACGAGTCGCCGAGCCGTCCACGTGTCGATATTCCCGTAGAGGACGACGGCCGAGGCGGCGATCAACCCGAAGAAGAACCCGTAGGTCGGAACCGGATAGGAGGTCACCGCGGTGTGCATCGCCTGCGAGAGGACGACGATCGACGTCGCGATCCCGAGCCCGAGCGAGATGAGGAAGGCCGCGTCCGTCCGCTCGAACAGCTCGAGGAACGCCTGGCGTCCCGCCGGCGTGTGGAGGCGGACGGCCGGCCCGAACTCGCGCGGATCGATCGCCGTAATCGCCTGGATCAGGCGATCATAGATGCCGACGATCAGCGCGATAGTCGCCCCCGAGACGCCGGGGACGACGTCTGCCGCACCCATCGAGAGCCCTTTGCAGTAGACGCGAAGAAATTCACGCATCGCTCAGAATCTATTCTGGGGGTCGGCAAAAGCGTTCTCACTCGTCTTCGAAGTGTGGAGACGGAGAAACGAAACCGCGGGAACGTGTTTCGAGAGGGGACGAGTCGACGGCGACGTTTCCTCGCTGGCTTATTCGTCTTGCGTGTCAGCCTGCGCGTCGTCTGTCTGGTTGCCGCCGTCGTCAGTGACTGTCTCGTTGTCGCTCGATCCGTCGTCGGACTGGTTTCCGTCGCCGCCTGTGTCGTCCGTCTGATTGCCGTCGTCGGTTTCGTTTCCGCCATCGTCCACGACATCGTTGGCCGGTTCGCCGACGTCACCGTCTTCGACGGCCTCGAGAGAGCCGGCATCGACCGATTCGCCCTCGAGAACTGCGGTTTCGGAGACGTCGACCTGACCGTCGTACTGCTCGACGTAGGACAGGTTGCCTTCGTCGGCGGTCACCGTCAGGTTGTACTCGTCGAGCGCGTCGATGCTGCTGTTGGCGTAACCGTCCTCGACGCCGAGGTCACCGCTGGTCGAGTACGGCACCGTCAGTTCGTAGCTGCCGTCGTCCTGAATGTCAGCTTCCTGTGCGTAGCCGAAGACGCGCCCGTCTGTCGTCTCGAGTCGGAGCGTCGCCGTGATCATCGCGCTGTCGTCCGCGGCGAGCTCCTCGTCCTCGATCGTGCCGGTGATCGTCGCGCCCTCAACGCGCTCGAACGTTTTGACGGCGGAGCCGGCACGCCGGTCGAAGATTTCTACGTCGTACGACGATTGTTCGTCGATCTGGCTCAGCTGGGTTCCAATCGCATCGGTATATCTGACGTTGACGCCGATCTGTGGCTGTCCGTCCTGAACGAGTACTTCGTCACCGTCCATGATGGCGTAGCTGATAAACGGCGTCCGCTGGATGTTGTTCTCGTGGACGAGCCGGTAGTGCTCCAGATTGTGCGCGTTCTCGAAGTACAAGTTCGAGAGCATCGTCTGGCCGTAGAGGCTCTCGTCTTCGACGTATTCCTCGCCCTCACGTTCGCTAAGGTCTTCGGCGGTGATCGTGTCACCGGATTCGTAATCCGCGGGGAGCGCGTACTCCTGGTAGTCCGGACCGGCCCACTGCGTGATCGGATCGAACTTGCCGCCAGCCATCGACGAGTCGATCATCACGTACCGCATCTCCTCGTCGGTGGCGTTGGCGTCCTCGAGCGCGGTCTCGAGTTCCTCGTCGGAGACGTCCGCCCAGTCGACGTTTGCGTCGCTGCTGATCGTCTCGAGGATCATTTCACCGCGTTCTTCCGAGTCAGCGGTCAGGTACGCCGCGGACGACCTGGCGTTTTGCTGGAACGGGTTCGAGTGTGGAATCCGTTCGGCCTGGGTCGTTATCAGGTGGCCGTAGTCCCACCACGACATCACGCCGTAGGCGCCCTCCGGATAGTCGTAATCGTTGTCGGGTGGATTCTCGTAGGTGCCGTCGTAGGCGAGCTCGCTGGCGTTGTCCGCACCGGCGTAGTTGCCCGGCTCCGGCGTGTTCTCGGCGAGCCACGCGTTGGATTCCTGCCAGATTATCGACTCTGCGTTCGGCCTTGGTTCGGGGCTCCCCGCTTCGGGATTGTCCCCGGTGACTTGCCACGGGCCGGCGGCGGCGAGCGGGATCGACGCGAAGACGAGTAACACGACCATTCCGACGACGATGATCTGGTAGGTCTCGATCTGTTTGACGCTCTCGAGGCCCTGCTCGACGTCGAGGTTGATCATGCGGGCGATATCCGCGATGAACACCGCGTTGAGCACCGCCACCGGGAGCACGAGGTAGTACGCGAATCTGGCTTGCGTCGCCGCCATACTCGTCAGGAACACGGCCCAGACGATCACCAGGGTGTGCTCCGTGCGGTACTCGCGGCCGAAGTACGGCCGCGCAAGGAGAAACACCATCCCGACGATCATCGTGTAGAAGGCCGCGCCGAACTCGTTGAACACGTACGTGGACAAGAAAGCGTCAGGCCGCTGGGCCTCCTGAATCGTCGCGTCGGTGGTGGCGTCGCCGAGCGGTATCATTCGGCGGGTGAAGTTGTTCGTGAACGTCCCGAAGAGGTCCGGAAGCACCACCGCCATTCCGGCGAACGTGACCAGAATCATCCCGGCGATCGCCGCCGGGTAATACCGGCGCTCGAGACCGCGCGAATCCCACTGGCGCGCGAACCAGGCCATGAACAGACAGCCGAACCCGACCAGCAGGGCGGCGACCGGTTGGAGGATACTGAAGCTCGTCGTACCCGTACCCAGTTCCTCGATGAGCAGCGCCGTGACGAGCGCGGTGACGCCCATACTGATCGCGCCGACGAAGGCGACGTGATCGGGGGAAATCCCGCGGACGTAATCGTGACAGAGCTGGACCGTGAAGAAGGCGGCGAGAATGCCGACCAGGAGGACCCCGGAAGGCCAGACCCAGATGTACAGTGCGACCGCAAGTCCGGCGAGGGCGCTGTAGACCGCCGGTGCCTTCAGCGTCTTCCAGTCCCGGTCGACGAGCAGTTCGTAGATGGGTTTGTCGCGTTCGCCCGCGCGAAGCGCGACCATCATCGCGAGGACGGCGATGGCCATGAACAGCACTTCGCCGACGTGGTGGTCGAGTTGGCCGACGGTGCTCCGGGCGAGGAAACTCCCGGGGAACAGCGAGAGGACGACGATCGACACGATGCCACCGGCGGTGCCGCCGAGTCGCCGTCCCATGTAGAAGACGGGCACCGCGACGAGCGCGGCCATCAGCGGAATCGACAGGAGCGCGACGGTAAAGAGCGTCTGCGGCGACGGGTCGCCGAGGCCGACGATCATCGCCGCCGTGGCGATGAGTTGATCGAACAGCGTCCCGAACTGTCCGACGTAAGTCCCGGTCGGAAACCCGGTGTACACCTCGTAGGGCATCGTGTTCGGGAAGTTATCCGCGGTCCACCTGATCGTCCGCCACTGGTAGTACGAGTCGACGCCACTCAGCATCGGCGAACCGTCTCGATACGTGAAATTCTCTCGGGGTCGAATTCGGACCCAGTACATAAACAGCATCACGACCCCGATCAGGGGGATGTGATACCACCGTTTCAACGTCTCGAGGACGGAGGACTCCGTGTCCTCGCCGACGTGTTCCGTGTCGGTACTCATTGACTTGGACGTGTCCCAAGTCCGGAATAAGCTTTGCCATCTACTCGTCGTCCGGTATCCGGAGCTGCGGCGGTAATCTCGGTTTGTCTCCGTTTTCGCGAGGTGGAGTTTTACCGTCGCCAGCGTCAGGTCCGTCGCCGCTCACAGGTTCGAGTCGACTCTCGGCGAACGAAAAGGCTTATTCGCCGGTCATCGCAATCAGTCGGTAATGAAGGTCTCCGTCGTTATCTGTACGTACGCGATGGAGCGATACGGCGTCTTTTCGGAGTGCGTCGAAAGCGTCCTCGCCCAGCGCTATGACCCCCTCGAGACTGTGCTCGTCGTCGACGGCAACGACGACGTCCTCGAGCGCGTCGAGAACGATTTCGGCGACCGCGAGGGGGTCGTCGTCCACTGCAACGACGAGAACCGGGGCATCTCCTACAGCCGGACGAAGGGGGCCGAACTCGCCGACGGGGAGGTCGTCGCGTTCATCGACGACGACGCCGTCGCCGAACCGGACTGGATCGACGAGCTCGTTCGCGTCTACGAGCAGACCGACGCGAACGCCGTCGGCGGCCACGTCGCGGCCGACTGGGTCACCGAGAAACCCGACTTCTTCCCCGCGGAGTTCTACTGGCTCGTCGGCTGCGACGAGCGCGGAATGGGCGAGCACATGGAGGAGCTGCGAAACACCTACGGCTCGAACATCTCCTACCGACGCGACGTCTTCCTGAACGTCGGCGGTTACGACCAGAACACCGGCCGCAAGGGCGACAGACACATCCAGGCCCACGAAGCGCCCGTCTGCATTCGGATCGCGAACAAGTACGGCACCGGCGTGATCTACAACACCGACGCAGTCGTCCACCACAAACTCTTCGACTACCGTGGCGAGTTTCGCTGGCTCGTCTTCCGGTCGTTCTGGCAGGGGTACTCGAAGCGGATCATGGACCTGTTGTTGCCAGAAGCCGCGGGCGACAAGAATGACTACCTCAAACAGCTCATGCTCGAGTTCGTTCCCGATCGGCTGCGGAGCCTCGTCGGCGGGCCGTCGCTGGCGAAGGTCAAACAGCTCGTGGCGATCTTCGTCTTCACGGCCGCCGTCGGGTTCGGCTATCTGTACGGGTTGCTTTCGGTTTCTCGGTCAGAGTTGGTCGAGGAACAAGATTTACTATGAGTGAGTAATGGGGCTACAAAGGAAGCGACGGAGGGGCCCTTGAGTACAATCGAAGTCGAAATTCGAGAGAGCGGACCGACGGCAGTATGCTAGACGGCCACAAATTCGGTTATCACTCACACCTCGAAAGAGGGAGCTATCGGTTTAGGACTCGAGTTGCGGGATCCTGTCCTCGAGCGTCCCGCCTCGGTCGCCGGTGAGATACTCGCGATAGTACCCCAGGCCGCGAACCGCCGTGAGCGTTTTCGAGAGCGCGCCGAACGCAAGTCGGTCGCTCGTCTCGAGGTCCGAATCGGGCGACTTGATTCCCGACGGGCGCGGCGGAACGCCGGGCGTGCCGTAGCGCTCGGGATGAAACCGCTGGAGCTGGCACAGTCCGCGACCGACGCGGCGATCCTTCTTTACGTGCTCACCGAGCGTGTTCCGGGTTGGATGATACATCGTCACGTCGTCGGCGAAGTGCATGTCGTAGCCCGCCTCGTGCACCCGATTTCCGAACTCCTTGTCGCCGCCGGACTCGAGGCGGTGATCGAACAGCCCCACGTCCTCGAAGACCTCGCGACGGACGAACAGACAGCAAGTCGGGGCGAAGTGTTGGTGCTCGAGGTACTGCTCGACTGGAAAGCCGGTGTGGTGGTCGTATCGGGCTGCGAGCGAGGGATCATCGGGAAGTGTGAGTTCGACGTTACAGCCCATGTAGTCGGCGTCCGTGGATTGGAAGGTTTCGAGGGCCGACTCGAGCCAGTCCTCGGGGACGGTCATGTCCGCGTCGACGAACGCAAGGATATCGGCGTGGGTGTTTCGGATGCCGGTGTTTCGAGCGGCGTAGGAAGATTGGATATCGGTTTCGTTCTCGAGAGTGATTCGATCGTCCTCGTAGGATCGGACGACCTCGGGGGTGCGGTCGGTAGAGTCGTTGTCGACAACGATGATTTCGATCTCGTGGCCGGTTCGTTGTGCGCGGAGCGACTCGAGGGTCGTCGCTACTCCGTTGGGATCGTTGTAAACGGGAACGATAATCGTAGCCATCGAACTACTCCCCCCAGTGAATATCGGCGGTTTCACAGATCGAACTCGCCGTCTGAGTCAGTTTCAGACCGTACTCGAGCGCGTAGAAGCCGACCATCTCGGACGCAGAGACGGACGTATCGGCATACCGGCGGCGGAGTCGCCACGGACTCGGCGGCAGGAACCGTATCGGGTGCAGTGGATGCACGTAGTCACCGACCTCCGGATGATGGCGACGCATCTGTGCTCGGCCGCGGCCGATCCGTCGCGCCTTCGAGCGGAGTTCCTCGAGCGAATCGCGAGCCGGATGATAGGCGGTTATGTCGCCAGCATACCCCTGCTTGAAGCCAGCGTCGTGAACGCGCTGGCCGAACTCCTTGTCACCACCCGACTCGAGGTTATGGTCGAACAGGCCAACGTCCTCGAAGACTTCACGTCGAACTGCGAGCGCACAGGTCGGCGCGAAGTGTTTGTGTTCGAGGTAGCTCTCAACGGGGAACGACAGGGCCTGTTCGTATCGTTCCCAGAATGTTGGCGAGTCGGTATCCGGAACGATCTTGACGTTACAGCCGAGATAGTCGCAGTCACGAGACTCGAGGGCCGAGACCATGTCCTCGATCCAGGCCTCTTCGACCCACATGTCCGCGTCGAGAAAGAGAAGGATATCTCCCGAAGAGTGTTTAATACCCGTATTTCTTGCAGCGTAGGATGATTGGATATCGATTTCTTCAAATGATTGAACAAGGTTACAATGATCAGATTCTATATTATGTATAACCTTCCTTGTTTGGTCAGTCGAATCATTATCAATAGGATGGATTTTGTAGCCCTTGTACTCTTGAGAGAGAAGGGATTCTAGCGTCGTCTGTATTCCGTTAGGATCATTATACACGGGAACAATAACCGAAACTTTTGTCCGCATCTGATCAGTTGTCATTTTGTTGCCTTCATCATAGATCGTCCTCCTACTTCCTCATCTATATATTCAATCTCAAATTCGGTATTAGTCAGACTATCCTTAACTTGTTTAGGACTTCCTCCAAACGATTGAACACGATCGAGATGAATTTCGCAATAGATTGTTTTGCAGTTAGGGGCCGAGAAGGTATCTTTCGCCCCTTTAATGACGTCAAGTTCTGCTCCCTCTACATCGATTTTGACTACCGTTGGAACTGGTAAAGTATACTCTTCTCGTAGATCACCGAGTCGACGAAAAATCACTGGAACAGTAGATTCTGATTCAGTTGTATCAAGTGAGTGATCACCGAAACCGGCTTTCTGTCCCTCTTCAGAGAGTTCAAACGTTCCGTTTTCATCTGAGAGTGCCAGTCGAAATATCATTCCATCAATTTTGTTCCGTTCGAGATCTCGTTTTAGGGCTGCTGCATTCATAGCGTGAGGGTCAAATGCGCATATTTTACACTCTGAGACCGCTGGTCCAAATAAATAGGAGTAGAGGCCAACATTAGCCCCAATATCGTAGAATACATCATCTTGTGAAGTATCACCGAGCACATTTTCCAATGTTTTTTGCTCGTCTTTTAGATCATACGAGAGTTCAAATTCATAATATGTTCTTGTTTCTATAGATGCTGATATCTTTCCAATGATTACGTTCGTGGTCGGCCCCGATGATTTGTGATAGTATATAAGAAATATAGTTCTAATTCCTAAATTCCAGTAAGCAAATAGAAAGATAGCCGACACGAATGAAACCGGTCCATATGACCGCAAAATCTCAATCCCTTTTCGTACTAGTTGCATTATCGGATGTTATCAGAGGAAATATTTTAATACTCCGGCTCTGTTGAACTGCATTACTGGTGATATTTGAAAGCGCGTCTCTCTGGTCCGTTTGCAACCGAAACTGGGCAAACGTGGGACTAATCAAAACCGCACGACAATAAGAGGATCCCAACAAAACCACCACTCCCGATATAGCTCCAAGACACACATTATATTTAAACCCCCAAACATACTGAATATTATATATCACTACTATTGTATGGATTGGGGTTAAATTTAGCACCACAACTATAGTAGCTATTAGGACTTTCCGCCCATAGGTGGTTGGAGCTTCTATTGGATCACTCGACGATATCTCCGTCGAAGAACTCCACGATCACTCGACAGCGTCGAGGGAAGGAAGCCGACACAGCGGCTGTTAGTGGCAATTGCGTACAAAAACAGTGTTACGCAGACTGAACTATCCGAGTGGTATAAACCGGTCGGCGAACAATCTACAGTTGGCTCAAGCGACTCTACACTAACGAGTCGCTTGAGCAGGCCGTTACTGATGTTCAGCGATCTGGGAGAAGGGAAAACCATCAGAAAAATAACAAGAATTCGAAGAAGCTGTCTACGAGCTACCCGAAGAAGTTGGGGTTGACGCGCCCATCGTGTTTAGTTACGCGAATTCCATCAGGCGGTAAAGGCTTGTAGCCACGTTTCCGGGGTCGCTGGATCGGCACACTCCTAAGATTCATCAAATTCCGCCGTGTAGCACTCGCTGAGCAGGTCTGTGAGCGTCATAGCCAAACTAGCTCTACGACCTGGTCATTCCTCAAACTGGCCTCACTAGACGGTGCCTGACGATATAGTGTATTAGCTATCTTGTTTCGACTACAGAACTTCGTTAGGAATTCTATAATATATTATGATTAATTATAGATACCCTAACTGTTCTAAACGATCTTGGACTGCAACAGAGTCGTTAAGACTGTATTTAGGTGCAGTTGGTTCATACTTTCCCTTGTCGGTCGCTGTAGTTTTGACCCACGGAACACGTCGCATACATGGAATTGGACAGCCAATCACGTGCCGGTAAAAACCGTACTCGCCGAACGCTTCTCCGTGATCGGCGGTAATCACAACCCTCTCACTATCGATATTTTCGAGCAGGAGTTCCACCTCATCCAGAACGAGTTTGAGATTATCGAGGTACGCACCCCATACATCATCTCTGGACGCTGTTCCGGCTTTGAGGGGATCGAAAGGACGCTGTAGAGATTCCCCTGCGAGCGGGTACGGATCGTGAGGGTACATATAGTGGACGATAGACCTATCCAATTCGGAATTTCTGATAGCCTGAATCGTTCTATCCGTCGTGTATCTCGGATTCACACGCCGGCCGTCACCGCTCCCAATGATCCACTCAGAAGAGTCTTCAAAGTCCACCCGCCATAGTTCCTCCAAGTACCCAAAATCCGAAGAATCGACTACATTGTAATTCTCCGGACCGAACGGAATCGGTGCATGTCCGGTATGTCCATCAGATTCAAACACTCGCTCCGTATAGCCGTTCCCCGTAATATACGCAGTCTCTTGGATGTCCTCCAAGTACTCAGCGGAAAACGTGTGATTCAACCATTCAAAGGAGGTGCTTCCAACAGACGTAATCGAGTTAACTTGGGTGATGAAGTCATACTCGTCTGCGACTTCACGCAACGCATCAACCCTACACGCGTCTAGGACGATCAATGTATCCCACTCTCGATCAAAGATGTTCGTTCCATACTGTCGCTGCTGAGTTGCTGTCAAGAAGGCCCCAACGTACACGTAGTAGGGGGGACGAGCAATCCTACTCACGACCGACCGATCACTGGTACGAAAGTGCTCGATGCTTTCCGAAAGCCAATCGGAGAAGCTAATAGTCATCTATGGCGGGAGATACTGGCGTACTATCTTATGTTTTCGGTTCTAGAAGCATTTCTTGTTCATCTTCTCCGAACTTCGGGGATATCTGTTCCCCGAAGTTCGGCGTCAGTTGACCAAGTTCATCCTTATTCCAGCAGCGATCCCACCGATTTTCGGTTAATTCAGACTTCCCAACTGGTTTATTGCCTCCTCAAGCGTGTCTCCTTCATAGGGATTCTTTATGAAGGTAAGATGGCGGACGGCCTTCGGATCGTCCGCCTCGGCCAGGAGTTGATTAAGCTCTTCATCAGAAAGATGGAGAATAACGTCCTTTCGACCATTGCCGCTCACTGTGTTGATTATCTCCCTTCGGACCTAAAACATCTCTCACGTACTACAACAGGTTCGCGGCGCTCGCCTCTAAGCAAAAGACTTCAACTGGAAACATAGTCGAGTGATGAGTCAGCATTACTCTTGCCCGCTACGCTTTCATAGCGCCCGCTCTATTCGACCAACAATCTACTTCCGAAGGGCGTTAACAACACTACTTCATCAGCCATATCTTTCCATTCTGATCTCAATATCTCGAAGTGCCCTATGAAGTTGTTCCAGAGTTGTTAAACCGACGCATAGTCCACTAGCAGATACCTATGAATCTATGGAATATACCGTGGCGAGCTCATCGAAAATATCAACTCGACGGATTCTCCGAGTTAGCTAAGTCATCCATAGACACGTTTCTTGTCAATATACTAGGCTATCGTTTTCTTTACAAGCATGTTTTACAGGAACGACTCCAACAACTTTCTCGAGATCGCCTCCATGCAGAAGGAGACTACCAAATCTATGAGTCCTGTACGAAAGAAGTACCGACCAAGAGTAGAAAAGGAATCCCTCAAGAGGGATCTCCATCCGAAACGTATTGGCCGGGCGATCGGTTCGTCTGCACCCTCACTGATACGAAAGTACTTGGCCCAGTTGGTCCAGCAGTGACAACTGATGGTCGCCTCATTGCTGAGACGGTTGGCACACCTCAATTAGCAGATCGGCGAGTTGGAGTTGCAGTGGCGAAAGCACTAGTAAATAGCCCTCGGCACGCAACTGCAACCCTTAACGGCGACGAAACACCAGACATTCAATTCGAAATGGCAACAATCCTGCTCCCACCTTGGAACAACTACTATCATTGGACAATTGAATGCCTGCCACGGATCCGCCTTCTTGAGATGTACGCAGCAGAGGAAGGTGAGTATCCAGACTTGCTAGTTCCATCCAACCGTTCGTCGTGGGTGAATGAAATGATTGACCGTGTCGACTACCAAGGTCGAGTCGTCACCTGGAACGGTGATGTGGCCCACATAGACCGCCTAGTAATTCCTTCCTTCCCCGATCCCACCCGAGAGGAATGCCAGTGGCTCCGCAATCGGATGCGTGGCGATGAAATTGCTGGGAGCAATAAGAAACATATCTATATTTCACGGACTGATGCAACAGCACGTCGGGTCGATAACATCGACGAAATTCAGCCTGTCCTCGATAGATATGGATTCGAGACGTATGTTTTGAGCGAGCTGAGTGTAGCCGAACAGATTAATTTATTCGCTAATGCGGAAGTCGTCGTTGCTCCACATGGTGCCGGATTGGCAAACATTGTCTACGCCGATGATGTCGAAGTTATCGAACTATTCGGAAACAAGAAAATTGCATCGTTTGCCCGTCTCGCAGAGATACTCGATTATGGATATATTGACCTAGACTGTGAACAACGTGGTGTGAACCTTGTGGTTGATCCAGATCGACTCGACACGGCAATCCAAAGTATAGTTGCGGAGTAACGACGAATACACTAGAGATCCTAGTCTCTCGTTGACTACATTAGCGATCTAGAAGTATAACTTAGATGTGTTTTTCAAGTGTGTAGTCCCGATCCTGAATGATTTGTTGGTTCTCGAATATATTAACACATGTCTCATCATGATTGTATCGATATCCTTGTTTTGAATGGCTCATATGCCCGAAAATAGTCGGTGTAGATGATAAGATGCTCTTCTGGTAGGTTAGCTAGCAGAAGTCGGATCGACGGAGGCTGCTGCTGGAACCACGTAACGCCATTTATCATGTGCCTATCACATTGGATCTGATCAATCACCATACTGCGTTGGGTTGCAGTACCTTGCAGTCTTTCTGAGACAGGTCGACCGGCTTGTTACGGACGGATTCCTCGAACAGTGTAATTTCCCACGGAAAGTCACCGATGTGTAGTGATTCACCAGAGCCATCACGTTTTATACCCTAACGCTTGTAACCGATCTTGTATGACATCTTCTTCGAACTCCATATTTGTACTCGGTGTTTCCTGATATGTTTCTCTGCGCTTATCAGAATCGATAATAAGCCAAGGTACTTTGAGGAGTGTATGAGTGGCTATACCCTCTGAGTGGCCCCATAACCGGTTTGCAAAGGGAAATATCCGTTCCCCAAGCATTTCACCATGATCAGAGGTGACAACAGATTTTCCATTAATATTGTCAAGAAGTGTCTCTACATGGTCTAATACACCTTCTAGACTCTCTGAATATGCTTTCCGTACTTCAGAAACAGTGATATCTCCTTGTTTAGCAGCACCCCATATCTGCACACCATCTGACGAATTGTCGAAACCAACTAGATCTACACGTTCGCGAAGTTTCTCAGCCGTAGGACCAATATAGGGACGATGTGGCTGCATAAAGTGTATTATTAATTTTTTATTTGGATAGGATTCATGTGCCTCAACAGCTGCACTCACGACTTCCTCAGGTTGGACAGTCCCGATTTCGTCGTCCCACCGGTTGAGAAGCAGTTCAACTGAATGGAAAAGATCATCATCTAGTTTGCTAGTATGTGGATTTGCGGTCACATAGACGGTGTCATGAAATTCACGTCCAACGAAATTCCCCTCCATAAACTCCCAACTCCGTTTTCCCCTTGAGGTAACTTCCTCTAGTTTCCCGTCAAGCGAGTTCTGCGATGCAAAATAATCGTAACGGCATGCATCAAGAATTATCAGATTGTCCCAATCTTCGCTCATTACATCAATTCCGTTTTCAGATTTTTTGTTGATATATTGATTATACATGGAATGGAAAGGGGATCCTGCTATCCGCCTAGATTCATATAAAAATAAGCTAGGATTTTGGATCGCACGCTTGAAATTTCCGAACGTATAATAATCTGGCATATGAATTTATATACGTATTCGACATAATATCCTTTGCGGATCGAACTAGCCTAGATCTTTAGTATCAAAGATATAATATATTTTCTCATAGGGCACTGTCTAGTTGAGTCAGTTTGAGAAGTGAGCAGGTCGTTGAGTTTCTTGTCCAAAGATGCTCGCAAACCTGCTCAGTGAGAGCTATGCGACAGATTTAGAAGAATCTTGGGAGAACGAGCGGACGGTGATGCCTGTCAGGGCATTCATCGTCCGCCTCCACGAAATAGGTTGTTCTCTTCGAGAGACAACAACTATTTTAGCTGAATTAGGCGTTGAACGGTCACATGGAGAAGTATGGAATTTGTCACATCGGCTGGCTGACAGTGGGTGCGACCCGCCGACGTCCACGAGAGCAAAGCTCTCGTGCGGCCCATCAGAACGCATCGCGTTCTGAGGACGGCGAAGCCGTCACGGGTCGCGGTTGACGAGACCGCTGTCAAGATCAACGGTGAGTGGTCTTGGCTATATGCTACAATAGACACCGAGACGAAGTTGATTCTCGATGTCGCGTTGTTTGGTCGGCATGGCACCGATCCGGCAGCTGCGTTTCTGCATCGACTCGACAAGAAATACGATCTCTCCGACACCGTATTTCTCGTCGATCAATTCGGGTATCGGACTTCCCTTGCCCGATTAGGATTGAGCGGTCGGGTCAACTACACCGAGCGAAACCTCATCGAAAAGTGGTTTCACACCCTCAAAATGCGCATCGACCGCTTCCACAACTCGTGAGTGTGCAGTCGGTCGAGCGCACGCGAATGGCTTGAACAATTCATACACTACTACAACCGACAGAGACCGCACCACGCTCTCGACGGAAAGACGCCGATCGAGGAGGTGTAGAACTAGACAGTGCCTCATCAACCAATAACTCAGTCCTAGTAGCCGTTCCAACAGATCGAAGCATTATTTTATCTCGGAAATCGATATCATATGATTGACCTATGAAGATTGGCCAAACCTCTGTTGTTTACTTCGTTTCTAGGATTTTCGCCTCCTTGTTCGGGTTCATAGCGACGATCTACTTCGCCCGATTATTGGGTGCCGAGCCGCTGGGGATCTACAATCTCGTCATCGGGGTGGTATCGTGGCTAGCAATCGCTGGGAAGATCGGAATATCAGGAGCGATCACGAAGCGAGTGAGCGAGGGAGAAGAACGAGAACAGTACGCTACTGCAGGAATCACGCTCATTGCGGTGTTATTCATAATTCTCTTGACTAGCCTCCTTTTGTTTCGTCCATACGTTAACGACTATCTAGGCCACCCCGCCACGGGATACGTAGTTCTCATCCTCTTCGTTACCCTCTCGTGGTCGATAGTCACCTCGTTGCTAACAGGACTCCACCTCGTGCATTTGGAAGGAGTTTTGTCGCCGATAAAAATTGGTGGCCAGAGTTTGTTACAGATCGGTGCCGTAGCAGCCGGACTTGGGGTCGCCGGACTGTTCATAGGACACATCGCGGGTTTAGTACTCGTCACCGCACTCGGGGGTATGTACGCGTTCAGTCGCTTTAAAAAAATCCAACTTCCTCAAAAGTACCACTATCGGAGTCTGTTCAACTACGCTAAGTTCGCCTGGCTTGGGAATCTCGAGTCTCGGATGTTCAACTACACCGATGTCGTCGTGTTGGGCTTTTTCGTTCCATCGGCGTTGATTGGCATCTACTCGATCGCATGGAATATCGCAATGTTCCTTATCCTTTTTAGTGGCTCTATCAGTACCACGCTCTTCCCCGAGATGAGCAAACAATCAGTGAACGAAGACTCACAATCTATTGCTAACCTTCTCGAGGACGCGCTCTCGTACGCCGGTCTTCTGTTGATCCCTGGACTGATTGGTGGGCTAATTCTCGGCGAGCGAATCCTCAGAATATACGGTGATGAGTTTACTCAGGGAACGGCCGTCCTTGGGATATTGATAATCTCTGCGCTAGTTCGTGCCTACCAGAAGCAACTCCTCAATACACTCAATGCTATCGACCGCCCAGACCTTTCGTTCCGCGCCAACGCCTTGTTTGTCGTCGTCAACCTCTCGCTCAACGTCGCCCTGATCTATTTGTACGGATGGATCGGCGCGGCCGTTGCAACGGTGTTGTCGGTAGCAGTTAGCCTCGTCGTAGCCCACTGCTACCTCAAATCGCTCGTTGAGTATACGATTCCGTACGCTGAAATCGCCAACCAATGGTTTGCAGCCATCATCATGGGCGTAATCGTCTACGCAGGACTTCAGTTCGAAAACACACACACCGTACTCGGACACAATGCTGCGACGGTCGTATTGCTAGTCGGGGTCGGTGCTAGCGTGTACTTTGCGACGCTACTGGTGATTTCGTCGCAGTTTCGGACTACTGTCAATCGGAACGTACCATTCGATATCCCACTGGCGCACAACTGACGACAAGAAGGATATTCGATTCTGGAAGTCGGTGACCGATCAACTTCAAAATCGCCTCTTGAAACCTTGCCAACGTGACGTAGTCACTATTCAAATTAGAGTTTGAAGGAACGAGGTGGTAGAATTCGTTAAATTACGGGAAGACATTGTTCGAGAGCAATCAAACCGAGGTCAATGGTCCTTCTCGAGGTCAGCCACATATAGTTCCGCTTCTAAATACGCGATCCCTTTGTCCGTGATCCGGTAGTAGCCTCGTTTTTCGTCGGTCTTCTCGAGCAGGGATGCGTCACTGAGGACGTTCATACGGCGAGACAACGTATTTTGACTCCGATCGAGGACACCGAGGTCTTCGACGGGATTGTACCAGACTGTGGTTGGAGGAAACGAGATCCGATGGCCCGTATCGGTCTCTAGCTCCTGTAGGTACTCGAGAATCGCATCATCAACTTCCTTCATCCACGATACGCGGGGCCGCATACCCCCGAACTCCTCTGAAAGTCGATTAACTGCACCGAATCGCACCATGATTGAGAGATATAACTCAAATACAGGACATGATCAATAATTCCAAGATAAACAACTATTGATCGAGGTTTTACTCATACAGAAAACAACAATACCACCAAACGAATCACAGGAGAGCAATTCCTCCACTGGACGGCCCGAAATGAGAACATGGGATAATGTGAATGAAGATCAGACACCAACTACTATCGGTCTCACACCCCGCACTCGAGTCGAGGCGATCGACCGACTCGCACGGCACTCACTCGCACGCGCAGAACACGACGACCTCGAGGACGACACCGCGACCCGACTACGCGAACAGGCGCTCGAGATCCGCGCCGAGGTCGAGATCACTCGAGAGATCCTTTCGAACGGCGACGGAATGGAGGTTTGGCGTCGGAACGACGACGATGCTCGAACCGTAGCGCTCGCCGCCGTCGTTCGCTCACCGAAAAGCAGTCCACTAATCAAAATTCTATTAAACAGAAAAATACCTCGAGAGATCGCCTCGAGTTACTGACGAGAACCGCCCCAAACTTGCATCGCGGGCGTTCCACACGTCTCACAGACCGCAGCATCGTTCCCTCGATACGACTCGAGGACGAGCGTTCCATCCGCGCAGTACTGGCACCTGCTCGAGGCGAGCTGTTCGAGGGCGTCCGTTTCGGTTCGCGTCTGCTCGAGACTGGCACTCATATATCGAGTGAGTGCGAGAGCTGAGAGAAATACTTTCTGGCTGAAATGCCACGGAGACCCGCCGGAAAGAATCGAGCGGCACCGCCGGGACCGGGTTCGACCCCGATCTCTCACAAACTATTTGTCCCACCGGCGGAACATTCGGGGTATGCAATCTGTCGTGCTCGCCGCAGGCAAAGGCACGCGCCTTCGGCCGCTGACGGAAGACAAACCGAAGGTTCTCGTGGAGGTCGACGACAAACCGCTCATCGAGGACGTCTTCGACAACCTCCTCGAGATCGGCGTCGACGAGTTCGTCGTCGTCGTCGGCTACATGAAAGAGAAGATCATCGAGCGCTACGGCGACGAGTACCGGGGCGTGCCGATCACCTACGCCCACCAGCGCGAGCAGCTGGGGCTGGCCCACGCGATCCTCCAGGCCGAACCCCACATCGACGACGACTTCGTCTTGATGCTCGGGGACAATATCTTCCGCGGGAACTTAGGCGACGTGATCAACCGCCAGCGCGAGGACCGCGCCGACGCCGCGTTCCTCGTCGAGGAGGTGCCCTGGGAGGAGGCCTCCCGCTACGGCGTCCTCGACACAAACGAGTACGGCGAGGTCGTCGAAGTCGTGGAAAAGCCCGACGACCCACCATCGAACCTCGTGATGACCGGCTTCTACACGTTCACCCCGGCGATCTTCCACGCCTGTCATCTGGTCCAGCCCTCCGACCGCGGCGAGTACGAACTGCCGGACGCGATCGACTTGCTGATCCAGTCCGGACGCACTATCGACGCGCTCCGAATGGACGGCTGGCGGATCGACGTGGGCTACCCCGAGGACCGGGAGCGAGCCGAAGAGCGGATTACAGAAGAACCCGACGTCGTCGCCGAGACCACCGACTGAGATCGCAGAATGTGTCGAGAGCGGCAGCCACTTACCCAAAACGTCTCTTCTGTGCTCTGATCTATTACCACTCAATAGCTGGAACGGTCCGTAAGCGACTAACCACCGCTTCGCATCTAGGTCGGTATGAACGTTCTCGTCACCGGTGGCGCGGGCTTTATCGGCTCTCACATCGCCCACCGACTGCTCGCGGAGGGGCACCACGTCGTCGTCCTCGACGTACTGGACCCGTACTACAACACGGCAATCAAAGAGCGAAACCTCAAGCTGTGCCACGAAGAAGGCGGCGATCGGTTCACTTTCGTTGAGGGCTCAATCACCGACGAAGCGCTCGTTCGGGAGGTCGTCTCGAGCAACGACGTCGAGTTCGTCTACCATCAGGCCGCACAGGCGGGGGTCAGAACGAGCGTCGAAAATCCGAAAAAGCCCCACGAGATCAACACCGGCGGCCTGCTCAACCTGCTGATCGCGGCGGACGAACACGGCGTCGAGCGGGTAGTCAACGCCTCGTCGTCGTCGGTCTACGGCGAAGTCGACTACCTCCCCTACGACGAGGACCACCAGAACGTCCCGCAGAGCCCCTACGGCGTCACGAAGCTCACAGCGGAACACTACTGCCGCGTCTGGAACGATCTCTACGACGTCAACACCGTATCGCTGCGCTACTTCACGGTCTACGGACCGCGGATGCGTCCCAACATGGCGATCACGAACTTCACCTCCCGGTGTCTCAACGGTCGCCCGCCGGTCATCTACGGCGACGGCCAGCAAACGCGGGACTTCACGTACATCGACGACGTCGTCGACGCGAACCTCTCCTTACTCGAGACGAGCGTCGCCGACGGCGAGGTGATGAACATCGGCTCGACGGGAACGATCACAATCGAAGCGCTCGCAGAACACGTGATCGATCACACGGGTGCGGACGTGGACCTCGAGTACACCGACGCGAAAGAGGCCGACGCGCGCCACACCCACGCCGACGTCTCGAAGGCCGACGAACTGATCGACTACGAGCCCTCGACGGCCATCCGCGACGGCGTCGACCAGTTCGTCGACTGGTATCGAGAGAACCGAGAGTGGTACGAACCCCTCGTGCTCGATTCCTGAGCCGAATTTCTATACCACCGCTCAAGCGCCCCTACTCGAGACTCGCCTCGGTGACGCGAATCCGGCCGCGGGTGCCGTCCCACTCGCGATCGTACTCGAGGTCGATCCGCCGGTCCATGTGCGGGGCGTCGACGACCAGCGTCTCGAACTCGCCGCCCTCTCCGAGCAGGTGGACGCCGTACTCGTCGTTGAGGTCCTCGAGGTCGGAAAGCGCGGCAGCATCGAGCGTGCGTCCGAGCCAGGACTCATCGAGGCCGTGGGCTGCGACCTGGACGATCACGATTTCGAACCCCGCCTCGAGCATCGCGTCCGCGAGCTCTCGGGGCTCTTCGCGCCACAGCGGCGCGAACAGGTCACACTCGAGTCGCTCGCACATCCCTTCGATGCGGCTCGTCTGGTACTCGCTCTCGACCGCTCCCGCGGTCAGGCCTGCGATTCCGCCGTCGAGATCGGTCGCGAGTTCCTCGAGTGCGAGTTCGAGCGGTTCGAGTTCGTCGTCTCCCTGCGCGCTCGAGTCCGCGACCGCGTCGGCGTCGAAATCGTCCGGTTCGACGTCGACCAGCGGGATCCCGACGCTCTCGGCCGCGAGCGTCGCGAGGCCGGTCTCGGGGACGTGGTACATGTACGAGTCGCCCGCCGGATGGACGGTCACCAGCCGCTCGACGGGGAGGCCACGCTCGAGCGCCTGATACAGCGCCCACGAGGAGTCTTTGCCGCCCGAAAAGAGACTGAGCCACGCGCCTACTCGATCGGTCATGCTCGAGTGTACGTCGCCGCGGGTAAATGGGTGCCGAGTGCGCGACGGCGGTGTTAGGAGCGGTCCGGCCCATCGCGGCCGTCGGTCGCGTTTCGATCTCGCGTGCGGGTGCTTGAGCCGTCGTCGGGCGATTCCGGTCCGTCGTCGCTCGCCCGGGGCGACCGCGCGCCGCCGTCAGTAAGCTCCGACTCGGAGCCGGGATCGGGGAGGTCGGCGTCGGCCGCCTGCCCGCCGTCGGATCGATCGGCGTCGGTCGTCGAGTCCGCCGTCGACTCGCTGAACGAGGCGGCGACGCGAACGCCGAGAAGGCTCACGAGGATCCCGAACAGGACGAACACCGCGAGGCGCTCGCCCGCGGTCGTCTGGAAGCTCGTTATCGTCCGCCAGCCCAGGTCGAGGGTGGGAACGGTCAGCGGGCCGATCTGGCCCTGGGTCTCGAGGAAGTACGCCGAAAAGCCCCGGACGACGAAGCTGATCGCGACGACGATAAAGGGGAGATTGAGGTACGAGGCCCGCACGGGCCGGTCGCTGATGATCTCGTCGAGCAGGCGCCCCGCGCTCGCGGTCAGCGCCGCCGTCGCCAGCCATGGAACGCCCTCGAAGGCGAACACCGCGGCCGGGATCAACACCTCCCCGCTCTGGGTCTCCTCGAGGCCGGACACGCCGAGCGCGCCGACGAAGACGCCGACGAAGGTCAGCCCCGCCGCGACGACGTAGGTGACGACCGACACCTGACCGGTGTACAGCGACTCTTTGACCTGGTGGGCGAACCCGGTCACGAGGTCGTCGATGTTGAACCCCTTGTACAGCAAGAACAGGCCGATGACGGTCGTGATCGCGGCGGCCCCTTCCGCCGGCCCGAAGGCGGTCGCGAGCATCGGGAACACGAGCAGGGTGAGCCCGATGGGGACCAGCACCGTCTGGCGCAACTCCTCGTCGGCGAGGAACTGCTTGAGCAGGTAGTACGTCGACTCGATGTCTCGAGCCTGTCGGACGACGACCCGGTCGACCGAGTCGACCTGCACGCGGCTCTCGACGATCGGAACCAGCCGCTCGTCCTCGGCGCTGTCGATGACGACCACCGCCGAGTCCGGATCGTGGTCGGCGATGAGGTCGTCGAGCTGGCGCGCGACGGCTCGATCCGCCGAGACCATCGACTCGCGCTCGCCCGAGACGACCGCCACGACGGTCTCTTCGTCTGCGTCGCGGAGGTCCTGGGCGACCCGCAGTGACTCGAGCAAACAGTTGACGCCGGAGTCCTCGGGGTCTGCGAGCCCGACGTCCGTCACGAGCGCGCGCACTGCCTCCCAGCCGACGATCGGGGACTGGAGGCCGGTCCGGCGGCCGACGTCGTCGGTCCGGTCGAGACAGATGACCAGCGTAGTCACGGTAGACGTTCGACGCCCTGTTACGATAAAACCACGCACTCGGCTGTCCGTTCGCGAGACGAGCCGCGCCGAAAAAACGCCCTCGAGGACCGGGCCGGCTCAGCTCCGGAGCCGAAAGCCCCGGTCCTCGGCGAGGCCCGAAATCCCCGCGCCGAACGCGTAGGCGACTCCGCGAGCGCCGCTTCCGACCCGTCGCATCAGCGGCTTGGGCGGCTCGAACGATTCGACCGCCACCTCGTCGACCGCCAGCCGATCCGCGAGGTCTTCCTCGAGATCCCGCCTCGTGCCGAGTTCGTCGACGAGACCCATCTCGTGGGCGTCCTCGCCGAGGTAGATCCGCGCTTCCGTCTCGCGGATCAACTCGGCGTCGAGGTCGCGACCGTCGCTCACCCGCTCGACGAACGTCTCGTAGTAGTCGTCGATCAGGCTCTGGAGGTACTCCCGTTCCTCCTCGTCCATCTCCTTGAGCGGCGTGCCGGCGTCTTTGAAGTCCCCCGCGGCGAAGCGCTCGTAGGAGAGCCCCACTTTGTCGGCCAGCCCGCTCGCGTTGACCCGGGAGCCGATGACGCCGATCGAGCCGACGATGCTCGCGTCTCGAGCCCAGAGTTCGTCACAGCCGCTGGCGATCCAGTAGCCGCCGCTGGCGCACAGATCGGTCGTGTACGCGATCGTCGGCCCGTCGAAGCGCTCGGCCGCGAGCCTGATGTCGTCGCTCGGGACGACCTCGCCGCCGGGGGTGTTCAGCTTCACCAACAGCGCCTCGACGTTGCCGTCCTCGTCCGCCCGGTCGATCTGGTCGACGATGTCGTCGGCCGGCGTCGAGCCCGGACTCGAGGGCAGCGATCTGCCACCGCCGTCGCGGCTGATCGGGCCGTCGACGGCGACTTCGGCGACGTTGTAGCCCGGAAACATCGAACCCGCGACGTTGCCGGCGATCCGGACTCCGACGGTGGCGACCGCGAGCGCCAGCAGTATCCCGAGCAGGTCCGCCAGCGAGGTCGAGAAATCGACGAACACGAAATAACCGACGAGGGCGAACGCCACCGCGCCGCCGCCGACGATCGCGAGCCGTCCAGCCTCGGTCCGACTAACCACGACAGGCACCTCGTTGCATGGCCCTACCTCCGTGTGCTTCGCTGTTAAGCGTTCACGTCTCGAGACGTTCCGCGAGAATCGCGAGGGGGTCGAACTCGGCGGCCGCTCGAGAGCGGTGTTCCCTCGAGCGCGGAGCGTGGCGGTTCCCTCGGTCGGATGGGATCCAGCCAGCGTCGACCGCCACAGCGTCGCGCCGTCGGTCGACTCGTCTGCCTCGGATCCGTCCGCGTCCGGTTCGACCGGCTCGGATGCAATACCGTCCGGGCTCGGCTGGCCCACCGCGATTCCGTCCGCAGTCACTCGAACGCCTCGAGCGACCTAGCGGGCGCGAAACCGGTATCGACAGTCTCTTTCGCGCTCCGGTACCCAGTCAGTGTATGACCGACTATTTCGAGATTCACGCGCGCGACGGGGCCGCGCGTCTCGGAGAACTCCGGCTCTCCGAGCCCGTTCGCACCCCCGGACTCGTCGACGACGTCCTCGAGGACGCCGGCTCGCTGTGGGCCGCGGACCGCGCGATGCCCGAGGGAGACGACGACGTCCTCACCGTCCTGCCCCACCGCGGGTTTCCGGGCGGGACCGACGAGGCGGTCCAGGAGTCGTTCGCCGTCGAGTACCCGGACGTCGAGTTCCCGAGCGCCGCCGTCGTCTCGAGCGAGAGCGTCGGGTTCCACGATATCCCCGGACCGGACGATCCGGCGTCAGGAGCCGACGCGTACGTCGTCTCCAACGCCCGGTCGGCGATCGGCCACGGCGCGGCGCTCGTCGAGACCGTCGTCGCCGTCCGCGAGACGATCCCGGCCGACACCGCCCTGATTTTCTCCGGCGTCGCGACGCCCCGAAACGTCGCCCTGCTGGCCTACGCCGGCGTCGACGCGTTCGACGCCTCGAGAGCGATCGTCAAGGGAACGCAGGGCAAGTACCTCACGAGCGAGGGCGAGTACTACCTCGAGGACTTAGAAGAGCTCCCGAGTCCGCTGAGCGAGGAAACCGATATCGACGCGTTCGACCGCGAGGACTGCGTCGAGCACAACGTCGCCGCCCTCGAGGCCGAACTCTCGATCGTTCGCCAGCGTATTCGGGACGGCCGACTGCGGGACTACATCGAGGGGCAGGCGCGCCACGATCAGTGGCTCACCGCGGCGATGCGCGAACTCGACGACCAGTGGGCGTACTTAGAGGAGCGAACGCCGATCCTCCGGGAGGCTGACCTCGACGCCGCGACGGGCGATACGATCCGGCGGGTGGAGATCCAGCGCTTCGCCGACCGCGTGACGACGCGGTACCGGAATCGGTTCGAGAACCCGCTCGTGCTCACCCCGTGTTCGGCGAAAAAACCCTACAGCGAGTCCAAGAGCCACGGCCGGTTCCACGACGCGATCCAGTGGCGGGCCCACCAGGTGTCGATGACCTCGCCCATCGGCGTCGTTCCCCAGGAACTCGAGACGACCTACCCGGCCCAACACTACGACAGCGTCGTCACCGGCCGCTGGACCGAGGACGAAAAACGGTTCGTCGCGTCGGTCCTCGAGCGCTACCTCGAGCGCAACGAGTACCCACGGGTCGTCGCCCACGTGCCCGACGAGGGCTATCGCGACATCGTCGAGCGCGTCGAGGACTCGCTCGACCTGGACGTCGCCTACACCGTTGGGAAGGGCGCACACCCGACCGACGAGGAGTCAATCGCCGCGCTCTCGAGCGAGCTGTCCGGCGAACTCAAGTACAGCAAGCGCGAGCGCGAGCACAACACGGTCCGGGCCATCGCCGACTACCTGCTCGGCGACGGCGCCGGCGACGACCTCTTTCCCGACATTCAGACGACCAGCAGATACCCCAAGATCCAGGTCCGCGACGACGAGGAGACCCAGCTCGCGACCATGGTTCCCAACTACGGCACCCTCTCGTTCACGCTCGAGGGCGCAAAGCAGTGGGTCGACAGCGACGCGCCGGTCAAACGGGTCGAGATCGACGACTTCGTCCCCCACGGCAGCGTGCTCGCGCCGGGGATCGTCGACGCCGACGAGGACATTCGCGTGGGCGACGAGGTCGTCGTCGAGGGCCCGAAGGCCTTCGCCGTCGGCCGCGCCGAGATGTTCGGGACGGAGATGGTCGAGAGCACGCGCGGCATCGGTGCGGAAATCCGTCACGTCGAAGAGCGATAGCTCGATCGGTCGGCAGCGTCTGCTGGCACGGTACCCGTCCGAAGACACCGACTGGAAACGAAACGGGCGGTTATATGTATATCAATACACAAGAAGTCGGTATGATTCGTCTCTGGAACCGCCCGAAGGGACGCCTCGATCCGGAGTGGCGACTGGCAATCGTCCTCGGACTCGCCTCGATTCCGTTCACGATTGCGTCTTACTGGCAATCGTTCCCGGACTTCACGCGCAACTTCGTTCCCGTGTTTCTCGCTGGCGCGATCGGTGGATCGCTCGCCTACACCACCGATCTGAAGGCGCGCCGAGTTGGCGCACGAACTGGGGTTGTTGGGTCGCTCGCGGAACTCTGGCCGCTCGTCGATCTCCTCGCGTTCATTTCCGGGTTGAACCAGCCGCTCTGGTTTAGCGGGCTGCAGGGGATCATGCTCATCTGTTTCATGCTACTCGTCGTTTTGCTCTCCGCTCTCGTCGGGAGGATCGGCGCAATCATCGGACACTGGACGCTCGAGAAGAAGGATACGTACCGCTCACGTCTGGGAGAGTTTGTCAGATGAGTGTCGTGTTCTCGAGGTCGATGTGATCCGTGGTCGCGCGACGGTCCGATTTCGCTTTCGTTCGTTTCTCGAAAAATATAGCCTGAAAACGGATAGATCTAGAACCCCAACATCGTCGGTCACGATCCCAGACCGGTCCATCTCCCGGAAATACTATCAAATAACGAATGCCTCTATATCTACTCTCGAGTCGTATCTACTGTCGGTGTAAGACAATGAGTTCTACCACGACCACAGACGAATCGACTCCCGGATACTCCCTCGAGCGCGGATGGCGCACGCTCGCACTCGCCGGCGGCGTTATCGGGCTTCTCGGCCTCTTTGCGATCGCGTTGCCGGTCGTAACCGGCCTCTCGATTACCGTTGTACTGGGGGCGGTGCTCATCGTGAGCGGGATCGTCCACGGTGCGCACTCGGTGACGACCCGCGGCTGGAAGGGCTCTGCATGGCAACTCGCGGTCGGCGTCGTGAGTCTCGTCGCCGGGTTGTTCGTCCTCGCGAACCCGGTCGTCGCGCTCGTGAGCTTGACGCTCCTGCTCGTCGCGTACCTGGTGGTCGACGGGATCGCCGAACTCTGGATGGCGACCCGCATGGCCGGCGAACCGGGCCGCGCGACGATCGGCGCGAGCGGCGCGATCTCGCTCGTGCTGGCGGCGCTGCTCTGGGCCGGTTTCCCCGGCGACGCCGCCTGGGCCATCGGCCTGATCGTTGGCGTGAGCCTCCTGCTCACCGGTATCTCGATGGCCGCCGTCGCCATCTCCGGTCGACGCGGCGACGAGGCGAGCGCTCCCGCGGGCGAACCCCGCCGGGCGTGAGCGTCGAGGCTTCGGTTTTCACTATTTTGGCGACTGTAAGTAGCTGGCGCCACTGTGGCTGGTTGGGAGCGCAGATCGGCGGCTACGAGTCGTCCTCGCCCGCGGATTCGAACATCGACTCGAAGAATTTTCGCTCCGCGGTCCGCAAGTGCTGGTTGAGCGTCGCCGGGGAGATATCGAGTCGCTCGGCGATTTCCTCGCCAGTGCTGCCCCGTGGCCAGTCGAAGTAACCGGCCGCGTAAGCCGTCTCGAGCGCGACGCGTTGTTTCTCCGTGAGGCTCTTTTCGAGCACGGACTGTGCGCCCAACTCGTCCGTTTCGCGCTGATCGTAGGATCGCTGGGACAGGTAGCTGATGCCCTCGTGACTGTCTCGGACGAGTTCGACGATGCGGCGGGTGTCGCGACCCTGCGGGAGTTGTACTACGAATCGGAACTCGCCGTCGTCGATCGTCACGGACGAGATCCGGCCGCCGTGGGTCGCGATGGTCTCGAACAGGGAATCGACGACGGGGGCGACCAGTTCGAACTGGAACTGATCGTCGCCCTTCGTGAGGAATCGAACGTCGTCGAACCGCGTCGTTCGATCGATCGCATCCGCAAACGCGTCCTGCGAGACGCCCTCGGCCGAGCCGTACGCCAGCAGCGTTTCTCCCTCCCAGATCAGCCGATTGAACCGGATCGTTACCGACGCTTCCGTCGAGAGGTCGACGAGCGGGTCCGCGAGGTCGTCGATCTGGAACTCGAGTTCGACGACGGCGTCGCTGACGAGCGCTTCCCGGCGCTCGATCGCTGTGATCGCGTGCCCGATGACGTCGCCCATTCGAGAGAGCACGTCGCGTTCAGGGCCGGAGAACGCGTTGACTGCCGTCGAATACACGAGTAGGACGCCGTAGACGAGCTCCTCGTGGCTGATCGGAACCGAGGCGACGGAGCGATAGCCGTACTCCAGTGCGACCTCACGCCACGGTTTGAAGTCGGGATCGGTCCGCACGTCGGCGGTGATCTGGACTTCCTGTGACTCGAGCGCGCTTCCGCCGGGGCCCTGCGCGAACTCGTCGTCGCCGGCGGTGACCGTGATCCGCTCGAGGTACTCCGCGTCAGAACCCGCTTTCGCGCGCGGCGTGACCTCGTCGCTGCCCGGATTCAGGCCGCCGATCCAGGCGAACTGGTAGGCGTCGGAGTCGGCGAGGCGATCGCAGACCTGCTGTTCGAGCTCCCGCCGCGTGTCGCTCGTGATAACCGCGTGGGTCGTATCGTGGGCGATCCGGTTCAGCCGGTTGAGCGACTCCATCTGCCGTCGGCGTCGCCGGCGTTCGCGGCGCTGTCGGGCGCGCTCGATCGCGTGGTAGATCGTCCGAACCAGAAGCGGGGTCGTGACTTCGTCTTTGACGAGGAAGTCCTGCGCGCCGCGTTGGATCGCCCGAACGCCGATCTCCTGATCGCGAACGCCGGTCAACACGACGATCGGCACCGATTCGGCCGTCTCGTGGACCGCCTCGAGCGTCTCGAGCCCGTGGCTATCCGGCAGGTTCAGATCGAGCAAGACGACGTCGATTCGCGTCGTCTCGAGGGTCTCGAGGCCGTCCTCGAGGCGCGACTCGCAGGTGATCGTCGGCCGGTCGCCCGCCCGCTCCTCCAGGTCGAATCGCTGGGTGAGTTCCTCGGACTCGCGGAGCATTTCGCGGATCAACCGCGCGTCGCCGGGGTTGTCCTCGATCAGCAGGACGTGGATCGCCTGATCGGCGTCGGCCTCGCTCGCGTCCGTCACCGTCTGCCGGTTCACCGGGTCGGAGTCGCGGCCCTCCGCGCGCTCGTGGGGATTCGTGCTGGTCACTGTGAATCGTCCTCCGGCGGCAACCGGACCATCGAAAACCAGAACTTCTCGAACGTTCGAACGGTCTCGATGAACGCATCCGGATCGACCGGTTTCGTGAGATAGGCGTTCGCAGACAGATCGTACGACGCGATGACATCCTCTTCGGCCTGTGAACTCGTCAGGACGATCACCGGGATTCGCCGGAGGGTCGGGTCGTCCTGTAGCTCCTCGAGAACCTCCTCGCCGTTCATCCGAGGCAGATTGAGGTCCAACAGAACGAGGTCGGGTCGCGGCGCGTCCGCGTACTCGCCTTCCTGGGAAAGATACTCGAGCGCGTCGACGCCGTCGGAGACGACCTCGAGTTCGATCTCGATCCGGCCGCGTTTGAACGCCTCTTTCGTCAGTCGAACGTCGCCGGGATTGTCCTCGACGAGCAGGATTCGAGCCGGTTCGGCGCTGGAAGTCGGTCGCTTTGTCATTGCTGTAGCCGTGCTGGGAGGTGGACTGAGAACGTGGACCCGTCCGTGCCGTTCGAATCGACCCAGATTCGACCGTCGTGTCGCTCGGCGATTCGCTGGCAGAGCGCGAGTCCGATTCCGGCCCCAGCGTACTCTTCGACGCTGTGAAGTCTGTTAAACACCTCGAAGATCCGGTCGGCGTCCGCCGGATCGATCCCGATTCCCGAATCGCGCACCGAAATCGTCCACGACGACTGGGACTGCTCGGCGAAGACGGTTACACGCGGCGACTCCCCGCCGGCGTAGGTAAGCGCGTTATCGAGGAGGTTCTGAAACAGCTGTCGCAGCTGTCCCGGGTCGCCGTGGACGGTCGGGAGCGATTCGACGGTGATCTCAGCGTCGGTCTCGTCTATCTTCATCTCGAGGTCGGCTAACACGTCCTCGAGGAGCCGCTCGCAGTCGACCGGTTCGAACGGATTCCCGCCGGTATCGACCCGCGAGTACGCGAGCAGTCCGTCGATCATCTCCTGCATCCGGTCCGCGCCGTCGACTGCGAAGTCGATGAACTCCGTTCCCTCTTCGCCGAGAACGTCGCCGTACCGGCGCTCGACGAGCGTGAGATAGCTCGAGACCATCCGGAGGGGTTCCTGCAGGTCGTGCGATGCGGCGTACGCGAACTGCTCTAAGCGTTCGTTCGATTCCTCGAGTTCGTCGACGAGCTCCTCGAGTTTGCGCTTGGAACGAACCCGTTCGGTGATGTCCTGTACCATCATCATGCCGGCGAACACCGTCCCGTCCTCGTCGCTGATCGGAAGCGTGTGTGCGTGCCAGTGCGAATCGAGGTACTCGAAGTCGAACGACCGTCGTTCCCCCTCCAGGGCGGCCCGAAAGTGCGGCTCGAGTTCCGTCGCGAGCGCCGCCGGGTACCGCTCCCAGAGCGTCGCGCCGACGATATCGTCGACGGTGGTGTCGACCGGGTGAACCGACTGCCCGCCGACGAGCGTGTAGCGCAGCTCCTCGTCGAACAACGCGACCGCGCCGTTCGGGAACTGCTCGACGAGGATCCGGTATCGGCGCTCGCTCTCCTCGAGTGCGCGCTCGCGGGCTTTCCGCCGCGAGATGTCCCGCCCGATGCCGGCGAGCACCGTCTCCCCCTCGGGCGTCTCGAGGGCCGAGACGACGAACTCGTACTCGAGCGTCTCGCCGTCTCGCGTTCGAAGCGGCGCTTCGGTTCGGATCTGGCCCGTTTCGAAACCCTGTTCGATCGCGCGTTCGACGGTATCGTCTGCGAGCGCGAAGAACGTCGAGACGTGAACCGACTCGAGTTCGGCCGGCGAATACCCTGTTATCTCGGGAAGCGTCTCGTTCCAGCGTCGAAGCTGGCCGCCCCCGTCGATGATACAGAACACGTCGTCGATCGTATCGAGCACGGCGTCGATGTATCGAACGTATCGCTGGAGGTGTTTTTCACGGCGCTGGCGGCCGAGTTCGTAGCTCACCCACTGGGTGATGAGTTCGACGAACGTCTCTTCGGTCTGCGTAAACGGCGCGGAGCGCGGCGACGTATCTTCGAAACAGAGCGTCCCGTACCGCTCGTCGTCGACGATCACTTCGCCGCCGAGATAACAATCCAGGTTCCACCGATCGTAGATCCGATCGTCGACCGTGTCGGTCGCGCCAATCGTCGAAATGTCGGCGAATCCGAACAATCCATCGGCTTCGATCGTCCGCTGACAGTACGTCTCCGACAGCGGCGCGACCGATCCCGGATAGATGTTGTCGCTCTCGCCGCTGGCGTGTGTCACCTCGAAGCGATCCGCCTCCAGATCGGTCTTCGCCAGATAGCCGACCTCGAGGCCGAGCCGTTCGCGCCCGATCTCGAGCATCTGATCGACCTTCTCGTCGAACGATCGGTGTTGATCCGATGCAATCGAGTACAGCCGATGCAGCGTTTCGGTGTTCTGCGTGCGTTCTCGTTCGATATCCTTCTGCTCGGAGATGTCCTGAAAGTAGACCGACAACCCCGTCTCGGACGGATAGACGTTGATCTCGAACCAGCGCTCGAGCGGGTCCGGGTAGTAGAACTCGAACGACGTTGGCTCCTGGGTCGCCATCGCTCGCTCGTACTCCGCGCGCAACGTCGAATCGGCAGTCCACTCGAAGGCTTCCCAGATCGTCTCGCCGACCAGCCCCCGATCGTGAAAGTCGATCAGTTCCTCGGCGCGGTCGTTGAGGTACGTGAACCGCCAGTCGTCGTCGAGCGAGTAGAAGGCGTCGGTGACCCGATCGAGAGTCGTCTCGAGTTCGTGCTCGAGGCGCGTGCGCTCGGTGACGTCTTCGAGCGCGTACACTGCGCCGTCGAACTCGCCGTCGTCGTCGGTCAGCGGTGCGCAGTGTGCCGACAACCACACCCGCGTTCCGTCGGGGTGGTCGATCCCCAACCGCTCGCCGTGGACGGACTCGCCCGTCTCCTCGACCCGCGAAAACGGCATGTCGTCACCCGAGAGCGGATCGCCGGTTGCGTCGACGAGGTTCCACCGATCGTCGTCGTGATCGTAGGATCGAAGCGTCTCGAGGGGGCGACCGAGGAGTTCTTCCCCGCGGCTGTTCGCGAAGACGTTCCGGCCGTCGTCGTCGATGACGGTGATCCCGACCGGACTCGTCTCGACGATGCGGTCGGTGAGCGTCTCCGCGTCCCGCAGCGACCGTTTCGCTCGTCCGGTGTCGATGGCAGACGCGAGGACGTTCCCGACGGATCGGAGGAACGCCTCCTCGTGGTCGTCGAACTCCCGTCGCTCCGCCGTGTACGCGCCCAGAACGCCCCACAGATCGTCCGCCGGGCCGATTCCAACGCAGAGCCCGCTCTCGAGTTCGTGCGCGTCGAACAGTTCCGCGCCGTCGAACCGGGGATCGGCCGCGAGCTCCGCGACGGCGACCGGCAGCGCAGACAGCAGGTCGGGCGTCCCGTCGGACTCGTCGTCCGTCGGGATCGCTGCGGTCCCGACGGACCCCGACTCCCAGCCGTGGCCCGCCCGCAGGCACAACTCGTCTCCGGCGATCGACTCGAAAACCCCACAGCAGTCGGCCGGAAGCGTCTCCGCGACTACTTCGGCTCCCTCGCACAACAGCTCGTCGACGTCGTCGGTCTCGAGGGCCCGCTGCCCGAGCGCAGCGACGGCCTCCTGCTGTCGAGTGCGAGATCGCAGAGCAGCCCGATGGTGATCGGAGGTCGCCATAGTAGAATGGATTGAAAGAGAGGGTCGAGCAGTGTAAATGTAGCGCTCGACCCGTTAGGCTGACAGAAAATCGGTTTCAGTTGATCGTCGGACAGCGCCGTCACGGTCTCCGCGTTCCGCCACCGCGACCCTCGTTCCGACGATGCGAGCCACTCATTTCGACGATGCGAACGTCGAGAGTCGAACCGTCCGTCCGTCCCGAAGGTGTTCGCGAATCCGGCGACGATCCCACCCCAGCGGCGAGACGACGCTCTCGCAGGCGCTGACGAGCAGGCGCGAGTAGTAGTCGACGTCGACGGACGGACAATCCTCGAACGCGAGGCGGACGCGCTCTATGCCATCCGCGTCGTCGTCGGTCACCACGTATTCGACGGACTGACCGGGGTGGCGGTCGACCCCGTGGCGATCGTACCGCTCGAGGGCGGCGACCGTTCGGGTGCGCTGGCTGTACTCCTCGAGCCGGCGCGAGACGCGTTTCGTGTGGACGAGTCGGTCGGGGTCGACCGCGCCGCGTCGGAGTCGCCCGATCCGCGCCTCGAGCGCGTCGCAGACCGCCGCCGGGTCGCGCTCGCGGTCGAGGACCGTGACGAACTCGCGCTGGCTCTCGGCGACGTACTCGGGCGTGCTCCGCTGTCGGGTCTCGATCCCGCGGAACTTGTAGTTCCCGTCCGTTCGCTTGCCGAAGTACTTGTTGAGCGCGCCCGGCCGCGTCGACCTCGAGCGTGAGTTCGGGGGCGAACTCGAGCTAACGGGCGACACCGAATCTCCCCCGGCAGACGCCCCCTCGCCCGAGTCGCGAAGCGGAACGAAACAGACCCACTCGTAGCGCCCGTCGTGCTCGAGGTCGATCCCGACCGAACTCGAGACGTCCTCGATGACTGCCTCGAGCGGTTCCGGGTCGTCCTCACGGGCGGTCACCCAGAGGCTGTCGACGATGCCGTGGACGACGTGCCAGCCGCCGTCCTCGAGTCGCGTTTTCGCCCGCAGGGCGATATCCCGCGCGTAGGCGTTGATGGATTCGTGGCACTCGATGCGACCGAACTTGGCGTTTCGATACCCCTGGTAGCCGAAACAGGACACTAGCACCCACTTGATCGCGCCCGACTCGGCCCGGAGCCGCCTCGCCGCCTCGTCCGCGAGCGAATCGGACTCGAGTTGCCGTTTGATCTCGGCGCGGTCATCGAGCAGCGGCATGAGAACCTCCGGGAGGAAGCCCGGTTTCGAACAGCGGTCGTACTCGAGTTCCGGGACGGTGGCTGCGTCGTCTCGTGCGGAGTCGAGCGGCGACGCGTCGCTGCCGCCGGATCCGTGATCGCGGTCGCAGCCGATCGTCTCGGGGCTGACGTTTCGCCGGCAGATGATCCGCGGGTACAGCGACGCGAAGTCGATCTCGTGGACGTCCTCGTGAAAGCCGACCTCCGGCGAGAACGTGAACCCGCCGCGGTCGCCGGCGTGGAGCGTCGAGACGTCCTTGAACTCCTCGGGCTCCCACTTGTTCTGGGGCGCGAGCACGTCGTGCTCGTTTCGCGCGAGCCGGATCTGTCTCGAGGTCAACAGCGTGCCGATGCTCCCGCCGGCGACCTCCTGTAGCGGTCTGCCGGTCTTTTCGACCATGTACAGCAATCCCGGGAGTCCGGACTGGTGCCAGAGGAAGCTGTTGGACCTGTCGACGATGGCCCGTCCGGGAACGCGGTACCGGGCCGGCGAGTGACCGACCGCGCCGTAGCTCTCGTAGGTGTTCGCGCCCGCAATTCGACGCCAGCCGGGGAGCCGCCCCAGGTGGAACTCCTCGAGTCCCGCACGCGCGGCCGCCGACTCGAGGACGGGCACGAGGTCGCCGTGGCTCAGGACGAGCACGTCCGGATCGACTCGATCGAGTCGGCGGCCGATCGACCAGCAGACGTCCGCGGGGTCGCCGGTGACGCGCTCGCCGTCGAGTCGCAACTCGGAGACGTCCTCGTCGGCCAGTCCCGGCTCGTCAATCTCGATCTCGAGGGTTCGAAGCCCGCGATCGGGGCCCCGAATCGCCGGAGAGCCGCGCTCGGGCGTCGGGTCGATTCCGTTGTCGAGACAGTACCGAAAGCCCGGGTCGAGGTCGACGTCGTACAGCCGAATCGCGCCGGGCGCGTACCGCTCGCGCTCGTCACCCCCGCGAATCTCGCGAGCCAGCGTTCGAATTTCGTCGACGCGCTCGACGCTGACCCGCAGCAGCTCCGTTCGCTCGTCGACGTGGCTCTCGTGGAGGTCGGCGGCCCACCGCTCTCGCGTCGTCCCCGAAACCTTCGGATCCGATCGCAGGCGCTGCTCGAGACTCGAGAGGTCGGGTGCCGAGACGAAAAGCGACGGGCGGTAGCGTTCGACCTCCCGAAACGTCGCCCCGTCCTCGGTGAGTCGCCACTCGCGGACGAGTCCGTCCTCGAACTCGAAGGTGTAGGGGCCGGTCACGAGCGACCGTCCTCCGGACCGGTCGTCGCGTATTCCTCGAGCCCGGAACCGGTTTCTGCGAGTCTCGCCTCGATTTTCTCGAGCCGACCCTCGGCGTCCTCGAGTTTCGCTTCCGTCTCCTCGAGCCGGCCGCGCACCTGTCGAAGCTCCACCTCGTGGGCGAGCAACACCGACAGCACGAGCGCGCGTTCGGGGTCGGTCGCGTTCGCGTGGCCCGCCGCGTCGGCGAACCCGCGGGCGCGCTCGAACAGGCGGTCGAAGTCGCCCTGGTACTCCCGCCGGAGCGCGCGCCGCATCGGTCCCCACTCTGACTCGAGACTCGAGACCGCGTCGCGATAGGTCGGGTTCGTCCGGCCCATCAGCCCGACGCCTCCGTTCCGGGGGTCCAGGGTG
Organism: Halostagnicola kamekurae; assembly: GCF_900116205.1. Taxonomy (NCBI): domain Archaea; kingdom Methanobacteriati; phylum Methanobacteriota; class Halobacteria; order Halobacteriales; family Natrialbaceae; genus Halostagnicola; species Halostagnicola kamekurae. The sequence continues at coordinate 375,674 of NZ_FOZS01000002.1, read as the reverse complement.
ATCCGCCGCTCGATCCGCCGGGTTCTGGAGCCGCGTCGAACAGCCCGCGGTCGGCCGCCGCGACGACGGGATCGATCCGGTCGGCGACGCCGCAGCAGTCGACCCAGTAGGGGATCGTCGTCTGCCAGTAGGCCCCCTGCCAGTAGCCCATCGTCTCCGCGCCGTCGCCCTCGAGGCGAACGCCCTCCCGCGTCCGGACGCACTCGACGCGGTGGTCCGCGTGCTCGGCGACCCGCTCCTCGGCCGAATCGCTCGCCACCGTGATCAGCACCGGAACCTCGAGCGCCCGTCCGAGTTCGGCCAGCGTCTCGAGGCTCGCCGCGAGCAGTTCCTCGCGTTCCCAGGCGGGGACGTCGTCGTCGCGATACCGGCCGACGACGTTCGGCGCGACGATGACCGACGTTCTCGGCGTCGCCTCCTCGACGACGCGGCGGACGATCGAGTGGTGCTGGTAGGCCGTAAACGACCGCGCGATGCGAAGCGAGTCGAGGACGCGAGGACTCGAGGCGCAGTCGTACAGCGCCCGCGTCGAGGCAACGTTTCCCGCGTCGATCCAGTAGGCGGTGCCGGCGGTTTCCGCGAGCCGCGAACAGACCAGTTCGTGGAGGATCGGCGACCGCGCCGACGGCACTCGACAGCACGCCAGTCCGGGTTCGAACTCGAGTCGTGACATACCCGAACGGTCGACCGGCCGGCCCATAAGCGGCGGAACGCGGATTCCGGATTTCCGATAGGGACGGGTTCGCCGCGTTCGGGCGGAACGACGGGGGAACGCTCGAGTGTTCGCGGCGACCGCTCGAGTTCCGAAACGAGGGGAACGGCGATGGCCTCCGGAAAATCGGACCGAAGCGGTGACGGCGAGGCGAAACAGGACGCCGTCCAGACGAACAGCAGGACTGTGGCGTTCAGACGAACAGCAGGACCGCGGCGTACCCCGCCGCACCGAGCGCGAACGCCCAGAACCGACTTTCGCGTTCGGCCGGCAGTTCCTCTTTGATGACGTTGAGGATGATCCCGCCAGCGAGGAAGGCAAAGAGCACCGAGACGAGCGGTTCGGTGATCTCCACCGCGAATCCGACAGCGGAGCCGAGGAGCACCGCCGCAGCCAGCATCCAGCGCCCGTAATCGTGGTAGAGCCGGCCGTGGTGGGATCGAAGCCCGGAGTCGTTCACGGCGAAGTGAAGCGCCATCGCGACGGCGAACGTCGCCAGGCCCGCGACGCCGGGGCTCTCGCGGTGAACCAGCAGGTAGCCGATGAGCCCGTTGTACGCGGCGAACGAGCCCACGTGGATCCAGAAGACGCCCGTGCTCGGCTCGAGGCCGTACCGAAGAGCCGCGACGTTCGACTGGCGGACGTACTGCTCGAGGCCATAGAAGACGACGAACCCGACGAGCACGATTAGGTAGACGTGGGCCTCGGCGAACGAGACGACGGGATCCCAGCCGGCGACCGTCAGCACCGCCTGGTGGATCTCCGGAATGATGTGGACGAAGACGTACGCGATGGAGACCCCGCCCGCGAACGAGAGCCACCGACTGCGAGGAACGCGGTCCGCGAGCGCGAGTCGACCCACGAAGAGGTGGACGAGCGCGAGCGCGACGGCGGAGACTGCGACGAGAAACGCGAGGGGCGTCGAGAGGCCGCTTGCGGACATCTCGAGAACGGACCACGCCGACAGGGATGTAGGTTGCAGGTGGTCGCTCGCGCGGACTGGTCAGTGTGTCGAACCGTCCGCCCTCGAAACGATGGGAGACGCACCGTCCTTACTCGTCGTCGACGAGGCGGTAGGTCCGGCCCCGGCGCTCGCCGACGGCCTCGATCAGGTCGTAGTGGACCATCTTCGTCAGGTAATTTCGTAGCGTCCGGTTGGTCTTCGGGTCCTCGACCGCCTCCTCGTAGGCCGCGTAGAGTTCGCCGGGTTCGATCTCGCCCGCCTCCGCGATGAGGTCGTAGAGCACCCGCTGGTGTTCGATCAACTGCTCGACGGTCTTGCGACGGATCGCCGTCCGCGCGTCCGGAATCGACGCCTCGAGCACGTCGTCGGTGACCGACTCGAGGCCGCGGCGCTCCGCGCGACGAACCGCCGAGCGGAGGATGCCGATCCCGACGCGAGCGTCTCCCGCCGCTGCGTCGGCGATGGTCCGGAGGTGGCGCTCGTCGACTACGCCCGGTTCGAGCCCCTGTACCGCTCGTTCCTCGAGAATCGCGACGAGTTCGTCCGTTCCGTAGCGGTCGAACTGGACGCGAGTCCCGGCGCGCAGTCGCGAGCGAACACGGTCGTCGAAGCTCGCGAACAGCTCCTCCTCGCGGTTGGCGATCAACACGAGCGAGACGTGGGGCAGCCGATGGAGGTCGTAGAGCACCTCGGTCTCCTCGAGCTGGTCCACCTCGTCCAAAATCGCGACGATGGGCTGGTCGTTCGCGTCCGAAAGCCGCCGGAAGAGCTCGTCTTTCGGCGTCGATCGATGGACGTCGAACGCCCGGTCGACGGCCTCGAGAACGCTGTAGAGCACCCGAAACCGGGTGTACTCCTGCCAGCAGTTGACGTAGGCGGTCCGAACGCTCGGGAGCTGTTCGCGAAGCTGGTCGACGGTGTATCGGGCGATGCAGGTCTTGCCGACGCCGGTCGGTCCGAAGAGGAAGGCGGTCTCGGGCCGAGCGTCGGAGAGCAGCGGCTCGAGGGTCTCAGAGAGGTGGTTGACCGCCTCGTGGCGGTGGACCACCTCGCTCGGGACGAAATCCTCGTGGAGGACGCGGTCGTCGACGATCACGGCTCGTGATTCGCGTGCCACCCCCTTAAGCGACGGTGCGGCGGTTCCGATAGTTCCGAAATCGAACCGGTCGTCGTGACGGTTGATTTTTGATTCGACGATCGATTCGGGTCGAATCGGCCCACGGACGTTCGATGACGTATCGTCCTCGCCCTCGGGAGTGGTTCGTGACGGTACGTTTCAGTCGCGATGAGAATATAGCAATCATATAAATTCTTAATGGTACGGTAGACGCGCCTGAACTCGAGGATACCAACTCATGTCTACGTCCAACAGCGTTTCCGACACCGACGGCTCGATACTCGAGGAGTACGTGCTGGGAGTTCGTATCGTCGAAACCGATGAGACCGGCGACGACTACCGGTTCGAAGCGCCCGACCACGTCGGGATTACCTTCGACAGTCTCGAGGACGCCCGCTTGTACGCCGATGTCTACTTCGACGTCAACGGGTTCGTCGAGGCGGATACGGGCGCTCGTGGCGTACCGCCCGAAATCATTCAGGCTGGCAAGGACACCCTCGCCGCGTACCTCCTAACCCTTCCCTGGGCCGACACCAGCTGGGTCGCGTCGTTCTACGGTGTCACGCCGACCGATATCGATCGGTATCGGTCGTGGGTCCACGACCGGGCCGAGGAGATCCGAGCCGAAGTGACGGCGCAGGACCTCGAGTAGTCGCTTTCCGCTCGACGACCGTTTTCAGCGCTCGATTTTTCATCTCGGGCGGCAGTTTCACCGTTCCCGTAGTTCATCGTTCGGCGTTCGGCTTCGATAGCGAGTCGAACCGCTTTCGAGGCGTGTAACTGACCACCGTTCGGTTATTCCGCCGCGACAATCCGACCGACCGCACGACTCGACGACCGGCCGACTGCACGACGTGATGACCGGTCTCGAGCGCTCCATAGCGGTCAATATCCCTTGGGAGGCCCGGTTAGAATACAGTGCGATAGATATAGAAAATAGGTAAGAAATAGAATTTATTATACCTATTATAAACTTCTATTTACTGATGGTTCGGCCATCAAATTGCATGCCCAAATTTACCAGGCGGAACCTGATGGCGTCGTCGATGGCAGCGGCAGTCGGTGCCGGCGTGGTCGGCGTGGCCGGCGCAGCGGATCGACCGGACGAACACGACACGCTGACAGCGCCGTACGTCAACGGGAAGCTCAAACGGTTCTCGACGACTGCACGCGGTGCCGAGGTGACGGGACCGTTCGTCTTCGAGACGGGCGAGTTGCTCTACAGCCTACAGCACCCGAGCGAAGACAACCCGGCGCCGTTCGATCGGGGCGGCGTCGGCGTCATCGACGACTTCCGGTTTACGTTCGACGGAGACAACGACGACTTCGAGGAGCTGGCACCGCCGCGAACCAACGGGGAGCAAGGTCAGGTGCAGTCGGCGGGTGGACAGTATCGCCTCCTCGCGCAGTACGGTGACGAGATCAACGGCGGGACGGAGAACTGGGGAATCCCCAAGACCCCCGACGGGGAGAACATCCCGACCGGCGACAACATGGACATGAACTTCTTCGTCTCGACGAACGAGGACGGCACCGAGGGTTATCTCTTCACGAACAACGAGAACACGCCCGGGTCGATCTCGCGAACGCCGATCAGCCGAACCGAGGAGGGGAGCTGGGAGGTCGACCTCGAGAACGCCGACGAGATCGAGAACCACGACTCCTTTCGCGAACTCGGCGGGACGAAGATCAACTGTTACGGCGACCTGAGCCCGTGGGAGACGCCCCTCTCGGCCGAAGAGGAGTACGACCACCCCCGCGTCGGCGGTCTGGCGACGGTCAGCGACATCGTCGAGGAAGGCAGCGGCGTCGGTATCCGGGGGGGCTGTGAGTTCTGGAACCGGCCTAACCTCGACACCCTCACGGACGATCTCGACGAGATATTCGGCGCCGAGAGCTGGTATCCGATGGGGCTCAGCTCGACCTGGAGCATGGAGCGGCTGGCCAAGTATCTCGGCGCCGACGTCCCGGACCGATCGGACGACGACGAGACGTACACGCCCATCGACGGCGACTTCCCGAACCGCTACCGGTACGGGCACATCGTCGAAATCGCCGACCCGACCGCCGAGGAACCCACCCCCGTCAAGCACCACGTCTTCGGTCGCGCCGCGTGGGAGTGCCCGGAAGTACTCCCCGACGAGAGGACCGTCTACTTGGCCTCCGACGGCGGCGCGAAGGGGATCTACAAGTTCGTCGCCGACGAGCCGATCCCCGAGTACGAGAGCCGAATGGACGTAAGCGGCACGCTCTTCGCGATAAAAGCGACCGAAGTCGGCGACGGACCGGTCGCCGAGACGGACCTCGAGGTCGAGTGGCTCGAGCTGGGCAGCGCGAGCAACGCCGAAGTCGAGTCCTGGATCACGGACTACGACGACGTGACGCAGGTCGACTACCTCGAGACCCACGCCGAGACTGACTGGGAGGACGACCTCGAGACCGCCCTCGTCGAGGCCGATGAGGAAGTCGCCATCAACGGCAACCAAGACTACATCACCGACGAGGAGGTGGTCAAGTGGGCCCGACAGTACGAGGAAGACGGTCCCGACGAGGTCGACGAGAATCTGCGCCGAGTCCCGTTCCTCGAGACGCGGGCCGCCGCCAAGGAGATCGGTGCCAGCATCGAATTTAACAAGGCCGAAGGGATCGACTCTCACGACGACGCCCAGCCCGGCGACTTCATCTACTTCGGCATCTCCTCGCTCGGCGGATACATGACCGACGAGGAAGGAGAACTCCGGTTCGACGAGGTCGACAGTGGCGTCGTCTACCGCGCGGAACTCGAGTCCGGATACGACGTCTCCACGCTCGAGCCGGTCATCGTCGGCCCGAACGCGAGCGACTCCCAGTCCCTGAAAGACGTTTCGCTGATCAACGTCGACAACGTGATGGTGATGGACGACGGCCGAGTGCTGCTCTGTGAGGACAAAGGCGGGTTCGGCCGGTCGTATTCCAACGACACCATGTGGGTCTACGAACCGCCGGCGACGCTTCACGTCGACTCCCTCGGAGTCAGCCAGGAGGCGACCGGCGAGGTCGATCTGACGCTCTCGTCGGTTCCCGACGGACTCGCAGGCGGGCGCATCACCGCGTCCGTCGAACACACGGACGTCGCCGAGATTACGGGCGCGAACTACGGCGACGGAATCGAACTCACCAGCGACCCGACCGTCAGCGACGACGGCTCGACCATCGAGTTCCGGTTCGCGGATATCGGAAACGAGATCGAATCCGGCGAGCGAAACGTCACGCTGGCGTCGATCGAACTCGAGGGCGTCGGGGCGGGGACGACCGACCTCACACTCGCGGTCCACGCGATGGACGACGATTCGGGGATGGCCATCGATCCCCAGCCTCGACCCGGCGTCATCGTCACCGGCCCGCCGTCGCTCGGCGGTGGCGGACCCGGCGGCAGTCCCCCGACCGATCCCGACGGTGACGGGACGTTCGAGGATGTCAACGGCAACGGTCGACTCGACTACGACGACGTCGTCGTCTTGTTCGAGAACATCGAGGGCGATTCCGTCCGACTGAACGATGACGCGTTCGACTTCAACGAGAACGGCCGCATCGATTACGAAGACATCGTCTCGCTCGCCGACGAACTGTGAACCTGATGGGCGGAACCGACTCGAGCGGACCGACCACCGACGCGCAGTTTTCGGTTCGAACGCCACAGCGACGGCGAACGATCCGGACGCTCGCCGCCACCATGGCGATCCTCGTCGCGGTCGGATCGGCCGCGATCGGAGCGGTCGCAGTTGCCGGAGCCGAATCGACTCCCAGCGCGACCGTCGGGAGTCAGGACGCGGCAACCGACCCGACGCTCGTCGTCTCCAACGAGACGGTCGATACCGAGTCAAACGCGACACATCGCATCGCGTTGACCGACGCACCGGAGGGGCTCGCGGGATTCGAGGTCACGCTCGCGCTCGAGACCGAGGGCGTCGCGACCATCGAAAACGCCAGCTATCCGGATCGGTTCGCTCTCTCGAGCGATCCCGTCGTGACCAGCGACGAGCAGACTGTCACGGTCGAAGCGATCGACCTCGACGATGGGGTCACGCCCGGCGAAACGGACGTCACGCTGGCGGAGATTGACGTGACTGGCGTCGATCACGGTGCGACGGACCTGCGCGTCTCGGACGCCCAACTCGACGCCGACGGCGGCGACTCCATCGATCCGGCTCTAGCGGCCGGCACCCTCACCGTCGGCAACGGCGGGGAGGACCCGGCATCACAGAACGAATCCGAGGGCGATAACGGCTCGGACGGCGATTCGGTCCCCGGCTTCGCGGCCGGAATCGCGGTCGCCGCGATCGTGAGTAGTGCGGCCATCCTGGTCGCACGGCGACCCTAACAACCGGCGAGAGCCGCTCGAGGCGTCCTTTTTCCGAGGTACTGAACGACCCTCGGCGAACGGAAGACGTTCGCCGACGATCGAGCCGACATTCTGTATTGCAGTATATGATTTATTGAGGGGGCAGCTGTGATTGAGACGTCCAGTGAACGCCTGGGTACGACATCTCGAGAGCCACAGGGATGATTGGTTCGCATGGCAACCATCTGTGACAGTTGAACCACCAAACGGAACGTTCGAAACGGGGATGAAAGACTACGAAACCTAACTCGAGCGTTCCCGCGACGATCGAACAGAACGGTCGGCGAGTGGCGAATCCGAGCGGGGATAGACGACTCCAAACGTCGACGCCGCCACGAGTCGTGGTCCACCGGCGGTTTGTAGTCCGATCCGACGAGAAGCGACCGCGAACGACCGCAGTATCGGTCTCGAGAGGACTGAAACGCCGACTAATGCGTCGTGGAATCGAACCCGCAATTCGGGGTTCGACTCGTATGGTAGCCGTAATGAAAGACTGGCTGCGATGTCAGTAGAGAAGGTCGGCGCGCCGGATAACTCGTCCGGTGAGCGGGTGCCCGAATTTCGGACATCGGCTGCGGCCTCCAGACGATCGTTGACCGACATGCATACGAGTGATGCGATGGCGGCATTCGTCGCTAAATGATGGCGTAGTCAATCGTCGCTAGTCGAACTTCGGATTCGAAACTATCAAACGATCAGTTACGCCGATCGTCGACAGTCATTCGTCGAGTGAACCACTGGCGGGAGCCACGGTGGGCCCCGAATTGGCAAGCGGACCTCTCTCGAGATCCTCTAGTCGTCCGCAGACCGCAGAAGATAGATCGAAAACACAGTTTCGCGGCTATCTGACGTTCGCTGGCACAAACGAACTCGAGACACGAATGGAGATGATAAACCGTATAATGTGATATTAAATGTGCCGAGCTGTGACGAAGAGGAGAAATCGCGACCGCAACGCGACGGGCGACTCGAGCGCGCAGACTGCGATCGGGATTCAGCGTTCGAAACCGGCCGTCGCGAGCGAGAAATCGGTCGTTCTCGCGACCCCAGTGAGCGAGACCAACAGTACGATGGCCATAATTATGTCCGCCGTCGCCGGGTTCGGTTACTATGAGCACCCATCCGACGTTCTCGTTCGACGACCCCCTCCAGCAGCGGGTGTACGAGTACGTCGAGCGAAACGGCGCCGTCCCGCCCGACGAACTCGCTCGAGCGATCCGCGTCGACGCGGGCGGGTCCCAGTCGAAGCCGGCCCGGTCGGCGGAGTACCGCCAGCAGGTTCGGCCCTCGAGCGACCGACTACAGGACGCGCTCGACGAACTGAAAACGGACGGCTATCTCCTCGAGACCGACGGTCGGCTGCGGATCAGCGTGACCGCGCCGGAGCGAACCGTGGAACTCGAGGATGGGATCGTTCGAATCCGACCGGCTCGGGAATTCGACCGCGACGGCCTCGTCGACGCCATGCGGGAGGTCGCGGGTGAAGAGCAGTACATCGTCGCCGAGAACGTGGCCGATCGACTCGAGCGCGAGTCCGCGCTCGTCCGGGCCAACGCGGATCGCTCCCGCGTGTTCTTCGTCGCCACGTTCGAACCGGACCCCGAGACGGAATCCGAACCGCGCTCCGACGTCGTCGGGTGGCTCCACCTCGACGCGCCGGAACTGCCGTCGCTTCGCCACACCGCCGAGGTGACCGTCGGCGTTCGCCCGGAGGTTCGACGGGAGGGGATCGGCTCGACGCTGCTCGAGTACGGCCTCGAGTGGGCCGGCGAGGCCGACTACCGAAAGGTCACCCAGAACCTGCCGGCGACCAACGAGCGGGCGATCGAGTTCCTCACGGAGCAGGGCTGGCAGCGGGAGGGTGAGCGCGAGCGCCAGTACTGCATCGACGACTCGTTCACCGACGAGGTGCTGATGGGAATCTGGCTCGAGTGACGAGAGCTCGAATGATGGGACCCCGATGAAGGGCTCGAGTAACGGGATTCGACCGGGCGGCGCACGCTCGCTGGGGTTTGCGGGCGAGCGGGCTCCAGAAAAGCTTTGCTCGGGGGCCGCGTTACGAACGACTCGTGACGAGCACCGACGATCCGTCCCGCGCTCGATCCCCACTCCCGCTGCGAACGCGAGCGCGACGGCGCGTTCTGCCGATGCTTCACCGACTCAAACGGCCACTGGGCGGGTTCGCACAGTGTCGCCAACACCCCGCGGAGTACGTCGGTACGGTCCAGCGCAGCCTCGAGGAGTTCCGGACCGACCTCGAGGCGATGTCGTTTTCGCCGGAGCCGATCGCCTCGCTGAAGGTCCACCGCGACGGCCGGCTGTCGGCCGGAAGCTGGGTTCGACGACCGTCGCCGCTCTCGACGTGGCAACTCCACGTCGCGCTGTTTCGCAACGACGACCGGTCGCTCGAGGTATTCGCCCACCGCGAGTACTCGTGGCTGCGCCACCCGTACAAACACTACATCGGCGAGGGATGGGACACGAAATCGGGCGTCGATCGAATGCGAGCACTGCTTGGACGCCACGGCGTCTCGTTCAGCGTCGAGTGAGGGGCGACTCGCTGCCGTCTCGAGCGGGCCGTAACGAGAGCATAGTTTTGGGGACTGCGGGTGGACTCGCCGGCAATGACGCGAGCCGAACGCGTCGCGGCGTTTACCGACCTCTATCACCCGACGGTCAACGGCGTCACCTACACTGTCTCGCTCTGGCGGGACCGGTGGCCGCGCGTTCGAGACTCGATGGCGGTCGTCTTTCCGAAGATGGACGGCTACGACCCCGACGCCGGGGAGTACGCGGTCCCGAGCGTTCAGGCGCCGTTGTATCCGCGCTACCGACTTGGCGTGCCGCGGATTCCGAGCGGGCTCGAGCGTCCGGACGTCGTCCACGTCCACACCCCGTTTACGGTCGGCATCGCCGGCATTCGCTACGCGCGAAAGCACGAGATTCCCACCGTCGCCTCCTATCACACGCTGCTCGACGACCGGGCGGGCCAGCACGTACCGGACGCGCTCGTCGGCGGGCTGGAACAACTCACCCGCGCCTACGAGCGGTCCGTCTTCGAACTCGCCGACCGCGTCATCGCGCCGACCGCGTTCGCTCGACGGAACTTACTCGAGCGCGTCGCGGCGGACGTCGACGTGCGCATCGTTTCGAACGGGATCGACACCGAGTTCTTTCGACCGGTCGATCCGACGCCGTTTCGCACGGCGCACGGACTCGCGAGAATCGACGGACCGATGGTCGGGTACACGGGCCGCCACGGGTTCGAGAAGAACCTCGAGGAACTCGTCGACGGCGTCGCGGGAACTGATGTGACGGCCGTCGTCGCCGGTGACGGTCCCGCCCGCGAATCGCTCGAAGCGCACGCGGCGAGGACCGACGCGGACGTTCGCTTTCTCGGCTTTCTCGAGCGCGGGGAACTGCCGGCGTTTTACTCGGCGCTCGACGCGTTCGTCTTCCCGAGCCCCGTCGAGACGCAGGGACTCGTCGCGCTCGAGGCGACGGCGTGTGGAACGCCCGTCGTCGCCGTCGATGCGGGCGCGCTCACCGAGTCCGTGATCCAGGGCGAGACCGGATACCGGTACGAGGGCGGGGATCTGGAGGACTTTCGGGAGGCGCTCGAGCGAACGCTGGCCGAGCGCGACAGGCTGTCTGACCTCTGTCGCCGACGCCGGCCGATGCTCTCGGTCGAGCACTCCCTCGAGCAGTTGGCGGCGCGCTACGACGAACTACTGTGATCGAGAACGAGTCGAAAACAGAATCGCGATCGCTGGCGTTCAGAGGGTCGTCGCGGCCTCGAGCGAGAGATCGATCGCGCGACCGACGTTGTTCTTCGCCTTCTCGGGCAGTTCGTCGTCTTCGGTGTCGGTCCCCTTCTGGGTTCCCTCGACTAGGTTGCCGTCGACGGTGCAGATCGCGCCCGCGCGCAGTCCCTTCCGGCGGGCGAGCGAGAAGACCGCGGCGGCTTCCATCTCGACTGCGAGTAGGCCGGCGGCCTCCCAGTCGTCGACGGCCGCGTCGGTCTCGGCGTAGTAGGCGTCGTCGCTCGCGATGGGGCCGACGTGAACGTCCTCGTCGTTGGCTTCGGCGGAATCGACCAGCGCCGACAGCACGTCGTAATCTGGCACTGCGGGGTACTCGACGGCCTCGTACCGTTTGCTCGTCCCCTCGTTTTTCGCCGCGCCGGTCGCGACGATCATGTCGCCGATTTCGATGTCGGACTGGAGCGCGCCGGTCGTCCCGACGCGAACGAACGTCTCGACCCCGACGTTGGCAAGTTCCTCTATCGCGATCGCGGCCGACGGACAGCCGATTCCGGTCGAGCAGATGGTCAGCTCCCGTCCCTCGTAACTCGCGTTGACGACCTTGTACTCGCGGTTCTGTGCGATGGTCTCGGCGTCGTCGCAGTGGCTCGCGATTCGGTCGACGCGCCCCGGATCGCCGGGGATCAACGCGATGTCCGTCAGATCGCCCTCATCGACGAGTAAATGCGGTTGTGTCGCCATACCCACCGGTTCCGCGGGCGGCGAGAAAAACCTTCTCCAGTCCGTTCAGGTCGTCTCGAGGGGGCCAACGCCGAGACAGCGATCACCGATCACGACGATCGAGAGAGGGGTTATACCCATCGACAGTAACCATCGACGAAACGACCGAGACGAGCGATGAAAGTACAGAACGAGTAGAGACAGACGACTGCTCGAGCCCACCAGAGCGGCGCGTCGACCGGTTCGTAACGCATCGACCCGTCGGGACCGGTTCGGGGCATCCGACCGGTGCGGAACATTTGACTGGTGCGGGCGGATCGACCAGTGCGGCGGATCGGGCGATACAGACCCGTAACCGGTGCGACGTTCGACCGGTTCGGGACGCGTCGTCTGTGAGACCTCGGTCAACGAGTTGCGTAGACGTGGATCCGCTCCGGACGGACGACGACAGTTGCGTCGTCGGCCTCGAACCGGACCATTCCCGTCGACCGCTCGGTGCCACCAAGGGTGCTCTCGAAGAGATCGTCGAGCGCGTCGGGGTCGATGTACTGGTAGAGTTGGGTGCTGCCAGCGGTCACGTCTTCGCCGTGAAACGACGCGAGCGCCGTTGCGACGGCGACGCTCGGCGGTTCGTCGTCGCGTCTATCGTATTGGACGTGCGTGCGATTGTCGCCAGGTGCAGCCGCCCAGGGGATACCTTTCATCATGTCTCTCAGTCACTGAATCGTGACTTCCTGGTCGAAGGACCAACGCCACCGGGTATATAGCTACCGTCAGACGACACTAATTGAGAACGGACAGGACGCTGGGTCCGAACCTTTCACGACCGGTCATATATCCGTGTCGGTCACCCTCGAGACTCGAGAAAGGTCTCGACGGCGTCGATCGTCGGCGCGCTCTGTGACCCGGTTTGACTCGCGGTGAGCGCGCCGCAGGCGTTCGCGTACGCGAGTGCCGTTTCGGGGTCGCCCGTTCGACGGTGCGCGGCGATAAAGCCCGCGGCGAAGGCGTCGCCCGCGCCGCTCGTATCGACCGAGTCGACCTCGAACCCGTCGTGGACGAACGAGCCGTCCGGCGTGTGGACTTCGCCGCCGTCTCGTCCGAGTTTGGCGACGACCGTTCCCTCGGTGAACGCCGCGACGGGGTCGTCGCCGTCGACCATCGTCTCGAGCTCCCGACCGTTCGCGAAGATTATGTCGGCCAGCGCGAGCGTGTCGGCGTACTCGCGGTCGCCGAGTCGGCGGCCCGGATCGAAGCTCACGGTCGCCCCCGCTCGGGCCGCCAGCCGCGCGATTTCGGCGGCCGTCTCGGGTCGCTGACTCGTCAAATGGACGTGCTCCGCCGCGCGAATCGGTTCCGGATCGACGTCTTCGGGCCCGATCGCCTCGTTGACGCCGTCGTTGCCGAGCACCGAAACCGCCCCCGAGTCGGTGACGAGGAGGTACTTCACCGAGGTCGCGGCGTCCTCGACGACCCGAAGCCCCTCGAGCGCAATGTCAGCCCGCTCGAGTTCGCGCCGGACCATGTGACCGTGCTCGTCGTCGCCGACGCTCCCGACGATTCCCGCCTCGACATCGAGTCTCGAGAGCGCAGTGGCGACGTTGGCGGCGCTCCCGCCGCCGGACTGGTGTCGGGATCGGATCGCCGCCTCACCGTCTGGTTCCGGGAACCGATCGACGCGGAGGGTCACGTCCCAGTTGACGTGACCGGCGATGAGCACCGTGACCATTCACGACTCGGAACACGGCACCGCGGGAGAAAAACGGTTGCGTTCAGGAATCGGCGTGGAGCCGCGTTCGGCGTTCAGGAGATCACGCGATCGTAAAGAGCAATACGTTGTGGACGCCGGGGCCGAGTCCCACGGCGGCGATAAAGGCGAGCAGGAGCCGCGCCTGCCGCGGTGCGTCGCGAACGTACTCTCTGAACAGGCCGACGACGGCCAGCGCGAGCGCGACCTTGACGGCGACGAACAGCCAGCTCGCGCCGATATACTCGGCGGTCGGCAGCGCCTCGCCGGCGGCGAGGATCAGTCGCGAGGCGGGGACGTTCTCGCTCGCCTCGAGCACGCTGTAGCCGACGGCGGTCGAAACGCCGTCGAGCGCGTGGCCGAAGACGACGAGGACTCCCGTCGTGCCCACCAGTGTGGCGGTTTCGCTCGCCCACCGCCGCGTGCCGAGCCAGGCGGCCGCGGTGAGGGCTGCGGCGAGGACGACCGAAAGGGCGGGCCAGAACGCCTCGAGCGTCCCGGTTTCGCGGCCGGTCTCGAGCGCGTATCCCGCGGCGGCAACGAAGCAGCCGGCACCGACGACGCCGAGGACGACCTCGGCGGACAGTTCGGGCCTCGCCCGCTCGAGTGCGCGACCGGCGACCCAGACGAGTCCCGCGACCGTCGCCGTCGTCACGTAGACGACCGGCGCGCCGAAAAGCGGCGCGATCGCGTCGGGGATGGCGGCGACCTGATAGAGGACGTACAGCGTCGACCCGAGCATCATCCAGGGCGTGAACGAAAGCACCGTCAGATCGGTTACCGGCGGGGCGGTCACCCACACCAGCGCGAGAGCGACGGCGAAAGCGCACAGAAGCGGCACCAGAAGTTCCAGCGGCGGGACGGCGAATCCCTCTGGGAGCACCATATACGGCAACTGGTACGTGCCAGCGACTAACCGCTTCCGATCCGCGGACAGCGCCCTCGAGGTCGTGCCGCGAGCGCGGGTCGAGAGGGAGTCGTTCGGCCGAGACTGGCGGCCGCGGACGGAACCGGGCGTATTTTTCAGCCTCCGACCGTTCGTCGTGGTATGGACCGGCACGAACTCGCACCCCTGATCGACCACACCGTTCTCGGCCCCGAAACGACGCCGGCGGACATCGAGGCCGTCCTCGACGACGCCGCGGCCTACGGGATGAACGCCTGTATCCCGCCGTACTACCTCGAGGAGGCGACGGCGTACGCACCCGACGTGACGCTCGCCACGGTGATCGGCTTCCCACACGGGCAGAACGATCACGACACGAAGCGCCGGGAGGGCGTGCTCGCCTGGAAGGCCGGCGCGGACGAACTCGACGTCGTGATCAACGTCGGTCGACTGCAGGCGGGCCAGCTCGAAGCCGTCGCCGCGGAACTCGAGGAACTCGTCGCGGCCGTGCCGATCCCGGTGAAGGTGATCATCGAAACGGCGCTGTTGACCGACGAGCAAAAGCGCGACGCCTGTCGGGCGGCCGTCGACGCGGACGCGGCGATGGTCAAAACCTCGACCGGGTTCGCGGAGAGCGTTGTTTCGGAGAAACAACGTGCGAACGGTGAAACCGTGAGCGGCGGCGCGACCGTCGAAGACGTCGAACTCATGAGCGAGTTCCTCCCCGTCAAAGCCAGCGGCGGCGTCGGGAGCTACGACGACGCGATTCGCATGCTCGAGGCCGGCGCCGAGCGAATCGGGGCCTCGAGTGGCGTCGAGATCCTCGAGGGCGCTCCCGAGTAGCGGTCGTGATAACGGCCGCGAACGTGTCCCGACTACTCCTCGTCGACGAGCCGGTCGATCAAGGCCGACTCGTCGTCGCCGAGCGCAGATCGGACGAGCAGGTGGCCGCCGAGGACGGCCGGGCTGATGACCGTGTCCGCCCCCGCGCGCTCGAGTTTCGGGATGTTCTCGCGATCGGTCGCGGCGGAGACGATCGGCGTGTCGGGCGCGAGTTGGCGGGCCGTCAGGATCGCCAGCGCGTCGTCGGCGTCCGTGTCCGTCGCGACGAGGATCGCTCGAGCGCCGTCGATGTTCGCCCGCTCGAGCGGTTCCTCGTCGCTGGGATTGGCGACGACGACCGGGACTTCGCGCTCTGTAAGCCACTCGGCCGCGCGTTCGTCGTCCGTGACGACGGCGAACGATTCGCCGCTGGTCGTCAGTTCGTCGACGATCGGTTCCGTCAGTTCGCCGTAGCCGAGCACGAGGACGTGTCGGTCGATGAGTTCGATCTGTGAGTCGGTCATGATTCCCAGGGTTCTCGAGATGCGGGCCTGAATCGCGGGGCCGACGAGGGCACCGATCGCGATACCGAAGCTAGCGACACCGAGGACGACGACTGACATCGTAAACAGGATCGCCTCCTGGGTCTGCGGCCCGATGTCGCCGTAGCCGACGGTGCTCGAGGTGATGAGCGTGAAGTAGAAGGCGTCGAGAAGGGTGTCGATACCGTCGAAGCTCTCTCGCAGGGTGTAAGAGCCGAACGTGCCGTAGGCTTGGACGCCGACGAGCGCCGCCCCAGCGGCTAG
Organism: Halostagnicola kamekurae; assembly: GCF_900116205.1. Classification (NCBI taxonomy): domain Archaea; kingdom Methanobacteriati; phylum Methanobacteriota; class Halobacteria; order Halobacteriales; family Natrialbaceae; genus Halostagnicola; species Halostagnicola kamekurae. The sequence goes on along the minus strand of NZ_FOZS01000002.1, from coordinate 359,755 downwards.
CTGGGTCGTCGTCAGCGAGAGTCGCTTGTCGAATCGGTCGCGGCTGGCGAGCAGGAACGGAATCGCGAGCACGGAGAGAACGACGAGCGGGTAGGAGTATTCGCTGACCTGCAACAGCCCCTGAATCGCCGTCACCGGGAGCAAGATCAGCGTCGCGTACCAACCGACGCGCAGGCCCCGGCGCAACGCGAGGGCGCTTCCGACCATCAGGAAGCCGGTCAGCGCGCCGGTGAAACCGACCGTTTCCTGAACGGCGAGGGGGACTACCCCTTCGAGGAGACCCCTCGAGACGGTCTCCTGGCTGATCTGGATGACGCCGGTGACCACCGACAGCAACGCGACGAGCAGGGCCAGTGTGACGGCTACCCGCGTCGTCACCAGCCACTTCCAGTCGTCCGGAAGCCACTCGAGGCGCTGCTCGTCGGCCATACGGCTGAGTCGGAGACGCGGTCAAATAAGCGTCTTCGTTCGATGCGCTCGAGTAATGGGCCGACAGGTTGCCGAGGGGGACGCGGTCGGTACGCTGCCGAGAGTGGCTCAACTGAGACGCTGCTGAGAGCGGTAGCTACTTGCCCGCGGCGCTGATACGGCCCCACATGAACTGGAAGTTGTTCGCCGACCTCGCCGAACTGGCGGGCGACAAACACGTCTCCGTCGACGTCGACGGAGACGCGACGGTCGAAGACGCACTCGAGGCGCTGCTCGCCGACCGGCCGGCGCTCGAAGAGCGGGTGCTCGAGGACGGTGAGTTGCGCACGCAGATCAACGTCCTCCGCAACGGAACGAACGTCCAGACGCGAGAGGAGGGCCTCGAGACGGAACTCGAGGCGGGCGACGAACTGGCGCTGTTCCCGCCGGTCAGCGGCGGGTAGGCGAGTTCCGTTCTACGGCGGTCGTAGAGTGAACGCGATCCGTACTGGTAGTGGAAAGATCACGCGCCGGTGAGATCGATCCCCAGAACGAAATCCGGCTCGTCCGCGACATCGACGCCCGCGTAGGAGGCGTCGCTGACGTATTCGACGGTTTCGGGGATCAGCACGCGCGTCTCGTCGGCTCCGATCGACGCGGCGTCTCGAGCGATGGCCGCGAACAGCGACCGCGCCGCGTCGACATCCGCCCAGGCTCCGACGCCGTACTCGGCGAGGGTCGTCTCCCCGCCGTCGGCGGGTCGTTCCATGGTTCGCGTTCGATAGGCGATCGCGCGGACAGCGCCGCGCTCGGGCGTCGCCAGGCCAGCGGCGGGTCCGTCGCCCTCGACCGCGAACAGCGCCGTCTCGTCGGCGAACCGCGAGAAGTCCTCGCGCGTGAGTTCCCTGAGCGCCCAGCTCTGCTCGAGCGCCATCCCGAGCCCGCGGAGGTAATCGCGGGCGTCGCTTTCGTGCCAGAAGCGCCACGCGTCGGCGGGATCGCTCGAAACCGACAGCGGCCCGGACGCGTCCGGATCGGGCTCGGGAGTGGCGAAGCGAAACTCCGTGATCGGCTCGAAGCCGCTCTTTCGGGCCGCCCCGAGCGACGGGGAGTTCCACGAGAAGACCATCACGCGACCGAGCGTCGCGCCCTGCCGGCGAGCCCACTCGAAGGACGCCTCGTTGAGCCGCTGGCTGACGCCCCGACGCTGGTGAGCGGGGTTGACGCGCATGCCCTGGAACCAGGCTTCCTCGGGCGAGAGCATGACCCCCTGAACGATGCCGGCCACGTCGCCCTCGAGTTCGGCGAGAAACGTCTTCTTTCCCGTCTCGTCGTCGTCCTCGAGCCAGTCGTGGTAGACGTCGGGGATGTAGTCACCGCCGCGATCCGCCCAGATCTGACCGGTGAACGCGGCCACGTCCTCGTAATCGTCGTGAGTCGCGCGGCGGATTTCCACGGTGTCGGCGTCTGAGCCTGTTGTCATCGTCGATCGAACGCTAGGCAATTGGCTGGAGCGATATGAAAGCGCTTCGCACGACGCAGAGCGACCCGGAAGGCAGAGCCGATCACCGGTCGTGCGAGAGGGATCTATCAGAAGATACATTCAGTACCGTTCACATGTTCAGCCAATGCCCTCCCGATTCCAGTATGCCGTCCTGTTGATGGTCGTCGGTTCCCTCCTTATCGTCGTCCCGATTCTCCACGGCCCGATCACCACCGAGCCGTCCTACGAATACGGAGTCGAGGAGACGACCGCTGGGGACCAACCTTGGGAAGTCGCCTATCAGGCACCGAACGTCACGCGATGTGTCACGCACTTTTCGGCCCGAGGATGTCTGCTCGAGCAGGTGGTCGCCGCCGAGGAGCCGGAAACGTATATGAACGAGTTCGATGGAGAGGTTGACGCGGGTACTCGAGAGAGCGACACGATCTACATGCTAGGTGTAGACGAGTTCGTGCGGCCAATAGCGACCCACGACGGCAACGGCACGGTAACGCTCACGCACGAGCCGGTAACGGAGGCGGAAGTTATCGAGGCGGGCGTCGTGGACGAGGACCAGTTCGACCACTCGGAGGCTGCCATCGAATCGATCGAATCGGGGCATGTCACGACCGACGAGCCGATCGAAATCTGGGAAGACAATCGCATCGTCGAATACGAGGGCTCGTACTACCAGATGGTCACCATGTCACACCAGCAGCCGACGGAAACGACCTACATGGCAATGACACGCTTTGTGATAGTCATGCTCGGGTTCTGGATGCTTCTGTACGGACGAAAGGTACAGCTACGCGAGCCGAGTCCCTGACACAGGCCGTCGGACAGATCTATACCCCTTAGAATCGGTGATGCGGCTCGCTACTCCCAGGGGACAGAGCGCTCCTGAATCTCGCCCGCGAGCGACGTGCCCATCGCTTCGTCGACGTCCTCGCTGTTCTCGAGCGCCCACATCAACTTGACCTTCGCGGTGCCCGGCAGGGTATCCTCGCCCTCGAGGACGCCCGCCTCGAGCAGGTCGCGGCCGGTGTCGTAGACGCGGTCACAGACTCGGCCCTCGAGACACTGGCTGGTCATGACGACCGTCGTGCCGTCCTCGATCAGCTCCTCGATTTTCGGGATGAGGTCGGTGTGAACGTGTCCGAGACCGGTTCCTTCGACGATCAACCCCGCAGAGCCCTCGGCGATCTCGAGGAACGCGGGATCCATGCCGGGCGTGAACTTCACGAGTTCCACGTCGGTCTCGAGGTCGGGCGATAGCTCGAGGTCGACGGCGTCGCGTTCCCGGTGCGCTCGGCGGAAGGTTACGTCCTCGCTCTCGTAGTCGACGGTGCCGAGCGGTTCCGCGCCGACGGTTTCGAACGCGTCTCTGCGCGAGGTGTGGTTCTTGCGGACGCGAGTGCCGCGGTGGAGTGCGCAGGTCGTGTCCGAATCGCTCGCGTGCATGCAGACGAGCACCTCCGCGCAGTCGCTCTTGGCTGCCTCGACGGCCGAAACCGCGTTCATCACGTTGTCCGAGGACGGCCGGTCGGCCGAGCGCTGGCTGCCCGTAAAGACGATCGGGACGGGCGTCTCGAGCATGAACGCGAGCGCCGAGGCGGAGTACTGCATCGTGTCGGTGCCGTGCATGACGACGACGCCGTCGGCTCCGGCCTCGATCTCCTCGTAAACTGCGCTCGCGAGGTCCTGCCAGATCGTCGGTTCCATGTTCTCCGAGAGGATGTTCGCGACGACGCGCCCGCGATAGTTGGCCCGGCCGGCCAGATCCGGCACCGCCCGGAGGACGTCCTCGGCGTCGAACTGGGCCGTCACCGCGCCCGTCCGGTAGTCGACCGTCGAGGCGATGGTGCCGCCCGTCGAGATGAGCGAGATCGTCGGCAGGTCGTCGTCGAACTCGACCGTCGAGGCCTCGCCCTCGTCGCCGTCCTGTGCGCCGTCGATCTCGTAGACGTCCTCTGCGAGAACGTCGATCTCGGATCCCTCGCGGTCGATTCCGACGTTGTACCCGCCCTCGAGTTTCACGACGAGGTCGTCGTCGGTGCTCGAGGGGAGCAACACGCCTTCGTACGTTCGGTCGTCGGAATCGACGCGGACGCGATCGCCTGGATTCATGCCCGGTGGTTGCGGGCGAGCGGACTTGAAGCCACGCTTTCGAGCGCGGCGTCGGTCAGCCAAACACGCCGAGGAGGAAGAGTCCGAGTCCGAGTACCAGGAGAATGCCGACGATGAGGGTAGTGAGAAATCGCAGCGAGGAAAGCGATTCCCGCGGGGCGTCGAGGTGCGGATAGACGTATCGGGCGGCGAACTCGAACGCGAGCCCGCCCGCGAGTGCGAGGATGCCGAGACCGATCAGATCCGCGTCCATCGAGCGAGTACACCACGCGGAGCGGCAAAAAAGCGCGCCAGCGAGAATCGCGTCGTCAGCGGGGACGATGCGGTCGATTTTCCGGAAGCGCTCGATCGACTCGCCGCCCCTGATCGGCCGACGGCGGCCGAGGAGAGACGGGGAGTGGCCCCGTGTAGGGAAAGGCCCATGGTGTCGGCCGGCCTGTACTCGCACATGAGCGACCGCTCGGACGAGGTGACGACGAGCCGAAACCCGAAGTCCACCGACGAACTCTTAGAGGAGACCGACGACCTGCTTTCGGGGTCTGCCGGTTCGTCGGACTCGAGCGCTCGCGCCGACGACCGATCGACGCGATCCGACGGGATCGAATCCAGCGACGCGCTCGCGGACGAGGGTGCCGAATCCGGCTCGCGCTGGTCGTCGTTCGGCTCCGGCGACGCCGGTTCGGAGTCCGAGTCGGACTCCGAATCGAGCGGCTCCCGGCTCTCGTCGGTGCGGTCGCTGTTCTCGCTGTCGCGGCTGTCGCCGACCAGTTTCTTCTCGCCGAAGGCGTATCTCGCACTCGTGGCGGTCATCGGCGCCGGAATGATCGCCGGCAGCGCCGTCCTCCCGTTCGCCGGGCGGATGATCGGCATGTTCGCCGCGGCGTTTCTCGTCGGACTAGCCGCGTCGAAACGCAGGTACCTCGAGATGGGCGCGGCGGGCGCCTCCGTCGGAATCGTCGCGGCGACGTTCAACTTCGCGATCCTTGTCTCGCTTGGCTTTCCGCAGGGCGTTCTCGCGGTCGGAACCACGACGGGAGCGCTCGCTTGCCTCGTCGGCTACTACTTCGGGCGCGATCTGAAAAGCGGCCTCTCGAAGGACATCGAGTGAGCGGGTGTCGACGGAGTTTGATCGGTGGGGACGGATCGGCGATGAACGGATATGCGGTGGACGGATCTGCAGAGATCGAACTAAGGGAGATGAGAGACGAGACACGTCGTAGCCGCTGGTATCGGAGAACGCGCCGCCATTAGCTGTCGGTCGAAAGCTCCCAGCCCCGCTCGGTCCGCCGGACGACGCCCTCGTTGGCCATGTTCTCGAGTAGGTCGGCGACGATTTCCGGGTGGGCGTCGATATCCGCAGCGAGTTCGGTAACCGATTTGGGGTCTCCGCGAACGCTCGCGAGTAGGTCGGCGTAGATCCGGCTTTCTGGCCCGGTGCCGACGACCGCCGACACCTGATCGAGCGTCTCACAGAGCTGGCCCTGAACCCAGCGCTGGGCCAGCGAGAGTTCGTTCTCGAGGGTTTCGAGGCGCTCGAGCGTTCCGAGCAGCTCCTCGAGTTCGTCGCCTGCTTCCGGAGTGGCGTCGCCCGACTCGGCGGGGGCGTCAGCCGTTTCCGAGGTGCCGTCGTCCGTCTCGGAGGTAGCGGCTGTCTCGGCGGTAGCGTCACCCGCTTCTGTGGCAACGTCGACCGAGAGGTGACGGCAGGCGGTGATATCGACGCTGTTGTTCGCCGGGTACGCGCTCTTGCTGGCGAAGCCGTACGGCGAGACGTTTACCTCGAGGCGGACGTTTCTGGCGATGTGGAAGTACTTCCGCCGTTGATCGTCGACTCGGCTCTCGACCAGTCCGGCCTCGTCTAACTTCCGGAGGTGTTCGATGACCGCCTTTGGACTCACTCCGAGGTACTCCGAGATCTCGGTGACGTAACACGGTTTGCGGGCCAGCAGTCGGAGGATGCGTCTCCGATTTTCGTTCCCCAGCAAATCAAGCAACGCGGCGGAGTCCATCGAGCGAGCCTAGACGGCCACCGCTGAAAAGCGTGTCTGCTTCGGCGACGGACGCCGGTCCGGGCGGACCGGGACTAGCAAAACGAATCGGTGCGATTCCCGGATCGAACAGGCTACTCGAGTTCGCTGCTCGGATAATCGACGACCACCGTTTCGTTGGTCGTCCAATTGAGCCGACTCTCTTCGCCGGTCTCGTTCCCAGCGGGTAGTGTACCGTCAGTTACGTTCAACGTCCCGTCGCCCAAATCCGTCGCGTTCATCGAATCGCTGATAACGCCAGTCGTGTCGGTCGCGTTCATCGTTATATTGGATGGGGTCACCGATACGTTGGTCCCATCGGTCGCATTTGTCGATCCACCGGTCACAGCAGTCGCGTTTACCGCACTATCGGCGAGCGACGTCTCGTTTTCGGCCACGCTGAGAACGGTCGACTCGTTGGTGACGTTATCCGGATCGATGTCACCGATATCGGGCGTCGATTCGTTCACCTGCTCTTTGAGGTTCTCGGGGACGGGATCGGAGAAATCGACTCCAATCAGACCGTCCGCAGCCGCTGTGATATCGGGCGTCCGAAGGGACGTTACACTCGAGCGAAGGTCCTCGAGTACAGGTAAATCGAGGTCGATATCCATCGTGCGCTGTTCGGCGATCGCGACCGATTCCTCGAGCGAGGAGATCTGGGCGGCCAACCGCGTCATCCTAGCGTCGTAAACGACCGGGTGCAGTTCGTCCTCGTTCGATTGCAGACGGTCTCTCTCGGCCTCGAGTTCCGCGACTCGGTCCTCGAGCGTGTCGACACGCTGCGTGACGATCGCCTCGCGTGCGTCGCCGTCGGCGTTCTCGTAACTCGCGTTGAAGATGCCGATGTCGACCGCCGTCTCCGTCTCGACGGCAGTCGATTGCATGAACGTAGAGACGTTGGTGCCCGGCGAGTCGCCGTTCTCGGCCGCCTGGGTGTCGGCCTGAGCCGCGTTCCCGTCCGTGGAGGGGGCCGGGTGGTCGCCGGTTCCACCGTCGATCCCGGCGTCGAAGGCGTTCGTTGGACCGTCGAACGGATCGGCGAACCCCGCGGTCGCGAGCGGTGCGATCGCGAGACCGACGACTGCGATCAGCACCACGATGAGGATGCCGCGGGAACCACTCATTAGGTACCCTTCCGGACGACCTCCGTAAAAAAGGACGCCTTCGTTCTCACCTTTTATCCGAATGTATGCGTCTCGTAGATCCGGTTTGAGCGTTCAAAAACCGCTTTGGGCGGGTCGTTCTGTCCACGCCGGTGGTGAAGCCGATTCGGGCCGTTCTATCCGTCTGGCAACTCGAAAAGCGCTCGGCATAAATGTACCTGCAGAATAGTTATCACTCTTCGGTTCTTGGTACCAAGTGTCATGTTTGAGGTGTTCTCGCGGAGCTACTATCTCGGACGACTGTACGTGACGCCGACGGACGACGAGCACGCGTCCATGCAAACCGACCAGCACGAGCGGATTAACGACGCGGTGTATACATCTGGGGAAGGGATCGAACGACTCGACGCACCGCTCGTGATGAAACTCGAGTCGGGGCACTTTCCGGTCCACGGCGACGACGGCGTACCGGAAAACACGCTCGCGGTCCCCGAATCCGTCCTCGAGCGAACGCAGATCACGAACCCGCCGTCCCTGAAGGAGGTGTTCCTCGCCCGCCGCGAGCGCGCCCAGCAGTTGCTCGAGTTCGCTGGCGCGTGGCCGCCCGCTGGGCCAGAAGACGAGTACCCCGACGCCGGAACCTAAAAGTGGCCCCGGTTCGCGCTTTTTCTCGATGATCGACCAGTTGCTCGGTCGCGCGTCGCTGAAAGACCGAATCGACGAACTCGAGGACGAAGCCGAGCGACTTCGCGAGCGCTACGAGGCCGAATCCGAGCGGAAAGCTGCCGCCGTGACCGCGAAACAGGAGGCCGAAGAGCGCCAGAACCGACTCGAGGACCGCATCGCGCAGTTAGAGGGCGAACTCGAGCGCGTGGACGGGACAGGGGACGACGGCGGGGTCGAGTTCCGCCGCAAAGAGCGACTTCGCGGCGCGCGACTCGAGGAGGTTCTCGACCGCCTCACGTCCGTTCGGACCGGTCCGGAGGGCGCGTGTACGGTATTTCTCGACCCACAGCGCGAGGAAGAGACGCGAAGCGACGGAGAGCGCGACCGGGTGCTTTCCGAGACGCTGGGCGAACGAGCGTCGCTCGTCCGAACCGGCGATCCCTGTCTCGTCTGCGTCGACGACGCCGGACTCGTTTCGGTGCGCCTCAAGCCGCCCGTCCGCCCGGAACGTGACCTCGAGGCGACCTGGAGCGATCGGTTCGAACTCGATCGCGAGTGGTTCCTCCCGACCGGGACCTACGCGCTCGCGCTGGTCCGTGCGGATCTGTTTGCGGTCGGCGTCTACGAGGACGGCGAGCGAGTCGACTACAAAGGGTTCGAGAGCGACGTGAAAGGGAGTCACTCGAAAGGCGGCTTCTCCCAGGCCCGGTTCGAACGCATCCGCGACGACCAGATCGACGACCACCTCGAGCGCTGTCACCGGGCGCTCGCCGAGTTCGACATTGAACCGCTCTACCTCGTCGGCCAGCGCGGCGTCCTCGAAACGCTCGCCGAGGAGGGGGAGTTCGAACCGCGAGCCAGCGCCGCCGTCGACGCGACCGGCGACCCAAAACCCGCACTCGAGGACGCCCACCGGTCGTTCTGGACGACCGAACTGGGCGTGCTTTGAACCGTCACCTCGTCTCGCTTCAACCGCCCCTCTCACCGGGAACTCCACCGTTAAGTGGCCGTCTGGCTATACTCTCCGTATGCGTATCGCGATTCTGGCCCACGAGAAGTTCCCCGACCGCGCCAAAACCGCGCTCGGAATCCTTCGGTACAGCGACGACGAGGTCATCGCGGTCCTCGACCGCGACGACGCGGGGACTCGAGTCGCCGATTTCGTTCGCGACGTACAGGACGCGCCGATCGTCTCGCGGATGAGCGACGTCGACGGACCCGTCGACGCGCTGGTTATCGGTATCGCCCCCATCGGCGGCGGGTTCGACGAGAGCTGGCGCGAAGACGTTCGAACCGCGCTCGAGCGTGGTTGCGACGTGATATCGGGACTGCACTACTTCCTCGCCGACGACGCGGAATTCGCCGCGCTCGCGGCCGAGAACGACTGCGAACTGTGGGACGTTCGAAAGCCACCGACCGATCTAACGGTCAGCGAGGGGATTGCGGCCGACGTGGACGCCGACGTGATCCTGACGGTCGGGACCGACTGCTCGGTCGGCAAGATGACGGTTTCGATGGAACTGGCCCGCGCGGCCCGCGAGGCGGGACACGACGCCGCGGTGATCCCGACCGGACAGACCGGAATCATGATCGAAGGCTGGGGGAATCCGATCGACCGCGTCGTCAGCGACTTCGCCGCCGGTGCCGTCGAGGAGATGATCGTCGAGAAGGGCGACGAGCATGACTACCTCTTCGTCGAGGGACAGGGGTCGATCGTCCACCCGGCCTACTCCGCGGTGACCTGTGGCATCCTCCACGGCGCGATGGCCGACCGACTCGTGCTCTGTCACGACGCCGGAAGGGAAGCAATCCACGGCTACGAGTCGTTCATCCTCCCGTCGATTCCGACCTACGTCGATCTCTACGAAGACCTCGCGTCGCCGGTTCGCGAGACGACGGTCGCCGCAGGTGCGCTCAACACCGCGAGGATCGACGACGAAGCGACCGCCCGCCGCGAACTCGAGGCCTACGAAGGCGAACTCGGCGTGCCCGCGTCGGACGTCGTCCGGTTCGGCGCGGAGCCGATCCTCGAGGCGATCCTATGAGCGAATTTACGACCGAAATCGAGCGCCGGACGCTCGCGCTCGAGCGGCCCTTCTCGATCGCCCGCGGGACCACCACCGATACCGAGGTCGTCTTCGTTCGAATCGAGGACGACGAGGGGGTCGGCGGCGTCGGCGGCGCGGCCCCGACCAGACACTACGGCGAGACGGCGGCGACCGTCGAGGCGGTGTTGCCGGATCTCCTCGACATCGTCGAGGAGGTCGGCGATGTCCACCAGCTAGAGCGGATCGAGCGCCGAATGCGCGCGTCCATCCGACGGAATCCTGCGGCGCGAACCGCGGTGAGCATCGCGCTACACGACCTCGCGACCAAACGCCTCGAGATTCCGCTCTACCGGTACTGGGGACTCGACCCGACGGAGACCCTCGAGAGCTCCTACACCATCGGTATCGACGACACCCAGACGATGCGCGAGAAGACCGAGGCGGCCAGAGAGCGCGGGTTCGGCACGCTCAAAGTCAAACTCGGCACCGACAGGGACGAGGAGATCGTTCGCTCGGTTCGCGAGGCGGCCCCGAACGCGCGACTGTTCGTCGACGCCAACGAGGGGTGGACGCCCAAAGAGGCCGTCGAGCGGATCGATCTGCTCGCGCCGTACGGCCTCGAGTTCGTCGAACAGCCGGTTCCGGCTGAGAACCCCGAGGGCCTGAAGTACGTGTACGAACGTTCGAGACTCCCGATCGCCGCCGACGAGTCCTGTCTGGTCAGCGCGGACGTCCCGAAGATCGCCGACCGCTGTGACATCGTGAACCTGAAACTCGCCAAGTGCGGCGGACTCTGCGAGGCGATCCGACTCATCCACGCCGCTCGAGCGCACGGGCTCGAAGTAATGGCCGGCTGTATGACGGAGTCGAACGCCTCCATCGCACCGGCTGCCCACTTCGCGCCGTTGCTCGACTACGCCGACCTCGACGGCTCGCTCTTACTCGCCGAGGACCCCTACGACGGCGTCCCGATGCCCGGTGGAAAAATCGATTTAGCGGGGCTCGAGCGGCCGGGGACGGGCGCAGTTAGGTGAACAAAATTTCAGGTTACTCCCAGTCGATGTCCTCGCCGCGTCCGGACTCCCGGAGGATGAACGGGCCGATGGCGAGCGTACGTTTGGCCATCGTCGCGATCCGGAGGATGTAGGCGATCAACACCAAGAACGGGGTGACGGCGATCGTCGTCGCCGCGGTGACGATCCACACGAGGACGTCGATACCGAGAATGGTTCCGCTAGCCGTGCCCGCGTCGAAAAAGAGTAACATGGAGGTGGTGACCAGCAGCGCCGGCACCGCGACGTACATCATCGCCCGCGAAAGGTTGATGAGCTCCCACTGAAAGTAAAGCGTCTTGAAGTGCTCGCGAGCGATGCCGAACAGCTTCAGCGACTCGAGTAACTCGTCGTAAGCGTCGCTCGCGTCGTCGGTGAACGAATCGGCGTGCGTTTGTTTGATCCGGCGTGCGCGGAAGATCTTCCACGAGTAGTTGTAATCGAGTGCAGATTTCACGACGCTGTACGTCCCGAACTGCGCGTCCTCGAGATCGTCCCGGATGGAATCGGCGTGCGTCGTCAGGTTGTCGACGAAGTTTTCGACCCGCTCGACGAGTTCCTCGTCGCGGCTGTCCGAAACGGCGTCGCGAAACTCCTCGGCACGCTTCGAGGAGGCCGTCACGATCGCCTGAAGGAACGACGACGGCTCGGGCGGACTCACCGGCGAATCGATCGACGACTCGACGTTCTTTCGAAACTCCATCGATCCCTCGAGCCGTTCGCGCTGGTCTGCGACGGCCCCGAGCTCCTGGGAGAGGACCAGCGAGTTGATCGAGACGACGAGCGTGACGCCGGTGATCAAAGCGGTAACGAGCGCCTGAAACAGCGTCTCGACGGGGTCAGACGCCTCGATGAGCGTCCTGAGTGAAACGGGATTGAGTTGATTCACGACGAGCAGTCCGACAAAGACGAACAGCATGAGACTGGCGGTGACGAGCCATCGGTTCGCGTTCAACAGGAGCGTGTGTTTCCACGTCGAGTCGACGCTTCGCTCGGCCATGGTGTCGCTCGGCTGCGAACTGTCGTCGCTCATCGGTGTACTCCAGTAGTCGAGGACGGCGTGGAAATAGCTATTGATCGGACTAGCCTCCGTCGATTGGAACGTTCGTCCGACGACGAGATACGACGGTCGTCGAACCCAGGGGTCCGCCCGCGCCGTCTGTCACCGATCACGCTCGTCGGACTGTACCTCGAGCGGTCTGTCGTCGGGATCTTTCTGGGGCAACATTGGCCCGACCGACGCCGTCCGCCGCGTGACGGTCGCGGTTCGGAGAATGTACGAGACCAAAAGCGCGAGCGGCGAGACGACGACGGCGATGAGCGCGCTGACGAGAAGCGGGAGGGACCGAACTGCGACGCTCGCACCGCCGATATCCGCGTAGAGCAAGCCGATAGTTATCGCGGCGAGGATCGCGGGAACGCCGGAGTAGATCGTCAGTTGCGAAAACCGGGTCAACTCCCGCTGGAGGTAAGTCGTCTTGAAGTGTTCCTGTGCGACGTCGAACAGTCGGAGCGTTTCGGTCAAGTCGTCGAACGCACCCCGTTGCTCATCCGAGAGATCAAGCGCGTACTGGCCCCGCAGATATCTCGCGGCGTACACCTGCCGATCGTTGTCGTACTCGATCAGCGCGGAAACGGCGTTGAACGTTCCGAACGAAGTTCTCTCGAGCGTCTCGTCGAGCCGTTCGGCGCTCGTCTGGACGCTCGCAACGTACCGATCCACTCGGTCCTCGAGCGCGGCATCGCCGTGCCCGTCGATCGCCGTTTCGAGATCGGCGGCGCGATGATGGACCGCTTCGACGAGCACCTCGAGGATCCGCGTCGGCGCTGCCGGACTCGCCGGAACGTCCGTTCGATCCTCGAGATCGTGTCGAAACTCCGTGACACCCTCGAGTTCCGCGCGGACCTCTCCCGCGGTCGCGAACTCCTGTGAGAGGATCAGTTGGTTGATCGAGACGACGAGCGTGACGAGCGAGAACGTCCCGGCGATCAGCCCGCTCGCGACCCTCGTGACAGAACCCTCGTTGACGAACGAAACGACCCCGAGTTCGTTCAGCGTGAAAAACAGGACGAACGTCGCGAGCGTGAGCGAGATCGTGATGAACAGCCGATCCCCCTCGATCAGCACCCACTCGCGAACCCGCGTCGAGAGATCCGTTCGATCGCCAGTATCGCCTCTGGAGGACTCGAGCGGATCGTCTCGATCGGAAGACCCCATGCGACGAACGGTCACCCCCGGCGACAATAATGGTCGGCGTTGCAAACCGTGACAGCGCCGTTTGGGTCGCCAGTTCAACCGAGTACGCGACTCGTTCAGGCCCTACACTCAAATGGATCCGTCGCGTGCGTGGGAGTATGATCGATGACGGTCGCCGAGTTCGCCGGATTCGAGGAGTGTCCGAGCGTCGGAGCGCTCGAGCCGATCGGTGGTCGCGAGGGCCTCTCGCCTTTCGATGGAGCAGAACTGAAGATGCGAGACAACGAGGACAGTTCAGGGGTCGAGGTCGAGCGTACTGATGTCCACGGAACGGATACGTCGGCGGAAACTCCTCGCGACGATCGGCGGGGTGACCACCGCGAGCCTCGCCGGTTGTAACGGCGTCGACGTCGGAACCGAACCCGAGTACGAAGACGGTGAGGTCGGCGACATCGACGGCGAGGCGCGAACGAACGCGGAGATGGCGACCGCCCAGAGCGCTGCGGAGGGACAACGCGCCAGCGGCGTGACGCCGGTCGACTCGCTCGAGATGGTCGATCACGAGTTCGTCTTCGAGAGCGGCTATCTCGGCTCGACTGTCCAGGGAACCGTCGAAAACGAGGGGACAAACAGGATCGAACTCGTCGAAGTCCGGGTCCGGGTCTACGACGAAACCGGGAGCCAACTCGATCAGTACTTCGATTCGACCGGCGACCTCGCCGGTGGAACCTCGTGGGCGTTCCAGGTCATCCTCCTCGAGTCGCCCGCGGACATCGCAGACTACGATATCGCCGTCCTCGGAACGCCAGCGTAGGGCAGGCGATTCGAGACGGAATCTCGAGGCAACAAAGTCCGCTCTCAGTTCTCCTCGTCCTGTAGCTCCGCGAGTTCGGACTCGACTTCCTCGTCGGAAACGTTCGCGTCGGAAACGTCCGTGTCGAGATCCTCGAGTTCGTCCTCGTCGGCTGCCGTCTCGGGAACCGGTTCGGATTCGGACTCGTCGGCGCCGACGTCGGATTTGAGCGTCTCGAGTTCGGCCTCGACGCCGCTGTCGGTCGAGAGCTCCTCGAGTTCGCGGTCGATGTTGTCCTTATCGGAGAGCACGTCGTCGAAGGCACCCGACTCGTGGAGTTCGTCCATGGCGGCAGAGCGCGCTTCCATGTCCTCGGTCTGTTCTTCGGCGCGTTCGATCGCGCGGCCGACGTCCTCGAACTCCTCGCCAGTTGCCGTCATCGCCTCCGAGACCGTCGAGCTCGCTTCGGCGGCCTCGTAGCGCGCTTTCATGGTCTCCTTTTTGGTTCGGAACTCCTCGATCCGGCTCTGGAGTTCGTCTTTCTGCTCGATGAGCCGGTCCTGCTGGCTCTGGAGCTCGGAGACCTGTCGCTCCAGATCCTCGATCTGGTTCATCTTCGTCTTTTTCTTCTCGAGGGCGCGTCGAGCAAGGTCTTCGCGGTCCTGCTCGACCGCGGTTCGGGCCTGCTCGTTGTGCTTATCGACGTTGTCCTCGAGCCGGCGTTTTTGCATCTCGAGGCGCTTTTTCTGCGTGGTGAGATCGGCGATGCCGCGTTTGACGTCCTGAAGCTGGTCGCGCATCTGCTCGTAGGAGTAATCGAGCGTCTGCGTCGGGTCCTCGGTCCGGTTGAGCACCGAGTTGATCTTCGACCGGATGACGTACGAGGTCCGAGAGAGGATGCCCATACTCCCTAGCTATCGCTCGTCACCCTTAAAAACATCACTTCGATAACAGTCCGAGACAACTCCGGGCGGTTCGAGCCGGTTATCGCCGCTCGAGAGCCGGTCCCCGCCCCCAAACGTCTCGAGCGACGACTGCGGATCGACCGCTTCGAGCGACGGCTACGGATCGATCGCCAGCGAGCGAACCGCGAACTCGTCGTCGACCGCTATCGTCGCCGTCCGCACGATTCCGTCCTCGTCCTCGAGTTCGATCTCGAGGGCGAGTCGCGCCGGGTCTCGAGACTCGGCGCGCACGGTCGGCGTCGGCTGCTCCCAGTCGTGCCGGTCGGGCTCGAGGCCGGCGTCGGCGAGCGGACCCGCGACGCGACCGTCGGCGAGCAGCGCCCCGAGCGGATCCACGCCGACGAGAAACGTACAGTCGTCGCAGACGATTTCGACCCAGTGATCGTCCACTTTGGCGGCGGCCCAGTCGCCGTCGGCGTCCCCGTCGTCGCCCTCGCCCCGGAGGGCCTCGAGGCGGAGGTCGACGGACGTCGTCCCGGCGCAGAACGGACACTGACCGGCCCGCGCCAGGCCGATGTCGCGTCTGGCACGGCGGGTGACCGCGTCGGCGATCGCGTCGGCGTCCCGTCCCTCGAGGCCGTTCTTCGGAAACGGGTAAGTGAAGCCGGTCCACTCGCAGGCCGCGCAATCGACGGTCGCGAACCCACGATCGTACCGCACCACCGGCGCTTGGTCGCAACGGGGACACGCCGAATCGATCGCGGCGGGCCCGTACTCGAGGTGCTCGGTCGGGCGGTGTGCGAGGACGGTCCGGTACAGCGCCGTCACGCTCGCCGTCGGGACGTAGCCGTCCTCGAGTTTCCTGACGTAGACCCCCCGAAGCTTGTCGAGGTGGTAGTTGAACTGTCCGCTGTCGCGCAGTCCGACCGCCGCCATCAACTCGGCGTAGGACTTCGGCTCCGTGTAGACGGCGTGCCAGTCCTCGAGCAGCGCCAGCAGGATGTCGAGGCGGATCTCATGTCCGAGCAGCGAGAACGCCTCCCGAACCCTGTCTCGATCGTCCCCGTTCGCGCCTTCTTCGTTCCGGTTTACGTCCCCGTCGTCCCCGTTTGCGCTCCCGTCGTCTCTCCCCATGAGTGCTCGTTCGCCCGAGGCCGCAATGATCGTTCTGGACTCGAGGATGGTCATTGACCGCTCGAGCCGGACTGGCGAAAACCGAAAGAGGGCGGGCGATCGCTCGAGCGGAGCCGACGAACACCCGACCGGGCCGGCGAATGCTCGAGCGGAGCCGGCAGACGTGTCAAGACGCAGTATGAAACGCAGTTCACAAAGCCGTTACGTTCCTTCCGATCCATCGTCGAACTGATGACCGAGGATTCGACCGCGAAGTCTGCGACCGCGCCACTCGCCGCGCGGCTTCGACAGCGGCTTCGATCGTTCGAACCGCTGTACCTGGCGTTTCTGGGATTGCTCGCGATCCCGAGTTACGTCTTCGACTCGCTTGCTGTTCTGGAAATCTTCGAGATCTTCTATCTCGCCTTCCTCTGGCCGTTCGTCGCGCCGCTGCTCGAGGCCGTGTTGCAACGGGGGACCGATGCGGACGAGGCCACCGAGCCGACCGACTGGATCGACATGGGCCACTGGAGCGAGTACGCCGTCTGGCTGCTTTCGATTCCGTTGACGTTTCTCAACCCCTTCGTCCTGGCCCAAGACTTCCGACAGTGGCTCGGCACCCTCCTCGCGCTCGCGCGCCACCGCGGCTCCGTTCCCGAGGCCGGAGACGACGACCGACAGGTCTCCTACCGGCTCCCCTTCGACGGCGCGTGGACGGTCGTCAACGGTAGCCACAGCCGGGACTACTCCCACTCGTGGTTTCCGCTCAATCAGCGCTACGCCTACGACTTCGTTATCACCGACGCGGAGGGACGCACCCGCCCCGACGGCGCGGCCGCGAGCGTCGGAAACTACTACTGCTACGACGAACCGGTTCTCGCGCCCGCCGACGGGGTCGTGATCGACACCTTCGACGGCGACCTCGAGCCATCCCGCGCCGGCGGGTTCTCCCACCCGTTCAAGCGAGACATCCGCGGGAACTACGTCGTGGTCCAGCACGCGCCCGACGAGTACAGCTGTCTGGCCCATCTCGTTCCCGGGAGCGTGACGGTCGAACCCGGCGAGCGAGTCGAGCGCGGCCAGCGGGTCGGCCGCTGTGGCCACTCCGGGAACTCCTCGGAACCTCACCTCCACTTTCAACTGCAGGATCAGCCGAATTTCGCGCTCGCGACGAGTCGGCCGATCGCCTTCGACGACGTCGCCCTCGAGTGGCCCGGTGCCGAGGCGCCGATCACCGAACCGCACCTCGGCGCGGACGGGAACGACGCCGGTGCGCGCGACGTCGCGCTCCCCGGGGATTTGGCGGACGGAACCTACCGCGCTCGAGCCTTCCTCACCGCCGGTCAGCGCGTGGCCCACGTCGGCCACGACGCCGACGCGGATCGAACCGGCAGCCACGGGATCGGTGAGCGACGCAGCGACCACGCCGTGAAGGCGGGAGCGAGTCGCCGTCGTCCGGCGAGCGTCGCACTCGGACGGGTCGGCTTCGGGGCGTGCGTCGGCGGTGTGGCGACGATCGTCGCGTCGATTTTCGTCTCCCCGCTGACCGTCGCCGGACTCCTCGGCGTCGCCGCTGCGGCCGCTCCGCTCGCGGGAATCGCAGACCGGTCCGCGCACGACGCCGACGCGAGACTCGAGCATCGACTCGAAACGGGTGGAACCGCCGTCGGCGTCGCCGCGGTTGGCGCGGTCGTGGCGTGGTACGGCCTGGCCGATCCGGCGGTCGGTTTCGGCCCGCGAGCCCTCGGTGCGTCGGCCTTCCTGCTCGGGTTCCTCGCCGACGCCGCCGCCGGCGAGTACGATAGGCGACGGTTGCGTGAGTCGTTCCACGACGTCGTTTCCCCCACGGCCGCCTGATTCGATCTGTACCGCCTCTCGAGTCGACCCATCCGTGTCACCGACGGCGCTGGGTCCTCCCAGACACCGTTCAGGGACACTCTGCCGCCGGCAACACGACAGGGTAGCGACACCGATTACTGGACCCGACGACGAGTCCAAACCGAACCGATGATCGACGCACCTGTGCCGGACGGCTGGATCGAAGACGACCTCACGGCCGAGGACGTACGACTGCACTACTACCGAAGCGGCGGTGAGGGACGACCGCTGGTCGTTTCCCACGGCATCACGGCCGACGGGCGTTCGCGGCTTCCGCTGTTCGAGCCGCTCGCGGCGGAGTACGACGTGATCGCCTACGATGCTCGCGGGCACGGGCGTTCTTCGGCCCCCGAAACAGGCTACAACTACGACGAGTTGGCTGGCGACCTCCTCGGCGTCGTCGATACCCTCGAGATCTCGGACGAATCACCCATCCTGTACGGCCACTCGATGGGCGGAACGACCGTCGCTGTCGCGGCGGCCAAACGGCCGGAGCTTCCCGGTGGCGTCGTCCTCGAGGACCCCGAACTGCTACTCGGGCTGGCCGACCGCCAGGACGGAGACGAGCACGACGAAACCGATTCTGACGAAACCGGCCCCGGCGAACCCATCGAAGAGCCGGAGGGCGAGTCGAACGACGACCTCCTCGGACCCATCGTCACGCGCATTCGCGACGAGCTAGACCCCGACTCCCTCCTCGAGACCGACCCCGAGTTGCGGGCGCTGGTCAAAGACGACCGCGGCGACCTCGCGAGACTGCTCGCGGACGCGTACGCGAACGTCGATCCGGCCGTCGGCGGCGTGTTCGAAGCCGACCGTCGCGACCCGGCCGAGGTGTTCGCCGACATCGACGCGCCGACCCTGATTCTGAAGGCAGACGCCGACGACGCTGCTCGCCAGCACCATCGCGAGGCGGCGGAACATCTCTCCGACGGGAAACTCGTCCACGTCGAGGGCGCGGGTCACTGCGTGTTTCGGGATCGACCCGATCGAGCGCTCGAGACGCTGCGGGCGTTCCTCGAGAACCGATGACGGGATTTTGATTAGCCATCGGACCGATCGACCGGTATGAGCGACGTGCTGATCCCCGGCGGTCGCGACGTTCGCGGAACGCTCGAGGAGCCCGCGTTCAGCGACCAAGCGGGCGAACGCGCCCCGAACGCGGTCGTCGTCGCCTGCCCGCCCCACCCCCAACAGGGCGGCTCCCGGAGCGACCAGCGCCTCCGCGCGGTGAGCGACGCGCTGCTCGAGGCCGGGATCGCCTGTCTGCGCTTCGATTACGGTCCCTGGGACGAGGGATACGGCGAGCGCGAAGACGTGCGAAACGCCGTCCGCTGGGCGGACGAACGATACGAGCGAGTCGGCGTCTTCGGCTACAGCTTCGGGGCGACGCTGGCGCTGATCACGGCCTCCGAGGCCGAATGCGACGGCGTCTCGGTTCTCGCTCCGACCGCACAACTTTCGGATACTCGTGATGCACTCAAGGGACTCGAGAAAGCCCAACTACCCGTTCAGGTGCTGTACGGTGAGCGAGATACCACCGTCGACTGGGAACCGGTCGTCGAGCGCGCGAACGAGCGCGGCGATGAGGCAGTCGGGCTGTCCGGCGATCACTTCTTTCTCGGGAAACACGACGAAATCGCGAGCGAGGTCGGGGAGTTCTTCGAGCGAGTACTCCTGCAATCGACCTAGCCGATCGCTGTTCGACCTCGCGGCAGGTCGCCGTCTCGAGCAGCCGTTCGAAACCGCACAGAAACGACGACTCGAATGTCAGGTCCGATACTGTTCATCAAACATAGTGATTGTCTTTTTATAATTTTCATCCGCTATTATTATTACAATCAATACCGAGTTACGATGTGAATGAAGCGACTCACAAGATCGGTAGCTATCACGGCAGTCACGGCGATGCTCGTTCTGGGTCTGATCGGTACCGCGGCCGCAGTACCCGCCTCGAGTACGGCCACGAACGACACGGGAGAAGTCGATAGCAGCGAAAGCGGTGATATCAACATAACTGCCGTCGAGCAGTACGTCCACGAGGCGGTGAACGAGGAACGCACTGCAGACGGCGCAGACGAACTCGAGTTCGACAGCGAACTCCGAAACGTCGCACAGGAACACAGCGAAGACATGGCCGATCGCGGCTACTTCTCCCACGTTGACCCGGATGGAAACGCGTTCACTGACAGGTACGCGGATGCGGGATACGAATGCAGCGTGAACGGGTACACCGGCGGCGAGAACATCGCACAGACGTGGTACGACACGCCGGTCAATACGGGCGACGGGACCATCGTACACTACGAAGACGAGCGAGAACTCGGCTACGGTATCGCCGAACAATGGATGAATTCACCGGGTCACAAGGAGAACCTCCTCGCCGACCACTGGGAGAATCAGGGAATCGGCATTCACGTCACTGATACCGATCAGGTGTTCGCCACGCAGAACTTCTGCTGAACGGACGTTCTCGAGCCCGTTTCGTCCTCCCGTTCCGGTACCGGGTTCGAACAGCCGTCGCGAACAGGTGACGATCAATCCCGTCCGTGTCTGGTGAGACACTTCGAGAGGCCGATCAGTTCGACCGGCTCCGAATTGTCGGGGGAGTAGACGACCATCTGGCCCTTCTCCATGTAGGGCACTTTCGACTCGAGGTTGCTCGGGATGTTCACGCTCTTGATGGCGTCCTCGTCGCCGAGGTTGAGGACGACGGTCGTGTTGATCTGTTTGAAGACCGCGTCGTCGATGTCCTGTGGGTCCTGCGTGATGAGAAAGAGGCCGAGTCGCTCCTTTCGGCCCTGCTTCGCCGCCTCGGTAAACTTGCGGATGACCTTCCCCGCCTGCACGCTGTCGGCGTCGGTCAGGAAGTTGTGCGCCTCGTCCATCCCCAAAATTAGTGGCGTCTCCTTGATCCGGTCGTAGGTCGGATCGTTCGAGAGCTTCTGGTCGATGAGCAGACTCGAGAGCGCGAGGACGACGGCTTCGGTCGCCCTCGAGTCGTTGATGTGGTAGGTCGGGACCACCGAGAGCCCGCCGGGGCGGACGAACTCGTGGATCAGGTCGGTGATCGGCCGAGCGTCCTGATCGAAGACGTGGTCGAAGCCGAGCACGCGTCGGCGGACGGCATCGAAAGTCGCCTCGTGGACCCGACCGGACTCGTCGAGTTCCTCCCGCAGCGCCGGGTCGTCGAGGAAGGTCGTGAACTCGCTGTAGGTGGCGTCGGGGCCGTACTGATCTCGAAAGCGCGGGAGCAGGACGCTCGTGAGCGCGCCGTACTGGTTGTCGTTGAGGCCGCTGCCGGCGACCAGCCACGGGTTCTCGTGGACCATCGAGAACGGAATCGTGAACTCGACCTGCTCGGCGCGGTGGTGGCCCGCCGCGTACGAGGAGTTCCCGACTTTCGGCACGAACGCGGTGGTCTTCTCGACGCCGCCGTAGGCGATGTCCTCGCGCTCGAGCCGCCGCGCGAACTCGCCGTCCAGTTCGGGGTTGTCGTCGTGCATCTGGGCGTACTCGTCCTGCGGGTCGAACTGGACGACCGCGGGCTGGACCTCCCGGCCGTCGTCCATTGGATAGGTCCGGTCCTCGGCGAGGTACTGCCGGAGGACGTTCTTCGCGGCGTGGGTCTTCCCCGACCCCGTTCCGCCGGCGACCAGCGAGTGTCGAAAGACGAGCGGATCGCCCGCCTCGTAGTCGTCTTTCAGCGGGTAATCGATCGTCGGCGGCGAGGCGGCCGTCCGGACCTTCTCACCGCCGACCGAGAGGTGGCCGAGGAAGACCCCGTCCTCGGGGATCTTCAGCCCCGTCTTGATCTCCTCAGTGTCGTCGGCCGTCCGGATCACCGTCTGGGGTTTGGGCACCCGATCGGTCATCCGGCGCTTGAGCTCGCCATCGTCTTCGTACAACACCGCGACCGGCTCGAGCGAGGCGATGAACTTGAAGTCGGCTTCGTCGATGCCGTCCCGGCGCATCGCCCGCCGAGCGTGGATCTCCGTCGCGTCGTCGGCGTGGTACTGCTGGGCGTACTCGAGGCCGGTGATTCGACAGAACAGCGTCTCGTCACTCGCCGCTCCGGCCGGGCCGTTGCCGCCGGTCGTCGATCCCGTGGCCTGTCCCGTCTCCTCGGGATAGGACGCGAGCAGGTACGTTCCGATCCTGATGTCGGAGCGGTTTCCCCGAGTGACGTAGGCCCGAAGCGTCGTGTCGTCTTCGTCCTCGGCGATCCGAAGCCCCTGGGAAACGCAGATGGTGCCGATGCCGACGTCTTCGCCCTGCGGGTCCACCACGGGGGCCTCGAACTCGTCGGCAGCGGTCGCCGCGTTCGTTTCCGTCCCGCCGCCGGCCGAACTGTCGGCCGAATCCGCCGTCCCGCTCGAGTCGTCGCCGCTGTCGGCGGCGTGATCGGTGAAATCGCCCAGATCGCTCATATACACGATATCTGATTCGTCCCTCAAAGAAATACCGAGACACGTGTTGAAGTTGTGTTCTGGACGGCGGTGACTCGAGAGCGATGAAACGAACGATGTGAAAAGCGTCGGTGTAAGAGGAGCGAGCGGAGCGACGACGAGATCTCGAGTCGAAAAACGGGGCTCGGACGGCACTCGAACGATGGAGTGGCCTGCACTGGCGCTCGAGCGGAAGACACCTTCAACCGCCGGTCGGATTCAGTGCATCGTCGGGATCGACTCGGTCGTCGTCCGCACCCACCCGTCTTCGTACTCGATCGCACCGACGTCCGCGAGCGCGGGGAGATGCGAGTGATGGAGCGCGATAGCCGCGCTCTCCGCGTCCGAGATCGGACTGGCTCGAAGCGTCGTCAACTGGGAGGCGAGCACGGCGATCGAACACGTTCGGCCGCGTTCCTGGAGCGTTCGGAGCAGCGGCAGGCGAACGGGGTGTACGACCGTCTCGAGGACCCGCTCGTCCGCGCTCGAGCAGGCCTCGAGGAGAGACGCCACGTTCATCGGCGGGATCGGGGCGTTCGACCCGACAGATGCGGTCTCCCCGTCCCAGTCGATGACGCCGTAACCGGCGAGTTTGGGGAGGTGCGCGTGGACGAGGCTCGTTCGGATCTCGCGTTCGGTCGGCCGGTCCTGACCGGCAGACGCGCTCCGACGGCGAACCTCCGTGACCAGTTCGGCGAGCGGTACTGCCCGGTCGTAGCCCCCCAGGACCTCGAGCACGCGGAGGCGTCGCGGGTGCCGAAGAACGTCGTAACACTCCGACGGGATCTCGGCAAGCGAATCTCTGCTGTCGTCGCCGAAGTGGGCATCCGAACTCATTAGGACGACACACCCGCCCGACGGGTATAAGCCCGTTTCCAAAACGATTTGGGTAGGCGCTTGACAGCCGATCGACGGCGACTCGAGTGGCAGTTCGCCACTCCACGCCTTTTTGCATCTTCGGGCCGTATCTCGGTGCATGTTGCTGGTACGCGGTCGCGCAGGCGGAACCGAACTGACGGGAACGCTCTACGAGCGCGGCGAGCAGGCGCCGTCGTTTCGAGGCGCACCCGACGAAGCTGCCGCGTACGTCTGGGTCTGTGACGAGTTCTACGAGGTCGACAGCGGCGGGACGACCCAGCTCGTCAACGACCGGGAGGTCAACGTCGCCTTCGAGTCGCCGATGCCCCGGGGCTTCGACACGCGCGAACAGGCCCTCGAGGCCGCCAAAGAACACGTCCGGACGCAGTTCGCCCGCATCGGCGTCCCCGAGAGCGAGGTCGAACTCGCGGTCGAAAAGAGCGAGCCCGAACCGGAGATCTAGACCGGTCATCGAGTGCCGCGAGTCGACAGAAACACGACGACGAGACCGACGAAGACGGTTGCAATCAGGACGAACGCGCCGGGACCGAACAGTGAGGCGTCGGACTCGTCTGTCGGCTGCTCGCTACCGTTTTCTTCCCCACCGCCTGCTCCCGTCGCTGCGAGTTCGTCGGGGTCCGGATGCTCGAACGACTCGAGCGACTCGTCCCCGCCGTCAATCGAGACGGAGACGTCCTGCCCGTGGACCTGTAGCGGGTAAGACTGCTCGAGACCGACGCTCGTTTCCGTGACGTCGATAGTGGTCTCGCCGGGCGGTGCGCCCTCGGCGACTTCAACCGTGAACGTCACGAGGCGCTCGTTCCCGGTCGCCCCGCCCTGGACGGGATCGCGCCACTGTTCGAGGACGGCCGTCCCGTTCTCGTGGGCGAGGGTCTCGTCGCTTCGAACCGTCGTCTCCTCGCCCTGCTCGAGCCACGGCCCGGGCTCGATCGAGGTTATCTCGAGGTACTCCGGATGATACTGGGCGACGAAGTCGACGGAGTCGACGCCCTCGCCGCCGTAGCCGCCGTCGGTTACCATGGCGACGTCGACGGTGAACTCCTCGCCGGGATCGGCCTCGACGCTGTGGGGCGTCGGCGTCAACACGGCGAGTTGATCGGCTCCGGCGACCGCGCCGACGGCGAAGCCAGCCGCGGCGAGGAGGATCGCGAGTGTGAGCGCGACACGTCGGAGGTGATCGGTTCGAGTGTGGTCGTCTCTCATGTCCTGTCAGATTGGTTTCGGGCACCGTTCGCAAGTGTAAATACCGGACGGACGATCCTACTAACTCGTTACACGCCAGTCGTCTTGTCGTCTTCGCTCCGCGGTTTGAGAGGGAGTCTCGAGACGTTTACTGTGGGATGAATACCTGACAGGTTTGGATGATAGGGTGCGTCTCGAGGACGGTGAGCGAGCGCCGTTCGCGACGGCCGGTCAGACCAGATCCTCGCCCCACCGGTGATTGTCGTAGGTCCGGTCCCGCGTCGTGTCGAAACTGTCCTCTAAACTCTCGCGGAGCGAGCGCTTCTCCGGATTGCTAATTCGGGCCAGTTCGTCCGCCTTCTCGATGATCGTCGGCGGGCCGTGGGCGATCGCCACGTTCTGGAGCACGTGCGTCGTCAGCCGTTCGCGAAGGTCCGGATCGCGGGTGAAGGCGTAGGGCGCTTCGACTCGGTAGAGCAGGTCATCGCGCGGATCGTAGAGGACGAAAAACGTCACCTCGTAGCTCTCGAGGTCTCGCTTTCGCTCGACGCCGAGCGCGTCGCCCTCGACCGACAGCGGCCGATCGACGCCGCCTCGAGACCGGAACCAGTTGGTGTAGGTCAGCGCGGAGGTGTCTCGCTCCCAGCGCTCGCCGTCGACGTCGTCGACGTACTCCCCGCGCTCTAAGATCCGGGTGAACATCGCGGAGTCGTCGGCCCAGGGAACGTCGATTCCCACGTCTCCTTCCGTTCGCTTCTTTCGTTTGAGCGTCCGGGTTATGACGCGCGTCGCGGGGTTCTTGACGAACCCGATCAGGGGAACGCCCCGCTCACAGAAGCGCTCGACCAGCCGAACGTAGTTCTCGAGGACCGTCTCCGGGCGCGGATCCTCGAGCAGGAAATCGGCGAGATCGGGGTGCTGGTCGGCCCATCGAAGCAGTCCGCGAGGGTAGAGCGGTCCGTCCAGAACGAGCAGATCGGAGACGTCGTCGGCGTGTTCGCGGGCGTGTTCGCTCTCGGCGAGATACAGCGCGAGCGCGTGGACGACGCCCTCCGCGAACCGGGGCAGCGGCGGCACCTTCACGGCTCGCGAGCGACTGTACCCCTCGTCGAAGGCGTCCCATCGATCGTCGACCCGCGCAGTCTCGTCGTTCGAGTGGACCGTCGCGACGACGGTTCGCGAGCGGTGTAAGTCGAGGTCGCTCGGGGTCGTGCTCATCGCGGCCTGTGCAATGTCGATGACCAGCCCGTTTTTGAACGTCGTCGGGTTGATCGTCCCGGCGTCGAGGCCGTGCTGGGTCGGAAACGGCCGCTCGCAGAGCGCGACGTCCTCGCAGTCGACGAGTCGCTTTCGCCGCTCGCCGATCGGCTCGAGAATCGTCCGGCCGTCGTAGGCGAGTGGATCCAGAAACGACTCCCAGACCGTCTCGGCGAACTCCCGGTGGTCCCGCTCGTCGGCACCGTGGTCGATCCGCCGCGCGAGTCGCGCGATGCCGTCGAAGTGGACCGGATCGAGCGTCATGACCGACTCCACCGACCCCACCCGCAAAAATCCCGCGATCGGACCGACCCGTCCGTCGGCTCGAGTCGCCCACGAAACTCACGGCGCGCTCGAGCGGTTCACTCGAGACCGGGTAAATAATTATCAGAAAACGTATATGATTGGGCGTCGACTACCCGAATACCCGATGTCCAAGCGAGGAATTCGGACCGCCGATTCGGAGACCCAACCGATCAACTGGCACCGCACGGAAAACGGCGTGACCATCCGCGACGAGGAAAACCCCGACGCGTGGGTCCGGATGGAGTTCGAGGCGGGCGTTCCGCCCGAACACCGACTCTTTATGATCTGTCCCGACTGCGGCGCGGTGTTCGCCCAGCGAAGCAAGCCGGGCCACGGCACCGTCTGTGGCGACTGCGGCGCTGAGTACGAACACGAATAGCTTCAAATCTGATATATCGATGATCGCTAAGAGCGAATTGGCGATCAGCTGGACGTACATCGAGATGCCGTTGTTACCGCGATGATTTCGTCAGTCTTGGATCTCGTTTCGGAACGTTTCGAGTGATTGAATGCACTCATCGATCTGCTGGGCCGCCTTCTCGGGTGATTCCAACTTAGAAACATCCTCATACTTGTGCCGAATCCCATACAAGAATGCCTCCACTCTTTCTTCGAAGGTGTACTCTTGGTGCGCCGCTATAGTGTCAAGCACCATCCACCACCCGACCGGGTGTTTTGCATCCTCTGCTGGATAGGAGTCAACTGGCGCTGGTGGGGTCTCGAATTCCTCGAAAGCGACCTTAGTCGCCTGATTCGCAACGCGATGGAGTTGGAATAGTAACTCTCCACCCTGCTCCCCTGCAATCTCGTACCAGTCCTCCGTCACCTCGGTCACGTCCCATTCCGACACGAGCCCCTCCTTGACGAGGTCGTCCCAGTCCTCGGACTCGTGGTCGACGAGAGTTTCCATGTCGCCTGCAACCGTGATCCAGACGTTGCCGCCATCGACCGCGTCGTGTGTCAAGGGAATGAACGCCGCGTGATCGCAGAATCCCTGCTGCGGGAGTCTCTCGACTGCGTCTAAGATGTATCGGTCGATGAGTTGCCGGTTTTCCGTCTTGCCGTGAGTCGTAAAGTGGACTTCACTAATTTGTTGCATGCGTTCATATCCTCTGCACCCAGAGGAAAAAGAGGTGTCAATACTGCAAAATGTACCCCAACAACCAAGGGGATTCAAGTTTGAGTATGGAATATCCGAACAGACAATTTCTGAGGGAGCTCGATATATTCCCACTCCTCCTAGCAGTTTTCGCATGTGCGCCGTCGGCACCGTAGTTCTGTTTCCCGTACCTAATTAAAGACGGAAAATAATTCCATAATACAACAGTACCTGTATCTCCTATACTGAACGGCAACTACAGATGCAAATGGAACGCTGGGAAAGATACCGAGCATCCGCGAGCGAAGCGAGCGGTTCCCCGCCGGAGCAGGGTGAAATCCCGCGACGGCGGCCTTTTGGCATCAACGGGTTTTGCCGGGGTTCGACCGAGTGAGTGAAACGAACGAGGGAGGACCCCGGCAAAAGAGGTTGCTGTACTTATCGCGTTTTCATAGGCAATTCTGGTAAATACATCCTATCGAGGTACATTGTTACAAATCCTCGAATGTCGCGCTCGAGCGACTCCCATCCCGACGTGAGCGACAGCTAGATACGGCGGGACCCGTTGGACTCGCACATGAACGCGGCACTGATCGTCCTCGACGGTTGGGGACTCGGTGATGACGACGGCGGACGAAACGCAGTCGAGGCAGCCCACACGCCGGTCTTCGATCGGCTCTCGAGAACGGGCGCGTCGGGCAGCCTCGAGGTCGCCGGCCGGCGCGTCGGCCTGCCCGACGGACAGATGGGAAACAGCGAGGTCGGCCACCTGAACATCGGCGCGGGCCGGGTCGTCTACCAGGAGTACACCCGGATCTCGGACGCCATCGACGACGGCTCGTTCCGCGAGAACGACGCGATCAACGCGGCGTTCGACCACGCCCGCGAGAACGACGGCCGGGTGCACTTTCTCGGCCTCGTCAGCGACGGCGGGGTCCACTCCGATCAGGAGCACCTCCACGCGCTGATCGAACTCGCCGCGGACCGTGACGTCGAGGCCGTCACCCACGCGATCACCGACGGCCGGGACACGTCTCCGACCGGCGGCAAGGGGTATCTGACGGCGCTCGAGGAGGCCATCGACACCCACGGGACGGGCGACGTGGCGACGGTCTCGGGGCGGTACTACGCGATGGATCGCGACCAGAACTGGGACCGAACGAAACGCGCCTACGACGCCATCGTCTCCCGCGAGGCGGAATACGAAGCCGAGTCGGCGGTCGACGCCGTCGAATCGTCCTACGACCGCGGAGAGACCGACGAGTTCGTCGAGCCGACGGTCATTTCGGGTGAGCCGGCGCTTGAGGACGGCGATTCGGTCGTCTGGTTCAACTTCCGATCCGACCGGGCGAGACAGCTTACGCGGATGCTCGCCGATATTCGGCCCGAGTGGGAGTTCGAGACGAGTCCGCCGGACATCGAACTGGTGACGATGACCGAGTACGACGAGACGTTCGATCAGCCCATCGCGTTCCCGCCGAACCAGCCCGAACAGGTGCTGGGCGAGGTGCTCGCTGACGCGGGGATGAGTCAGCTTCGCATGGCCGAGTCCGAGAAGTACGCCCACGTCACCTACTTCCTGAACGGTGGTCGCGAGGTCGAGTTCGACGGCGAACACCGGGAGATCGTCGAGAGTCCGGACGTCCCGACCTACGACCAGCAACCGGAGATGAGCGCCCCCGAGGTGACCGACACCGCGATCGAGACGATTCGACGCGAAGATCCGGACGTGCTCGTGCTCAACTACGCCAATCCGGACATGGTGGGTCACACGGGCGACTACCGCGCCGCCGTCGAAGCGGTCGAAGCCGTCGATTTCGAACTCGGACGGCTCGTCGACACGCTCGAGGATCACGGGGCCCACGTCCTCATCACCGCCGATCACGGCAACGCCGACGACATGGGAACCGAAGAGCGCCCGCACACGGCGCACACGTATAACCTCGTGCCGTTCGTGTACGTTGCTTCCGACGGCACCGACGGCGGCCGACAGGTCCGCGACGGCGGTACTCTCGCGGACATCGCCCCGACGATGCTCGAGTTGATCGGCATCGAGCAGCCCCCAGAGATGACCGGCGAGAGCTTGCTCGAGTAGTTCACCCCGACGAACCGGGCCGCTGAGAGCGCGCGGCGGTCCGTCTCAGCGCTGGGCAACCGCGTCGATCGCCGCACAGCCGAGTTCGATCACGTCGGCGTCGAGGTCGCTCGCCCGGAGTTCGTCGGGCGCGTACCAGGCCCACGCGTCGACACCGGCCTCGCCCGGACCCGGATCGATTTCGCGGCTCGGCACGGAGCCGAAGTAGACGTGATCGATGTGCTGGTGACCGACGGCGCCGTCGTAGACGTCGACGTCGTAGAGCATCTGCCGACGAGGTTGTGGAAGGCTCCGTCCCGCGTCGCTCTCGAGTGAGTCCTGAACTCGCGGGATCGACGCCTCGAGGCCGGTTTCCTCGCGACACTCCCGGATCGCCGCCTCGTGTGGCAGTTCGTCGCGGTCGATGTGGCCGCCGGGCGGGATTCGTTTCCCGAGCTTGTCGTGCGCGTGAAGCGCCGTCGCCCCGTCGTTGACGATGTAGAGCGTCACGGTGAAGTGGCGCGTCGTTTCCATGCTCGAGTGGCGGGCACCGAACGATGAAAGGCGCTCCGGTCGAACGCGTCGGGGCCGGATCGAATCGGGCGAAGAGAACGAGTAGCGCGAAGGACGGATCACGTAATATTATAGTAGCCGAGTCGAAAGTCACGGCCATGTCTAATCAGGAATCGCAGGGCTCACTCATGGTGGACGAAGACGAAGACTTCGTCCGCAAAGCGATGTACATCATGTTCGGCTGGGTCGTCGTCGTCGTGGCCGCAGGCGTCCTCCTGTTGTTGCTTCGGGAACCCCTCGCCGGCCTCGTCGCGATGGGACTGCTGTGAAGGGAGGCGTCGATCGGATCCACGACCGCAGTTGGCTTTCGAACAGCGACCGTCTGACCGTCGACTCGCGGTTCGATCGATGGCGTCGCTCGAAAAGCGGCGGCAGTATCACTTGGAACGGCGACAGCGCCATTCTGAACGGCGACACACCACTCTCGGAAGCCGGCGTTCTGATGACCACCCTCGCCGATCTCTGTATCCTCGGATAGCGGATACTTTTACTACGGTACCGATCATCCGTTCGCGTACATGAGCGACGAGCAACCGAATCACCGCTTCGCCACGAACAGTGTCCACGCTGGTCAGGAACCGGACCCGACGACGGGGGCCAGAGCACCACCGATCTACCAAACGACGTCCTACGTCTTCGATGACACCGAACACGCCGCAAACCTGTTCGGACTCGAGGAGTTCGGCAACATCTACTCGCGGATCATGAACCCGACGAACGCGATGTTAGAAGAGCGCATCGCGACGCTCGAGGGCGGCGTCGGCGCGCTCGCGACCGCGTCCGGGATGGCCGCCTTCGACCTCGCAACGTTCATCCTCGCCGAGGTCGGCGACAACATCGTCTCCGCGTCGGCACTCTACGGCGGCACCTACACCTACCTCACCCACACCGTCGCAAAGCGCGGCATCGAGACGAAGTTCGTCGATACGCTCGACTACGACGCCTACGAGGAGGCCATCGACGACGACACCGCGTTCGTCCACCTCGAGACGATCGGGAACCCGGCGCTGGTCACGCCCGACATCGAACGGGTCGCGGAGATCGCCCACGAACACGACGTACCGCTGTTCGTCGACAACACCTTCGCGACGCCCCACCTCTGTCGGCCCTTAGACCACGGCGCGGACCTGGTCTGGAACTCGACGACGAAGTGGCTCACCGGCTCCGGCTCGACGGTCGGCGGTATCCTCGTCGACGGCGGCAGCTTCCCCTGGGACGAGGGCGACTACCCCGAACTCACCGAACCGAACCCGGCCTACCACGGGATCAACTTCCACGAGACGTTCGGCGAGCAGGCGTTCGCCATTGCCGCGCGCACTCGCGGACTGCGAGATCTGGGCAACCAGCAGTCGCCGTTCGACGCCTGGGTCACGCTTCAGAAACTCGAGTCGCTGCCCCTGCGGATGGAGAAACACTCCGAGAACGCCCAGATCGTCGCCGAGTACCTCGAGGATCACGACAAGATTTCGTGGGTCAACTACCCCGGTCTCGAGAGCCACGAGACCCACGAAAACGCCGAGAAGTACCTCGATGGGGGCTACGGCGGAATGATAACGTTCGGCGTCGAAGGCGGCTACGACGCGGCCGAGACGGTCTGTAACGAGGTCGATCTCACGAGTCTGCTGGCGAACGTCGGCGACGCGAAGACGCTGATCATCCACCCGGCGAGTACGACCCACCAGCAGCTCACCGAGGAGGAGAAACTGTCGGGCGGGGTCACCGACGACCTCGTTCGGCTCTCGGTCGGCATCGAAGACGTCGAGGACGTGATCGCGGACCTCGATCAGGCGATCGAGCAGGCCTAACTGGCGAGAAGCTGCGTTCTATTCGACCGGAAATAACCACCGGGATCGATCACTTGGCCGCGGAAAGCCACCGTCATTAAGGTGACGGAGACCTACCCCCCTGATATGGCCACAGGGCTACTCACGTCCGACACGTCGAACCAGATCGTCACGACCGCCCGGACAGCCATCGGCGATAGCTTGCGTTCGGTCACCTACTTCACGAGAGACGACTACGAGCAGCTCTACCTCCGCGACGACCTCGAGCGCGATGCGGACCTCTCGACGTTCATCGGCCACGAGTGGCGCGGCTTCACGACCGCCCAGACCGCCTACGACGGGTCCGAACTCGGCGACTACAATTACACGATTCGGGTCTTCGACAACGGCTTTCTCATCAGGGTGACAAACGACCGCGAGGGCGTGCTGGTCACCACCGACGGGCTCACCGTCAAGGACTTCGAAGAAGTCGCGACCGCGCTGCGTACGTACCTCGCGGAGCGGGCGCTCGACTGAGTTACTCCGCGGTTCGTTTCGGTTTCGAAACGGACGTATCGCTTTCCTGCGTCTCGTTTTCGGCTCGCGAACCGATTGGTAGTCCAGAGCCCGCTTCGTCGTCGATACCGAGCAACCGTGCAAATCGACGACGTTCCGCTTCAGACCTATCAAGACTCATGGCACCGACAGATGACAACGTCGGTTGTAGTTATG
Source organism: Halostagnicola kamekurae (assembly GCF_900116205.1). Lineage (NCBI taxonomy): Archaea > Methanobacteriati > Methanobacteriota > Halobacteria > Halobacteriales > Natrialbaceae > Halostagnicola > Halostagnicola kamekurae. The sequence continues at coordinate 327,639 of NZ_FOZS01000002.1, read as the reverse complement.
GAGCGCGTTCGGGCTGAGAAACGCGCCCTTTCGATCAGAAACGGTCCAAACGGTCCGAAACGGGCCTGAACAGTTCGGATCGTGTGACGGTTCGTTCGACGCGGTCGGCATCGTCCGGGACGCCAGCGTAACACCCTTTTTCGACCCGGCCCTTGTCCGGGTAATGACCGACCAGCCCGCAGCAGTCGAGCGCGAACTCGAGTCCCACGACGCGTTCACACCGCGAGAGGATGACACAGGCTACGACCTCGAGACGACTGTCTTCGAGACGACCGTGACCGCGGACGAAGGGGAGGGGAAACGGGACGGCGAGTTCCGCGTCACGATCACGCTGCCGACGCTTTCGGCTGCCACCGCCGACACCGGTCCCACCGTCGAGCAGGTCGTCGAAGACGGTTGGTTCGAAACCCTCGAACGCCGGCTCGAGGACACCTTCTCGCTGGCTCACACGAGCACCCACGACGAACCCGTGCTCGAGCGCGATTCCGACGAAGTCCGCGTGATCCTCGAGTACGTCGCCTGGGACGCCGCGGAGGGAATCGAGGACGCCAAAACGCTGCTCGAGTACGTCGAGGGAACCTACGCTCAGGGCATCGTCCCCGGCTACGAGTACGAGGGTGAGGCTGCAACGTTGCTCGAGAACGCCCAGAGCCGAGGCCAGCAGGCCGCGGAGGGAGACGGGAACAGTGGCGGTATGCCGATGTAACGTCGGGAATTCCAGTGAAGTGCTACAACTTTTCACACGGCCAAACACACGATAGATAGTTGATATTATTCATAGGAGGTTTGTGTGCGATATGCTAGTAATATAGCTATCAAAATTCCAAACCCAAATCCGATTGTGGCAAATGAGATCGGGACAGAAATAGCTGGGTATGCTGGACGAACCAGGCTCACAGAGATAACAACTGAAATAACCATAAATGATCTTAGAAAGCCATTATCAGTTGATAGCGCTGCCGTACCTAATACGATTCCAAACAGAATAGACAGCACTCCAGAGATGCGTATGACACTGTACGATAGAGTAGTCGAGAGAGATAAAGAGGAAACTCCAAGAATTACAGCACAACCTGCCGCAAAAATCCACCAAGCGATATCCTTCCGTGTCTGTATTGTACTGACAACAACCATATCCAGATTCTCACTCGTACTATAACGTGTATATGAGCTGGCAATCGTTTATATTTATCATGTATCGCCCGATAAATCGGAAAAGTCCCAACTACCGGATAGGAAGCCTCACTGGTGAATAACCTACGAAAAACGGGACTCCAGCACAAAAGTTCGTCTCTAGTCCATCCCGATGTACGTCTTCGTGTCGGCCACGCCCTCGAGCCCCTGCACGTCCGAGGAGGCCGTCTGTAACACGTCGTAGACGTCGGGAACGTCGACTTCGACGATGATGTCGTAGGTGCCGGCGACGATGTGGGCCTCCGCGACCTGCTCGAGCGCTCTGATGTCCTCGAGCAGGCGCTCGGATTTCCCGGCGGCCGTCTTCACCATGATGAAGGCGTGGACCATTGCTCGATAGTGTGGTACTCTCTGGCACGACTAAAACCTTTCCCGAAATCGAACGTGGCCCTCTTCGTTCGGATCAATACTATCCACTACCGTCGGAATTGAACGCGTGCTATCATAGTTACCGGAGGTATATATGATATCAGGCTGTAATTTTTCACATGGCTAGGAGAATCGCTGTGTCGGTGTTTCTGGCAACTATTTTCTATCAGTTCATCGATTCTGGTGCTGAACTGCTTGTCCCGTTCTATGACCGGGGCGGCCTGGTTGCGGCACTGCTGTTTTGGTTGATCCCGGCGGGGACCGCTTTCGTCCTTGGGTTCAAAGAGACTGAGCAACATGCGAGAGATAGTCAGAGACGCAAACGGGTGTATGCCTCTACTGTTATCGGGGCGGCTGTCGGTCAGTTCGCAAGTATCGTTGTTCTGCTGCCGACACCGGCGTTGCCAGATATGACACTTGGCGGCGGCGTGATTTTGGCAGGAATCACTGCCATGTTTGTTATGATGGCAGTAGCTGCAGGCATCATGCTCGTCCTTGCAGCTACTGAGGATAAAGAAGAGCTGATAAATTACCGCCACTCACAGATACTCGGTGTGATATGTCTATCAGCACCATTGCTTTACCTGTCTACCGAAGTAAGTAACTTGTCCAGTCCATACCTAACAGGAAACGACGCGGTTGTCTTCTTTCTCGCGGGCGTCTGGCTTCTCATCCTTGCACGAACCATCAAACAAAACAGTGTGAACAAGAACGGTGGGAAAAAGTCTACTACCGCCTGAATGCACGGTATGTACTGGTTGCTAGAGAATTCGATCAAGATTGAGAACAATACACGGTAAGTTTGAAAGAAGTCCTTGAGAACCCGAGAGACTACTCGGTAGATGTAACGATTTTGGGACAATAGCCAAGGTGAGACGAACGAATCTCACTCGAGCGTCCCAGCTTCGAATGCGCCCTCGAGGGATCGGGTATCGGCGTATTCGGACGTCGTAATCCCGAGTGCGATATACTGGCGACCGGCGAATGGATGGGTTTCGTCGCTGACGAGTAGATAGGGTCGACGCGGTGTGTTTCCGTAGGGATCCGAAGCGACAACGATGACGCCACGGTCGTGCATCACTTCTCCCTGGTGGATTCGTTCGCCTGCTCGTTTAGATCCTCGAGATCGCTATCCCAGTCTGGGTTGTCGTCGTAGTAATCGCCTTCGAACTGGTCGGCGACGGTTTGGAGACCAACGACGCTCGCCGTGTGTGCATCGTACGCCGCGGGATTGATAGCCCAGTACTCGCCCTTGTGTCGAACGAGTCCGCGGGTCTCGAGTCGGCTCAAGGTCGTTCCGACGCTGCCGCGGGGGATGTCGAGCTCCGTCGCGAGCTCGCCGGCTCGATAGCCGGTTTCGGGGCGTTCGGCGAGGAACTCGAGAATTGCCCGCCCGTTCGTATTCTCGTCGGGAAGATCCGTCGGGCGGTACTGCTCGAAGTCGACTGGCATACGTAACAGTACGTAATCGACTGTAATATGTCTGTTGCTACCCTGACAGACTACTCCCCCCTCACTATCACCACCCATCGGAATACTGGTCAGCTTACTACCATTTTCGCATCTCAATAGCACGACTCGAACGGACGTACGACAACTACTACACTGTTGAAACGGGCGAACTATCTCGAGTGCTCGATCACCAAGTGATTCGCTAGCGCAGGGCAAACTTATTCACGGGGGCGAGCGTACCCCACTCCATGCGGTTCGTACTAATCGGGGCTGGACGGGTCGGCTTGCGCACCGCCCGCGTCTTGCGCGAGGAGGGCCACGAGGTGACGCTGATCGAACGAGACGAGGCCACCGCCAGACGGGCGCGCAATCAGGGATTCACGGTCGTCGACGGCGACGGCTCCCAGGAGACGCTGCTCGAGCAGGCGGGCATCGAGGACGCCGACGCAGTCGGCGCGTTGACAGGGGATCTGAACACGAACTTCTCGGCGTGTCTGATCGCCGATCACTACGGCTGTCGGACCGTCCTGCGGATCGACGAGGAGTACCGCGAGGAGATCTACCGGAAGTACGCCGACGTCGTCGACGAGGTGATCTACCCCGAGCGCCTCGGCGCGATGGGTGCGAAAAACGCCCTGTTGGGCGGGACGATCCGCGCGATCGCCGATATCGCCCAGCACCTGCAGGTCGTCGAACTGACGATCACCGACGAGGCGCCGATCAACGGCTACACGATCAGCGAACTGCAACTCCCCGCGGACGCGACCGTCCTCGCGTTCGGGAAGATCGACGGCGACCTCGAGATCCCGACGGCCGATGAATCGCTCGAGGTGGGCGACCGGCTGGTCGTTCTCGCGGACTTTGCGGTGCTCAGCGACGTGCGACAGATCGTCGTCGGTGAGACGGCGGGCCGAACCGGCGCGGAGATCGAAGCGGAAGCGACGGTCGAAGATACCGAAGCCGACACTGGAGGTGCCAACTGATGGTCACAGCATATATCATGGTCAAGGCGAACACGGGCGAGGCGGATCGACTGCGAGACAGCATCGAGGGACTCGAGGGCGTCGAGTCGGCCCACATCGTCGCCGGCGACGTCGATATCATCGCCAAAGCCAGGGTCGAGACGCCCGCGGCGGTCAAGGAGATCGCGGCGACCCAGATACAGGGAATCAGCGGCATCGAAGACACGCAGACGTACATCGCGATGGACTAAAGAACAAACTTTTACACCAAACTTTTGCGCTGCGGGCGCGGCTCGCCGCGCCCTCGGCAAAACTTTGATGAAAAGCACTCCTCCCTCCCCTCCGGGTCGGTCGTCGACCCGCTCGGCCGCTCCGCGGCCTCGCGGTACGAACGGGTGTGAACCGCCTGCCCTCCCCCGAGTCGTGCGACTCTCGAGTGCCTCGAGTCGCACTCCCGGCCACAGCACGGTTTCAGCTTATTCTTCGAGCGCCTGCTCGAGAACGCGTTCGACCTGCTCGAGAACGACCTCCGGCGGCTGGGTTGCATCGACGCGAACGAATCGGTCCGGGTCCCGCTCGAGGAGTCGCTCGTAGTTTTCCCGGACCGACTCGAGATACTCGGCGCGCTCGAACTTGTTCGTCGACCCCGAGCGAGCGGCGGCGGTCTCGGCGTCGAGATCCAGATAGATCGTCAGGTCGGGATCGATCGAGAACGGCTCGTGGATGTCTACGATGTACTCGAGCGGGCGATCGATCTCGCCCTCGAGGGTCGCCCCCTGGTAGGCGTACCGGGAGTCGGAGTAGCGATCCGAGATCACGAGGTCGCCGCGCTCGAGGGCCGGTTCGATCACTCGAGAGAGGTGATCCGCGTGGTCTGCGGTGTAGAGAAACAGTTCCGCCAGCGAGTCCGCGTCGTCGTCCTCGATCGAGCGGTAGACGGCGTCGCCGTACCACGACCCCGTCGGCCCCGAGGTCGGTTCGCGGGTGAACGTCGCGCCGGGATAGACCTCGTGGAGGGCCTCCCAGACGGTCGTTTTCCCGCTGCCGTCCAGTCCCTCGAGCGTGACGAGCATGCACGGAGTTCGCGGCGGTGAGTACTACAATCTGTCGAGTCGCCGTTCGCGGGTTCGGACCCGTCGAGTTCGGCGGCAGCCCACCGCTATGTCGGTGACAGACCCACCGCTATGTTGCCACCAGACGCGTGTAGGCAACCGATTTTTATTCACTCGAGCCCACATATCGCGTATGAACGTCCTCGTCGCCGGCGGAACCGGCTTTATCGGATCGGTCCTGTGTGCGGAACTGGCGGACCGCGGCCACGAAGTCACCGCGCTGTCGAGAACGCCGGACGGCGACTCCCTCCCCGACGACGTCAACGTCGCGATCGGCGACGTCGGCGCGTACGATTCCATCGCGGGGACCGTCGCCGCCCACGACGCGGTCGTCAACCTCGTCGCGCTCTCGCCGCTCTTCCAGCCGAGCGGCGACAAAAGCCACGAGAGCGTCCACCTCGAGGGAACGCGAAACCTCGTTCGCGCGGCGGAGGAGGGGGACACACAGCGGTTCGTCCAGATGAGCGCGCTGAGCGCCCACCCCCACGCGGAAACGGCCTATCTGCGGGCGAAGGGGCGAGCCGAGGGCGTCGTCAAGGAGTCGTCGCTCGAGTGGACGATCGTTCGCCCCTCGGTAGTCTTCGGCGACGGCGGTGAGTTCGTCGAGTTCACGAAGACGCTGACGACGCCGCACGTGACCGCGCTCCCGGACGGCGGACGAACGCGGTTCCAACCGATCTGGGTCGGCGACCTCGCTCCGATGCTGGCCGACGCGGTCGAAGACGACGCACACGTCGGGGAGACCTACGAAATCGGCGGCCCGGAGGTACTGAGCCTCGCGGACGTGACCGAACTCGCCTACGAGGCCGAGGGCAAGTCGGTGACGATCCTGCCGATCCCGTCGGCGCTGGCGAACGTCGGCCTCTCGGCGGTCGGCCCGGTCCCGTTCGTCCCGTTTGGCCCCGATCAGGCCCGGTCGCTCGAGATCGACAACACCGTCGCGGAAAACGACATCTCGGCGTTCGGCGTCGAAGACGCGGACCTGACGACGCTTTCGGCACACCTCGGCCTCGAGGGGAATCATTCGGCGTTTCACGAACCCGGCTCGTAATCGGTTGTCAGACCGATACTGTAGCGCGAATGAGTTAGGGGAGATCGAAGGCATAGTCTGTTATTTGTTAACATAGTATAGGGCCCAAAGATTAATATAAATGTTTGGAAGCCGTGGTAATATTCCTGTTTTATCTCTGTAACCACATTCCAGAACCTTGGCGCAGTCTGCCGGTTTGGTCTTCCTACACGAACGCGTGAAAGTCACACCAACACAAGTTTTATATGGCTAATTGCTCTGACTTCAATTCACGGAGCCCCCTATCAACTATGAAGCTGGCGATGATCGGATTCGGACAGGCCGGTGGCAAGATCGTCGATCGATTCCTCGAATACGACGATCGAACCAACAGCGGGATCGTCCGCGCGGCGATTGCTGTGAACTCCGCGAAAGCGGATCTTATCGGATTGGACCGGATACCAGAGGAGAATCGAGTGCTCATCGGCCAGGCCCGGGTGAAGGGCCACGGCGTGGGTGCTGACAACGAGCTCGGCGCGGAAATCGCCGAGGAAGACATCGACGAGGTCCAGAACGCGATCGATTCGATTCCGACCCACGAGGTCGACGCGTTTCTGGTCGTCTCGGGTATGGGCGGCGGCACCGGTTCCGGTGGCGCGCCGGTCCTGGCGAAACACCTCAAGCGGATCTACACCATTCCGGTCTACGGGCTCGGCGTCCTGCCGGGAACCGACGAAGGGGGCATCTACACCCTCAACGCCGCACGGTCGTTCCAGACGTTCGTCCGCGAGGTCGACAACCTGCTGGTCTTCGACAACGACTCGTGGAGACAGACCGGCGAATCGGTCGAAGGCGGCTACGAGAAGATCAACGAAGAGATCGTCAAGCGGTTCGGCGTCCTCTTCGGCGCCGGCGAGGTCGGCGAGGGACAAGAGGTCGCAGAGAGCGTCGTCGACTCCTCGGAGATCATCAACACGCTCTCGGGCGGCGGCGTCTCGACCGTCGGCTACGCCTCGGAGGAGGTCGAACTCAACACGAGCGGCGGCCTGCTCTCGAGATTCACCGGCGGCGACGGCGGTGGCGACGACGGCCTCGACGCGGCCAACACCACCAACCGCATCACGAGCCTCGTTCGAAAAGCGGCGCTCGGCCGGCTCACGCTCCCGTGTGAGATCGAAGGCACCGAGCGCGCGCTGCTCGTCCTCTCCGGTCCGTCGAAGTACCTGAACCGGAAGGGCATCGAACGCGGCCGGAAGTGGCTCGAGGAGGAGACCGGCAGCATGGAGGTACGCGGCGGCGACTTCCCGCGGGGCGAACCGGAGGTCTCCGCGGCGATCTTGCTCTCGGGCGTGACGAACGTGCCGCGGATCAAGCGCCTCCAGCAGGTCGCGATCGAAGCCCAGGATAACATGGACGACATTCAAGAAGAAAGCGACGAAAACCTCGAGGAACTCGTCGAAGACGACGAGGACGAGCTCGAGCCGCTGTTCTAGGCGCGGTGCCGAGAACGGCGCGCCGGCGCGGTCCCACCGCGCCGGTCGTCTCGAGCGGCCATCGCCCGGGGGGACGGTGGCCGCTCGGTATCGAACGCACTGGCGTATGTACGCGTTATCGTGTCGAATGCACGTCGACGTGATCGTGGGTGGTCACGCCGGCGCGCGGAAACGACTAGTGCTGTGGGTTCGACGTATTTTTGAGCGCGTGCTACCAACCGTCCGGAGATGCACGTCGTCGTTCCGTACGCGCCGGACGCGCCAAAGACCCGTCTCGAGCCGGTGCTGTCCGAACGGGAACGCTCGAGGCTCGCCCGGGTCATGCTCGAGGACGTGCTCGCGGCCGTCCGAGAAACGGGTCGGGAGCCGACGGTGCTCTCGACGGAACCGCTCGAGGTAGACGCGCCGGTCGCCGTCGACCGGCGACCGCTGACCGAGGCTGTCAACGCGGTCGTGCGCTCGCAGATGCGGAACTCGGCGGCCAAATCGGGCGACGCTACGGGCGTCGCCGTCGTCATGGCCGATCTCGCGTTGACGACGCCCGAGGCGCTCGAGCGACTCTTTGCCCCCGACGCAGACGTCGTCATCGCACCGGGTCGCGGCGTCGGGACGAACGCGCTCGTCGTTCGCCACCCCGAGTTCCGGGTCGACTACCACGGCGGCTCCTACCTCGATCACCGGCGGATCGCAGACGACGTCGGGGCGACCCTCGAGACGGTCGATTCGTTCCGGCTCGGGACCGACGTCGACGAACCCGGCGATCTAGTCGAAGTGCTCGTTCACGGAACTGGCCGAACCCCCTCGTGTCTGCGCGAGTTCGGATTCGAACTCGATTCGACGGACGGGCGCCTCGAGGCCGTTCGGTCCGCCGAGCCGTGAGTCCGAGAGCGCGTCGATCGCGGGCTCGAACCGACGATATCCACCCCGGAATCGGCTCGAAGTGAAGCGCTTATGTGCCGAGCGACGACAGACCGAAGTAGAATGATCCCCGGCGCGAGCGACTACGATGTCTCGCTGTCGATCGACGACGAGGCGATCGATCGGCTGTGTGCCGTAACCCCCGAGGACGTCGAGCCAGCGCCGGAACTCAGCTTCGCCCGGAACGTGTTCGTCCCGCTGACGACGGCGTGTCGCTACACCTGCACGTACTGCACCTACTTCGACGGCCCCGGCAACGCCTCGCTGCTCTCGCTCGAGGAGGTCCGGGATATCTGCCGAACCGGCGCCGACGCCGGCTGTACGGAGGCGCTTTTCACGTTCGGCGACGACCCCGACGAGCGCTACACCGAGATCCACGACCAGCTCGCAGAGTGGGGTCACGACTCGATTCACACCTACCTTCGCGAGGCCTGCGAGGTCGCCCTCGAGGAGGGGCTGCTCCCGCACTCGAACCCCGGCGACCAGACGCGCGAGCAGATGGAAGCCGTCGCGGACGTGAACGCGAGCATGGGCGTGATGCTCGAGACGACCGCCGACGTCGACGCCCACGCGGGCCCGCGCCAGAAGAGCCCGGGCCAGCGCCTGCGGACGATCCGGACGGCTGGCGAACTCGACGTGGCGTTTACGACCGGCATCCTCGTCGGAATCGGTGAGTCGTGGTCGGATCGAGCCGAAAGCCTGCTTGCAATTCGCGAGATGCACGAGCGCTACGATCACGTCCAGGAGGTGATCGTCCAGCCGGTCTCGCGAAACGAGCGGTGGTCGGGCAACACGCCGGACCTCGAGACGATGCGACGCGTGACCGCCATGGCGCGGGTCGCGCTCCCCGAGGAGATCTCCGTGCAGGTCCCGCCGAACCTCGCGCCCGCCCGCGAGCTCCTCGACTGCGGCGTCGACGATCTCGGCGGCGTCTCGCCGATCACGGACGATCACATCAACCCCGACTACGCATGGCCCGCCCTGCGCGAACTCGAGGACATCGCGTCGGAAGCCGGCGTTCCCCTCCGCGAACGGCTCCCGGTGTACGAGCGATTCTTCGAGCCGTCGCTTCGAACGAACGACTTCGATGGCGTTCCCGCGGCGGGTGCCGACGAAGGGGGCTGGATCTCGCAGTCGATCCGGGAGGCGCTCGAGGCCGACGACGAGGCGGGCAGGCGGTACCGGTCGGTGCTTCGCGAGGGAACCCCGTGATCGACCCCGGTCCTGTTCGGAACGCGTAACTCGGTCACCTCTCGAGGGGGTCCGTATAATCGAAACTTACACCGACGCGTGAGGGCGCGTCGGAATCGTCCGACTCCGCCGATCCGCCGGAGCTGTACGAGTCCGTTTCACCCGCGAAGGGTGATCGAACACGGCTCGCGGGAACGACGTTCGAGGAGCGCGATCGAGTCCGGCGGGAGTCCGCTCACCGGAGCACCGCGGGGCGAGTTTCGAAACCGAAACGCTCGGCGAGAATCGGCGTCTCGAGGGGACACAGCGTTCTCGAGTGGCGGTCGGCGTTCCTGACGTACGGCTGATTCGAAACCGCCGCCTGTCTCCGGGAAGCCGGACTGAAACAATGGGTCCGTAGCCCGTCCGCCGGAGTACGCCGTGAGGATACCCAATCGATCACTCCGACGCTCGAGTTCGGCGGACACCGAGGTGACGGTCGATGACGAGACGGGGCCCGCCGTCCGCCTCGAGGACGTCCGTCACGAGTACGGCTCGACGACCGGCCGGTTCCGCTCGCGCTCCGAGCAGGCGGTGACCGCGCTTCGCGACGTTTCCATCGACGTGGAACGGGGCGAAGTCCTCGGGCTCGAGGGCCCGAGCGGGAGCGGCAAGTCGACGATCCTCCACGCGATCGCGGGACTGCTGGTTCCCACGGCGGGTGCCGTCTCCGTGCTGGGGACCGACCTCACCGAGTTATCTGACCGGGGACGGACGCGGACCCGTCGCCGCCACGTCGGGATCGTCTTCCAGCGCTTTCACCTGCTCCAGTCGCTTTCGGCCCGGGCGAACGTCGCGTTACCGCTCGTCCAGGTCGGCCTTCCGAAGTCGGCGCGACGGGAGCGTGCGACGACGCTGCTCTCGGAGGTCGGCCTCGAGGATCGGGTCACGCACCTGCCCGGCGAACTCAGCGGCGGGGAGCGACAGCGCGTCGCGATCGCGCGGGCGCTGTCGACGGACCCCGACATCCTCGTCGCCGACGAGCCCACGGGCGAACTCGACACCGATACCGGAGCGAACGTCCTCGAGTTGCTGACCGACGTGGGTCGCGACAGGGCCGTGATCGTGGCGTCCCACGACGCCGCGACGCTCGCCGTCGCCGATCGGGTGGTGACGCTCCGGGACGGGACGGTGATCGAGGATGAGCGATGAGCCCCGGGGGTCGGCGATCGACACCGCCGGAGCCGGGCGACGCCACCGCTGGCGCGGCCTCGTCGGCGTCTCGACCGTCAGGCTCTGGCACCGCCAGACCCGGACCAATTCGAGTCGGATTCGGATGGCGGTCGTCGTCGTCGCGCTCACGATCGCCCTGCTGGTTTGTATCAGCGGCATCGCGCTGGCGCTCGCCGACGGTGGGGCGATGCAGACGGACGACGCCGACGTGACGATATCGCCGGAGGGGAGCGGTTCGCTCTCGACCGTCGACGGCGTCGAGAGCGCGCGACTCGGGGACACGAACGAGCGAGCGGCGCAGATCCGATCGGCGGAGGGGGTCGAACACGCCTCGCCGGTGCTCGTCGAGCCGACGAAATTCGAGACGCCGGGCGGCGAGACCCGGACGGTACTCCTCGTCGGCGTCGTGCCGGACGACACCTCACGAACCGTTGCCGGCCTCTCGACGGCGGCCCTCGAGCCTGGCGACTCCCATTACGACGGTGGTTCCTACGCGGGTCCGACGGAGCGACAGCTCGTGCTCTCCTCGAGCGCCGCGGATCGGCTCGACGCCTCGGAAGGCGACGAACGGACCGTCTCGAGCGGCGTCGTCGAAGCTGCGATCCCGTCGCTGACCGTCGCCGAAGTCGACGACGCCGGAGCGGCGGGCGAGAGCGACGCGCCGATCGCGCTGGTTCACCTGAGCGAGCTGCAGACGTTCGCCGGCAGCAGCGACGACCAGCTCGCGGATCGAGTCCTCGTGTGGGGCGAACCCGCGGCCGCGGAGTCGGCGGCGACGGCGGCGTATCCGGACGCGACCGTCGAGTCGGCGAGCGGGGGAGATCCGATGGCGCTGTTCGACGACGGGCTCGCGTTCGCGACGAGCGCCGTCGCCGTGCTCATCGGCGTGACGATCTGCGCCTCGTTCGTCGCGACGACGATGGGGATGGCAGTCGATCGTGACCGGCGAACGCTCGCCGTCTTGCAGACGGTCGGGATCCCGCTGTCGGGCCGGCTCGTCGTCGTCGCCGTGGCGACGATGGTCGCAACGCTGTGCGGCGCAATCGTCGGGATCGTTCTGGGCGGCCTCGGAATCGCCGCGATCAACGCCGTCGCCGGCGCGACCGTGGCGTCGGGGACCGTCGCGATGGCCCATCCGATATTCGTCCCGTACGCGCTCGCGGTCGCGCTCGTCGCCGGCGCGCTCGCGGTTCCGTACCCGCTCGCGATCGCGGTCAGAACCTCCGTCCTGTCCGAGGTGGGACGATGATCGGGCGAGTCGCGGCGAGACTGCGCGCGGCGGTCGGACTCCGACGCCGGAGCGCTCGAGCGAGCGGCGTCGTCGGCGTCGCGTTCGCCCAGATCCGCCGCGCCCCCAGGCGAACCGTCCTCGCCGTGCTCGCGGTCGCGCTGGTCGTCCTCTCGGTGACGCTGCTCGCGAGCCTCGGCGTCGGCGTCGTCGCCATCGGCGAGGACGGCCTCGAGAACGCCAACCGGGACATCTGGCTCTCGAGCGATCCGATCGATCCGGCCGCCAGCGGGACCGAAAATCCGATTGGCGGCGCACACAAGGTGACCGCCGATCTCGAGGCGCGCGAGGACGTGAGTTCCGCCTCCCCGATCGCGATGTACGAGGTCTACGTCGGAACGAATCCCGGGGAGTTAGAACGGACGTCCGCGGTCGGCGTCCCGCAGACCCACTCTGGGTTCGACTTTCAGGCTGGCGGCGGGTTCGAAATCGAAGAGGAGGCGGCCGAGGAAGCCATGACCGAGGGCGAACCGACGACCGAGGAGGTCGTCCTCGATCCGGCGACGGCCGATCGGCTCGACGCGTCGCCGGGCGATACCGTCTATCTCGGTACCAGCCGGCAATCTGCGCCGGAGTACGAATTCACCGTGGTCGGCACCTCCGGGTACTACTCGCAGTACCTCGGCTCGAAAGCGTCGGCCGTTCCGCTGCCCGATCTGCTGGCCGTCGCCGGCACGTCCGGAACCGACCGGTCGACGTTCGTCACCGCGGACGCCGCACCGGGGGAAGACCCGCGGGCGGTCGCGGCCGACATCGACGCCGCGTACCCGGAATACGACGTTCGAGCGAGCGACGAGCAGATCGGCGCGATGGCCGAGAAGCGGCCGCTCGTCCTCGCCAGCGGCCTGACGCTGGTCGGCCTCGCCGTCGTCGGCGGCGTCGTCCTCACCGTGAACCTGTTCGCGCTCGTCGCCTCCCAGCAGCGCGAGGAACTGGCAGCCCTGCGGGCGATCGGCCTCTCGAGGTGGGTCCTCGCCGGCACGATTGGCGCGCAGGGACTCGTCATCGGACTGCTCGGCGGGGTCGCCGGTCTCCTCGCCACGCCGGCGCTGGCGGCGGGACTCAACCGAATCGTGACCGACGTCATCGGCTTCGAACGGCTCCTGCGGACGCCCCTCGAGGTGTACGTCGTCGGGTTCGTCCTCGCCGCTCTCGTCGGCACTATCGTCGCTCTCGTCGCCGGCTGGCGGGCCGGTCGGTACGCACGGATCGAACACCTCGAGGCCTGAGAGCACCGTCTGTCTCGCAGCCTGAACGCGGTTGGCGGCTCAAAAGTCGACGCCAGCGCCCGCGACCCGAGCTATCAAACGGCTGTGGCCCGTATCAGGGGTATGAGCTGGACCGCGGCCGACGTTCCTGACCAGTCGGGGCGCACAGTCGTCGTCACCGGCGCGAACAGCGGCATCGGCTTCGAAGCGACGCGAGTGCTCGCAGACCGCGGCGCGACGGTCGTCATGGCCTGTCGCAGCGTCGACCGCGGCGAGTCGGCCGCCGAGGAGATCCGGACCGAGAACGGACCCGACCTCGAGGGCGAACTCGTCGTCGCGGAACTCGACCTCGCCGACCTCGAGTCGGTCCGATCGTTCCCCGAGCGGTTCGACGAGGCGGTCAACCGCGACGGCGACTCCTCGGAAACCGAAATCGACGTGTTGGTGAACAACGCGGGCGTGATGGCGATTCCGCGCCGCGAGACGGCCCAGGGGTTCGAGATGCAGTTCGGTGTCAATCACCTCGGACACTTCGGGCTCACCGCCGTCCTGTTCGATCGCCTCGCGAGCGACGTCCGCGTCGTCACCGTCTCGAGCGGCCTCCACGAGCGCGGGGAGATCGACTTCGACGACCTGCAGGGCGAGGGCGACTACAGCAGGCAGGGAGCCTACGCCCAGTCGAAGCTGGCGAACCTGCTCTTCGCCTACGAACTCGACCGGCGACTCGACTCGGTCTCGCCGAACGCACTGAGCGCGGGCGTCCACCCCGGCTACGCCGACACGTCGCTGCAGGCTCGAGCGCCCGAGATGGACGGCTCGGTCACCCGCAAGCTCCTGATGGACGCCGCGAACGCCGTGCTCGCCCAGTCGGCGGCAAAGGGCGCGCTGCCAACGCTGTACGCGGCGACCGCGAGCGACGTCCAGGGAGGGGAGTACTACGGCCCCGGCGGCTTCATGAACATGCGCGGCGCGCCGGAACGCCAGCGCTCGGCCGAGCAGTCCTACGACCGCGAGACGGCCCGAAAGCTCTGGGACGTCTCCGAGGAGTTGACCGGGATCGAGTTCGACCTCGAGGAACGTGCCGACGATACCGAGCGTGTCGATCAACACAGCGCCGAAAACTAATCACCGAGTTAGCGGAGCGGCCGAAACAAAAGCGGCGCGCTCGAGGGAAACGTACACGTACACGTGACCGTTGACAAATATTTATCAGTGGCTTCGTGGTCAGAAACGGATAGATGACCCCACCTCGGCCACCGACCTCGGATCGCAGAACCGTACTAACCGGCCTCGCCGCCAGCGTCGGCGTTCTCGGCCTCGCCGGGTGTACCGAATCCGAGGATAGCGACCCGACGAGCGGAAACACGAGCGCGAGCGGCGACGACGAGAGTGGCGAGGAGACGAACTCGAGCGACGACTCCTCGGAGATACACGCAAGCTACGACAAGACCGAGGTCAGCGTGATGACTCTCGACGGCGAGGAACTCGGGGAGGTGACGGCGGCGGTCGCCGTCACGTCCGAACTGCAGAATCTCGGGCTCAGCGACACCGAGGAGTTGCCCGAGGATCGAGGCATGATCTTCATCAACAGGTCCGAGCAGGACCTGCGATTCGTCATGCGGGATATGTCCTTCGGTATCGACATCATCTACGCCGACAGCGAGGGCGTCATCACGGGGATTCACCACGCGCCAGAGCCCGGCCCGAACGAGGACGGCTCCGAACAGGTGTATCCGGGCTACGGCCAGTTCGTCCTCGAGGTCAACTACGAGTGGACGACAGAACGGGGCATCGAAGAGGGCGACGTGCTCGAGTTTTCCTATTCGGGTTCGGGGTGAGCGGGATGCCCTCAAGGACAGCGAACGGATATCACGGCTCACTTCTCGAGATAACTGCACTCACGTGGAAGCAGTGCCAGTGGTGAGACGACGGTACCACGTGGCGAAATCCAGAATGGCGCCACCGATGAGCACCAGACCGAGCAGGATGTCGCCAATAGAAAGCCAGTAGAGGCCGATAATGGCGACGACACTGCTGGCCACGCCGGCGAGGACCCATTCGCGGATATCGAACAGTTCGCTACCCAACAAAATCGCACTGATCGAGACGAACGACACGACCCAGACAGTGTCGTGCGGGCGCGACACTCCGACGACGAATATCAGGAGCGCCAGAGCAACGGTACCGAGAGATATCTGGTCCGTCGACTGCATTACTTACAATTCACCGATGGAAGAGTAAAAAGCATCGTCTCAGGTGGTACACGGACGGATCACGGCGTACGGAGAGCGGTTTCGGATTAGTCCGCGAACGCGACTGCGAGGCAAAAACGGCGTCAGTCGTCGGCGGGAACGGTATCGTCGCCTCGAGCCAGCAACGGCGTGCCGTCGGCTTTCGGCCCGAGTTGCGGTCCGAACGGCGGATCGTCGGGGTCGACGACGCGGCGTTTTTCGTAGTCCGTCGAGCGCTCGACGGGGACGCGTCCGATCGAGGTGATGAGGTCGACGTAGTCCTCGACCGAGCGGAACTCGCCGTACTCGCCGCCGGCCCGTTTGGTGATCTCCTCGGAGAGGATCGTTCCCATGAAGTCGTCTGCGCCACAGGAAAGCATCTTCAGGCCCTGCTGGTCGCCGTATTTCACCCACGAGGACTGGATGTGATCGATGTTGTCGAGGAAGAGCCTCGAGACGGCGATCAGCAGTTCGTCCTCGTCGGTGCTCGCGCCGCTGGAGACGACATCGTGTTCGTACAGCGGTGTGTTCTGGTGGATGAACGAGAGGGGAACGAACTCGGCGATCGCGCCGTCGACGCGCTCTTGGAGGTCGCGGATGCGTTTTAAGTGCATCACTCGGTGAGCCTCGTTTTCGACGTGGCCGTACATGATCGTCGAGGTGAGCCCGTGGCCGGCGTCGGCCGCGGCTTCCATCGCCTCGAGCCAACCGTCGGTGCTGATCTTGCCGGGGCAGATCACCTCCCGGACCTCCTCAACGAGGATCTCGGCCGCGGTGCCGGGGACGGTATCGAGGCCGGCGTCTCGAAGGCGGCTGTAGACATCCTCGTAGGACCAGTCGGTCCCACGCCGAGCGTGGTAGGCTTCCTCGGGAGTCATCGAGTGGACGTGGACGCCGTCGACGCTCATCGCCTCCATCTGTTCGGCGTAGGTGCCGGGATCGGTGTCGTACCGTTCTGGCGGCTTGAAGTTGACCTCCTTGCGGTTTTCGGTCGCCTCGAGGATCTCTAAGTGTTCGTCGTCCAGCGCGAACGCGGGGTGGAGCCCCGAAACTGAGGTGACTTCGTAGATACCCCGGTCGGCCGCGTTGCTGACGATCTCTCGAGACTCGGCGGGAGTTTTGGTAAAGCCCTGGCTCTCCATCTCGGCGTCGGATTCGAACGTGTGGGCGGCGTCCTTGAAGTTACAGAACAGACAGCCGACGTTACAGGCCGTCGTGACGTTGTTGTTCAGGTTCGCGATGAAGGTGACCTCCTCGCCGACGACGTCCGCGCGCCGGCGGTCCGCGGCCTCGAGGACCCGTTCTTTCCGTCGCTGGTCGATCCCGTCGACGTCCGTTCCCGTCGTCAACAGTTCGATCCCGTCGTCGACTGTGAGTCGGTTCTTGTTCCGTGCTTTCTCGAGCGCGTTCTCGAACGACTGATCGGTCTCGGGAACATGCTCGAACTCGAGGTCCGCCTCGGTCACCGGTCGCTCCATCGTAGCAATGAACCCGTTACAGCGCCAAAAACGTGGTGAAACGCGGCTGAAGTCGCCGCTATCTCCGAGCGCGGCTTCCGGAGGGATCGTCTCGAACCGAACACTTCCCGCCCGCAGCCGCTGTAAGTACATCGAGCGAGCGGATCCGCGACGAATACTGAAACCTTCTTACCATGGGGACACGGCACGTTGAGTATGAACCGCGGGGGCCACTCGGCGAGGTGCCACGAATGACGAGCGTCAAGGAGTTTCGCATCGAGGAACCGGCGACGGCCGACTCGCTCGGCCGCGGCGCGTTCGTCTTCACCGACGATTACTCGGTGTTCGATTGGGGCAAGATGCCGGACCAGATCCCACAGAAGGGAGCGACGCTCTGTACGATGGGCGCGTTCAACTTCGAACTGCTCGAGCGGGCGGGCGTACCGACCCACTACCGCGGCGTCGGCGTGAACGGCGACGTGAGCCGACTCGAAGACGCGTCGCGCCCGCCCTGGGAGATGGAGATCGATCTGACGCAGGTTCCCGACCTCCCGAACGAGGGGAGAGAGTACGACTACGAGTCCTATCACGCCGAGGCGGGCTCTAACTACCTGATCCCCCTCGAGATCGTCTTCCGGAACACGGTGCCGATTGGCTCGAGTCTCCGCCGGCGGACCGAACCGGCGGACCACGGCCTCGAGTTCTCGAGTTGGCCCGACGAACCCGTCGACCTCGACGAACCCATCGTCGAGTTTTCGACGAAGTACGAGGAGGGCGACCGATACCTCGACCGCGAGGAGGCTGATTACATCGCGGGCGAGGCGTCGATCACGGACCTCGAAGCGCTCGCTCGCGAAGTCAACGAGATCATCACCGAGCAGGCGACCGGGGCCGACCTGGTCCACCAGGACGGCAAGATCGAGTGTCTCACCTTCGACGGCGAGATTCGGGTCGCCGACGTGGTCGGCACGTTCGACGAGAACCGGTTCAGCCACGAGGGGACCCAGCTATCGAAGGAGGTGCTCCGACAGTACCACAAGCGGACCCAGCCCGAGTGGGTCGAGTCGGTCAAGCACGCCAAAGCCGAGGCCGAGCGCCGCGACGTCGCCGACTGGAAGTCGCTGTGCGAACGGGACCCGGAACCGCTCGACGAGGAAGTCATCGAGACGGCTCGAGACCTCTACTGTGCAGGCACCAACGCATACACCGGACTCGATCTCTTCGACGCGCCGCCGCTCTCGAGTGCGATCGGCGCGGTCAGTCGGCTGTAACGACGGGTTCGTCGAAACGACGGCGAACGAACTCGCTTCTCGCCGAGACAGGTAGCTCGCAGATCCGGACAGTGCACGAGGTGGTTTTTCGGTGGTGGGTCATTCTGATAGCCGGAGTCGGGGCTATCCGAGCGCAAAGAGGGCGGGGCGGAGAAACGCGGTGGATCCGCCGTCTGGGAGCGTCACCGACGGTGGAACGAACTATACGAAGGCCATCGAACCGAGAAACAGAATCGCGTTGAACGCACCGTGAACGAACACGGGGACGACGAGCGTGTTCGTTCGTTCGTAGGTCGCGCCGAAGATCGCGCCCATTACGGTGTAGTACGCGATCATGTGTACGATACTCGCGGCCGACGGTTCCAGCAAGAGGATCGGATACACGTGGAAAAACGAGAACACGAATCCGGCCACTCCAATGGCCGCGGCCGGTCCGAACGCCGCTCGCAGACGACCTTGAATCACGCCACGAAACAGGAACTCCTCGACGGGAGCGACGACGAGCAGCGACAGCACCGCACCGAGGACCAGAACGGTGGCCGACGAGGAATCATACCCCGCATACTCCGTGAATCCCGGTGACACCTCGACGGCGGGTATCAATGCGTCAGTACTGGCAAACGAGAGCGTTACAGCGGCGAGCCCGGCAGCGAGGCCCGCGACGGCGACACCCCAATCGTGCCTGTTCGGTGACTGAATCGGAACGTCGACGGCCGGCCGATACCACATGTACCCACTGCCGACGACGAGAAACGAACCCTCGACCACGAGCAGGCTGAGAACGAACGTTACCCATTCCGATCCCGGCTGGAACAGGACGGTGAGGAGACTAAACGCCGTATTCGAGAGAATCGCGGCGATGCCGAGAAGCGCGACGATTACCAACGCACGGCCTCGAGACATCCGCTCGACGGACGACTCGAGCGCGTCGGTCTGGCTTGTCGTTTCGACCATAGACGACATGTCGAACCGTTCGTAAATATGTATTCTCTGAACGGATTTTAAGTAGCGTGCTTGTCATATTCGGAATAGCTATCCGAATCGCGACCGATCGCAGACGCATGACCGACGCGAATCGGGCCGTTCCGGACGACGCGTACGCGGCCCTCGGCGACGAAACGCGACTCGAGATTCTGTTCGAACTCGCCGACCACTACGAAGCGGCCTGGTCGGCCGGTTGGCTGTCCTTTTCGACCCTCTGCGAGCGGGTCGACGTCGACGACACGAGCCGATTCAACTACCACCTCCAGACGTTACAGGACGAGTTCGTCGTCAAGGAAAACGAACAGTACCGGCCGACGATAGCCGCCCTCGAGGTCGTCACGGCGGTTCGATCGGGAACGTACGACGGTGAGACCGAACCGTGCGAGAACGTCATCGACGAGCGCTGCCCCCATTGTGATCAGCAGCTGGTCGCCCGCCACGACAGGCACTTGCTGATGCTCGCCTGCCCCGAGCACGGCACCACGCTCGGCTATCCGGTCCCGCCAGTCGCCGCCAGCCACCAGCCACTCGAGGTGCTCGTGGAACTCGCGCTCCGGCGGCACGCCGCCGATATCGAATCGGTTCGTCGCGGGGTCTGTCCGTACTGCTGGGGGCCCGCTACGATTTCGTTTCCGCGGGAATCGCTCCCGGAACTGTACCTCCGACGCGAGACGGTCTACGCGACGGTCGCCTGCGAGGCGTGCTGGATGTCCTATCCGGTACCGGTTCCCGAACTACTCGCGCGTCTCCCGGCCGTCGTCTCGCTGTACGACGACCACGACCTCGGTCCGCTCGAGACGCAACTCGGGCCGAGAGACCTCTCTAGCGTGAGCGAGGTCGAACTGCTCGAGAGCGGGATGGCTACCGTCGACATCGCCCTCGACGGGACGCGACTCGAAGTCGTCATCGACGGTGACGGGAAAATACAGCAGTGTAAGCGATCCGACTGATGTGATCTCCGGACCCACTCGAGAGAATCGAGCGGTAGTGCTAACTAGAAGGGGTCATTCCGAGCCCTCTCCATACCTGCTAGCTGTTAACACCAAACATTGTGTTAGCACGGAATCCGAAAAAGTAACGCTCATATTACGCGACTCCAAAGGGCCGCTAGACATCAGTTCATGTCCCTCGAAACTGGCGCGACCGTGACAGCTAGCATCGTTCCGTCCGATCCGACGATGGGTGTCGCCGCGTTCGCGAGCGTAGCACTGGCCCTGATCGTCGGAGCCATGCTGTTTCTCACGTTAACATCGACGGCCTCGGTCTCGGACGCACCCCGTGCGTCGACGACGAACTCGAACGCGTCCGCCAAAGCCGCCGAAACGGACGACTGAGAACGACGATCTGACTTTCGAGGGCGGTTCGGTTCAGCCGCTCGACTATCGACCGAACTGAAGAGCGAGCGGCTTCGTTTTTCGATCGAGCAGGCGGCGAAGCGTAGTCGAGACCGCCGATAGTGAGAACGCGCTCTCTGCAGAACTGACCGGGATGCCGTCATGCTCACCCCTCGCTTGTTTACCGCTCGTCGTGGAAGGGGCAGGCGGTCGAAAGATGAGCAACTCTTACAGTCCCACCCGCGAACTCGGCATCGAATTCGGCGAACTCGAGGAAAAGCTTGCCGACCACGGCTATCCCGCGACGAACGAGGAACTCGTCGAGACTTACGGCGAGTACCCACTCGAGCTCCCGGACGGCTCGGAGTCGCTCGAGGAGCTGCTGGGTATGACGTCGAACGAAACCTACAACTCGCCGGCCGAAGCGCGCCAGGCCATCTTCAACATGGTCGATAGCAGGGCGATCGGCCGGAAGTTCTACTCCGACCGGACGCCGCCGGCGCTCGGCGAGACTCGAGAGGACGAACAGATCTCGTTCTAACCGCCCGTTGCCTGCGAATCGTCTCGCTCGCCCGCGAACGAGCAGCCGGCCCGGAGATCGGACTGCCTGTGAACGAGCAGCCGACCTAGAGATCGTACTGCTCGCGAACGAGGTGTGCGAGACCGCGTTCTTCGAGGACGGTCATCGGCGCGAGCAGGTCGAGCTGGACGACGCCGGGGAGCCGGCCGATCTGGACGCCGCCGGTGAACGTACACCGCGATCGAACTTCGCCTTCACTCATCTCGAGGAGCGCGCCCGCCCGGTCGAAGGCGTTCTGGGTCGCGTCGTTGACCGTCTCGCCGCTGCCAATCACCTGAATCGGGCCCATCTCCTCCTCGAGGGCGACGCCGTGTTCGGCGGCGAGGTCCCGACCGGATTCCCGTTCCTCGTCGCTGTAGGGCTTGCTGATGAACGGGAGGTCCTCCTCGTTCGGGAGGAGAAGCGGTCCCTCGAGGTCGAGTCCGTCGATCACTTCGACGTCCATCCGCACGGTTCCGCTGACGTCCGTCGTGTGCAGGGAGAGTTCGCCGTCGCCCTGATTCGCGTGGAGATCGCCGACGTAGACGCCGCCGCCGTCGACCTTCACCGGGCAGATGAGCGTCGCGCCGGCCCGCACCTCCGGCACGTCCATGTGGCCGTCGGTGCGAGCCTCGAGGTCCTCCTGGGTCTCGACGCCGTAGTCGTGCTCCGCGCCGACGAGGAACTGCCCGAAGTCGCCCGCGTTGTGCGAATCCGGGAGCGTCACCGGCGGCGTCGTCCCAACGTTGCCGATGAACGGGCGAAGCCGACCGAGCGTGCCCGGCATCTCGTCCGGTTCGTAGAGCAGGATCGGGTGCTGTCTCGAGTTCTCCGGGATGTCCATCACTTCGGCCGCGTCCGTCGCGAGTTCGTGGGCGGCGTCGCCGTCGAGCGTGATGCCGACCTCGTGGTCGTCGTCGAACGCGACGGTGTAGCCGTACTCGAAGCCGAACGAGGAGGCGTTCGCGCCGCACTCGGCGCACTTGATCGCGTCCTCGCCGGTCCCCTCGACGACGCTCTCGGGCCACGTGGTTCCGCACTCGGGACAGCGGTGGTCGACGAACGGATCGTCGTCGAACGCGCCCTCCCGTTCGGCCATCGACCCGGTACTGGTCGCCATGCTGGTCACCGACACGTCCCGAATCCGCAGCGCGATGGCGTCGCCGACCGTCGCGCCCTCGACGCGAATCGGCCGCGTGACCTCGTGGCCGCCCCGAAAGTCCGGCGTGATCATCGGCCCCCAACAGCCCGGCGGCGTGTAGGTCTCGATCGTTCCCCCGTCGGCGACGGTGCCGGCCCACTCCTGATCGGGGCCGACCAGCCCGAGCGTGTACTGATCGACGAACAGCTCCTGTTGGACCTCTTGCTGTGCCATAACGTACCAAGCTACGGACTCCGAGCTAATAAGCGGAACCGTCGTCCGGCTATCTCGTCGCGGCGGGCTCGACCTGCGAACGACGGTCAAATACGTGCTCGATGCTCGAGACCGAATCGGAACTCGAGACACCCAGTCGACGCGACACAGCGCCGCTCGAGTTGCCATCGCAGTGATGGGCTGGCGGCTCGGGCGCTCGACCGAGGTACTCGTTCGAGCGTCGATTCCCGACTAGTCGTCGCTCGAGTCCTCGAGCGAGGGATTTCGGACACGGCAGCCACAGGGCTGTGCTTGGGTGGCCATCGGCCCGCCGCTGGTCACGAGCGCGACCGACTCGCCACAGCGCGGACAGTCGGGCAACGACGGGCCGTCGGCGTCGTCGACCGGCGTCGAGTCGCGGTCGTCCTGCGACGGAGATCCGGTATCGTCGCCGCTCATGATCGGTCGGCTCGAGTCCCGTCGGATTCACCGTGAGATCCGTCGGATTCGACCCGCGGGCCGTCGGCCGTCACCACGAGCGTCCGGCCACGAATCGAGACCCGAATCTCGAGCGAGTCGTCGGCCGAGTCGACGACCCGTTCGAGCGCCTCGGGGTCGATTTCGTCGGCGAGGCGATACTCGTCGCTGGGGAGTCCGGCCGACTCGAGCGCCTCGACGATTTCGACGGTGAGCGAGGCGTTCGAGGCCCTCATCGGGCGATCACCTCGAGACGCGTTGCTGTCGGCGTGGTTGGTGTTTGATTCAACTGTCGTACGGGACGTTTAAGCCCGCGGAGAAGTAATCCAGACATGCTGACAAACCCCGGTAGGGTTTAGAAGCCACGTCTCGGGTGTTGCTGCACCCGGGGCATTTTCGTACGCCCCCTCGGGAGTGCGCGACTTCCATCTGAGACCACGCATTGGTGAGCTATGTACTTACTGTTTCTGTTGGAAAGAAACACAGTCCGCGCTGACTCGAGGTGAGATCGGGTGCTCGAGAGAGAACGCGATGAGCGACGAATTACGGCTGATAGACGCCCGCTGGTCGAATTTCGCTCTCGTGGCCAATACTGACCCAACAGGTTCGTTCAAGTGCGTTTCGGCCCACGTGTCGCTCATGACTGATTCACCGGACGACGATGACGGACCACGGTGTGACAACTGCGGCGACCCGATCGAGGCGAGTCCGAACAGGCGAGTCGTAACGAACCTCGAGGACGGCGAGGCGGCCTACAGCAATTTCTGCGACGACGACTGTCTCGAGGAGTGGCGGTCCTGAACACCTAGTTTCGAACATGACTCATCCGCGGAAGCGGTCGAGTTACATTCTATCGGCTTCAGAAACCATATATAAATAACTCGTTCACCACTGAACGAGTATGTGTGAGCAGTCGACCGATGACGATACATCGGAGTGGGCGAATTCTCGGTTTCGCCCCGACTCACTCGGACGTGCCTTCGGAATCCTCTTCGTCGCATCCATAGGTTCGTTCGTACTCTCGACGATGGGACTCATAGCACTGGGCTGGTGGCTGCCCGCAGACGCACCGAAGTTTTCGGTGGGTGATCCACCCGTTCTCGCCTTACTCGGGTCGTGGGTGGGTATGTGGGCGTCACCGCTTGCGTACAGCAGCTGGTCGTTCTGGCAACTTCGAGGAATGACGGTCGAACGATCACGTCCGCGATCGCGAAACCCACTGGTACGCGGATACCAGTTGCTTGCACTCGTGTCCGCGGACCTAGACGAATTGACACCGTACGAAAAACGACTGCAACTGACCGTCCAGTCGTTTCTCCTCGGAGCGATCGTACTGGTCGGTCCCACGTACCTCGTCGTGAGCGGTCACGGGCGGGGGGTAACAACCCCCAACGGGTAGGAATCGAAGCAAGTTACTCGAACGGTCTGAAGAAGTGACCCTCGTCTATCGACTGCTCTCTCGCCGCTTCACTTTCACCGGTTCTTCAGAAAATTGAGTCGACGCGAAAAACAGCGGACTCCGTCGGTCAAACCAACTGACCTCGTTCATGTTTCCGCGGCTCCCCATCGATAGAAGGATCCAGAAGGGACAAAATAACCAGTTCTGCGAACCGTTACTCGTCGGCGACGACGCTTCCGATCCCGTCGATCGGACGATCCGGCACGAAGTCGTCGACCTCCTCGGGCAGGCCGAGCTGGTAGTCGTCGCCGTTCTCCCTGACCGTCGTCCGACCGCGGTGGACCGAGACGTCCCCGTTGAGGTGCAGGCGCACGGCCTCGAGAAGGGCGTCTGCCTCGAGTGGCTGGCCGCGGCGTTTCATCTCGTCCAGGTCGGCGTCGTCGGGCACGTCGAAGGCGCGCTGGGTGATGACCGGCCCCTGATCGAGGTCGGTCGTGACGTAGTGGGACGTGACGCCGGCGACGCGGACGCCCTCCTCGACGGCCTGTCGGTAGGCCTCCGCGCCGGGGAACGCTGGGAGCAGGGAGGGGTGGACGTTGATGATGCGATCCTCGTACCGGAAGACGACGTTCGGGCTGAGGATCCGCATGTATCGCGCGAGAACGATCAGGTCGGCGTCGTACTCTTCGAGCAACTCGAGGAGTCGTTCCTCGTCCTGCTGGCCGGACTCGGTGCCGATGTCGTGAAACGGCACGTCGTAGTGGTCGGCAAGCGGCTCGAGGTCGTCGTGATTCCCGATGACGACGCCGATGTCGGCCCCCAGTTCGTCGTTGGCCCACGCCTCGAACAGCGCCTCGAGGCAGTGGCTCTCCTTCGTGACGAGGACGGCGATCTGCTGGTTGTCCCGATCGGCGGGGAATCGGACTTGCACGTCCAGCCCGAGGTCTTCACCCAGTTGATCCAGGTCATCTCGAAGCGTGTCTTTCGTACAGACCATCTCGCTCGTATCGACGGCGAGGTACATCCGGAAGACGCCGTCTCTGACGGCCTGATCGAGGTCTTCGATATTGATCCCGCGCTCGAAGAGGAGGCTCGTCACTCGGGCGATCAGCCCGGTATCGTCGTCCCCAACGACCGTGATCTCAGTTACGTCGGTCGTCATCGCTGCCACCTCCGCTCGAGCGAATCTCGAAACATCAGTACCGTCTCATGCGACGTATCGTGAAAAGCCCTGTCTTTCGGGGTGAAAGGATTGTCGGCCGATCACACGTGACGGACAGCGAGCGGTTGGGACGGGTCGGCGGAGGGGGCAAGCGTATCGAGCGTCGATCATATCCACGAACGTGTATCACAGACAGAACCCGAAAGGGTTTTTGAGCACGGTTACGGGGATTCAGGTAATGACTGCCTACACCGCGACGGTGACGGTTCGTCTCAAACACGGCGTCCTCGATCCCGAAGCCGAGACCACCAAGCGTTCGCTCGAGCGTCTGGGCTTCGACCTCGAGGCGCTGCGTTCGACCGACCGCTACGAGATCGACCTCGAGGCCGAGAGCGCGGGCGACGCCGCCGCCGAGGTCGAGGAGATGGCCGAGCGACTGCTCGCGAACCCGACGATCCACGACTACGACGTCGACGTGGCACAACGAGAGTGAGATCGACATGACCGTTTCAATCATCCGGTTCGGCGGCTCGAACTGCGACCGGGACGCCGCGCGCGCACTCGCCCACCTCGATATCGACGCCGAGATCGTCTGGCACGAGGACGGCCTCCCGGCCGAGACCTCGGGGATCGTCCTCCCCGGCGGCTTCTCCTACGGCGACTACCTCCGCGCCGGCGCGATGGCGGCCCGGTCACCGATCATGGACGAGATCCGAGAGGCCGCCGCCGACGGCGTGCCCGTGCTGGGCGTCTGCAACGGCGCGCAGGTCGGCTGCGAGTCAGGGCTCACCGAGGGCGCGTTCACGACCAACGAGAGCGCCCGCTTCCAGTGTGAACACGTCTACCTCCGCGTCGAGCGCGACGATACGCCCTGGACCGCGGCCTACGACGAGGGGGACGTCCTCGAGATCCCGATCGCCCATGGCGAGGGCCGCTACGAGGTCGACGACGACCGTCTCGAGGAACTCGAGAGCGAAGGCCGCGTTCTCTTTCGGTACTGCGACGAAGACGGCGAACTGACCGAGGATGCTAACCCCAACGGCTCGAAACACAGTGTCGCGGGCGTGCTCGGCGAGCGAGACTCGGTCGCGGTGTTGATGCCCCACCCCGAGCGCGTCACGCTCCCCGACGTCGGCGGTACCGACGGCCAGGGCGTGCTTCGGGGACTCGAGAGCGCCTGATTCGGCTTCGAGACGACAGCGCTTTTTTCGGCGACCGAACGGTGACTGACCGCCGGCAGCGAAGCCGATTCGCCGACCGCTCGTCTGTGGCTTGCAAGGGAGTGCCGAGCGCTTTTACCGCTGGTTATGGCCCGTTAGACAGCGCGATCATGTCAGAACACGATTCGAGCGACGATATCGAGGCGGAGCCATCGAACGCGAACGAGACCGAATCGAGCCGAGAAGAATCGGCCGACGGGTCGAGCCCAGCGGAGATGACCGACGGCGGTTCCGACGACGAGACGGAGTCCGGACAGACCGGAACGAGCGATGACGCCGGCGGCGAAGTCGACGGAGAGAGCAAACAGGACCAGCTCGAGGAGGTCCGGGAGAACCCGGAGGGCGAGCAGCTGACCTCCGACCATGGCGTCAAGATCACGGACACCGACAACTCGCTGAAGGCGAGCGAGCGCGGGCCGACGATCATGGAGGACTTTCACTTCCGGGAGAAGATGACCCAGTTCGACCACGAGTCGATCCCCGAACGGGTCGTCCACGCCCGCGGCACGGGCGCACACG
Source organism: Halostagnicola kamekurae (assembly GCF_900116205.1). Lineage (NCBI taxonomy): Archaea > Methanobacteriati > Methanobacteriota > Halobacteria > Halobacteriales > Natrialbaceae > Halostagnicola > Halostagnicola kamekurae. The sequence continues at coordinate 300,264 of NZ_FOZS01000002.1, read as the reverse complement.
GCTACTACCAGCCCTACGAAGATCCGGATCTCGGGGAGTACGACGACATCTCGGAGCTAACGAAGGCGTCGTTCCTGCAAGATTCCGACCGGAAGACGCCCGTGTTCACCCGATTCTCGACGGTCGTCGGCTCTCGAGGCTCCGCGGACACGGTACGGGACGTTCGTGGCTTCGCGACCAAGTTCTACACGGAGGAGGGTAACTGGGATCTCGTGGGCAACAACATGCCGGTCTTCTTCATTCAGGACGCGATGGAGTTCCCCGACCTGGTCCACGCGATCAAGTCCGAACCCGACGACGCGATCCCGCAGGCGGCCTCCGCTCACGACACCTTCTGGGACTTCGCCTCGCTGAAGCCCGAAATCACGCACATGCTCATGTGGCTGCTCTCCGGGCGGGCGCTCCCCCGATCTTTCCGGATGATGCAAGGCTTCGGCGTTCACACGTTCCGGTTCGTCAACGAGGACGGCGAGTCTGTCTTCGTCAAGTTCCACTGGGAACCGAAACTCGGCACAAATCAGCTCGTCTGGGACGAAACCCAGAAGATCGCGGGCAAGAATCCTGACTTCAATCGCGAGGGGCTCTACGAGGTCATCGACGAAGGCTACGAACCCGAGTGGGAACTCGGCGTCCAGATCGTCGAGGAGGACGAGGCGGATCAGTTCGACTTCGACCTGCTCGATCCGACGAAAATCATCCCCGAGACGGAGGTTCCGGTCAGACCGATCGGGAAGATGGTCCTGAACGAGCGACCGGACAACTTCTTCGCCGAGGTCGAACAGGTCGCGTTCCACCCCGGTAACGTCGTCCCGGGAATCGACTTCACCAACGACCCGCTTCTGCAGGGCCGACTCTTTTCGTATCAGGACACCCAGCTCAACCGCTTCAACAGCGCCAACTGGGACGAGATCCCGATCAACCGGCCGGTCACAGAACGGCACAACAACCAGCGGGCCGGGTTCATGCGCCAGGAGATCAATACGGGCAAAGCGTCGTACAAACCCAACTCGATCGGCGACGACTATCCCGAGGAGGTGCCCGAAGAGGAGGGGGGCTACGAGCACTTCGCCGAAAAGATCGACGGGCGAAAGATCCGCAACCGATCCGAGAGCTTCGAGGAGCACTTCTCGCAGGCGCGGCTGTTCTGGAACAGCATGACCGAAACGGAAAAACAGAACATCGTCGAAGCTGCCCACTTCGAACTCGGGAAGGTCGATCGCATGGAAATCCGCGAGCGGACGGTCTACGACCTCTTCAACAACGTCGACCACGAGTTCGCCACGCGGGTCGCCGAAGGGATCGGCGTCGAACCACCCGAAGAACCCGGGGACGAAATTCCGGACCACGACGACGAGGATCCGTCGCTGAGCATGCTAAACCGGACGCGAGATACCATCGAGACGCGGAAGGTAGCCGTGCTCGTTGACGACGGGTACGACGCCGACCACCTCGAGACTATCCAATCGACGCTCGAGGACGAGGGCGCACGTGTCGAGATCGTCTCGAAACTCCTCGGCGACGTCGAGGCGGCAAACGGTGAGACGGTCGACGCCGACGAGAGCCACGGAACGACCGAGTCCGTGCTGTTCGACGCGGTCTACGTCCCCGGCGGCGAAGGGAGCGTCGATGCGCTCGTCGAGCAAGGAACTGCCAAACACTTCGTCGCGGAGATGTTCAAGCACAAGAAACCGATCGCCGCTGCCGGCGAGGGCACCGAACTGCTCGAGGCCGTCGAATTGCCGGGAATCAACGTGGCGAACGACAGAGAAGGCGTCGTCACGGATCGGGGAGTCGTGATGGCCCCCAATGGGGCGGATCTCGAAGGGGCCAGCGAGGCGTTCGTCGACGCGATCGCAGCGCACCGCCACTGGGATCGAGATCCGAAAGAAGTGGGCGCCTAGGCGTACTGCCGTCGAGCCGTTACCGCGTCAGCGGCTGGTTGTAGCCCCGCTCGAGGTCCATCACGGCCTCCCAGGTCGCTTCGCACTCGCAGCTGACCTGCTCGAAGACCGAGGGGTCCTGCCGGAGGTCGAAGTCCTTGATCGCCTTCTGGACCAGATCGTCGCACTCTTTGCAGTTGTGCGCGCCGCGGTCGGAGCCGTGCCCGACGGGGTCCGAGACGACGATGGCGTCGACGTCGGCGGTTTCCTCGAGGACGTGGGCGACCGACCAGAGCCACGGCGGTCGGTAGCCGTCCCTGAAGTGGAGTTCGTCGACCATGGTGTAGCGCTGGACGTTACACGGGTTCATCGAGACGGTGTGACAGCCCGGAACGTCCGCACAGCGTTCGATCGAGGAGATCATGTCCTCGACGGCTTCGGATTCCGCGAGGAACGGCGGTTTCATCAGCAGGTAGGCCTTGATCCCCGCGTTCTCGACGTCGGCCGCGGTGGCGCAGGCGTCCTCGAAGTCCGCGAAGTCGAAGTACTTGTTCACGCAGTCGTGACGAACCCGATCCGTGGCGGTCTCGAGGCCGATCGCGATATCGGTCTGGAGTCCTTCCTCGGTGAAGTCGGTGAGTTTCTCGCGGTCGACGAAATCCGGCAGCGACTCGAGGACGATGCGCTCGCGGTCGCCGAAGGTCTCGGCGATGGCGCGGCGGCTTTCCGCGCCGACCTCGCGCTCGTCGAGGAACGACCCGGAGGTGTAGATCTTGATGAGGTCGGCGGGTTCGTCGGAATTCTCGGCTTCGTGCTCGAGGCAGACGTCGATCTGGTCCATCAGCGCGTCGTGGGGGACCGAACCGCCGTCGACGCTCTCGGCGACATAGCCACACATCGTACAGCCGCCGGCGCGGGCCCAGCGACAGCCGCCGGTGTTCAGGATGATCGTCAGGCTCGTCTTGACGCCGTCGGGCGTGTTGTCCTCATCGAGCCAGACGCGGGTCGGTTGGTGCGGGTCGTAACTCGCTTCCTTCTCGGCGCGTATCCCCCGCATCACCTGATTGTGGGCGTCCATGCCCTTGCCCTGCTCGTAGACCTCGGGCGTGGGAGTACTCATTGTCGGGTCAAGCGGTCGGACGCCTAAAGCGCCTTCGTTGCCGCTCGCGTCGCCGCCGCTCGAGCGGTTCGGGAACGTTTGGATCCGAGGCGGTAGATTCGCCGTCTGGTGAAATCGACCCGCTACAGTCGAAGTTCCCGCGTTTCGATCGCGTTACAGGACGGGCAAACGTGCCGGTAGGAGACCCGATCACCGCTCGTGCGCACGCGCCACCCGCCGTCCGAATCGACGTACCCACACTGGCGACAGCGCAGTTCGGTGTCGTCTAGCTTCTCTCGAAGCCGATCGAACGGGAAGCGACTTCGTTGTGCGGACATACGATATTGTACAACATCGATCGTGATAAATCCGTGGGTGCGACTACCATAGTCCCGAACGATCGCGATGGTCGTATCCGACGGCTCGAGTTCGAGCGGGTACTTCACGAGCTACGAAGGAATAGTTCATAATGCTGCCTACGTACGTAGGGTTATGGGAACGATCGACACGGAACTGAGCGACGGGGACGCCGATTCGGCATCGAACGCGCCGGCGGCGCTCGAGCACGTCGTCGATCCGGTAGTGTTGATAACTGACGGGGCGATCACCTACGCGAACGCGGCCGCTCGCGAGGCGTTCGCGCTCACGGACGCCGACGGTGGGAAAGACACGTTCGAGGCGAATTGGGATCGGCTCGGCGACGCGATCGGCGAGACGACGGTCGGAACGGTTCGAACGGTCGAACTCGAGCACGGACGCTACGACGCGCGCGTTCACCGCGGGGTCGACGGTACGACGATCGTGTTCACAGAAAGAAACGGAACGAACGATCCGGCGGGGGACAGGGCCGTCAAAGCCCGCGCGGTCAACGAGGCCCCGGTCGGCGTGACGATCTCCGATCCGTCGCGCGCGGACAACCCGCTCGTCTACGTCAACGACACCTACCAGGAACTCACCGGCTACGCGTTCGAGGACATCGTCGGTCAGAACTGTCGCTTTCTACAGGGACCGGACTCGAGCCCGGAGGCCGTCGCCGAGATGCGGGCCGCGATCGACGAGGAGCGACCGGTCACCGTCGAACTCAGGAACTACCGCGAGGACGGCACGGAGTTCTGGAACGAAGTCACCATCGCACCGGTCTACGACGACCGGGGCGAGCTCGCCAACTACGTCGGGTTCCAGAACGACGTCACCGCCCGCAAGGAGGCCGAACTCGAGGCCGAGCGCCGAACCGAGGAGCTCGAGTACACGCTCGCGCGCGTCGAGGGGCTGATCCAGGACGTCACCGACGCCGTCGTCGGCTCGAAAACGCGCAGCGAGCTGGAGGCCGCCGTCTGCGACCGGATCGTCGAGGAATCGGACTACGAGAGCGCGTGGATCGGCGAACGAAATCCCGCGACTCGAGAGATCGACGTTCGGACCGCCGCGGGCGACGCGTTCGACGAGCTCAGCCCTGACGACGACCACCCCGCGGCGGAGACACTCGAGACGACGGCCGTCGCGACCGGGACGGTCGACGAGTCGGCGGTGGCCGCATTCCCGCTGTTTTACAACGACATCGAATACGGCGTGTTGACCGTCCTATCCGACGCAGATCGGGCGTTCGACGAACGAGAAACGGTCATCCTTTCGGCGCTCGCTCGCGCGGCGGCGAGCGGTATCAACGCCCGCGAAACCAGCCGAATGCTCGCGACCGACGCCGTTGTCGCCGTCGACGTCGAGATCGCGGACGACGCGGCCGCTCCGATCGCCGTCGCGCAGGCCGCGAACTGTCGGCTCGAGTATCGACGGTCCGTCCATCGAACGGGCGCGGAAACCGCCTCGTTGTTTACGGCGACGGATGCGTCGGCAGACGACTCGACGGAGTTCGCGGCGACTCTCGCCGATTCGGCGGCCCCGGTCGACGGCGTCGACCTCGAGGTGCTGGTCGAACGCGACGGCGACTGCCTGGTGGAACTGACCACAGAGACGAACGTCGTCGCGTGGCTCTCCGATCGCGGGGTTCGAACGCAGGCGATCACGGCCGAGGACGGGCGGGCGCGACTCACGCTCGAGATTCCGCGATCGGCCGACGTCCGATCGATTATCGAGGCAATCGAGGCGCGTTACGACGGGACGGACATTCGCTCGTTCCACCACCGAGAGCCCGACACCGAAACGCGGGCGGAGTTCGTCGGTCGACTCGAGGAGGAACTCACCGAACGCCAGTTCGCCGCGCTCCAGCGGGCGTACCTGGGCGGGTACTTCGAGTGGCCCCGGCCCGCGACTGGGGAGGAACTCGCCGAATCCATGGGCGTCTCCCGTCCGACGTTTCACGAGCACCTCCGGAACGCCGAGGCCAAACTCTGTCGGGCGTTCTTCGGCGACGATTAGGGAGTCCGACGACCGGTGAAGCGCGGCTTACTCGGTCGTAGTTGCGAGTTAGCGAGCGGAACGGTTCGGGACGGTCGTCACAGTTTATGTTCGCTGCAGCCAGAGCACCGGCTATGTTCGACGTAGCGACCCCCCTGCAGATCGGCGGCGGCGGATTCCTGTACTGGGCGATCCTCTTTTTCGTCCTCGCGATCGTCGCGGCCGCCGTCGGCGCGCGCGGCGTCGCCGGGATCTCGATGGAGATCGCCCGCATCTTCGTGTTGCTCTTCGTCGTCCTCGCGATCGTCGCCCTGCTTCTGTGAAGAGACGGTTGTCAGGGCTTGACTACGTCGCCCAGGTATCCGCTCGTAAGCCGCACCCGTCGGAAACAAACAGTCCGCGTTCCCGGAAGCAAACAGTACGCACTCGCGCGTCCGAAGACGGCAGAGTACCCGGACTCGCTCGAAACGACGCTCACGAATCCGAATCGAACTCGTAGGTCGCGATTTCGCTCGAGTCGCAGTTCGGGCAGCTGTCCTCGGCGTCCTCGAGAGTCGTTCCGCAGTTGCGACACTCGTAGTGCGGGCCGTCGTCGGTCAGCAATCCGGTGAGAACGTCTTTGAGACTCATTACGGATCGATCGGTTCCGAGTCCGAGACGGGCTCGGCTGCGGGCGGTCGGAAACTGTGCAGTGTCCGGTCGTCGATACCGTCGCGCGACAGGACGGTGACGACGTCGTCCGCGCGGATCGTCGTCTCGCCGCGAGGGGTCAAGACGGTGCCGTCGCGTTCGATCGCGACGATGAGGAGGTCGTCGGGGAGGACGCCGCGACTGCCCGCTTCCTCGAGCGTGTAGCCGCGGATTTCGGAGTCCGAACTGACGGTGACTTCGACGACGTTCGCATCGCCGGTCAGGCTGATCACGTCCGTCGGCGTCGGGTCGGTCGCCGTCTCGTCGGGCCCGTAGGGCGTGTACGGGCGAGAGATCTCGTCTTGAACGAGGTCCTCGTCCTCGATCTCCGCGCCGAGTTCCGACAGCGCGCGACCGATCCGCTCGAGCGACTGCGTATCGGCTCCGACGGCGACGACGTGGAGGTTCCGTCTGCCGGTCATCAGCTTCCGAACGTTGATCACGCCGGGAATCGCGCTCACCTGCTGTGCGATCGCTTCGCGGTTTTCGACGGAGACGTTACACTGAAAGAGCGTCGTCAACCCTCCCTCCGCCCGCTCGAAATCGACCGACGTGTGATAGTCCCGGATGATCCCGTGGTCCTCGAGCTGGTCGATGCGATTGCGGATCGTGGCCGGCGAAACGCTCACCTCTTCGGCGATCATGGGAGCGGAGGTGTTTCGCGCGTCGGCCATCAGCGCGTAGATGATCCGGCGATCGATCTCGTCGAGGCGGTATCCGGAGTCGGGGCGGTGACTAGCGATGGGTACTCATCCTCCGTATGCGGTAGTCTGCTATTGAGGATCGAATAATAAATACTCCACGGATTATTCAAACAGTACTCACGAGCGAGATTGCTATCGAACCGAAAAACGTGATTCTCGGATTATACATCTGGAGCGACGGTCCCGACGTCGAACGGGAGACGGGGACACCGCGTCGCGTTCGATCGAGGACATACGACCGCGAGACGGCTCCGAAACCCAGACGCAGCGCTCGAGACGCCGATAGAACTGATCGTTCGAACGATGTCGCTCGCAACGGGCTCGGTGAGCCGACCGCTCGACGAGCGGCGCTACGTGGTATCGGCCCCCATATGAATTGTCGGAGGCTGACCACCGACAACATCTTATTGACGAGCGGATTATCACCTCCAACACGTATGTGCGAGCGTTCCGCAGATTGCTCGAAGGACGACGCGTGTCAACTCGTGATACGGAACAACGACACGGGAATCGAAACCGTCGAGTACTACTGCAAGGCACACCTCGTCGGTCGAATCTGCGAGGTCGAAGCCGAGGACGGACTCGCCGTCGTCGACGCGACGAAGCTGTGGAGTTGAGTGGGCCGAACGCCTTCCCTGGCCACCGCTTTCCGTCTCGCTACCCTCTTCTATTCTGATCGAATGGTGCTGATCCCGATGAGACCGAGTTTTGTTTCGGTGAGATCGCCATAGCTTGCTGCGCGCGTGGCTTTGTAAAGGAACGTATCGATGTTCGCTACGTGATCAATTTCGTCAAGGGGCACTGTCTAGTTGAGCCAGTTTGAGGAACGAGCAGGTCGTTGAGTGAATTGGACTAGAATGCTCGCAGACCTGCTCAGCGAGTGCTATGACCCGGATTTAGAAGAATCTTGGGAGCGGACGGCGACGCCCATCAGGGCGTTCTCCGTCCGCCTCCATCAGACCGGTTGTTCGCCCCGCGAGACAACTACAACCTTGGCGGAATTAGGCGTTGAACGCTCGCATGGAGCGGTTTGGAATTGGGTGCATCGGCTGGCTGATAGCGAGTGCCACCCGCCTGAGGCGCAGCCGAAGCGGGTCGCGGTTGACGAGACTGCTGTCAAGATCAACGGCGGGTGGTCTTGGTTGTACGCTGCAATAGACACCGAGACGAAGCTGATTCTCGATGTCGCGTTGTTTGGTCGACATGGCACCGATCCGGCAGCTGCGTTTCTGCATCGACTCGACAAGAAATACGATCTCTCCGACACCGTATTTCTCGTGGATCAGTTCGGCTACCGGACTGCCCTTGCTCGATTGGGATTGAGCGGTCAGGTCAACTACACCGAGCGAAACCTCATCGAAAAGTGGTTTCACACCCTCAAAATGCGGATCGATCGCTTCCACAACTCGTGGGTGGGCAGTCGGACGAGTACACACGAATGGCTTGAACAATTCATACACTACTACAACCGCCAGAGACCGCACCAAGCTCTGGATGGAAAGACGCCGATTGAGGAGGTGCAAAACTAGACTGTGCCCGCAAACCAATTGATTCCGGATTCAGAGGACTATTTAGCTTCAACGGGTCACCCAGAGAGTAAGGTCTATTCCGTTTTCTTCGACCAACTAGACAAGATCGGCGGAACTGCTCTCGTTGTCCTTGACGGGCACTGTCTAGTTGAGCCAGTTTGAGAAACGAGCAGGTCGTTGATGAATTGGCTAAGATGCTCGCAGACCTGCTCAGCGAGAGCTATGCGGCGGATTTAGAAGAACCTTGGGAGAACGAGCGGACGGCGACGCCCGTCAGGGCGTTCGCCGTCCGCCTCCATCAGACCGGTTGTTCGCTTCGGGAGACAACAACGATTCTAGCAGAATTAGGCGTTAAACGTTCTCACGGAGCGGTTTGGAATTGGGTGCATCGGCTGGCTGATAGCAGGTACGACCCGCCGACTGCGACGCCGTCAAGGGTCGCGGTTGACGAGACTGCTATCAAGATCAACGGTGAGCGGTCTTGGTTATACGCTGCAATAGACATCGAGACAAAGTTGATTCTTGACGTCGCGTTGTTTGGTCGGCATGGCACTGATCCAGCGGCTGCGTTTCTGCATCGGCTCCGTGAGAAACACGATCTCTCGGATGCTGAGTTTCTTGTCGATCAATTCGGCTATCGGACTGCCCTCTCTCGATTAGGATTGAGCGGTCGGGTCGAATACACCGACCGAAACCTGATTGAAAAGTGGTTTCACACCCTCAAAATGCGGATCGACCGCTTCCATAACTCGTGGGTGGGCAGTCGGTCAAGCGTCCGCGAGTGGCTTGAACAGTTTGTGCACTACTATAACCGTCAAAGACCGCACCAAGCTCTCGGTGGAAAGACGCCGATTGAGGAGGTGCAGAACTAGACAGTGCCGTCTGAAACACATGCATACTACAGATGCGAATGTATCAGCGTCTGTCGAGTGGAGTCTTGTACTGGAGAAAAAGATATACCGATAGGAACGGATGGTATGGATATTGCTAAAACAGGTCTCTATTATGCATCCTTAGCCGTCTGTGGTGCTATTCTTGGAGGGATGGGCCTCTCGAGTCTCGTATCTGGGGGTCTAGCTCTCGTCCCAGCGCTTTTCTTACTTAGCGGACTCAGAATGATTGCGGGAGTGGTCTACGAAGTATTCATCTCGTCTTCCTCCGCCGATATTCCTCCAGATGATAGATTAGTGTGGTTTACAGTAGCTATGGCCGTAGTCGGCGGTATAGGTGGGATTTGGTCGCTGGTTGGATAGTACCAAGCGATAACTGCTTACCCTGTACTTACCGATTCCGCTCAAACTTTGTTAGCCGCAGATGATTTCAACAGAGTCTGAAGAATCAATTCTATTCTTCAATCAAGTTCTGAACGCTCTTGTCAATTCCAATTGTATCGACAGTATCGCCGAGTGCTGTGAGTACTTCGGTGGTAGGATGTTTCAGCGAGTGAGTCTTGTACTGACCTCCCGATGAATCGTGTTTTACTTCGGATTCGATGATGTTTAACTCATCAAGTCGTCCATAGTAGTCCCGTGCTCGACGTTCCGAAACAGGATCGTGCCCGACCATCTGTGCAAAATCACTATAGATTTCGTAGAGAATTGATGACGTCACTTCCTCACCTTCTCGCTCCTCGAGAACTGCGAGGGCATACACGACTATTTTGATGTTTTCTGGCAGATCAGCTAATATCGACATCGACCGTTCGATCTCGTATTCGTCCATTGCTTCATCAACGAGATCTTCCGTAACATAGTCCTCGCTTCGCTCACGAGCGTAGTCGCCAGCAATCCGAATCAAGTCGAGGACCATTCGGGCATCGCCACTGTTCTTTGATCCAAGAGCGGCCGCATAGGTGATTGCTGCGTTGGTGACTACATCCTCATAGAAGGCAGTATCAACACGCTGTCGGAGGACTTCTTCGAGCTGACTAGCATCGTAGGGAGGAAATTCGATGACACGCTCACGAAGGGATGAACGAATATCTGATGATAGGTTTTCACCGAAGGCAGTATCGTAACCCCATCAGTTCTTTATCGTCGTCGCTTCCGACGGATACGAAACGGACTCGAGACTCGAGCGCTCGAGGGCGTCCTCGATGATCGCCGCGCCGCGATCGGTCGCCTCCGCCGCCGACGCCGCCTCGACGTCGACGACCGCGCGGAACGAAACTGCAATCGTGTACGGGTCGAACGGCGCGGCCGGGTGCTCGTAGACCGCCGTCTCGAGGGTCCCGTTAGCCCGGACAGCGGTCGTTTCGGTCAGCGACTCGAGCGTCGCCGCGAGCTGGGACGCCGCCTCGCTACGGGCGGTCGTGTCGGTACCTTCGTGGAGGGTGACGAGCGTCCGGACCTCGCGGGAAACGGTGTAGGTCATACGGGGTCTATGGTGGCTACTGCATTGAACGCTTGGACGGCGAACCCGTCCGGAAGCGGGAGGTACACGCGTATTTCCGCCGGTTTCAGTATTTACTCGATATCAGGTAAATTTATTGTGGATCGTTGTCTGTGTACGATCAATGAAAGCGATCGCAGTCGAACCGGGTGCCGGCGACCCCGTCGTGGTGGAGAAGCCGGTTCCCGAACCGGCGGCCGGCGAAGCGCTCGTACGGACGCTTCGCGTGGGCGTCGACGGCACCGACCACGAGGTGATCCGGGGCGCACACGGCGAGCTTCCGGCGGGGAGCGACCGGCTCGTGCTGGGCCACGAGGCGGTCGGCGTCGTCGAAGATCCGAACGGAACCGACCTCGAGAGAGGCGAGGTCGTCGCGCCGACGGTCCGCAGACCGCCCAACGGGACCAACGAGTACTTCGAGCGTGGCGAACCGGACATGGCTCCCGAGGGGGCCTATCTCGAGCGCGGGATCGTCGGCGCGCACGGGTTCATGGCGGAGTACTTCACCAGCCCGGCCGAGACGCTCGTTCCGGTCCCGCCCGAACTCGCGGAACTCGGCTTTCTGGTCGAACCGATCAGCATCACCGAAAAGGCCCTCGAGCACGCCCAGGCGGCCCGCTCGACGGTCCACTGGGAGCCAGAATCCGCCATCGTTCTCGGCAACGGCTCGCTCGGGCTCGTGACCCTCGCGATGTTCGAAGAAGTGCTCGACATAGAGCGCACGTACTGTCTCGGCAAGCGCGATCGGCCCGACCCCTCGATCGACCTGATCGACGACCTCGGTGGCACCTACATCGACTCTCGAGAGACTTCGGTTCCCGAAATCCCCGACGCGCACGAGCCGATGGACCTCGTCTACGAGGCGACTGGCTACGCGAAACACCCCTTCGACACCGTCGAGGCGCTCGCACCCAACGGCGTCGGTGCGCTGGTCGGGGTTCCCGACGACTGGTCGTTCGAGATCGACGGCGGTCGACTCCACCGAGAGCTCGTCCTCCACAACAAGGCGCTCGTGGGGACGGTGAACTCGAATCGCGGCCACTTCGAGGCCGCCGTCGATACGCTCGCGTCGATTCCCGGGTGGGTCACCGACGACCTCGTGACCGGGGTCTACGGTCTCGACGAGTTCGAACGAGCGTTCGAACGGAACGAGTCGGTCATCAAGACGGCCGTCGAGTTCGATACGCGCTGAAATCGATCGGGCAAAACGTCGTTTCGACCCGGAACCCCAGTACTCGAGCGAACTCGAGGCCCAATGCGCTGTTGAGATCGACCTCGATGGCAACAGTTATTCGACAGCCAGTCGAGAGGATAATCGGATAGATCCGACGAACGATAGCGTTCACAGGATGGAAAAACATTACTATGATACGAGTAACTCGTTAGTTATGGGAGTCGATTACTCACAGCTACACGATCCGAACGCCGAGTACACGATGCGGGAGCTGTCCGCCGACACGATGGACGTCACCCGCGAGCGCGGCGGCGGCCGAGACGTCGAGATCACGGACGTCCAGACCACGATGGTCGACGGCAACTTCCCGTGGACCCTCGTCCGAATCTACACGGACGCAGGCATCGTCGGCACCGGCGAAGCCTACTGGGGCGCGGGCGTCCCCGAACTCATCCAGCGGATGAAACCCTTCCTCGAGGGCGAGAACCCGCTCGACATCGATCGACTGACCGAACACCTCGTCCAGAAGATGTCCGGCGAGGGATCGATCGGCGGCGTCACCGTCACCGCCATCTCGGGCATCGAAGTCGCGCTACACGATCTGGCTGGCAAGATCCTCGAGGTCCCGGCCTACCAGCTGCTGGGCGGCAAGTACCGCGACGAGGTCCGGGTCTACTGCGACTGTCACACCGAAGACGAAGCCGATCCGACCGCCTGCGCGGACGAGGCAGAACGCGTCGTCGAGGAACTGGGCTACGACGCGCTCAAGTTCGACCTCGACGTTCCCTCGGGCCACGAGAAGGATCGGGCGAACCGCCACCTGCGCGGCCCCGAGATCGACCACAAGGTCTCGATCGTCGAGGCGATCACCGAGCGCGTCGGCAGCCGCGCCGACGTGGCCTTCGACTGCCACTGGACGTTCTCCGCCGACAGCGCGAAACGGCTCGCGAGCGAACTCGAGGCCTACGACATCTGGTGGCTCGAGGACCCGGTGCCGCCGGAGAACCACGACGTCCAACAGGAGGTCACCCAGTCGACGACGACGCCGATCACCGTCGGCGAGAACGTCTACCGAAAGCACGGCCAGCGCCGACTCATCGAGGAGCAGGCGCTCGACATCGTCGCCCCCGACATGCCGAAGGTCGGCGGGATGCGCGAAACCCGGAAGATAGCGGATCTGGCGGACCTGTACTACATCCCGGTCGCGATGCACAACGTCGCCTCGCCCGTCGCCACGATGGCCTCGGCCCACGTCGGCGCGGCGATTCCGAACTCGCTGGCCGTCGAGTACCACAGCTACGAACTCGGCTGGTGGGAGGACTTGGTCGAGGAGGACGTTATCGAGGACGGCTCGATCGAGATCCCCGAGAAGCCGGGACTCGGTCTGACCCTCGATATGGACGAAGTCGAGGCCCACATGGTCGAAGGAGACGAGCTCTTCGACGAAGCCTAAGGTACACGCTCGAGATCCACCGAGACCACAGCTAATCTCGAGCCGATCCCATAGGTTCCGAGAGTCTGTCCCACTATCGCTTTTTCACGCCGTTCCGGTCGAAAAACAGCGTCCCTCGAGAATCCTACGACGCGAGACCCCGAACGGTGGTTAGCCGCTCATCCCGCCGAAGGAGAGTCCGTCCTCGACGTAGCTCTGGGCGAGGAAGTAGATGATCGCGACGGGGAGGGCAAAGAGGATCGCGAAGGCCGAGAACTCCGTCCACGGCGTTTCGTAGCCGCCGCCCGCGATGAGCGCGTAGAGTTCGACCGAGAGCGTGTAGTTGTGCGACTGGAGCAGCGTCTGTGCGATGACGAACTCGTTCCAGCCCGCCAGGAACGTGAAGACGAGCACGACCGCGATGCCGGGTTTCGAAAGCGGCAGGATGATCTCGCGGATGACCTGCCACTGGCTCGCGCCGTCGACGATCGCGGCCTCCTCGTAGGAAACCGGGATGTTGTCCATGAACGTCTTGAGCAACCAGGTGTTGAACGGGATCGCGCCCGCGGCGTAGAATACCCCGAGGACAAGCAGGTTGTTGTCCAGCCCGAGGTTGACGAACAGCGCGTACAGCGCGATCAGGGTCGCGATCGACAGCCCGGCCCCGACCTGCGTGAACAGCACGTAGCCGTAGAGAATCCCCCGACGGCCGAGAAACTCCCGACGCGAGAGCGCGTACGCGCCGGGGATTATCACCGACATCGAAACCAACACCGTGATCGAGACGACGATGAGGCTGTTGACGGCCGCGTAGGTGAAGTCCGATTCGAAGAGCACCCAGCGGTATGCCTCGAGGTTGTACGAGGTCGGATCGGCGAAGATCCCCTGGGAGCTCATCAGGCCGGAGCCCTGCGAGAGCGACGCGGCGAAGACCCAGTAAACCGGGAACAGCAGGACCAGAAGCAACGCGGTCGCACCGACCGTGCCGACGCCGGTTTTGGCGACGTCACGGACGGTTCGCCGGCCGGTTCTGACCTGTTCGATCGTCAACCGGGCGGCGGCTGCGGCCCGCCGGGGCCAGGTTAGTTTCCGAACTGTCCACCGACCGATCGACGTGGTGTAGTGTGTGAGACGACTCATGCAGAATCGATGCCCTCCGCGAGGTTTCCTTTCTTGACGGCGAGCCACATGAACATGCCAATGAAGGCGATCGCGGTGACCATGATCGCCGAGGCGAACGCGTACTCGTGGAGTTCGATCGCCTCGCGATAGCCGTAGAGGATCAGCAGCTCGTTCTGTCGCGACGGACCGCCACTGTTGAAGATAAACGGAATTAGGAACTGCTGGAACGAGGTCGCGGCGGTCAGGATCGACGCGAACAGCACCGGGCGTTTGATCGCCGGGAGCGTCACGTTGGTGAACCGCCGCAGATAGCCCGCGCCGTCGACCTTCGCCGCGTCGTGGAGATCCATCGGCACGTCCTGGAGCGCGCTGACGATGATGATAACCATGAACGGATAGGCCAGCCAGACTTCGGTGATGACGTAGGCGGCGAACGCGCTCCAGCGCCCCCCGAGCCACTGGATCGGGAGATCCGCGAGCAGCAGGTCGGGCGCAGAAATCGTCACGAAAAACAGGAGGCTATCGAGAACGACGACGAACCCCGACACGATCGAGTTGTACGTTCCGACCATCTGGTTCAGCGGGCCGTACCGCGCGCCGCTGAACATCCCCTCCCAGACGGTGATCACGAAAATCGCCGGGAACCCCATCGGGACGATCACGAGTGCACGCATGAACCGCTTGCCGAGCACTCGAGCGTGGGTCAGGACCATTGCGAGGCCGGTCGCAAGCACGACCTTGATCGAGAGGCTCACGGCCAAGAACAGCCACGTGACGCCGAACGACTGCCAGAACTGCGGATCGGTGAACAGTTCGGCGTAATTCTCGAGGCCGACGAACGACGCCTCCCCGCCGAGTACCGTCCCTGCGTGGGTCGCGTCAGTAACCGAGAGGTAGACGAGAAACGCGATCGGAAACAACATGAACGAGAGGAACAACACTGCGCCGGGTGCGACGAGCAGGAGTCCGGTGAGTCCGATGGAATCGACGTCGAACGGCAACCGGTCGCGTCCGTGACCGACGACGCGGGTTCGGAGTGATGAAGACATTGCTGTGCTCGGTCACCCGCGTTACTCCCAGCGGTCGCGAATATTCTGCGCGGTCGATTCCATCGCCTGTGCTGCGCTTTCGTCGCCGTTGAAGACGCGCTCGAGGCCCGACTCGAGCGGGTCCCAGATCTGGTCGACCTTCGGATGCGTCGGCAGCGGCGTCCCCATCTCGACCGTTTCGGCGAAGGTCTGGACGTCCTCACCCAGGTCGGCGTCCTCGTTCCCGGCGTAGTCCTGATGGACGGGGATCAGCCCCTGAATCTCGGCGTTGTCGATAATCGCCTGCTCGTTGGTCGTGTACCACTCGGCCCACTCGATGGTCGTCTCGAGTGCAGTCTCGTCGGCCGACTCGAGTTGGGACGTGAAGTACCAGACCTTCACGCCGGTAAACGGCGTCGGGCTCCCGCCCTCCACGTCCGGCAGCGGCGCGACCTGCGCGTCGACGCCGGCTTCGCGGAACCCTTCGAGTTCCCAGGGGCCGTTGATCGCGAACGGCGCGTTTCCGTCGGAGAAAACCGGAATCTGGCTGGCGTAGCCGGGGTCGTCAGGCACGTACGGCCAGATCGACTCCTCGAGGAGTTCGACGCCCTCGACGAACGCGTCGTCTTCGATGCGGAGTTCCTCGGACTCCGTGTCGAAGAGCGAACCGCCGAACGCCTGCAGCCACGCGCTCGGGAAGTACGGGTCGACCGCCGGCATCGAGAGCCCGTATCGGTTGTTTGCCGGATCGTGGTGTTCCTCCATGATCGCGACCATATCCGAGAGGGTTTCCGGCGGTTCGTCGACGTACTCGGGATTGTACATCAGCGAAACCGTCTCGATCGCGAACGGGAGCCCGTACACCGCGCCCTCCCACTGAACCGCCTCGAGTGCGTTCTCGGTATAGGTCTCCTCGAGATCGATCTCGAGGTCGTCGGATGCGTCGTAGACGAACTCCTGTTCGTGGTACCGGCCGATCCAGTCGTGGGCCCAGTTGAACGTCTCCGGCCCCTGTTCGGCCGGCAGCGCCGTCTCGAGTTCTTTTTCCATCTCGGCGGGAGCCTCCGCGTTGAGCGGATCGTCGCGACCGTCGTTGAACTCCTCCAGTGCGCGTTCGAACGCGCGTTCCTGTGCATCGGTGAAATCGTACCAGGCGGTCGTCCCCTGCCGTGCCCCCGTGATTCGATCCAGACAGCCGGCAGCGCTCGTCGCTGCCAGCCCGCCGATCCCCGTGAGCAACTGTCTGCGTTCCATTGACATGGTGGAATCAATGATGTATTATATCTTCATATATTTAGTGTTTGGGATAGGACGTATCACGGTGCTCGAGGGAGACGGGGATATTCGCGGTATAGAGACGCTTATCAGCTGCTTTCGAGCGCAGGAGAAGACAGCAGCATCGAACTTTCGAGCGAGCCCTGTCGAAATAGCTTATAGATCACGGGTCCAGCGTGGCTTTCGACTGGACCGTGATCAAGATGTGTTGTAATTCTACTTCCTGAATTGGAATTTTTGGGAAAGGGTTTTACGGCCCCCCGACGAACGAGTGAGCAAATGGCACACGTCAGAGTCGAATCACTCCGAAAGGAGTACGACGTCGGAACGGTCGTCGCCGTCGACGACCTGAACCTCGAGATCGAAGACGGCGAGTTCGTCACCGTCGTCGGACCGTCGGGTTGCGGGAAAACGACGACGCTCCGGATGTTAGCCGGGCTCGAAGAACCCACGTCGGGGACGATCTCCATCGGCGGCGAGGACGTCACCGACGTCCACGCGAAGAACCGCGACGTCGCGATGGTGTTCCAGAACTACGCGCTCTATCCGCACAAGACCGTCTTCGAGAACATGGCGTTCGGGCTTCGAATGAGCACCGACATGAGCGCGGACGAACGCGAGCGACGGGTGACCGAGACGGCCGAGATGATGGACATCGAGGGGCTGCTCGAGGACAAACCCGACCAGCTCTCGGGCGGGCAGAAACAGCGCGTCGCGCTCGGGCGGGCGATCGTTCGCGAACCCGACGTGTTCCTCTTCGACGAACCGCTCTCGAACCTCGACGCGAAGCTCCGGACCTCGATGCGCGCGGAGATCCAGCGCCTCCAGAACGAGCTGGGCATCACGGCGGTATACGTCACCCACGACCAGCACGAGGCCATGACGATGGGCGATCGGATCGTCATCCTCGACGGCGGCGAGTTACAGCAGGTGGGCAAACCGACCCGCGTCTACGAGAACCCGGCCAACGAGTTCGTCGGCGGGTTCATCGGCTCGCCCTCGATGAACTTCCTCGAGGTCGACGTCGACGACAGCGGAGATGGCGTCAACCTGACGGGCCTCGAAGCGGAGTTCGACTTCGAACTCTCCGGATCCTACGTGGATCGACACGCCGGGTCGCTCGAGGGAGGTCGGTACACGCTGGGTATCAGGCCGGAGAGCGTCGAGTTCGTCGACGGCGCGCGGAACTCGATCACCGGTCGCGTCTCGGTCGTCGAACCGGTCGGCTCCGACAACTACCTGCACCTCGATCTCGGGGGCGAGTTCGTCGCCCGCGTCAGTCCAGCGATCGAACCACAGCCCGGCGACGACGTGACATTGACGTTCGACGAATCAGCTATTCATCTCTTCGATCCGGAAACCGGACGAGACGTTTTCGGTTCAGCCGAAGAACCGCCGGCGATGACGACCTCCTGAACCGTCGAACTCGTAGTACTCGAGAACCGACACCACAGACCGCTCGAAACTGTTTTCGTCTCTCTCCTATTCGTCGAGCGCCGTCGCGGTCGCGAGTCGCAAGGCGTGGGGCCAGCCAAGCGGCATCGCGCTATCCGCGATTCCGTCGTCGAACACCTGTTCGGGGAGGTAGCCGCCAGATCGCCGAAGCGAGCCGTCAGGACCCACCGCTTCGAGGAGGGTCGCCGCTCGGTCGCCGAAGTTTGCGGCCGCTGCGTGGTCGCGATCCGAGAGCAACGACTCGAGTTCGACCGCCGCGTGCGCGCCCCACGCGGTCGTCACGGTCCAGATTTTCGGGTCGTCTTGGTCGCGAACCCGCCAGGGATCGCTCTCGAACCGGGCAAGCCCCGTGACCGGGCCATCGGGGTCGCGCGCGAGTCCCTCGATCGTCGTTTCGTGGTGGGAGACCAACCGATCGAGTCGCTCGTCGTCGACGCCGCCCTCGAGTCGGTCGTACTCGGCGTGGGCCGAGGCGAGCGCGAACGTGCTGCCGTCCAGTCGGTCGTCGAGCACGTCGCCGTCGAGTCGGAGTGCGTAGATTCCCCGGTCGGGCACCCAAAGCGTCTCGAGCGCGTCGTAGACCGCGCGGGCGCGCTCGGCGGCGTCGTCGCCGATGCGCTCGGGGAGGGGCGCACGAGCCAGGGCCGCGTAGGCCTCGAGAAACGTCGCCGCGGTGTGGGTAAAGCGCCCGGTCATGTTCTCCCAGGCGTTCTGGACGCGGGTCGGCAGTCCGTCGTCCTCGAGGGAGGCGTCGAGTCCGTCTTTCGCCGCGAGCAGGGACTCACGGACGTACTCGGCGGACGGGTCGACGACCCGGAGGTAAGTCGCGAGGTAGGCCACGACGCTCGCGGTCTGGTCGGCCTGGTACTCCGAGGTCCCGGACCCACGTTCGAGGCGGCCGTTCGCCCAGCCCGGGGCGAGGCGACCGCTGTGGGGCCACACCCGGTGGGGCCAGGTCCCGTCCGACCGCTGGGTGTCTGTGTAAAACCGGGCGCTTGCCTCGTGCCAGTCCTCGAGACCGAGTTCGGCCCGCCGGTCGGCCGCGAGAAGGAACCGCGAGATCTCGGCGTCGTCCCGGAACCACGTGTAGCCGTACCCCCCCGAGTAGCGGTAGTACGGGTCGAACTCGGGACCCGCGATTCGAGAGCCGCTCGAAGCGCGCAACAACTGGAGGGCGCGGAGGTCCTCGAACGCACCCGCCGGAGCGGTCTCGGACCGACGGAAGCGATCGAGTCCGAGACGCCGCGTCTGCGTTCGACCGGCCTCGAGCAGCGAGTCGCGGGTCGGGTGGTCGAGCGGCCCCGCCCGGACCCGATCGAGCGCGTCGGCGCGGTCGCACGCTTCGGCGTCGGTCAACAGCGTCGCGATCGTTGTACGTGGGGTTGCCCCCTCGAGTTCGACCGACGCCAGGATTATCGGGCTGAGACGGCCGTCCTCGTAGCGACCGTCGTCCGAACTTCGGGGGAGCGCCGTCGGCCCCGCTTCGAGCAGTTCGTCGAACGTCTCCGGCATCTGGCTCGTCACCTCGAAATCGGTCGACGCGGCGAGGAGGTCCCGTTCGCTGTCGTGATGAACTTCGACGATCCCGTCGTGGCGAAGCTGTCCGACCCGTCCGGTCCGCCCTTCGGGTGCGAACCCGAAACAGGCCTGTATCGTCGGCGTTCCGGCGTCGGAGCCGAAGTCCGACGGCGCGTCGGATCGATCCAGAGAGCCACGTTCGGTTTCGCCGGTCCCGTCCTCGAGCACGAAGTGAGTGAGGTGGAGTCGGCCGATCGCGAGATCGTACTGCACGAGTCGTCGCCCGGCGACGCGGTGGACCGTTTCGACCGCTGCAGTCCCCTCGACGTAGCGCTGGTCGCCATCGTCGAACCAACGGACGGTCCCGTCGATCTCGACGCCAAAGCGCGATCGATCGACGCCGACCAGTCCCGAGAGCGGGTAGGAGTAGTCGCCGATCGCGCCGTCGGGCGAGACGTGAACGAGGCGATCCTCGAGCCCGGTGAAAAAACCCGTCGTCGACCGACGCTCGCCGGCGAACAGGCGATCGCTCCCCCGAACGCGCTTGAAGTCGTTCAGGGCGGAATGTATTGTCATCGTCTCACCGGTACGACCCGCACGAATTAAAGTTTGTTGTAAAATTTATTCTCACTTTTCTCCACGGCCATGGCGGTTCGGTAGCCGTCGACCGCGACCAGCCGTGGACGGTAACTCAAAGGATGATCGTCGACGCGATCCGCAGGAGACGAGCTGGACGACCGGGGCGAAATCCGCGCCGCACAGCGAATCTTTTTCATGCATCGATACGATCTGTGACGTACTGGTTATACATGGATCAAGACGGGCTCACCGACCTGCTCGAGCGGTTCGGACTCTCCGAAAAGGAAATCGACACGTACCTCGCGATCCTCGAACGCGGCGAGTCGAAGGCGAGCACGATCTCGGACGCCGCTGATGTCTCCAAACGGTACGTCTACAGCATCAGCGAAGCGCTCGAGGAACGGGGGTTCGTCGAGGTCGACGACCACGCGGTGCCGACGGTCATCAGGCCCGTTCCGCCGGACGAGGTCGTCGATCGACTCACCGAGAGCGTCGAGGCGATCGAACCGGGGATCCGATCGCGTTACACCGCGACCGAGCGGACCGGCGAACAGTTCGAGGTGATTAAATCACGGCAGACGGTGTTAAAGCGGATCGAGGCGCTGCTCTCGAACGCCGAAACGGAAGTCACCCTCTCCCTGCCGGCCGAAGTGTTGCCCCAGATCCGGTCGGCGTTAGAGGAGACCGTCGATCGGGGCGTCCTCGTCTTGCTCTTGCTCGGCGCAACCGAGCGGAACGAACCGGACATCGCGACGCTCACCGGGACGGCGAGTACGGTCCGAACCTGGGACGCGCTGGTTCCGACGATGATGACGGCGGACCAGCGCCACGGGCTGCTCGCGCCGAGTCAGTTGCTGACGAGTTCGACCAGCGAGACGAAGGCGATCTCCCTGCGTCAGGAACAGCTCGTGCCGGTCTTCGTCGGGTCGTTTCTGGCGAACTACTGGCCGACCGCGGACGAACGCTACGTGACCACGCCGGCGACGCTCCCGCAGACCTACGACGGCTTTCGGAACGCGGTGTTTCAGGTCGCGCTCCACGAGGCCGCAAACACTACGCTCCGGGCGACGGTCACTGGCTCGCCCGTCGGCGATCGGTCGCTTCCCGCGGAGCTCTCGGGAACCGTCGTCTCCGTCCAGCAGAGTCTCGTCCGGCCGGTCACCTCGACGATCCCTGTCGAGAACTCATTCGAGATCGACGTCGACGGCGAGCGGTACAAAATAGGCGGCAGCGGCGCGTTCCTCGAGGACTTCGAGGCCGAGTCGGTCACCCTCGAGTACCCAGAGGAGTGATCGAGTCGAGATCGGCCGACAGGGAAAGCGGGTCGAGCTGTGTCGACATTCGACCGCCCCTAGGCGTGAACGTTTCTTGAGATATGTGGTTGTTCCACACAACTATCACCGCACGAACAGGTCCGTCTGGCGAGCGGTCGTCCGTGGTCCGACTCGTGAACGGACAGCCGGGGCCGCCCGCGATCGGAGTGCCACGAAGCTGGAGGACGGGTGCTACGAGATGGGGGTCGAGACTCACGGAACAGAACTCGAGACCCACGAAAGGACTCGAGACGCCGCGAGACAGGGGCTCTAGATGCTCGAGTTCGAAACGCGCTCATCGGAGTCCCCGTTCTCGATTCTCAGTGGGTCGAAGCTGCTATCAGCTTTAATGGAGTGTCCGTTGTGAGACCACTGTGAACCGGCGAAAGGGATACCTCCTCGCGCTGTTGCTCGCCTTCGGTTACCTGTCGCTCCGGCTGCTCCTCCCGTTCGCACAGTACGTTCTCGTCGCGATCTTGATCGCGTACGTCCTCGCACCCCTACAGCGTCGCCTCGAGCGGCGGGTCTCCGCGCCGATCGCCGCGTTTTCGCTCGTCGTCCTCGCAGTCGTCGCCTTCTTCCTCCCGTTCCTGTTCGTCGTGGTCGCGATCGCGGAAGACGCGGCCAGAATCGCGGAGAACGTGGACGCGGAGCGGTTTCAGGTCGCGGATATCGAGCGGGTGCTCGAGGCGGAGTTCGGCCTCGAGGTCGACATCGCCTCGACGGTCGCGGACTCGGGCCAACAGCTCGGGACGGTCGTGCTCGAGCAGTCGACGGCCTGGGTGAGCACGATCACCCACGCGTTGATCGGTCTGGGTCTCGCGCTCTTTCTCATCTACTACTTGCTCCGGGACGGCGGTCGGCTCTACGGCTGGATTCGCGAGATGACGCCGCTCCCGGACGACGTGCAGGACGACCTCTATACGGAACTGAATCAGGTTATGCGGGCCGTCCTCCTCGGACACGTGTTGATCGCGATCGTACAGGGAACCATCGCCGGGCTCGGACTGTTGGCGACCGGCGTCCCGAACGCCGCGCTCTGGACGGTGGTGATGATCGTCCTCGCGCTCGTTCCGCTGGTCGGGGCCTTCCTCGTGTGGGGGCCGGCGGTCGTCTACCTCCTGCTCACTAACGAGCCGATTTTGGCCGTCGCGCTGTTCGTCTACAGCGCGACGATCGTCGCCGTCTCCGACGATTATCTCAGACCGATCGTCGTCGACCGCTACGCGGACATCAACCCGGCCGTGATCATCGTCGGCGTGCTCGGCGGCGCTTACGCGTTCGGCATCATGGGGCTTTTCTTCGGCCCGGTCGCGCTGGGGGCGTTTATCGCCGTCGTCCACGTCATCGACGAGAACTACGACCGACTCGAGCGGACGACCGAACGGCGACCGGACCCCGAGACCACGGAAGAGTGAGGAACCGAACGCCGAATCCGTCGCGCTTTTGGCCGACGAGTGCGGACCCATTCGTACGCGAATGGCCCGATACCACATCGAGACGTACGGCTGTACGTCAAACCGCGGGGAGAGCCGCGAGATCGAGCGGCGACTCCGCGACGCGGGCCACCACCAGGTCGACGGTCCCGAACAGGCCGACGTCGCGATTCTCAACACCTGTACGGTCGTCGAGAAGACGGAGCGCAACATGCTCCGGCGCGCGGAAGAACTCGCCGACGAAACCGCCGACCTCTACGTCACGGGCTGTATGGCTCTCGCGCAGGGCGAGGCGTTCGCCGATGCGGGAATCGACGGCGAAGTGCTCCACTGGGACGAGGTCCCCGACGCGGTCACGAACGGGGAGTGTCCGACGACGACGCCGGACGCGGAGCCGATTCTCGATGGGGTGATCGGCATTTTGCCGATCGCTCGCGGCTGTATGTCCGACTGCTCGTACTGCATCACCAAGCAGGCGACCGGGAAGATCGACTCCCCGCCGATCGAGGAGAACGTCGAGAAAGCCCGCGCGCTCGTCCACGCCGGCGCGAAGGAGATCCGCATCACCGGTCAGGACACGGGCGTCTACGGGTGGGACACCGGCGAGCGGGCGCTTCATACGCTGCTCGAGCGGATTTGTGCCATCGACGGTGACTTCCGCGTCCGCGTGGGCATGGCGAATCCGAAGGGCGTCCACGGCATCCGCGAGGAACTCGCCGAGGTCTTCGCCGACAACGAGAAGCTCTACAACTTCCTGCACGCGCCGGTCCAATCGGGTTCAGACGACGTGCTCGGCGACATGCGACGCCAGCACCAGGTCGAAGAGTACGTAGAGGTCGTCGAAACGTTCGACTCGGCCCTCGAGTACTGGACGCTCTCGACCGACTTCATCGTCGGCTTCCCGACCGAGACCGAGCGCGACCACGAGCAGTCGATGGCGCTGCTTCGCGAGACGCGCCCCGAAAAGCTCAACGTGACCCGTTTTTCGAAGCGGCCGGGGACGGACGCAGCCGAGCTGAAGGGCCTCGGCGGTACGATCAAGAAGGAGCGTTCGAAGGCGATGAGCGATCTCAAACTCGAGATCGTCGGCGAGGCCTACGAGGAGATGGTCGGCGAGATCCGGGAGGACGTCCTCGTCGTCGAGGACGGAACCGCCGACTCGGTAAAGTGTCGGGACGGCGCGTACCGACAGATCATCGTCCAGAACGCCGACGAACACGGCATCGAAATCGGCGACTTCGTCGATCTCGAGATAACCGGTCAGAACACGGTTTATGCGTTTGGAGAGCCGCTCTAGCCCCCCATTCTCAATTAGTGAGATTCTGCAACAGCGGCAACTATATCCGGTAATCCCCGAGATGGAGACCCGAAGACCGGACGCCACGCTTTTGCGGAACCGAACCGAATCCCCGCGTATGATCACGCTGTACCAACTCGAGGGGTGTCCGTACTGCGAGACCGTCGACGAGGAGCTCACCTCGCTCGAGATCCCCTACGAGAGCGTCTGGGTCGACGGGTTACACTCGAAACGAGACGAAGTCAAACGGGTTTCCGGCCAGCGCCAGGTTCCCCTGCTCGTCGACGAGGAGTACGGCGTCACGATGGCCGAGTCGGAAAATATTCTCTCGTATCTCGAGTGCACGTACGCCTGATCCCCCGAACTCACTCGAACACGACGGCGCGGCCCGCTCCGGGCACTGTTGCCCCCTCCTGAGCGGCGAAAGCCTCGTGGAGCTGGTCGTACGTTTCCTCGAGCGCCTGCACGATGACCGAAGTGTCCCCGATCACCGGCATGAAGTTGGTATCCCCCTGCCAGCGCGGGACGATGTGCGTGTGTAAGTGATCGCCGATCGAGCCGCCGGCGCCCTCTCCGAGGTTCAGGCCGGCGTTGAAGCCGTCCGGCTCGAGGGCCGTTTCGACGGCCTTGAAGGTCCGCTGTTTGAGCCGAGCGTGATCGAGCAACTGTTCGTCCGTGAGGTCGGCGTACTCGCCTGTATGCGTCCGCGGAATGACCATGACGTGACCGGGACTGTACGGGTAGTTGTTCAACAGGACGAACGCGTGTTCGCTCCGGGCGACGAGCAGGTTTTCGCGATCGTCTTCGCGTTCGGGAAACGCACAGAAGACGCAGCCGTCGACGTCGGAATTCTTCTCGTCGCGTTTGATCCACTCGATTCGCCAGGGAGCGAACACTTGATCCATACGTGTGCCCACTCGAGCGACCCCTAAATGGTTTCATACACTGGTGTCGTGGTCATCGATACACAAACCCGTGAGATAGTGTCTCTTAGACGGTTTAAGGCAATATTAAGGAATCATCATATTCGGCTCGAATCGGCTTAACAAGTCATTAAATTCGGTTCTAAACAATCTCGAGCGCTCTCGTCGCTCCGTTCCCATTACCCCGATCCCGTCTTGCGATTTTCTCGACTCAATACCCGTAATGGAACGCGGATTTATGATACCCCTAATCTTACAGCAGTTTCAATGGCAACAACAGACAACTCATTCAACGGGATAACCGAACACTGTGACGAATGCGAACTCGATACGCTTCACGAAGTGAGCGTGCAGATCCGAACCGAGAGTCTCAAACAGGAAAACGCGCAGTTCTCTCGCGAGCCCTACCGGGTGGCCGAATGTCAGCGCTGTGGGAACCGATCGAGCCAGCGCATGAACAACGCCTGAGTCGACTGTAGAACACTTCGTCCCAGAGACCGAAACAGTTGCGCTGGGCGGACGACAACTGGTGGGATCCACTGACGACCGTTTTTTCGAGCGATACGCTGTGAGTGGCGTGTTGGTTCGAAGAAGAGCACTGCCGGATCGGAGATGGAGCTAGGATCGGAAGAGATGACGCTACGGTTCGAAGAAAGGGATATCAGGCCGAAGAAGGGCGCGCTATCGCGTTGTTACCTCACAGCCGTCGTCGGTGACGATGACCGTGTGTTCCTTCTGGCTCACCAGGAAGCCGTCGTCCTCCTTGAGAACCGGGTAGCCGTGAACGATGTCGTTGCGTTTGAGTCGCCGCAGCGCGACTTCCGGTCGGTCCGTCTCGAGCCAGCGGGTTGCGAACGGGAGCGTCCGGAACTCGTCGGTGATCTGTTCGAGCGCCTCGCGCGCCTGACGATTTCGGACCGAGCCCTCGCGCTCGAGCGAGAAGATCTCCTCGCTCGAGCCCTCGGTGACCTTCCCGCCGCCGTCGGTCGCGAACGGCTCGATGGCGACGACGTCGCCGGTCTCGAGCGTCGTTCCCTGCGAGACGGCGCGGTTCGGGATGTTCGGACTGGTGTGTTGTTCCCAGTGGCCGAGGCCGTGGCCAGTGAGGTTGACGACGGGATTGAAGCCGTAACCGTCGATCACGTCCTCGATTTCGGCCCCGATATCGCCCGTGTTCACGCCCGGTTCGATCACGTCGAGTGCGGCCTCGAGGGCCTGTTCGGACGCCTCGGCGAGTTCCGGGTTGCCAGAGAGGTCGACGGTAATCGCGGTATCCGCCAGCCAGCCGTCGACGTGGACGCCGATGTCGAGGTTGACCATCTCCTCGCCGAAAGTGGATTCGTCGCCGATGCTCGGCGTCGCGTGCGCCGCTTCCTCGTCGATCGAGATGTTCACTGGAAACGCCGGCTTCCCGCCCAGCTCTCGGATCCTGTCCTCGGCGTACTCGGCGACCTCGAGGTGGCTCGCGCCGACCTCGACGCGATCTGCGGCCTCCTCGCGTACCTGTGCAAGGATTTCGCCGGCTTCGCGGTGCTTTTCGTACATCTCGGCCTCGAGATCGACTTCCGTTTCGCTCATGCTCCCGGGTTGGATCGGTCGGCAAAAAGAGGTTCCGCCTGGCGGATCACCTTCATGGGTCGAATCGACGCTCGAGACGACCCCCGGTACCGGTTCGAAACGGGCTATCGAGGACGACGAAAACGGGTTAACGTCCGGTCCACTCGCAATCGGGGCAGGCAGAGAGGCCCTGGACGTTCGAGAGCGTCGATCGACAAAGCGGACAGCGCTCGGGCGCGTGCTGTGGCGGACGGAGCATACTCGAGTTGTTCTCATCGACGATAATAAACATGTGCTACGACGATCGTCGATCTAACGTGGAAATGAGAGACCTTTTACCCCCTTCGAAGAACCGTCTAGACGAAATGAGCTACGACAAGATCGAGGTCCCCGAGCAGGGGGAGAAGATCACGCTGAAGGACGGTTCCGAGGACGAACTCGAGGTTCCCGACGACCCGATCATCCCGATCATCTACGGTGACGGTGTGGGTAGCGACGTCGGTCCCGCCGCACAGAAAGTGCTCGAGGCCGCCGCAGAGGCGACCGGCCGCGAGATCAACTGGATGCGCGTCTACGCCGGCGAGTCCGCGCGAGAGATGTACGACGAGAACCTTCCGGACGAGACCGTCGAGGCCATCAAAGAACACCGCGTCGCGATCAAGGGCCCGCTTACGACGCCCGTCGGTGCCGGCTTCCGATCGCTGAACGTCGGACTGCGAAAGCTCCTCGACCTGTACGCGAACGTCCGACCGACCTACCACCTCGAGGGCGTCCCGTCTCCGGTCTCCGAACCGGAGCAGATGGACATGGTCACCTTCCGAGAGAACACCGAGGACGTCTACGCCGGCATCGAGTGGGAGGCCGGCACCGACGAAGTCGAGCAGGTCAAGGAGTTCGTCGAAGAGGAGATGGGCGCAGACGACGTCATCCACGACGGCCCCGTCGGCATCGGCATCAAGCCGATCACCGAGTTCGGAACGAAGCGACTCGTCCGCGAGGCGATCGACTACGCCCTCGAGAACGACCGCGACTCCGTCACGCTGGTCCACAAGGGGAACATCATGAAGTTCACCGAGGGCCAGTTCCGCGACTGGGGCTACGAGGTCGCAGAGGAGGAGTACGGCGACGAGGTCATCACCGAGGACACCCTCTGGGAGGAACAGGACGGCGAAGTCGACGACGACACGCTCGTCGTCAACGACCGCATCGCCGACAACATGCTCCAGCAGCTTCTTACCCGGACTGACAACTACGACGTCATCGCGACGATGAACCTGAACGGCGACTACATGTCCGACGCCGCCGGCGCGCAGATCGGCGGTCTCGGCATCGCCCCCGGCGGAAACTTCGGCGAGGGCCGAATGCTCGCCGAGCCCGTCCACGGCTCCGCGCCGAAATACGAGGGCCAGGACAAGGTCAACCCGACCGCGATGATCCTCTCGGGCCGCATGATGCTCGAGTACATGGGCTGGGACGACGCCGCCGACCTCGTTCGCGACGCCGTCGAAGAGACGATCTCGTCCGGAAAGGTCACCTACGACCTCGAGCGCCAGCTCGAGGACGCCGAGAAGCTCGCGACGAGCGAGTACGCGGAAGAAGTCGTCGACAACATCGAAAAACTGGCGTAAGCCAGTTTTCGGACAGTCAGGCCGCAAAGCGGTCTGACACTTTCGAGAGACTCGCGTAAGCGGTTTTGCGCTCGGTCTGCGGTCGACGCCAGCGACTCTGCGTTTTTCTTTTGAGCTATCCAGTGAGCACCCGCGCTCGAGCATGCCCACGCGCCGAGACCGATTCGATCCGCGCGAAACGCACACCGCGTCGAGATCCGCAACGTTCTCGGCCTCGAGCCCGTACATCGACTCAATGACAGCCGTCCGCGTCGCCGACGACGACCGACTTGAGGACGCCTTCAACGTGCGCCGGCGGGTCTTCGTCGAAGAGCAGGGCGTCGACGAGGAGCTAGAGTACGACGAGCACGAAGACGAGGCCGTCCACTTCGTCGCCTACGAGGACGACGACGAGCAGCCGATCGGTGCCGCCCGACTCCGAGAACCCGAAGACAGCGTCGGGAAAGTCGAACGCGTCGCGGTGCTCGAGTCCCACCGCGGTACCGGCGTCGGGCGAGCGCTGATGGACGCCCTCGAGGCGGCGGCCGCGTCGAACGATCTGGAGACGCTCAAGCTGCACGCACAGACTCGAGCGGCCGGCTTCTACGACGAACTCGGCTACGAGCGCTACGGCGAGGAGTTCGAAGAGGCGGGAATACCCCACGTCGCCATGGAGAAGTCCCTCGAGTAAACTACCTCGGGGACTCCAGACGAAAATCGAAGTGCCCCTGCTCACTCGAGTCGCGATAACTCGCCGGTTCGTTCTTTTCGAACGAGATCGCGAACGAACAAGCGAACCTGTCGTACCAGATCCGAACGGTCGTCGTAAGCGTAGATCCGCGCTTCCCAGCGATCGCGAACGGCCGCAATCATCGCGCTTCGGACGCTCGATTCGTGGACGAACAGCACGCGCTCCTGACGGTCATTCGCGAGTTCATCGCTGAAAAGCGCCTCGAGAACGGCACCGGTTTCGATTCCGACACCGAGGTTGTCGCCGACTGCCGGCACGACGTAGACGACGGCGTTACTCGCACGAGCGAACTCAATGCTCTGGGTCGCCGCGTCCATCTCCGCAAGCGGAATATCGACATCGATGGCGAGAAACACGTTGACTCCGGCGTCGATCCGAAGCCGATCTCGGACGTCGAGCAGCAAGTCAAGCGTCGCCTCCTCGCGCTCGAGAGCGTGTTCGGAGTCGACGAGCGTTCCGAAATCGACCGATTCGGGGATCGAATCGGGTTCGGATTCCTCGAGCACCCGATCCACGTCGAACGCTTCGTAGGGCCCCATCAAGTAGACGAGAAAACGGGGTCGTTGCAGGTCGCCGAGTTCGGCAATCAGACGGTCGCGCATAGTGAAACTGGTTCGCGATTATATATATAAAGTATAGCTATTTCAGCGACTACTGAGTCAGCGAATACTTATACAGTGGTGCGTATAAGAGAGCATATGGCAGAGTCCGAACGAGCGGCGGGGCGAGAACGGGAGGAGTTGCTCCCCGAGAACAGCATTCTCTCGCTCGAGGAGTACCTCGCGATGCAACGCTCGATCGGGAACGAAACGAGGTTTCGAATCGTCGACACGCTCGTCGGGGACGGTCCCCAGAGCGCCAGTGAACTGCGTGAGCGCCTCGAGGTCCGGTCGAATACGTTGCATTACCACCTCGAAGAGCTCATCGAGGTCGGATTAGTCGAGAACCGAAAGCGGAAATCGCCGGATCGAGACGGGCTGTACTCGTACTACCGAGCGACCTCGCTCGGCGAGGGGATCCTCTCCGAGGGCGTTCGCAAACTCATGGCTCGAGAGTGGGACGCACTCGAGACCTACGGTCGATAGCATCCGGATTCGTTTCTCAGAACCACGAGTAGACGTTGACACACCTTCGCTTGCCCACAACGGATTCTCGAACACCTACTTGCAAACCCGAAAACGGCGAGCATTTCACTTCTGACAGCGACCGCTCGTCAGCGACGACTAACCGAAAACGTGGCCACGCAGATACATTCCACAGATACCGAGCACCGCGAGAGACATCGCGACGGCGAACGCGACGACGAACGCCGAGGCCGGCTCGGTCACCGTCGCGAGTTCGCCGCGAACGAACTCCGCGGCGAGCACGACGGCGACCAACAGGAGGGCGATCCCGCCGGCGTTCTCGAGCGGCGAGTTCGTCTCGGGAACCGCGTCGGGGTCGTTCAGCAAGAAGAGGATCACGACGAGTGCGAACGGCGTTCCCACGAGTCCAAACGCGAGGACGAGGACGAGCAGCTGGAAGAAGGTTCCGCCGAGAAACGCCCCGAGCGCGGAGACGAGCGCGACGACGACGATGGTCGCGCGGAATCGAGAGTCCTCGACCGAGCGCTCCCAGCCGAGTTTGTCGGCGAGGAGGTACGGCGCCACGATCGTGTTGCCCCCGAGCGTCGACATCGCGGCTCCCCACAGACCGAGCAGGAACAGCCAGACGGCGTGTTCGCCCGCGACGGGGCCGAGCGCCTGCGCGGCCTGGATCTCCGTGATCGTCGACGGATTCAGCCCGGACTCGGGCAACACGCTCGCGGCGACGAGAAAAATCGCGAGGCTGAAGATGCCGAACGCGACCAGCATCGAACTGAGGAGGTCGAATCGCGCGATCGATTCGTCGGCTCGAGTCCACCCGCGGGCCCGCATCGTGTAGCTCTGCATCGTCAGGAGCGTGATGTGGACCGCGCCGCCGAGGATCCCCGCAGCGACGAGCGCGCCATCGACGCCGGCCGGAATAACCGGTTGCAGGCCCGAAGCCGCACTCGCCGGATCGATCGGGACGACGAACGCCGCGGCGACGAACGCGAGGACGACGAGCGAGACGATGACCTTCGCGCCGAGTTCCGCGAACCGATATCCCCCGCCGGCGAGTGTAAGCGCGAGAAAGACCGCCCAGACGGTTCCCCACACGCGCGGGTCGGCCACCGCACCCAAGCCAACGGTACCAGCCATCGTCGCGCTGACGTCGGCGAGCGTCTTCATGATCACCAGTTGGGCGAGCCCCGCGGCCAGCACCGCATCGACGAGGAGCACCCACGCCCAGAACTCCCCGAGGCGGTCCTCGACGACCGCGACGATACCCTGCTCGGTGAGCAAGCCCAGTCGCATCGCGAGGTACTGTCCGATCGTTCCCAGCACGGCGGAGACGACCACGACCCACAGGAGCGCGTAGCCGAAACTCGCCCCCGCCGTGAGCAGGCTCGCCA
This sequence comes from Halostagnicola kamekurae, assembly GCF_900116205.1. Taxonomy (NCBI): domain Archaea; kingdom Methanobacteriati; phylum Methanobacteriota; class Halobacteria; order Halobacteriales; family Natrialbaceae; genus Halostagnicola; species Halostagnicola kamekurae. The sequence continues at coordinate 268,676 of NZ_FOZS01000002.1, read as the reverse complement.
TCGTCGCCGGCCCCGCCGCGACCGCGCCGGCGAGCCACGTCGGCCCCAATCGGCTGATGAACGTCTCGATACGGCCCGCGTGCACCGCTTGCGACTCCGTTGCCATCGGCCACCCTTGACGCAGGGAGAATATAACTCCGTGGTATTTTATCGTGGTCAGATCGGAAGTGCGTCAGACGACGTAGTCACAAGTCATATAGCTCATCGTTGACTCGAGGTACGACGGGAAAACGGGCTACTCAAACGCGAATGCGCTTCGATCGCCCAATCACTCGGAGGAGGGATCCCGCCAACTCGGATTTTCCCGCGGCGGACTGAAGATGTCGACGCCGCGAACCGGATCGTCGCCACGGTTGGTCGCGGCGTGGGGCTGCTCGCCCGGAATCGCGTAGGAGTCGCCGGGACCGCAGACGATCTCCTCGCCGTCGACGCGGAAGGTGAGTTCGCCCTCGTAGATGAAGCCGGTCTGTTCGTGCGGATGACTGTGTTCCTCGACTGTGGCGCCGGGGTCGATTTCGAAGTGCTGGACGTTCATCGAATCGGAACCGGCCAGCAGTGCGAGCGACACGCCGTCTGCGGCTTCCGCAGTATCACTGTCCGAAAGCGAAACACGTTCCATACGCGTGCGTTCGACGCGGGGCGCCTTTACTGATGCCATCGATCTGTCGTCTGAACGCAGGGATCACCATGAATCGGGACCCAACGCTCGATTCGGGCGATTACGGGCACTCGTTCACTTTCGCTCCGCTTGCCGAACGTTAAACTACGACCGGAACCCAGGTGCGGACATGTACGCCGTCGTCGGCTGTAGCGAGTGCTCGCATCTCTGGTTGCTCGAGGGGCGCTCGGAGACGACCCAGTGTCCCCGCTGTGGGTCGCGCCGGGCCTACGAGAAACGAAAGAAGTTCGTCGAAACCGAAGACGCCGATCACGCGCGCGACGTTCGCGCGTCGATGCTCGCGAACCGTCAGGGCGAGGGAGAGACATTCGCCGAACTCGACTCCTACGCGACCCTCGAGACCAGAGTCGACGGCGGCGTCATCGACGAGACGGCGTATCTCGAGTCATCCGGGCTCGACGCCGAACAGATCGACGCCGCCGGCGAACGCGACCCTCGCGGGCCGAATCGGCGCGGGTCCAAGAAGGACGTCGTCACCCGCGCGCTCGAGGAACTCGAGGAGCCGACCGAAGACGAGGTCGTCACGTACGCCGGCAATCGAGGCGTCTCGGCGGAGTACGTCCGGAAAGCCCTCGAAAAGCTCACGCGACACGGGGAGGTCAGCGAACGTCGCGGACGGTATCGGACGCTCTGAAATCCCCCTCCGTGAGAACGACACCCTCGATTTAAGCGATAGGGCGGTGAACGATCGCGTATGGCTTTAGACGAGTTCCTCTCGGGGGATGCGCTCACCGGGCGACAGGCGGCGATCATCTTCTTTACCTTCCTGGGCCTCGTCATCCTCGGCGGCATACTCCTGATCCTGTTCGGGGACGTCTTCCAGAACCTGTTCACCTGACGCCTCGAACTGCTGTTCTGCCCTCTTTCGATGCAGTTCTGACCTCTTTCGGTGCAGTTCTGGTAGATGCCATCCAGTCCCGTCGAACCGTCACCGCTATTTCCGCGGGGTCGAAACGGGGGCTATGGCAGAGACGATCGAAACGGTCGACGTCCAGGGAACCGCGATCGGCGTCGGGACCGTGATCGCGATGGCGTGTCTGGGCTACGGCACGATCGTGAGCCGGACTATCGTCGGCATCGAGGCGACGACCGTCGCGATGTGGGTGTTCGCCGGGACGTTCCTCGCCGTCGGCACGCTCCACGCGGCCTACGGGTACGCGTCTCTCGCGTGGGGCTACGGCGGCGCTGCCGTCGGGTGGTTGTTCGTCATTCTGGGAACCTCTGGGATTCGGGTCGGGATCGGACTCCTCTTGCTCGGCCTCTCCGGGGCGTACATCATCCTCGTTTCTCGTCGATTACGCTCCGAAACGAACGATTCGGGAGGTTAGAGCCACCCGAGCGCGACCGACAGCGAGAGCGCAAACGTCGCGGCCGAGAGCAACAATTCGACCACCGTCAGCAGGTGATGCGTGCGATTCGACTCGAGCGTCGGCCGAGCGGCGTTCGAAGCCGGTTCGGACTCCGCGTCCGGGTCCGAGTTCGAATCCGCGTGGGGACAGTCACAACGCATTGGTATCTGTGGAGCGCCCGCCGGTGCTCGCCGAACGGACGCGTCAACACCTTCGGAGGCCATCAAAAAATACCAACGCCAACAGCGCATGGTGAAAGTGAAAGTGACCGAGAGATTCCGGCCTTCGTGTACTCGACCCGTTACCGATCGAAAACGCGGAAGCCGTTGCTAGCGAGGTGGCTGAAAGTACCGGTTCTCAGGCGGCCGAATCGACGGTGCTGGACGGCGATCGAGTCCCGACGATTAGCGGCGATCAGTCGAAGCGACGAGCCAATCGACTACCGCCCGAGATCCTCGTGAGCGCTCGCGAGGTGGTTCGAGGCAAGCGCGGCGAGCAGGGAGAGTTCACCGGCCAGCGCGCCGGTGGCGATCACTTCCGCGAGCGCGTCGGCGTTCGATCCCGCGGGGTCGCCGCCGCCGCGGACGCCGACGATGTCGAGGGCCTCGGCCTGCGTCGGGAGTTTCGTGCCGCCGCCAACGGTACCGACCTCGAGAGAGGCCAGCGAGACGCTCGCGTACAGGTCGGTGGTGTCGGCTCGCTCCCGGGTCTCCATCGTCGTGATGGCGTTGGCCGCTTCGACGACTTGCGCCTCGTCCTGTCCGGTCGCGAGGAAAACCGCGGCGACGACGTTCGCCGCGTGAGCGTTGAACCCGAGACTCCCGGCTTTCGCGCTCCCGACCAGGTTCTTTCGCGTGTTCGCTTCGACGATCGCCGACGCGGTGGTGTGGAGGCGGTCCTCGACCAGTTCACCCGGAACGACGACGTCCGCGGTGACCGAGCGCCCGCGCCCCTCGATTGCGTTGATCGCGGCAGGTTTCTTGTCAGAACAGAGATTTCCCGAGAGCGCCACGAGCGAGGCGGGCGTCTCCGCTTCGACGACCTCGCAGGCGGCTTCGGTCGCGATCGTCGCCATGTTCATCCCCATCGCGTCTTTCGTGTCGTAGGCGAATCGCAGGAACACCGAGTCGCCGACGACGTAGGGCTCGAGGCCGATCAGTTCGCCGTGATTCGTCGTTCCCTCAGCCGCCTCGCGGAGTCGCGGTTCGTTTTCCTCGACCCACTCGACCGTCTCGGCCGCCTCGACGACGCCCGAGACCCGAAAGACCGGCGCGCGGGTCATCCCGTGTTTGGTCACCCGGGCGTCGACGCCGCCGGCGTCCTCGAGCACCGAGAGACCACGGTTGACGGACGCGAGCAGCGCCCCTTCGGTGGTCGCGAGCGGGAGATAGTACTCGCCCGAGGCCGCGCCGCCGTCGATCGAAACCGGCCCGGCGATCCCCATCGGAATCTGGGCCGCTCCGAGCATGTTCTCGATGGCCGACTCGGCCGCCTCGGCCTCGAAGCCGTAGGAACCGATCGCCTCGAGATCCGCGTCGGTCTCGGTCTCGAGCAACAGTCGCCGCGCGGCCGCGGCGGTATCGTGATCCGCGTGATCTTCGAGTTCGTGCAATCGAAGGTCGCCCTCGCGGACGCCTCGAGCGAGAGAGGATGCGTCTGTCATGGCTCACCAGTCACAGGCGGCGGACCTAACAGTTGTTGATTCCCGTCGCTGGGAGCACACGAGGGGGTGGAAAACCCGATTCCATCGACAGTCCGTCAGCGATCAGTCTCGGACAGTGCGAAGTCGTCAGCGATCCGCTTCCGTCAACTCGTCGACGCGGTCGATGAGCGTCGTCATGATCTGTTCTTGCTCGTTGGTCGTCTCGACGATCTTCTGAGTCGCCTCCTCCGAGCGATCGGAGCGATCCCGGACTGTCTGGAGCGTTTCGGTGAGCTCTTCGACTGACGTCGCCTGTTCGTCGGTCACGCGGGCGACTTCCGAAATGCCGTGGGCCGCCTCCTCCACGGAGTCGCTGATTTCCTCGAGTGAACTGTGCATCTGCTCGATCTGTTCGTCAGCGTGCTGGATTCGATCCTGCGAGCGTTCGACGGCCGAGGCGGTTTTCTCGGATTGGGCCTGTAGCTCCGAGATACTCCGTGTGATCTCGTCTGCGTGCTGGTTGGTCTCGTCGGCGAGTTCCTTGACGTGATCGGCGACGACGGCGAAGCGCTCACCGCCCTGATCGGAGCCCGCGGCTTCGATGGTCGCGTTGATCGCGAGCAGGTTCGTCTCGTCGGCGATGTCCGAGATCACTTCGATCACCTCGTCGATATCCTGGATCTGCTCGGATAGCTCCCGCACGCTTTCGGAGAGTTCGTTCCCGATTTCGACGACCTCCTCAGTGGCCTCGCGAGTCGTCTCGCCGGCTTCCAGGCCGTCCTCTGCGGTCTCGAGCGAGGCTTCGGCGGCCGCGCTCACCTCGTTTGCCTCGGCGGCGACCTCTTCGATTTCGGCAGCGAACGACTGGATCTCGGTCGTCGCGTCCTCGATCAACTCGTTTTGCTGAGAGACGTTCTGGGCGATTTCGGTCGCCGCTTCGTTGGCCTCGTCGGTCGCCGTTTCCATCTGCTCTGCGTGCTCGTTGACCTGTCCGGTAATATCCGCGAGGTTCTGGGCCATCTCGTTTATCGAGTCGATCACCTCGACGAGTTCGGGGTCGAGCGAGGAAAATGCCGACTTGCGCTGGGCTCGAGCGGACAGGTTGCCCTGTTTGATCGAATTGGTCGTCTGCTGGACCTCCGAGATCAACGCCGTCGTGGCATCCCGTTCGTTGATCGTCTCCGTCCGATCGATGACGACTTCGACGACGCCGATCAGTTCGTCGCCGTCGTAAAGCGGCGTCGCGGAAAAATCGATGTGGCGTTCGTCACCGTGCTGGTCGATCATCGTACTCGTATCGCCGACGCGATTGACCGACGGATCGCGGAGTTCGACGTCGTGCTCTCTGTGTGCTCCCTCAGGGGTTTCGAGAACCTTATCGGCGAGCGTCTTCGCCCGGCGACCGTCGGGGTAGAACATCTCCGAGGCCCGGTCGTGACCGACCGCCTCCTCCCGGCTCGCGCCCGTTAGCTCGGCGAGCGTTTGACTCCACTCGACGATCACGCCGTCGGTATCGAGGACGAACGTCGGCGTCTCGATCCCGTTGAAAAGTTGCGTGTAGCCGGCTCGAGCCAACGTCCCATCGGCAGTCGCTGTCTCCCCGTCGGACTGCCCTGTACTGCCTGCCTCGGCGGACGAAGATCCGTCCGCACCCGCATCCGGCAGTTCCCCCTCAGTAAGTGAAGAACGGTTTCCTGTCATCGTTTCCAAATGTGTCCGTAAAGAGAACGGACTGGTGCCTTCTTATTCTTTGTGGCAGAGCGAAGCGCGCGCTCGGTGTCGAATCCCGGTATTTTTCGCGTTGGCCAATAGTGATCCGGGAGGAATATAATCGTAATTCATGAATAGGTGTGCGCGAGTCCGAAGCGATCGACGAATCCGAAACTGTGGCCGTGACTTTTGTCGTTCGGAAGAGACTACACCGTATGAAGCTCGATTTGATCGTTTCCGAGTTCGGCGGATCGCAACCGGCCGACCTCGCAACGCGCGCGGAATCGCTCGGCTACGACAGGCTCTGGCTGACGGAACTCTGGGGCGAAAACGCCGCCGTCCAACTCGCCGAGATGGCGGCCGCGACCGACGAGATCGGCCTGGGGACGGCGATAGTCAATGTCTACTCGCGGTCGCCCGCCCTGCTCTCGATGACCGCCAACTCCCTCGAGCGAGCCTCAGACGGGCGGTTCGTCCTGGGAACGGGGGTCAGTACGAAGAAGGTGATCGAGGACCTCCACGGCGAGTCGTTCGACCGGCCGGTTCGGCGCGCCCACGAGACGATCGAACTCGTCCGGCAGTTTACCGCGGGCGACGGCGAGCGAGTGCGCTACGACGGCGAACTTCTCGAGGTCGCCGATTTTCCCGCGCTCGAGGCCGACGTGCCGCTCTATCACGCCGGGCTCGGGCCCGCGAACCGACGCGTCGTCGGACGGCTCTGTGACGGGTGGATACCGCACAACATCCCGTTTTCCGGACTCGAGGCGGCCTTCGAAACGGTGGCCGACGCCGCGCGAGAACGAGGGCGAGATCCCGACGACGTGACGGTCGCTCCCTACGTTCCGACGGCGGCGAGCGACGACCCCGAACACGCTCGAGAGATCCTGCGACGCCACGTTGCCTACTACGTCGGCAGCGGCGAGGGGTATCGAAACGCCGTCGCGACCGAATACGAACGCGAGGCAGAACGGATCGCAAACGCGTGGCGAACGGGCGCTCGAGAGGAGGCGACGGGGATGGTGACAGACGAGATGGTCGACGACCTCGGGGTCGCCGGCGACCCGGCGACGGTTCGAACTCGCCTCCGCGAGTTGGCGGCAGAATCGATCGTCGATCGGCCGATCGTCGTGATCCCCGAGCCGGCGAGCGAGTCCCTCCGAGAGGAGACGGTTCGAGCGGCCGCGCCGAAACGGGACTAAGACCCGCGGTCGGCGTTCGACGCGTCGCTGCGAGACGGATCCAGCACGACCCGACACTCCGTCTCCGCGGATTCGTAGGCGGCGTCGATGATCCGAAGGTCGACAATGGCGTCCGCTCCGTCGGGCTCCGGGCGCGTGCCCGTCAGCACGCAGTAGCCGAAGTAATCGAACTCCTCGCGGACTTCGTCGACCGGCGGTCCGGTGTACTCCGTTCGCATCTCGCCGCTCTCGACGACGATGTCCTGCGGGACGACGCCGCCGAACGGCGAGGAGACCGAGATCATCCCGTTCGTACCGACCACCTGAAGTTGACTGCTCGCGTGGGCGTCGAAGCTCGCCGTACAGGCCGCCGTCGCGTCCCCCGGGAACTCGAGCTGGACTGAGACGTGTTCGTCGACGCGGTCGAAGGGATCGTCGATCGAGTGCGTCGAGGCGTACGCCGAGACCGGGTCGGCGTCGAGGAGGTATCGAGTGGTGTTGATCGGATAGATTCCGAGGTCGACCAGCGCGCCGCCGCCCGCGAGGTCCGGATCGAGCCGCCAGGTGTCCGCGTCGGCGAACTCGAGCAGCGGGTGGGAGAATCCGCCATGAACCTGCACGACGTCTCCGATAACGCCGGCAGCGACGAGTTCGCGACACCGCCGAACCGTCGGCTCGAGTTGGAGCCGGTAGGCCGTCATCAGCGTTACGCCGGCCCGCGCGCAGGCGTCGGCGATCTCCCGGGCGCGTTCGGCGCTCGTCTCGAGCGGTTTCTCGCAGATGACGTGTTTACCGCGTTCGGCCGCAGAGCGGGCGTATTTCGCGTGAAAGGCGTTCGGCGTGGAGACGTAGACGGCGTCGTACTCGCCTTCGAGTTCTCCCGCTAGATAGTCGTCGTACGCGAGGACGTGATCGACGCCGAACTCGTCGGCGACCGGTCGCGTTCGACGGGGCGATCCGGTCACCAGAACCGTCGGTTCGCAGTAGGTTCCGGCTCGGACGCCGGGAATCGCGCGGTTTTCGGCGAATCCGCCAATTCCGACTACCGCCAGCCGGACCGTTCCGTCGACGGACTCGCGCTCCCAGTCCCGTCGCCGGAAGTCCTCGAAGCACTCCTCGACGTTCATACCATCGCTACGTGCTCGAGTCACAAGACCGTAGTTCACGAATCGGCGACAGTCTTCGAACGCGGCCGGTCCGAAGCCAGGCTAGCGATACCGATGTCGGAACCGATCTCGAGTGCGGTCGTCGTGGTTGAAGGAAAAAGTTATTCAATAGTACTCTGTGAACTAGGATTACTCACTGGTGACCCAAATGGTAACGATGGAAACCGCAGAGCTGGAAACCGACCTCAGTCTGTTCAAATACGACAACCTCGAACAGCTTCCATCGAGGTATCGGGATCTCGAAGAGGATGAGCGAACGGAGCGCATCGAAGCCGCGCTCGCGGAACTCGACGACGACGTGGTGATTCTCGGGCACAACTATCAGCGCCGAGAGATCGTCGAGCACGCCGATTTCGTCGGCGACTCCTACCAGCTATCGAAGGAAGCGGCGAACGCCGACGCCGAGTACGTGATCTTCGGCGGCGTCACGTTCATGGCCGAATCGGCGGACATCATCACGGACGACGACCAGACCGTCATCCTGCCGTCGATGGAAGCCTCCTGTCCGATGGCGGGTATGGCAGAAGCGCTTCAAGTGGACGCCGCCTGGGCCAAGATCACCGAGGCCGCACCCGACGAGGATATCATTCCGATCACGTACATGAACTCCTACGCGGATCTGAAGGCGTTCTGTGCGAGCCACGGCGGTCTCGTTTGCACGTCCTCGAACGCGCACAAAGCGTTCGAGTACGCCTTCGAGAAGGGAGATAAGGTCCTGTTCTTGCCGGACAAGCACCTCGGCGAGAACACCGCCCACCGACTCGACATGGCGGACGAAACCGTCGAGTGGGATCCCTGGGATCCCGACGGCAAAGACGCCGCTGCGGTCGTCGACAACGACATCATCCTCTGGAACGGCTACTGTCAGGTCCACGAGCGGTTCCGCGTCGACCACTTGGAGGAGGTTCGCGAATCGAACCCCGACGCGAAGGTCATCGTCCACCCCGAATGTCGCCGCGAGGTCGTCGAAGCCGCGGACAAAGCCGGCTCGACGGCGACTATTTGCGAGACGATCGAGAACGCAGATCCCGGCGACACGTGGGCGATCGGCACCGAGATTCACCTCACGAACCACCTCCAGCGCTGGCACCCCGAGGTGAACGTCGTCCCCCTCTGTGGCGACGCGTGCATGGACTGCAACGCGATGCGCCAGATCGACCCCAACTACCTCACCTGGGTCCTCGAGGAACTCTGTGCGGGGCGGGAACGCAACGTCATCGAGGTCGCTCCCGAGGAAAAAGAGATGGCGGGCCTCGCACTCGAGCGCATGCTCGAGATCTGATCATGAGCGAGCACACGTCCCACGCCGCAGACGACGGCCAAACGGATGGGGAACCGAGCGAGCGGTCCGACGACACCACCGACGTCCTCGTCGTCGGCAACGGTATAGCGGGCTGTACGGCCGCTCTAGCCGCCGCTCGAGCGGGTGCGTCCGTCCTGCTCGTCACGAAAGCGACGCGCCCCGACGAGACGAGTACCGACCGCGCCCAGGGCGGCATCGCGACGACCCGCGGCGATCCGGACAGCCTCAAGGCGGACATCCTCGCGGCCAGCGATCACACGGCCGACCCGGACGCAGTCGACGTCCTGATCGAAAATGCGGACGCGGCGGTCGAAGACGTTTTGCTTTCGACGCTCGAGATCGAATTCGACTCGCCTTCGAAATCGAGTGGAAAATCCGGTGGCGAAGAGAGCCGCGCGGCTTCGGGCGAATCGTTCGACTACGCTCGCGAAGCGGCCCACTCCGAACATCGGATCCTCCACGTCGATGCAGCAACGGGAACGCACGTCCTCCGGCCGTTTCTCACCTATCTCGACGACCACGACCGCGTCGAGATCAAGGAGGACACGGCCGCTCTCGAGTTGCTCACCCACGAGGGGCGAGTCCACGGCATCGTCACCGACGAGCGAGCGACAGGCCAACCGATCTACGCGGGCGCGACGATTCTCGCGACTGGCGGGATCGGCGCGCTCTACGGTCGGTCGACCAACCCCGACGCCGCCACGGGAGACGGCATCGCGATGGCGGCGCTGGCGGGCGCCGACGTGGCGGATATGGAGTACGTCCAGTTCCACCCGACCGCCTACGCCGGGAGCGAATCCAGTCGCGTTTCGAACGGAGACGGCGAGACCGCCGAAGACGACGATCCGTTCTTGCTTTCGGAGGCGCTGCGCGGCGAGGGAGCCGTCCTGCGAAACGGCGACGGCGAGCGGTTCATGCCCGAGTACCACCCGCAGGGGGACCTCGCACCCCGCGACGTCGTCGCCCGCGCGGTGGCCGACGAGCGCGAGGCGACGGGCGAGGTCGTCCTCGACGTGAGCCCCCTCGAGTTCGACGCCGAGTTCCCGACGCTCGCCGAGAAGTGTCGCGACCGAGGCGTTACGGGCGAGGAGATTCCGGTCGCTCCGTGCGAGCACTTCCTCTGTGGCGGTATCGACGTCGACGGACGCGGGCGAACGACGCTGGATCGCCTGTACGCCGTCGGCGAGTGCGCCCGAACCGGCGTCCACGGCGCGAACCGACTGGCGAGTACGAGCCTGCTCGAGGGCCTCGTCTGGGGCCGTCGCGCCGGGGCCGACGCCGCAGGAGCCGAACCCGAACCGGGGGTGATCGACGCACCCGAACTGGTCGATCGGGACCCAGATCTCCCCGACCGCTTCGCCGCCGAGAAGTCGCGTCGACTGAAACGGACGATGGACGAACACCTCGGCTTGCGACGGAATCGAGACGAAATCGGACGCGCGAGCGCGATACTCCGTCGACTCAAGGGAGAGGTCGACGCCTACACCCGAACCCGGACCGCTCGAGACCTCTACGAGCTCCGAAACGCCTGCGTGACGGCGCTGTTGATCGCCCGCGCGGCGAGCGAGAATCCCACCTCGAAGGGGTGTCATTACCTCGAGGACGGGAGCGAACCGAACGCAAACGCGGCGGCAGACGACTGAGGTTCAATAGATGATCACAGAGACGCAGATCGACCGCTGGCTTCGCGAGGACATCGGTCACCACGACGTGACTAATCAGGTTCCCGGCGAGACGACGGGACGGCTCGTCGCGAAAGAACCCGGTACCATCGCGGGCATCGAAGCCGCGCGTTCGGTCTTCGAACACCTCGGAGTCGATGTCCTCGAGTCTGCAGATCCCGGGACACGCGTCGACGCCGGCGCAGTCGTCCTCCGCGTCGAGGGAGCCGCACGGGACGTTCTCCGGGGCGAACGCGTGGCCGTCAACCTCGCTGGCCACGCATCTGGAATCGCGACGAAAACGCGAGCGGCGCTCGAGCGGGCACGAGTCGAATCCGACGCCGTTCGGGTCGCGGCGACCAGAAAGACGACGCCCGGACTGCGGGGCCTCGAGAAACGGGCCGTCGTCGCGGGCGGCGGCGACACCCACCGGCTCGACCTCTCGCACATGGTCATGGTCAAGGAGAACCACATCGCGGAGCTGGGGCTCGAGGACGCCGTCGCGCACTTTCGAGACCGGGTCTCGTTCGCGACGAAAATCGAGGTCGAAGTCGAGACCGTCGCGGACGCGCCTCGAGCGGCCGAAGCCGGCGCGGACGTCGTCCTGCTCGACAACATGGAACCGTCCGAAGTCGAGACAGCCATTTCGGAACTCGAGGGCGACGACGGCGTGCTCACCGAAGCCAGCGGCGGAGTCACGCTCGAGACGGTCGCCGACTACGCCGCGACGGGCGTCGACGTGATTTCGATGGGGGCGCTCACCCACTCCGCGCCGTCGTTCGACCTCTCCTTTCGGACCGGCGAGTAGCGGTTCGGCGCGTTCGACGCGTCCGTCGACGGATCCGACCGCACCCGTCGTTCGTCCGCGAGGTCGGCCGAACCGGCTCGAAATATTCAACAAAGTATAAATTCTCGTCTCGAACACTGAACGGTATGCCCGGCACGTTCGAACCGGACGACGACGCCTTTGAGGGAACGCCGCTCACACCGACGCGACTCGCGGTCGTCGTCGGCGTCGGCGACGTCTTCATCTTCTCGCTCATCGGTTACATGGTCCTCGAGAACCCCGCGTTTGGACCGATCGCCGGACTTCTCGTCGGTCTCGGCATCTATCACACCCTCCCGATCTTCATGCAACCGGCGGGGCTCGAGGCGGAACACGACGACCGGGACGTGAGCCCGGTTCGAGCGTACCACCGGCTCGCAGCGGGGTTCGGATTCTCCATCGCAGGAATCCTCTTCTTCGCCATGGGGATGACCGACATGGATATCGTCCTCGGGATTCCGGGCGCGCTCGTCGTGGCCGCCCTCGTGTATCTCGTCGCCGGCTTTGCCCTTCCAAACGCGGGCCTCGAGAACTGAGTTCGTCTCGAGTTGGATAGCGTCAATATCGGCGCTGGTGGGTACTCGAGTTGCTATCTGGCGTGGTTAGGTCCGATTGTTCGCTCGAGCGGCAGTAACTCGAGGGTTGGGATTTGAACTACGCCGAGACGGTCCGGGACGTTCGCTTCGCTCACGTCCGGCTGCGACTTCTCTCATTCAAATCCAAATACGATTGCTGTCGCTCGAGAGATACTCGCGACAGCAATGCGAGGGTTGGGATTTGAACCCAAGGACCCCTACGGGAGCGGGTCTTAAGCCCACCGCCGTTGGCCTGCTTGGCTACCCTCGCCCAAAACGCACTTGCTCGTTGCAACCGCCTTGGGATGTGCGTTTCGGTGTGCACTCGAGAAGAAATCAACCGCCGACTACCAGTCGACGCTCAGGGTGCCGTCGCCGTGGGGATCGGGCGCGATCTCCTCGTCGGTCCGCCGATCCACGACGTGGATACAGCCGTCGTCTTTTTTCGCCGGACAGATTTCCGCCGCGCGGACGTTGTGCTCGAGGTCCTCCTCGCCGAAGAAGTACTCGTTGGGCTTGGCCATCCCCGAGGCGATGGACATCTCCCAGTTGTCGCTGACCTCGGCGCACTTGCCCGCGCCGAAGCACTTGTTGGCCTCGAAAACGATCTTGTAGGGCTTTTCCTCGACCGGCGGCGCGTCGCCCGATCCGACGTCGCTCGGGCGCGTGATCTCGTCGTCGCTCATGTGTACTCGTTCGAGCGAGCGGTCTTTCGCGTTACGATTACGAACGACTCAATCAATCGAGAACCCCGCTAAACGGAGTGGTCGTTAAACCGATTTCGAGTCAGTGTCGTTTCGTAAAGAGACATCTCTACGTGGTTTGCCTTGTGAACCGGGCCGGATACGTATCACATCGCTGTTATACATGCCAATATTAGTAAAAATACATATATTATACCGGTAGAATAGTATTGTATTAATATTGCAATATAAATTGCACAAATAGTCATATATGTTACGTACCTCGATGTCGGCGTTCGAATCCAGAGTTCGAGTAACAGGGCAGTATGAAACGCTTCTATCTCCTCGAAACTGCTTGTGATCTAAATGTCGTCCCGCCCCGTCTATATAGTTGCGAACACGTGGTTGTCAGTACCGAACAAACCTCCCTGAGTCTGGTCTTCTGATCCGCACAAATCGAATAGTCCATAAAATAGCCAGAATGAGTATAACGGAACACCTCCTACATAGTATTCAGAATGAGAGCAATACTATTACACAGACACCAATATCCTATTTAATTTGTTATCTTTATAGCAGGTGTATTATTGCCCACTCGGTGAGGTCGCGTCGTCGGAACGGGACAGGCTCAACAGAAACTATCGATCAATCATAGATCCCATTACAGACATAGTATTGTAATATCTACCGGAACAGTTCCGATTCGAGCGAACTGATTTCCTCTATCAGCAGTTGTGCGATTTCCTCGGTCGTCGACTCGTCGACGGCCATACGATACGCGGGTCCGCCGATCGAGAATGCGCCGACAACCTCGCCGTCGGGCCTCGTGACGGCCGCGCCGATGGACCGATACCCGTCGATCAGTTCCTCGTCATTGACTGCGTATCCGCGGCGCCGGATCGTCTCGAGTTCGTCGAACAGAGTTGACTTGTCGGTGACGGTGTCATCAGTCGTCGCCGGGAGTCCCCACCGATCGATGATCTCTCGGACGCGCGATTCGGGCATCGACGCCAGCAAGACCTTTCCCGAGGCACAGTTGTGCATGTAGAATCGGTTGCCCGCCCTGAACGGACTGGATTCCGACAGTCCCTGTCGGGTCGACTCGCCGATCGAGTACTCGAGAGAGTACGCACGGCCGTTTTCCTCGACGATGAAGTCGGCCTCGTGGCCGGTTTTCTCGGCGAGGGAGTAGACGCGTCGCCGCGCTGTCGCGTACAACGGGTTCCGTTCGCGTGCGTGCTCGCTGAACACGAGAAACTGGAGACCGACGTGGTAGGTATCGCCGTCTCGGACGAGAAATCCCTCGTCGACCAACGTGTGGAGATGATTATGGACGGTGCTTTTCGCCAGTTCGAGACGGCTGGCCAGCTCGCTCAGCGTGGCACCGTCACTGTCGCGGACCGCGCGAACGAGTTCGAGTGACGTTTGTGTCGTCTTAACCGGCCGAGGGCGATCGTCCGTCATGGTTCGAGGGTGTCGTGTCGTCTGCGCATAAGCGTTCGGAATGTGTGAACGCGATTCTGTGATGTCTATCGAATATCGGGTTTATTACCCCGAATATTTTCCTGTGAAATCCCCATTCGGTTCATCTAACATCCACTTATATATGCGAGTGTTTCCCACGGCCGTTCGATTGCCGTCGATGACCGAGCCGCGATTCCCGTCAGTGGTCTTCCGTTCGGAACGTGTGAACGGGCCGACTACGGGTACGGGCGGATCGATCGAGCGCACCAGTTGATCGCGTCTCCAGTTCGGAGCCGGTCACCGGATCGTTCACGCATTCGGAACGTCCCACTGTCGACGACAGCAGATCAGGTCTTCGCGGTCGGTCTTCGTCTCGGTCGGCGACCGAACCGCTCGGCGCTAATCGGCGCCGCAGCGACTCGTCAGCCCGCAGTGTTGACACCAGTCATCCGACGTGTTAGTCGGTCGCCCACAGAGCGGACAGTGAGGTTCAGTCATCGTCGGTCGTGATGTCCGCGGATAGACCCTGTGCCATTTCGATGTCGTTCGAGTTGTTCAGCGTCCAGGCGGTGCGCTCGGTGACGGCCTCTATCACTTCGCGACCGCTGGGGTAACCGTTTCCGGACTTCTTGACGCCGCCGAACGGCAGGTGGACCTCCGCGCCGATACACGGCAGGTTGCCGTACGCGAGTCCGACCTCGGCGTTGTCGCGGTAGTAGTTGATCTCGCGGTAATCTTCGGAGATGATCGCGCCCGCGAGCCCGTACTCGGTGTCGTTGTGAATCTCGACGGCGTCCTCGATGTCACCGGAGTACTCCATGAGCGCGACGTGGGGGCCGAAGACCTCCTCTTGCGTACAGCGGAGGTCCGCCTCGTGATCGGCCTCGTAAACGAACGGGCCGACCCAGTGGCCGTCCTCGTGGCCCTCCGGAATCTCGTCGTCGCCCAGTTCGTCACGGTCGACGAGTACATCGACGTCCTCGCTACGGGCGAGTTCGTTGTACTCGAGGACCTTCTCCTTGTGCTCGCCTTCGACCAGCGGTCCCATGAAGGTGTCCTCAGCGAGCGGGTCGTCGACTGCGACGTTCTCCGCGATGTCGACGAAGCGTTCTACAAACTCGTCGTAGACGTTCTCGTGGACGATCAGTCGCTCGGCGGAGACACACCGCTGGCCGGTCGTCTTGAACGAACTCATCACGGCCGAGTGGACGGCGGTGTCGAGGTCGGCTTCCTCGGTGACGACGACGGCGTTCTTGCCGCCCATCTCGCAGGCCGCGAGTTTGCCGGGCTGTTCTGCGACGGTCTGGCCGACTTGCTGGCCGACCTCCGCCGAGCCCGTAAAGAGGACCGTGTCGACGCGCGAGTCCTCGACGATGGCTTCGCCGGCGTCGCCAAAGCCCTGGACCATGTTGAAGACGCCGTCGGGAATCCCGCTCTCCTCGAACATCTCGGCGACGATCTGGCCGCACCACGGCGTCTGTTCGGCGGGCTTCCAGACGACGGTGTTGCCCTCGACCAGCGAGACGGCCATGTGCCAAAAGGGGATCGCGACGGGGAAGTTCCAGGGAGTGATACAGCCGACGACGCCGCGCGGTTTCCGGCGCATGTAGGCGTCCTTGCTTCCGATTTCTGACGGGACCACGTCGCCGTGGGGATGGCGGGCGTTGCCCGCAGCCCACTCGACCATGTGTGCGGCCTCGACGACATCGGCTCGCCCCTCGGAGATCTCCTTGCCGCACTCTTTCGTGACGATCTCGCCGAGTTCGTCCGTCCGATCGCGAAGCTCCTGGTAGATGTCCCAGAGGTACTCCGCGCGGTCGATATGGGACAGTTCCTCCCACTCGTCTTGGACGCGTTCGGCGGACTCGAGTGCCGCGTCGACGTCGGCCTCGGTTCCGCGGTGGAAAGTCCGCAGCGTGTCGCCGGTTGCAGGGTTCTCGCTCTCGAACGTCTCGTTGCCCTCGCCATCGGTCCACTCGCCGTCGATGTAGTGACGGTTCGGCTGGGCTGTCGTCTGCTGACTCATACCGTATCAGTGACGGATCGGCAGGGAATAACCACCGCCTCCCATGGTCGGGACCGACTCGATCGGGGTCCACGGTGTCTGTATTCAGTATGTTTATGTTGCTCACACCGAAACGGACGAACAGAACCGACACATGAGCAGCACGAGTTCCACGGCGACGACGACGGGGACAGACGGTACGCGACTCGCGCTCGAGATTTGGCATCCCGACTGCTGGGGGTTACAGGCGACCGAGGCAGTCGATGCCGGACTGCTCGTCCACACCGTCCACCGAACCGTCGAGGAAACGGTCAAGGGCCACTTCACCGTCTACGCGGACACGACGGCGCAACTCGACGAGTTCGTCGAATTCGCGAACGAGTCGCCGCTGACACACTCGACGGTCGAACTCGGCCAGCGCCCGACCAGCGGGGCACCGGATCCCGGGAACGCGACCCGTGAACTCTTCGTCGAGTACGAGCCGGAACACAGTATCAGTGACACGCTCGTCTCGCACGGCTTCATTCACGACGCGTCGGTGCGCGTCGAACGCGGGCTCGAGCACTGGCCGGTCTTCGTCGCCGACGGTCGCCCCGAGATTCAGAGCCGACTCGAGAGCATCCGAGCCGAGACCGATGCCGAGATCTCGATCAGCAAAATCGCCTCACCGGCGGGCGACTCGTCGGGAACGCCGGACCGACTCGATCGGCTGACGCCCCGCCAACGGGACGCGTTCGAACTCGCCTGCGAGCGCAACTACTACGCGTGGCCGCGCGAGATCGACACGCGCGAACTCGCTGACGAACTTGGCGTCTCGAAAACGACGCTGCTCGAGCACCTCCGGAAAGCCGAAGCGAAACTGCTCAACCCGGACGAGCCCTGATCGGCTCCCAATATTAATTCCGAGATCTTCCCACTGAATCTTTTGGTCGGGTATCGATTTAGGAGGGTTGGGTGCCACCGACACGATATGATCCCCCCGATCGCGAGCCGATTCGTCGCCGGAACGACCGTGTCCGGCACGCTGGATCACGTCTCCGACTGTAACGAGTCGGGGATGGGTGGCATCGTCAACCTCCTCGGCGAACACTATCACGACCGCGAGCCCGCGGACGCGGACGCAGACGAGTACTGCCGTCTCGTTTCCGAACTGGCTTCTCGCGAGCTGAATGGGTCCATCTCTGTCAAACCGTCCCAGATCGGGATCGACGTCGGCCCCGAGGTCTTCACGGAGAACTTCGAACGGATCGTCGATGTCGCGGCCGACGAAGACATCTTCGTCTGGTGTGATATGGAGGATCACACGACGACTGACACGACCTTAGACGCCGTCGAATCGACGGTCCAGGACCATCCCCACGGCGTTGGCGTCGCCATTCAGGCGAACCTCAAACGCACGGGCGACGACCTGCGCCGCCTCGCCGACGTTCCCGCGGCGGTCCGACTGGTTAAAGGAGCCTACGACGAGCCGTCCTCGGTCGCCTACAAGCAGAAAGAAGCCGTCAACGAGGCGTATATCGAGCATCTCGAGTTCCTGTTCCGGGAGTTCGATCAGGGTATCGCGGTCGGAAGCCACGATCTGACGATGCTCGAGACTGCGATCGACCTTCACAAGGAACACGACACTCCTTTCGAGATTCAGATGCTCATGGGCGTTCGCGAGGACGCCCAGCGAGACCTCGCCACGAAGGGCTACGAGGTCAATCAGTACATCCCCTACGGCGACAAGTGGATGCAGTACTTCTACCGTCGGATCCGCGAGCGAAAGGAAAACGCCTTGTTCGCGCTTCGGGCAGTCGTCGGCGTCTGACTGACCCGGTTTTGCTCCACCGCGCGCGAGACGCGTTTGTCGGTTCCGACTCGAGACACGCTTCCCGAGAGTTGCCCGACTCGACGGAAGCACCTCGTGGTGAGCCGCGATCGACCGCTGGAAACGATCTCACTGCGGGACGACAGCAGCAGCACTCTCCTCGAGACGACTAATTCGCCACCAAAAAAGGGGCAAATTCGGTACGTTTATGTGTGGGTGGTAAGCACACACCTGTATGCCTGAGAGTGGCTCGGTTGAATTAGTCTGGCTATTCGGACCCTTCGCCGTGTATCTCGTGATGCTCGGCGTATACTACGTGTGGGAAGGGAAACGGGAAAAGAAGATACGTAACCGCTACGAGGAAACGAACCATGGTCAGTGAGGGACTCGCCGGCTCGGCCGGAATCTGGGTTCTCGGGACGTTCGCGGTGTATCTCCTCGTCCTCCTCGGGATCGGGCTCTATTCCTCCCGACTCATGGACTCGGTCGACGACTACGTCATCGGCGGGCGAAGCATCGGCCCGGTCGTCACGGGTTTCTCCGAACGCGCCTCCGAGATGAGCGGGTGGCTCACGCTCGGCGTTCCGAGCGATGCATTCGGAACCGGTGTGATGGCCTTCTACAACGGGCTCGGAATGATTCCCGCTGACCTGTTCGCGTGGGCCGGGATCGCAAAACGTCTCCGGAAGTACACGGAGATCGTGAAGGCGGTCACGCTGCCGACCTTTTTCGAGACGCGGCTACAGGACGATACCGGGTACGTCAAAGGCGTCTCCGCGATCGTCCTGATGATCTTCGAGGGAGGATACGTGGGCGCACAGATCGTCGCCGCCGGGACGCTGCTCGAGGTTCTCACCGGCGTTTCGTCGGTGGTCGGGATCCTCGGCGGCGGCGTCATCGTCGTCGGTTACACCATGCTCGGCGGCTACTTCGCCGTCGCGTGGTCCGACTACGTACAGGGCGCGATCATCCTGATTGCGTTCATCATCCTGCCGATCATCGCGTTTACCAACTACGGGCTCCCGTTCAGTGAGCTCGAGTCCGTCGGGAGTTCGTTCACGAGCGTCACGGCCGGGATGACGGGTTGGGCCGCCATCTTCGGGATCATCAGCTACGCCGCTATCGGGCTCGGGATTCCCGGAAACCCGCACGTGATGGTGCGGTTCATGGGGATCGACGAGGTAAAGAACATCCGCCTCGCGGCATTGGTCGCCCAGCTGTTCATGTTCGTCGCGTACATCGGCGCCGGCTTCGTCGGGCTGTACGCACTGGTCGCCTTCGGGCAGGGCGGTATCGAGGACCCGAACAACGTCATGCCGCTGCTCACGCTCGAGTTCTTCCCCGGTGCGATCGCGGGAATCATCCTGGCGGCCGCGCTCGCCGCGATGATGTCCAGTGCGGACTCACAGCTACTCGTCGCGACGAGCGCTATCGTCGAGGACGTCTACCACGGATACGTCAACCCGGACGCGAGTCAGGAGACGCTCGTTCGCTACTCCCAGTACGTCACGCTCGGACTCGGAGCGGCGAGTATCGCGTTCGCTTTCCTCGCACAGAACACGCCGATCTACACGCTCGTCCTCGACTACGCGTGGGGCGGCCTCGGTGCGGCCATCGGACCGACGCTCATCGCGGCCGTGTGGTGGAAGCGGGTCACCGCGACGGGATCCGTCGCGAGCATGATCGTCGGCACTACGACGATGGTCCTCTGGACACAGCTGTCGACCGTCCTCGAACTGACCGGGCTCATGGGGGCCGTCGAGGGGTCGGCGTTCCTCACGGGACTGATCGGGGTCTACGGGCTCTTCCCCGCGTTCATCCTCTCGACGGCGACGCTCATCGTCGTCTCGCTTTTGACGACGCCGCCGGAGGATATCGACGATCATTTCGAGTCCTTCAACAAACCGCTCTCGGCTCTCTCGAGCGCCGACGGTCCGACCGGTACCCCCGAGTACGTGACCGACGGTGGCCGCGACGTCGATCCCAAGGCCGTCACGGAGACCGACACCATTCGCGCACACGTCAGCGCCAGCGAGTACTGGGACGAGGGTGACGAGTAAATGAGCGACGCGCGTCGGCAGCCGTTCGAGCCCGCGACCGTCACGGGCGAGCGACGCGAACGCGCGGCCCTCACCGTCATCGAGCCGATGGTGACGCGCGAGGACGTCGACTCGAGCGGTCGGGTCGGTGCCGTCGCGTACCCGTACCGGATCTACGACGCTGTCGCGACGATCGAACGGCCACTGATTTCGGCCCGCGACGTCGAGTACGTCGTCAGCGTCGACCGCTCTCGCCGGCTCGCCGTCCGGGCCGACGTGTTTCCCGAGACCGTTACGGAAACGGTCGACGACGTGCTCATCCTCCCGTCCGAACTCTCCGACGCGCAGGTCCGCGACAAGGCCGAAGACGCGGTGTTCACGTGGACCCTCCGGAAAGTCGCCGTCGGCTCCGCCCCGGAACTGACCTTCGAGCGGTCGGTCGACGCCCACAAACTGTTCTGGATCGCGTCTCGACCCGACGGGGACGTCATCGTCGATAGCGTCCGCGGCACGGAGATGCCGCTAACGGACTGAGGCGAAGCCCTCCACTCGGTCGCCTCCCTGCGCGATCGCTCGTCTCGGGACCGCTCGTTGATCCGGATTCGTCGACCGATTCTGCTCCATATATCGACGAAGGATCTCCAACCCGGGTCCTGTCGTACAGGTGTTTGTCCCGAGAGGGCGAAAAGCACCGCTCGAGGAGCGAGTTCCGTTACGCTCTTTTCGGTGTGTCCACGTTCGCCACTATGGACGATCCTCGCTCGAAAATAGTCCTCTTCGTGCCGTCGTTCGCAGCGATCCTCTGGGGTGGAATGTACGTCGTCAGTAAATGGGGCTTTCAGTCGATTCCTCCGGTAACGCTGGCGTTTCTACGGGTTTTTATCGGCGCGGCCGTCCTTCTCGGAGTGGTTCGCGTCGCGTACCCTCGGCGGTCGTTTACGCGCAGGGACTGGCAGGGATTCGCCGTCCTCGGCGTCTGGGTCGCGGTCACGATGGGGACGCAGTTCGTCGGGACGGACCTGACGACGGCGAGCGAGGGATCCCTCATAACTGTCCTCACGCCCGTCTTCACGCTGGGTCTCGGCGTCGGCTTTCTCAAGGAAGAACTCACGCTTCGAAAACTCGCTGGCACGGTTCTCGCGATCGGGGGTACGGTTTTCGTCCTCTCCGGTCAGTACGAACTAGCGACGATCGGGGCGGGAAGTGCAGCGGGGATCGGCTTTCTCGTCGTCGCGAGTGCCGGGTGGGCGGCCTACACGGTGTGTGGAAAGCCGCTGATTCGTCGGTATTCGGCCCTCGAAACCGCGACGTACTCGACGGTGCTCGCAGTTCCGCTGCTAGCGGTACTGGTACCGGTCGAACTCCGGTTCACGGACGCGACGATACGATCGGTTTCGGTAACCGGACCGCTCGTGGCAGCCGTCCTCTACCTGGGGGTTCTGAGTACCGCCGTCGCCTGGTACTGTTGGTACAAGGGGATGGAAGTCACCGACGCGGGAACGGTTGCGGTGTTCTTTTTCGCCCAACCGATCGTCGGTGCGGCACTCGGCGCCGTGGTACTGGGCGAATCGATCGGCACTGAATTCTTCATCGGTGGGCTACTCATGGCGCTCGGCGTGTACGTCGTGACTACCGCCTCGTGATCGCACCGATCTCGTCTCCCTCCCGACCGATCGATCCGATCGCCGAAGGCCAACTCGCGAACGGCGGCTACAGTCTCCGCCGCTCGACGCTCGCCGTCGCGTTTCGGCCTCCCAGCCCGGTAGCTTCTCTCGGTCGACCCCCGATTACCGATTCCGTCTATTCGGATCGCCTGCCAAATATATCAAAAATAATTTTATGATTGTTTTCGCACTATTACAGACATACATCGGTTAAATGATATCGAATCGCGGCGACCGAGAGACGGCGACTCACAGCTCGAGGGCTCGCTTCATCCGTCGATCCGCTCACTACGAGTGCGGAAACGCATCGGGCCTTCATATCGCAGTGTCACGGCCGTTCGGGAACGACGAGCGAACACCGGAGCTTGCTCCGACAAACGATTCGAGGCGTCGTCCTTCAGCGACTAACCGCGTTACGACAACCCATCACCGTTTGCGCAAGTCACGATTTTCCGGCGAGGAAGTACGGCTCTCGAGCAACCCAGCCCGAACCGATCGCCGTTCCAGTGGGATGGGAACTGCAAGCATCGCGGCGGCCGCAATTAGCCATATGATTGTTGACTAGATGACGAATACGGCACTGTCTAGTTTAGCACCTCCATCATCATCTGTAAGTCAAGTTATTAGTTCGGTCGTTGTGTGTTGTAGTAGTGTACGAACTGTTCAAGCTAGTCTCTGACGCTCGCTCGACTATCCACCCACGAGTTATGGAAGCGGTCAACTCTCATTTTCAAGGTGTGAAACCACTTTTCAATCAGGTTTCTTTCGACATAGTCGAGCTGACCGCCCAATCCTAATCGAGAGAGATCAGTCAGATATCCGTAGCCATCGACGAGAAACACCGTGTCAGAGAGATCGTGTTTCTCGGTCAATCGATGGAGGAACGCAGCGGCTGGATCGGTGCCTCGGCGTCCAAAGACTGCGACATCGAGAATCAGTCGCGAGTCTAGGTCTATTGCATCATATACCCAAGACCACCCGCCGTTAATCTTGACAGCTGTTTCATCAATGACGAGCCGCGATGGCGAAGCCGTCCTCAGAACGCATCGCGTTCTGATGGGCCGCACGAGAGCTTTACTCTCGTGGACGTCGGCGGGTCTGGAACGCTGTCAGTCAGCCGATGTACCCAGTTCCAAATCGCTTGGTGAGAACGTTCAACGTCGATCAAACGAAGAATTGCTTGTGTCTATCGAAGCGAACACCCGGTCGCGTGGAGCCGGACGGCGAACATCCTGACGCAATCGCCGTCCGCTCACGCTCCCAAGCTTCATCAAATTCCGCCGCTTAGGGCTCACTGAGCAGGTCTACGAGTGTCATTCCAAACTACCTCTACGACCTTCTCGTTCCTCAAACTGGCCTAACTAGAAACTGCACTCTGACTAAATTTATGCCAATAATCGTCTCTCTGTAATCGTTAGATCCGTACGATTCGTCTCATCAGCTATTCAGAATCTAAAACAACCTCTATATTCGAGAGTCTTCGACTTTTACGCTATAACCCATTATACTAATATTTTTGACTTTTCTTCCCTTCTATCTACTAAGGTAATAGTATAGTAGGTTATTGACAATAGATAACACATATTTTTGGATCGAGGAAATTTATATGCACCTCAATTGCATGGTTTATTGATGAGATTCGAAGGAAAGATAAGTCTTGATGAAGGTCTTCCTCTTCTTCTTCTTGGTAATCTGTTTCCACTTACTGGAATAGCAGTTCTCGGTTGGCAACTACATGAAGTACTGTTCGTGTATTGGCTCGAGGTCGGATTCATTGTCGTCCTCTACAGTGGGCTGGTACTTTTTGCGAGTCGAGAACCCAGACCGGATGATCAGAATTTAAACCCGCCGTCACTCCCGATTCCACTTCTAGAAACGCGAACCGGTCAGATACAGCCGGTCGGATGGATGCCTCCCATATACCGTCGGAACGTTCCATACGCCGTCGGACTGTTCGTCTGGGGACTCGTTTTCTGGTGGTCTCTCTCGGTGCTTCTAATCATCTTTTCGTATCCCGAACCAGTCGAGACAGGTGCTGAGGGACGGGCCCTTTTCGGCGAGGGAGTAGCCGCTATAACAGCAACAGCCACTCCCGGACTTCTCCTCAACGGACTTGTACTGCTCGCCGCACAGCTTCTATTTGTTCGTCATTTTTTCGCACAACACGTATACGAAACCCTCTCGGCACCCATGATCGCTGAGATCCCGGCACGACAGATCGGGTTTTGGATAGTTGTGGGGGTTGGTGCACAAATCGTGGTCCCTCTACTACTCTGGCCTGTGGCGATCGTGTTCGATGCGAAAAGCGCTATCGAGAGCGGGATTCCCCTGCTCACGATTTTTGCGAAGGTCACGATGGAGTGGTCGATCTACGGAGGACGCTGGATCGATCAGTCCGATGGCCTTGCTCGCTGGTTCACCCCCAGTGACCCACAAACCAGCAGTGATGGTTGGTAATCGTTGCACGTGCCGCTCTTATCGCGTCACGTCTGTCTAGTCACACAGTCATTTGAGAACTCCGACGGACGAGAGCGCGATCCCGCCATCGCTTACTACTCGAGTATCAGGAGTCAGCCACCTTTCGCGTTGCGGTCTCGGCTATCAGCAGTGCTGCTCTATCGCGAATTCATAAGCCATCGTTGGTTTCTTCATGTAATTCATTACTGCTGTCTAGTATAGAGATATTTTTAGTTTGGATAAGATTTTTATTATGAGTCGTTGGAAGGTCACTTGCCTATGGAGTACACCCGACGAAAGGCGCTGCTGGCCGCAGGTGGATCGCTCGCGACCGCACTCGCCGCCGGACAGGTGGCGGGCGACAGGCGGTCACGCGCGCGGGATGGCGGTACAACGGACTCCGACGGGAGCGTCGATGGATGGCCAACGGACGATTTCGACCGAATCGACACGCCACCGTACGAAATCGAGGGGGAAGACTGCGGGTTCGGTTCGGGCGACGGACGCGACCCACTCTATCTCTGCGACGAGATGCCCGCCGCGCCGTCGCTCGAGTTCGAGTACGAGACGACCAGCCGATCGATATCGATCGACGGCGGCCTCGGGAACGGCAGCGGCGGCGACGGAAATCCGCAGTTGTTTACGGCGCTGCTCACCGATGAGACCGACCTCGAGCGCGTCGACCCCGAAGCTTCCACCACAGCGGCGGCGTTGCTCGAACGGACCGACTTCGCGGAGCAGGCGGTTCTGATCGTCCAGACCGGCTGGGGCTCGAGCGCCGAAACGCCGTACATCAAGCGAATCGAGGAGACCGACGACGGCATCCACGCATTCGGCTGCTACCGCCGTCCGTGCCTAACGACGACGGACTACACGTACCGAACGGGTGTCGCCCGGTTCGAGCGACCCGACGAACTCGAGTCGGGGCTGACCAGTCTAACCGTCGATCCGAAGACGCGGGTCAACGTCGCCGCCAGGGAAGGCATCGTTACGATCACGGACGGCTGGTAGGGTAATCACACCGGACGAGCGCAGATTTCGGCCACCGGTTCGAAATCATCGGAGGGAGATCGATCGCTTTCAGTACCTCGGCACTTGGGTGTAGCGTGTCTCCTGTTACAGTCGTGGTCGATGTTTCCACAGCGGAAGGAGGTAGCTGCATTTTATCACGACAGTGTCTCCACACCAACGTGATGAGTCGCAGTCTGCAGTTGGGTGAGAAAACGGCGTTTCTCCCGCTTCTCGTCGCGAACCTGTTTCCGCTGGCCGGAATCGCGTTCCTCGAGTGGCACCCCGAGGAGGTGTTGTTCGTCTACTGGCTCGAGATCGGCAGTTTCGTCGTGCTCTACAGCGGACTGGTGTTGTTCGCAAAACGAGAATCGCGACCAGCTGATCGAAATATCGACCCGCTTTCGTTCTCGCTCCCGTTCGTGAACGCTCGAGAAACCCCGATACAGCCCTTCGATCGAGTCCCAGCGGTGTATCCTCGAAACGTTCGGTACGCAATCGGCCTGTTCGTCTGGGGACTCGTGTTTTGGTGGTGTCTCGCAGTGCTAATGGTACTCATGCCCGCTCGCGCAACCCTCGAGCTCTCGGCAAGCGGCGAGGGAGTCCCGATCGGCGACGTCGTTTCGATCATCGGGAACGCGTTCTCCCCCGCGATTCTGGTGAACGCGTGTTTGCTGTTCGTCTCGCAGTTAGTGACGATCCGACGCGAGTTCTTCGGCCGCCGACGGCACGAACGACTGTCTGCGGCGACGATCGCGGAACTCCCGATTCGCGTGATCCTCTTTTGGTTTCTGCTGACGATATTCGCACAGCTCGTCTTCCCGCTGTTGCTCTGGCCGATCGCGCTCGTGTTCGACACGGCGACCGTGACCGAAGTGGGGGTCTCGACGCTGGTGATCGCCGGGAAACTCACGATCGAGTGGGCGACTCGCGAGTCGCAGTGGTCCGGGGAGTCAAGCGGTATCGCCCGGTTTTTCACACCCGAGAACCCGCACTCGAGCGAGTAACTCGCGAAAAATTATTTCGGACTCGGCTGCAGTCGGAGTACCTTACTCGTAGTCGACCGAAACCGACTCGAGGACGACGTCTTCTTTCGGCTGGTCGTTCGCGTTCGTGTCGACGTTTCCGATCTCGTGGACGACGTCCATGCCGTCGGTTACCTTCCCGAAGACCGCGTGGCGGTCATCGAGGTGGGGCTGTGGAGCGAGAGTGATGAAGAACTGCGACCCGTTCGTGTCGGGGCCGGAGTTGGCCATGCTCAGGATGCCCTCGTCGTCGTGGCGCAGGTCGTCGTGGAACTCGTCGTCGAACTGGTAGCCGGGGCCGCCGCGACCGGTTTCGGTTGGGTCGCCACCCTGGATCATGAAGTCCTCGATGATCCGGTGGAAGGCCACGTCGTCGTACAGCGGCTCGCCTTCGACCTCCTCGCCCGTCTCGGGGTCTTCCCAGGTCTTTCCGCCTGTCGCGAGCCCGACGAAGTTGTCGACTGTCCGCGGCGCGCGGTCGTCGTACAGTTCGACGTCGATGTCGCCACGGTTCGTGTGCAGCGTCGCAGTAACGTCTCCCATGTCCCTCGAGACGGGGGGCCGAGTGAAAACGGTAGTGGTCTCCGCCGACCGCGTCGGCCGCAGGTACATACCGCTGGCCGTGAAACGACTCCCTATGAGTGACGGCACGCACGTGGCCGAGCAGGTGACACTCGCCCGTCTGCCCTCGGGCGTGGAACTGACGACCACGGTCCACACCTACCGCGGCGAGGCGTCAGGACCGACGCTCTACGTGCAGGCGGCCCAGCACGGCCGCGAGATCAATGGCACAGCGGTCCTGCGACGGTTCCACGACCGGCTCCCGCTCGAGTCGCTTTCGGGAACGGTCGTCGCGGTTCCAGTCGCGAACCCCCTGACGTTCGATCGGGTCTCCTACACCGCGCCCGACTCGATCGACAGCGTCAACGACAACATGAATCGCGTCTGGCCCGGCGACGAGAGCGGGAGCCTCCACCAGCGCATGGCCGCTCACCTCTGGGAGTACATCGAAGACGCGGACGCCGTCGTCGACCTGCACACGGGGAGCCCGGCCATGCTCCCCCACGTCGTCTATCTCGCGGACGATAGGCCGTCCGCCACGCTGGCGCGGGCGTTCGGCACCGATCTCCTGCTCGCCGAGGAAGCCGCGGAGGACGCTCCCGAGGAGTGGCATCGACGCGGGTTCGCCGGAAAGCTCCGGGTCGCGGCAACGCAAGAGGGCATTCCGTCGATAACGCCCGAACTCGCACACAGCAGACAGATTCTCGAGAGTGTCGTCGAAGACGGCGTGGAGGGGTTGGTGAGCGTCCTTGCCCACCTCGAGATGCTGCCGCGGGAATACGCCCGCGAACGCGATCAAAATCGGGACGACGCGCCGGTCGTCGCACGAAACCACCTCGGGCAGGTCACCGCCGAGGAATCGGGACTGTTTCGACCGAATCCCGACCTCGACCTCGGCCAATCGATCTCGAAGGGCGTCGATCTCGGGACGATCTACCAGCCGGCGACGTACGAGGTCCTCGAGCGCCCGGTGACAGACCGCGAAGGGATCCTCTATACGCTCACTCGAGAAGCGACTGTGACCGCGGGGAGCAAACTCGCGAGCGTCGCGATTCGAGAGGCAGACCGCACGCTCGAGTGAGTTCGGCAGGGAGAAAAACGAAAGCAGAGGGGCGTGCCGTTCAGCAGGTCGAAAACCCCCCGTCGACGACCAGCCCGTGACCGCTGACGAACGACGCTTCGTCGCTCGCGAGAAAGAGGATCGCGTCCGCCACCTCCTCGGGTTCTGCCAGCCGCTTGAGCGGATACTGGGCCTCCATCTCCTCGCGAGCTTTCTCCGGATCGCCCTGACCCTCGAGGTACTGCTCGACCAGTTGCGTGTTCGTAAAGCCAGGACAGACCGTGTTCGCCCGAACGCCATGGGGACCCGCCTCGGCGGCGATCGCTCGAGTGAAGTTCAACACCGCGCCCTTGCTCAGCGAGTAGGCTGCCTGTTTCGGGAGGCCGAGGATGCTCGCGAGCGAGCCCACGTTGACGATGGCTCCGTGACCCTGTTCCTTGAGGTGGGGCAACGCGGCGTGGCAGCCGTTCCAAACGCCGTTGACGTTGACGTCCAGCACGAAGTCCCGAAGTGACTCGTCGGTCTCTTCCATTCGCGACGAGGGATGACCCGTGCCGGCGTTGTTGACGAGCACGTCGAGGCCGTCCGCTTTGGCGACCGCGTCCACCACCGCGTGAAACTGGTCGCTGTCGGTGACGTCGAGTTCGGAAAACTCGGCTTCGCCGCCGGCGTCCTCGATCGACGCGACGACTTCCTCGCCGCCGCTCGAGTCGATGTCGGTGACGACGACCCGCGCGCCCTCCTCGGCACAACGCTCGGCGGTCGCGCGCCCGATTCCCGCTGCCGCACCGGTGACGACTACCGTCTTGTCTTCGAGTCGCATAGTTCTCCATCGATCGGGTTCGATATAAATTCGTTCATGATTTTCTGCCCGCGTTTCAGCTATGTTCGACTATATCCCCAGCCCGTAAACGATGGTAAGAGGTCGCCCGAGAACCGGAACGGGTCAGAACGACTGGAGGTCCTCGAGCACCGCCTGTGCGCTCCCGTCAGCGATCGCCCCTCGAGCGGCCTCGAGACCGGCCTCGAGCGAGTCGACGTCGCCGCGGGCGTAGATCCGGAACGCGCCGTTCAAGGCGATGGCGTCGGCGAAGTGATCGTCGCGCTCGCCGGCGAGAACCTCCTCGGTGATCCGCGCGGAGTCGGCCTGCACGTCCTCGACCGCGAGGTCGTCGCTTTCCATCTCCATGCCGTACTCGGCGGTCTCGATCTCGAAGTCCTCGAACGTGCCCGCGCCCTCGTCCCACTCCGCGACCTTCGTGTAGCCGGGGCGGATGTCGTCGTAGCCTTCCATCCCCTGGAACATGATCACGCGCGAGTACTCGAGGTGCTCGCTGCCTTTGATCAGGTCGGTCATCTTCTTCGCGAACGCGAGGTGGTAGAACGAACCGAGATGGACGTCCGCGTTAGCCGGGTTGGCGACGGTCTCAATCGTGTTGACGAACGTTCGAACGCCCATCTGGTCCCGGCGGTCGTATAGCGAGTCGATCGGCGGGTTGAATTCGGGCTGGTAGTAGAAGCCGAAGCCGGTCTCGTCGACCATCTCGGCGCTCTCTTCGGGTTCGAGTTCGGTTCGGACGCCGAGTTCGTCGAGGACGTGTTTGTACGCCGTCTCCTTCTGGGTCGGGACGCGGTCGCCGGAGTGGACGACGACCGGCGTTCCCGCGGCGGCCGCGACGACGCCGGCACCGACGCCGAGGATCGCCGACGTGTGCTTGCCGTCGTAGTTCGCGCCGCAGTCGACGGGGTTGCAGTCGGGTTCCGCGCTCACGACGCCCTCCTCTAGCATCACGTCGGTAAAGGCCGATAGCTCCTCGGCGTTGTTGTGCTTCCACCGGTTTGCGAGCCAGAACGCGCCGAGGGTCGTCGGATCCGGTTCGCCGGCCAGAATGCGTTCGAACGCCTCGCGGGCCTGCTCGCGAGACATGTCCTCCGCGGATTTCGTGCCGGTACCGACCACCTCGGTCATCAGCCGCTTCAACGGCCACTCGCCGAACTCTCGAGTTGTCTGAGCCATGTCCGTGGTTCGGACGGACGGCGCAAAAGCCTCCCGCTTCCGGCGACCGACTGACACGACCGCTCGAGGGAGGGTTGTCTCGAATAGCGTCGCAGGTCCGAGTACAGTGCGTGTGGTCGAGTACAGGAGTCAACGCCGAGCCCACTCCATCCCTTCTTCGTACGTGTTCGCCGTGGTCGTCTCGACATCGGGAATGTCGTTTATCTTGCTCCGCAGGGCCATGCTCTTGATCCCCTCCGAAACCATCACCCACTTGGTGATATCGTACTCGCGACCCATCGTCGCCGCCTCCTGTGCCTTCTCGAAGACGTCCGCGTTCAACGCCGAATCCATTTTCAGCCACGAGAGGTGTGCGTGGACGTGTGGTTGTGCGGCCAGTTCTTCGAATCGTCGATTTACCTTCTCGTACTCCGAGCGCTCGGCGGGCATCCCCTCAGGAAACTCCGCGACGAGAACGCCGTCTTTGACGTAGAGACTCCACTGGCTGTCCGAACCGCGTTCGTCGGTCGACCCCTGCTGTGTCTGTGACATCAACAATACCTCTCGGCGAGAATACCCTAACCGAGATGGCTACACTAGTAGGGCGCGGGCCGGAACCCCTCCGGTGGAGGGCGATTACGATGGTTCCGAACCGAGGGAGCCGTTTCGATAGCGAATCGTCTCGACCGGGTTCTACTCCCGCCACGCGGCCCGGAAACGATCCGAAACCACTACCTTACGCTCGTCCCTAGGCGAATCAATGAGTACCCTCTCGAGGGACTGGCGCGAGGCGGTCGACGACGTGGACGCCGCGATCATCGACAGCTATCAGAGCGGTTTTCCGGTGGCCGAACGGCCGTTTCGAAGCCTCGGAGAGGACCTCGGAATCGGTGAGTCAGACGCCCTCGAGCGGGTTCGGAGCCTCCACGAGGACGGCATCTTCCGCCGGTTCGGTCCCGTGCTCAACCCGCCGGTGATCGGCTCGTCGACGCTGGCGGCCGTTCGAGCACCGGAGGGGCGATTCGACGAGATCGCCGAGGTGATCAACGGCTACCGGCAGGTCAACCACAACTACGCCCGCGACCACGAGTGGAACATGTGGTTCGTCGTCACCGCCGGCTCTCGAGCGGCCCGCGACGAGATTCTGGCGGACATCGAGGCTCGAACCGGCTGTACGGTCCTGAACCTCCCGATGCTGACCGACTACTACATCGACCTCGAGTTCCCCGTGGTCAACGCGGATCGGTTCGCGCGCGAATCGCTCGAGGGCGGGACCGACGCGTCGGCAACTCGGATCAGCGAGGAAGCCGTCGGCGACCTCTCGGCGTTCGAGGCCGACCTCCTGCTCGCGATCCAGAACGGGTTCCCGCTTTCGCGGACGCCCTACCGAGACGTCGCCGCGGAGCTCGAGGCGGACGTCGAGTCGGTCCTCCACGGGATCGAGCGCCTCCTCGAGACGGGCTGTATCAAGCGCATCGGCTGCGTGGTCAACCACGTCGTGACGGGATTCGACGCCAACTGCATGGTCGTCTGGGACGTGCCCGACGACGAACTCGACGAGCGCGGCGTTCGCGTCGGCGACCAGTCGTACGTCACGCTCTGTTATCACCGGCCGCGGCGAGCGGCGCTCGAGTGGCCCTACAACCTGTTCACGATGATCCACGGGCGCGATCCGGCGGCCGTCGACGCGAAGATCGACGAACTCGCGAGCGAGTATTTGCCCGTGGATCACGAGCGGCTGTACTCGACTGAGACGCTGAAGCAAACCGGCGCGCAGTACGAGGAACTGGTGGGGAACCGTTAGGCGAGGTTCGGGACTATCGGGTACTTCCACGCTTTGCCCTGACGAGCTTTCACGCTTGCTATCAGGGCAACGCAGACCGTTGCGATTCCGATGCCCACCGCCATGACCACACCCGCGAACTGGTTCACCACGAGACCGATGAAAACGACCAGTATAGCCACCAGCGAAAGCGGGATGTGCCAGTTCAATGCATTTGCCGCGTTCTCCCGCGCGAAGCTATCATCTGATGCGAAGTATACGAGCGCAATGATGAAAAACCCGAAAAAGAGCGCAGCGATATGAACGAACGCTGCGAGAGTGGTGTCTCGAGTATCGCCCGGCTGGGTATTATCTGTATTCATTGTTGACATCATGTTCGATCGTTGGTCAGCAGTATCAAAGAAGAAACGGGGACGGTTCCAGACGGTGGAACCGCGAACGACCGTTTATTATCGCATCACGTGTAGCGACGGGTGATGAATACAAGTAGACGGCGTCGGATGAGCGTATAAGTACGATGACCGATGAGGAGCAAAATTCGCTCTTGAATATTCTAAGTGACGAACATACGAGGAACATCCTCCAAGAAACGATGAAAGAACCGATGTCAGCGGACGAACTGAGCGAGGCGTGCGATATCTCACCGCAATCTGTCTACCGGCGGACGGACCCGCTCACGGAACATGGCCTTCTGGATGCGCGTATGGAATACGATGCAGACGGTCACCACTATCGAACCTACACCGCCGATCCAACCCAGATAGTCGTTGAGATTACTGCGGAAGATATCAACGTAGCGATTTCTCAGCAAGAACGGATGACCGATCGGTTCATCGAGTTCGTAAATCACGTGAGGAACCAATGATAGACGTGGCTTCGTTGCATCCAGTCGCGCTCGTCGGGCTGGTTTTCTCTCTCGTGTCCGTACTGCTCGGACTCTGCGTCGCGTACCTCGCCGTGCGCGGCTATCTCCGGAGCGGGCAGCGGCCGATGTTGTTCATCGCTGTCGGGTTCGTTCTCGTCCTCTTGACCCCGCTCCTCTCGCTACTCGGATTTACGCTTTCATCGGTCAACGGGGTATTCGTTACGAGTATTGCCGCTACTAGCCAGACCCTTGGACTAGTGTCTATTTTGTATGGCCTCTGGTCACCTCGAGCTTCGGACGTGACCGACACAGCATAAATTAAAGACTCGTTCGACGATTGGATCACATCTTATGTGAATTCCAACGATCTTTGCATAGATGTTTTCATGGCAATCTCTTGAGTTCCGTTTAAATGAGCACTGTGCCCGTGACTACTTTTTGCGATTTTCACTAGAACAGTTACAATATTGCTTGATTTCGTGATCGAATGAGATAATACGCGAATGGACGGTCGTTGCGATATCTCACATCCGTTTTGCTTGTTGCTCAGTTGTGACTGTCGTTCCGTAGTAGTGCTCGGTTCGCCGGTTGTCGTATAGCGATTTGAGCGATTCAATTGTCGAGTCTTCGAGTGGGATTTGGCCTTTGGCAAACTCGTATGGAGAATCGTGATTTCGGAGTTCCTTCGGATCTGTTCCTGCGATCACAATGAGATATCCCTGAAAGGTGTGCTCGATTACGATAAACGAATGCTCGAGAATCGCCCCGTAATAGTCTCCAATACCGTCGAGTTCTCGAGTTAGTTTCAAAAGGCGGCATGCCTTCTGAATCTGGACCTCACCATCGTCTGCGGTAGGAGAAGCGTTCAGCTCTGGCTCGAATATTGGTTGGCCGTGAGCGTGCCCGAACGCATCTTCGGCGGCTGTTATTTGGTCGAGAAGTTTATTTGGGTCACTCATCGGAGAGAACCTCCAGTTTGACTTGCTCGAGTGTTTCCGACGTTTCGAGCGTTATCCCTTCGCCGAATAATTTTTCGACGTCAACCCGTTCGGACTGATTGAGTATCGATTGCGGTGTTTCGACGATGATTTCGAAGGAATACCGCTCTGCTGATGGCGGCACGTCGTCGCTTTCGAGGCGTTCTTTGATGGCTTCCCAGTTCGCCGCAACGTCTGCATTCTCTGCATTCGATACGCCGATAGAGGAGGGAATACGAAGTTCTCCAAGATGTTTGCCGAGTTTGTTTGCCCGGTGTCGTTGGTTCATGTGATCTCCACCGACGAGCACCCATAGGTCGAGATCGGACGTCCGATCGCCTTCTCCGCGAGCGGTGCTTCCAAAGAGTACGACCCCCCTGATATCTTCGAGTTCCTGTTTTAGATATTGCAGTGCAATTCGCGCAGGTGTCTGGAATTCCGGTTGCGGAATGCTGAGTATCGGATCGTCTGCTCTGTTGAGCCGATCTCTGTTAATTTGCACTCTCCGTGAATTTCCCTCGCTAAATGTACGAATCAAGTTATTCGCCTCGAGAGTGTTGACGGCCTCGAGAACGGCCCGTTCGGTCCTCGGTGTGACTGTGGCCAACTGTCGGACCGAGAGATGGATATCGGGGTTGTCCGAGAGGAAATTGAGGATATAGCTGCTTGCAGTGTGTTTGAATAGATTTCCGTCTCGAATTGGGAGTGCCAACTCTACTGACGACCCGTGATCAGTTCCGGGTTCGACCGAACTCTCACTACTCATGTGTAGTCTCACAACACCAATACATATATACTTTATATGAATACAGCAGTGTTCGTGAGGATCGTGTCCCGCTGATGAGAGCAGAACGATAGTTTGCGAACCGCGACCGATCTGTTCAGTCAACCAGCGAATCAGCCCGTACGGTCGGCATAGTCACTCGAGCGCGTTCGCCAGCATCTCGATCGGTGTCGGCGGTTCCTCCTCGGCGCCGGGACGGGCCTCGAGCTGGCTCCGACAGGAGGCACCCGGCGCGACGACCCGGTCGCCCTCGCTCGAGTCGACCTGGTCGTAGAGCACGTCGGCGATTGCCTCGCTCATGGAGGCGTGTTCGGCCTCGTAGCCGAAACTGCCGGCCATCCCGCAGCAGCCGGAATCGAGCGGGTCGACGGCGTAGCCCGCCCGCCGGAGGACGCCGACCGCGTGGTGGTCTTTGGCCGTCGCCTTCTGATGACAGTGGCCGTGGTAGGTCAGGTGCTCGAGCGCGCCGCCGTCCGCGGTGGCCTCCTCCGCCGCGGAATCGTCGCCACCCGGATCCAGATCGGACGGCGACAGGAACGAGATCGACTCGTCGAGTCGGAACGTATCGACGTACTCGCAGACGCCGTAGGTTCGGTCGGCGAGCGCTCGAGCGTCCTCGCCGAGCAGGTCCAGGTAGTCAGACTGCAACATGACCGCGTCGGAGGGCTCGATGAGAACGATATCCCGCCCGTCCTCGAGATGGGGCTCGAGCGCGTCGACGTTCTCCCGCGCAGTTTCCCGGGCCTTCTTGAGGAATCCCTTCGAGAACGCCGGCCGGCCCGTGTCGCCGACGCCGTTGGGGACCGTGACGTGGATATCCGCCGCCTCGAGCACTCGAACCGCCGCCTTGCCGGCCTCGGGATGGTTGTAGTTGGTGTAGGTGTCGGGATAAACCACGACCTCGCGCTCGGCGTCGGCCTCCTCGACGGTCGCGCCGCCCCGGCGTTCGAACCAGTCCGAGAACGTGTCGCTGTGGAACGTCGGAAGCGGCCGATCCGCGGCGATGCCGACCGTCTTCTCGAGCAGCCAGCGCGAGCCCGGAACCTTGTGGGCGACGTTCGACAGCGGTGCGAAGCGACTACCCCATCGCGAGAGATTCGCGACGTTGGCGAACAGCCGGTCGCGAAGCGACGCGCCGTTTCGCTGGTGGTACTCGTGGGTAACTTCGGCTTTCAACTTCGCCATGTCGACCTCGCTCGGGCAGTCGATGGCACAGCCCTTGCAGCCGATACAGAGGTCCATGACTTCCTCCGTGAACTCGTCGGAGAATTGCTCGCCCCGCGGCAGGTCCCCGCTCATCGCCTGCCGCAACGAGTTGGCCCGCCCGCGGGTGCTCGTGATCTCCTCGTGTGAGGCGCGGTAGGTCGGACACATCACCCCGCCGGTCGTCGACTGCTCGCCGCGACAGCCCCCACAGCCGTGACAGAGTTCGACCATCCCCTGCATGCCGTTGTCGTTGTCCCACTCGAGGGTCGGCTCGAACCCGGCGTCGTACTCGTAGTCGGGGTCGAACCGAAGGTTCTCACGGAGGTCCGTCGGGTTTTCATCGCGGAAGACGACCTGACCTGGGTTCAGGAGCCAGTCGGGATCGAAGGCGGTCTTGAGATCCTGGAACGTCTCCCAGAGGTTCTCGCCGTAGAGTTTGCGATTCCACTGGGTTCGGGCGCGGCCGTCCCCGTGCTCGCCGGAGACGGAGCCGCCGAGATCGACCACGAGGTCCGTCACGTCGTCGGCGATACCATGTAACTGGTCGATTCCGGTATCTGTCTTCGTGTTGATCAGCGGCCGCACGTGGAGTACGCCCGGCCCGGCGTGGGCATAAAAGGTCGCGTAGGTGTCGTGAGACTCGAGGATCGACTCGAACCGGTCGACGAACTCGGGCAACCGCGCGGGCGGTATCGCCGTATCTTCGATGAACGAGATGTGTTTCTCGTCGGTCGTCCGCGAGAGCAAGATCGGAAGGCCCGACTTGCGTAGCTTCCAGAGCTTCGCTCGTTCGTCGTCCTCGTAGGCCTCGAGCGCGTCGATCGCGACCGGTTGCGCGTCGCGCGAAGCTGTACTATTCGAATTCGCACCGCTCGAGTCGTCGGTACTCGAGTCCGCCTCCGAAACGCCGCCGTCGGGCGTCCCGGCGGGCGTGACGGACGGACAGCGGTCGGCGAGCAGTTCGGCGACCCGATCGCGACCCTCGGCATCGTCCTCGGCGTAGAACTCGACGAGCAGCGTCGCGTTCGTTCCCTCGGGGAGCATCTCGGTCACGGGAGCGAACTCCGCGGTGTCGCGAGCGAGGTCGATCAGCACGTCGTCGAGCACCTCGACGGCGGCGGGGTCGTGCTCGAGAATCGGCGCGACGTCTGCCATCGCGTCGTGAAGCTCCGCGTAACACAGCAGGGCGACGGACTTCGTTTCGGGGACCGGCTCGAGCGAGACGGTCGCCTCGGTCACGATCGCGAGCGTTCCCTCGCTGCCGGCGAGCACCCGCGCGAGGTTGACGGTTCCCGCTTTTCCGGTGTCTTCTCCCCCGGGAAGGGGGTCTCCTCTGGCTTCCGCGACCAGCCGATCGAGGTTGTACCCCGAGACGTTCCGCTTGAGGTCGGGGTACGCTTCCGAAATCGCGTCTGCATCCTCCTCGAGTATTCGCCCGATTTCGGCGTAGATCCGCGCCTCGAGCGAGCCGTCGGGATCGGCTCGTTCGTCGATCTCCTCGAGGGTGACTTCGCCGAACCGGGTGACGGTGCCGTCCGCGAGGACGACCTCGCAGGACTCGACGTAGGCGTCGGTCTTGCCGTACTGCAGGGAGTGTGCGCCCGTCGAGTTGTTCCCGATCGCGCCGCCGATCGCGCTCTTGTCGCCCCAGGCGGGATCCGGCGCGAACTTCAGATCGTGGGGCTCGAGCGTCTCGTTGAGCATCCCCAGAACGGTTCCCGGCTGGACCGTTGCGGTCCGCCCGTCGGGATCCGTCTCGACGATTTCGTTCATGTGCCGGGTGAAGTCGAGGACGACCGCGCGGTTGACGGTCTGTCCAGCGAGGCTCGTCCCGCCGCCGCGGGGGAGGACCGGAATCTCTCGTCTCGCGCAGTACTCGACGACGCGTGCGACGTCCGCCGTCGACTCGGGGAAGACGACGCCGATCGGCGTCACCTCGTAGGGGCTGGCGTCGGTGGCGTACAGCTGTCGCGAGTACGAGTCGAACCGAACCGAACAGTCGACGAGGTTCTCGAGGTCCCGAACCAACCCCGGCCGGTCGACGTCGGCGCTCGCGTAGTCGTAATTAGCGCGCGCGTCGGCGGCCGGATCGTCGCGCTCGGCGTGGGCGTCGACGGCCGGGTCGTCGCTCTCAGCGCGCGCGTCACCGACCGAATCCTCGCTCGGCTCCGTGGCCATACCACATTCTTGTGCGTCGCCAGCATAAAGCGTGGGGCATCCCTCGGATTTCGAACTACCGATACACCGCTGACCGGTACAGCGGTCTCAGACAGCGTCGACGGCCGATACCGAGCGATCGCCGATCAGCTCTTCCTCGAGAACGGTCCGAACGCGCTCGATCTCGACGTGTTCGGTCTCGAGAGTACCGATGGAGTCGGGATCGAACGGGACCTCGAGTGCCCCGTAGACTCCCTCGAGAACGCTCGCCAGTTCGTCGCGATTCGCGACGACGACGATTCCGGACGCGAGCGCCGCGTCCTGCGTTACCCGCTGGGCGAGGCCCGCGATCTTCCGGCAGTCGGGAGTCTCGCTCGAGCCGGTTCGATCGCTCGGCGCTGGGACCGAAATCGAATGAGTACCCGGACAGAACGAGTCCGCGGGCTCGCCGCGGACGGCACTCACGCCGAGGCGCTCGAACGCCCGCTCGATATCGGCGGTCAGGCGTTCGTAGCGCTCGTCGGTCCCCTGGCGAAAGTCCGCGACGGGCTCGGCGCGGGCGAACGCCAGGGTCGTCTCCCCGTCGTAGGCGACGGCCCGACCGCCGACGCTGCGCTCGACCGGCGGGAACCCGAACTCGCGCGCGATCGCTCGAGCGTCGTCGTACCCCTCGAGTCCGGCGTCCCGGCGACCGAAGGCGACCTGCCTGTGGGGCCGCCAGACTCGGACTGCGGGCGTTCCGGTCGCGGCGGTTTCGAGAAGTCGCTGGCTCGCCGCGCGATCGGCGTCGACGGTCTCGGAGCGTCCCCGAAGGATACGAACGGACATTCGTCGTCTCGAGGCCGGCTACGCGCCGACGCGCCTAAACCTTCGTGGCACCGACCTGCGAACGACAGATGGCCGTCACACTCACCGAGTCGATTCTCGCCCGGTACGAGCGGTTCTCGCTGTACAACTCGCCGTATCCGGCCCACGACGGCGGCCGCGCGATCGACCTCTATCCCGAAACGCTCGCCGGCGGGCGGACGACCGACGCGCCGAGTCCAATCTCGGGGACGGTCCTCGAGACGAGGGCGGTCAGCGCGCCGTCGAAGCCCTACGCGCCCGAACACGACCATCTCGTCGTCCTCGAGATAGGCGACGAGACCGGGATCGAGGGCGCGAATGAGAGCGCCGACTCGAGTGGAATCGATACCGGGAGCCGAACCAGTGGAGCCGACGACCCCGCCAGCGTCGGTAAATCCGACGAACTCCTCGCCAGAATCCTCCACGTCGAACCCGAGGTCGAAGTCGGCGACCGCGTCCGGGCCGGCGAGTCGCTCGGCACGCTCGTTCGATCAGGGTTCTTCGCGCCGTGGGTCGACAACCACCTCCACGTCGGGTTTCGCCGATCCGATCAGAACCCGGTCCGCGCGTCGGGATCGCTCCCGCTCGAGATCAGCGCGGGCGTCGACATCACGCCGCTCGAGTGGGACGGCACGGGAACGGTCGTCGACGTCGGCGACACGTACGCGATCCTCGATAGCCCGACACACCCGAATCCAGGGGCGTCCTTCGCGGGGATTCGCGCCGACGGCGGCGGCGTCCTCGACGGCGGACTCCCCCACTACGACGGCGGCGGGATTCTCGAACCGGGAGGCGGGACGCTCGAGTTCTCGAGCGCCGAATCCGGAGCTATCCAGCCGAACGGGTCGACTACCGCCGGCGACGACGGCAACGACGGCGACGCCAACGACACCGGCGACGCCAGCGACACCGACGATGCCAATGACACCAGCGACGCCGGCGACGTCCACGATATCGGTCGGCGGACCCACGGAATAGAGAGGGGCGTCTCACTGAACGGGGATCGCCTGGGAACTTCGAGCGGGCGGACGATCGCGTGGGACGAACTCGTCGTCACCGTCGACGGCGAGGCGATCACCGGCCTCTCCCTGTTTTTCGCTCGAGACGCCGACTTCGGCGCCAAACTCGTCTGTCCGGATCGATCGTTCGCGGTCGGCCAGCGAGTCAGCGTTCGCGTCGAGAGTCGAAACTAACGGCCCGGATCGTCACGGCCCAGATCGAAGGTCTGTAACCCGATCAGCGCGCCGATCGAGGCGAGCAGGACGAGAACGGAATCGGTCACGGCACCGCTCATCACGACGAAGAAGACGCCACAGACGACGGCCAGCCCGAACGCGCTCGTCGCGGGGGCGTCCGGTCGTCTGACGGCGAGCGCTCGCACGGCGAGGAGGATACAGAGCCCGACTGCGACGCCGGCGACGACGTCGACGAGATAGTGCACGCCGAGTACGATCCGCGTGAGACATACGATACCGACGATCGCCGCGGCACCGGCCGCGCGCTGGCGGCGCGTGCCGACCGCGAGGACCGCCGCGAGTCCGACGTAGACGATCGTGACGTTGACGGCGTGGCCGCTCGGAAACCCGTATCCGCCGGCCAGCGCCGTCGCCTCGTAGACCGGTCGAACGATCGGGGGATACGCGCTCGGATCGGCGAGCGGTTCGTTCGGGCGCGGCAAGCCGAAGAACGCCTTCAGTCCCCGGAACGCGCCGGCCCCGGCCAGCCACGCGCCCGCGACGGTCGCGATGGCCTCCCGTCTCGGCGCGTCGAACCAGTAAAGAGCGACGAAGAGGAGCGCCAAAAACCACATGTCGCCCAGTTGCGTGAGCGCGGCAGCGGGGAGCGCCGCCCACGGGGGGAGGAGCTTCTGGACCGCTTCCAGCGCGCCGACGCCTCGAGACATCGACAGTGACTACGACGGCCGAGGACAAAAGATGGGGCAGCCGATGGCTTCGCCGGAGCGCCGCTCGAGCGCTCCGTCCAATTCCCGCCGATCAGCGAGTGCGGCCCGCGGGAATCACGAAAGCGCAGGGATCAAGACCGGGGCTCACCCACGGGTTGCTATGAGCGACGAGACACCGGATTCGATCGGCATCCCCGCGGCTGCCGAGGACGCCGACCTCGAGGGGTTCTTGCAGGCGCACATCGACGAATCACAGGAGTTTCTCTCCTGGCTGGGCACGTCGGTCGACGACATCGGCGCGGGAACGATGACGCTCTCGATCCCCTACGACGAGAAGCTCACGAACGTCCGTCCCGACTCGGGGTCGGATCGACGCCCCGACATGCACGGCGGCGTCGCCGCGACGCTCATCGACACCGCCGGCGGGCTCGCCCTCCGAACGGAACTCGAGGAGCCGTTCGACGCGAGCATCGCGACGATCAACCTCAACGTCAACTACCTCCGGCCGGCGACCGGCGACCTGTGCGCGACCGCGAACGTGGTCCGGGTCGGCTCGAGCGTCGGCGTGAGCGAGATCACCGTCGAGAGCACGACCGAAGACGGCGAGACGAAAGCGGTCGCGACCGGTCAGGGATCCTATCGCGTCTTCCGGGGCGTAACCGACCAATAGGCGGTCCGAGACCGGCCGGCTTCACTGGCTAGGAGCGGCGGCTCAGTCCTCTGACCGGAACGCCTCGAGCGACTGATCCGCCGCATCAGTTCGGTGGCTCGTCGCGAGTCCTGCGAGGTGCGGCGTCTCGGGAACGATGAGTTCCTCGCAGGCGGTTCGGCAGGCGTTCGTGCTCCCGGGAAGGGTGAAAACCGGCGTGTCAACCGCGATTCCCGCCGTGGCTCGAGAGGCCATCGCCCGCGTCCCGACCTCGTCCCAGGAGAGCGACCGGAACAGTTCGCCGAAGCCTGGCAACTCGCGTTCGAACAGCGAGGCGGTCGCCTCAGGGGAGACATCGTCCGCGGTGACCCCCGTTCCGCCGGTCGTCACCACCACGTCGACGTCCCGCTTCGCGACCAGTCGTCGCACCGCGGTCCGGATCGCAGCGTAATCGTCCCGCACCAGAACGCGCTCGCGCACCTCGTGACCCTCGGCCTCGAAGCACTCGGCGACCGTATCGCCTCCAGGGTCCTCGATCGCCGCCGGATCGTCGCCGTCGGCCGCGGCCGCTCGAGAGGACGATACCGTCACAATCGCGACGTACAGCGGGTCGATGACGTCGTGTCCATGCTCGTCCGTCGTTCGGCGAGTCTCGTCTGTGGGCATGGATGTGCGTCGGTGCTCGAGGGCGATAATAGCTCCCCCGTAGTGGCGATCTGTCAGCGGTAGTCGCTCCGGTGAAATGGAACGCTAGTGACCGACAGCAAGAATTAGGCCGGTTCGATCCCACACTCTGATACGAATGGCTGACTCGTTCTGGTATCCGTCAGTTGAAGATGTCCTCATGATCCACGACGACATCGTCTCTGAGTATTCGAATACTCATTCGGGGATTCGAAACCGAGGGGACATCGCGTTTGCGTTGAGCTACATCGCCGACGGGAGTTTCGGAACGGCACCAGAGACAATTCACGAGAAATCGTTTCACCTTCTCAGACTCTTCGTTGCCAATCATCCGTTCGTCGACGGGAACAAACGCACTGCGCTTAACACAACGGTCGTATTCTATCTCCTTAACGGATATCGGTTCGAATATGACGACGAAATCAGAACGATTCTAAAACGGTTCGGGAAGGACCAAGCGGCAGTCGATGAGGAACAGACAATCGAATACCTCCGATCTCATACTGAACAAGTAGATCTGTCGACCGAAATCGATGTCTGGCGAGACGAACTCCTCCAGCACGGTTTGAACCTGTTGACTGACGATCCATCAGACCCGAATGATTAACCGCTTTCAGACCGATAATCGAGACATGGCGACCGAAGAAAATGTCGAGAACGCCACCCAACTCGACGAAGCGATGAAGGATATTCGTCAAGAGCTAATAAAGCGGGTAGCGGCTGCCGATCGAGACGAGAATCGAGACATATACGACGCGCTCGAGAACGAGTAAGGTTCCGATCACTGGGTGCGTTCTTCATCGTCGGTGGCTGTTCGGTACTCATTTTCCGCACGTCTCACACCATCTGAACTATTTTCTCGAGCGCCCTCCTGGCCGTCGGAACTCGAGAACGGAAAATCGTCGGCTCGAGACGGGTGAACGTTGTAGCCGCCGCCGGCGTAGGGGTCCGTCGACGGATCGTAGTCGAGTTCGCTTCGCTCGAAGAGGTACATAAAAAAGCCGAAGATCGGAATCAGCCCGACGAGCAACAGCCAGCGTCGGCGCTCGAGCGCGACCGTCCCGGTGTCGTAGTAGACCACTCCCACGAGCCCGGCGTGGGCACACAGCGCGGCGGAGATGAGCGCGACTAGCAGGAGACTGACCATAGGAGGTATTCGCGCTACACCGTTGTAAATCGCTCCGTGGCAGTATCGCGCTCGCTCGCAGCCTCGGAAAATCTGGACCAAAAGGTGAACGAACGGTCCGTTAGTTCACATCGAACTCGATCGCCGCTCCCTGTCGCGACCACCTTTTCTCTCGGCCGACTCGCTCGCTTCGCTCGCTCA
Source organism: Halostagnicola kamekurae (assembly GCF_900116205.1). Taxonomy (NCBI): domain Archaea; kingdom Methanobacteriati; phylum Methanobacteriota; class Halobacteria; order Halobacteriales; family Natrialbaceae; genus Halostagnicola; species Halostagnicola kamekurae. Next base: position 225,634 of record NZ_FOZS01000002.1, on the reverse strand, counting down.
CAGCCTCGGAAAATCTGGACCAAAAGGTGAACGAACGGTCCGTTAGTTCACGTCGAACTCGATCGCCGCTCCCTGTCCGAACCCGACACACAACGTCGCCAGTCCGAGGCCGCCGCCGCGTTTCTGGAGTTCGTGAATCAGGGTGACCGGCAGGCGAGCGCCCGAGGCGCCGAGCGGGTGGCCGATCGCGATCGCGCCGCCGTTGACGTTGAAGATCTCGGGGTCGATCCCGAGTTCGTCTCGAGAGTAGAGACTCTGGCTGGCGAAGGCCTCGTTGAGTTCGACCAGATCGTAGTCCTCGATGTCGCGACCGTTTCGCTCGAGCAGGCCGCGCGTCGCCGGAACCGGACCGATTCCCATGATGGTCGGATCGACGCCAGCGACGTTGTTCATCCCGACTTCGGCGAGGATCTCGAGGTCGTGCTCCTCGGCGAAGGCCTCGCTCGTGACCAGAAGCGCGGACGCGCCGTCGGAGATCTGCGAGGCGTTACCGGGGGTGACACTGCCGTCGGATTTGAACACCGTCGGCAGTTCGGCGAGCTTCTCGGCGGTCGTTCCCGGACGGAGGCCCTCGTCCTCGGTGATCGTTCCGTCTTCCGTTTCGATCGGGACGATCTCGTCCTCGAAGCGACCTTCCTCGGTCGCCTCGACGGCCCGCTGCTGGCTTCGGGCCGCGTACTCGTCTTGCTCCTCTCGAGTGACGTCGAACTCCTCGGCGACCTTCTCTGCCGTCATCCCCATCTGGAGTTCGCCGACGTTGTACTCGGCGGCCAGCCGCGGGTGGACCTCCGCCGTGCTCTCGCCCATCGGCACGCGGGTCATCGACTCGACGCCGCCGGCGATGATCGCGTCGCGGTTGCCCGCCGCGATGGCGTCCGACGCGGAGATGACCGCCTGCATGGAGGAGGCACACCAGCGGTTGATCGTCGTCGCCGGTACCCCTTCGCCCAGATCCGAGAGCAGGGCGATGATCCGCGCGAGGTTGTTGTCCTGCTCGCCGCGCTGCTGGGCACAGCCCCACATCAGATCGTCGATGTCCTCGCTCGAGAGGCCGCTCTCGGCCAGGATTTCGTTGATCAGCGGGATGGAGAGATCCTCGCTTCGCAGGTCGGCGTATACGCCGTCTTCTTTCCCTTGTGGGGTTCGATACGCGGCCGCGATGACTGGCGTTTGTGACATAGCCTAGGTAACGGCCTTTATCATCTTAAAACACGCAGAACCACACCAAATGCAAGGGGAGTTTATCGGATCGGGCCCGTCTCGAGACGCGGTCAGTACCCCAGTGCTGAAGGCGAAGCGACGGCGAGCGGCGGACGAGACGACGCCCTCGAGAACAATCCTTATCTCCGGGCCTTGGGAATGAGAGGCTATGAACGAGGACGGTTCGCGGACGGAGTCCGAGGAGATGGACTCCGACTCGAGCGAGACCACCCCCGCGGAAGCGACCGGCGACGAGCAAGCGGCCGGCGACACTCCCGAGGCGACCCGCGACGACGGTCTCGGCGAGACGACGGCTACAGACACTCCCGACAGTGATACTGACGAGACGGGGGCCACAGACCCTTCTGACGATGATTCCGAGGAGACGGAACGGGCCGTCAACTCCAACGAGTCCGCGTCGAACGAACGGGGTCCATCGACGGAACGCGGCGGTTCGAACGAGCGCGACTCGTCGACCGAGCAGTCGATGCCGGGCGTGCCGGACCCGGACGAGGGCGATGAGAACGACGTGCCGGCGGACGTCCAGAAGTACGCCCGGTTCCAGAAGATGGACGGCGCGCAGTACGACCGGGTCAACGAGTTCCTGCGGGATCGGACCTACATCACGGCCCGCGAGTGGGCCATCGCCCGTCTGTGTTCGGACTTTCGGACCGAAACCGGTGTCGAGATGACCAAGATCGGTGAGAACCTCCCCGAACTCGTCCCCTTCATGACCGACACCTACACCCCGCAGGCGGTCAATCAGGCCCGGAGCTCCTTCGAGGAAAAGATCCGGACCGCGGGCGCGACTTTCCTCTACGGGGCGATGTGTGACTTCTTCACCGCCGAGGAACTCGACGACGTGATGTACGAGGCGACCGAGGTCGCGAAGTTCCTCCTCGAGGTCGAGGGCGTCGACCTCTCGGTCGAGGAGGAACTCGAGGCCGAAGAGCGAATCTCGACGGTGATGCGCGACGTTCGCGACGCCAGCAAGGAGTTGCGAGAAGACGAAGCGTAAGCGAAAAGACGGAGTGAGCGGCTACTCCTCGAGTTCGCCGACGGACTCGACGAACAGCGACGGATCGTCGTGGGAGAACACGACCCAGCGGTCTTCGTCCGTCGCTTCTGATTCGTCCGCCTGCCGTGGTTCCGCTTCGACTTCGGCTTCGGGTTCGTCCGCCGGGTCGAGGTAGATCGAGAGGTTGCCCTCCGCGAGTGCGGTCTGGAGCACCACAGATGCGTCCGGCAGATCGTAGTACAACGGGACCAGGACGGCGTGGTGACTCTCGTCGTCGCGTTCGACCGCGAGGACGAATATCGTCTGGCCGTCGGTCTGGTAGTAGACATCGACCGCGCTGAAGGCGACGTCGTCCCGGTCGACGAGGCCCTCGACGACGGCGTAGCGGTCCTGCGCGACCGCCGCTCGGATGCCGACCCGTTCGTCGGTATCGATCGGCGTGACGGCGTCCGGTTCGACGAGCACCGTCTCCCAGCCCGCGTCCCGAAACTCGCTCTCGATCGCTGTCGCGTCCGCGAGCAACTCGAGCCACGGATCGGGCTCGTCCCGCGTCGAGCCCGAGGAGATCCCGTCAGTCATTTCGGCCTCCCCACTCGGAATCACTGGTGGTCCGCCTTCTCGGAGTCACTGTGGACCCGCTCCGCGGATAGTCGATCGCGACCCACCCGGTAGACTCGAGGCGATCGTCCATAGCTGGTCCCCAACGGTCTGTCACAAAAGCGTTGCCCCCCTCGAGTGGAGTTGGCACTCGAACGTCGGAGCCGCGCGGTCTGCGGTGGTACTGTCCCCGGTGATCGCAACCATCGTCGCGCTGCTCGGCGACTGATGGTATAAGACGCTCGGATCCGTACAACGACTATGGCATACAGCGTCCGGTCGCTCGATCTCAAGCCGCGGCCGATAGCCGAACTCGTCGGCTTCGTCCTGTTGGTCAACGCCGTCGGGAGCGCGCCGGCGCTGGTCACCTCAACCGACACAGCCTGGTTTCGGACCCTCGAGAAGCCGTGGTTCTACCCGCCGTCGATCGCGTTTTCGATCGTCTGGACGGCGCTTTTCACCCTGCTCGGGATCGCGCTGTGGCGCGTCTGGCGGGCCGACGGCCCCGGGCGAGGGCTCGCGATCGGACTGTTCGCGGTCCAGATGGCGTTCAACGTCGCGTGGACGCCGGCGTTTTTCGCGCTGCAACGACCGCTGGTTGCGCTCGGCGTCGTCGCAATCCTGTTGGGACTGGTCGTCGCCACTATCGCTGCCGTTCGGCGGGTCGACCGCACGGCGGCCGCGCTGCTCGTCCCGTACCTCCTGTGGGTCGCGTTCGCGACCGCTCTCACGTTCGAAATCTGGCGGTTGAACGCCTGAGGAACTCGCGGTTCGAACCCTCGCGAATAACTGTCGTTTGGTCTGAACTCGTTCGAATCCCAGTTACGGCGAATCGATCTCGCACTCGCTGCGATCGGGGGTCGTCGACGGAGCGGTTTCGTCGACGATGCGTATCTCGACGCGGTCGCCATCCAGAACAGCGATCTGGACGTCTTCGAACGTCACCCTCGCGGTTCCACGCCGAACGCTCGCGGTCGTATCGGCGAACAGGTGCTCGAGCGCTTCTGGATCGACGTGGTCGTAGAGGGGGGTCACGTCGTCGTAGACGCGTTCGGGCAGCTTTTCAAGCAGGCGAACGATCGCGCCAGTCACGCCTTCGTTCGGCTGGATGTCCGTCCTGTACGTGATCGTCTCATCGTCCTGATGTGGATCCCTTTCCGATGAATCTGACATTACGATCCCCTGATCCGACGTCGCCAACGAACGTCCTCGAGTAGCGCCTCCCGATCCTTGAATATCGTCGTTAATATATTCGGACGCTTTTCGGGTGACAACTCAGGGGCTCATTCGGAACCACCCGACCGTTCGCCTCGCATCACCGTCCGCGAGAGCACAGATGTCAGTCCGCGACGCAACCGACCGGTGACCGCGGCTTCGGAGACGCCGAGTTCGTCGCCGATTTCCTCGAGCGTCGCGTCCTTCGGGTTCTCGAAATACCCCGCATCGAAGGCCGTGATGAGCGTTTCGTACTGCTTGTCGGTGAGGTCGTACTGCGTGCTCGTCGAAACCTCGAGTTCCGCCCGGAGCCGCTCGAGTTCGAGCGAGATATCGTACTCGTCGACGCGCGCCTGGAACGCCTCGATGCGCTCTTGCTCGCGGAACCTGATCTCGAACGTCCACCCCTCGTCGGTCCCGATTCCCTCGAGGAGAGTCGCACGCGACTCGAGGAGGGCGTCCGCGAGTCCGGGAACCGAGTCGGACCACGTCACCTTGTACAGTCGGCCGTCGTCGAACCGGTCCATCTCGGTCACCGTTTCGACGGCGCGGTCCGACCGAATCCGCGGTTCGATCTCGTCGTAGTTGCCGTCGCTCCAGACGAAAATGAACGGCATGAGCCCGTGATGAGTCGGGACGACGCTCTCGAACTCGATCGCCAGGCCGGGATGCTCCCGAAGGACGGCCCCGAACGAGAACTCCGCGGACGAAATCGTGAACTCGGCGACGAAGGTCATGCCGACGGCGATACAACGGAGTCTGGTAAAACCGTTTCGTCGAAATCAGCGCTCGCGGCGCAACGATTCGCGTACAAACCAGCAAGTGGCGCGTCGTCACCCCGCCGCGTATATCTCGTCGACCCGGTCGTCGAACCGCTCTAAGATGACGCGACGTTTCTTCTTCATCGTCGGCGTGAGCATGTCGTTCTCCTCGGTGAACTCCTGGGGGACCAGTCGGAACTGCTTGATCGTCTCGTGTTTCTCGAAGTTCTCGTTGACGCGGTCGACTTCCTCCCGTACGTACGCTTTCACCCGCTCGTCGCGACACATCGCTTCCGGATCGTCCGGCAAATCAATCCCTTCACGTTCAGCCCACTCGCGAACGTGCGCCGTGTTCGGAACCAGCAGCGCGCCGACGAACTTCTCCCCGTCGCCGACGACCATACACTGTTCGACGACCTCGCTCGCGGCGAAAGCGTCCTCGATCGGCGCGGGCGCGACGTTCTTTCCGGTCGAGAGCACGAGCAACTGCTTCGCGCGCTCGCGGAACTCGAGGTAGTCGTCGGGACGCAGGTGGACGATATCGCCCGTTCGGAACCAGTTCGTGCCGTCCTCGTCCTCGGTGAACGCCCGGTCGGTCGCGCCGGGTCTGTTCCAGTAGCCCTCCGTGACGTTGTCCCCGCTGACGAGCAGTTCGCCGACTTGGCCGCGGTCGTCCTCGAAGGTGTCGTCGTCCGTGACCGATTCGTCGATTTCGATGTCGACGCCGGGGAGTCGCGGTCCGATCGTACCGATCTTCGGCTCCTCCATCGGGTTACAGGAGACGACCGGCGCGGTCTCGGTCAGTCCGTACCCCTCGTAGATCGGGAGTCCCATTCCGTGATAGAGCGTCGCCAGATCGGGCGAGAGGCTTCCGCCGCCGCTGATCAGCATCTCGACTTCGCCGCCGAGTGCCTCCCTGACCGTCGAAAAGACCAGTTTGTCCGCGAGCGAGTGCTTGAGCGAGAGTACCGGCCCCGGCGAATCCGCGTTCTGGTACTCTCGACCGACCTCGGTCGCCCAGTTGAAGATCCGCTCTTTGACCGGCGACTCGCTGGCCTGCTCGCGGATGGCATCGTAGATTTTCTCGTAGACCCGCGGCACGCTCGTCGCGCTCTGTGGCTGGACCAGCCCGAAGTCCTCCTGAAGCGTCTCCGTGTCCTCCGCGTAGGCGACGCAGGAGCCGCTGGCGAACATGAGGAAGTGCCCCGCCGTCCGTTCGAAGACGTGTGCGAGCGGGAGATACGAGACGACGGTCGTCTCCTCGTCGATCGACGGAACGTCCGCGGCTTTGTCCGGACGCGGGCCGTAGCGCTTTCGAACCTGGTTCACGTTCGACCGGAAGTTCCGGTGGGTGAGCTGGACGCCCTTGGGCTGGCCGGTCGTGCCGCTGGTGTAGATCAGGCTCGCCAGATCGTCCATCGCAGGCTCGTCGACCCACTCCTCGTAGGCCTCGAGGTCGAACGCGTCCTCGCCGCGGTCGTGGACCTCGGCGAGGGTCACGATATCGTCGCGGTCGTCGTACCCCTCGAGGCGGTCGATCGAGACGATGAACTCGAGGTCCAGGTCGGCTTCGACCTCGAGGACGCGCTCGAGGAGTCGTTCGTTTTCGACGACGACGCCCGACGCGTCGGGGTCCTCGAGCAGGTAGCGGACCTGATCCGGCGAGGAACTGGTGTAGACGGTCGTGATGACGCCGCCGGCACCGAGCAGGGCGAAGTCCGTCTGGGCCCACTCCATCCGGGTGTTCGAGAAGATGCCGACCCGATCGCCGGTTTCGACGCCGAGATCGCGAAACCCCGCCGCGAGGTTCCGTACGATGGACCGCATTTCCGTGTACGAAATCGGGCGGAATCGCCCGTGATCGGCAGCGGGAAGGACCGACGGAGTGAGCGAGCGATCGTAGATGCCGCCCTTGTACTGCTGGGCCGGCCGGTTTGGGTGGCGCGTTGCGGCGTTTTCGAACATCCGTGCGAGCGTCGTCTCAGCGATTACCTCGTCGTCGTGTTCACGTTCGGCCTCGCGCCAGTTCATGCTCGTATGTCAATAGTTCCCGAACGATAAAACATGTTGAAACGGATCACACACGTTTTCCCGTTTATTCGCCCCGATTTGAACGGATCGCAGGGCCGGGGCACTGCCGTCGCACTCGAAACCGCTACCGGTGATCGAGGTAGCCCAGCACGCCGCGGGTGTTCATCCTCGCTTCGGCTCGCACCGCGCGGTCTCCCCACGGACCGACCGGCACCGCGTTGTCCGCGAAGTACTCGATGACCGCCTCGTCGTCCTCGAGCTCGTCTCGCTTGTCCTCGATCTCCGACACCCACTCCCGTAGCACCTTCGCGTACCGCTCGAGGGCCGCCGACGCGTCGTCGCCGACCGCTCGCGGTCCGAAGTGGGTGTACAGCAGGACGTCCGGGTCGATCGCTTTCAGCGTCTCGACGTCCTCGAGACACTGCTCGAGGTCGAAGTTCGACGGCGGCGAAGTCTCGCGGATCTCGCCGAGTTTCGGCACCCAGATCCCCGCCGCGTCGCCGGTGAACACCGCGTCGTTCGCGGGATCTTCGAAAACCACCTGGTGGGGCGCGTGGCCAGGAGCGGCGTGAACGCGTAGTTCGTGATCCCCCAGGTCGACCACGTCGCCGTCCTCGAGTTCGACGATGCGATCCTCCGGGACCGGCTCCGGATCGGCGTAGAACTCCCACCGATCGCCGACCGCCTGCTTGGTCCCCTCGACCAGCCGGGACGGATCGACGAGGTGGCTCGCGCCGATCGATGGCACGTAGACCTCCGCGTTCGGACACGCTTCGGCGAGCAGCCCCGCACCACCGGCGTGGTCGAGGTGGATGTGCGTGACCGCGATCACCTCGAGGTCCTCGCGGTCGATGCCGATCTCGTCCATCGCCTCGAGGATGCGCTCGTAGTTCGCCCCGACGCCCGTTTCGACGACCGCGGGTCGCTCGCTCTCGAGTACGTAGACCGCGCCGTACTCATCGGTCTCGTACATCCCCGTATCGATGTAGTAGAGATCCGTGCAATCGCCGGCCGTGACTTCCTGCGCGATGCCTGTTTCCATGTCGGAAGCCCCGTCGTGGGATCGAATAAAAGCTGGTATCCCGGTGGACTCGACTGGTATCGGTGGAGCCTGATGGAGCCGTAAGAAAATTCGGTGAGCGCCCCCTTATTTCGTCTCGAGTGACATTTTAGCCACCATCAGAAGGTACGTCACCCCCTCATAGTCCACGAACAGTGTTCCCGATTCGATTTTGTCCTCGGCACCGTCTAATCCGTCGTCGCTGATAGACGCGAGTATTCGGGACTCGTTTTTCCCAAGGTCGTCTTCCATCCCATCGGTATACTCGTCACTTGCCTTTTCGAGTGCCGTAGCAATGGGTTCGTTCTCAGTTATTCCTGCTTCCTTTGGGTCAACTACCTGATTATCATCAGGGGTAGACCCCACAACTGAAACCTGTAAAATGTGACTCGGCGACGGATCGTGTCCGTGCGCCTTATCGTCAGTAGACTCAGGAACCTCGCTCTCTCCAGTGGAAACTTCTTCGTTTCCACCACGTGAAAGACAGCCACTTCCGATCAAAGATGTACAGACACAACCTACGAGGAGGGCTCGACGATTCATGTTTCCCAAGAATGCATTCATGGATAAATATTTTCTCTTATATATTATATTTCCCACCAGCGGCGTGTACAGCGGGCCCGACTATCGGATGCGGTCAAAAGCGGCTGCACACCACTTCTCGCTCGAGCGAAAGCGTTCTATGACACCGTCGTATTTGGAACTATCCTAAAAGTCATCAGTGAAGAAACCGAGCGGAGAGCACAGACAGTATAAAACACTGTCCGGAGATTCGTCGAACCAGTCGCTCGCTTCTCTCGCGGATTGGCGTCGACGGAAACGTCCTGACGGAGTCCAACGCGAACGAAGTGAGCGTTGGGCACGGACGGCGTTTCACGCCGTCCGGAGATTTGAACAGATGAGAGACGGTCCTGCTCACCTCGCTTCGCTCGGTTGTGCGGGCTGCGACTCTCGTGTTCAAATCTCCCTGTATCCGTTTTCCCGAACACGGACGACTCGCTACGCTCGTCGATGTTGTGTTCGGGAAAACGTCCTGACGGAGATTTGAACTCCGGTCCCTGGCTCCGCAAGCCAAGAGGATAGTCCACTACCCTATCAGGACTCAACTCAACGTACCGGTGTTGCAGTTAAAGCCCTTTCGAAAGGAAGCGCTACGAACTGGGGTCCCGAGACCCTCTCCCTCGCTACATCACACCAAGCAACACACTCGCGTCGAACGACGCTCGAGTTTTTATACCAATACGACCGAAAAGCGGCTATGAACGCAGCATCGAACCCCGGAACCGAGCGCTCGAGGCGGCGCGGACGCCACCGCTCGCGACGGGCCGTATCCGCCGTCGAGCGGGCGAATGGACAACGCTTATGCGCGGGCTACGCATGGTTCGGAGTAGAATGAGCGACATCGAGGGGGTTTACGAAGACCTCGAGGCGGACGTCTCGCTCGAGGAGTTTCGCGAGGCCGTCGAAGACAAAGTCGAGCAGATGGGTGGACTCGCGGACGAGGAGACGGCGGCGATGCTCATCGCTCACGAAGTCGGCGAAAGCGAGGTCGGCGGCGTCGCGGACATCGAGCCCGGTATGGAGGAAGCGAAGTTCGTCGCGAAAGTGACGAGCATCGGCGAACTGCGGACGTTCGAGCGCGACGGCGAGGACGAGGACGGCCGCGTCGTCAACGTCGAAGTCGCCGACGAGACCGGCGCCGTCAGAGCCTCGCTGTGGGACGACCACGCCGAGGCCGCGATCGAGCAACTCGAGGAGGGACAGGTACTTCGGATCAAGGGTCGGCCGAAAGAGGGGTTCAGCGGCGTCGAAGTGAGCGTCGACGACTTAGAGCCCGACGACGACACCGAAATCGACGTGCAGGTCTCGGACGTCCACACCGTCGAAAGCCTCTCGCTCGGCATTTCGAACGTCAACCTCGTCGGAAAGGTCCTCGACACCGATTCCGTCCGAACGTTCGACCGTGACGACGGCTCGGAAGGGAAAGTCTCGAATCTCACGCTCGGCGACGAGACCGGGCGCATCCGGGTGACCCTCTGGGACGAGCAGGCCGATCGCGCGACCGAACTCGAGGCGGACGCGACGGTCGAGGTCGTCGACGGCTACGTTCGGGAGCGCGATGGCACCCTCGAACTCCACGTCGGAAATCGCGGCGCGCTCGAGGAAGTCGACGCGGATGTCGAGTACGTCCCAGAAAGCACGCCGATCGAATCGCTCGAGATCGACGATGTCGTCGACATCGCGGGCGTTGTTCGGTCCGCGGATCCGAAGCGGACGTTCGACCGGGACGACGGCTCCGAGGGGCAGGTTCGAAACATCCGCGTGCAGGACGCGACGGGCGACATTCGCGTCGCGCTGTGGGGCGATAAGGCAGACCGCGATATTGGCCCCGGCGACGAGGTCGCGCTCGCGGACGTCGAGATTCAGGACGGCTGGCAGGACGACCTCGAGGCCTCCGCCGGGTGGCGCTCGACGATCACCGTCCTCGACTCCGAGGAGAGTGAGTCGGAGTCGGCCGACTCGTCCGACACCGAATCGGCCGGCCTCTCGTCGTTCGCCGAAGGCGGCGAGGAAAGCGCAGCCGGAGACGGGACGACGAACGCGGACGAACCCGAGACGAGCGAGGGCGCATCGGGCGACGAATCAGCGCTCGCGGAACCGGACGAGGGGGCGGAAACGGAGTTCACGGGCGTCGTCGTGCAGGCGGGAAGCCCGGTCGTTCTCGACGACGGCGACACGACGATGAGCGTCGAAACCAGCGCCGACGTCGGACTCGGCGAAGAAGTCACTGCCCGAGGTGTGATCCGTGACGGCCGCCTCGAGGCGAACGACGTGTTCTGAGCGGCCGAGAGCGCCTCGCGCCGGTACGAAAAGCGTTAAGGGCGTTAACTTCGGGTATGAAAATATGAACGTCGAACTCCCGTTCGCCCCGGTTGATACGATCATCCGGCGGAACGCGGGTGATCTTCGTGTGAGCGCCGACGCGTCGGAAGCACTCGCATTGCGGATTCAAGAACACGGGAGCGAACTCGCGATCGACGCCGCCGAGCGGGCGATCGCGGACGGACGAAAAACACTCATGGCATCCGATTTCGAGGTTGAGACGGTGATCGACAAGGACGATCTCGAGCTGCCGGTCGCGCCGGTCGACCGCATCGCTAGGATCGAGATCGACGACAAATACCGCGTCTCGATGGACGCACGGATCGCACTCGCCGACATCCTCGAGGATTACGCCGACAACGTCGCGCACGCGGCGGCGATCCTCGCTCGCCACGCCGATCGACGGACGATCATCGAATCCGACATCGAGACCTACTTCTCGCTGTTCGAGTGAACGATGCAGTTTGGCTACAGCGAGGACTGTCTCGCACACGACCCCGGTTCGCGTCACCCGGAGACGCCCGACCGCCTCAGGGCGATCCGAGAGCGACTGAAGAAAAAACACGGCGTCGAGTACGTCGAACCGGATCCGGCGACGATCGACACGATCGCCGCAGTTCACGACCGCGAATACATCGAGTCCGTCGACGAATTCTGTGCCGAGGGCGGCGGGAACTGGGATCCCGACACGACCGCCGTCGAAGAGAGTTGGGACGCGATCCGCCGAAGCGCCGGGTCGGCCTGCTGGGCCGCAGACGCCGCCCTCGAGGGCGAAGACGGACGAAAGACGCCGTTCTCGATCGGACGGCCGCCGGGCCATCACGCGGTCGGCGACGACGCGATGGGCTTTTGCTTCGTCAACAACGTCGCCGTCGCAGCCCAGCACGCGATCGATTCGAACGACGACGTCGAGCGCGTAGCGATCGTCGACTGGGACGTCCACCACGGAAACGGAACGCAGGACATCTTCTACGACGACGGCGACGTCTTCTTCGCGTCGATACACGAGGAGGGGCTCTATCCCGGCACCGGCGCAGTCGACGAAATCGGGACTGACGAGGGCAACGGAACGACGATGAATATCCCGATGCCCGCCGGAACCGACGAACTGGGGTATCTGGCGGCGATCGACGGACCGCTCACCGACGCGCTCGAGTCGTTCGATCCGGATCTCCTCCTCATCAGCGCCGGATTCGACGCGCACCGTCACGACCCGATTTCGCGGATTCGCCTGCCGACGGAGGCCTACGCGCTCATGACCGACCGGTTTCGAACGATCGCCGACGAAACCGACGCGGCGCTGGCGTTCGTTCTCGAGGGGGGCTACGGCCTCGAGGTGCTCGCCGACAGCGTCGCGCTTGTCCACGAGACGTTCGACGGCCGAGAGCCGATCGAACCAGAAGGAGCGGTGAGCGACGACGCGGCGTCGGTTATCGAGGACGTACGGGAGGCACACGGGCTGACCGACTGAGGGCTCGAATTTATCGAACTGTTACGCCAGCTTCAAACGGGTCGTTCGTTTCGAAACCGTTCGTTCAGGGCCGCGGATCGTAGTACCGCGCCAGTTCCCGGTCGAACTCGCCGAGCAGTTCGGTAACGTCGTCACCCACGAGAACGTCGTACCCGTCCTCGAGAGCCGTCTCGACGTGTGCGCCTAGTCCCGCCTCGAGCAGTCGCTCGCTCTCGAGAAACGCCGTCGCCGTGGTGAACTCGCGTTCGCGTTCGGTCACGTAGCGGTCGCCGTCGATAAAGGGTCCGTAGGCGTCCGGATCGTCCGCGTAGGCGTCGAAGAAGCCCTCGGCGTGCGATCGGACGTGGACCGGCGGCCCGTCGTGGCGCTCGAGCGCCGGCCGTTCGGTGACCGCGAGTTCGACGAAGACGACGGCGCTGTCGTCGGCGAACGTCGTCGCGCGAAACACGTCGAACCCGCGAGCGTCGAGCTTGCTCGTGATCCCCGACAGGGATTTTCGAAGTTGCGGGTACAGCTGGTCTTCGACGAGGTCCGGCGCGTCGAACCTGACGGCGACCGGCGTCGTTCCGCGGTTCGCCAGGTGAGCGCGGAGTGCGGCGGCGTCCAGCGGCGCGGGTTCGTGGGGTTCGAACAGCGACTCGCGTGGGGACTCGAGAACGTCGCGGGCGTAGTGTTGGAACCGGGCGACGTTGTCGGCCGAGGCGACGGCGGCGACGTTCCGTTCGGGATCGGTGGGGTCGATTACGACGAGCGGGTCGTCGAACTGGACGGGTGCGGTGTCGCTCCCGTCAACACTGGATGAATCCGGTCTCTCCGGATCGAGCCGGACCGGTGGGTTCCAGTCGCTCGCGGCCTCGAGCAGCGGGCGAAAGCCGCCGTACTCGCAGACGAGGAGTTCGGTGAGGTAGCCGCTGAACCCGCGGGTTCTGAGGTCGCTTCCGTAGACGCCGATCCCCTTGCAGAACTGCTTCGTGACCCGAACGTCGGCGGTGATCTCGTCGTCGAGGCGCTCGTTCAGGTACCGGGTGTGAAACGGCGTCCGATCGACCGCGGATCGGATGTCGGTCGCCGACTCGAGTCGAAAACAGGGGACGACATCGACGTCGAAGCCCTCGAACTTCCCTTTCACGTAGGGGTGCTCGGCGAACTCCTCGTGGCCCGAGGGCAACGTTTCGTGGCCGACTTCGAGGCCGTACTCCTCTAACGTCTCCCGGTCGAGGTTGGGCGGAAACCGGACGAAGATATCGATGTCCCGGTCGCCGCTGATCCAGGTGTCGCGTGCGGTCGAGCCCACCTGCAGGACGTCCGCGTCGGGACAGCGGGCCGTGGCTGCGGCATCGGCCCTATCGATGAGCGTCGTCGCGGCCGTCGACAGCGCCTCGCGTTCGGCGTCGTCGGGAATGACTCGCTCGCGAACCCGCGAGACAACGGCCTCGAGACTCGAGTCGGTGGCCGGATCGGCCGGGCCGGACCCGGACTCGAGGGAGTCCGAATCGTCCCTCTCCCGGTCTTCGTCCTCTGCTGTCATCACGACCTGGTACTCGACCACCCCGTGAAAGGGTGTCGAACTCGGTGCAGGCAAAACGAAAGCCCTATCAAATACCCGCCGATACACTAAGATGAGCCGAAGTAGCTCAGTTGGTAGAGCACCTCGCTGTTACGGCGATGCAGGTCATCTGTTCGCCGCAGATACGAGGTTGTCCCAGGTTCGAGTCCTGGCTTTGGCGCTTTTCGATTCTCTCGCGAACCGGTGACCCGACGGGCCGTCGAGCCTGTCGATGCGTTCTCTATCGTCGTAGCCGGCCGCTCGAGCGGTGTTCGACTCGACAAAACGGAACAGCGTCGGCGTTCGCTGACACGAGCCAGTACCACTCGCCGAAACTGAACAGCGCTGGCGCTCGAGTACGAGAAACTGGGTGAGAGGAGTAAGCCCCCTTCTGTTCGTCCCGGCATTCGGCTGAGCGCTCGCGCCGCCCGCCGTGGGCGGTGCGTTCGGGCTACCTGCGGCGCGAACTTGCACCGGTGGGGATTCGCCGTTCCATCGATCCTCGGCCGTCACAGCCGGTCGCATCGAGCGACCCGCGATTTCGAATCGCGTCTAACGGCTGGTGCCCTCTGCGGGTTGACTCCCCTTCCTCTCGGTCGGGTTCGCGCGCATCATCGGTCGGGCCGAGACGTGTCGTTTCTGTTCCAGAGCCAGCGGTCTCCCGCTCCGGATTTGCATCCGGTCACCCGCCCGAACGGTGGGGGGACTTTCCTCGCAGGCGCGACCCGTCCGCGGGGGACGAGCCGCGTTGGACAGCCGACTCGTCGCCGAGTCGACCGCCGCGGCGGCCGGGCTCTCTCTCCCATCTACTATACGAGCAGGCGCCGAATAAGTCCCTCGATTGGTACTATACGGGCGAGCGCTGAATGGAAGCGCTTTAGGGGCTGAACATACATGTGTAGTTGTATGTCCCAGCGACAGGGCGTCGACCTTTCCTACGAAGACGGCGCGCGTGCGGCCGAACTCGCACGAGAAGCCGTCGAATCTTTCGTACGTAACGGTCAACGAGAACATCCAGGCAGCATGCGCGAAGCGTTCTACGAGCGCACGGGCGCGTTCGTCCGCCTCGAGTCGACTCGAGGCCGCGGCAGTCTGCGCGGGTGTGCCGGCGGCTACCGATCGGACGATCAGCTCGGACACGTCATCGTCGACGCGGCCATCGAGGCCGCAAGCGACGACTCGTGTGGCTCCGAGGTGACGCCGTCTGAACTCGACAACCTCACCGTCTCGGTGTGTACCGTCAAGAACGTACTGCTCACCGACGACCCGCTCGCGGATATCGAACTCGGAAGCCACGGCGTCGCCGTCGACGGCGGCGGTAAAAGCGGCTGGCTCTACCCGACCGTCCCCGTCCAGAACGACTGGAGCGAGCGCGAGTACCTCGACCGGGCGTGTCGGAAAGCCCGACTCCCGCCGACGGCGTGGCAGGACGACGACATCGTCGTCACGCTCTTCGAAGGACAGGTCTTCCGCGAGCGCGAGGCCGACGGCAGCGTCGAGCAGGTGTAATCGGCGACTCGATTTCGCGACGATACTCGTCGGTGAGCCGCGGCTTCGTCCGTTCTCAACAGTTCGAATCGCGAAAGCGAACAGAGTTCCGTGAGAACGGCGGTTCTCGATTCCTGCGTTAGCGCGATTCCTCGAATCCAACGGCCGCGGCGTCCGCGAGACAGCGCTCGCTCGCTTCCTCGAGAGTCGGTTCTCTGACAACCTCGCCGTCGCGAACCAATGGTTCGAGCAGCGACTCCGCGTCCGCTGGTGCGTCGCCGTCCGCGAGCGCGACGTGGTGGCCGCCGTCTGCGGTCCGGTAGACGTCTTTCACGCCGGAGAGTTTCCCCCGTTTCGAGACCGGTTCGCCCTCGAGTTCGACGATGTCGAGGCTGAAATCGATCGGTGCCCTGCTCGTGATATGGCTGCCGACGCCGAAGCCATCGGCGACGTCGCGTAGGGTTCGAATCGACGACGGGTCGATGCCGCCGCTGCAAAAGATATCGACGTCTTCGAAGCCTCGAGCGTCGAGTTCCCACCGTATCTCTCGAGCGATATGTCTGAAATCGCCGCGGCGAGAGCCGGTGGTATCGAGGCGAACGCCGTCGAGTCGGTCGCCGAGCGTTTCGGCGGCGAGTAAGCTCTCGCTCTTTTCGTCCCAGAACGTGTCCGTGAGGGCGATCCGAGGGACCGATTCGGGGACCGCCTCGTCGAACGCCCGCCAGGCGTCGGCCTGATTCCCCTCGCCGAAGGCGAACATGAGCGCGTGGGGCATCGTTCCGCTAGCCTCCTGCTCGAGCAGTTCGCCTGCGGCGACGTGCGAGAAGCCGTCGAATCCGGCGAGGATGGCGGCGCGTTCGACCGCCGTCGCGAGCGACGGGTGGACGTGGCGAGCGCCGAACGAGAGCAGGGTCGAATCGGGCGCGGCGCGCCGGGCCTCGAGCGCCGCGGTCGCGAAGCCGCTCGGCTGGGAGAGAAAGCCGAGCAACGTGGTCTCGAGTTCGGCGAACTCGAGGTACGGGCCCTCGATTCTGACGACCGGACCGCCGTCGAAGAGCTGTCCGTCCGGCAAGGCGTCGACGTCGACGGCGCGGCCCTCGAACAGCGTAGCGATATCGGCGATGCCGGTGAGTACCTGAAACTCGCCGGTCGGAAACTGGTCTGCGGTCACTTCGGCGACGACGCGGGGATTCAGCCCCGCGTGCTCGAGGGTCGTCCGCGTCCGATCGAAGTAGGCGTCGGTCGCGGTACCCTCGAGAATCGCCTCCGACGTGACTGTCTCGAACGGGTTCGACATACCCTCGCTTTCCGACGGAGGGCGAAAAAGCTACCCGTCTTCGGGTGCCGGCGGCGGTCGGTACCGCGACTCGGGATGACTGACAAACGACGGCGACTGACACTGGGCCCAGCGTGACAGTCGAGCGGCGACTGGCGCTGGGCTCAGCGTGACAGTCGAGCGGTGAGCGCGGCGACCAGCAGTGCGACGACGGCGACGGCGGAGCCGAACCCGGATATCGGCTCGCCGTCGTTCGCGCTGGAGCCGTCCGGCCCTGCCTCGTCGCCGGCTCCCGAATCTGGCGCAGTTGCGTCCAACTCGAGCGTATCTTCCCCTTCGGGTGCGCTCCCGGCGTCGATTTCGTCGACCGCCTCGACGGAGGGACCGCGGACGATAGTCACGCGCTCGCCATCGTGTTCGAGGTAGTACGCGCCGGGATAGCCGTCTTCGTCCTCGATCGAGAAGGTGTCCCGGTGACCGTCGATGTCTTCCGCGCCGTGTAAGGAGAGCAACTCGAGGTAGCCCTCGAGGAACTGCTCGGCCTCGGTCGTAGACTCCCACTCGGTCTCCCAGACGTAGCCGCTTTCATCGATCGACTCGTCGTCGCCGACGTAGGTGACGAGTTCGTCGCCGGCCCAGCCGTCGGTCACCTCGTGGTCGTAGTCGATGTTCTCGATGGTGCCGGTTGGTCCGTCGGGGAGCAACTCGTCGGGCTCGATAACCGACTCCTCGCCGGCGAGGCCGTCGGCAGCGAACATCGACACCATCGTCGCCTCGCCGAGTGAGTCGTTGGCGACGGCGCCGTCGACCTCGTGTTGGGTCCAGTTCTCGCTCGAGCGATCCTCGACGTCGACGTCGCGCGGCTCGCGCTCTTCGCCGGGACGAATCACCTCAGAAGAGCTCGCTGGCGGGTCATCGTAGGCGCTGTTGAGGGCGTCCCAGTCGCGCGAGTCGCCCTCGCCGAGCACCGCGTCGACGTAGTCGGGGCCGTCGTCGTAGGGGTGGAAAATCGTGAGGTAGAGCCCCCAGTTGGGTTCGGTCTGGTCCCCTTGCGGGTTCGTCGACGGGACGGTACAGGCCCAGTCCTGACTACAGCGCGTTTCGTACCGGTTTTCCACCCAGACGGCGTCGCCTTCGATGAGACCGTTCTTGGCATTGGCCTGATCCTGCGTCTCGCGCTCGTAACTCGTCAGATTGTAGTGTTGATCCTGCAGCGCGTGGACGAGTTCGTGCCCGAGCGTGAGTTCGTCTAAGGCCGGATCGTCCGGGTCCTCCGAGACGATGACGATTTCGTCGGTTTCCGGGTCGTAGTAGCCCGCAACCGAGCCGTCGTAGAACGATTGCTGTTCCTCTACCGCGCTCGTCTCGCGATCGGCCATGAACAGCGCCTCGAGCCGGAGGTTCGACTGGAGACGCTGGTCGGCGGTCGGATCTTCGATCGACGTGTCGTTTTGGGACTGGTACT
Organism: Halostagnicola kamekurae; assembly: GCF_900116205.1. Classification (NCBI taxonomy): domain Archaea; kingdom Methanobacteriati; phylum Methanobacteriota; class Halobacteria; order Halobacteriales; family Natrialbaceae; genus Halostagnicola; species Halostagnicola kamekurae. Next base: position 207,623 of record NZ_FOZS01000002.1, on the reverse strand, counting down.
CCTCCCGAGAGATCACGTCGACCGAAACGTCCTCCTCGAACGTGAGGCCGCGAATCGTCTCGACGCGGGCCATCGACCGGCTGACGACGGCCTCGAGTTCGTCCTCGGAGACGGTCGCGTCGTCGCTGCCGTCGACCGAAAGCTCGTCGTCGTACCAGTAGCCGTCGACGTAGCCCACGGTGCCCTCGGTCGAGGGGTCGGCGGGTCGGTCCCGCGTCGGATCGTCGGCGATCGACAGGAGCGGGAGTCCCGGACCGGCGACGAGCACCGCCAGTACGATCGCCGATGCGAAAACCGCGAGAGCAACACCGCGCGTTCGCGTCCGGTTCATTTCAGCGAGATACACGTCCTTGGCAAGCGGGTGTGAAAAGAACGACGGTCAGTCTCGAGGGCGAGGAGACGCCACGCAGCGAACGCTCAAGGGGATCCAGCGCTTGGCCGTACCCGGCCTGAGAGACCACGAACGCTTTGAGGATCGTTCGCGTAGACTCGCGTATGCACCTCGAGCCAGACAGCACCGCGGTCGTCGTGGTCGACATGCAAAACGGCTTCTGTCACCCCGACGGATCGCTGTACGCACCGGGGAGCGAAACGGTCATCGAACCGATTACCGAACTGGTCTCGCGCGCTCGAACGGCGGGGGCACAGATCGTCTACACGCGCGACATCCACCCGCCCGAGCAGTTCGCGGACGCCCACTACTACGACGAGTTCGAACAGTGGGGCGAACACGTCGTCGAAGGAACGTGGGACGCCGAACTCGTCGACGAACTCGCGGTCGAATCGGACGATCACGTCGTCGAAAAGCACACCTACGACGCGTTCTACCAGACCGAACTCGAGGGCTGGTTAAACGCCCGCGGCATCGACGATTTGGTGCTCTGTGGAACGCTCGCGAACGTCTGCGTTCTGCATACCGGGGGCAGCGCGGGGCTTCGGGACTTTCGGCCGATCATGGTCGAAGACTGCATCGGCGCAATCGAAGCCGACCACCGGGAGTACGCCCTCGAGCACGCCGACTGGCTCTTTGGCGAACTCGTCGAGCGCGAGGATCTCGAGTTCGACGGATAAGCAGCCGTCTCCGTCCTCGGTCCTTCAGGTCCCGTTGGCGTGCCACCGATCCGGCTGATCCTTCCACTCGCCGATTCCCGACGGATCGAGGTGGACGTGCGCGTCCCCGACGTCCTCCAAGTCCCGGAGATCGTCGACGAGCGCCGACTCGATGTCGTGGGCCTCCCGAAACGGCATGTTGCCGTCGACCTCGACGTGGACCTCGACCTCGAGGACGGTGCCGTCGTAGTAGACGGTCAGGTCGTGGACGCCCTCGACGTCGGGATGGGCGCGCAGGGTGTCCGCGATCTGCGCGCGCTGTGTCGGCGTCGCCGCCGCGCCGACGAGATAGTCGAGGTTTTCGCGACCGATGCTGACGCCCTGAGAGATAACGAGGACGCTGACGAGGGCGCCGGCGAGCGGGTCGAGGATCGGAGCACCGAAGAAGACCCCGGCGACGCCCACGAGGGCGGCGATCGAGGTGTAGATGTCGTTGAGACAGTCCACCGCCAGCGCCGTAAGCGCCGTCGATCCGATGTCGGCGTTGACGTACTCCGTGTACCGATAGACGAGGTACATGTCGGCGATGGCGAACGCGAGCGCGCCGAACAAGAGGAGTCGCGCCGCCGGCGGATCGGGATCGAGAAGTCCCTGGGCGGATTCGGAGAGCAACAGCAACCCGAGCAGCGCGATCACCGCGCCGACGAAAATCGCTGTCAGCGGCTCGATCCGCTCGTGGCCGTGCGGGTGGCTGTCGTCCGGCCCGTCGAACGCGGTGCGCCCCCAGACGAGGACGACGACGCTCGCGACCAAATCGGCGACCGAGTGGGCGGCGTCGGCGATCAACGCGACGCTCCCGAAAGCCAGTCCCGCAGCGCCTTCGACGACGATCTTTACGGCGTTGCCGAGAACGTTCGCCCACGAAGCGCGCGCGAACCCGCGTCGATTCGAGTCGCCGTCCATACGAGAATTAGAGCGAGTCTAAACTTGGGTCTTTCCGTTCCGAGCGCGAGCGCGGTACCGTCGGCCAGTCCACGAATACGGGTCATCCGACAGCGGTCTCGCGTATAGAGGGGCAGAGTTCGTCTGGCTTCGTTCGTCCGCTCACGACACGGTTCGTCGTCGAAAATCGGACGATCATACACTTTTTCTCCGCGAGGGCAGCCTATTAAGCGGTACCCGCCATAGACGAACCCATGATCGACCTTCGCTTTTCGGAGGCGGAACTGGCGCGACGGCGCGAACACATCCAGTCGTTCATCCGCGACGCCGTCAACGCCGCCGGAGCCGACGGCGCGGTCCTCGGGCTTTCGGGTGGCATCGACAGCACGACCGTCGCGAACCTCGCCGTCGCGGAACTCGGTGCGAAGCGGGTGCACGGGCTCGTTCTCCCTGCTCGAGTTAGCAGCGAGGAGAACATGAGCGACGCCGAGCGCGTCGCGGTCGATCTGGACATCCCCTACGACGTGATCGAGGTCGAACCGATCGTCGACGCGTTGCTTTCGGCTTACCCCGAGGCCGAGGGCGACCACGTCGCCGTCGGCAACGCGCGAGCGCGGACGCGAGCGGTACTGAACTACCTCGTCGCCAACCACGAGGATCGACTCGTGCTCGGCACCGGCAACCGAAGCGAGGCCGCCGTCGGCTACTTCACGAAGTACGGCGACGGCGCCGTCGACTGCCACCCGATCGGGAACCTCTACAAACAGCAGGTGCGACAGGTCGCGAGCAGCCTCGGCGTGCCGGACGATCTGGTCGAAAAAACGCCCACGGCGGGGCTCTGGGCGGACCAGACCGACGAGTCGGAACTCGGCATCGACTACGATACGCTCGATTCGATTCTGGTAAGCCACATCGACGGCCCGCTCTCGGCGAGGGCGACGAGCCGATTGCTCGAGGTCGACGAGGAGACGGTCGATCGGGTTCGATCGATGTACGAAGCCAGCGAGCACAAGCGGAACGCGCCACCGGCACCCGAACCGCTCGAGTGAACGCCAGTCCGCGGGGGAGCGGTCGGCTTACTCCTCGAGTAGCGCTCGGACGTCCGCCGCGTGGGCCTCGAGCAAGTCGCCGAACGCCTCGGCTTCCGCCCGCTCCTGGGCCGCTCGCTCGCGGTCGTCGCGAATCCGGCGCTTGAGGACGGCGAGCGCGTCGGGAGCGTTGGCGGCCAGTTCCTCGGCGACGGTCCACGGATCAGCCTCGATGCGAGAGAGCAGGCCGACCCGACGGGCCTCTTCGGCGTCGAGTACGCGCCCCGAGAGCGCGAACTCGAGGGCGTCGCCCTCGCCGAGAACTCGTGGGAGTCGAACGGTCCCGCCCCAGGCGCCGAACAGTCCGAACGTGACGCCGGGTTCCCCCAGCGTCGCCGCCGGCGTCCCGACGCGGACGTCACAGGCGAGCGCCAGCTCGAGGCCGCCGCCCCGAACGGGGCCATCGATCCCCGCGACGACGACGCTTTCGGCGTCCTCGAGGGTTCGGGCGACGCGCTGGCCCCGGCGGGCGAACGCCACCGCCCGCTCGCGGTCGAGGTCGGCGACGGCCGAGAGATCGGCGCCCGCACAGAACGCGGGACCCGCCCCCTCGAGGTAGATAACCGGTTCCTCGGCGGCTTTGATCGCTGACTCGAGGTCCTCGAGCGCGTCGGTCGTCAACGCGTTGCGCGCGTCCGGCCTGTCGAAGGTCACACGCCGGATCTGTCCGTCGGATTCGGAGCGAATCATGGCTCGAGTCAGCCGTCCGTTTCCAAAGGTCTTTGGCTGCCCCGTCGTAACCTTCTCTTAATGGATAGGGCCGACAACTGTCGGCGTGCCGCCCGCGATGCAGTCTCGGACGTCGAGCCACCACGGTTGTACGATTTCGTCGAAGAGACGCTCGAAGACGCGTCGATGCTCCCCGGCGTTTTCACGCTCGAGAGCGCCCGCGAACTCGAGCCGGAGAACGACCTCGAGGGGCTCGACCGCCACGCCGCCGGCGTCCAGTTGATCTACGAGGGACTCCGGCTGACGCGAACGCTCGCCCACGAGGATCCGTGGGCCCAACGCGACGGCGAGGAGGGCGAGGGCGGCGACCTCGAGATACTCGCCGCCGACATTCTCGTCGCCCGCGGGTTCTACCTGCTCGCGCGCACCGACGCCGCCGGCAAAGCCGTCAGAACCGTCCAGGAGTTCGGCCGGAACGAGACCAGAGCGGCCGCGGACGGCGACGGCGACACCGTTGGCTCGCTCGAGCGAGACGTCCTCGAACTCGCGGCGCTGGCCGGCGCGTCCGCCGTCGGAACGACGCCCACGCCGGCGCTGCTCGAGACCGCGACGGAGATCGCCGACGCTGCGGGGTCGACGTTCCCACCCGTCGCGGACGTGTTCCCGACACGCGACCTCGAGCCCGCCGATGCGACCCCCGAGGACGGCCACAGCGTCGATCGGGCGACCTCGGCGACGGATTCGTAGTGAGCTGGGGCGTGTGGTGACTCGAGTGAACCGTACCCACGCCCTGCGTCGAATCGAAACGCATAAAGACGGCTCGCATCAACCAGTATATGCGTGCCTGGGTAGCTTAGCGGTAAAGCGCGTCCTTGGTAAGGACGAGAGCCCGGATTCAAATTCCGGCCTAGGCTCTTTCTGCCGCACACGCTTTGTACCCGCGTGGTAGTCGCTACTGGCTACAGAATACATCATGTTCAACGCAGTCAAGATTTCGTATCCCGGCGAGCAGACGCGTGAGTGTATCTATTCATTCAATTAGTTACCCGTTCTCCAAATGTATTTTAAATTTTATAGGAAGCTATTCGGTCGTTCGCCGCGTTCTCTCGAGTATGTCCCAGCCACCAGCGACCAGTCCGGTTCTCGTCGCGGTTGGTGACCCGTCGCACGTCGAGCAACTGGTCCGGACGGCTGGCGATCTCGCCAGAGTCGCGGGCCGCGTCGTCAGGATCGTTTCGGTCACCGTCAAACCGCCCAGTTCGCCGTTCTCGCTGTACACCGACGAGACGATCGTCGAGGAGTATCCCGGGAACAGCCGGGAGATCCTCGAGCGGGCGCTCGAGGTCGCGCCCGACGACGTGGCGGTCGAAAGCGAGGTGGTCGTGGCTCGCTCGGCCGTCGACGGGATCACCACCGCGGTCGCGGAGTCGGAGGCGAGCGCGCTCGTCGTCGGGTGGCGAGACCGCCGCGGTCGGACGGACGCCGTGCTCGGGACGACGGTCGATCAGCTGTTAGAGCGCGTCTCGTGTGATCTGTACGTCGAACGGATCGGCCACGAGGCCGACGGCGTCGACTCGATTCTCCTGCCGGTTGCGGGCGGCCCGCACGTCGAACCGGCCTGTAGAGTGGCGGCCGCCATCGCAGCGCCGAACGATGCGACCGTCTCCGTGCTCTCGGTCGCGCCGACGGACCACGGATCGGGGTCCGCTCGAGAGTACGTCGCCGAGGCGGAACTCGCGCTCGAGAACGCTGGCGGGTCGACCGTTCGAATCGAATCGAAGGTCGAACGGGGGGCGGCGGAAACGGATCCCGCGGACGCGATCGTCGACCGGGCGGCGGCTCACGACGTCCTCGTGTTCGGTGCGACTCGACAGGGCGCGCTCCACCGTCGTCTCGTGGGATCGATCCCGCGGGCGGTCGTCCGACGAACCGATCGGACGATCATCCTCTGTCGGGCCGGCGACGCGGTCGCGGGGCCGATCCTCCGACAGCTCAGGGGGCTCCTGTCGCCGTCGTAACCGGGCTCGAAGGGACACTCGTACCCGCCGCTCGTCTCGTCTTTCCTACTGGTTCCGTCGTTTCCCCAGACTGTCCGTTGCTTTCCCCACCGGCTCTGTCGCTTTCCCCAGACTGTCCGTTGTTTTCCCTCACCAGCTCTGTCGCTTTCCCCAGACTGTCAATCGGTTTCCCACCCGATTCCGTCTCTCTCACGAGTCGTCTCGAGCCGCGAGCGTCACCTCGAGTTCGATCCGCTCGCCGTCTCGAACGACCGTAATGTCGATCGTTTCGCCGGGTGACGTCTCGAGCGCGAGCCGCGCGGAGAGGGCGTCCTGGTTCGGGACCGCCTCGCCCGCTAGCTCGACGATGACGTCGCCGCCGACGGGAACGGCCTCGCCGTCGACGACTGTCGTTCCGTCCGCGGCCTCGAGAACGCCGTCGGCGGGAGAGTCCGGCACCGTTTCGACGACGAGGACGCCGCCCGGTTCGTCGATGTCGTTGGCCTGAGCGATTCGCGGCGACAGCGGAACGACGCTGACTCCGAGGAACGGGTGTTCGTAGGTGCCGTCCTCGATCAGCGCGGGACCGACCCGCTCGAGGAGCGCCGCCGAAATCGCGAGGCCGATGTTCAGCCCGGGTCCGGCCCCCGCCGAGACGACGCCGACGACGTCCGCTCCCTCGAGCGTGACGAGCGGGCCGCCGCTGTTCCCCGGATTGACCGGCGCGTCCGTCTGGATCGCTGCGGGGATGGTAACCCCCGTGGGGCTCGGAAGCGATCGATTGACGCCGCTGACGATGCCGTGGGAGACCGAGGCGTCGAGACCGAGCGGATTGCCGAGCGCGACCACTTGCCGTCCGATCTCGGGGATCGTGTCGGCCACAGTCAAGCTCTCGGCGTACTCGGGCAACCCCTCGGGCTCGAGCACCGCGAGGTCGCTGTAGGGGTCGGTTCCGACGACGCTCGCCGAGCGCCAGTCCTCCTCGACGAACTGCACGTCAAGCTCGTCGGCGGTGGCGACGACGTGCTCGTTCGTCACGATATACTCGTCCTCGTAAACGAACCCGGACCCGATACCGCCCCCCTGCTCGTCTCCCGAAACCCGGACCAGCACTAACCCGTCTCTCGTCTGCTCGTAGAGCGCCGTGTACGGGCTTTCTTCGGTCGCGTCCGCTCCGTCGGTCGGTTGTTGATTACTGTCCTGGCCGCTCGAGGATCCGCCGTCGTCCTGAGCGGCACCGCTCAGGCTGGCGACGCTCCCGGTCGCGACCGCGCTGCCGACCAGTCCCAACACCGTCCGCCGCGTCGTTCGTTGGTTCCGCATAGTCGCCCGTCCACTACGAACGGGTTAAAACGCCGTCCAGCGGGATTGACCGGTTCGACACCTGATTACTCCGCGATCCGGCCACTCGCATCTCGATCGCGTCTCGTTTTTCGGTCGGTACTTGTGTCCTACTCGGATCTCTCGTCTCGATCGATTTTCGTGTCCCGGTCGGCTCTCGCGTCCCGATTCGAGTTTCCACTGCGACGCGCGTGTGAGCTTTACCCGCTTCGAGCCCGTTGTGCAGTTCGCCGATGGATCGACCCCACTCCGGCCAACTGCTTGCACGCCTCGAGCGACCGACGACGCCGACGCCGACGACGCTGGCCGTTCTCTCCGACGTTCACCTCGCGACGGACGCCGCCGGCACGTGGAAGGTGTTCCACCGAACGGAGCGTCACCTTCAAGCCGCGGTTTCTGGGGTGAACGACCGACAAATCGACGGCGTGGTCGTCGCGGGCGATCTCTCGCGCGACGGCACGCCCGAACAGTTCGACCGGTTCGACGAACTCGCCGAGTTCGACCCACCGATGGTCGCGGTGCCCGGCAACCACGACCTGCCGACGGCGTTCGACGATCACCGGTCGGCGTCGATCGCTTCCTTCGAGGAGCGATACACGCCCGGCGGACTGCCGTTTCGAATCCGATTCGGCGGGCTCGAGGTGATCGGACTCAACAGCCACGCCGCCGCCCCGGACGCTCCCGCGAAGACCTGGGACGGACAGGTCAGCGCCGAGCAGCTGATGTGGCTCGACGAGACGCTGGCCGACAGCGACGTCGACGCGACGATCGTCACCGTCCACCACAACCTCCCGGCGACGGGCGACCTGTACGAGCGCTACCGTGCCGAGTTGCCGGTCGGCGGCACGGTTCCCGGCTTTTCGAACCCGGAGCCGCTGGTCGAACTGCTCGCGTCCTACGACGTCCCGCTGGTGGTCACCGGCCACCTGCACTTCCCGGCCATCGAGCGGACCGGCGGCGTGCGCGAACTCACGGTGCCCGCGGTCTCGTCGTTCCCCCATTCTATGCTGCTCCTCGAGATAGACGCGCGCGGAACGGTCGTTCGTTCCGTTCCGCTGACCGACGGCGACGGGATGGTCGAATCGATCGCCCACGGCTACGAAAAGGACCGCGTCCTGCTGTCGGCCGCCCAGCAGGCGACGTTTCCGCTCGTCGACGAACTCGAGTCGGCGCACGACGCCGAGCGGGACCCGCAGCCGACGGATCGCGTGGATCACTCGTAGGCGGAGAGCCGGTCACCTCCCCGCCGAGCACGAGCGCGTGAACGCCGTGGGTCCTCTCGTCGGTGTAGCCCGTCTCGAGCGAATCGACCCCGGCAGAGTTCCTAAGTGATCCGTTCTCGAGACTGTACCTATGCACGTCAGTCGCGCCGTCGTCGATCGGCTGGTCGAAAACGGGATCGACACCGTCTTCGGCATCCCGGGCAAGCAGACGCTCCCGCTGAACGAGGCGATCGACGAACGGGACGATATTCGGTTCGTGATGGCCAGACACGAGACCGCAGTCTCCCAGGAGGCGTGGGGATACGCGGAGGCGAGCGGCGACCCCGCCGCGACCGTCGTCGTCCCTGGCCCCGGGGACATGAACGCGATGAACGGGCTGAAAAACGCGCTCAACGACTGTACGCCTCTGGTTCATTTCGCGGTCGAGACGAGCCCCGAACTCAGGGGCGGCGACCCGATCCACGAGACGCCGCCGGACACCTACGACAACGTCGTCAAAGCGAACGTGCTGGTCGAACGGCCGGAGAGTACCGCGGTCGTCGTCGAGGAGGCCATCGCGACCGCGACGACCCCGCCCTACGGTCCCGTCCGGGTCGGCATCCCGAAACCGTTTCTGCCGAAAGACGTCCCGGTCGCGACGCCCGGCGAGTACACTCGTACCCACCTCGAGAGCGTTTCTCGATCGGATCTCGAGGCCGCAGCGACCGCGCTCGCAGCGAGCGAATCGACGGTCGTCTACGCCGGCGGCGGCGTTCGAACCGCCGACGCGAGCGACGAACTCGACCGCGTCGCCCGCCTCCTCGACGCGCCGATCGTCACCAGCTACAAGGGGAAAGGCGTCGTCCCCGACGATTCGGCGCTCTCGGCGGGAACGCTCTCTGCGAGCGCCCCACCGGAACTTCTCGAGTGTCTCGCGACGGCGGAGGCGGCGCTCGCGGTCGGGACGGACCTCGACGCGGTCGCGACGCGAGCGTGGCAAGTCGAGTTCCCCGAGACGATCGTCCACGTCACGATCGACCCCGCCGACCTCGGGAACGGCTACGAGCCGACGGTGGGAATCGTCGCCGACGCGGCGGAGACGCTTTCGAAACTGGGTGACCTGCTCGAGGAAGGTGACGGAGTCGATGCTAGCGGGGAAACGGCGAGCGACAGCGTCGATGCCGGCGAAGGGATGGCGACCGCGAGCGGCCGCGGACCCGAACGCGCGGCGGCGGTCCGGGCGGCGGCCGACGACCGACTCGAGGAGCTTCGCGGATCGTCCCCACCGCTGACCTCCGTGGGCGTCCTTGAGGCCGTCAGAGCCGCCACTCCGCGAGACGCCATCGTAACCGCCGACGCGGGCGGATTTCGCGTCTGGGGGCTCACGGCGTTCGACGCTTACGGGCCGCGGTCGTACGTCAACCCCGGCTCGTGGGCCTCGATGGGAACGGCTCTCCCCGCCGGGATCGGTGCCCAACTCTCGAACCCGACCGAAGACGTCGTCGTTCTCGTCGGCGACGGCGGACTCATGATGTGCGTGCACGAACTCCACACCGCCGTCGCCGAGGACCTTCCGATCACCGTCGTCGTGGCCCGAAACGAAGATTACGCGCTCATCAGCGAGGAAGCCGGTCGAGCCTATGACCTTGAGGACGGCGCGTACGCCTGGGCCGACGCCCCCATCGATTTCGTCTCGCTCGCGGACAGTTTCGGCATGGCCGGGTGGCGCGCGCGAACGCCCGACGAGATCCGACAGGTGCTCGAAGAAGCGATCGCCGCGGACGAACCGACGCTCCTCGAGGTGCCGACGGATCCGAGGGAACCGCAAGCGGGCGAGTGGATGGCAGAGGTCGACACCGGTTCAGAACAGCGGTAATCGAAACACACCGATCGTCTCCACACGTGCGCGACAGGCATTCCTATGTGTCTACGATGGCACTCCACACGTCTACGATGGCCGATCCACAACGAAACACCGAAAGTGTTTCAGTTGCACGTCGAATCTATGCATCGAAGGTCGTACCTGCGCGGAGTCGTTGCCACTGGGGGAATCGTCAGCCTCGCGGGTTGTACGGAGCTATTGGGTCCGGATCCGTCGATCGAGAACGTCGATGGGGACCAATCGATCTCGGGGGCGTTCTCCGGGACGATGGATATCGAAGTCCTCGTCGAAAACGGCGGTCGCAGCGGTGACGTCCAGATCACGATCACGTTCGAGGACGACGAGGGGACCGTCGTCGGTCGCGAAACCCGTGAGATAACGATAGACTCGAACGAATCCCGCCGCGTGACAGTTTCCGTCGACGTTCCGGGGGACGCCGACGTCTACACCGTCGAAGCCGATGCTGCCTGAACGCGAAGCCTTCGTTCGTACTTCTCTCCCAGTCACTAGTTCCCGTCGAGTAGCTCCTACCAGCACTCAATACGTCCGCTTTACAGGTCGTACACCACAGGCTCGAGGGGGTTTCGCCCGCCCACTATAGAGTGTACACGGTTCAGAATTAGTTGCTCGAGGATTGCATTCGTTCGTTCCCGACCGTTCTCCGACCCGGTGACCGCTGTCGGGTTGGCCAGCGGTCGGAACTCTTCGAAGGCCCTGACTCTCCGTCGATCGTCAGGATGGAGTCCACCTGCCACTACGTCCCGGCCCGTCGTCTGTCGACCGCTCGTCGCTTTTCGGGGCTTCCGTCTCCCGCGCTGGTTCGTATCGGAGCCCCGCCTCTTTCATCAGTCGTCGGCAACTCGGGATCGAATAGGCGACATCGTACCGCTCCTCGAGATGCCGCTGTACGAGGTCGGGATGCCAGGCTGCCGCGTCGTAGTCGGCCGCCGTCGGCGGGTCCTGCAGTGTGCGCTCGAACCGCTCGCGTTGCTCCTCGGTCAGCTTCCGCGGTCGACCGGACCGCCGGCCGTCGGTGACGGCCTGCGCGAGCGAATCCGACTCGAGGCGCTTGAGCCAGCTATAGATCGTCCGCCGCTCGACGTCGTACCACTCGGCTAACTCCGTCTGTGTCACGCCGTTTTTGTACGCGATCGCCGCGAGCAACCGCATCGTCGGTTTCTTCCCCTCGACTTCCTCGAGCGCCCGCTGGAGGTCCTCAAGTGAGAGTTCGTCCAGATGATCCATTGGAACGTCCTACTCGACGTGGGAAGTAAATTCTACGGGTGCTTGGCGACTTCGGATGTTTCCTCTCGTATAACTCACTATATCCACGATTCCGCCGCTCGCCGTCGTCTTTCGACGGGTAGCGTCGATGGGCGCTTTTGGCCTTCGGCTCCTGCGCTCGTTCTTTGTAGGCTGTAAGCGGTCGTCATCCCTCGAGACTGATCGCGCGGTGCTTCGAACCTTCTGATCGTCTCTCGAGCGTCGGCACGGACGTATCCGGTATTGTCGAGGTACTCGAGTTCGGGAACGATTTGGATGACAGCGGCTTCGGCGTTCTCGCTTCCGCGTTTCGCGGAGACTCACACCTGGGAGCTCACTGCGACCCCCTTCGTTTCGCGTAGAACTCTCAGACTGTGAGAAATCCTGATCTGTAGCCGTCTGTAGTGACTGGTATAGTGAACAGGACCAGGACCTGGTAAACGGAAATCGATAACAATATATCCACTAATCGAGATTGCATTGACGAACTGGGTGAACAGTATGACACAGCACAAGCGTATCGTCGGTGTCTGTGAGTGCTGCGGGTCAGTGTATGCCGCAAAAGTGCTCTCGTCGGGACGAATTCGCCCGATTGGACGGGACCAGTGCTCCTGTGGAAGCAAGGGGTTCCAACCGCTCGAGTGATCGGTCCCGTTCGAGGCGTTACCGCTCACCGTTCTCACCTCCGTCAGTCGCGATGGCTCGAGATTCGACGAGCGACCGAACGTTCGATGATAGCTGATCTATCGGAACGCCGAACCGGTCGGGTTGCTCGAGCGGATCGACATCGTCGAGGTCTTCCCCAGCTGCACTCCCTTCGCCGAGTCGGCGAATCGTATCGCAGTCCAGACAGCGGTGAGCGCGGTCGTCGCGATCGGCGTATCCACAACGGGACTCCGGGGTGAGTGACTCTCGGACGTGAGACTGCGCTGTTCGTTTTGATCCGTTCCCCACCGCATCATGCTCGCCACCCCCGTTTTCGGCTTCTAATTTCTCAGGAGGGGGACCACCCGGAACCGGTAGCTGGTTGGTTCAGGTTCAAATACCCGGTTCCTCGAGGTCGAAAAAGGACGTTTCGGGGCGCTTAATTCCCCGGTACCAGCCGAATCGGTATCGGCCACTCTTCGGATTGTTGTCGAGTGGGCCCTGACGGATTCGAACCATCGACCACTCGGTATCCCTCAAACCCGGCACGTTACCGGCGCTTGTTATGAGCCGAGCGCTCTAACCAGACTGAGCTAAGGGCCCTCGTGTCATCGATAACAGGGGGTGAAGTTAACCCTTACTCTTGGCTTGTGATCCGGGACAGCATTACCGACGGCGTCGCACCAGCACGATCGCTACGAGCGCGGCGATAGCGGTCAGGATACCGAAGCCGGGTATCGTCTCGGCGGCAGTGTCACCATCGTCATTATCGTCGGTATCGCCATCGATCGAACTGTTCGTCGAGTCGCCGCTCGAGTCGGTGTTTTCGGGGTCGTCTACATTGCCGTCAGCGTCGTCGAGTTGCAACACGACCACGACCTGTCCGTGGGAGCCGCCCGGGTAGTACGTCCAGCCGCCGCCGGCTTCTTCGTACGATTCGGCGTCATCTATCGGGTCGACGTCCGCGTCCCAGGCTTCGTTTTCCTGTTGGATGTAGCCGACGACGTCGACGTCGTCGGCGTGTTCGCCCGTGACGTTCGCCTCGCCGTATTCGACCGATCCGTCCTCGGGTAGTCCGTGGATTTCCATGCAGTGACTGTCGAGGTAGCCGTCACCCTTTATCAGGTCCGGCGAGTCACCGAACTGGTCGGCATCAAGCGGTCGTTCGTAGTGCTCGGTCAGGGGGTACTCGACCGTGAACGGGTCGGCTGAGGTGTGCCAGTCGAGCGATTCGCCGGTTGGCACTTTGACGGTCGTATTGGGAATGCTCTGGCCGTCGACGACCTCGCCGGCCTCGTTGACCATCGTGACGCAGATCTTTCCGGATCCGTCGCCGAGATACGGACTGCGGTACTTATCGCGCGGGTTGATATAGCTCACCCAGTCGTTCTCCGGGTCGGCCGCCTCGAAATACTCGTCGTCTCGGTCTGGAACCGGTTGCTTGTAGGCTTCTTCTGAAACGTTCTCGGTCGCCGCATCCTGCTGTATGGCCGCCGTACCAGTCGCTGCCGCACTTGGGCCTGCGAACGCGGCAATCCCGCCGATACAGCCGGCTATGATCAGCATACAGGTGGCGATCTGTACTGTCTGTTTCCCTGGTTTCGGGACGTGTATCGTAGACATGCGTAGGGAGGTATGGATCCGCCTCGATCGCGAGGAACGTTTCCACGACAGTTTCGTTCACGATCACCGTTGTAGATATGATGTCGTTACCAGCCGGTAGGCGGCGGTTACGCGTCGACGAGCGTGACGTGATAGCGTCCAGTTCGGTCGTTTTGCTCCACCCACTCCAGATCGTCGGTGGTATCGATACGTCCCTCAGGTTCGTCGCAGACGGCCACTTTCTCGCCGTGATCGGCACGTGTGATCGTTTCGTGACACACGTGCTGCCCGCCGGCTCGCACGTCGATATCGAACGGGTAGTGAATCTGATTGTGCGGGCCATCGTCGGTATGGAGGGAATATCGATGACCTCCCACTCCCTCGTCGACTTTCACGTGTTGTGTTTCGGTTTGTGGCTCGTCTTTGCCCCAGTGCGTCCCCGTCGTGCTAATCGCAATCTGGGTCTCCGTATTGCCCTCGTAGAGGAACTCCATGCTTCGGGTCGTGTCCCCCATCCCCCACTCCTCCGGTTCGACCGAGACGTCGACCGACGGCGACACGACGCCCACCGTTCGAGTTCGTAACTCACTATCCGCCGGAACCCACTCCCCCGAATTGCTCGCGTTGGCAGCCGCGAGATCCTCGAAAAACGCCGTGGTTGCTGCAATGTCAGGATCCTCGAGTTCGTCGCTGTACTCGACCCCGAACGGCGTTCCGGCCGTAACGTTCTCGAGTCGCTCGTTACCCATCACCGGAACCACGGTCCCGTACGCGAGAGTCGCTCGACTCATTCCGTGCTCGTTTCGGAGCGCGACCGTCGGCCCGTGGACTTTCAGCGCAGTCGCGTCGTGTTCGTAGACCGAATTCGCCTCGTAGGTAGCACCCGCGGTGCGTTCGATGGTGTTCGCCGCCTCGGCGGCATCTGGCGGCGGCCCGGTCGGAAGGCCGAGAACGATCCCGGTAACCGCGACGCTGAGGATGCTGAGCGCCAGCCAGACGTACCACGCGTCCGCGGGAGCCTCGAGATCCATACCGGTTCTGGCCGACCGTTCGTACTTAAACTCTCAGGCGACTCGAGTCCGTACGTTCGCGAAAATGCGCTTCGAACGTCTTCTGCGCCGCGAACGCAAGTTTCGGTTTCGTGTGTCAGTTACGCCCCCCGTTCGCGTCAAAACGCGATGTCGATGAGACAGATCGCGAGGAGGTAAATGATCGTCGCGGACGTGAGCGCTCGGCCGACGTGATAGCCGATCAGCGCGCGATCCAGACCGTGTCGAAGCGCCAGCGAAAGCGGAGTCAGTACGAAACACAGCGTGAGCACGAACACGCCGATCGAAAGCGCGAGGGAACTCGGAGCGAACGCCGTCGCGCCGTCGAGGGCGGTCAGGTTCATCTCGGCCATCATCGTCGCCAATCCGACGGTCGAACCGGCCACGAGCGGCCCGAAATAGGCCGCCGTGCTGTCGAGCGTGCTCGTCACCTCCTCGAGATTCCGCCTGGTTTCGCGCTCGAGTTCCTCGAGTTCCTCGAGGTGGTCGGCCATCGAAACGATCGCGCGCCCCGCGGGTCTCCCTTCGTCGGTCGCGAGCGCGAGCAAGGCTGCAGTTCCGTGAGCGCGTGGGCTCGGAATCGACTCGAGCGCACCGTACGTGCCGAAAAACGCTTCCTCGACGCTGACGTGGAGTCGTCGCTGGAGTCCGGCCGCCCGAGCGAACACGTCGCCGGTTTCGTCGGGGACCCGCTCCCCTGCGAGTTCGATGGCCGATTCGACAGATTCGCCTTCGGACACTTGCCGACCGACGAGATAGAGCGCATCGGTGAGGTACCGCTCGACGTCGCGGACGTGGTTCCTCACACGCAAGATCGGGCCATAGACTGCGAGCAATCCGGTTCCGAGACCCAGACCGATACCAGCGATCGGCGCGAGTTCAGGATACCCGACCGCGTTCGCCGCGAGATATGCACTGACTCCGATACAAACGCCACACAGCGATCGGGCCCACAACCGATCGGGCAGGGCCGGATGCGAGCGATCGATTTTCGGCGGCGGAAACGCGACTGGTCGCCGGACGAGTAACCAGAATCCGGCAGCGACGAGTGCACCCGGCAAGACGACGTTGTAGAACAGGACGACCATCCAGATGGTGACGGGAATACCGACCATCGGAATCGAGGGAACGAGCGCGACGACCGCGAGCGGGAGCATGACGCCGAACGCGAACACCCCCGTCGTCGGCCCGCGAATCGCGGCCGTAAACGTTGCCATCTGGTTTCGCGTTCCGTTGAGAACCGCGGCGAGCGCCCGATCGAGCGTCCTCGCTCGTTCGGATTCGGGCGCTTGCTGTGCGGTCGCGAGCAGATGCGCGGATCGCCGAAGCGCCGGAAACCGCTCGTCCCACTCGTCCGCGAACGAGAGCAATCCCGTCCGCGGCGTTCCCATCGAACGATCGATGTGGCCGTCGAGGCTCGCCGCCAGCGGACCGCGCCCCGTCGACGCGGCGAACCGAACCGCGCTCTCGAGTGCCGGCTGGACCTGCATTCGAAGCACTGCGCGCCCGATCAGGTTGGGCGTCTCGCCGAGCGCCTCGGTTCGGCGGAACGCGGCCGCGAGCTTCGGACCAGTGTGGACGACGTGAATGGCGGTTATCGGCACTACCAGCGCGAAAAACCCGACGACCGGCAGTGGAACCGGTGTGACGAACAGCGGAAGCAACAGCGCTACCGAACTGAGGCCAGCACCGTATCCCGCGCGGAGTACCGTGTCGGCCGCGAGGGGCGACTCGATAAACGACAGCGACTCGTCGAGTTCGTCGCTCGCATCGACTCCCCAGGGGTACAGTCTCGCGAGCGCCTCGAGGAGTGGTGAAATCGTGCGCATCGGCCTATACAAGTGGGCGGCCAGCGTAGACCGTTGCAGTCTCTCGAGGGCTCGTTCGTCCGTCAGCGGCCAGTTCGGTGAGTTGTTGCGTTCGCGATTCGATCATGTTTCGAAGGTCCGCGTACGACTCCGCAGGGCCGGTCAACCGCTCGACGAGTCGACTCTCGCCCCGCTCGATTCGACCCGTCGAGACCGCCCGTTCGTCCGCGAGTTCGTACAGCGGCTCGAAGCGGACGTCGTCGCCACTGCCGACGATCTCCTCGATCGCGGCCAACCGGCGCTTCCGGCCGGCGTCGGTGCGGTAGCTCTGGACGGTTACGACCAGATCGGTCGCGCTGAACGAGGACGGCTGGATGCCGAGATCGGACACGACGCGCTCGTACACGGCGGCGCCACTGTCGCCGTGTATCGTTCCCAGAACGGCGTTCGCGTTAGCACCGACTCGCATGGCCTCGTAGAGGACCTGCGCTTCCTCGCCGCGAATTTCGCCGACGACGAGCGCGCCGTCACCGAGACGGAGCGCCGTTCGAAGCGCTTCGACGGGCGTTATTTCCGGGCCGTCTCCGAGCCCGGTTCGGAGCGCTTGCACGTCGCGGCCGACCGTCTGGAGTCGGTCGACCGGCAGTTCGGGCGTGTCTTCGATGACGACGGTTCGCGTTTCCGGCGTCAGTTCGTACAGCAGCGTTCCGAGAAGCGTCGTTTTGCCCGCCCCTCGAGTTCCCGCGATGAGCGTCGCGGCGCTGCGTTCGACAGCGACCGAAAGGAACGCCGCGACCGATGCCGACATCGTTCCGTTCTCGACGAGTGCCGGCAGCGTGAACGTCTCGTCGGCCTGCTTACGAAACGCGAACGCGATTCCGTCCGTGACCGGATCCGTGATCCCGGCGATCCGAACGTCCGCTCCGTTTTCGAGCGCCGCCGTCGCGTCAACCGTCGGCGTGGCTCGAGAGAACGGTCGACCGCTAGTTCGGCGGACGCGAGAGGCAAGCGCCCGCGATCCGCCGGTGGTCAGACGAACGTTCGTCGCCATCGACTCCCCGTCGACTACAACCCGAATCGGGTTCTGCGAGACCGGCGACGTCGCGTAGACGTCGGTAACCCGCGAATCTGCGAACAGGTCCTCGAGGACGCCGTAGCCGCTCGTATGCTTCTCCAAAATATTCGTGAGCCGCGGATCAACCGGGCCGTCGGACACCGATTCGATGGCTCGAGACGGCGCACGGTCGCCGTCGACGTCTCCGTCTGCGATCGCCTCGTAGCCGTCGAGGAGCGTCGCCGTCTTCACGCCGAGCGAAAGGTCGACCAGCTCGAGTTCGTAGAGCGCGACGGCGTCGTCTCTCTCGTAGATCCGTGCGGTCGTTCCCGTCTCGAGCGTTCGGATGTCCCGTAGTCGGGCAGAATCGTCAACAGATCGATCTACGAAATAGTGTGCGATCGGGAGCCCGACGAGCGGGGTCAGGACGTCTTCGTAGCTCTCGACGCCACTCGAAGCCCTGCAAAGTCCGGACTCGACGCCGATGTCGGCCGTCTCGTCGGCGCGTCCGTCAAGTTCGGCTGCGACGGCGAGCGGATCTTCGGCCGCGGCCTCGGCCAGGCGCTCGTCACGAGCGCCGAGGAGTTCGACGAACCGTCCCGCGGCGGCGAGCACGTCGACGCCTCGCGCGGGATACCGGTACTCCAGCCCGTTCGACCGGACGACGATCGATTCCGCGTCGCGATCCGCAAGCGTTTCGACTACCGTTCGTCTGCACTCGTTCGAATCACGGAGGTCGCCCGAACAATCCGCCGCATCGACGTACAGCGTCCGTTCGTCGAACGTCGGCTCGCATCGACAGTCGCTCGCGCTCGCCTGCGATCCCGTTCGAGCGCCTGCGAGTCCCACCGCTTCGGCCAGCGCTCGAGCGGGACGAGTCGACCGAAAACGCAACGTGTCGTGTTTCGACATGGCTCGCTCTCGCTCGGCTTCTGTTTTAAACTCACGGGCAAACGGGTCGATATCGGGCGGACTCGGGATGTGACCATGAGCGATCGAAAGCGGCCATTTCAAGCGCGTTCGATGGTTACTATCGGCTCTCCGTCTGCGTCCGTCTCGAGTCGGAGCACGAGGGTCACGTCGCCGCTCGCGTCGCCGAGCGCCGCACTTTCGTTCGCCCTCGAACCTCTCGAGACGATCGGCACGGCGACCGCTTCGCGGCGTTTCGGTCTTCCCTCGGCCGCGTAGGTAACGATACTCGTCTCGTCGTGGACGCGCTCGATTCGGAGGGTGGCGACGGGAGCGGTCATTATCGACGATTTCGGAAGCGAAAGCGCTACGGTTCGCCGCGGCGGGGGTGCCCCGGCGTGAGACACTTCTTCGCTCTCGAAGAGCGAGACCGCAGCGGTCTCGAGGTCGGCCGTCGCCGCTTCGAGCTGTCGTTCGGTTCGTCGCTCGCTGGCGGCGTCGATCGCCGGGATAGACAGGAGCAACAATCCGACGGTGAGCGTGACTGCGAGTACGTACCTGATCATCCCCGTTTCACGCTCGCTGTCGTTCGTCTCTTGGCTGTCGTTCGTCTCCTCGCTGGTTCACGCCGAGCGATGCTGCTCCTTCGTACATAAACTCGAGTGACTATCGCATCAGTCTGACTGTACAGCGATGCTGTAGTTTATACCGGATACGTCGGCAAACCTCGCTGTGACATTCGTAATCGGCCGCGGCGCGGACGAAGCTGACGGGCCAGTCGGCCACCTCGGACATTACCGCGCCCTCGACGGCAGCGCGGGTGCGCCGTTGTACCTCGATCTGAACGGTCCGCACGCGGCGTTAGTCGTCGGGAAACGCGGTTACGGCAAGTCGTATACGCTCGGCGTTCTTGCAGAGGCACTCGCACAGGCATCCGGCGTCGCCCCCATTCTCATCGATCCCATGGGTGTATTCGACACGCTCGCCGCCTCGCCTGACGACGGGATCTCTGCGTCGGTGCTCGATAATCCCGCCATCGACCCGTCGACGCTCGATCCGCGGTCGTGGTGTGCGCTGGTCGGTCTCGATCCCGAGAGTGGGGCCGGCGGATTACTCTGGCGGGCCGCACAGGAATGTGCGGCGCTCGAGGCGATGCGAGATCGTATCGAGTCGGTCGACGCCCCGCGTTCAGACGTTCGCGCGGCGGTCAATCACCTCGATCTCGCGGCATCGTGGGGTGTATTCGAAAGCGAGGGAATCGGGGAGACAGACCTCTGTGGACCCGAAATAACCGTCATCGACGTTTCCGGCATGGACGGCGCACCGATGAACGCGATCTGTCGCGGCGTCGCCGAAACGCTCTATCGCGCTCGAGTGACGGGCTCGGTCGATCGATTGCCGTGGCTCGTGGTCGACGAAGCTCACACGTTTTTCGACGGCGTGGCCGGGCCCGCACTCGAGGCGATTCTGACGCGCGGGCGGGCACCGGGCGTGAGTTTCGTGGCGGCGACCCAGCGACCGAGCTCCGTCCCCGCGGTCGGGATCTCGCAGTCGGATATCGTCCTTTCCCACCGGCTCACCTCACGGTCGGATCTCGAAGCGCTCGAGCGGGCCCGACCGACGTACATGAACGCGACGATCGAAGAGCGGATGCCCGACGCTCCCGGCGATGTCGTCGTGATAGACGATGCGACGGAGACGACACACGCAGGGCGGGTTCGGGAACGAGAAACCACACACGGTGGAGCCAGCCCGCGTGCGAGTGATGTTTTCGTGGACAGATAACTGTCCGTTATTTCGTGGACAGCTAACCGTCCGTTCTGATTTCTTCACTGGAACTTCCGTCTCGGCTGAGTGGTCCGAACGAGGTTATAGTTTAAGTATAAGTTCGGGACCAACGCCGATATGTCTCGAAACTCCACTGCAGTCGACGGGCGGGGACAGTCTCTTCGCTGTCACCTCGTTCGTTCGCCGCGTCGACTCTCCCGCTCGGGAGGTGAGTATGCTATCTCCACGACCGAATAGGGGACAGACTGAACCGATCGCCGCGCTAATCGCCGTTTCCGCGTTCGCCGTCGGGATCGGAATCTACGGCGCGTACGTGACTGATACGATTCCGGGGACGAGCGAGCGAACACCGGAGCAGACGGCGATCGATCTCGTGTGGACCGACCTCGAGGACGCCGGCGTCTACCTCGCGCACGAGCACCCTCGGAACGTCTCGAGCGAAATCGGACCGGACGCCGTTCCGAACGGAAAGTACAGCCACGTTGCCGTCGAAGTCTACACCGACGGCACTCCGGAAACGGTCGCCGAGGCGCGCTTCGACGATAAGGGCCGCTCCCTCTCGCTCGAGGACGTCGACGACCCACCGAACTCGGCCGGCGTCGCGAGCCGGCGCGTTCCCGTCACGATCGGGTCGAAAGCCGACGTGCGATCCGGGACGCTCACGGTGGAGGTGTGGTCCTGATGTATCGTTCGACTGACCGCGGCGTGAGCACCGTCGTGGATATCACGCTCGCCTTGCTCGTGGTCAGCGCGAGCGTACTGGTGCTCGGATCGGCTCTCTACGGCCCCGACGAGTCACCGCCCGAGGGGCACCCGGAACAGGCCCTCGAGAGCATGAGCGCGACGACGAGCACCGTCGTCTACGACCTCGCCGAGCCGAACGAGACTGGTGTTTCGACGATCGGGAGCGACACCTTCGATCCGCCGGGAAACCGGGATACGACGGTCTCTGACGATCTATACGAAATGACGACATACGGCTCTTCGATCAGTCTGCTGGCGGATGCTGCGCTCGCAAACGTCGGCTTCGACGAGAGCGACTTCTTCGCGTACGGTGCTGTCTACGAAGACGCCGTCGACTCCTCGATCCGAGGGTCACACGTCGGCACTGCAGGGCCGCACATCGGTACTGAAGGATCAGACGGTGGTACTGCAGACAACGTCTACGCGGTCGCAACGTGGACTCCCTACGAGGGGTCGTCGCTCAGCGGAACAGCGACGACGGGTCAACGACCGCCTCCGACCGCCGACGTTTCGAGCGTCAGTACGACGGTCTCGAGTGACGTTCCCGCTCTCGATCCCGAAACACTGGCACGCGAGTTCGAACGCGAGGAAACGAGCGACATCGGAACGCCGCTCGCCGACGACGACGGTGCCGACGGGTACGACGCAGCCGCAACCGTCATCGCCGAAGCGATCGTCGAGGGCTATTTCCCGCTCGAGGAGACCCAGTACGCCCTCGAGTCTTCGCTCACCGAGCGTTCCGTCGCGGTCTACGAGTACAGGCAAGTGGCGGATTCCGTCGGCGTCGACGTCGACGATTACGTCGGCGAACGTGCGCCACACGCGGCGGCGGCAAACGAAACGCTCGTCGGGGAGATCGACTCCGGCGATGGATTGAGCGCTCGGATCGCAGCCGACATGCGAAACGGTCCGATCGGCGGGGAAATTGATCGGATCTGGGCCGAATCGTCGTCCGATACCGTCGTCGACAGGCTCGAGAAAGTCTTTGAACGTATCGTTTCGCCGGAGACAGTCGACGTCACAGTTCAAACGTGGGAGCAATGACCGCCGATCGAGACGACAGTTCGACGGTTTCGATCGACCTCGACGAACGCGGTCGGGTCCCCTTCTCGTTGATCGCCGTCCTCCTTCTGGTCTCGAGCGTGATGATCGTCGCGACGCTCGAAACCCGATCCGAACCGGTCCTCGAACGACAGACCGATCGAGCGATGGACCGGACGCTGGCTGCGACCCAAGGAGAGCTTCGAAGCGCGGTCCTCGAGGCGAGCTATCGGGCCGGAACGGCACCGGTCATCTCCGCGAACGAGAGCGACGTCGATGCGATCGCCGACGCGCCCGATCGGGAGGCCCGGTTCCGAAACTACGTCAAGCTCCTGGTCTACCTCGAGGCAACGGAGACGCTGTCGAACGCCGGTAGTACCGTCGGTTCGGACACCCGAACGAACGTGTCGATACCGCCCGTGACAGCGTCCGGGTCCGGAGCATCGATCGATCCCGACGGGGCGATCGATCGCGTCGCCCTCGACATCGGGCAGTTCGATGACGACACCACAGCTGGAATAGTCAACGCGACGATCGACGGCATCGAGTTTCGCGTGACTCGCGGCGGAACCGAGACGCTCGAGCAAACGCGCTCGATTACGGTGAGCGTCGGTACGCCGGTGTTCGAACTGCACGACCGGCTGACCGAGTACGAAAGCCAGTTGAACGCCGGCTTCTTCGACGAATCGCTCGACTCGAGCGTCGATGGACTCGGACAACATCTCGGTGCGCGTCTGTATCCGTTCGCGTATTTCAAGGCGGGTTGGGATCGCACGCAGCCGACTCGAACGCCCGACCAACACGACTTCGAGGAGGTGATCGACGTCAAGCATACGGAGGTCTTGGCTAACCACGCGATATTCGACGTCCAGAACGATGTCTTCGGGACGCAGGATCCGTACGCCGACAGGACGATGCGACCTGGGTTCGTCTGTATGGCGACCCAAATGGGGAACGACATCGCGAGCGGGAGGCGATCCAATCAGAACGATGGTGAGAACTCACTGGTCGATCCAAATACGAGCGGATTCGGCGTCGACCCAGACGAAGTCGAAAACGAGACGGCGATCGGCGATATCGAAACACAACTCTGTGACGGCGGCGCGGTACAGGAGTGGACCTTCGGCGACACCGCGACGGGAGCGCTCCCCGAAGTGCCGCCACTATCGGAGTTGATCCGCGGTGGACTCGGCGAACTGAGCGTCATGAACGGCTCACAGGAGGTCCCGCTCGGCGACGTTTCACGAGCAGCCTATCTGGAGTACTCCACTGAAGAAGAGATGGATATGATCGAATGGATGGAAGAACAGACCCGCGCGGAGATGGCCGCCGGAAACATTTCACCCAGGACGAGCGGCGACGCCGCCGACCTCCCCGCCGGTTCGGACGAGTACGATCGGAGCGTTCGCGATATCGTGGAGGAACTCTATCAGATCGACCTCGAGCGCGAAACGGACGCGATAGACGTTTCGGGTAGTCTCCCTCCCAGCCGGTCCCCTGACGACCGGGACAATTACACCGAATCTTCGGATTCCACTGTCGTCGATGCCGTCTCAAACGTCCGCGTCGACCACGAAACGTTCGAAAACGGGACCTCGAGCGATCGGACCCTCCACGAGATCGATGTCACGGCCGACCTCGACCTCGAGCGAACCCAGATCTGGGAAGCGGACGATCCGGAGAACACGACGCCGACGACCAGACGTTTCAGCACCGATCGGTCGGTGTCGCTTACGGCACAGATCGATATCGACGGCGCGTACGGATTCTATCGGCAGGGAGCGTACTACGACCATGACGAGTTCCCGGTCGAGGACCGTCCGCTCGACCGCGACTACGAATCAGGGTCTCGAAACGATAGCTGGCGAACTAACTTCGAGAACGGCTTCGAACTGGCGATTACCGAGTTGACGACGGCGGAGTCGCCAGCTCAGGTTTCCGACGATTTCACGGCTGAAATCGAATCGCTCGAGGGTGACGAGATCCCATCGATGGGAGCGCTCGAGGACGATATCGAAACCGACCTAACGAGCGACGAATCGACCTACACCGCAACCCTCGAGGATCTCAAGCCGAACTCGGCGACGGAGCTACTCGAGGAACTCAGAACCGATCTCGAAGACACCCATCGTGACTTCCTCGAGACGCTTGAGGCGGAGCCGTTCGAAGTCGAACGGACGGAACTCCTCGAAACGCCGACGCCGCCATCGCGGGCGATCGACCACGTTCGAACCGAGCACGAGGCCGACTTCGTTTACGACGGATTCGAGGGAGACACCTACGAAAACCCATCGGAAGTAGCCACCGCACAGGTCCGGAAGGCGTACTTCGATCGGATCTACTACTGGCTCGACCTCGTTGCAACCTCCTACGAGGAGCAAGTAGACGAGACGAGCGACTACGTCGACGACGCTGGCAGAAGCGGTACGGAATCGCTCGACGACGTCCTCGCGTTCGCACAGAACGCGATGAACGCGGACGTCTCGTACGAACCGGACGAAATCGACGGCTCGCCGGTGCTCGAGGATGCGCAGTTCGAGGTCACCGGATCGCCGACGTACCTCACCGCCGAGAATATCAGTCAGGACAGGGACCCAGCCATTCGACCGAAAAACGACACGATCACCGACGTCGATGGCGAAACCGAATACGCCTCACTGGCGATCCACACCGACAATCGGGTTGGATGGCCCGGCGTGCCGCTGATTCCGACCCCGCCGTCGTTCTATCTCGCCCAACTCAACAGTTGGAACGTCGACGTTCGTGGCGAGTACGCGCGCTTCGAAGCGAGCGCGACAGTCGGCGACGCCTCGGGCACCGGTCGACTGTCGGTCATCCGCGAACACCGACCGATCGAACTGACGCTCGAGGATGGAAGCAGTATTGCCGTCGGTTCGAACGAACCGATCGACTTCGATAGTTCGACAGAGGTGATCGTGATGATGCCCGGTGGGGTGATGGCGAGCGGTGCAGTTCCATCTGTGGCGGATCCGGGTGTAACCGGAACTGATGGATTGGATGTTTGTTCCTCTACTTGGAATTACGTTGGTCCAGATTTTAAAAAAGGAGAACTGGATGACCTTGCTTGTAGAGATAATAACTAACTACAGCAACAAGACCTGTCCTTAAACTAGCCTATTACAACTACCGTTTAGGCTATTTTATTGCCACAAGCCTATCTCCATAATCATCGGGGAATAACACCATATCTTTCAGAATTGTTGGACCAGCAGGGTTGCCAGTCAACTGAGATTCATACTCCCACTTTTGATTGCCAGTCTTTGAATCGACTGCAATAAGGACAAACCCGCTGGATACACCTCTAGATGCCCATACGTAGAGCGTACTATCTGCGATAGGAGTCCTCCAGTTAATTCTTCCTGCTAAAGGATCCCATTCCCAATCTGATATTCTTTCGCCAGATTCCATATCTACAGCTGGCAGTTCATTTATTAGTAGTGGACAATATACGACGCTATCTGCCACAGAAACTGAAACGGTGAGATTTAGCTCAAACTCATTAATTATTCGCCCTTCACCTGTCTCACCGTCGATTGTAGTTAGCGCCTTCTGATCTCGTGTAATAACTCTCCCATTTGTAACAGGAAATTTAAGCCCGCCATGGCCCCAATTTGACTGTTGAATCTCATAATCCCACATGAAATTCCCTGATTCCATACTATAGCACTCTATCTGGTAATTTTTCTTATTTTGTTGTGTTTTTATGTATATTCTATTCCTGTCTATTGAAAAAGAAACGATGCTCGAGGATACCTCGATAGATTGCACTTCTTCCCCTGATCCGGTATTTACCCCATATACGTGTCTGTCTGATGACCCATATACCACCCCCTGTTTAATTCGGAGATTGGATAGTGGTTCATGACCACTAGCCCAAATTTGATCTCCATTTCCCGGCTTTAAAGCTTCAATTCCTTCGCCTGAGACAAATACCTGAGTGTCAGAAATAGCTGGTGTTTCAAATTCTCCAGTTTGATAGTTCCAAATTGTCTCCCCCTCACTAATATCAACCGCATAGTATGAATCATCTCTCACACCCACATATGCAACTCCGTTTGAAGCGACAGGGGTTGTCGGCTCCCCTTCAAATTTAATAGACCACTCCTCCTCAGGTTTGCTATCCGGTCCGCTGTTCGGAGCAACAGCGGTATTCGCTGCATCGTAGTGCGCCATCGGCCAACTCCCGTATTCGCTAGCGGTTTCCTCGCTGCCCGTCTCACCTCCATCCGCCTCGCTCCCGTCATTCTCGGTATCACTCGCACAGCCAGCGAGCGTCGCGACTCCCGCCGTCGCTCCGACACAGGCCGTCAACCAGCGACGCCGAGTTGATATCTGTCTATCAACCATAATGTTTCTCTAGTTTAACCTATCTAAAATAATCTTTCCGGTTTTGCCGTGCAATTTGAACTCGAGCGGCTGATAGAAGCAGTACTGAAAGCCAGTGAATCGTGTGATGGATCTATCTACTGAATTCGAATCGGCCATCAAAATAGAATATCTCGAGAAGAACTGGCGAATACTCGCGGGCGTCTCGAATAGTATCGCTTACGTACCTCGACTGGATAGCCGACGAGCATGACAACGACTCGAGCCGCGCCGTCGATCGCACATGTGGCGTTGATCGGACTCTTCGTCACCGCACTGACGACTGCGCAAGTGACGGCCTCGAAGATTCTCGCGTTCGAACTCCCGGTTGCGATTCCCCTCGCGGGTGCCGAACTCGTGCTCCCGGGCGCGGCGCTTGCCTATGCGCTTACGTTCCTCGCGAGCGACTGCTACGCCGAACTCTACGGTCGGAAAGCCGCCCAGATCGTCGTCAACGTCGCGTTCGCGATGAACTTCGTCGTCCTGGCACTGGTCTGGTCGACGATCGCCGCTCCGGCCTCGGCGACCACGCCCGTCGGTGCGGGGGAGTTCGCAGCGGTTCTGGGCCCGGCGGCGAACATCGTCGCCGGGAGTCTGATCGCGTATCTCGTGAGCCAAAACTGGGACGTGATCGTTTTCCATTGGATTCGGGAGTACACCGACGGCGAGCGACTCTGGCTACGAAATATCGGATCGACCGCGAGCAGTCAGGCGATCGATACCGTGATCTTCGTCTCGATCGCGTTCGCGATCGCTCCGCTCGTGTTCGGCGTCGGGAACGCGCTCCAGCCCGAGGCCGTGATCGGACTCATGATCGGACAGTACCTCCTCAAGCTGGCGATCGCCGTGGCCGATACGCCGGTGGTCTACGCGATCGTTGCGCTCGCCCGTTCGCGAAGCGATGACGGGCTCGAGGAACCGACTTCTGCGTAATCTGTGCGGTCTCCCCTCGAGAGCGCGTGAACCGATCCGTACGATTTAGTGGTTTCCGACTGACTCGAAGTTATGGACGAACGCGTACGCGAGCACGCGACGGTGCTAGTCGACTGGAGCGCTCGAGTCGAGGCCGGTGACGACGTCGTCGTCTCAGTCGGCCCGGACGCCCACGAGCTGGCGGTTGCAGTCGCCGAAAAGCTCGGCGAACGAGGGGCGAACCTCTGTTCGACCTACAGTTCGGGCGAGATCGAGCGCGCGTATCTTCGGGCGCACGACGACGAGTTCGACGACGGCGGTGGCCACGAACTGGCACTGTTCGAGAACGCGGACGTCTACCTCTCGCTCGGCGGCGGCCGAAATACGAGCGCGACCGCGGACGTTCCCGGCGAAACGCGACGCGCGTACAGGCGCTCACAGCAGGCGGTGCGCGAGGCGCGATTCGACACGCGGTGGGTGTCGACGGTTCATCCCACGCGGTCGCTCGCACAGCAGGCGAACATGTCCTACGAGGCCTACCGGGAGTTCGCCTACGATGCGATCTGTCGCGACTGGGCGTCGCTGGCCGACGAGATGGGCACCCTGAAGGAACTGCTGGACGAGGGCGAGGAGGTTCGACTCGTCTCGAGCGGGACCGATCTCACGATGGGAATCGGCGATCGAACGGCGGTCAACAGCGCGGCGTCGGTCGCCTACGACTCGCACAACCTGCCAAGCGGTGAGGTGTTTACGGCCCCTAAGGAAGTCGAGGGAACGGTGACCTTCGACGTTCCGATGACCCTGCGCGGCGAGACCGTTCGGGACGTTCGCCTCGAGTTTTCGGACGGCGAAGTCGTCGATTACGCCGCCGAACAGGGGGAAGCCGTCGTCGGCGAGATTCTCGAGACCGACGCGGGCGCTCGCCGACTCGGCGAACTCGGGATCGGAATGAACCGCGGTATCGACCGCTACACAGACAACATCCTCTTCGACGAGAAGATGGGCGAGACGGTCCACCTCGCGGTCGGACGGGCCTACGACGCCTGTCTGCCCGAGGGCGAGTCGGGCAATGAATCGGCGGTCCACGTCGACATGATAACCGACGTCAGCGAGGATTCCAGACTCGAGATCGACGGCGAGGTCGTTCAGCGAAACGGTCGATTCCGCTGGGAGGAAGAGTTTTCCGAGTAACGGAACCCCGGATCGGGAGCATTCGAGCGAGTAGCCGCTTCGAATCGATCTATTGTCGACTTCCGCGTCCGATTATGGGGTGTATTATCGAACTGTGTTCGCGATCAACTGTTGACCCTGTCGAGAAACGGCTTCATACTAATGTCTGAAACGCGCCTTCGATCGCACACCGCCCGACCGGTGGCGGCGAGTAACCGGTGGGACGGCGCGCGATCGTCGACTCGTCCCGCGTTCGACAGTTGTCTGCCCGCCCCGCCGGAGGCGGAACGTATCCGGCACTCCCTCATCGATCTCTCGTCGCCGTCTTACTCTCGCTCGCACTTCGTTAGAGACCGGCCGGATCGATTATCGACCGATCCGATGTGCCAACGGGTGGTTCCTTCGGCGTCGCCGCGTCCGATATCGTCCAGTACCGTTATCGGGTTCTGGATCCTCCGGACAGAAGGGAACGCAATGCGCGACGTACTCCGGGCCGGGATGGCCGTTTACAACGCCGGCGAGGTCCATGCGGCACACGACGTCTGGGAAAGTCGCTGGCTCGACCTCGAGTCCGGCACCGACGACGAGCGACTGCTCCACGGCCTGATCCAGTTCACGGCGGCGGTCTATCACGCCCGGAACGGGAACTGGGAAGGGACCATCGGCCTGGCGACGAGTGCGAACTCGTATCTGGCGGAGCTCCCTGAACCGTATCGCGGAGTTTCGCTCGAGCCCGTTCGAACGTTTCTCGAAGCGCTCGCGGCCGATCCGGAACTCGTCGAGCGAAGATCGCCCATCGAGCTCGTCTTCGAGGAGTCCGTACCGAAACTCGACTCTCTCGACCCCGCCGGGCTGGCCGCTGCAGCACCCGTCCTCGCCGCTGAGTGGGGCTACGACGAGGCGACCCTCGAGCAGGCGGGGACCTACGCGCTATCGGATCTCGAGGCCGGTCGGGACGACAGCCGGTTCGTCTCGCTGCTGTACGATTTCGTTCGCGAGGACGAGACCCGCGGGATCGTGTATCGACGCCTCTCCGGGCACGTCGAGCGCCGGGCGGCGAGAGAATCCGACGTCGAGGGCCTGTTTTAACGAAGCTTCGCCCCACGGCGCTCGAGGTCGTTTCTCGCTGGCCGCTCTCACTCGAGTCGTCGAGCGCAACTCGATACTTTGATCGCCCGCCTCACTCGTCCGTTTCCCCTTCCATCCACCGACACGTCTCCGCGAGCAGGTCACGCAGCGTCCGCGCGTCCTCGAGGGTGAGTTCGACGTCAGCGTGACCCGTGGCGTGGTCGCCGGCCATCGCGTCGATCGTGACCAGCAGGGCTCCGTCATCGGTGGGTTTGACGCTGATATCCGCACGGTCGGGATACTCGCGGGGACCGCCGATCTCGAGGTCGTACTCGCCTCGCGTGACGCCGAACTGGACGCGACCGGGATTCGTGAGGTCGAACGAGTCGGTTGCATCGCCGTCGTCGTTCATGCTCGCGGATTCGCGGTCTCGAGACATAGATCTACGCGTCGATCGGACGCACTGAAATCCAAAATCGCGCGCGATTGCCGGTGGCTCGTCGTCGAATCGCGACTCCTGTTCCGACCGCACTCGTCTGGGTCCGGGCGCTTAGTCGTGGTCGGCCGAGTTGTCCTGTGGTTCGTAGTCGAGGACCTCTCGAGCGCGCTCGAGGGAGTAGTACTTTCGGTCGTTGTCGGAGATGCCGTAGACGATCTCGTAGCCGTAGTCAGCCTGGATGCACCGATCGAAGAGGTGTGCACAGTCGCGGTAGGAAAGCCACATCGCCTGCCCGCGCTCGTAGTCGATCGGTGGGTGGTCTTTCGTGAGGTTGCCGATCCGAACCGAGACGACCGAGAGGTCGTGTTCGTCGTGATAGTACCGGCCGAGGATTTCGCCGGTCGCTTTCGAGACGCCGTAGAGGTTCGTCGGGCGGGGCAGTTCCGTCCCGTCGAGGAGGAATTCGTCGTTCGATCGGTACATATCGGGCGTGCGCTCGTCGGTTTCGTAGGCCCCGACGGCGTGGTTCGACGAGGCGAAGACGACCTTCTCGACGCCGGTCTCGACGGCGGCTTCGTACACCGTTCGCGCTCCATCGATGTTGTTCGTCAGGACGCTGTTCCAGGGTGCCTCGGGACGTGGGTCGCCGGCCAGGTGGACGACGACGTCGATCCCGTCCATCGCCTCGCGGACCGCCTCGTCGTCGGTGATGTCGGCGACGACGAACTCCCCCGGGAGATCCTCGGTCGGCGGGTCGCGATCGAGCAAGCGCCACTCGTACGCGTCGGCGAGGTCGCCCAGGACTGCCTGTCCGACACGCCCGGACGCCCCCGTTAACAGGACGGACTGTGCCATTCGTTTGGTGTGAAACACAGCGTCGATAAGTACCATGCGATTCTGCTTTCGGCGATATCTTAGTTTCCCAACTTCTGTGTCGCTGCGGCCGACCGTTCGCCCCGTCCCTATCGGAACGTCCTTGCGCCCGGCCCTCGAGTCACATCGTATGACCGCAGCAGACGACCCCGACTCGAGCGGAGACGGGCCCTCGAGTACGGGGCCGGAGGATAGAGCGCCGACCGACCCCGAGGCCGCCTGTTTCGAGGCGGGTATCAAGTTCGGGACGCTGTACCACCAGTTCGCTGGGACGCCGGTGTCGCTCGACAGCGCGCCGAGTCTCGCGCGGGCGATGGAGGACTCGATCGAGAACCAGCCCCACTGTCGGTCGGTCTCCGTCGACGTTCAGACCGACGCGCTCGAGGCTGCGCTGACCGAGTCGACGGCAGACTACACCGAACTGACGGGCCGATTCCTCGAGGTCGAAATCGTCGTCGACTACGAGGGCTGTACGGTCGTGACCCGCATGGAGATGGAAGACGGCTATCCGCTGATGGCCATCGAATCGGTCCGGGAGCGCTGACGCCCGCGAATACTGCGACGCTCACTGTAACGACCCGGGCCCTGCCCGACCGCGAAGGGATACGACGTTCGTTTCGAAACACCCGGGCTATTTCGTCGCTACCGGATTTCTCTCCTCCGATTTCACTTTCACTTTCGGGCTACCTTTTAACCCCGGTGGCCGCAAACGTGGTGCTATGAGCCAAGCCTCGCTCGACGACGACGAACTGTTCGGCGAAGCCGCGACCGAAATGCGCGACGACGTCGAAGCCTCTCTCGCGGACGCCTGGGACGCCCTGCCCGACGCCGACGACGTCTGGGAGAGCGACGCCGACAACGTCCTCGGCGCGCTCAACGGGCTCAAGTCCGCCCTCGACGCCGGCGACGCGGAGGACCACCTTCGTGACGCCAAAAAATGGTTCACGATGGGCCAGCGCGCGGACGCCTTCGACGACGCCGACGACCTCGAGGAGGAAATCGAAGAACTCGAAGCGACGATCGACGACATCTCCGAGGCTGGCGAGCAGGTCGGCGAGCTCACGTCGACGATACCCGCTCTGCGGAGCACGCTCGAGAGCGCGGACGAATCCGACGACTGAGAGCGGTTAGTCCGTCGATGGGTCCGGCCTGTTTTCCGGACGGTCCACGTCCCGTTTCTCGACTCCCTCCAGCAGGCGTGCGAGGCTCGTTCCCGCCAGTTCCAGTAGCTCTTCGCCCAGTTGCTCGTCACCCTCACCAGGGTCTCCGACGACGCCGTTTTCGGTGAACTCCGCCGAATCGTGCGCGAGATTCACGTGACTCACCCACTCGCCCCACGAGTCGGCGGCGGCGTCTCTGGCTTCCTCGAGTTGGTCCTCCCGGACCAGTTCGGGTGCGACGTGGGATAGGAGCGCTGTCTCGAGGGGCCCGCCGTGGCCCATCTCGCTCGCGTGCTCGCCGACCGCCTCGAACCAGGTGAACGAGACGGTGTAGGCGTCTTCGGTGCGCGAAATATCGGCCGCGACCTCCCGCAGCGCGTCGACGTTCCCACCGTGACCGTTGACGAAGACGATACGATCGAAGCCGTGCGCAGCGAGGCTCGTCGCCGACTCGCGGACGTAGGCTCGGAACGTGTCCGGCGAGACCCACATCGTGCCCGAAAACTGCCGGTGTTCTTCAGCGATACCCACCGGAATAGCCGGTGCGAGGACGACCTCCCCGTCGAAGCGCTCGAGACCCGCTCGGGCGACCGACTCAGCAGTGATAACATCGGTCCCGAGCGGCGCGTGCGGGCCGTGTTGTTCCGTGCTTCCGACCGGGATGATCGCGAGATCCGTCTCGCAGCCGGCGAGGTCCGTCCAGGTGGCCGACCTGAGTTCCATGCTCGTCTCGAGGAGCGGCTCTCCCTT
This sequence comes from Halostagnicola kamekurae, assembly GCF_900116205.1. NCBI lineage: Archaea > Methanobacteriati > Methanobacteriota > Halobacteria > Halobacteriales > Natrialbaceae > Halostagnicola > Halostagnicola kamekurae. The sequence continues at coordinate 174,791 of NZ_FOZS01000002.1, read as the reverse complement.
GTATGCACTGCACACGTTGCTCGCTCGACATCCGCGTCGGCAGGCCAAAACGGTTTCCGGCTGTGTGGCGTAGATTCTATCTATGGCCGACGAGAACCGCGAACTCGGCGTCGAACTGGGCGAACTCGGCGACCGGCTCCGAAACTACGAGTACCCCGCCAGCCAGGACGAACTCCTCGAGGATCACGGCGACGCGGAACTCGAGATGGGCGAGGAAACCGCGACGCTCGAGGAAGTCATCGGGCCGCTCAACGAAGACGAGTACGAGTCCTACGAGGCGGTCGAACAGGCGATCATGAACATGGTCGGCGACGAGGCGATCGGGCGCAAGAACTACAGCGATCGAACGCCGCCCGCGCCGGGCGAGGACCGCCAGGATGAGGGCGCGCCGGACCAGGACGACCAGGAAGGACAGGAATCGTTCTAATACGGGACGCGACGTCAGTCGTCCGTGTTTCGCGCCTGCGTTCGGGCCGTCCGACGCTGGGCGCGCTCGATGAACTCCTGCGGTAGCTCGTCGATTTCGCCGGCCTGCACGCCCCAGAGGTGCGCGTAGAGGCCGTCGTTCTCGAGGAGCTCGTCGTGGGAGCCGCGCTCGACGATGCGTCCGCCCTCGAGGACGGCGATCGTGTCGGCGTCTTTGATCGTCGAGAGTCGGTGTGCGATGGCGAACGTCGTTCGGTCTTCGGTGAGGTCGTCGATCGAGCGCTGGATGAGCATCTCGGTCTCGGTGTCAACGTCGCTCGTCGCTTCGTCTAAAATCAGGATGTCCGGGTCTTTGAGCACCGCGCGGGCGATAGCGACCCGCTGGCGCTGGCCGCCCGAGAGCTTGACGCCTCGTTCGCCGACCATCGTGTCGTAGCCGTCGGGCAAGTTCTGGATGAACTCGTGGGCTTCCGCGGCTTTGGCGGCCTCGACGATCTCGCTGCGCTCGGCGTCGAACGTCCCATAGGTGATGTTTTCCTCGACGGTTCCGTAGAAGAGGTACGACTCCTGGCCGACGTAGCCGAGCGATCTCCGCAGGCTCGGGAGCGACACCTCGCTCACGTCCTGTCCGTCGATCCGTATCTCGCCGTCGTCGACGTCGTAGAGCCGAAGCAGGAGTTTGAGGACGGTCGACTTGCCGGCTCCCGTCGGGCCGACCAGCGCGAGCGTCTCCCCGCCCTCGACCTCGAAGCTGATATCGTCGATGATCAGTTCGGACTCCTCGGCCGGGTGATCCGCTTCGACCGAATCGTCCGCTGCCGTCGGTGCCGTCTCTCGCTGTCGATCCGTCTCGTCCGAGTCCCGCGATTCGTATCCCTCGTAGCTGAACGAGACCGAATCGTACTCGACGCGCCCCGCTTGGACCTCGAGATCGTCGGCCCCCTCTTCGCGGTCGATTCGGCCCGTCTCGTCCATGAGACCGAAGATCCGCTCGCTCGAGGCTTCGGCCCGCTGGTACATATTGATCACCTGCCCGAACTGGGCCATCGGCCAGACGAGCTGTTGGGTGTACATGATGAACGCGACGAAGACCCCGATCTCGAGGCCTCCCGTGAACGGCCCCGGTGGAGCTCCCTGGAGCACCCAATAGCCGCCGACGGCGAACGTCAGGACGAACCCGATCCCGGAGATGAGCTGCAACGCGGGAAAGAACTTGATCCGGAGGTTGATGGCCTCCCAGTTCGTGTCGAAGTACTTCTTCGAGACGTCCTCGACGCGGCCCGACTCGAACCGTTCGGTGTTCGAGGACTTGATCACCTGAATGCCGCCGAGGTTGTTCTCGAGTCTCGAGTTTACCTTCCCGACGCTCGAGCGAACAGCCGCGTACTTGGGCTGGATCTTCTTGACGAAGACGTAGGTAAAGCCGCCGATGAGCGGCACGGGCGCGAGCGAGACCAGCGCCAGTTGCGGGTTGAGCCAGAGCAACAACGCGCTGATTCCGACGACCATCACGACGAGCCTGAACGCCGAGTTGAGCCCCTCGTTGAGAAAGCGCTCGAGCTGGTTGACGTCGTTCGAGAGGACCGACATCATCTCGCCGGTCTGCTTGTCCGAGAAGAACTCCATATCGAGGCGTTGCATCTTGTCGTAGGTCGCGGTTCGAACGTCGTGTTGAATGTCCTGCGAGAAGGCGTTGAACCCCCAGTTCCGGATCCAGTGGAAGATCGACCCCAGCGCGAACGAGCCGGCGATGGCGATGGCGACGAACCAGAACTGGCTCTCCGGGGTCGTCGGGAGCCAGGCCTCGGGCAGGACGACCAGCGGGATTTGCTCGGCGAACGCGGCGTCCCCGAAGATGGCGTCGATGGCGACCGCGAGCAAGAGCGCGGGCAGGAGGTCGAGCGCCCGCGCGAGGATGCTCGAGACGATCCCCACGGTCACCGAAAACCAGTACGGGCGTCCGAACTCGAAGAGGAGCCGTCGCATCGGGTTCTCGATGTTCTCCCGTTGGGCTTCGAAGGGGTCGTCCTCGTCCCAGTCGACGCTGCTCATTGCATTCGCTCAGTGGTCCGCCGCCAATAAGCGTTACCGACGAATCGAAATAGGGAGCGGCGAGACGGTTCATATCTGGCGGGTTTCGGTTACTCGTACTCGATACTAACTTCGTCGCCGGCGTCGATTCCGCGTTCGTCGGCGTACCCGCTTCGAACCTCGAGCACCCACTTCGCCCGGTCCGAATACTCGAGGTCGGTGCCGTCTTCGCCGGCGTCGGGCGCTCGAGCTTCCCGGACCGCCGTCACCTCGCCGTCGTCGTCGATGAAGATGATGTCGATGGCGAAGTCCATGTCGCGCATCACGTAGGTTCGTTCGCCCTCGCCGTCGTGGACGAACAGCATTCCCTCGTCGCCCTCGAGCGACTCGTGGTTGCTCAGCCCGGTGTAGCGTTCCGACCAGGTGTCTGCGACCTCGGCGTCGACGGTCGCCCGCGGGTCGCCGTCGGTGGCGGTGACAGTTACTGTCGCGTGATCCGCGCTCCATGGAGTCGGGAACAGCCCGACCTGCACGAGAACAAAGCCGACGACAATCGCAAGTGCGACTACCAGCAGCAGGCGCGACGCACGGTCCGTGTCCATTATCGATAGGTGCGCAACGAGAAAGTAAAGGTTATTCGCACGGACCGGCTTCGATCAGGTACGGGCTCGTGGTCTAGCTGGTTATGACGCGGCCTTTACAAGGCCGAGGTCGGTGGTTCGAACCCGCCCGAGCCCACTATTGCTGTCGCGAACAATTCGTGAGCGACAGCGATGTGATGCGAGCGGCGGGTTCGAAGGAGACGAGTCGCGCGCAGCGTAGCGAGCATGTCTCGGCGTAGTTCGAACTCGCCCGAGTCCACCTCTAAGTTTACAACCTCTCGACCCGCTCGTATTGAGATCAGTCTTGGCTGCGTGCTCGAGCGAGAGCGAAAAGCCAAGTCTGCACCCTGTGGGGATCAGCGATAGATTACTGCGTCCCAGCACAGAAATCGGACTAGCGGAAGGAGTTAGCTACGTCCGGTTCCGCATAGAAAACGGTCCGCGACGTCAGTGCTTGAGTTTGGCGACGTTCTCTCGAATCTGGGTGATGAGTCCGTCCCCGGGCTCGGACTGGAGTGCTGTGTTCAGCGTCGAGTTCTCTGGTTCGTCTTTGACGACGAGTCGGAGGTACGGCTCGAGTTGCTCGAAATTATCATCGAGAACGACCGTGTGGTTGCTTTCGTCGTGGTCGACGACACCCGCGTCGTCGAGTTTCGGCACGTGACACTGCACGGAGGAGACGTACACGCTTTTGTACTGCTTTTTCGCGACGTCTTCTGGCGGACAGTCGTGTTCCCAGCCGGCGACCTGTTCGGCGATTCTCGAGAGTTCGATCGGATCTTCGTGCCCGCGGAGCGCGTAGAGAAGGTACCGTCGTCGCCGGTTTGCCAGCAGCTCGAGAATCGTGTTCGCTGACAGGTCAGTGCCCTCCTGATTCTTGGTAAGGCCCTCCATAACAAGATATTACCACCCGGTCCGGAAAAGGGTGTCTTGAATATCTATAAATCCGACAGACGGCGATGTGTTCGATGCTGACTCGAGAGCGTAACCAGTGACTACTGGTAGACAGGACGACCACGGGAGGGCGTCGGATGTCGGGACCTACCACGCCCGCCCGGATTCGAAATCCTTTTTTGTACCATCGACGGAGTGTGAGTCGAGCCGCCTTAGCTCAGACTGGGAGAGCACTCGACTGAAGATCGAGCTGTCCCCGGTTCAAATCCGGGAGGCGGCATGGCTTTTTCACTCGCGCCAGATTCACTGGACGAGAACGCCGTATGGTGATTTTATCCCGATTTCCCGGATTAGATTTCATTATGATTCAGCTCGCGCCCCAACGCCTTCGGGCACTTCAGCCTACATTTGAAACGGAGCGCGCTTAGACCTTAGCGTAGTAGATGAGTCGTGTCGTGGTTCCGAAATCGGGGCTACTTGAGGGGAGGTACTATGATGGTCGGTTCATCATTCGACATATGGTCGAAACTTACCTACTGAAATCACTCAAGAGGATTCACGATGACTGCGAGCGCGCACTTCGTGATGACAACTATAGAGTCAATACGTCACTTGCAGAACGATTCAACGAGGTACTTGAAGAGGTCAAAGACGAATATCCGGATAATCAGAGGATTCAAGATATTTCCGAGGCCGAAGGGATTTCTGTAGGCACAAACCTTCATAGAGGGAGTGAAGCCGCTCTGAATACCATACAGGAAATCAAACTGGAAACACTCAAAATCGCAGACACACTCGATTTGGATACTGACGACTTTGAAGATATATCTTCAAGTGGAGAATTTGCAGTTATCAACGTCCAACAGGGCCAATCTCAGGAACAGGCTCAGACCCAAGTCCAGCGCGTAACGGTCGAGAATATTTTTGAGGATATTGATGGTATGATGACTTCGCCTGAAGAGAAAGAGGAACTCCGAGACCTCGTACAGAAGTTTGAGGATGAACTAGAAAGCGACGAGACAGACGCCTCTCGGCTGAGGCAGATAATCGCTAAAGCCCGAGAATACAGTGATGATATCGCGAGAAAACTGATTATGATGGCTACGGAGAGAGGTGTCTACATCCTGCTTGGGATGAGCCTCCTAAATTGAGAGAGTCATCATCCAGCTATCCATCTCGCTCCCCTTCGCTCCTCTCAGGCGATTCTAGAACTATCGAGCAGAAGACGATTGCTCTCTATTGAATCGGCTCCTCGCCGCGCTTAGTGAATCTCAATCCATTGGATGGAACAACATATTAAAACCGCCTCTTTCTGTGTTTATCCATGGTTCTCGATTCGCAGATGGGGCCTCTCATTATTGCCACTGCTACATTCATTGGGGCCTTGGTCGGGTCTCTAACTCAGTTCTTCATTAGAAGGCGAGAACAGTCCGAAAGGCGAAACAAAGTGCGGAAAGCAATCAAGAATGAAGTCGAAGCGATGGAGTGGTTAGATAGGGAGGATGCTTTCGGAATAGGTGCCCTTCCTAAAACGGATATCGAGGGACTGATTTCTCGACAGATGTACGAGGCGCAAGCTAAAGACATCGGTTTACTCGCAGAGGAAGAGATTGAGAAGATAGTCACATTCTATACCTTTCTATCGAGTACAAAAGTCCTCATTTTGGGGTATCAGGAGGAATGGGGTTCGTTGCATGATGCAGATGAGAAAGCAAAGAGAGACAAGATTGAAGCTCATTTGGATAACCTCCATGAAATGAGGGAAGAATTGGTAAGCGAATTGGATAATCGAATCTGAGTTCTATTAGCGGCCCCTATACTGCGCTATTTTATTGATATCTCTTACCACTTAGAATCTTCACTGACCCAACCTCGCCAGTCTTCGAACATATTGCTTTCTGACTATCGACCATCCAGAACCGAAAAGGAGAACGCGTTTAGACCTTTGCGTGCGGGAGCGTACTATTCTCTAAAGATTCCCACATAGAGGGTATCGATGGTCCCCCAGATAGTCTCTCCTCCAAAGAAGACTTTGTACCCAACCTTCGATTCTCTCTCTTCTGGGGCTAACTCTTGTTCAGTAACTTCAGAAAGGCCCTGAATACCATCTTCCTCGATTATCTCTATGATTTCTTGGGCGGAATAGGACGAGGGGGCTGGTTCAGATTTGAGAACCTCACCTGGTTCTCCACGAGTTTTTTCGATACCATCCCCCTGCATCTCAACGCACCCATCTATCAGTCCAAGGTCCAAGCGTTGCTCTGGGTCTATATCCTCGACTTCAACCTGTTCCTGAGGCTCATCCCATATTTCGGCAATAATCTTGGTACTAAGCGTTTCTTCACCTGCTTCCTTAAACTCGCTAAGAACTTCTTCTGCAGTATCTCTATCTAAATCCTCATTCTGATACTCTTCAAAGACATTGTAATGTTCATCAGAGTAGGCTAATGGAAATGGTATCCGTGTTTGGTTAGCCAATTCAATCCTCTTAACAAACTCTAAGAACTCCCGGTCCTCTGGTTGGGGTAGTTGAATCCCCTCGAATGAATCTTCAAGTGACTCAGTGAAAACCTCTCCATCAGGGAACTTGAATTCAATATCGGAAATGTCGTCTCGATTCTGGATATCGAGTAATTCAAGATACTTGGAGACACTCAGCCGGCCTGGGTCGACTGAAAAGTTGAACTGCCCCCTTCCTAGCTCACGAAGGCTATCGGTTTCCTCAAACTGGAGAGAAACCTCAATTGGATAGTCAGGGGTAGGTTCTGTCGCATACTCAATCTCAAAGTGGAGGGTGCTTCCTGAGAGAGACCAAGATGCTACGAGTTCAACGCTTAACCCCTCCTCAAGTTCGAATTCGGAGACCATCTCTGGGACATCTTTTTTAGGGACGATTATCGTACCATCTGTGTTCTGGATAGAGAAATAGGATATTGTCTCCCCACCTCCACTGGCACCAGCCCTATAGAAATCAACAGAGACCCTGTCTCCTTGACTAATAGTTGTGATTTCGTAGGCATGCGTATAGAGCTGATTCACCCGGTCAGCAATATCAAGAGACCAACGCTCAAGGAAGGAAGAAGGTAGCGTCAGGATGTAAGGATTACCACCGGTATCTCCGCTTTCTTTGCAGAGAAAGGATGCGTAGGTGTCCTCAGTCTCCAAATCTTGTGGTTCCGTCTGCTCACTGTCTACTGTAAATCGAGGGGAAGGATTGACCATAACTCTATTCCCATGTTTAACGGCGTTGTACGCTTCTTTGAAATTAAGATAGAACGTAGCAATAGCCTCTAATTCGGCTTCAATATACGAAATTGAACCCTCAATATATTCACTTAGTTCTTCTTCCGACGGTCTCTCAGAAGATTCATCGGGGGGCTGAATACGCCCATCTTGCATCTGTTGATATCCAAATTGTTCGCTAATCCATTCAGTTGCATTCAACTGGCAGTCTTGGTCATCTAAATAGCTGTCAAGAGTATGATTTTGACAGGCTTTGAAGAATGGAACCAAATTGCTTGCGCTCGTTCGAATCAACGATTCAATAAAACTCTCGTCACTTACTGCTTGTGCTCTTAGGTATGTCCCAAATTCTTCAATATATTGGATGGTAGCACGGAATAAGTCCACGGCAGCATAAACCTCTGCAGCCGTCTGGTTTTCTTCCGGTACTGCTTCTAGTCCTGAATCAACAGAGGCAGAGAGTTTCAGGATATGAGCATACGCTACTTCTGGGTCATGCCTCTCGCGAATTGCTTCTTCAGGGTCTTGGGGACCGGTTTCCGTGTTAAACTCTGTTCGCTCAAAAAATCCTGACCCGGACATTATCGTCACTTACCAACACAGTTTGATATGCTTATTCATATTCTGGTCAAGGTTCTCCGAAGTCTCAAATCGGCCTATTACTTGCGTCCCTCGACCCAACTCCGCCAAGATTCGAGCGCATCCGCTTTCTGAGTCTCTGGGTCATCCAGAACGCCGACTTCCTTGAGCATCCTGAATATCGTCTTGTCGCGTTTGCGAATCTCATCAAGGAGGGCGGCTTCCTTCTCGTGGCTTCCGTGTTCCGTCATGATGGTCTCGGTCAATCCGGAGACGTTCTCGACGTAATCGCTGGCCTTACTGACGATGTGGAGTTCGATAGCGATTCGCCGGGTCATCACTCTATCGAGATAATCGACGTCTCCCGAACGCGCTCGAATTCGGTCCTGAATCGAAGCGGAGACATCCCGGACATACTCCTTCTGCTCTCGCGGGAGGGATTGGAAGTAGTGATGGGGGTCGGCGTTCAGGGCGTGAGTCTGAGCGTTCTGGTTTCCCTTCGGCGCTCCAGTCGAGGCTCCTCCATGGTACTTACAACGCCCTTCACCGAGATGGTCCGTTCCCTTCCCGGCCGTAGCGTTGCAGTATCCAGCGAAAACGGTCCCCTCACTCTCGTCGTCCCGTTCGACTTTCTTCCCGTTGCATTGCTCGTCTGGCTCGATTCTCGGAACCTCGTCAGGTTCGTTGCCGAGGTACTGCTCTTCTTGCTCGATGGTCATGGTCTATGGAGTTGATGTTCGTTGTGAGGGGTGAGGGAGGGCGTTAGAGCGTTGAGCATCTCTTCCCCACCATTCGGGAGGGGGATGGCTACGGGGAATCTACGAATCAAATCGTCCCTGCTGTTCTCCATCTGAAACATGGGGGAATCCTCTACCACCAGATATGGGTATCTCCGACTGGCTTCCCTGAGGGGCGTGGGGATTCATCCAGTAGCTCGAACGCCTCTTCGATACTGACTCCGAGTTCTTCGGCGACTTCCTCGGTCGAGACGGCGGGATTGGTGACGGACTTCTCCATCTTCACGACTGTATCTGCATCCTCGGGCGTCACTTCCTGAGCGTCACTCATCGTTTCCCCCATGGTCCCAGCCACCGACGGGAACTTCCTCGGGATTGGCGTCTTTACTGTTCGTCCGACGACCTCCCTGAATCTGGAGTTCCTCCTCCACGGTCAGACCCTCGCGGGAAGCCCGAGAGATTTCAGCCGCGCTCATGTCATCGTTGAGTCGTGGGTCTCTACCTGGTTCGACTCGTTCCCTCTCGACTGTCGCGGTATGAGGGGAATCGCTCTCGGTGAATCCAGACACCGGAATTTCGACTTCCTCCGTCACCGTATTCGGCCCCGACCCTCGGCTGGCGTTCGTCCGAGACTGGTCCGAGTCGAAGAGTTCCGAGACGACCTCCTCGTTGAACCGCTCCTGTAGCACTTTCTTGAGTTCCTCACGAGCCTTCTGCTTCATCGAATCACTGGGTATAGCTTTGCTCATACTCAGGATTATGGCAAACAAGTTAAACAACATTCCGCCGGAGATGGCCTCAAACGGGAGAAAGAGGACGCCTCTCTACGATTTGGGACGGACTCAATCCGAGGAAGCTTCCCCTCTCAGACTGTACTACGCAACCTCCAGCGGTTCCGAGAATTCTCCTTCTGTCGATGAGAGTTCTTTGGGTTCAGCGTCTCCTCGGCGCAGAAACTCATTATGCACCCGACTGGAATGAGTTCGGAGTGGGGTCTCTTCGAGGAAAACCTTCTCACAGGATGGGCAGGGCCATATCTCACCGGGCATATCCGAATCTTCGACTCTGGGGCGAGATAAACAGTCCATGCTCTAAGAGGAGCGAGAGGCGCGCTCTCATCGATTTGTCGAAGAGATGGCCCTTTCCGTTGCCCAACCCCCCTCGATTCACTCTCTGCTTGCCCTCGCAGCGAGAACTGGCGCTGGATGGATTCCGGGACCGTCTATTGGGAGCCTTGTTGATTTCGACCACATATCCCACAATTTCCCGTACCAGTCCATCGTGCATTTTTGCTGAACCTCCGGACGAGAATATACGACTAGAGCGGGCTTCTTCATATACCTCTGCCTGAGTAGGAGATGGTATGATTCTCTGACCTTCCCGGCCCACTTCGATAAATCTCGATACTCACGTCTTCTATTGCGTACTAACGACTTCTGAGCCAAAGAGTCGAACTTGTGTTTGCCAGCAGTTATGACAGTTCGGAGGCCAATCGAATATATGGCGAAAGAACAGACAGAGGTTACGACAATCGGCGTTCAGAAAGACACACATCGAGAACTGAAGGAAGCCAAGCCCGAGGGTGAAACCTGGTCCCGCTTCCTGCAACGAGCCGTCAATTCCCTCGATTCAGACAAGGCTTTCACGGATGGGCAGGAGGAGCGCATCAACGAACTAATCCACGGGGCTGTCGAGGAGCGCTTCGACGAGGACATGTACGGGGAAATGGTAGATGAGGCGCTAGACGATATCCTCGACAAGTAGGTCTGGACAATGAGAGGGATTGAATCCGGGGGCGTGGACCCCCGAACTATGGGTAACGAGGGAGACGCCGAAGGAGATGACCTTCGACATGAGAAAATCAGACTCCAACAGAGAAAATAGTTCCGCGCCGAGAAGCCCCGAAGACGTTCTTAGCAAGGACTTCAGAAGAGGTGGTACTTGCAACCATGAGAATCCGGTCTGCACTTGCTATACATCAGATAGCGAAAGAGCCGCTCTCCTCAAAGAATATATTGGCACCCTGACGGAGAACGGATGGCGGGGCGTTCAATTGATGCCTCTCGATGGGGAGGGGAAGCGCCCGATTATTTCAGGACGTTGCCGGCTGGACTCCGATGAGGCAAAATCACTCTTGGTCGATGCCGAGGACGCAATCCAACTTATCGAGCAAGACGGAGAACGAGGATTTTGCCTCTACGCTGGAAAACCGGAACATGGGACGAGTGGGCTGGTCTTCACCGACCATGATGACCCCGACCTATTCCCTGCCGATTCCGATACGCTCACAGTCATTTCCGGCTCAGGGAGGGGATATCACCAAACCTTCGAGAATGGGGGAGACGTTCAGAACGCAAAGGGGAAGGAAGAATTGAATGGTGCTGGGGAGATTCGAGCCGAGAACCAGTATGTAGTCCTCCCCGGTTCGATTCACCCCTCTGGTGGAATATATCACGTCGAATCGAATCCAGGTATCGGGAAGCTCGAATCCGGTGACCTCCCTCAGGAACTCCTTCCGAGTAACGAGACATCGAATTCCGAACCTATCGAACTCGATACCGAAGTCCCTGACTCCCTCGGAGACATTGAGGCAAACTTCAACGTCGAGAAGCGATATCAGACGATGCTCAATTCAATGGTCTCGGAAACCATTGAGGCAGTCATCGAAGGGAACCTCAGTAAAACCAGGTTCGAAAACGACCGTCACCAAGCGGAGGGATGGTTCGCTGAACAGGTTGGGTTCTATATGGAGAGGAACAGGGAGGTCATTGAACAGGTTCTCACAACCATCTTCAATCGAAATCCGGAGACAGACGCCCACGCTGACGACCCAGACAAGAGTAGCGAGCGGAAATTCCTACGGGATGACCATCACCGAGAACAAATCCTCGATTACGCTACCTCGAAAGACACCGAATACGACCCCGGACTGGGAATTACGAAATACACCCGAGAGGAACGGCCAGAGGTCAGTTATCCAGTCATCGACCGAGTACAGGATGCCCTCAGCGACTTGGTTCTTGCTCGGAAAGGGGAGATAGTCGAACATCCACGGGTTGACCGTAAGGAGACGCAGGTCTATGAAGCACTCAGAAAGATGCAGGACTCCGATGACGTACCCTTAAACGTGAAATCCATCAAGGATGGTCGTAAACGATACTACTACCTCGAAAGCCATGCAATACTGATTCCTGAGGACCGCCGCGAGGAACTCGGTATTGAGGTGGGGATATGATGGTCCTCTTTATCTCCTCCCTCTTTTGTAGTGAGAGGGCCGAATTAGTTAGAAAAACTGATAAAATGGGGTGGAATTCATGAGTGAGACCGAGAACCAGGACAAACTCGAACGCATCCGGAAAGCCCGAGAGGGAGAAGAGAATTCGACCGACCCTCCGGATACCTTCACTTGCCCCATCGAGGGATGCTCTCGTACTGTTATCGGTTCGCCCGACGCCCTTCGGAGTCATGTCCGGCAATCTGGCGAGGAGAGCCATCGCCATAGAACGCTGGATAGCGCGCTTAAAACCGAGCTTGATGAGGTGGCATATCACGCGGAGTGGGGGCCGGGACTTCGAGAGGGGTCCGAAGAGCCGGATTCGATATACGCCGATTACGAAGGGGACTGGGTACCAGGCGCTCCTACCGTCGAATCGTAGCCGAGTTCTCTTTGCTCCTCAGCGCCATCCTCAGGGGCACTTATGGAGATTCGATATTTCGTGTTACCACCCGATAGCAATCGCCTCTCAGTGGTAAAGAGAAGCGAGAATCGATTTCAGAGAAGGAGAAAATGTCCATTGCGAACTCAGAATAGCGTGAGATTGAAGATACGACAGACTAACGATATACTATCAAATGTCGTACGACCAACTAAGGGCCACTTGGGCCGGTCTGAAAAGTGCGTACGGCTTTGCCGCAAATAAGTATCTTCTGAGTGGCCTCCTTCATAATTTCCAGCAGGGTCGAGAAACCTATCTAGTAGATGAGGTTCAGGAGCGGAATGCGGTTGTCTCCATGCTCAATGACTTCGAGGAAATAGTAATCGATGAACTCGAACTTCTCAATGAGGGATTTGCTCAGGAAAAAGAAGAGCTGGCCTCGGAGATAATTGAGCAAGTCGAGCCAGTCAAGCACGAAGTCTACCCCTTTGCGTCATCATATCTATTTCAGGATTTCCCCTCGGTAAACGAAGACCTTCCAGTGCCAGAAAATGCAGTAGGGGGCTCTGAGGTGGTGCGAAAGCGAGAGAAAACATTCCTCTGTATGGTTTTGGCTAGAGAGCAAGTTCGACTGACGGATAGAAGGGGTTCATGGAATGGGGAGTCAAGAGCCGACCTCCGCCAGCGATTACGCCGAGAAATGGGTGAATTTGAATTCGGTTCCCCCAGCAAACATGAGCTTCGATTCCTCTCTACATTTGAGACGCTGAATCTTGCAATCCGAGAAGGGAACAGAACGGATAGAAAATCCCTCTTTACAGGAGAGCCAGATGAGCCAGAGAAGGTCTATCGAGATTTTGTCCACACGTTTCTCCCGTTCTTAGACTATCCTGATTATGATGTCGAGGAGAAGTCAGAGCAAGAACGATTGCGCTCAAAGGTAATCCAGATAGTTCGGCAGGGAGAACTCAACACCGCTGCAGCAGGGAGAAATATTCTACAAGTAATTAGGGAGGAAGAGGAGCGAATCCTTCGCGAGCATTCTACTGAGAAGGGTTTCACTGTATTCTCCCAAAATTGGCACGGAGAGAAATCAACAGACCAATTCAAAAACCAGATAGAAAGGAAGTTCCAGTACCACGTTGCAACGAAAGGGAAACAATACTCATACAGTAAACCGAAATTCGAAGGTCAGGAACCACTCTATCTCACTAAACATACCATATTTACTGAGAAGGAGTACTCGGATGCAGAGGACTTCTATAACAGGGCATTAGAGAGTCTCATTCCAGAGGGCCACTTTGTAGCAGTTATTGAAACTTCGAACACTCGCCCATACTACCCTCAGTCTGAAAACGAGCTTCTTGAGTCGGCCAAGAATCCAGAATATCTTGAAGGGGCTATTGAAGGAATCAAGTTCTTCGAAACCTCAAGTCCTCCTGAGGACGTAATTTCCATTGCATTGGATAATCTAGTTGGTGAGGAGATTGAGGTCAAGGAAATGCTTCGTAGTCTCCGGATTGACGTACTGATTCCGGGGCTCTCTCAGGATGAGGAGCGCGTTTTGAGAGATAACCGAGAACGGATTGAGAAGGAATTTGAAGTCAAAGACATCTTCGATTGGCGAAAAAAGAACCCGGACGACGTTGGAGGATATCTCTACTATCTTGATGAGGAAACGGAGAACTCGGAAGGTGACTGGAAGGAAAATGCAGAGGGACTAGTCGAAACTTCTGAAGAGTGGTTCAGAGCGACGGAAACCGTCCGTAATTAAATCCGGAAGTGGTTCCGCTTCTATTAGTCACTCAGCGCTCTCCTCTGCGGTGCTTATACAAATCCGATATTCCTGTTACCAGCAAAGCCGAATCGCCTCTGAGTGGCGAGGAGGAGCGAGAAGAGCGAGGGAAGAGAGGCGCTCCCTCAGCAATCGGGCTACTCATCATATTCATCCGCAATCCGCGCACCACGTAGAACCTCATAAAGAATCTCGGCAATTCTCGTAGCGTCACCACTCCAGTCTTCAATTTCCTCATCGGTAAAGTCGACTCGAATGGCGTGTGCGCCAGAGTTCCCCTCCTCCTTGAGGTCCCGCAAATCATCGACTGTAGAACGCTCTAATTCCCGTGCGTACTGTCGAAGAGTCGGTACGCCTTCCCGGAGATTCGTAAGGAGGTCATCGAAGGAATAGTGGCGGTTGTTCTCTTGGTCATAGAACATCTCGTTATCTTCTCCTGCATAGTGAGTCTTGAGAATCTGAAAGACCATGTCCTCGAAGAACTTCCGGGTGAGGACCATGGTAGCATCATAGAGACGATATCGATAGGCCTCATTTATATCCGCTACCAGCCGCTCATAGCGGTCATCGCCGTTCTCAAACCCATCTATATCGAGGAAAAGGTCCTCTTCACCTCGGGGGTTATCGAGGGCCTCATCATCTAACCGGGTCTCGACTTCTTCCTCTCCGAAGTGGGTTAATCGATATCCATCGTTCTCCGTGTCAGTAATCCAGTCGCTTCCTCTCAATCTCGAAAAGTACGTCGAAATGCTTGAGGAAGAGATAGAAGACCGGGAACGCTGAATCAATTCTTTAACATCTCCCTGAGTTACTTCGTCTTGCGCCTGTTCGGTCTCAAAATAATATATGACCAATCCGACCTGCTCCTTCTGTCCTGCGCCGTCCTCGAAATGTTCCAAAAATCTGTCGAACTCCATTACTCAGAGTCGTCTTCGAGCAAGTCTCTCAAAAGGGAATACGCTTCCCTTTCACCAGGTCCTCGAAGTTGGATGGTTGCTGACGAACCTTGTCCTTTCTGTTTGAAATAACTCTTCTCCCATGCCCGGTACGTATTACTTGTAGAGATATCCATCATCGAGAAGACGTTCTTGATGTCAGAAGTTTTCATCTTCTCCTTACCGTAGCACTTGTTCCAGATAAGGAGAAGTAGCAATGCAGTATTCCGTTGCCTTTCAACCACGCTGTCACCCAAGCGCTCCACATCATCAACCAATACCATCGGGAGTTCGTCATCCTCAACGGAGACATAGACCAACTCCTCCAATTCATCGATAGATGTCCCCACTCTTTGAGCAATAGAGGATAGGGGGCTATCCTCGGCTGAAGACGCTACTGATTCATCGGGAGGGGAAGACGCATCGTTGGACCCCTGATTCCAGTCGTCGATACCAGATTGCTCTTCCTCTATTTGCGGTTCGGCTTCGAATTCAACCTCATCAAATAACTGTCCGTTCTCTTCGAGGAATTCCACGAAGCCGACGAGACTCTCCTCTATCTCCTCTCTATCCTCTCCGGCGAATTCCGCATTCAGAGGTCCATGGTCAAGCGTAATTGTGATTTCCATACGATATGCTACTACTGCTCATCATGTCGTCATATTTCTTACGCCGAGAAAATGTAAGGTGAGGCCGTTTAGATTCCGTTGATGTAGTCGCGTCTCTGTTCCACCTTCACCTCCTCATCTCGTTTGTCGTAGTGCTTATCCAGAACGTCCTGCCCCACGTTCATCCTATCTGAGACGACCTTTTCCGGCACATCCTCGGTCAGGAAGTGGGTAATTGAGCCTCGCCGGATATCGTGAGGGGAGACGTTGACCGGGCACTTGCTATATCCTCCGTATTCAGCGGCTTCACAGTCATCAGGGTCGCGTCCTTTCGGGCAGTCAGCGTAGTAGCAAGGCCGAGTCACCATGTAGACTGCATCCCGAATGCTTGACCGATTCATCCTCCCGTTCCGGCTCGTGAGAAGCGGCTCCCGGCCATAGTCATCCTCGACTTCGTGGCGGTGATTATCCTGCCAGTCTTCGATAGCCCGGCAGACTTCGGCGTTCAGAGCGATGATTCGCTCCCCTTCCTTCCCGTTCTTGAGAGGAGTTTCGGCCTCCGGACGATGCCGGATAATCAGTCGCTCGTTCTCCTCGTCGTAGTCATCGATATCCAGCGCGTGCAAGGCCCCCAGTCGAATTCCAGTATGCCATAGAATCTCCATGATGACGTGGGGTCGAGAGGCGTACTCGAACTTCCGCTGGTATTCGATGAGCGCCTTCGCTTGGTCGGTATCGAGGATGCTCTCGCTCTGCTCATCGTTCTTATCGAGACTCGGCATCAGAGCCTCGAACTTCTCATGGAGGTCCGTCTCGACTGCATCGATGGACCCACACCAGCGAATGAAAATCCGGAGGGCGTCGAGTTGACCCTCAAGCGAGATTGGCTTCAAATCGCCGTCATCCCTTCTCCAAGTCTTGTACCTCTGCAAGTCCCGACCGGAGAGGGAGTTTATGTTCTCAATTCCCTCGACGTCCTTGCACCATCGGATGAAGTGCTTGAGCCGATAGTGGTAGCCGTCGAGCGTACTTTGCGAGACCTCGTTCTTCCGCGCGTCGAGGTACATCTCCTTCGCCTCAACAGGTGAGATGGGTTCGAGTTCGTTCTTCGTCATAGGGTTCACCGAAGCGCCCCCATGAGCGTGGAGTGGAGCTGTCCCCGGTCCCGCGAGCGGAGCGAGCGGGGCTACGGAAGGCGAGCGCAGCGAAGCCTTCCGGAAGTTCAAATCCGGGAGGCGGCATTAGACTCAGAGTTCAAATACCTGCGGTGCTGTGCGGGCGAGAATTCCGGGATTTTCTCGCGGCCTATTCGTCGAACTTGACCCGCGACTTTCTTCGTCACTGTGCAGATCATCGTCCGCGTGCCAGCTGAGAAGAGACTGCTCACGAGTTCCGCGGGACAGAGAGTTACGTAGTTAATAGAGATACCCAGTTACTGCTGTGCCCATCGGAGGGCCATCTCTTACCCGAGGGTACGGCGACTAGAGGTTTCAATAACGCTGCTGAACTGGGAGTAAATACGAAAGACAATGACAGAGGATCGTTCGGCTACGGATATTTTTCGCCTTCTCGCTGACGACACACGGGTTGATATTCTTCGCGCTGTCGCTGTTGCACAGTATGAGCTCGAAGGGGTCGGGTCAGGGGCTGCTGAACTTGCCTTTTCCGAGATTTACGACCACGTTGATGTGGAGAACACGTCCAAGCTGTCGTACCACCTCGGAGAACTAACAGGGGCCTATCTCCGGAAAAGCGACGATGGGTACTCGCTTTCACACGCTGGTGAGCGCATCGTTCGATTCATCCTGTCAGGAAATTACGAGCAACCGGAGTCGTTCGGGCCTGAACCGGTCGATGGAATGTGCGTCTTCTGTGGCGAGGGGGCGCTGGAAGCGAAGCTCTCGCATCAGTTTTTCCGCATCGACTGTACGGCCTGTGAGCAACAGGTTACGGGGCAACCGATCACGCCCGCACAGGTCAGGACGCGGGACGGCGAGTCGCTCGTGCAGAGCGTCAAGTTACGCAGTGCGGAGGATGCCAGGCAGATCCGGCGGGGGATGTGTCCGGAGTGCGGAGCGCAGCTGTCTGCCGACGTAGTTGCGGTGCCCGAAAGTCCGTTGCCTGATGCTGATTCGTTCGTGGTGACGAGTACTTGTGAGGAGTGTCTCCGGGAGTACAACAGCCCGTTGACCTACAGCGTCGTCTACCACCCGGCGTCGATTGCCTTCCATTGGGATCGTGGAGTCGATGTGACGGCGCGGGGTATCTGGGAGTTTCACGAACACGTCTATGAAGGCCGCTGGACGTCTGAACAGACGGCGTCTGATCCTGAGGAGTACAAAGTCGTATTGCGCTATGGGGACGATGCAGTTCGACTCTATCTTGATTCGGCTGCGATGGTGGTGCGGACGGAGCGCGTGCGAGGCGAGAGCGGTGAGTTTCGACAATCCTGACAGTATCTTTACGAAAGCGGCGTTGAGCAGACGATGGGGCTGGTCGGGGAGTTCTCTGATTATCGGCGTTAAGGGTGTATTATCGTGGTTTCCTACTCAACTCGGGTTTTGAATCAGATCCGATAAATTATCAAATACCCAATAGTTTTATTGCTGTTGCTGGTCCGACCCATAATCGCGGTCAACGGAGGTCCAACACGTGCAATCGAGCAATTCCCACGACGCGACAGGCCAGCAGCATCGAACACACAACGAGAATATCGACCAACAGCAATCAGCACGAAGGCGCTCGAAATCGGCCGACGAGATTGCCGACGCGTATGCAGATGTCGCCGACAAACTCGCACGGTGGCGACGGCTCGACCGGCTCTTTGCCGGTCGGTATCGTCGCCGCCAGTTCGAGCACGCGAACGGCCGAGTGCTGGATGTCGCCTGTGGTACCGGGCGGAATTTCCGCTACCTTCCATCGTCGAGCGAAGTCGTCGGCATCGACATCAGCGCCGAGATGCTCGCCCACGCCCGCAGTGAGCTCGACAGGCTCGAACTGGACGGGGCTGTCCATCAGATGGACGCCCAGGCACTCGACTTCCCCGACGACAGCTTCGATACCGTCATCTCGTCGTTCTCCACGTGCACATTCCCCAACCCGATTGCCGCGCTCCACGAGATGGAACGAGTCTGCACCCCCGACGGCGAGATCCTGCTGCTCGAACACAGACGCAGCGACGCCGCTCCACTTGCCTGGCTCCAGGACTGGCGCGCCGAGTCCCACTACGAGAAGAACGGCTGCCGGCTGAACCACGAGCCGCTGGAAACCGTCGAACAAGCCGGGCTCCCGGTCGAGAACGCAACGACAGCGTTCCTTGGTCTCGTCACCACCATCGACGCCACCCCCAGGTGAACATCCAATGAACGCACACACGACCCACCACTCGCTCACGCATCGACGCAACAACCACCACGTCACAATCCACGAAACCACCATGTCCGTCCCACACCTGACTCATCGCTACCCTGACTCAGACGAGACGTTACATCAGAATTCGGCCGCCATGCCGGGGGTGACGTATGTCTAGTGGGCTCTGGTGAATCGCCATAGGGCGTTGGGTTGGACCTACATAGTGGCACTGTGAATGAGTCCAATCGTTTCGCCAGCAGAGATTCGGGGGAAACTGAAGCCAGAATTGTCCAAGAGTAGTGCATCGAGCACCTGATATAGAGTTGAAAGTCGCCGGAGTCTAGCGATTCACCAGAGCCGTCTAGTGTAATGTCCAGCCTTCGGTCGCTCGTCTGGGGCCAGCAACACGGCCGCGTCCGCGCCATCTGGCGGGTACTCATTCCCGTCCTTGCTGGCTTCCTCGCGTTACGCCTCACAGGCGTAGCCGCGCTCACGTTCGACCTGAACCGCGGTGAAATGATGGTGGTTGCATTCGGCGGGACCACCCTCGTGATGCTGGGCGTCATCGGTATCTCTGCGCGGTATCTCGACCACCGTCCACTCCGCGAGTACGGCTATCGTTTGTCCGGTGACTGTTGGCGGAAGTTCGTCGTCGGCACCGGACTCGGAGTCCTCATAGTTGCGATGACTGTCGTCATCGCGCACTCCACCGATTCCCTGCGAGTGACCAGCGGGACACTCGTCCCGGACGCGGCACTATTTGGGTGGCTGCTCGTCTTCTTCGCCGGGTTCGTCGGCGTCGCGTTCTACGAGGAGTTTATCTACCGCGGCTCGTTCATCACGAACGCGGTCGAGGGGCTCACAGCCCGCGATATCAGTCGCCCCGTCGCAACCGGCGTCGCCTTGGTCGCAAGCACACTCGCGTTCGCACTTATCCACCTTCCTGGGGCAATCGTCGCGGACGCCAACGTCGGACTTGTCGTCGTGAAGACCGGACTACTCGGTGGCCTGTTCGGCGTTGCGTACCTCCGTACCGAGGAGCTTGCGCTCCCGATGGGCCTGCATCTCGGTGTGAATTACGCGCTTATGAACATCTTCGGCATCGGTGCCGCAGAAACCCCCGGCGTCCCGAGCTTGCTCACAGTCGAACACACCGCGACAGGTCTGTGGAGCGCATCTCGCGGTATTCCGCTCTTCGTAGCGATCCTCGCCGGATACGTAATCGTACTCCTGTGGACACGCTGGCGAAACCGCGGCCGTACCGCCCAGCAACGCAACCACCTCACTCACAGCCCTTCCGACTAATGACACGACCACGACTCTCCACAACGGACGATGGCACGGATAGAGCCACGAGACGGTCGTTCCTCGCTGGTCTCGGCAGCGTTGGATTCGTCGCTATCGGAACCGCAACCGGTCGAACGAGCGCCGCGACAGACTCTCAGAGCATCGACTCACAGCCAGGCGAGGGCCCATTCACGGACGCGGACGAACTCGAAGCATTCGTCGATGATGTGATGGCCGAACGGATCGGGACGATGACTCCCGGAGCTACTGTCGCCATCGTCTCGGGAGACGCACCCATTCTCACAAAAGGATACGGCGCTGCCGACGTTGATACTGATGTTCCGGTTCGAGCCGACGAGACGGTGTTTAGAGTCGGGTCAGTCGGCAAGCTCCTGACTTACACCGCCGTCATGCAGGGTGTCGAACAGGGCGTCCTTGACCTCGACACCGACGTCAACTCGTATCTCGGCGACTCTGCTGTCACAGTTTCGGCTACGTACGACGATCCGGTGACGCTCCGGCATCTCGGCACTCACACCGCCGGATTCGAATCCACGCTCGATCCCGACATTGTCGCCGACCCAGATGCTCTCGACTCGTTGGAGGCGTTACTCACCGACCAGCAGCCTTCGCGCATCCGCCCGCCTGGTGAGCTTGTCGGATACTCCAACTACGGTGCAGCGCTCGCCGGCCACGTCGTCGCCAAAGCCAACGACACGACGTTCGAGGAGTACGTTCAGTCGGAACTCTTCGAGCCGCTCGATATGACGCACAGCACATTCGCCCAGCCAGTTCCGGACGACCAGCCTGGCGACATCGCTGCACCACACGTCCGCGACGGTGAGTCGTTCCTGGTCGCCGACGACGTATACATCAATATGCGTCCTGCGGGCTCGCTGAGCGCGACATCAACGGATATGGCCACATTCATGCGTGCACACCTCGACGACGGCGCAGTCGGCGACAGACGGGTCCTTGACGCGGACACCGCCAAGGCGATGCACAGCCGCCACCACGTCCGTCACCCGGCAGTCACGAATTGGCGGTACGGGTTCCATGAGTACGGTGACCCCGACGCCAACCTCATCGGCCACTCGGGTGCGACGGTCAACTTCACGAGCTATCTACTGCTCGCCCCAGACCACGATGTCGGAATCTTCGTCGCCTTCAACAGCAACCCGATTGAGGGTCCGAAAGCGGTCGTTGATGAGATCGTCGCGGAGTACGAACTCCAGCAAGCACCGACTACACCGACACCAACTTCGAGATCGGGCGGTCAGGAGCGCGCCGAAACCGTTGCCGGCGAGTACAGTCTCACGTATCTTCCGCAGAGCGGGCCGCTACAAGTCGTCGATCTGCTCGAACACCTGACCGTCGAGCCCGCAGCCAACGGCCGCCTGCGCACGACAACTCTCGAAGGAGACGCCCGACAGTGGGTTGAGACTGAACCGTACGTGTACGAGGAGGTTGGCGGTCACGATGTCCTCGCCTTCGAGGTCACAGATGGCGAGGTAGACGTACTGAACATAAACAGCGAACCGACCGGCGTCTACCAGCCCGTTCCGTTCCACGAACGCCAACTCCTCACCGGAGGTGTTCTCGGGACGGCACTATCGGGCTTCGGTCTCTCGCTCGTCGGCTGGGGCGGACACAGCGCTTGGCGGCAGTGGAAGCAGTATCGCACCGACGAGGGATCCGACATGGAGGACTCCGAATGACAGATCAGCACGTCTCTCAACAACGAACCGAACAGCAGCACGAGTACGACGAGCGAAGCGGGTTCACATACGGGGTTAAACGCCGACTGACGAGCGCGTCGTGGCTCGCCCGCGCGGCAAGCGTCGGCCTGAGTAGCGTCTCGATTGGGTTCGTCATGCTCTTCATGTTCGTCTTGGAGACCGGCGGCGACCTCACGCTCTTCACGCGACCGCTACCGATGCAGATCGCACTCACGCTCCCGTATCTCATCGGTGCCCTCACGCTCGGTACAACTGTCGGTGCCATGCTGGCATGGCGGTACCGCTACTGGTCACTCACCACACGCATCCACCAGACAGTACTGGCACTGCTGGGTCTCGCGTTCAGTTGGCAGCTCTCGACACTAGGATTTCTCGGGCTGTAGCCATACTGAGAACACGGTTTCACTTCCGCAGTTAATCCCCCAGTCGAAATTACGAGATATTACTGTCGCTATCATCAATTGCACTCCTAGTCGTAGTTGTGCCAGTAACTGATAGCTCGATACAACGAGAACAGAAGGGCGTTGAGAAGGCCCGTGAGTGCAACAACTGCACCTAGCTGTGGACCAGACGTTTCGAACAGACCTCCTGTCCCACCAATCGAACTCACACCGTACTCGAAAGCGATCCCGATAACGACCCACGTGAGGAGGATTGCGGCAATAGAAATCCCGTCAACGACGTATCTCCACACGGGATGTTTCCCGGAGATTGCGGGTGACTCAGACATTAAGAAATGCCTCCGCTTCTGCTGAAATCCGTTCCGGTGCTTCGCTTGGACCGCTGTGACTGACACTATCGAATTCGACAAGGCGGCTGTGCGGTAGCGTCTCGTGAACGCCGCGAGCGCTCTCGCGGAGGAAATCTGGTCCGCCAGTGCCCGTCATCACGAGGACCGGCGCTTGGACATCGAGAACAGCAGGTAGCTGGTACTGTTCGACGGCACGATTCATCCGGACGACCTCTTCGGCGAGCTTCACGCAGTCCGGCCAGACCGGCCACTCGGCCAACCACGCATCGAGGTCGTCGATCCCGTCGGGGTGGAGGACCTGTTCGATGTAGCGTTTCACTGCCTCTCGTCGCTCACCGTCCTCTATGAGCGTCGCCATCCGGTCAGCGAGATCGGCCTCCTTTCGGTAGCTATCGGGGAGGACCGCCGGTTCGTACGCGAGGACTGCTTCGACTGCTGCATCCGCCGCGGCCTCAACTGCCGTCAGCGCGCCGTAAGAGTGGCCGAACAGGATCGGATCGCCGTCAACGGCATCGGCGAGCGCCCGCACGTACTGTACCTCACGGCCCAGTACCTCGTCAGCGCTCGTCTTTGCTGGGTTATCAAGGCAGGTGCCGAATCCCGGTCGCTGCGGGATCACAGCCCCATACTCCTCAAAGTGAGGCAGAATCGGATTCCAGTACTGGCGGGGGGCCATCCCGCCGTGGAGGAAGATCAGTGGCTGTCCGTCACCATGTCGTTCATACGCTATCTCGGGGCCTTCTATAGACTGTGTTGTCACCATGTGGTTCTGTGTTCGAGGACGACGAGGCTAAGCCGCACTCTCAGTCATTCGACCATTTATAAATCGCGGGAAGAGTATACGAGATACCAAAGAGTGGCACAGTAATACTCGAAGAGATTCCCCTCGCCATCGAGTCTTCAACACCTCCGCTAACAATGGCATCAACTATCCCGTATGAGGCTTGTCGCTGAATTCAAGATCTGCTGCGACGCGCTTCCGCTCGTCGAGGTAGCAGCGACAGTGCCCGAGGCGACGCTGATCCTTGAACTGCAGTTCAACCACGGGGAACGACCCCTGTTTCTCGTCACCGTGACAGACGGTTCCGACCAAGTGGTTGCGAACGCGTTTTCCGACGCCTATGATGTCGGTGAATGGACGCTCGTCGGAGAGGCCGGTGACACGCGTCGTTACCAAGTGATGCCAGCACTCAGCTTCGAGGAACAACTCGGCGGTCAGATAAACGACCTTGCGGGCCTTGAGGCGCTCGCCACGGCGGACGCGATCATCGAGCAGATCGAGGTATTACCGGACGGCTGGCGACAAACCGGGTGGTTTGCCGACCGAGAAGCGTTCAACGAGTTCTCGGCGTTCTGGCAACAGAACGCCGATTTCAGATTGTATCGTCTCACTCGTGATGGGGAGTCTAAACCACCTGGCGATGGGTTAACCAATCATCAGCAGGAGGCGCTCCGGACGGCGTACGAGATGGGTCATTTCGACATCCCGCGACGGGCGTCACTAGAAGAAGTCGCTACAGAGCTGGATATCTCTGCCTCATCGCTCTCTGAGCGGTTGCGTCGCGCGGAGACGCAACTCATCGAGGAGACGGTGGCGACGACGTGGCCGCCTCTCCCCGATTGAACCACTCTGCACCGGAACAGGCCCCACTTAAATGGCCGGACGGTTGAGAGATAGCGGTTCCCCAGTCCCGCCCGAACGAAGAGACGTACAATGCAGACGGTCACGTCAGCAGATGGCACCAGTATCGCGTTCGAACGACACGGAGAGGGACCGCCGTTAATCCTCCTTCACGGTGGATCCGCACCTCAGTATTGGAAGCCGGTGGTTCCTCGGTTCGCCGAAGACTATACCGTCATCATTCCCCATCGACGCGGTGTTGGGGAAAGCGGCGACTCTGAGGAGTACAGCCTTGCCCGCGGAGTTGAGGATATCCGTGCGGTCATCGATGCAGTGGACGAAACCCCGATTCTATTCGGGCACTCGTTCGGCGGTCTCTTGGCGGTCGAGACCGCCCGAACTGCACCAGTCGAGAAACTCGTCGCGTACGAACCGGCCGTTCTCGTCGGTGAGTATAGACAACAAGCCGATCTCGCGTCACAGATGCAGGCGCGAATCGATGACGGGGACCGCCGACAGGCAATGAAGTTCTACATCCGCGAAGTTATGCACGGTGGCGACATCGATGATCTCGACGAGTGGCTCGCAGAGTGGCCGCCGTGGCCAGACATCGTCGCTCTGACCGAAAACATCGCGCGGATCACCCGCGCCATCGAACAGTACCGCCTCCCCGACTCGCTAGACATCGACGCACCAGCACTCCTACTGACCGGAACCGAGGGCCCGCCCCACCTTCGAGACGGCATCCGTGCAGTTGACGAAGCCCTCTCGGACAGCCGGTTCGTCGAGTTCGAAGGCGTCGGTCACGGCGGGCCGACAGAAGCCCTTGATCGCGTCATAGCCGAGGTTCGCGCCTTCATCGACGGTAAGGAGGCACCCGCTCCGGAGGGTAGCGACTAACACCGAATTACCCTGCATCATTTCGTAGTTGAACGATCTTCGTAGAGCGATACAAGCCGCGCCTCTGCTTTTCGCAGATGGTCTGCGGCGGTACTTTTCGAACAACCTACCTCATCGGCAACTTCTCGAACGCTCGCTTGGCGCGGGATTTCGTAGTACCCGAGGTCCCGTGCAACGTCAAGCACCTCTTCTTGTCGGTCGGTCAACGCTGTGACTTGTGACTCCCTGTACGCGTCGTATTCCCCGAGGCGGTTGACCGACACAGAGAGATGTTCGGGGAGATTTGCGACCAACCCCTGGAGGGCCTCTTGTTCGCCAGCGATCTCGAAGAGCATCTCACCATCGGTGCCGTATTCGATTGGTGGAACGATGAGCAGTTCAGTATCGGTGAGGAGAGCACGTAGGCGACTGGCGAACCCATGTGCAGACTCTCGAATGTAGACGTAGAAACTGCGGTCATTGACTGGCGTCACGTCGTACTCTTGGATGGTTTCGACGCCATCGAGAGCCACGAGGTACTCCTTATGTCCCTTCTCAATGTTTCCGACGACGTGGAGCAAGGTGGTGACATACTCGGGATTCGAGAAGTTCCAGTGCCGTAGGTGCGCTCGTTGAATCGAGTCTTGTTCGACGAGAAACTGGTGCATCGGGTGTCGCGCCTCGGGCGGGAAGCGAATCTGTAACTGGAGGTATCGCATTGGCAGGGACTGTCGTTCAGAGATAGTAAAAAGGGGTGGACCTGTCCGACAGAACACCGGAGTCCGAGTGTCGAAAATGAGTTCATATGAGCTCGGATGTGACCTACCCACCCGGTCCGCGTGGACTCCCAGTTATCGGCAACACCGTCGATCTGAGCAGAGACATCTTCGCGTTTTTCGAAGAGCTACGCGACGAGCACGGTCGCGTCGCAAGTTACGAAGTGTTTGGGACGGACGCGTGCATGATTGCCCATCCTGATGCCGTCCAGCAGGTGCTCCTCGACGATCACGACGCATTCGAGAAAGGCGAGGTGTTGACGCGAAACCTCGCCGACGCAATGGGCGAAGGACTGTTCGTGACTGGTGGCGAACAGTGGCAGAACCAACGGACACAGGTTCAACCAGCCTTCTACCGGAACAGGTTGAACACGTACGTCCCCGAAATGCGTACCACTGCGGAAGAGACGGTTGAACAGTGGCGTGACGGGATGGTTGTTGACGTGAACCACTGGATGACCAAGACGACGATGGACGTGCTTGGCCGGACGCTGTTCGGTGTTGACGTGACCGAGAACCCGGTTGTCTCGGAGGCATCGGACGCAATCCTCGCCCGGTTCGATACGAGCCGGTTCTGGTCCTTCCTCCCGGACCGCCTTCCGACACCAACGAATCGACGATACAGACGGAAACTCGACGACCTCCAGACCTTTGTTGATGAACTGGCTCAACAGCGTCGTCAGCACCCGCCCGAGAACCGCGGTGATGATCTGCTATCAATCCTCGTGGGGTTCCTCGAAGCGAGCGAACTGACACAGGAAGAACTCCGTGACAATATGGTCACGTTCCTCTTTGCCGGACACGAGACGACGGCGCTCGGACTGACGTACACGTTACTCTGTCTTGCCCAGCACCCAGAGGAGCAAGCTGCCCTCCGAGAAGAAATCGACACCGTCTGTGGTGAAGCGGTGGCCGCCGAGGACCTCCCGGAACTCGAACAGACTGAACGAGTCATCGACGAGGCACTGCGCCTCTACCCGCCAGTGTATATGTTCTTCCGTGAAGCGACGAGGGACGTGGAACTGGAGGGGTACCACATTCCAGAAGGTACGACCCTCGTCTTGCCGCAGTGGGCTGTCCACCGTGACCCAGCGTGGTGGGACGATCCAAAGGCGTTCTGTCCGGATCGGTTCGCGGGCGACACCGATCACCCGGAGTACGCGCATTTCCCATTCGGTGGTGGCCCTCGGCACTGCATCGGCATGCGATTCGCGCGTATGGAAATGAAGACCGTTCTCGCAACGATTCTCAGCGAGTATACGTTCGAACTCGCCTCGAAGCCGAATCCCGACCTGGTCGCCAGTACAAACCTTAAGCCCGGTGAGCCAATCGAGATTGAACTCCACGAACGTGACGACACCGAGGAAGTAGTCCAATGACCGAGAACAGGCTCGCGTTTCAGGGTGGGTGGCGGACAGTGGTCGGATTCGCTGTGGCGTTCGCCCTCGTGACTGCGATCTGGGTCCCACTGAATTCGGCGGTTACTAATCTGTCGGCGTGGGCTACGTTGGCGACTGACCTCGGCAAATTCGCTGTGATCCTCGGATGCGTCTGGATACTCCTACAGATTGACGGGACTCGATTTACCGCATTAGGTCTCTCACGCCGGCATCTCTTCACCGCACTCGCTGCGTTTAGCGGGATCTGGGTGGCGATGAATGTGCTTGGAATCGGACTTGCCGTCGCTACCGGGAATGACTGGGCTGTAAGTATGATCTGGCATCTCCCCGACGAACACCCCGCAATCCAGCAGTATGGGCCCCTGCCGGCGACGTGGTTGGTATTCATTCTGCTCAACTTCCTCGTCATCGGACTCGTCGAGGAAGTCGCGTTCCGGGGGCACTTCCAGTCGAAGATGATCGCCTTGCTCGGCGACGACACTCGGTTGCACATTGCTCTCGGGATCGGTGCGACGACCATCGCGTTCGGCGCGATGCACACCCCCTCAGCGATAGTTGCCGGGAGGTCACTCGGCGGAGTCGTCAGTGCAGCGCTTGCTCCCACCCTCACCGCGGTTCTTTTTGGGGTCTTCTACGAATTGACTCACAACGTCTACTTCGTTGCGCTGTTGCACGGCTTCGGCAACACTTGGCCAATTGTGGTTGAGTGGACGAACTGGTCGGGGAATGCGCTCATCGCCTTCTGGATCGGCACTACCTGTATCTACCTCGGCGTGACGCTCGCATACCGGTATTGGATGAATGATTACGATTCGGGAAAGACGATCAAAAGAAATGGTGCCTCCAGTCCAACACCGGGTGAGTAGATCTCCCGTACTGTGTTGGCTAACCAGCTATGACTAAAGTAGCAGAGGTCGTTGGCTCGCGTCAACTTCTAATCTTGCTTATGGGCGTCTGTCTGATCCTTAACGGTAGCTGGACTCATGGGTATCTTCTGAACAGCAGAGCAGCTGCCGCCCACCGCTGTAGTGTTAATTCTCTCGTTCCATCCTTTCGAAGATGCCGTGCCGAGAGGCGGCATTTTTGTAACGAACAATACGGCGAGCGAAGCGAGCAGGTTCTCGGGCGTAGTTCACAAGCCGGGGGGGTGGCATCCCTTTTCGATGGGTTCTCGATCGCTACGTTCGCTGCGGGAATCTCTCGGTCGGGAAAATCAGGTAAAAACACCTCGACACTCCCATCGGTCGCGTCGAATGAAATCGCACCTCACTTCGCTCGCCGCGGTACGCTAACGCTTCTGAACCGCGTCGGCAAAAAGCTTATGTGGAAATAAACGGGTTAGGTTTTTGATGAGAAGGCGCGCTTTCCTCACGACGTTTACAGGCTCGGCCCTACTGCTTTCTGCTGGCTGTATCTCGAACTCGTCACAATCTCAAGATTCGAGTGACTCCTCATCATCGACTACAACTCATTCTTGTGATGCTGTTGAGATCACCCGAGCGTCCGTATCCGTGGAATACGGGTGTGGTACCGGTCAAATCAGGTCAGGGAGTGTAGAGGGACAAGCAGGGGACTGCAACGCGGAACTAATCCTCGAGATCGTCGACGAGAACGAAACGATCGAGGAAGTTGCCTTCGAAACCAATAACGGTAGGTGGTCGGTCGGTTTCGGCGAGGGACCGGGACAAGTACGGACGATTCCCAGTTCAGGCGACAAGCGTGCACGGATTCGTGGCCCGGATGGGGAGATTCTCGCCTCGGAGAAACTCACCGTTTCTCACTACCTGGATTCACCAGACATCGATGTTTGGCGGCCTGAGTTCGATCCTGAGACAGTGACTGTCGGCGAGGACGTCACGGTGGTATTCAGTATTGCAACGTTCGGTGCTGAGACGTCATTCACTGCCGCACTCCTGGTCGACGGCGAAGCGGTAGAAACTCGCGACGGAACGGTTGACAGTGGCGCAGACTGTCAAGTTGCTAGCGGCCCGGAGTACGAGTTCAGTTACGCCTTCGAGGAACCGGGTGAGCACGAACTGGCGGGCAGAATCACCGTCGACGGTTCGTCAAAGGGAGGTCACACTAGGTCGATTGGAACGGTGACCGTCACCCAGTGAGTCAGGACACAATAGGTTCAAATCTAGGAAGCGGCACTTCTCGAGGCGAACTATTCCGGGAGCCGCGAATGTGAACCTCGAGTCGCCAGAAGACGCGGTCCGAGAACGACAATTCCGACTGTTCGTCTACAGAGATACAGTGAGAGTGCCTGGGGGCTTGTCCTCGAGGTACTTCACAGATGACTCGTCAAGAGCGCACTCGAGTACTGGCCCAATACCGATGACATAGAGCCGCCGTTCGGTGTCACTGGTCAGTTTCGACAGCACTCGAGCCATCGACCCGAGAGCGTTCAGACGAACCAGTCGCTCGAGGGAAGTAGCGCACGGAAGATGGGGATACGCCGGCAGGAAAGCATTCGAGCACTGCAATGATGATGTGGCTTCCTGCCGTGTTTTTCGTGAGGGACTCGAGACGTATAGCAGTAGTGCCAAATTACGTTGGGACTGGGGTGCCATCACACCTGACCGACGCCGACCCGGCTACAGGTTCTCGAGGTCCCAGCCGACGAACGGGGACTCGGGTTCGACTTCGAGCGCCTCGAGGACGCGTGCGAGGCCGAGATAATTGCCTGCGAGCGCGCCGATGCCGAGGACGACCTCGTCGGAATAGTGATCGGTTAGCTGTGCGTGAGTCGTGTCGTCGACGGTCCCCTCGACGAACTGCTCGACGTACTCGACCAGAACGCTGTGATTCGCCTCGAGTGCGTCGTGGCGACCGCGTGAGACGGCGAGGATATCTTCGACCGGGACGCCTTCGTCGAGAGCGATCCGGACGTGTTGGTGCCACTCGTAGGCCGAGTCAGTTCGTGCCGCGGTCGTCAGGATGACGAGCTCTCGCTCGTGTGGAGTTAGCCCGCTCTGGTGCCAAAGGGTCGAGAGGTAGTCGCGAAAGCCCTCGAGGAGGGCGAGATTGTGTGCCAGCGTTCGATAGACGTTCAGTCGTCCGCCCGAGAGCGAGTGGTCGTCGCTGCCGGCTGCGTCCGAGGCGGTCTCGAGCAGCGATCGTTTCTCGGCCGGCACCTCGTCGGGGTCGACGGGATCGAGTCGCGCCATACCGAGTAAAGCCGGACACGGGACAAATACGCGCGGGTCGAGTATGCGGACCGACTCGAATTTGGCTCGAGAACGACGCGTTCCACACCGTGGAGCCGACCCGGATTCCTTTAAGTGCTTCTCGTCACAAGGTATAGATACGAACGGCAGTTCACTTCTCGCGATCGATCCCAGTACTTTCTCGCAGTCGGCCACAGTGTTTGATCTCGATATCCTCGAGTGAATACATCGTTTCGAGTACCTCGAAACTCACCTCCCTTCTCGAGACTCCGAAGGGGGCGGGGAACGTACTCGCCGCTCGGTTATCCTTTAAGTGCTTCTCGTCACAAGGTAAAGATACGAGGAGCTTTTCGCCGATATCGGTCCGCGAGCGGTTGCACTCCGCATCTCCGTCGCCCGTCTAAAGCTATCAGTGTCACGTGCAGTTTCGGTAACAGCTTCGCCGATTCGAGCGAGGGTTTTTCCCTCTCTACGTATGAGCCACGAACGAGATGCACGACGGTGACGCCGGAACGCGCCTCGAGCGAGCCGGGACCGGAGAGCACGCGCCGCGACGCCGCCTCGAGAGCCGCGCAGGTGCGGGATCGGTCTCTCGAGCGGCGCTGCAGCGAGACGCGTCCGTGCGCCAGTGGGGCGTCGTGACGCCGAGTGCGACTGTCATCGGCCGCGCGGAATCACCCGAGGCGGAGCTCTCGGATCGCGTTCGCCGACTGCACGACGAGCAACACGGCGCGACGCCCGGCTACGCCGAACGCGCCCACCGCCTCGACCGCCTCCGGACGACCCAGGCGCTGTGTAACGCACTCGAGGTGACGCCGTGGCAGCGCGACCTCGCGCTCGGCGTGATGGACGAGATCGACCTGACGGCGTTCGGCAGCCAGCGAGCCATCCCGACGGTCGCACTGGTCGTCATCCGCCACGTCGTCGACCGCGACCGACAGGCGTATTTCGGACTGGACGACGTCGACGCGGCGTCGCTATCGCCCGACCGGATGGAGGAGCTCTTCGGTCAGTACCGGGCTCACGATATCACCGACGAACCGACCTTCGAACGGCTCGCGGCCGAACACGGTCTGGATACGACCAGCCTCAACCGGCTTCGGCGAGTCCTCGAGGAGCAACTCGAGGACGAACTTCCGGCCTATGGCAGGAATCCGTGGCGGGACCCGAACCTGCCGGCGACGACGGGGACCGACTCGGCCGAGCCGAGCGAGTCGACTGGATCCGAAGATACCGCAGAGCCCGGCGACGCCGTCGGGACGAGCGAGTCCGACGCCGACGATAGCTGACTCGGTCTCCGTCACCGCATTCGTTGTGACTGGTTCGCGGACGATCTCCGATCTGCCCGCTCGAGGACGACCCGTGACCGGAGTTTCCGGGAGCTATCGACTTTTCCGTGACGGTCCGTTAGGACGGCCATGAGCGAGACAGCGGACCAGTTGACCGTCTACTCCGACTACGTCTGTCCGTTTTGTTACCTCGGGCGGGCGTCGCTCGAACAGTATCGCGAGCGCCGCGAGGAACCGCTCGAACTCGAGTGGCATCCGTTCGACCTCCGTCGGGACAAGCGCAATCCCGACGGGTCGATCGATCACTCGGCCGATGACGGCAAGGACGACGACTACTTCGAGCAGGCGAGACAGAACGTCAGGCGCCTGCAAGCGGAGTACGACGTCGAGATGGAACAGGAACTCGCGACCGAGGTCGACTCGCTGCCGGCGCAGATGGCCTCGTGGTACGTCCAGACCGAGTATCCCGAGCGGTGGGAGGCGTTCGATCGGGCAGTCTTCGACGCGCTCTGGACTGACGGGCGCGACATCGGCGATGCGGACGTTCTCGCGGACCTCGCGACGAGCGTCGACCTTCCACCGGAAGAAATCAGGGCCGCGACCGAGGACGACGGCCTCCGGACCGAACTCGAGGACGCGTTCGATCGCGCCTCCCGCCAGCGGATTACGGGCGTTCCGACGTTCGTCGCTGACGGGACCGCGGCCAGCGGGGCGCTCCCGCCGGATCACCTCCAACGGCTCGTCGAGCAGTCCTAACTCGTTTTCAGCGGTTCAGAGAAATCACCCGCACCGCCCGGCGGAATCTCATTCGAGTTTCTCGAGCGCCTCGAAGAAGTTCACCGGCGGCCCGGCGAGCGTCACGGGGTCGTCAGCGGTGGTCACCGTTACCGACGCTGGCGGCTCGAGTCGCTGTCTGTTGCGGCCGTCGCTGATCGCGTAGGCCGTCTCGGCGTCGCGAACGGCGAGCGTGAGTTCGCTCGTGTGATCGATCACGAGCGGCGGCATCGGATCGGTCGCGGCCATCTGCGTGACGATAAGGGAGTCGACTGCGGGGTGCACCAGCGGGCCCCCTTCGCTCAAGTTGTAGGCGGTCGACCCGGTCGGCGTCGCGACGAGGACGCCGTCCGAATGGCTCTCGGCGTACCGCTGGCCGTCGACGAGGATCTCGATCGTTGCGCCGCCCCCGCTCCCGCGTTTCGGCCCGTGGACCACCACTTCGTTGAGCGCCGGCTCGAGCGTCCAGCCCTCGCCGCGCGCCCGGAGTCGCTTTACGGCTCGGCCGCCGATCGAGCCGGTTGCGCGGCGTTCGGCGATCAGCGACGTCACCGCCTCGAGTGCGTTCTCCGGGGTGACGGCGTTGAGAAAGCCGACCTCGCCGAGATTGACGCCGACGATCGGCGCGTTACCGGCCTCGCGGGCGACGAACAGGAACGTCCCGTCGCCGCCGATGCTCACGACTAAATCGAACTCGTTCATGCGCTCGACGGGAACGCAGCGCTTCCCGAGCGCGTCGCCCGTCTCGTCGTCGACGACCGCCGCGACGCCCTCGCGCTCGAGCGCGTCGACCAATCGGGTCGCCAGCGACTGCGCTCGGTCGTTGTTTCGCTGGGCGACGATCCCGACCGTGAGCTCCTCCTCGGCGTCCATCGTCGCCGGCTACCCGCCCCGTCGCCAAAAACCCACTCGTTCCGCGCCGGATCGAGTCGGAAGCGACGACGCCGGCGCTGATCGGCTGTCGCTCTCGTTTCCGATCGGCGACCAGTCGCGTGCGACGCCGGTGATCGTCGGCGGGACGCCACCGGCGGCTGTAATCGGTTGTTAGCGACGTGTTCGCGGCCCATACTTTTGCGGGGTCGATCCCATATGCTGGCGCATGGCCCAACGAACGACGGCCGATCAGACGATGTCACGAACGGAACTCGGCGCATACCTCGCCGAACTCGCCGACGAGTTCGACCGCGGGGGCGAGGATATCGACGTGGGCGTCGGAAACAAGACGGTGACGTTGCACCCGCCGGACGACGTCTCCGTTTCGATCGACGTCGTCGAGCAGTCCTCGATGCTCCGCGGACAGCGCGAGACCGTCGACGTCAAACTCAGCTGGAAACCCGACCGCCAGTAGGCCTTCGAGTCCCGTCGAACCGCTCGAGACGGACACTGCCGCCCGGAGTGGGAAGTTCTTTTTCCCCTCGCACCAGAGGTCCACCTAATGTACGAGTCGATTCTCTTTCCCACCGACGGCACCGATCACAGCGCGACCGTCGCCGACCACGCCGTCGACATCGCCGAGACGCGAAACGCGTCGCTGCACGTGCTTTCGGTCGTGGACGATCGGGCCTTTCTGGTCCTCGACGACGACCGCGTCGAGGGCGTTCGCGCCGATCTCGAGGAAAACGCGCTCGAGGCGGCCGATCGAGCGGCGACCCACGCCACCGATCACGGCATCGAGACCGAGACGGCCATCCAGACGGGCAACCCCGCCGAGTGCATTCTCGAGTACGCCGATGCACATGGAATCGACCTCGTCGTCATGGGAACCAGCGGCGACGACTACGAGAACAACGTCGTCGGGAGCGTCTCCCAGCGCGTCGTCAGGTCGGCCTCCGTTCCCGTTCTGACGATCGGGCCGGACGCCTGAGAAGTGCGATGGCGCGTTACCACGCCGACCAGGCGGTCGTCGTCTCGTCGTAGGCGTAGACGCGCTGTGCGTCCTTCGCGAGGACGACGTCGCCCTCGAGTTCATTTCGGTCGCGCTCGTAGCCCGTCGCGTCGTCCCGAACCACGAAGGCGTCGATCTCGAACTCGTCGTCGCCGAAGGTCTCGACCGTCCCGACCTCGAACTCGTAGTCGCCGGGGACGTAGACCGTGATGCTTCGACTCTCGTCGTGCGTGCCGTCCTGCGGGTGGACCGTGACGTCGACGGAAACGTTGTCGACTTCGCGCGTCCAGACGGTTTCGACGTCCTGGGCCGGCGCGGCCTCGCGCCGGCGCTGCTCGTCGAGTTCGATGCTGGTCACGCGAACCGTCGAGAGCACCTCGTCGGTCTCGAGGATGAACTCGTCGCCCGTCTCGATGGTCTCGTCTTCGGGGGTCGTGACGTTCGCGGTGAAGGACTCGCCGTCCTGTGAGACGACGACGTCGAGGGTGACTTCGCGCTCCGGTTCCGGTTGGATCTTGTGGACGTGGCTGCACTCGCTACAGCGGACGGTGATGCTTCCGCCGCCCGGCGAGAGCACCTCGTGGACCGTCTCGAGGTCCGGAGAACACGAGGGGCAGGTCGTCGGAACCCGGTCGGGTATATCGCTCATACCCGGCGTAAGCGCCACTGCCCTAAAAGGTGCGTGAACCTGATCGTGACTCTCCTCAGCGCGATTCTCCCGCGGGGAGGTCGACCTCGACGCCGTCGGCGAACACCGTCGGCTCGCGGATGATCCCGTCCAGGTGAATCGGCGCGTCGACGTCGCCGCCGATGCCCGCGTCGTCTCCGATCGCGATGTGGACCGTGCCGCCGGCTTTCTCGTCTAACAACACGGAGCCGACCAATTCGGTGACGGCGACGTTCGTCCCGATCCCCAGTTCCGCGAGGTTGTACGCCGCGTCGCCGACTTCCGTTGTGGCGTCTTCAACCGTCGACCGAATCTCGTCGTCGGAGATGTCCGTCACGAGGCCGTCCTCGACCTCGAAGGTCAGCGTCCGGCCGTCCTCGAGCAACCCGTGGGGCATCATCGTGCCGTCGACGACGAACGTTCCCTCGGCCGTTTCGGGGCTGACGAACACCTCTCCGGCGGGGAGGTTCGACATCGCACCGGCCTCGTGGACGATGCCGGTATCCGAGCGAAAGTCCCGGTCGCCGATTCCGAACGTGATGTCGGTTCCCGCCGCGGCCGTCACCCGGATCTCGTCCGCGCCGTCGACCTGCTCGCGGATGGCCTCACAGCGGGTGGCTATCTCGTCGTAATCTGCCTCGAGACCGGTGGCGAACACTTCCTCGGTGATCCCCGGCAGCGTCGCGACTCGAGCGCCGGCCTCGTTCGCGTCGGTCCGCGCTCGCGTGTGACTCAAGCTCTTCGTCGTCGGAGCCAGAACGACGTCGGCTCCCGCCATCGCCGCTGCGACGGGTTCGGGCGGCTCCTCGCCGTGGGTGTCTCCCGGCGGATACCGGACGAACGCGACATCGTCGGTCCGCTCGAGCGCGGCCTCGTAGAGCGCGTTCGCGATCGGTTCGCGGTTGCTGTCCGTGACGATTACGCAAGACTCGTCGGCCCGGACGTCGAGACACTGTCGGATCGCCGTTTCGGCAGGCGTTCGAAGGTCTGTCATACCTCTGGATGCGTGTAGTACGCCGAAAGGTCTTGCTCTCCCGGCGCTCGAGACGCCTCGAGTTCGCGGACGACTCGAACTGGCAGCCCCCTATGACAGCTCGAGTACAAACTCTGAGGCGAGTAAAAACCGGCGGAGAAGGCTCGAAACGATTATCCGCGTCCGTAATGGAGTCGGGAGTATGATACAGGTCGCGATCAACGGTTACGGGACGATCGGCAAACGCGTCGCAGACGCCGTTCGGGAACAGCCCGATATGGAGGTACTCGGTGTCGCGAAAACGCGCCCGAACTTCGAGGCCGAAACCGCCGTCGAGAAGGGGTATCCGCTCTACGCCGCGATCGAGGAGCGAGCCGACCGCTTCGCCGAGGCGGGCCTCGAGATAGCCGGCCCGGTCGAGGACCTCGTCGCGAACGCCGACGTCGTCGTCGACGCGACGCCGTCGGGAATTGGCGCCGAGAACAAGTCTCTCTACGAGGAGTACGACACGCCGGCGCTCTACCAGGGCGGCGAGGACGCCGAGCTGGTGGACGTGAGCTTCAACGCGCGCTCGAACTTCGAGGCCGCGACGGGCGCCCAGCACGTCCGGGTCGTCTCCTGTAACACGACCGGCCTCTCTCGAGTCATCGCGCCGCTTCAGGAGGCCTACGGCGTTGAGAAGGTCCGCGCGACGCTGGTTCGTCGCGGGGGCGATCCCGGCCAGACATCTCGCGGCCCGATCAACGACATCCTCCCGGACCCGGTGACGATCCCGTCCCACCACGGCCCCGACGTCGAGACGATCTTCCCGGACCTCGACATCGATACGCTCGGGATGAAGGTGCCCGCCACCCTGATGCACATGCACAGCCTGAACGTCACGCTCGAGGAGGCCGTCGACGCGGCCGAGATCCGCGACCGCTTCGCCGACGAGTCGCGTCTGTTCTTGATCCCCGAGTCGATGTCGATCGACGGCAGCGGGAAGCTAAAGGAGTACGCCCACGACGTGGGACGACCGCGGGGCGACCTCTGGGAGAACTGCATCTGGGAAGAGTCGATCTCGACCGTCGGCCGGGACTGTTATCTCTTTCAGGGCATCCACCAGGAGTCGGACGTCGTCCCCGAAAACGTCGACGCGATCCGTGCGGTCCTCGGCGCGTCGGATGCGACCGACAGTATCGCGACGACGAACGAGCATCTGGGAATCGGCTTCTAGCTCAGTTCGGCCGATCCCGTTTTGAATTCGACCGCAGAACGATTCGGACCGACAGAAAGTTTTTGCCACGTGCCCTACTAGAGTCGTTCATGCGCCGAGATGATCGCGACGAACCCTTCGACGATCTCTTTCGTGAAATCGAGCGGATGATGAACGAAATGATGAACGGCGGCGACGTCGACTTCGACTCCGCCGGCTCCGTCGAGAACGGCTTCGGCACCGATACCCACATCGACGTTCACGAGACCGACGACGAACTCCGAGTCATCGCCGACCTCCCGGGCGTCGAAAAGAACAACATCGACCTCGAGTGCGACGGCAAATCCCTCACGATCTCCGCCCAGAGCCAGCACCGACAGTACGACGAGCGCGTCTCGCTGCCACAGCGGGTCAACGAACACACCGCCGAGGCCACCTACAACAACGGCGTTCTCGAGGTCGTCTTCGAATCGGCCGAGAAGTCCTCCGACATATCCCTCGAATAAGCGCACGCCGAGCCGATCCCGATCTCGCCCGGGTTTCCGGTCGAACAGCGGTTTCTTCTTGTGGATTTTCACCCGGTCCGATCGGCTACTCCGCTCTCGAGCGTATCGCCTCGGCGAGTCGGTCGTAAAAGCCTGATTCGTACTTCGTCTCGTCGTCGATCGTCGGGCGGGCGTTCGTCTCGTTGACGACGACGCGGTCGCCGCTCACGAGCAGGTCGACGCCGAGGAACGGAATCTCGAGTTCCCCCGCGACCGACTCGGCGAGTTCTCGCAGCGGCTTCGGCAGGTCGACGCCGGTCGCGGTCGCACCGCGGTGGACGTTGTGCTTCCACTGGCCTCGCGCCGCGGCGTCCTCCGGAAGCGTTCGTTCGACCGCCCCGACGTACTCCCCCTCCAGCATCATGACCCGATAGTCGACCGCCTCCGGCAGGTACTCCTGGACGAGAAACGACTGGTCGGCGGTGGCCCGATAATCGTGTACCAGCGAGAGGTAGTCACAGATTCCGAGGAACGAGTCGAGATCGTGGGCCTTCGCGACGCCGACGCCCCGCGTCGTCGAGTTGGGTTTGACGACCACCGGCGGCTCGAACCGCTCGAAGACGGCGATCAGTTCGGACTCGCTCACGTCGTTCGAGACGTACACCGAATCGGGTATCGGAAGGTCCGCCCGCTCAAGTCGGGCGAGCACCTCGGCCTTGTTCCGCGAGGTCAACACCGTCTCGTGGTCGTTGAGCCACGGGATATCGAGCAACGCATCGGCCACCCCACCTTCCATGAGCCGGCCGGGATAGACGAAGCCGACGTCGTACTCCTCCGGGGACCACGGCGCGTCCGAACCCAGCGGAACCACGCGCTCGCGAACGGGAACGTGCTGGACCGCAATCCCCCGCTCGGAGAGGGGCTCTCGCATTCGCTGGAACGTCTCCTGATCATTTGCGACCGCGAGATCGATCATACTCGAGTGTGGGGGGCCGAGACAAAAAACGGTAGAGTATTCGGCCGGGAGTTCGGCTCGCGCGCCGATCAGCAGTGGCGACTCGAGCACTCACGAACCGACGGACGGCGTCGATCCGATAGCCGGCGCTCTGCTCGAGAGAGCGCGAAAAACGGTCGGGTCGGGCCTTATGCGATCAGTTCTTCTTCGCCGCGCTCGACGACGACGCGACACGGCGGCGAGATCTTATTGTAGGACCGCCGGAGCGCGTCCTTCGCGAACTCGGCGTCCTCGACGTCACACCAGATCGTGAAGATGCGCTCGCCCTGCTGGATTCGGGCGGCCGTGCCGACGATCTTGCCGAACGCCTGGCGCATTCCGTCGGAGACACGGTCTGCACCGGCGCCGGTCGCCTGCTTGTTCTCCCGGATGACGTGGTGGGGGAACTTTCGCAGGATCATCTTGTACTGGTTCTCGCCCGCGTTTTTCAGCATGTGGCGGTTCGCCGACAGTCGGGAGGCCTCGAGCGATCCGTGGCGGATCTGGCACTCTTCTTCGGTCTGCAGGCTGATCTGAACTGGGTAGTCCTCGGGTTCGGCCGCGACGTCTCCCATCTTGTGCTGTGCGATTTTCGAGCCCGGAATGCCGGTGATGTACTCTCGGCGGGTGTAGGCCGGCTTATCGATCTTCCGGTACATAGAGGCGGGTTTCTCTGACATGGTTGTAGTTACTTACAAAAACGGAGTGCTACCGCGCGGATAAAGGCTTCGAACCCGTCGCCACCGTCGTCTGCGTCGTGCCCGCGATAAAAGCGGATCGACCACCGTTAGTGCCGGTCGTGAAAACTCGAGCGGCAGTTGATCGGCGACGGCAATCGATTGGGGCGGCAACTGGTCGGTGACGGCAATCGGTCGGAGTCAGCAACCGATCTAGAACGGAAACCCGTCGGTTACAGCCAGATATGTGAACCGCCTCGGGGTCAAGTGGTTCGAGAATCGGAGATTCTCGTCATCACGGAAATCTCCGATTTCCGTACGACCCCGAGGCACCCGGCCTGCTCCGCCTGTAGACGACATCGGACTGGCCAGGTCTCGAGGCCAGGCTCAGTGAACGGTAACGTACTCGTCGCCGGTCTTCTCGATCAATCCCTGCGTCGAAAGCGATTTGGTAACGCTCAGTGCGGCCATCTGCTTCATCGAGAGCGCGTCGCTCACCTCGCGGATCGTCGCACCCGCTGTCGCGTCGAGGTAGAGGTAGACCAGCTTCGCCTGCGCCGAGTTCAGCTCAGTCGGTAACGCGGCTCGGTTGGTGGCGGTCGTCGTGGTGAGTTGGGCTGTCATTGGTCTGAACACATCGACCACGATCTCACGTATAACTCTATGGGAGGACGGATGCATATTGGCTAGTAGATAATAGTGTGATTATATGCATTGGTATTGGTCACCTGACTCGGACGGTGACGGTTTCGAAACGGCGACCATCTCTCGAGTGGTCTCCATCTCGAGTGCACCGTTCGACCGATGCTCGAGAACTCCGTCCAGCACTTCACGAGCACGACACCTGCGAGGCAGTCACGCCGCAGTAGTCACCGAGAGAACGCCACAGAATCATTGGTGAAACGGCTGCCTATTCGCCGGCGTGACTCGGAACAACGCCGCGTTTCGGCGGCGTGTTTAAGGTTCTTCCGCCGATATATGCGGGTATGTGGAAGAGCTTCCGTATCGGATCGCTGTTTGGGATCCCTATCAAACTCGATCTGACGTTTCTGCTGGTTTTGCCCTTCTTCGCGTATCTCATCGGCGTCCAGATCGGGATGGTCGCGGACCTACTCAACGACCTGCTCGGGGCCGGCATCGATACGGCGGCGGTCTCCGGCGGCCCGATGCCGCTGGTGCTCGGATTCGCGGCGGCGATCGGATTGTTTATCGGCGTCGTGCTCCACGAACTCGGCCACTCGCTGACCGCCCGGCGGTACGGGTTCCCGATCGATTCGATCACGCTCTGGCTGCTCGGCGGGGTCGCGTCGTTCACGGAGATGCCCGAAGATTGGAAACAGGAACTGGCCATTTCGATCGCCGGCCCCATCGTCTCGGTGCTCGTCGGCGCGCTCTCCTACGGCCTCTTTCTCCTCACGCCAGCTAGCGTCGACGGGGCGCTGTTCGTCTTCGGCTACCTCGCGGTTCTCAACGTCGCGCTCGCGGGGTTCAACATGCTCCCCGCGTTCCCGATGGACGGCGGCCGCGTGCTCCGGGCGCTGTTGGCTCGAAACCAGCCCTACGCGAAGGCAACCCAGCAGGCGGCGAGCATCGGAAAGTTCTTCGCGGTGTTGATGGGGTTGTTCGGACTGCTCGTGACGTTCAACATCATCCTCATCGGCGTCGCCTTCTTCATCTACATCGCCGCCTCCGGCGAGTCCCAGCAGGTGACCATGAAAGCCGCGTTTCAGGACGTTACCGTCGGCGACATCATGACGCCCGCTCGAGACCTTCACACGGTCGCTCCCGATACCAGCGTCGAGGAACTCATCCAGCGGATGTTCTCCGAGCGACACACAGGTTATCCGGTGCTCGACAACGGACACCTCGTCGGCCTCGTCACGCTCTCGGATGCACAGGAAGTCAAACCCGTCGAACGCGACGCGTTTACCGTCTCGGACGTGATGACGACGGACCTCCAGACGATCGATGCGAACTCCGACGCGATGACCGCGATCGAACGGATGCAATCCGAACGCATCGGACGGCTACTCGTCGTCGATGGAGACGATTCGATGACCCGCCCGGACGCGTCCATCCAGGACGAGGCCGTCTACGACGACGGCGGTTTCGACGATCCAGTTCTCGAGGACGCCGGCGGTTCCGGAACCGAAGAACCCGGCGACCTTGTCGGACTGATCTCGAGAACCGACATGATGACCGCGCTGAACATCGTCCAGCAGAGCGGCGAAGTCAATCACTCCTCGCAGTCACAGCCGTTGGACTGACTACCGAACGAACTGCGCTAGCGACGTGGCCCGTTGGCGTTTCCTACGCGACCGATATCGGTTTTGTTGACTCCCGTAATCGATCGTTGCGCAACTGATACGGTTCGATTCTCTTCGTCGGACTTGCCGCTCCTCCGAGTGTCGTCGTGAAAAAGGTCCAGGTGCGAGAATTGAACCCGACTGCGAGACTCGCTACGCTCATCTCGCGTGATTCAATCTCTCCGTCGGATTTTTCGCTCCTCCGAGTGTCGTCGCGAAAAGGTCCAGGTGCGAGAATTGAACCCGCGTCTCAGCCTCCACAAGGCTGAAGGATAGTCCACTACCCCAACCCGGACACGCGTACTTCTATGTAATCGCGGAGTACCTGAAATACGTTACGCTCTCGAGGACGCCGTGTCACGGTGTGTCGGTCCGCTCGAGGAGCCGCTTCCGAGCCGCTTTTGACGCTCGCTCGCTTACTGGCGGCCAACGCGTGGCCATCACCGACAAAATATACGTCAAGAACCATCGGCAGTTGAGCTCGCAACTCGAGACGAACATCCCGAAAGGCGCGTTCAAAGGTGCGACGCTCGACGTGCTCTTTCAGGGCAACGGCCTCGAGAAGCTAGACGAGGCCACCAGAGAGCGGGTCCTCGATTTCGCGAGCGACTTTCTTGACTGCAACTGTGACACCAATCCCTACTGTGGCTGTCCGGAACGGAAGTTCATCCGCTATCTCCTCGAGTTGCGCGCCCAGGGGTTAGGGCCGGACGCCATCGTCGACGTGATGAGCGACGACTACATGCTGTATGCCTACTCCGGCGACGTCCTCTCCTTTCTCGACAGCGGCATTCGA
The DNA here is from genome assembly GCF_900116205.1 of Halostagnicola kamekurae. NCBI lineage: Archaea > Methanobacteriati > Methanobacteriota > Halobacteria > Halobacteriales > Natrialbaceae > Halostagnicola > Halostagnicola kamekurae. Next base: position 132,270 of record NZ_FOZS01000002.1, on the reverse strand, counting down.
ACGCTCGAGGCCGCAGAAGGCCTAGCTCGAGTCGACGGACACGGTGAGAAACGCGACGAGATTCGGCAGGTCAAAGACGATCTCGCGAGATAACTGGCGCGATTTGGGCGACGTACCGATCGGGAGCGGTTACCGCAACGGGTACTGCTCGTCGTCCTCGTCGAGGTCGTCGAGCAACAACACTTCGTCTTCTTCCCCTTCGAGGCGACTCCGAAGCTCCGAAACGTACGATTTGTGCTCCTCGAGTTGCTCGCGAAGGTGCTCGGCCTCGAGCTCGAGGCGCTCGTGTTCGCGCACGAAGCTCTTTGGCACCTCGACGGTCGGCGGATAGGTCGGCTCGCCGTCGTCGCTCGTTCGACTGGCGAGTTCGGACTCGGGGACCACCTCGACCTGTCCGTCGTGTTCGACCAGCAGGTCGACGTAATCGCGGAACACGGCGGACAACGAGATGTCACGCTCCGCGGCGATGTCCTGTAGCGCTTCGAACGCGTCCTCGTTCACCCGGAACGAGATCGTCTTGTTCTTGTTGCCCATTGGTACCGATACCGTCTTCGACTTACTTAACGATTTGTCAGACGCTCCGACGGCGAGCATCGCCGTAATTCGGGCAGTAGACGACTTCTCTGCGAAAAATGTGTGAAACTGACGGGTGGATGGACTCTCGGGTCGACGATCAGGCCGTCGCCTCGAGATCCTCGAGGCTCTCTAAGGCCAGAATTACGTCGCGACGGTAGTTCTCGACCGGCGAGTCGTACCGTTCGCGAGCCATCTGGGCGTACTCGTTGCCGGGTGCCGTCGAACCGCTTTCGGGAGCCTCCTGTTCGGCTTCCCACTCCTCGAAGGCCTCGATCCGATCGATGGTGCGTTCGGCGGTTTCGACGACCCACCGGTTGCGGGTCGCGTCGTCGACGATCGAGATCGACTCCGGTCGAACGGAGACGTTGACGGAACCGTCTTCGGTCTCGTACGTTCGCGGCTTGCCGACGATCGCGACGTACGCCGGCGGCTCCGTGTCCCGCAGGACGGCGGCTGCTTCGGGCTGGTACTGGCCGGCGTAGACGAAAAAGGTCCCCGTCGGATCGACGACGCGGCCGCGCCAGTACTCGCTCTCGTCGCCGACGTCTTCGGTTTCGGTGAGCGTGCCGACGATGAACGCGCGGTTCGCGCGGTCGCCCGTCGGGAGCAACGCGTAGTTCGGCGCGCGCTCGTCGTCGCTTTCTTTGAATGTGTACGTCGAATCGTTGAATTCGGAGGCGAAGACGCGACGTGCGACTTCGCGGGTGAGTTCTGCCTGAGACATGTTACATCGACCTCGCTTTGATCAACAGCTGTTCGGCGTCGACCGGTCCGTCGAGTTCCTCGACGTCGTCCGCGAGGACGTACCGCCCGAAGGTCGGCCCCTCGATGCGGTAGTAGGTCCCGATGATCTTCTCGCGGATCTCGTCGGCGACGACCGTGGTATCGAGCGCATCCATCGCCATCTCCTTGCCCTCCTCTAGGCTGATGCCGGTCAGCGATTCGGTCGCCTCGGCGTCGAAGATGACCTCGTGGGCGTCGATCCCGTCGTCGACGACGCCCTTGATGCGGAGGTCGAACTCGCCTTCGACCTCGCCGTGTTCGTTACAGCGTCCGTTCTGGAGGACGCGCGTGCAGTCTTCCTCCGGACAGCGCTTGATGAGGCCGCTGCCGCTTTGCATGTCGACGAGCGCGCCTTCGATCTCGGAGGTGTCGTCGCCGACCTCGATGTCGTCCTCGAGTTCCTCGACGACGGTCGTGCTGTTGAGTTTGACCGAGTACCGACCCTGGTACTCGTCGGTGACGACGTTTCGCAGTTCGTAGACGCCGCCTTCCTCGAGCGACGGCAGCTCGGATTTGGCCCACTTGGTGAACTTGATCGTCCCCGTCGGATCACCGAGTAGTCCCACCTGCGCGACGGAGTCGCTTCGGGGGTCCCAGAGTTCGATGACCTTCGCGGTGATGTCGACCCACTGCTCTTCTTCCTCGATGTCCTCGACGTTGACGGCCTCGCTGCCGCCGCGCGCAATGTCCTCGCGCTCGAGGCCCGCCTCCTCGAGGTAGTGGTTCGTGACGCTCCGACGACCTTCGTCGACGGGCACTTTGTACTCGTCGACGAGCGTCGTCAGGCGCTCCTCGACGTCGTCGACCGTGATGTCGAGATGATCTGAAAACTGGTCGTGTATGTCTTCGGCGTGTTGTCGTACGTCGCTCATGGTGTCTCGCCTCCTCCTGTGTATCAATGGGAGGCATACTGACGTTCGCTCCCGATACTATTTAAACTGCCGCCACCGGAGCGAAAGTGATCAACTGCGATTGTGCGGCGTTCAAGCTGGTTTTCGATTCCACGACTTTGCTCGTCGCTCGCGGAAAGCAGTCCGCGACGGCGACGAACCTATGTGGCCGGCGCTCGAATCTGTTTCAGAGCCATGTCAGACGGGCGTCGTCTCGAGCGGTTCGTTCGGACGAAACTCCGACGAGCGGGCGAGCAGTACGAAGGGTTGCGTCGATCGACCGGTGAGCAACTCGAGGAGGCCCGAACGGCCTACGAGGGGGCAAAGCACGCCCGCTCGCTGCCGACCGACGAGGCGGGTCGCGCGAAGATCGTCTGTCGGCGCTACGCCGAACAGCGGGCGGCGAAACTCGACGACGAGTTTCGTCCGGCGTGTTACGAGCACGGGCATCCGGATTGTGAGGGGTGCGTCGAGGACGTTCGATCGGGTCGGATCGAGACCTGGTAAGGAGACGCCGTCGGCTGTGGCTGTCGGTGGCGATGGAGTTTGGGCGAGTGGACTTGGAATCAGGGGGCGAGTGGAGGCCGGACTCGACGGCGTTCGAGTCAGATCTCGAGGATGATGGGGGCAGGTCCGGCGGCGATAGGATCAGGACCCGACGGCGATGGCCCAGATTGCGCCGAGAAGTGCGAACACGGTGAGGAGGATGACCGCCGTGTAAGAGCCCGTCGAGTCGACGATCGCGGTCCCGACCGGCGGTGCGACCAGCGAGAACGTGCCGATCGCCACGTTGAAAATTCCGATGACCGCCGTATCTTTCGTCCGGCTGTAGGTCCGCATCAGGACGGGAATGTAAAGCGTCGCCGACCCACCGAGGCCGATCCCGAGACAGAAGACCGACAGCGCGGTCGAGATCGAGTGGGAAGGGACCAGCAGCGCCCCGCCGATGGCTGCGCTCCCGAGTGACGCGATGAACGTTCGCCGGTAGCCGACGGTGTCGGCGACGAATCCGCTTGCGAGTCTCGAGATTATGCTAAAGCCGCCGACGAATCCGAACGCGAGCGACGCGCCTGCTGCGGTCATTCCGCGGGCGGTAAACAGGTCGATCGCGTATGCCGTGAGCAACTGGTACCACGCAAACGAGAGACCGACGCCGACGAACAGCAGTCGGAACGTCCGGGTTCCGGCCAGCCCGCGCACCCACTCGAGGATCTCGCCGGCCGAGGCCGTCGACCGCTCGGCCCAGTCGGGCCGCCGACAGGTGACGCCGGCGACGAGGAACGCGACCGCGGTGATCGACAGGACGACGAAAAAACCGTTCCGAACGCCGCTGGCGTCGATCGCGTACTGCCACGCCGGCGGCAAGACGAACAGACCCAGCCCGTTACCGGCGAAAATGAGGCCGGTCGCGGTGCCGCGATTGGCGTCGAACCATCTGGGGACGATAGACGCGAGGACGACGAACACCGTCCCGAGCGCCAGGCCGAGCGCCCCGAAGACGACGAGGAGACCGGCGTATCCCTCGACGACGTACAGCGACGGGGCCAAAAGTCCCGAAATCGCCGCACAGACGAGTAAAATCGTCCGGGACGGGACTCGAGCACCGAAGACGCCGACGACGCCGGCGCCGATGTAGAACGCGAAGAGCATGGTCGCGAAGACGGTCGAAAGCGCCAGCGGTTCGACGCCGAACGCGTCGCTGAACGGCGTCATGAAGACGCCGTAGGAGAAGGCGGTTCCGAACGTGAATACCATTGCCAGCGCGCCGGTAGCGGCCACGAGCCAACTTCGGCGTCCGTCGGGCGATTCCCCGCTCGAGCGACTCACACTCGAGTGTTATCGTTGCGAAGAGAAAGTGTTCTGATCTCGCCCGATCGACCCGCGTTCGTCGGCGGGCGGGTACGATCGCCTCCCCGACGTGATCGACTCGACTGTTCGAGGGTCTGTCGGCACTCACTCCGAGTCGTTGTCGCGGACGACCCGGTCGACGACCGCTCGAGTGCCGTCCTCGTCGTAGACGTACCGCTTGTCCGGCGCTTCGTCTCTGGTCTTTCGGTGGCTCCCATCGCAGAACGGAAACGTTTCGGCGAGGCCGCACTGACAGATCGCGACGTCGCCTTTCTGCTCGTCGAGGTCGTCCGCGTCGAGTTTTCGCGGGCCGTTCGCCTCGAGTTCCACGAGTCGTGACATAGTCTGGACTCGGCGCTGGATCACCGAAAGCCCAGCGGAAAATACGCCGGTATCAGTTCGGTCGGCGGGCCGTCGTCGGTCGCCGCCGACGATTGGCGTGCGACCCGTCGATCACTGCGTGGCGGCGATTCCGCCGATCGAACCGAAGACGAGCGGGAACATCGCCCCCGCGAGCAAGATTGCGGTCGCCGTCTCCGGCTGTGCGCTACCGAAGGAGCCGTCGACGGCGAAGACGAACGCACCCGTCGCTGCGAGCGGAAGGTAGCCGACGACGACAGTCGCACCGGCTTTCACGCCGTCCTCGAGGGACGCTTCCGGGCCGAGGGCACGTCGTCCGACGAGATATCCCGCAGCGACGAGTACGAGCATGGGAACGACGTGATAGAGGACTTGCGGAATCCCCGTTTCCGCCTGCGCGAACATCGTCGTCGTGGTGTCCAGTCCGATGACGTTCACCTCGAGGTCGACGAAGTGGCTGTTGAACCACAGCATGCCGGCGGCCTCGAACGCGTTCTCCGAGACGAGCTCGGCGATGCCCGCCAAGTCGAACTCGAGGTCTCCCTGCAAGAGCACTATCGACACGAGATAGCTGGCGACGAACGCGATCGCGCCGTAGATTCCGCCCTGTACCACCGGGACGTTCTCGAGTGATCCGTTCGTACGCGTTGCCATGCCCGGTGGATTCTATCAGGAGTATATATGCTTGGTGGCCGAACTGGAGTCTCTCACGTGACATCCTCTCATGCGCTGAGGCTTCGCCATGATTCGGTGACCGAGTTCGTTCAACGCGACCGTGTCCCTCAACCTCGATCGATCGCCTCGCTGGAGAGGGGGGCTTAATTACTCCACTGCAATACTACCGCTATGGACGTAGATCCAGCGGTTCTCAAAGCGTACATCGACCACTTTCTGCCACGCGAGGTAGTCGGCCCAGTCGTCGTCGTCTTCTCGTTAGAAGGCGTCATCAACGGGATCTTTAACCTATACGTTCCACAGGAGCACGCGACCGTCGGATGGGGGGTCGTCTTCGTGCTCGCCCTCGCCGTCGTCGCCTACTGGGGTACCGTCGACGATGAAGCGGTCGAAGAGCTGCACGACCGCCTCGATGAGATCGAAGACGAAGAGGTGCAAACCGATTCCGAAACGTCGTGACGGACTTCGTCGGAACGAGAACGTCGGAACCGGCGATAAACCGACACGTCAGTCGAAAGTCGATACTTGCGCCCATTCAGAGTGTACGCATTCGTCGCTCACGAACTTGCTCGTGACAGAAGTGAGTGGGTCGCCCGGATTTCAGCCTCATTGCCCTTCACCTTCCTCGTTACCGAATGTAAGTTGATCCAAGTATGGCCGGCGTCGTTCACGCATTTCTTCCATTTTTGTTGGTTGATCATAGTGTCGAAGGAGAACCTCGACGGAAGTGTTCACTCGCTCTGGGACTCGCTCCGGTGGGATACGACGATTGAGTTGCCACGTAATCGATCCCGTTCGCACTTGGTGGGGGCTTCGTGAAGACGGGCACTTGCTCGCCGACGAGTAATCAAGGTAGTCACACGTCTCCGGATCGTTCCCGTGCGGGCATCGAGAATGCAAACACGGGACCGTAGCAAGGTACATCCAAGCGCGGAGAGCGTTCGTCAATCCCCGTCCCAATTGACTCGTTAAGAGCGGGCGATGTCCGAAGTCATCGAATTCCTCGAGTCGATGTTTTCGGAGATATGCATCCACGATGTCACAGACCTTCTCCGGGATCCCAACGATTCGCTCACCGTCAGTACCATTCTTGAGTGGCGTTTCTCCAGTAGGACGATGGATGAACTCAAGACACTGTTCGTCTCGGTTGTAGTCCTCGATATCGAGTCCGCGAAGTGCACCAAGACGCGCACCAGTATATTTACATTACACCCGTGAAGGGTGTTTCCCGCTCGAGTTACTCTACACGGTAGAATAGATATCTGTGTCGTGATTGTCGTCTACGAATACCTTGCCTCCATGGGAGGAAAACCGGAACGAACGTCTCTCCTCAAGAAGATTGCCGGTCGATCATATGTTCTCGTGGTTGAATTCGCTGGCCGGTGGTAGCCGTTGGCCGACGTACTCCCTGGGTTGTGCGGCTGCTCGAGAGACCTTCTTCCAACATTTCATCTGTAGAGTCATCCTCGCTATCCTCTGAGTCTTGATCGCGGTGAGCAAGTTCATACAGCTCCTTTGCTTCCTCATCCGTACACTGGATTACTTCAAAAGGATGCTTCTGTAGCCCAACGCGCTTCATCGCAGCGACCCTCTTGTGCCCATTGACAAGTTCGTACTGCTGACTCGGATCAAACCGGGGATGATCCTTCTCTAGCTTTCGAGCAACCGGGAATGAGCCGGTGTATCCATTTCGGTAAGCGAGTCGCATATGATAGTCACGAGGTATGATTTTGGCTTCATAGTGGGGTGAATTAGCAACCCTCTCAGGATTAAGCTCTTGAATTTCCTTATGACTCTCAAGTTGAATAATCTCGTCTACGATACGAACGAACACTGAACCTACTTTCTGTCCTTCCGTGAGTTCGCGACAGTTATGCATAATCACACTCCCACGGTTATGGTGGACCATTTCGACGTAACCTTCGTACACCTTTTCGTTCTCTCCATGGACAACACAGCGAGAGCCCTGAAACGTCCAATCGAGCCGATCGTTGAATGGGTTGTGACCATTACTCATGCTAAATATACTCTCGTCGGTTACGTTCTCACTTTAGGGCTATAAATTACCCGAGATACATTCCCGAACACTACCTATATACGGTCAATCTGGTCTCGAAGTTGATGCGCTTTGAGAAAAACAGAATCTATGGAGTGGTGCTAATTTTGTTGTTACGGTTACAACAGAACGATGATGTATGCGACGATCGGTTCGGGTTCTATCAGAGTTCAGATTATATTTCTCGAGAAAAAACAAAGTAGGGTTCGAACACACCTACCGTATCGCCGTCCCGTGTTTTTCTAAATCAGTCCTCACTGCACCAAACTCCAAATAAGTGCAGTAACCCCGGAATTTGCCCCGATGTTAACAGTAGTTGGTAGCACGGTTTTTTTATTCAGAGTTCTCCGTGAAACCCATGGTAAGTACAGAGCGCGTAGTCAGTATAGTGGTCTCGTTGCCGGCGAGCGGTCTTAAAATGTCGATAGAAATATACTGTGTGCCAACCAGAATCCACCTAAAGATGCCCTCCCACTCGACTGAATTCACACCGGATTCGGGCCATAAACGGCTTTGGTCCCCAGTTACCGACCCACAGACGTACCGTAACGTCGCCTTCCTCCTATTGCGTCTCCCGCTTGGTGTCGGGTACTTCACCGTCTTTCTGACCGGACTCGCTATCGGTGTCGCACTGACGCCAGTACTCGTTGGTATCCCAGTACTCGGTTTCGTGCTCGGTCTGACCGACTACGCCAGCACATTCGAAGCCAAGGTTATCAGCCGACTACTCGGGATAGAGGTTGGTCACACCTTGGTCCATGATCCGACCACGGAGCCGCTTGTTTCGTACATAAAGACGATATTGACCGATCCACAGTCGTATCTACTGGTCGGATACTTCCTGGTCTCCCTGTTCGTCGGCATCGGCACGTTCCTGTTTGTGGTCGTAGTAGCGAGCCTCGGGATGGCGCTGATCGTGGCACCACTCGTGTACCCTCTACCGTTCACACAGTATGAGATTCCTCTATTCGACTCGGGAGCTGGTCCCATCGTCATCAACACCTTGCCGGAGGCAGTGGTTGCTTCACTGGTCGGACTCGCAGTTCTATTGGTCGGTTTCCACGGTTCGAATTTGCTGGCGACCGCCCACGGCAGAGTCACTGCCTTTCTATTGGCCAACCAATAGACGGTTTTCCTCCTCTAAATATATCCGTCCCACGATATAGTGCTGTGCGCTGTTACCGCGGGAGATTTGCATACGTAGCCACCGATCGCCCGTTTCAGGTTCGAACTGAATAAAGAAATCGTACTACTATCTACTGTTAACCAACGGGTTCGAAGCGCCGTCTAGAAAAGTTGGTTAAGATGTGACTCGAGGGCGTCGACGGGAACAGTAGTCCACGAAAAGATCAGTTGCCGTCGTCACCAGGACGATCGTCAAGCGGGGTCAGCGTGTCGGACTTATTCATCAACTACAGTCGCCTCCTCCGGTGGGGCGATCCCGAGGTCGTTGGCACCCTACTCGATCTCCGGGAAAAGATTTGGTCTAAGAAGGTAGGTCCAACGACGGTGTGGATGCATCCTCGAGTTATGCCCGACCCTGATCGGGATACGTCAGCCGAGAATGTCCCCGACCGGATTCACGGTGATGTGTATCGCGTCTCTCGAGGGAGGGGACGGGACACACTCGGTTCTTTCACCAATTCTCTGTGTACCATCCGATGAGTTTTGCGCCGTGGCATACTGACACAATTCTTGTTTCAGAAGCCTTCTGACGAGTATATCACGGACATTAGGCCACTCCAATTGAGGGGTGGGTTGACTACCTCTTTCTGTAGAATGGGGGGCTCTCGAGACTTGTACTGTGTGATCTGGTTCTTCAATAGATAGTCCGAACCCTACCGCTTACAGGAAACCACAAGACTGCATAGGAGTTACTGTCTTTTGCTCTGTGGCAAACGTTTATTGATATACTCTACTGCTCTCATGGAGACGTTTAGACATGGGTATTCGGCATGGGTCACATAGCCCCTTCAACGAGGAAAGACGTGGTCCGCGTGGAACCACACCTATAACAAACTATAGCATTGAGTTCAGGGTGTAGTTGACTTACCAGGGGAGGAAGATACTGATGACCGTAACGACAATCCCTGCAATGTACCATCAAGGGCAAGAGATTGGGGCTATGTAGGCATCAAAGGCGAACAATACGCTGACCGCGAGCGCTTGCTTTCGATTCGAGTCTGCCATTTGAGCTTGCCCCTCTGTGGCTCAGTTTGAGTTGCTAAATAATCGCTGTGTGTTCGACCGTTTGGAGGTTAACTCAAAGGATTGTTTTAGCTTACACAAGATACCTTATCCCAGTCATCAAAAGGCATGATTGATGCGACGTAGAAAAATCCTGAACGCTGGCACAGCCGCTCTCGGTGTGGCTCTCGCCGGTCACATGGGCGTGTCGCAAAGTAAATCATCAGATGAAAATAAGGAACTCCACTCCGGTCCGAATCAGGACCCGAGGGACGGCAATCCAGATCTAGATCCCACGGTGCCGACGACCGTGCAGAACGGTTCGTTCGAGTGCGGCCTCGACAGCTGGATGATCGGTAAGGATCTCCCCGAGGAGCCGGGTGACTCGTCTGATAAGATCGACCACAGCGTGAAGACGGTCACTCGGAAAGCCTCCGACGGGTGCGCCTCAGTCGAGTTCTACCTCGACGGGAGCGCCGACGACGGGACGATCTGGGTCGCCCAGACAGTCGATCTCTCGGACGCTGATTCAGTGCTCTTCGACGTGTACAACGAACAGAAGTCGTTCAACATCCTCACGCAGGTCGCGTTCTACGCCGGATCGAAGGAGTCGGATGAACTCGTCGAAACGGATTTCGACCGGAGCAACGATGTCGAGGCCCATTCCGGCTGGAAGACGTTTCGCTACGATGTGAGCGACATTGACGGGGCCGCGACCGTCGCAGTCGGGATGAACATTGTCTGGGAAACGGGCGTGAAACACATGTACGACAACATAAGGCTCCAAACGTCTGAGTGACGAAATCGGAAGTGCCATGCCTACCTAGGTGAGGCAATGATCTCAATTGAGATCCCCATCTGGTCGTCAATGGAACTGTTGCTCTTTTTCCAAACCACCGCGTGAACAGGACGAGTTTTCGCTCATCATTTTGGTTGTCAAACTGGAAGTTTTGATTGGTACACTGCTCACAGTGGCGGTTGATAACCTTTTCAAATGGCTCTTCAACAATGTGTATTTCGATGAACGCAAACGGATCAGCGTCCCCTTCGGTGTAGGGCTCAGATGTTTTCTGAAGGACGAAGCCAACACCGTCAATATCAGGGACCATACTGGCCCATTCCTTTGCTTTGGTGAACGAGGTCCAATTGGCAGGGAGTGACCACGAATAACGGGCGTCTGCCTCCAGATCGATATCTGTGTGATTCCGGTCAGACCATGGCGCAAACGCCTTCTTCGTATCGTCGATGTACTTCCAGCATACCCACTGATCGACATCCTTCAGTTGTTCAGGGAATACGGTCGTTGGAGCCCCGAACGTGCTACTTGTATCGGACTCACTGGATTCGGTGGCTTCCTCTGCCTCTGAGTTGGACGATTCGGCGTCCGAAGAGGGAATACAGCTCTCACAGAGGTAGTTGTTCCCGAATTTGTGACCTGCCGGCCCACCACACTGGAAGCATTCGGCAGAGGTCACGGCGAACACCTCCCGTCATCGAGTGCAGGTCAAGACTGAGATATCCTGAATGTAGCACCCGCAGAACTCGCAAACTGGCGGGTCCAGTTTGACGGTGAGACTCACTGCGACCACCCCGTAACAGGTAGCCGAAATCCTGTTGCAGTGCTAACTGTTTTAGCGAAAACCCGTATAAGAGGATGGGATCGCCCGGATTTGAACCGGGGTCACGGGCACCCAAGGCCCGAAGTATACCAAGCTAACCCACGATCCCGTACTCACTGTTTCGGGTAAACGGGTTAAAGGGTTTCGTTCCGCGAGCGAACGATTTTCCCACCTCGTCACGAAATACCACTCATGGTAACCGGACTCGAGATACTCCTTCTGGCGCTGGTACTCGCAGCCATCGTCGGCGCGTCGCGTGTCATCCAAGCCGTGCGGCCGTTTATCGTCAACGCGATCGTCGGCCTGATCGCCCTCTTTCTCGCCCAGGCCGTGTTCGACATTTCGGTGGCTATCACACCCATCGCGCTGTTGGTCGTGGCCCTCGGCGGGCTTCCCGGTTCGATACTGGTTATCCTCCTGTCGGTCCTCGAGATCGCGTTCGTTTAAAGCGAGGCAACCCCTTCCGAAGGATGGACCGCCTCGGCCTGTTCCGTCTGTAGAACCGGACTCGAGTGGGAGACAGACTCGAGTCAAAGAAGGAATCGGTTCGCACCGATGGAGCGACGAGCGGTACGTTCGAAAACGGCGATATCGCCTAGAACAGATCGTTCGGATCGGCTTCCGTGTTCCCGGAGTTCTCGACGAGGATTTCGTCGAGCGCTTCCTCGAGTTCGTCCCGACGTGGCAGGGCGAGCATCTGGCAGGTGAACACCCGGTCGCTGTCCGTTTCGATGCTCGAGTCGAGCAAGAACGCGTGGTCGTCGGTCTGGGCGATCTGGGCGATGATCGGGCTCATGATCGACGAGCCGATGTCGGCGACGAACTTCGGCGGCGAGTGTTTGATCTCCGCGTTCAACACGTTCGCCCAGCCGTCGATGAAGCCGCTGGTCATGATGTTGCCAAGTTCCTGCAGGGCCCCCTGTTCCATCTCGCCCCACTCGCCTTCGGTCTCCATCGGCACGAGCGAGTCGACGACCGCCCGACCTGAGGGCTGGTCGAAGAGGATCACCAGATACCCCCCGAGTTTCCCCTCGAACTCCATGACGGTCCCGACGTAGCGTTTGGTGCCGACCTCCGCCGGAATGTCCTCGAGCGGAACGAGACTCAGCCGGCTGATGTTGACGCTCGTCTCGATGCCCGTCATCGAGGTGATGTTAGCCGCGGATTTCTCCGCGCCCTCTTTGGTCATCTCGTTGAATACCTCGAGTTTCTCGAAGGAGATGCTCGTGTCGGCCTGGGGCTCGAGGGCGGTCTCGAGGGAGGTCTGGTCGGGAACGAGCAGGATGCGAAAGTCGACGGGTTCGTTGACGCCGCCGCGGGAGGCCTCGACGCGGCTGCGGAAGACGAGCAAGTGACTGTCGCCCTCCGTCGCCGAACGCGGGAGGACTTCCGTCCCGGTTCCTTCGATGTAGGTCGGCGGCGAACTCTTGATCTTCGTGTTGAGGTGGTTGGCCCAGCCGTCGATGAAACCGCTGGTCATGATGTTGCCGACCTCCTTGATGCTGCTCTTTTTCATCTCGGGGTCGTCGGCCGGGACGAGCACGTCCGTCACCGCGGTTCGGGCCTGTTCGTCGAACGCGAGGACCGTCTCTCCGCGGATCTCGCCCGACAGGTCGATGCTGACGCCCGCGTACTCGTTGCCGATGAACTCGTACTGCAGATCGGACGGCGACATCAGCGAAACGTCGGTCACCTCGACGCGGGTGCTAATGCCCGTCAGTTGCGACAGTGACTTGACGGCCGACTGCGCGCCGTCGTGAGCGAGTTTGTTGTACGTCTCCAGCGCTCGAATATCGATTTCCATGGGAGATTACCCGGCCGTGATGCTGTTTACTTCCTCGAGTACGCTCTCTTTCTGGAACGGCTTCGTGATGTAGCCGTCCGCCCCGGCCTTGATCGAGTCTTTCATCTGCTCGGCCTGCTCGACGCTCGTACACATCACGACCGTCGCGTCCGGATCGAGGTCGGTGATCTCGTCGGTCGCCTCGATCCCGTCTTTGATCGGCATGACGATGTCCATGAAGGCGATGTCAGGTTGCTCCTGTTGGTACAACTCGACCGCCTCGACGCCGTTTTCGGCCTCCCCAACGATGTTGTGTTCTTCCTCGAGAATTTCTCGAAGCAGATCCCGCATAAATCCGGAATCGTCCGTGATTAGTACGTCCATAAGCGGTTCGACACACTCAGTTTACTTAATAAGATTGGCCGTTTCGCTCGCCCGTTCAGCGAGCGGGCGAGAGAACGGCTGGGACGAACGGCTCGCGACGAAGCGACGGGCATTTATCTGCCTGTTCAGTCCGGCCGCGTAATGTGGAAGGGAAGCCCTTCGACGCCGTCGCGCTGGAACTGGTCGATCGTCGAGTTGACCTCGTGGTACTCGAGGATGTTCTCCTGGATCATCCGCTCGATGATGTCAGAGCGGAACTGCAGGTCGTCGTAGATGTCTCGCGTGTCCGCGTACCCGAGCAGCGTCGCGATCTGTTCTTCGAGCACGTAGGAGTTGTTCATCCCCTGGAAGATGATCTCGTCCTCGACGGGATCCCAGTAGAACACCTGCCGAGTGACGACGCCGTCCATCTGATCGGAGTAGCCCTCGATCTCTTGAACGCTCGTGACCCGTCGCAGGACGTCGTCGCCCTGTTTCACCCGGTTCTGGAACAGCGCCACGTCGGCGTTGTCCATGAACGTCTCGGGAACGTTGATCGGGTCCCCAGTAAAGCGCTGGATCATCGAGACGATGTCGCTCGCGTGGAAGGTGAGCATAACAGGGTGGCCGGTCTGGGCCGCCTGGAACGCCATCCGTCCCTCCTCACCGCGGACCTCACCCACGACGATGTATTCCGGACGAGACCGCAGCGCCGCCTCGACCAGGTTGAACATGTCGACGTCGGCGCTGTCCTCGCTGCGGCTCTCTCGAGTCAATAGCTGCTGCCAGGTGTCGTGGGGCGGCAACACCTCGGCCGTGTCCTCCGCGGTGTAAATCTTCGAGTCCCGCGGGATGAACGACATGATCGAGTTCAGCGTCGTCGTCTTCCCCGACGCCGTCTCGCCGACGACGAACACCGTCCGCTCGTTCTCGAGACAGAGCCACAGGTACGCCGCGAGTTCGGGCGACAGGGTCCCCCAGTTCGTAATCTGGGTGACCGACAGGGGCACCTCGTCGCCCTGACGGATGGTGAGACTCGGTCCCTTCACGCTCACGTCGTCGCTGTAAATCACGTTCAGACGCGAGCCGTCCGGCAGCGTCGAGTCGATGATCGGTTCCGCGTCGGTCATCGGGTTCCCGATCCGCTCGCCCATGTTGCTCAGCCAGCTATCGAACTCCTCCTGCGTGCCGAAGTCGACGGTCGTCTCGACCATGCCGTAGGTGCCGTGATCGACGTAACACTCGTTGGGGCCGATCACGTGAATGTCCTCGTTGGCCGGGTCGCGCATGACCGGCTCGAGCGGACCGAGGCCGACGATATCACGGTTCAATCGGTAGCGAATGTTCTCGTAGGTTTCCTGAGGTATCTCCTGTATCCCCGGGTGGAACCGGACTTTCAACCGATCGATGATGTTGTTCAGTTCGTCGCCCTTGATGTGGGTCGATTCCTGAAGCAACTCCTCGATTTGGTCGTCGTACTCGGCGTCGTTTTCTGGCGCTGACTTGCTCGTACTCCGGCGCAACAGCGAGTCTTTGACCGTCTGGAAGACCTCCTGCTCTTCTTCCGAAAGCGTCGGTTCGACGGTGAAATACTGCATCTTCGCCCCAACATCGCCGTAAATGTGGCTGAAAATTGGACCGCCGACAGGGTACAACACGTTCGGGTGATCCGTCTCGTACTCGGCAGAGGGCTCGTCGATCAGAATCGGAAACTCGCCAGTGATCTGGCGGAACTTCTTCAGGTGATTTCGGAGGTGTGGCCGCCGGGCGGCGAGTTCTCGTAACTCGTCCGACGGCTTCGGTGTTCCCAGCTCTGTCATTGCGGGAGTTAGGCGACGCTCCGGTTTTCGATCACGATTCCCGTGCCGGACCGAACCGAGTACCCGATCCGATCACCGACCTGTTCGCCCATCCCCGCAAAGCGCTTGATGAACAACTGTCGACGGATATCGTTGCCCACCTCGATCATCTCGAGTTCGATGAAGACGTCGGCGATAGACCGGAAGGGACCGATCGCCTCCTCACCGACGGTCGAGGGGTCGACGGTCAGCACGACGACTTTCCCCTGCGAGATGATGTCTCGGAGAAAGGAGATGATCTCGAGTGCGGCCTGGCGTTCCTCGTTCTGTCTGACGAGCGCTTCGAACTTCGGATCGTTCCGCAAGATCGCGTCGAACGTGTCGATGATCACGACGTCGGCCGTCCAGATCGTCTCCTCGTCCATCAGATCCGTCAGCAGATCCTGTCGGTTCTGCTCGTCGTCGCTCGCAGACAACACGCTCCCGCTGTCTAAGTCGCCGTGGAGAAACAGCATGTTCTCGAACAAGAGGTGTTCCTCGACGTTGTAGTTCAGCGAGTGCATCTGCTTGACAAAGCCCTGCACCTCGAGTTCCGTCGAGAGAAAGGAGACCGACTTGCCGGTCTCACAGAGGCCGTAGGCGAACCGCTGGGAGATCGCGCTCTTGCCGGCACCGTAGTCGCCCTCCATGAGCACGATGCTCCCGGTCGGAATGCCGCCACCGAGTTCCTTGTTCAACCGGTCCCGGTCGTCGAGGCCGATCGAAAATATATTATTCATTTGACTCATTCGTCTTCACCCTCCGTCTCCTCGTCGACGACGACGCCGTCGCGCTCCTCGAGCATCACGTCGCGGTGGGTCTCCCAGGAGCCGTGGGCGCTACTCGAGGAGTCAGCCGCGTCGTCCCACATCGCCTGTCCGCCGTCGGTGTCGACGCCCTGTGGCGTAGCGTCCGACGCGTTTCCAGCGTGCGGCTCGCTCTCCGATTCGGACGCCTCAGGGCCGTTTCCCGATTCGTTCGATGGAGCCCAGAACCCGTCGTCCTGTCCGGAATCGTCGCCTCCATCGTTCCATATCGCATCGTCGCCGGTCGAATCGTCGGCCGACCCGCCCCACAGGTCGTCCGGATCGTCGTCTCCGTCGTCGTCCGACTCGACGAGCCAGTCTATGTCTTCGTCGGTATCGTCACGTTCTGGCACGTCCTCACCACCTATCGACTCGTCTCCGTCCTCGCCGTCGGTCGACGCCGAGTCCGTCTCGGCCGAAACCCAATCGACGCCCTGCTGGGTCGACTCGGAGTCGTCGGCCGAATCGTCCTGTGATCTGGGTTCGAGGTTGTCGGCCGGAGCGTCCTGCGGGGTTGGTTCGGGGGTTTCCCAAGCGAAATCCCCGGACGCTTGCTCGTCCTCGGACTCGGATTCGTTCGGGCGGGCAGCGTCGATCGGTTCCGGGTCGACCGGCTCTGCACCAATCGAGCCCGAGTCGGTCGGTTCCCCGCTTGCCGCATCCGCTTCCAGCGCGTCCGCCGCCCGACCGTCGTCGGCCAGCGTCTCGTCGCTGCGCTCCTCTCGCTCGAGTTCGGCAGTTGAAGCCTCGCCGTCGAATTCGGCGGCCGGGTCCGCGCCGGCGACCGTTGGTTCGGCGGTCGCCGATTCGGCGGCGTCGGCCGCCGTCGTCTCGGCAGTAACTGCGGCCGCGGCGACCGCCCGTTCGTCCGTCTCGGCCGACTCGAGGGAGTCGTCGGTCTCCGAGTCCGTGGTGTGCTCGAGACCCTCGGACTGCCCCGCGATCGGTTCGACGTCGTCGGTCGCATCCTCGCGCTCGAGTGTGAAATCATCGTCCGAACGGTCCGCATCGGATTGAGTCGCTCCATCGGCCGAACTGGTCTGCTCACCGCGCGAGTCGGGTTCGTCGTCGGCCGAGGATCGGTCTGGTTCAGCGTCGACGATCAGGCCGTTCGAGGATGGATCGAACGACCCGTCCTCGCCACCGACGCCGACGTAACTCACGAACGTCAGTTCCGTTCCGGTACCGTCCGATTCGCCTTCCTCGGTCGCCGGCGACATCTGATTCGAAGCCCCACCCTCGCTCGAGCCTGCCACGCCGGTCGGGGGCGTCGACTCGGCTTCGGCGACAGGCGAGTCGGCCTCGTCGTCGGCGTCGGCTTCCGCGTCCGCCATTCGTTTCTCGATCGCCTCGGCGTCAAGTTCGGTCTCGAGTCGACTCGTCGGGATACCTTCCTCGCGTACCCACTCGCCGAACGTGCGTCGTTTCTTCTTCGGCGAGGCGGCCTGACTGATCCACCACAGGCTTCGACGGTGGTCGATACCGAGCGAGGAGTTGGGCTGTGGATCCTCGAGATCCGGGCCGCCGCCGAAGCCGTTGAGCATCGTCTGCAAGTACTCCTCGACGGGGTCGTCGACCCAGCGGATCGAGCCGTAGAACCGAACCGTCTCCGCGGCGCCGTCGAGGCCGACCTCCTCGACGAGGTAGTCCAACCACTCCATGACGAGAAATTCGGTGTCGTACTCGGAGGGGAGCGACTCGAGGTACGGTCTACCGCCGTCGTTCCAAGCGCTCTCGAGGCCGTCAGCGGACGACGAGTCGACGGATTGGTCGGTCGTCGACTCGTCCGGTTCGAAGACATCGGACGCGGTCGTCGCCCCCTGATCCGAATCGCTATTGTCGTCCGCGCCCGCGAGGTCGTCGTCTAATTCGTCTGTCTGATCGCTCTCTTCGTCCCACTCAGCCGAACCCGACTCGTATTCGTCTTTGAGTTCGTCGAACGAAAGGTCACCGCCGCCGACCTCGTCGTCCGAGTCGGTTTCGTCGCCGAAGTCGTCGTCTGCATCGGCGAATTCGTCACCGAAGTCGTCCTCCGTGTCGTCTTCGATCACGTCTTCGTCGAGGAATTCCTCTGCGTCCGCCGACGAGATATCCTCGTCGACATCGGCTTCCTCCTCGTCATCGCCGTCGAATAGGCTGTTGCCACCGAAATTACCGCTTCCCTGTGCGCCTTGAGCGCCGTCGTCGAACGAATCGTTCAGCGAATCGTCCTCCACGAAGGGGTTTACCCCCTGTGTCACCATCTCGTAGACTTCTAGCAGTTTCCGAATGTTCTCTTCGATGTCCTCGAGTGACTCGCTGATCTTCTCGTTCTCGCTTTGAACGGTGTTGACCGTCGAAGCGAGCGATCCGACGTCGTTTTCCATCTCCTCGACCCGCGCTTCGATCTCGCTCGAGGCCCCGTCGTCGCCGCCGTCGTCCATCTCGTCGAAGGACATCTCGCCCCCCATCGCATCGTCGCCGCCCATCATGTCGTCGCCGCCCATCATGTCGTCTCCGCCCATCATGTCGTCTCCGCCCATCATATCGTCGCCGCCCATCGAATTGCCACCGTCGAGTAAGTCATCGCCGCCGCCCATGCCGCCGCCGTCCATTCCGCCACCGGAATTCGAGTCGGGCATCAGTCCGCCGCCGTTCGATTCGCCGGAGAGCCCACCGCTCGAACTGCTCGAGAGGCTATCGTCGCCCATCAGGTCGTCACCACCCCCCGAGCTATCGTCGTTGCCGCCACCGAGCATATCACCTATTTTAGATAGCATAACCAATTCATCCCTCAAACGGGTGTTTGTGTCCCTCGTCGCCCCAGCGGACTGGTTCGTCTGCGGCGGAGGTCGTCATCTCCGTTGTGCTCAACGACGAGAGTACCCATATGGTATGTAACTATGAACGTATGTATTAAGGTATTGTGGCCGCCGACATTCGATCGTATTGAATGATCTTATCCCCGTTATAGAGGGTTTAGAGACGGATTTAGCCGATACCACTATCAGGAGTGTGACGTTCGTTCCACAGTTATTTTACAGAATTTAGCAGCGGATTGACCGTGACAGACCGCATCGGTACGGACGTCTCGAAATCGTTATTTTTCGATTCACAGACTCTCAGCGTGGGCGAAGGTTTCTTTCTCCCTCGGGTCGAAAGAGTGGATAGGGATGGGCCATGACAGACGGTAACCCCGACAATCCGAAAGACAACGCAGACGTTCCGCCCGTACTCCCCGAGGAGCAACAGCCGTCCGCCGACGCCGGCGGCGTTCTCTCGCCCGACGACCTCGACATCTCCGAGAGCCCCTATGTCGCGGAAATCTCCGACGGGCGATACGTCGTCTCGCCCGATAAGAGCCCGCCGAACGTCGCCCAGCAGGAGTCGCTGGCGACGCAATCGCAGTCGGGGGAACCGTCCCGCGCTCGCGATGGTCGAGGCGATCCCGCCGGGCGGGCGGACGCGGGCGAGCGGATCCAAAGCCCTGAGGCCGCACGAAGCGTCCTCGCCGACGAACTCGAGCGTCTCGAGTCTCGATACGCGGTCGATCTCATCGCCCAGTTCGACGGGAATACGATCCGACAGCGAACCGCCTCCGACGACGTCGTCGGGACGTTCGACAACCTCGTGCTCTGGTACGCCCAGAGCGTATCACAGAACACGCCGACGACCCGCGCGATTTCGCTGTTGCTCTCTCGGTCCGAGTTCAACGCGCCGTTGACCGAGAACCGCCTTCGGCGCACGATCGGGAAACACGGTCTCGGCGAATCGGACACGATCGGCGACTTGCTCGAGCAACTCGAGTGAGCCGCCGCGTCGGGATTGATCTGGGAGTTCTCTAGGCCCGCGACTCCGTTGCGACGATTCTGACGGAACTGAGCGGGAGCCACGGGTGTGCTCGAGAGTGTCGGGTCCTCCGGGCTGACGGGCAGCTCAGCCGACGACGCGGCGATACCCGGTCCAGAGGAGCAATACCACACCGAAAAGCGTGAAGACCATAGCACCGGCAGTGACGGTCGTTTGCACGCCAGACAGAAGCGGAACGGGTGTGTACCGACCGAGGACGAAAGGGATGACGGCGAGAGCCCACAGGACCACCAACCCGGACCCGACCAGCGAGAGGCGAACCTAACGTTCATGGTTCGAGCGTGAATCCGAACGACAGTCATTGTGACGGTTTATAGACAAGAGCGCGACGACATCGTCCGAGAGACACGGTCGTGGGCGACCGTTCCGCCTGCACTCACCCGCCGTTTATCAGGATAACCGCCGCCATAAACAGCGATAGGACGATCGCGTATCCGAACAGGAGCAGGCCGCTGTGTATCGATTCGACCGCGCGCGAGTCCGTTCCGAAAGAGCGTGGAGGTCGCCTCATTCGTACCGTCCTTTCGGTGTGAGCATTATTGGTCTTCCGGCCGCAGACATCGTCCGGCCGTACACACCGTCCAGGTCACATATCGACCGAAATGAGTGTCTCGACCAGCCGTCGAGTGAGCTCGCCGGTGACCCCGCCGATCCAGAGCAACGCCGTGAAATGAAGGTAGGAGTTACCGAAGTGACCGCCATCGGCGACCCGAAGCACGAGCGACGAAATGAACGCGTTGAATATCAACACCAGAACCATCAGGAATCGGAGGACGGGAACGTTATAGTGGCCGGTGTGGATCAGCGATCCCGCGGCGATTTGACCGCCCGTATCGATGTCGAATCCCGATAGCATAACGGCCAGTTCCAACCCGATGAACAGCGCGAACATCGCGGCGACAGAGATTCCGTATACAACGCCGATAAGCGTCGTTACCTTCTGCTTTCGCTGTTCTCGAAGATTGAGGATCGCGTTCATGTTGGTGCTAATGAGCCCGCCGAGTCGCTTCGGTCCGCCGCCCATCTCGCGGCCGACCAGATACATGTTGCTGAACTTCTGGATCAGGAACGAACTCGCCTCGCCGGTGAAGTACCGCCAAGACTTCTCGGTGCTCAATCGCATATTTAGCCGGCGATAGAGGTTGTCGATGTCCTCGGTCAGTGGCCCGAAGTTCTTCGCGCGGAGGCTCTCAAGCACCTCGCTGGTCGTGGCCTGTTTCGCGCTCTCGGTTGTCCCGAGGGCCCGGATGAAGTTCGGGAACTCCTGATCCCGCTCGAAGGTCTTTTTCTCCTCATACCAAAACACCGCGCCGGGAATAAACATCGGGGTGGTCGCTACTGGCATGTACAACAAAAGCGGGATCGAATGCACCGGAAACAGCGGCGGGAGCAGCCCGAAAAACACCAGCATCATCGCGACCACAAACAGGAGACTCAACGCAAAGCCAACGATCGTCGAGACGAGCATCCGTTGTTTCGTCGTCGTCCGGTAGCCGTCTTCTAAGTACCAGATCGGATCGCTCGGGACGACCGCCTGAATCACGAAGAAAAAGCCGACTTGCACGAAGATGAACAGGACGATGACGAGGCTTACGGTCATCGTCGGGTTTGTCCCCGACAGCAAGGGGAGGACGATAGCGAACACCAGCGCGAACGTCATCGAAATAAGCATCGAAAGGTACAGATCCTTGATGACGTCGAGGTTGTTCAGCGACTGTTTGTACACCGTCGAATACTTCTCGATCAGCACCTCCTGTTCCTCGAGCAGGAACTTATCCAGTTCCTGACCGGCCTCGAGTGTGTAGGCTAATCGCTCGAAAAGGTCGGTGACGGACTCGCTGGGGACTTCCTTCGCGCGCCGCCGACATGCGTCGCCGAGGCTCAGGTGCCAGACGTCGACCAAATCGACGATTCGCTGAATCTCGTCGGCCAGCTCCCCGTACTGATCCTCGGCTGCGAGTTGTCGAAACACTTCCATCCGGTCGATGTTGGTCGTCGACAGGACGGTCATGTGGATCACGAGCAGGTGAAATCGCTTTTCCATCTCGATCCGGCGGTTGTCGATTGCAAGCCGCGGGTAGCCGATGGCCGTCGCGAGGATCAACAGACCAAGAACAGGCAGCAACAACCGGACGATCAGGGGTACATTTACGACGACGGCGACGACGACCGTCACGAGGAAAAGCAGGAAGGCGGGGAACAAAACCCCAAAGATGTAGTACTTCGCGGGGAGTTCCATCTCGTCGTACGAACGGATAATAGAGTCGCCGAGGGTGGCTGCTGCCGCCGTGTTGTCTGCGATTCCCATGATGTCTGCAACCCCTTCGGGGGCCGGTCAGTTCGGTCGTTCAGCGATCGTCGCCGGGGAGACCGACGCCCCCACTCGATTTCGTTCGACGTTCGATACGTGTCCGCGCGCCGTATACAAAATTTCTGGCCGGCCTACTGGCCCGGAATCGGCAGCGCGTCTTCGGGTGTCGAATCGACCAGTAGTTCGGGTGCCTGCTCTGGTGTCGCAATCCAGGCGATATACTGCAAGCTTCGCTTGTGCTCGTCAGTCTCGAGGACCGATCGCGGTTCGGGATCCGTTGCCAGTTCGGTCGCTGGTTGCGAATCATCACCGAAGCCGTTGAGCATCGATTGGAGGTAGGTCTCGACCGGGGCGGAGATCCACCCGACCGATTCGTAGTACGCGAGCGTCTGGGCCGCGCCGGAGACGCCGACCGTCTCGACGAGGAAGTCGAGCCACTCGATCGTCATCAACTCGGCGTCGTTTCGCGATGGCTGAGTGGCGAGATACGGCGGATCGCCGACTTCGCCGTTCTCGCCGAGCGCGAGCGCGTCGACGGCCGACCGATCCGGTTCGTCGGAACCCACATCGTCGCTGGCAGCGAGATCACCGTCCGCGGTATCGTCGTCGAGCTCGAGTGGCACCGTCGTTTCCTCGTCGACCGACTCGTCCTCGAACGCGTCATCCGGATCAGCGCCGAACTCGTCGTCTTCGATACCGTCCTCGAACGATCCATCGTCGTCGAACTCGTCGCCGAACGTCTCGTCGTCCTCGTCGTCTGCGATCTCGTCGTCGAGGAACTCGTCCGCTTCGGCATCGACGAGATCGTCATCGATCGCCTCGCCGAGGTCGTCATCGTCGTCGGTGAAGATGCCGCCATCAGTGTCGAAGGCGTTGCCGATCTCCTGATCGGCTGCAAAGGGATTGACGCCTTCAGTGACAATCTCATAGAGGTCGACGAGTTTGTCGACGTTGCGCTCGACAGTCGAGATCGAGTCGCTTATCCGCTCGTTCTCGCTGCGAACGGTCTCGACCTGGTTCTCGAGGGAGTCGACCTCCTTTTCGATCTCGTCGAGTTTGTAGGTGATCTCCATCTCCGAGTCTTCGTCCTCGTCCTCGGCAAACATCGCGTCGTCGCCCATCAACCCCTCGTCGGCACCACCCATCAGGTCGTCGCCGCTTTGCGTGTCCGATTCGTCTTCGCCACCGCCGAGTCCGCCGAAGTTCAGTACCATGCGTGTTTCACCTAGTTCGAGCCGCCGTCGACGTAGAAGTCGATGCTGTCCTCGTTGTCGTTCGCGATGACCGTCACGGTCGTATCGCCCGTGGCCTCGAGGTTGTTGGCCGCTCCCACGTTGATTCGGAGCGCGACCACATCACCCGTCTGCCAGGTGCTACTTTCGCCATACAGGTGTTCGAGTTCGATATAGTCGTGGGAGACGTACTGGCCGTCTAGTAACACGTCGACCGACGAGTGATGAACTTCGAGATGCTCCTTGCCCACGTTCTTGACATAGACCGTGACGGCCTCGTCGCCAGCTGTCGGATCGTAGATTGCCTCGGAGTGGCCGGCGTCACTAACGATGTCGATATCGGTTCCGATCTCCGCCGCAGTCGCCGACCCCTGGGTTTCGATCGCCTCGCTCAAATCGTTGACCTCGAGAACCACCGTCCCCGCGATGCCCGCCGCGACGACCATGCTCGCGATAAACAAGATCATGTGTGTCGCAGAAACGCTTGCCATCTATCGAATTTCCTCCGTTGTGTCGCTGATGCCGTGTTCGGTGACCAGTTTTACCCGCTCAAGTTCGTCGCCGTCAAAGAGTGTAGCCATCTGATCGGGGTCCTGATCGATCCGGATCTCGAGTCGAGAGCCTGGATACCAGACGTCGGTATCGATTCGGTCGGCGTCGGTAATCGACTCACTCGCGTTGACCTCGGCGACGGCGGTTTCGTACTCGTTCTTAGAGACGTATTCGCCATTGAGCATGAGATCAGTCTTCATCACATCGAGGGCGGTCGTTCCGCGATTGTCGGCGACGACGGTGATCGACTCGAGGTCACCAGAGGAGTTATTCACAGTCTCGACGGTCTCGAGTTCGATGTCGGTGTTTACCAGATCTCGCGTTTGGTCCGACTGCCCGGAGAACGCGTCGCCGACGTTGCTTCCGGCCGTAAACACCGTGGGGAACAACACACCGGCCGCTAGCAGAAAGCCGATGAGCATAATCGCAACTGCACCGCTCGTGCTAAACCCCATTACGTCCTCGAGAGACAATCCATATGCAAAAACGCTCTGGCCATCGTGCGGATGGGTGTCACAAGAGTTTGCCGCGTTCGGCGGAGACAGACCCTCGAGGTCCGGACATTTTGATACGGAACAGAGAATAATCAAACCGTGACACGACGCGATGTGATCCACCTGTGAGTGAGCGGACGTGTAGCGGCCGAATATGCGGGTGAAGGACGAGAAAGTCGGTCGTACTGCGTCTCGAGTCGGACACTCGAGGATGGTAGCGGGGGTCGAGGGCGAGCACGCACCGAGAGAAGTGCATCGACGAGCGCGACGACGACCACGAAACCCCGCGAGAGGCCAAGACCGAATTGGTTGCGAACCGGCGGGAGGCAGAACAGGCCGGTAGAGGCGACGATGCCCCCGCCGAGTATCGCTCGGAGGGCTGCTCGCTCGAGTACGTAAACGCACCCAGTCCGGCCAGCAACAGGAAGATACCGTCGCCCCAGACGATGATCGTGCTGAGATAGCTGCTGCTCGAGGGAATGACATCGGTTTCAACACTGACCGTCGAGGTCCCCGACCCGATCGTACTGATGGTGTTTCGGACGCCACACTCGGGACAGATTTCTGTGCGTTTCTTCATCGGTTCACCACACGACTTACAGAACACTTCGTCAGTAGCTCTGGGTCGGTCATTGGTTTGTCAGAGGCGTATTCGTTTTCGAATCGATTATTATCTGCCGTCCAGCAGAATCGAGTTTCCTCGGATATTGGTTGTGATTGATTTTTCGCTGCAGATGGGGATAGCACACGAAAATTTGTCAGCCGAACCTACAGCCGAACCGTGTCACCGTCGGCGCCGTCGAGCGTGGTCGGTACCGAGAGTTCCGTAGTGATCTGTGCGCCGTCGTTGGTGACGATTTTGATTATCGCTTCGTCGCCCGGCTCGAGGACACCCACTTTGGACTCGATATCGAGGGTGATCGTGCCGCGGTCGTCATCGTCTTCGAGAATAGTGCTGTCGGTTCCGTGGACGGTGACCGGCATTCCGTTCACATAGGCGCTGCCCGATGGCCCGACATAGTCGATAACAGCGTTGTCAAGATCGATTGGCTTGGATCCGGGGCCCAGGCTCACCGTCATCTCGAGGGTGTCGACGTTGCCGTCGGCGTCGACGGTCCCGGTCGTGGTGTAAATGTTGAGGCTATTCGAAACCTGTGCGATGCTTTCCTGCCCGGTTGCTTCGGCCTGTGACTGAAGGACGCCAGCAGTGCCCATCAGGACGCCCGCCGTGAGCGCAGCGACGAGTACCATCGCTACGAACAGGACTAGTGTCCCAATGCCTACTTGTGCACGTCTATCTCCGTCAGAGACCGTCTCGAACATCAATAAATAAAACCTGAAGTGTGGTAGCTATCTCTAAACCGGTTTTAGAGAGTGATCGCGTCGGACGTCAGCGTCGACGGTGCCATCAGCACTTCAGTCGTCTGTGCGTTGTCTGCAGTGACAATCGAGAATTCTGCAGATTCGCCTGCCTGAATCGGCGTGAAGTCTTCATTGTTACCGCCGTTGAGTTCGAGTTCGATCTGGTAGCGCTCGTCGGAGGTGAGCACAGCGTCGTCGAGTTCACCCTCAGCGAGACTGTCGCCTTGGAGGTTCTCGATGTCGAGGTGCTCAAGGTTACCAGCCTGACCGCGCTGGGTCTCCTCACCGACGTATTCGAAGGTTGCTGCTTCGAGGTCGACAGCATCTGCACCAGGGCCGAGCGAAACCATCAGCGATGCAGTCTCGATGTAGTCACCGGTGCCGCCGTTATCTGGGTAGTCGGCACCCATTGCAGCAGTAATCCCGCCTTCGCTGTCTTCAATGATGTTGACTCCATTATCGAGTGCTCGTGCATCAAGATCGAGAGTTACGGATTCACCACGGAGGGATTCTGGGTTCGAAGCATCGTCATCGACAGTGATTGTGATTTCGCTATCACTAGAGAGGTCCAAGGCATCAGTGCCGAATTCTGCATCGAGGTGAGGCGTGGACCCGTCAGCTCCGGTAACAGCAGAACCACTGTACTCGACGGTGACGGATTCGAGCTGTCCGATCTCGTCATAGAATGTGACGGTACCGTAAGTTCCGGAATCGAAATTCAAGGGACTGTACACACCAGCCAGCGAACCGGCGCCATCGTGATCAAACTGGAGATCAATAGCACCATCTTCGTTCACGTCGTTCGCACTAATAGTGTACGTCTGGTCGTCCCCTCCACTCGCAGTCGTAAATTCTAGGGTATCCTCATCGGAGAGATCCAATCCGGCTAGGTTCTCTTCGAGAGTGGTCAGTGAGGAACTTGACGCTAGTTCTTCACCACTGCCGGTGGAAACTGTAATCTCTTCGTTTGGTGCAGAGTTCACCTCAGTGAAGACAATATCAACATCTTCAAGGGGAGCACCCGAGCCAGCGACCTGTCCTGTCGCCGACTCGATCTCGACGACGTTCGAGACCTGCGCTGTACTTTCTTGACCCGTTGCCTCCGCCTGGGACTGCAGAAGACCGGCGGTGTTGATCAGTACACCTGCCGCAATCGCTGCGACAAGTACCATCGCGATGAACACGATGAGTGTACCGATACCCACCTGACCGCGCTCTTCTTCGTCCGTGATTTGTTCGAACATTATTGTTTGTGTCTGCTCCAGCACCCCTCGAAAGTATATGTGCGCCTCCGCTGGGTAGCCGGAACGTATGATCGATATTTAACTAATCTGTATTAAGTCTATTCGCCATATCTGACACTATATAACTCTACTTGCCGAGCGCTCTATCCCTTAAATCTACTTGCCGACGAGGCCTTTTGGTATATAATACTACTTGCCGACTGGCCAAGATATAATAAATTCATCATGGTGATCGGGCGAGACACTTAAGACCGACGACCCGAATTTCACAGCTATGGACATCATCGACGGAGAGAAAGTCGAGTGTAGCCGCTGTGATGAAATCACAGATCTCGAGGAGGTCAACGTCCTCGGGAAGCGAAACAATCGGACCTACGCGAAACCGGTCTGTGACGACTGTCTCGACGGCATCGGCGTTCCGCGGGGCTACGAACTCGAGCGCGACGTGAGCTATCTTAAGGAGGGCACGGACGAAACCCACTCCTGAGCACCGCCGGTCGAACCTGTCTTTTGTGACTCGCGCGCAGATTGGGGAGCCGACGGCTCGAAAAGATTCGAACCGCCTGTATCAGTCGTCAGTGTCCGTCTCCCCACTGTTTCGAACAGCGGCCCAGTGGTTCTGGGCAACCGGTCCGACGGCGTCCTCGAGCGAGGTTGTCTTCCGTCCTGAAGCTGTTTTCTCGACGAGTCGGTTCATGCGTTCGATAATCCGTTCGGGATCGCCTTCGGGTTCGACGATCACCGTTCCATCCCGTTCGGAGATTTCGACTTCCGTTCTGGGAGTCAGTCCGACCCAATCCAAGTACCCTGCGTCACCAACTCCCGAGTACTCATCTGTGAGTGAAAATCATGGATAGAAATATATAGAATGTCGGTTTCACCCCCGTTTCGAGCCCGAATTTCGACGAATCGCCCCCGAACTCGAACCCGTTGGCTTCGACTCGAGAACCGTTCCCAAACCCCGTGACGTAGCCCCGATGGACGGTCGGCAACGCCGATTACGGTTCCACCCGAAACGGACGGTCGAGAACGTCGCGAGTGGAGTTTGGAGGCCTCGAGTGATTCGAGTAGAGTGCTGACGACCGCCGGTAGCGTTTCGGATCTCGAACGGAACTCGCGCGAACTTCGAAAGCTGGCTTCGCGTGCGCGTAGATTAAATTAAGTGAGGCACTGGAGTCCACACCGGGACAGGCGACGAAAAGTTAGTCTCGTCGGACGTTATTTTCACTCCGAAACAGTAGCTATATGACACTACAGTACAATCGCTCAAATGGAAGTCATGGACTCCGCGCACGGGGGCATATTGAATTTGAAATGCCCCGGGTGGTCAGAGCACCCGAGACGTGGCTTCCAAACCCGAGAGGGTTTGTCAACCATGTTCGGATCTATTCTCCGCGGGCTTAAACATCCCGTCCGACAGACGAATCGAACCACCAATACCGCTGCCCTCGAGCGATTGGGACCGCCAGCGACGACCGCGGGAGGTGGGCGACAGTGACCGGCTCGAGGCGCCCGCTCCTCGTCGACATCGCCGCGACCCTCGAGCGCCACGGCCTGCCGCCGGATGACTACCGACTGGCCGACGAAATCGACCCCGAGGCGGTCGAACGCGTGCTCGGCTCCGACGGGCCCGAAACCGAGGTCCGCTGTTCGGTTCGAGACGTGTCGCTGGTGATTACCGCCGACGGTCCACGGGTGAGTGCGGCGTGAGCGAGTCCGAACGCGACTCGAGCGCGGAGCGGTCCGATTCGGGGACCGAACGCGAGACCGACCACGCGGACACCGTGGACTCGAGCGAGGACCGCTCGAGCGCCGATTCGGGCGACGACGCCGCGGGCGCTGCGGACGCGAGTGCCGCCGATTCGAACGCTGCGAATTCGACCGACGACTGGGAGAGCCAGACCGATCTGGACCCCGCCGAGTCGCCGTTTCCGCAGTGTCCCCGTTGTGGCCGGCCCGTCACTCGCGTGACCTCCACCGGACCGACCGACCACACCGCGAGTCCCTGTGGCTGTCGCGTGAGCCCGAACTTGCTCGAGTGAGGGGTACTCGGACAGCTGTATCCGGCAACTGACCGGGACTACTCCCGAGCGAGATGCGTTTTCCCGCCGAGGAACACGGCGAGCGTCGCGACCGAAACGAGGCCACCCAACCCTGACGTGTCGTCGGCCCCGGTCACACCGGTATCGGAATCCTCGGTTGGCAGCGAGAGGACCGCTTCGAACCCATCGAAATCGGTTCCCGCATCCCACGTTGCCCGATTGTCCGTTTCAACTGTCGGATCGTGCGAAGCCGACTCGAGCGTTGCGTTCGCAGGTCCTTCGAGAACGACAGTCCTGTCGGTTTCGAAGCCGCTGGCAAACGGTTCCGTGACGGTAAGCGTTCGGTCGTCGACTGTCGCCAGTCCGTCCCACGTCACCGAAAAGGCCGCTAAACCGCGTTCGTCGGTCGTTCGCAGGTCGACTGAGTGTTCGGAAACCGCTTGTTCGCTATCGTTATCGACAGCGGCCGCGACCGACTGGAGCCGGCCGGTGAATCGCTCGAGTAAGTCCGATTGTGCCCCCTCGTCTTCGCGAAGCGATTCGAACGCGTCGCGCTCATCGGCCTGCGTGAAATTGTAGCCGGTTACCAGCGTTACCGTTGCGTCACCGCCCTCGGACAGGTTAATGTGGAGGGTCGATTCCGCTCCGTCCTCGAGGGTGGGGCCATCGTGGCTGGCACTCGATCCGGCTACCGGAGCCGCGATACCGCTCGACAACAGTATCGAGGCGATACACAAAGCGGCGAGCCTACTGCGCATTGTCAGGCGAAGGCCGGCCGAGAGTTACCGTCGTCTCTGTTCGACGTGTCGGACTCCGAACCATGATCTGTTTCCGATTCGTCGCCTTCATCGGCTTTTGGCTCCGGTTTGCTTGTGGAAGCTTCTGGCTCCGATTCGTCGCCTTCATCGGCTTTTGGCTCCGATTCGCTCGTGGAATCACCATCAATCGGTCGCTCTGAAGAGGAGTCACCAGCGCTGGCGTTTCCTCGCTCTCGTGGGGTGTTCTCGGCAGCGGGAACCGAGGCCTCAGTTCGGTTCGACTCGGTATCGACCGGCGGGCCGGCCGGGACGTCAGCGGGACCGTTGTCGCCCGCGACTGGACTCCCAGCCGAATTACCCGCTATCGATTGTGCGATCTCAGCGGTTTCCGGTCCGGTGAGTTCGTCGGCGCGCTCGCTAAGTTCTTGAATCGCGCTGGCGTTGACTCCCTGTTCTTCGAGCAGATCCGCCGGCAACTCGCTTGCGTTGGATTCAGCGTCGGCAGCTAATCGTTCGGCGGTCGCCTGTTCGGCCCGAATCGTGGCAATCTCCGCTCGGTATTCTCCCTCGCTAATGTTCCCCGTGTCACGCTCGTCTTCGAGTTCGTCGCGACGGTCCTCCAGATCCTCGAGCCGATCGTCGATATCCTCGAATTGCTCGCCGATAACAGCGGCCTCTGCATCCGCGGTCTGTGCGTTCGCGATTTTGATACCGTATGCTCGCTCGGTGACCGCGCCGTTGACTTCCGCGTTCTGAACGCCGAGGACACCAGTTAACTGCGCACCGGGTGCGATCGATTCGTTCGTCGCTTGGTCGTTCTGTGCGGCTTGTACCTTCTCTGGCTGAGCAGTCGCCGTCCCGACTGGCAATATTGCCAGAGAGACAATGAGTACCAATGCCAATGTAATCGTTGGAGTTCGGTCCATTGCACTCGAGCATAGCTGTCCCCCCGTAATAGACCGGTGCGATAATCACCCGGGTTCAACGACCGTTTCGCCGATTTTATTCGTTTTTCACCCCGATTCCTGCTGTCGATTTCGCCGGTGACAAAGCGGTCACGTTCCAGCCGAGAGGCGAGCGCAGCGAGTTACTCAGATCGATCATCCAACGTCTCCGCATCCGCGTTCGGAAGCGAAAGCACGTTTTCCCGACCGATGCGGAACGACTCGAGTTCGTTCTCGTCGCGCAATCCGGTTACCACCTTACTCGTCTTTGCGTCTGTCCAGCCGAGTTCCGTCACGACTGTTTGTTGTTTCATTCGTCCACCGTTTTCCTCGAGCAGCGACAGGAGCCGTTCTTCGTTACTCATAAGTGACGGAGGCGGGCTCGAAGACGAGTCATCCGAGGAAGTGTCAGGTATTACACCATCCGGTTCCGTGTCCCGGTCAACAGGGGGAGAGTGATCGGACTCGCTTTCACGAGTTCGGTACCACCAACCGGCACCAATCACGGCAACGCCGGCGATGCCAGCACTGACTGCGGCCACAGGTGCAACTGCTCTACCGTCATCTGCCGAGAGAACGAGCGTCGGTTCGCCGGATATAAAATCGGTTTCGCCTCCGTGCCAAAGCGCCGCCTGATTGCGTTGGGTATCCGGAGTAGGAGAAATCGACTCGAGCTCGTACTCTTCCGGCCATTCGATCAGCAGGCGCGAGCCATCGTCGATATTGATCCCCTCGATTGCGTCCCCGACGTGCAATCGGTCGCCGTCGACAGCGGCAAAGCCTGTCCACCGGAACGTATAGCTGATAACGCCGTACTCGCGCGCGAACGATTGACGCGAGGTGGCCACGCGAAACTCGTTCGCCGTCATCTCTCTGTTTGTTGTCTCGCTTGCACTATCGACGGTCGTCTCGATTCGCTCTGAAAATTCCTGCGTGTGAGCCGACGGGTTCTCGTCGATTTCGTCCTCGAGCGATTCGAACGCCTCGATTGTTTCGTTGTCGTCGAGATGAACCCAGAGTTCGATCCTCCACGTAGCAGACCCGTTCGAGTCTACGGCGACATTCATCCTGATTTCGTCCGAGTCGACGTTTTCGGGTTGTGAGACGAGCGGGTTCGATGCTGTAGAACCTGCCACAGCCGGTCCACTCAGCATGACCGGACCCACGATGAGAAAAACCAACAGACCCAAACGAACGTCCATACGGAACCTGTGTGAAGAACTTCGTATAAAATATTCGGAATAGGTGGTATTCAGCTATAATGGCACAGATCGCCCCATATGGGCCGATATCCAAAACACTCAGTTCACACAGAACCATATTGTCAACATTAATTCCTTATCAGCCGTCAGTATGAGGTTTCGAGGACAGATCGCCAGAGCATATCGCTTTGTTCTCGAGACGGAGAATCGTCAGAGATCGATGCTATCGTCGCTGTCATCGGTTTGGCCGTCGATAGCTTCGTTTCCATCAGCCTATCACCGGTTACGTCCTCAGTCGACTCGTTTTCGGACGATTCGCCGTCTATTTCAGAGAACTCGTCGATAACGCTTTTCACGAACGCAGAGAGTACCCGACCCAAGACAGTACACACAGTCGACGGGTCCGTGGCGGGATTTTGGCGGTCGGATCCGTGCGAACACGTATGCCCGACGACCGCTCAACCGACGACACCCTCGAGCGCGAGGACCAGGAGATCGCCGCCGAAATCGCGGGCGACGCCGAGTCGCTGCTCGATGCGCTCCCCCACTACTACAGAGGCGAAGTTGCCCAAACGACCACCGCACAGGATCGGATCGACCAGACGACCAACTGGGCGATCACGGTGCTCGCGGCCCTGCTTTCCGTGGTCTTCTCGAGTCCCGACATGCCCGCCTACCTCTTGCTGGTCGGCATGGTCATTCTGGCGGTCTTCCTCTCGTTCGAGGTTCGTAGGTACCGATTCTACGACCTCTACCGGTCTCGAGTGCGCTTCGTTCAGGAGAACGTCTTCGCGAACGCCCTCGATCCCCGGGGCGTCGAACACGCCAACTGGCGCGAGGAACTGGGCGAGGACCTCCGGTATCCGACGTTCAAAGTGACGCTGCTCGAGGCGCTCTCCCGACGCGTGCGTCGTATCTACGCGCTGTTGTTCGCGGTGCTCGGGGTCTCGTGGGTTGCGAAGGTCACGCTGTTCACCCCGGAATCCCGATGGACGGAGGCCGCCGAACTACCGGGTATCCCCGGGCCCGTCGTGGCCGGGCTCCTCGCCCTGTTTTTCCTCGGACTCGTCGTGCTGGCGAAGTGGCCGGGGTCGCGCGAGGCGAAAGGAGAGATACACGGCGAGGAGCCCGGCGAGTGGAAAGAGACGGGTGAAAACGAACCGGAGCCCTGACCTACTTGCTGTTCATCGACTCGCTGGCGATATTTCGCCCGCGGGGTTTCAACGCGACCTCCCGGCGGACTCGGACCTCCTCTAACACGTCGAGTTCGATCATGCGCTCGTACATCTCCTCGACGTCGTCGGTATCGATGTCGAGGAACTCGGGCACTTCGAACGGCGACACGCCGGAGTAGATCGCCATCAGCACCTCCTGTTCCTGACTCGAGAGGTCTATCTGCGAGGCGTTTTTCTCCGCACCTCGGTCGAGGACGGACTTGAGCATCGCGCAGTTTTGCCCGCCCCCGGAGAGGTACGTCTGGACGCTGGTTCCCTCCTCCGTGTGTTCGGCTTCGACGACCGGGCGCTCCTGTCCTCGGACTGCTCGTTCGTCGCTCTCGACCGTACCGACGTCGTCGACTTCGATCTGGACGAAGTTGCCGTTCTCGACGGCGAAGTTCGCCACGCCCTCGTTGATCTTGACGCGGGCTTTCTTCCAGGCGGAATCCTGTACCACGCCGCCTTTGACCGCCGGGTGTTTCACCAGGACGATTTCCCCGTCGAGAATCGCCTTCTGGATCTGGAGTTCGAACTCCTCGACCTCGCCCATCGAGATCAAATACACGTTCTGGCCGGCGTTGACGCTGATGTAGTCCGACACTTTCGCGATCGTTCGGTTGACGTCGTACCGACCGCGGATGGACTGGATCTGCGCGAGCGGCACCGTCTGCTTGCCGCTGTTGCTCGCGATCACCAGCCGCTTGTTCGAGAGGACGATCCGGCCGTTCGACCAGTCGGTATCGGAGAGCTTTCGCCCATCCTTGACGACCTGGGTGAACTGGCCGGTCACGTCCGCGAGTTTCGTCTCGGATTTGCTCATGCGAAGTCACCAGTTGGCGCGCCGACGCCGCCGAGTTTCGACAGCGCCGAGAAGCCACGCTTTCGCAGTCGGTCGTTCTCCACTCGGTCGACGAACCCCGAAAGCCGGTCTCGCGATAAATCCCCGCCTATCTTCCCGAGGACGAACAGGGCCCGCACGCGCGTTTCCACGTCGACGTGCTCGTTTTCGACGAGATCGAGCAAGCGGGTTTCTAATTCGTTTCCATCCAACATCGAAAGACTCGTCGCCGCGAATTTCGAGGTCATCGTATCGTCGTCACCGAGCGTATCGATCAGCGCGTCCTGAGCCTGGCTTCGATGATCGTCGTCCGCCACGCGACCGAGCAACCAGGCGGCGTTCCGGCGCTGGGCAGTCTCGGTGCTTTGGGTCAAAATGTCGACCAGCGGTTGGACGGACTCGCTGGCGTTTGCCTGCTCTAGCTCGCCGACGATCTTCTCGCGTACCTGGTGGCTCGCGTCCGCCGGCGCTTCCGAGAGCAGTTGGACGAGCGAGAACATCGCCGTCCGGCGAACGGTCTCGGAGTCGTCACGCAACGCCTCCGCGAGCAGTTCGACCGCCTCGACGCTTCCGAGACGGCCGAGCGCGTCGACCGCGATCCGCCGGAGCGTCTCGTCGTCGGCGTCGGCGACCCCCGAGAGTTCCCGGATGGCGTTATCGGACCCGATGTCCGCGAGCGCGTAGGCCGCCTCGACGCGCACGTCGTACTGATCCTCGTGGAGGATCTTCGAGAGCCCCGGAACGCTCTCTGCGGCACCGATGCGACCGCAGGCTCGAGCGACCCGTTTGCGCACCCGCGGATCGGGATCGCCGAGCTGATTGACCAGTGGCCCGACGACGTTGTCCTCGCCGATCTTGCCGAGTCCCGTCGCGGCGGCCATCCGCAGTTCGGGCCGATCCGCGCTCAGACTCTGTGCCAGCGCCTGAGCCTTCTTCCACTCGGCGACGTCCTCGAGCGGCTGGCCAATGATCTCGCCGATGAGCTGTTCGAGCGCCGCCTGTCCGTACTGATCGAGCGCGTCGATCGCGGTCGCGCGGACGTCCTCGCTCTCGTCCTCGTTTGCCGCCCCCACCAGGGCGTCGACGAGTTCGTCTCTGGGAAATTTGCTGTCTTCGTGCTCGGATTCGAGACTCCCGATAATCTCGCAGGCCCGACTCCGGACGTTCGGGTTCGAGCTCGACTCGAGGAGCTCGACGAGTTTCTCGAAGTCCGCGTTCCGCTCGAGTTCGAATAGCGTCATTGTTTCGTTATCACCTTCCTCGAGGGAAATGTCCCACCAACCGATACATGGCCAACTATTTCCCCCACTGGTCCTTAATCTTGCCTTTGGTAGTTGACACGCCCGGACTGGCGTTGCGTGTGACCGCCCAGTTTGCGGACCACCGATGCCAGAGAGCGTTATTCCCCATCGCTCTCGTTGCCACCCGACCCGCCGTCTACCGACGAGTCGCTTATTTCGGACGAATTCGTTCGATTGGCCGGGTCGGTCTCACCCGTCTCACCGGACGTCTCGTTTCCATCCGACGTGGTGCCGTCATCACCCGTCGGCGGATCGCTCTCGTTCGAAACCGCTGGGTCGTTTCCATCCCCGTAGGATTTCGACTCCACGATCGTCCCCCACAGCTCGTTTTCGTTGATTTCGCCGTCGAGATACCGCTCGACCCAGTCGGTGTCGATGCCCCAGCCACGGGCTTGCTCCTCGAACGGGTCGACGATCTCGGTATAGAGGTTCTCGAGCGAGGAGCCATGGTCGATCAATTCCTGATAGGCCTGATAGATGACAACGATCTCCTCGTCGGATTCGGAGCGAGTCTCCGCGCTCGAATCGTAGAACAGATCGAGTCGGTTTTCCTCAGGCGTGTGATAGAGCTCGTCGACGACGATATCGTGTTCTTCGATCAGATGATAGAACTCGCCCGGCGTCGCGTCCGGGTTTTCGCCCGGATCTTCCGGTTCAACCAACCGCTGTCCTGATGAGCCCTCGAGCCCCGGAATCGAGCCGAGACAGCCGGCGACTGCTCCCAGCGAAAGCGTTCCGACGCCCGCAAGCGCCCCGCGACGGCTGAGCGAGTGTGTCGCTCGAGTCGTATCGGTCGCCCCACGCGACTGTGACGACCCGGAATTCGCGCCCAGCCCGCCGTCGTCGTTCCTGCTGGGAGAGTCGGCTTCCCGTGACATCTATACGTCAGCGTAGCACCAACTACGTGAAAAGCGCGTTGGCCGTCCGGCCGTTTATATAATATACCCAATAATAATCGCCCAGAGAGTATTTCAACACCCCATCCAAACAGATTGAAACATACGATTGGTGTCGTCTGGATGAGAACGAATCCACCCCCGCACTCGCTAGTCAGTTCCGACAGGTATGCCGCTATAGGAGATTGTCTTCGATCGAAAAGACACGACCTGCGAGCGGTCCGATCCTCGCTAGCGATCGGTGTCTTGCTAAGCGTGGTCCTCTGTGGACTGTTACTCACGGCGGGAATCGGCACCGCGGCGGGCGCGGAGACGGACAATACGACCGACGACTTTGAGTCCGGCGAACTGCTCGAAATCGAGAACCAGACCAACGTGCCACTAGCCACGGGATCGTTCGACGACACGGGGTACTACGGTCATGACGCGGTAGTGACCTTCGATGGCGATATCGTTCGCGGCGAAAACGCAGCGGGGGACGAAACGCCTAAAGACCCGACCATCACCGTCAATGGCGAGGATTTAATGGTCGCAGATGACGGCACCGTCGAAACGATAACCGACGGACGACATGTGACGACGAGCGATGGCAATAAAACGGTCACCATCGACGACAACCTCGTGGTCACCGATGACGGAATCGTGGAGTTAGCGGATGGTACTTCCCTCGAGGTCGATGGGGCCTCGATAGAGTACAGTGCGTACGACCAGGGGATTCCATCCACGAACGTTTCTGCGGATGGAGACTACTCCGAGGGTGAGCAACTGTCAGTCACTGTCGACATCACGAACGTTGGATACGGAAATATTCGAGACGAAGTCGAACTCTACGGAGTTGATACCGACGGAAACGTCGAGGATCGGTTGATTGGCGAACCTGAATTCATCAACGAATCCGGTGGCAATACCACATCGCTGACGTTCGAGCGCGAACTCGTGGCGGGGGATCACCAGATCGACGAACTTCGCCTCGACATCCTCTCCGAGCAGTTCACGACGCCGATCAACATCACGAAATCCGAAATTGCGATCACGAACGTCGAAACCAACGATCCGGTCGCTGGCGAACCCCTCACCGTCGCCGCCGACCTTGAGCGACGCGGCGCACTGGATCTCGGCGATCGGACCGTGACGCTCTCGGTCGACGGAACCGAGGTGGAGTCGCGCTCGATCACCCTTGCCCAGGGCGCTAGTACCACCGAAGAGTTCAGCTACGACACGGGAGACATCAACGCCTCGGAAGTCGACATAGCGGTCGCGGTCCCGGAAGACTCGAACACCGAGCGAAAGGCCGTGACGGTCGTGTCGAAGGATGCCCACAATGAACGGATGTCCGCAACGGTCATCAACGAGCCGACTGCGAGCCTCTCAGAAGAACTCGAGGTCGTCGCAAATATCGACTATGACGGGACGGTTCCGGGCGGCGAGACCGTCGTCCCCACGACCTTCCGCATCGGCGACTCGGTCGAAGGCGAGCGCAACGTCACCGTCGAGGACGGCGCTCCGACCGAAGCGACGTTCTCGACGTATCTCGACAGCGGGTCCGTCCCGCTGACGAGCGTGACGGTCGAAACGCCAGGCCAGAGCGACACGCTCGAGTTCGAGCGTAACCTGTCGACGAAATTTACCGATGTCGACGAGTCGTTCGGGTCTGAAGAGTCGCTAGATGCCGTCGTCACAGTCGAGAACGACGGCGAGACGCCGGAGGTCGTCGAACTCACGGTGGCGGTCGACGATCCAGACGGCGTCGCCGACGACGGCAGCGAGACGGTGATGGTGACGGTGAATCCGGGCGAATCTGTCGAAAAGGGCTTTTCCTTCGAACCAACCGAAGACGCGCCGTCGGAGATCGAACTCACGGCGGAGACAGATGTCTCAAGCGATACGGCCGTAGCGATTCGACCGGCGTTCACCGTCGAAGACGTCAAGCTCGAAGGAGCCGACAACGCGAATTCGGGGCTGACCATGAGCGGGAACGTGACGAACACGGGCGAGCGGGCGGACACCCAGTCCGTACAATTCAACTTGGGCGACGAACTCGTCGCCGAGGAGAGCGTCACACTCGCGGCCGGCGAATCGAAGACGGTCGAAACGTCGATCGAACCGCCGGCGGAAAACGGCGAGTATAGCTACAATATGACGGCACTCAACGTGAGTGGAGCCGAGTCCGCCCAGAAGAGCGCACAGATCAACGTCTCCGGCAAGTCGATCCTCGACCGGGTCACCTCGCTTGGCCTCCCGCTGGCGCTGCTCGCGGTGCTCGCGCTACTCGCGATCGCCGCCGTCGCACTCAAATACCGCGACGATCCCGAAGCGCTTCAGGCGCAGTTACTCACGGCGAAGTCGCGCGTACAAAACGCCGTACAGGGAGTCGTTGGAGGTGGCGGCAGCGTCATCGTCGAAAACGGCCTGCCGAGAGATTCGACGGTTCGGCTGCAGATCAAAGACGAGAGCGGAGTCGTGTTCCAGGAAGACCTCCAGCTCGCAGATGGCGAACAGCGAGAGTTTCCATCGCTTCCGGGCGACGGACAGTTCGAAGTCGGCGTCGGCGTCGACGATGTCGCATCACACTCGGAGGTCTTTCAGGGTGCCACCAGCGATATCGGCGTCGTCCTCCAACCGGACGGCATTCGGATCGGCGAACTGTAACCCA
The DNA here is from genome assembly GCF_900116205.1 of Halostagnicola kamekurae. Lineage (NCBI taxonomy): Archaea > Methanobacteriati > Methanobacteriota > Halobacteria > Halobacteriales > Natrialbaceae > Halostagnicola > Halostagnicola kamekurae. Next base: position 93,591 of record NZ_FOZS01000002.1, on the reverse strand, counting down.
CCAGCTGAGATCAGACTCGCGTTCTCTCGAGACGCTCCAGGGGCACCGCGACCGACACCTCAGGGGATCGCTCGAACCGGTCGGGGGAGATAATCGGTGCGAGGGCCTCGAGTGTCTCGACCAGACGCGGACCGGGTCGGTTGAGATAGTGGTTGCCGTCCATCGCCCAGACGCGGTCGTTCCGAACGGCCGAAAGCTCCGCCCACCCCTCGAGCGACGTCAGATCCGACAGGTTCGCGGCCGTCTGCGCGAGGTCGAACCCACACGGCGCGACGACGATGACCTCGGGGTCGTACGCGCGGATCTCGCCCCATTCGCGGGGCCTCGAGGCCTCGCCGGGGTCTGCGAGTCCGTACTCGCCGCCGGCCCACTCGACGAGGTCCGCCGTCCAGTGGCCCGCGACCATGACCGGATCGGTCCAGTCGAAGACGGCGACGCGCGGTCGGTCGCTCGAGCCTCTCGGTTGAGTGCTCGAGTGGGTTACAGTGGCGCTCGAGTCGGTGGCGGCGTCACTCGAGTCGCGGCGTTCGTCGTTCGCCCGGGAGCGGACCGATTCGATCCGATTCTCGAGGTCGTCGACCACTGTGCGGGCTCGTTCGGCCTTTCCAGTCACTTCGCCAATGCGCTCGACGTCGTCCAACACGTCGCCGACGGTGTGGGGATCAGTCGTCAGAATCTCCGGCTCGGCGTCGATCCGTTCGGCCGCTCGCTCGACGACGACCTCGTCGACCGCACAGACGTCGCAAACTCCCTGCGTGACTATCAGATCGGGGTCGAGTTCCTCGAGCGTCTCGATATCGATGTCGTAGACGCCGTCGCCATCGGCGACCGACTCGAGGACCTGTCGGTCGATCTCGGAGCTGCCGGCGTCGGCGTCGACGCTCGAGGCCGTCACCGCGGGTAGCGAGCTCACCGACGGCGGATAATCGCACTCGTGGGAGACGCCGACCGGCTCGAGACCGAGCGCGGTCACGATCTCAGTCGCGGACGGCAGCGTCGTGACGATTCGCATAGCTGGATGGTCGATCTACAGGCCTAAAAACGGGACCCTCGACGTCGACTCGAATCTCGAGCCGACGACACTGCCAGCACTTACCGCTCAGGGGAGTCCGCTTCGATGTCGAACTCGTCGGTCTCGAGTTCGTCGCCATCGACGTCGACGGTGCCGTCCTCGATCTCGATGACGACGCCCTCCTCCGAGGGTTCGCCGCGCCCGAGAACGCGCATGGCGGCCGACTCGGTTTGCTCGTTGATCGCCCACACGAATCGTAGGACGGTCTCGAAGTCGGTTCCGGCGGCGCGACCGACGCCGTCGTTCGCGAGTTCTCCGAGGCTCTGTGCGCCCTCCGGATGCAGGTACTGGATCGGGTGATCGTTCGGTACCTCCTGGAGGTCGACGTCGAACGACCACAGGTACGGCAGCAACTGGACGGCGTACCCGTGCGGTTTCGGCGCTCGCCGCCCGGCGGCGGTCAGCGCGACCGTCGCGGCCGTGCTTTCTGCGCTCGTATCGTAGTAGACCCCCTCGAGGCCCGGAATTGAGACTTTCACGGGAGAAGCCTAGGGGCACCCGCTCGAGAGTCTGTACCCGGCACAGCCAACCCCGTTTTATCGGGGTGGGTACGCTCGAAGACGGCTGTACGTTCGGCGGTGGCTGTGCGTTCAGCGATTGCTGGACGTTCAGCGGTTGTTCGACGGCGACGGCTCCGCGTGCGGCCTACTCGAGGTCGTAGAGGTCGCCGTACTTCGCGTCGACGTACTCGAGGAAGTACTCCGCCGTGAACGGCTCGCCGGTTGCCGACTCGATCAGGTCGGGCGTGGTGTAGCGCTTTCCGTGCTGGTGGACGTTCTCGCGGAGCCAGCCGTTGAGATCGTCGAACTCGCCCGCTCGAATCTGGTCGTCGAGATCGCCGAGTTCGTCCTCGGCGGCCGCGTAGAGCTGGGCCGCGAGCACCGATCCCAGTGAGTACGTCGGGAAGTAACCAAAGGAGCCGTGCGACCAGTGGATGTCCTGCAGACAGCCCTCGGCGTCGGTCTCGGGGCGCACGCCGAGATACTCCTCGTACTTGTCGTTCCAGACCTGGGGAACCTCGGAAACTTCGAGGTCGCCCGAGATCAGGCCCCGTTCGATTTCAAAGCGGATCACGATGTGGAGGTGGTAGGTCAACTCGTCCGCGTCGACGCGGATCAGGTTGTCGTCGTACACCTGATTCGCGGCCTCATAGGCCTCCCGCGGGGAGACGTCCTCGAGCTCGGGGAACCGCTCTCTGGCGGTCGGCAGGAACCGATCCCAGAACGGCCGGGAGCGGCCGACGTGATTCTCCCAGAGTCGCGACTGGGACTCGTGGACCGTGAGGTCTCGAGCCTCGCCGAGCGGCGTGGCGTACTCCTCGTCGGGGAGGCCGATCGTGTAGTTCGCGTGGCCGAACTCGTGGATGACCGACGTGATCGAACCCAGCAGGTCCTCCTCGTCGAACCGGGTCGTCACCCGCGCGTCGAACTGCGTCCCCGACGAGAACGGGTGCGGTGCCGTATCGAGGCGACCGCGACTCCAGTCGTAGCCCAAGGCGTCGAGGGCATCGCGGGCCAGCGCCTCCTGGTCGTCGTCGTCGAACTGGCCGGCGAACGCGTCGGTCGCGAGGTCCGCGTCGCTCTCGTCGATCGCCTCGAGCAACGGGACGAGAGTATCGCGCAACTGCGCGAGGATTTCCTCTGCGGTCTCGAGGTCCAGATACGGCTCGTAGTTGGCGAACAGGACCTCGTAGGGGTCCGCGTCGGGGTCGATGTGGGCGGCGTACTCGCGTTTGAGGTCGACAAGTTTCTCGAGCGTCGGCGCGAACTGCTCGAAGTCGTCCTCCTCGCGGGCCTGCATCCACGTTGGATGCGCGTTCGAGGTCGTCTCCGAAATCTCCTCGACGAGTTCCTGTGGCACGCTGGTCGCGCGGTCGTACTGCCGGCGGACCTCGCGGACGACCGCCCGCTGGTCGTCGGTGAGATCCGCATCCGCGGCCTCGAGTTCCGCGAGAAGGTCGCCCGTCTCCTCGTCGGTCAGCAGTTCGTGGCTGAGCGACGACAGTGTGGAAAGCTGTTTCGCCCGCGCTGGCGTCCCCGCGTCGGGCATGATAACTTCCTGGTCCCACCGCAGGACGCCCGCGGCGTTGCCGATGTTCGAAATCCGCTCGACGCGCTCCTCGAGGCGGTCGTACGCCGCGGTCGCGTCGGTCGCCGTCTGTGTCTGATCTGCTGTCATTAGAACACAGTATGAGTGACTCACCCATCAACGTCCGGGTTCCGGTGGAAGCGGCGAACCGACCAGACTCGTCGTCACTCGTCGATATCGTGCTGGTAGATCGCGAGATAGATGGAGCCGATCGCACAGAGAATCCCGCCGGCAAAGAGCAGCGAGTACGGCGATTCCTCGGGCGCGAGCCACGAGTCGGTCAGCGTTAGCCCGATGAATCCGACGGAAAGCAAGACGGGCGCCCCGTTTTGCATCGCCATCGCGATGCGCCAGAGCCACCCCCTCGAGGCCGACGAACTCGGCGAGTCGTCGAGTCGCTTCCGGTCGGTTCCACCGGTGTCCATTGAACGAATTGACAGTCTCGAGGAGCCTAAGTCCACCGAAGGACGACACTCGCGAACGACCGACTCATCAGGCGTCGTGGACGACCACGACCGTCATCGGTGCGGTTCGGACGACCGATTCGGAGACGCTGCCAAAGAGGAGTCGCCCGGCTCGTTTGCGGCCGTGACTGCCAATCACGATCTGATCGACGTCGTTTTCGACGGCGTGCTCGACGATCTCGTGTGCCGGTTTCCCCGTTTCGACGACCGTCTCGATGTCGCGATCCGCGTCGGACGCCCGCTCGACCGTCTCCTCGAGGAGGTCGTTCGCACGGTTGTGCGCTTGCTCGTGTCCGGGGAAATCGTCTTCGGACTTGACGAACGCCGCCCAGTACCCCTCGGGGAGTTCGATGACGTGTATCGCGGTGATCGACGCCTCGGGGAACTCCGCGAGCGCGTACTCGAGCGCGGCCGTCGCCTGCGGCGAATCGTCCATCGGAACCAGGATTTGCTCGACCATGAGATCATCCACCACGGACGGGAGCTTAAACCATCCCTACCGGACGAATCGATCGCATCTGACAAGGTAACGGTCCACATCAACCCTGCTCGAGCGAGGGCGTCGTCGAACTCACAGCCACCGCTCTGCGAGTCGCCGATAGGTCTCGAGACACCGCTCGAGGACCGAAATCGAGACGCTCTCGGTTTTCGTGTGGGCCTCGCCGGGCTCGGACGCGCCGTAGATGACACACTCCGTGCCGGCCCGCGAGAGCCAGCCCGCGTCCGTCGCGTGGGGTTTCGTCACGAGTTCGGGAGCGGCCGATTGGGACCGGTCTGCGGCCTCGCGGACCGCGTCCGCGAACGCGCCGTCGTCACACCGCATCGGCGGCAGGTCCTGGTCGACCGTCCATTCCACGCCCTCGAGGTCCGCCACCGTCTCGAGAGACGCCCGCTCGCCCGGCACCGTTCGCTCGTCTACCGTGATCGTACAGTTCTCGGGAACGACGTTCCACGCCGAGCCCCCCTCGATCTCGGTGACGACGAGACTGCCCTCGAGTCGATCGCCCGCGACCTCGAGTGACGGGGCCTCGAGATCGCGAATCGCGTCGACCGCGTCCGCGGCGCGGTAGATCGCGTTCTCGCCGGCCTCGGGTTCGCTCGCGTGGGCGGCGGTGCCGCGGGCGGTGATCGTGCTCGCGCGCCGACCCTTGTGGGCGACGGCGACGTCCGTGACGTCGGGCCCGGAGTAGTTCGTCGAGCCTTCGCCGACGACGGCGTGGTCGGGCGCAAACCCGTTCTCGATCGCGTGGCGAGCGCCGATACCGCCGTCTTCCTCGCCGACGAAACTCGCGAAGACGAGTTCGCCGGGCCGAGGTTCAGAGTCGACGTTCGAACCGGAGTTCGCACCCGGGGTCGAGTCAGCACCGGAGGGCGACTCGAGGCCAGTGTCTGGAGCCGACTCGAGGTCGGCGTCTCGGAACGCGACGGCCGCCGCCGCGAGCGATCCTTTCATGTCCGCGGTCCCGCGGCCGTAGAGCCTGCCGTCGCGTTCCTCGACGACGTACTCGCCGTTTTCGATCTGGGAGTCGTCCGGTGGGACGACGTCGTGGTGGCCGACGAGCGCGAGCGTTCGCGGGTCAGCCGCTTCGGCCTCCGCAGTGCCGACTGCCTCGCTCGAGCGTCGCCGGGCGATGACGTTTCCGAGTTCGTCCCGCGTGACCGTCGCGTCGGTTTCGGTCCGGAGCCACTCCTCGAGCGCGTCGCCCGCCGCGGTCTCGTCCTCGTGGCTCGGAATCGAGACCAGCGTCCGGGTGAGATCGACGACAGACATAGCGAGCGGTACGGTCTCGAGGGTGTTCGTTCCACCGGAACACATCGAAGTGAGACCGCATCGACTCAGCGTACCCCCGTTAGTCGGCGACTCGACTTCGACGGTTCGCGAATAGCGCTCGAGCCCGCCAACCACCGTCCCGCTCGTTGAACACCCTTATTGGCGTCGGGTACCGTAGATTGACACATGAACGTCGTGCCGGACACGAGCGTGGTCATCGACGGCCGCGTCTCGAAGACGATCGAAGACGGGCAGTTCGAGGGAGCGACGGTTTCGATACCGGAACCCGTCGTCGCGGAACTCGAGGCGCAGGCCAACGACGGCTACGATAGCGGCTGGGACGGCCTCTCGGAACTCAAGCGGCTGGCCGATCTCGCCGACGACGGCGTCGTCGACGTGGAGTACGTCGGTGAACGGCCCAACGCCATCGAACGCGGCCACGCCTCCGAGGGCGAGATCGACGCCCTGATCCGAGATCTGGCCGAGGAACTCGAGGCCACCTTCATCACGAGCGACATCGTCCAGGCTGAGGTCGCGCGAGCGAAAGGCCTCGAGGTCGAGTACGTCTCGCCCGAGACTCGGGAAGTGGGCACCCTCACCGTCGAGGACTACTTCGACGAGGAGACGATGAGCGTCCACCTCAAGACGGACACGGTACCGATGGCCAAACGCGGCGCGCTCGGCGAGATGCGCTACGAGGAGATCGCCGACGAGCCGCTCGATGAGGCGACGATGGACGAGTACGCCCGCGAGGTCGTCGACGGGGCCAAGGAGTCGAGCGACGGCTTTATCGAACTGAAAGAGCCGGGCATGCAGATCGTCCAGTTCCGGGACTTCCGGATCGCCATCGCTCGACCGCCCTTCTCGGACGGCATCGAGATCACCGCCGTTCGACCGATCGCCCAGACCGACATCGAGGACTACGAGCACGCCGACGAGTTGAAAGATCGACTGCTCGAGCACCAGCGCGGGGTCCTGATCTCCGGCGCGCCGGGGGCGGGCAAGTCGACGTTCGCGCAGGCGGTGGCGCGGTACATCTCCGAGAACGATTACTCGGTGAAGACGATGGAAAAGCCCCGGGACCTGCAGGTCGGTCCCGAGATCACCCAGTACACCGAACTCGGCGGCGAGATGGAAAAGACCGCGGACGCCCTGTTGATGGTCCGACCCGACTACACCATCTACGACGAGGTGCGAAAGACCAACGACTTCGAGGTCTTCGCGGACATGCGACTCGCGGGCGTCGGCATGCTCGGCGTCGTCCACGCCACGCGGCCGATCGACGCCCTCCAGCGGCTCATCGGTCGGGTCGAACTCGGGATGATCCCGCAGGTCGTCGACACCGTCGTCTACATCGAGGCCGGGGAAGTCGCAAAGGTCTACGACGTCCGGACGGAGGTCAAGGTCCCCGCGGGGCTCACCGAGGAGGACCTCGCCCGGCCGGTGATTCAGGTCACGGAGTTCGAAACCGGCGTTCCTGAGTACGAGATCTACACGTTCAACCGACAGGTCGTCACCGTCCCGCTCGACGACGACGAGGGCGGGCCCGGTTCGGAATCCGGCGTCGACCGCATCGCCAAACAGGAGATCGAACGGGAGATTCGCTCGATCGCCCACGGCTACGTCGACGTCCAGCTCAAGGGCCAGGACCGGGCGGTCGTCTACGTCACCGACGACGACATCTCGAGCGTCATCGGGAAGGGCGGCGGTCGGATCAACGACGTCGAGAACCGGCTCGGCATCGACATCGACGTTCGGACCCACGACGAGAACCCCCACGCCGGGGCGGGCGGAGGCGGCGGAACCCGACATGCTGGCGGAAGCGGCCCCGCAGACGCAAGCGGCGGGGCAGATGGCGGCCAGTCCGCCGGGCAGATCGTCCAGCCCGAGATTACCTCGAGGCACATCGTCGTCCCCGTCGACGGCCACCAGAGCGAGACCGTCGAAGTGCAGGCAAACGGCGAGTACCTGTTCACGGCGACGGTGAGCCGCGGCGGCGAAATACAGGTGTCTCGAGGGAGTGCCATTGCGGATGAACTTGAGCAGGCGATCGACCAGAAAGATCCGATCACCGTCGTTCCGTCGTAAGAACTCCGACTGCGAGTGAGCGAAGCGAACGAGCGGCCGTTTTACAGAAGGGGCGAGGGCAGGCCTGAAAACGGTGGTAACAGCGTTTTTGGAATCGAGAGCAGACAAGCCGAATGGACGAGTCAGCGAAAAACGCACGTCCAGTAGTTGGTAATACGGTTTCTTTATCCAGAGCTCGTCGTGAAATCCAGTGGTACAGGAGAGGGACGTACTATCGGGCTGTTTAAGAGAATCTATTGACGACCCGCTCGGCGACGTGGCCAGCGACCCACATACCGACTACAAACGCTGCGGCAAGGACTGTGATTCCTGCAGCAGAGGTAACAAGCCAATTGAGTTGGAGGAGACGGAGTATCCCTGCAAAAAACTCGTAAACAAAAAACGTGACGGGGAGACCAATTATGAGTACAGAACCAAAATAGACCACACTGGACGTTGCTAGCGGGCGGCGGTGTTGGAGGTGATTGAGTGCCATCTCGTTATCAATTCTACCTGTATCACTATATGTTTTCCTCGAGAAGTCTATCAGTAACGCTCAGTTCGTATCCGTAGTTACTGAATTACCCGATTCAGTTTCAGGAATAGTACTGGATAAAGAAAACGTGCTATTATCTACTGTTACGCGTGAAATAACGCTTTCATCGACAGTACAAGACCGTTAATTGATTCCATATAAATAGATAGAAGTTTTAATATTCAATTTATATAGACCAAGACCTATAGTGGGTGTTCACATTAGCAAGTGCCACGATGGCAGATCAAACTGATGCCGAAGTCATTCGTCGAGAGCTGGACACGGACGGCGAGACGCCGACCGTACAGATCGTAGAAATCGTCGCCAGTCTCGAGGGAATCGATCAAAGCGAACTGCCACCGATGTACAACTGTATCGACGGCGTTCTCAAAAACCTCTTTTCCGATCCGCCCGCGCCCGAAGCACAGATGATAATCGAATTCAGTTACAGAACGTATCGAATCACCGTCAATCAGGACGGCACAGCGAAGTTCGTGAAGACGGAATAGAGACGAACAAGAGCGCTCGAAACGATACGTGGGAAGCGGTTTTCAGATTTTGAGCGTCCGGGTAGCTCGAGGCGAAAAACTGCTTCGAACCATGGAGGGTTCTCGAGAAGCATCTACTGCTCACTCCAGCGAATCGAGTGAGAGCCCGACGCCCTTTCTCGCTACTAGTTGTTTAAGGCGCACTCCTTTATACGAGTAGCATCTCGATTCAGTCATCAAATGACGGGGTACGTGCTGCGCTGCAGCGGTGAACTGCATGCCAACTGAGGACGCCGACCTCGAGTCGGACGGACGGCCGTTCCTGACCGACCGGGAGAGTCTGGCGGCGGTGTACGAACGGATCACATCGTCCGTCGAATCGCTGGTCACCGAGGCGGGTGCCGACGGGGTCGTCGTCGCGATGAGCGGCGGCGTCGACTCGACGCTGACCGCGACGCTGGCCGCCGACGCGGTCGGGGGCGAGAACGTCCTCGCGCTCGGGATGCCCTACCACAAGACCGAACAGGCGGGGATGGTCGACGCTCGAGCGGTCGCCGAGAACCGCGAGATCGACTTTCGCGAGATCCACCTCCGGTCGCTGATCGACGCGTTCGACGAGTCGATCTCGCCGGCGCTCGAGCCGGACCGAGAGTCGCTGTCCCGTCCGAACCAGCGAAACCACGCGCTCGGGAACGTGGCTGCCCGCATGCGGATGGTTACCCTGTACTACGCGGCCAACCGCCAGTCGCGGATCGTCCTAGGAACGGCGAACCGCTCCGAGTCGCTGCTGGGGTACTTCACGAAGTACGGCGACGGCGCCGCCGACTGGTATCCGATCGGCGACCTCTACAAGACCGAGGTGCGCGCGCTCGCGGACTACCTCGACGTTCCCGATAGGATCATCGACAAGGAACCGACGGCTGGCTTTTACGTCGGCCAGACCGACGCGGACGAACTCGGGGCCCCCTACGCCGTCATCGATCCCCTCCTCGAGCGTGTCGTCGACCGAGGTCAATCGCTCGAGCACGCCGCCGACGAGATGGGTATCGACCGGGATACCGCACGGGAAGTGTTGGGGATGTACGACTCGTCCAAACACAAGCGGACCATCCTACAGACCCCAGGTATCGGCGACGGAAAGCGGCTCTAACGCGAACCCTCGTGAGTCCGATTATCGCGAGTCGTCGTCGGACCGGTACAGGCCGGTATTTCGCCAGTAGAACGCCCCCCAGGCGGTCACGAATCCGGCGATCATCGCGAGTAGTTCACGAACGAGTCGGCCCAGTCCGGCTTCGAGTGTCACCGCGACGGCAAACCCGGCGGCGATAGCCGAGCCGACCACTACGAAAAAGACGTCGCCGAAGTAACTCGCCGAAGAGCCCTCCCAGTAGGCGGCGCGGTCGTCTTCGTACCAGACGCTGACGTAGATGACGACGAGTGACATTCCGCTGATGAGCGTCACGACGTAGTACTCCGGCGGCAGGCCGATTCGGCCGAGTACGAAGGCGTTGAGCAGTTGCGCGAAAACCGCCATCGCGAACAACCCGAGTAACAGCCAGCCCCACTGTGGAAGTCGCTCTTTGTCCATAGACGAGAACGTCACCGCGCGAAAATAATCCTGCCGCTCTCCCGATTACGCTCGAGGCCGATTACTCGGCACAGCAGGCGTCTTTCTCCGCGGGGGCCTCCTCGACGCCGTTACCGTCGGCCGCGACCGGTTCCTCGATCCGATACAGGCTCTGGCGCGCGTCCGCGAAGTAGATGTCCTCGTCGACGATGCCGATGTCCTCGAGTCGCTCGAGGGCGTAGCGAACGGTTCGAGCAGAGAGCATCGACTCCTGAACGATCTGTTTCTGGGTCAACGGACCATCGTACTCGAGCACTTTGAAAACGAGTTTGGCGCTCGGCGGCAGGTCTTCGATTTCCTCTCCGTCGGTCTCTTCCATACTACGAATCGAAAACTCCCAGACGCATAAAAGTTGAGCCTTACTCGAGTGGTTCGGACGTAAGTATTCGAAATAAATGATCGAAAAATACCGTTATGGGTCGTTACGAGCGGGATATCGAGCTAATTGACCAGTCAGTCAGGACCCGTTGTAAGTCGGACGCAACTGTCGAATCAGTTCACGTCGGGCAGAATTCACACGAGATCGGGGGAACCGTTCGGAGATCGAAAGCGGCCCAAAACCGTCTGCGGACACGACGCAAACGACTGAGCCTGTTGAATATACGGGCGAAACGTCGTCCCTGGCCCCTCGTGGCCCGCGAAGGGCCTCGGACTACCCTTCACCGATCAGTCGGTCCTCGTCGGCCCACTCCTGCTCTCTGAGTTCGTACTTCTGGGTCTTTCCGGTCGCGGTTTTCGGGAGCGTTTCGACGTACTCGATTCGGCGAACGGCCTTGTAACTCGCGAGTTCCGCTCGCGTGTAGGCGGTCAGTTCGTCGGCCGAAACCGGCGGGTTGGCGACATCCCCCGACGATGGGACGACGAACGCCTTCGGCGTCTCACCCCACTCGTCGCTCGGCGCCGGGATCACAGCCACGTCCGCGACCGCGTCGTGGTCGAACAGCGCGTCCTCGAGTTCGATGCTCGAGATGTTCTCGCCGCCGGAGACGATGATGTCTTTCTTCCGATCCCGGATCGCGATCATGCCGTTCTCGTCGACGGTCGCCAGATCGCCCATGTGGTAGTAGCCCTCGAGACGGTCCGAGAAGGCCTCCTCGGTCGCCTCGGGCTTGTTCCAGTAGCGGTCCATCACCTGATTACCACGAACGACGACTTCCCCGAGCGTCTCGTCGTCGCGCGGAACGTCCTCCCCGTCCTCGTCGACGACGCGAACGTCGCTCCCGAGGATGCCAAAGCCCTGGCGTTTCTTTATCTCGAGGCGGTTCTCCTCGTCGATGAGGCGTTTGGCGTCCGAGATCGTGATCAGCGGGCCGGTCTCGGTCGCCCCGTAGAGGTGTTTGAGATACCAGTCGAACTCGTCTTCGACGGCGCGGATCGTGGCCTCCGGCGGCGCGCTGCCGGCGGTCGTCACCCGGACGTCGTTCGCCCCGGCCATCGCGGGCTGGCCCTCGGACTCGTAGTACTCGAGCAACTGGTTGAGGACGGCGGGGGCGGCACACAGGAACGAGACGTCTTCGCTCGTTATCGTCTCGACGACGGAGTCTGGCGAGACCCCGCGCGTGCAGACGTGCGTCGCGCCGATCCCGGTCACGGCGTAGATGTGTCCCCAGCCGTTGACGTGGAACATCGGCAGGGTCCAGAGGTAGACGTCGTCGTCGGTGAGCTCGTGATAGATCGAGACGAGGTACGCGTGCAGCGTTTCGGTCCGATGGGTTCGACAGACGCCCTTCGGATCGCCCGTCGTCCCCGACGTGTAGTTGATCGTGATAACGTCGTCCTCGGCCATCTCCGGTCGGTCGTACTCGGGACTCGCCGCTTCGAGGGCGTCGTCGAACGACTCCCAGCGGCCGTCAACCGCGTCCGCGTCGTTCGTGATAAACGTCTCGGTCGGCACGTCCTCGCGAATCGTCTCTATTTTCTCCGCGTACTCGTAGTCGGCGACGACGACGTCGACGCCGGCGTCCGAGAGGATGTACTCGTAATCCGACGGCGTCAGCCGGTAGTTAAGCGGCGTGTGGACCGCGCCGATCTGCATGGCTCCGTAGGCCGCCTCGAGGTGGTAGTGGGTGTTCGGATCGAGCACCGCGACCCGGTCGCCCTTCTCGACGCCACGATCCCGTAACGCCGCGGAGAACCGATCGGCTCGCTCGCCGAACTCCCCGTAGGTGAATCGATCGCCGTCCGCGCCGACGATCGCCTCCTCCTCCGCGTAGTACGTCCGCGCCTGATCCAGAAAATCCGTGACGAGCAGTGGTGTCTCCATACAGCACGTTCTCTCTAAACGATAATGATTAATATTGCGATTTAGGGTGCGTCCTCGGGACGTCTCGAGGACGACTCGGATCACTAAATCGCGTCCCAGCCAATGCGAACGGCTTTTCACCGACGGCGACTGAGTTCGGCGTATGTCGACGGAATCGATTAGCGACCGATACGAGCACATACGCTCGGTCAGCGTGACGGCGCTGTCAGCGCTGCTCGGGGTCGCAACCGCGTTCGTCTGCCTCTCGCTGTACGGGACCGGCGAGGCGGGCGCGCAAAACCAGGAGGCGCTATTGGTCGTCCTCGGAGCGATCGTGATTCAGTTCCCACTCATCAAGCTCTCCGGAATCTACAACGAGGACGAGTTCGGAGCCAAACACTACCTGTTCATCGCGTTCATGACCTTCTCCCTGTGGTTCGTGACGTGGGGAATCCTGCTCACCACGGGGGTCACGATCTGACGATGGCAGACGATAGCATCGCCGTCGTAGACCTAGACCGATGCCAGCCGGATCGGTGTAACTACGAGTGCAAGAACTACTGTCCGCCGAACCGAACGGGCAAGGAGTGTATCACCCTCCGCGGCGAGGAACCCGACCAGGGCCAGCCGGAACAGGTCCGCATCTCCGAGGAGATCTGTCTCGGCGAAACCTGCGGTATCTGCGTCGAGAAGTGCCCCTTCGACGCCATCGAGATCATCAACCTCCCGCAGGAACTCGAGGACGATCCGGTCCACCGCTACGGCGAGAACGCCTTTTCCCTGTACGGGCTTCCCGCCCCACAGGAAGGGCAGGTGACCGGTATCCTCGGCCCGAACGGGATCGGGAAGACGACTGCCGTTCGCATCCTCGCGGGCGAACTCGAGCCGAATCTCGGCCGATACGACGAATCGCCCGGCTGGGAAGAAGTGCTCGACGCCTACCGCGGCACCGAACTGCAGGACTACATCGCAGACGTGCGCGACGGCGACGTGACTGTCTCGAGAAAGCCCCAGTACGTCGATCAGATCCCCAACCAGTTCGACGGCAACACGCGGGAACTGCTCGAGCGAACCGACGAACGCGGCGCGCTCGACTCGCTGGTCGAACGACTCTCGATCGGGCCGGTCATGGACCAGTCCATCGACGACCTCTCGGGCGGGGAACTCCAGCGCGTGGCCATCGCGGCCACGCTGGCTCGGGACACCGACTTCTACTTCCTCGACGAGGTGACGCCGTACCTCGACATCGGGCAGCGAGTGACCGCCGCGCGGCTCATCCGCGAACTCGCCGAAGAGGAGGGCAAATCCGTCCTGGTCGTCGAACACGACCTCGCGATTCTCGACCTGCTCTGTGACACCCTCCACGTCGCCTACGGTGAGCCCGGTGCCTACGGTGTCATCACGACGCCCAAATCGGTCCGCAACGGGATCAACGAGTACCTCTCGGGTTACCTCGAGAACGAGAACATGCGGATTCGCCCGAGCCAGATCGAGTTCGAAGAACACGCCCCGCGGACGGCGACCCACCGCGACACCCTCGTCGAGTATCCGGATATGACGAAGTCCTACGGCGACGGCGAATTCGAACTCGCGGTCGAGGGCGGCGAGATCATGGAAGGGGAAGTGCTCGGTATCGTCGGCCCGAACGGCATCGGGAAGTCGACGTTCGCCCAGTTGCTCACCGGCGACCTCGAGCCCACAACGGGCGAAACGGACCTAGACCTCGACATCTCGTATAAACCCCAGTACGTCACCATCGACCAGCACATGCGCGTCGACGTGTTCCTCTCGTCGATCACCGACCAGTTCGGTTCCTCACACTGGAACACCGAAATCGCCCAGCCGCTGCAACTCGAGCGGATCATGGAACAGAACCTCTCGGACCTCTCGGGCGGCGAGCGCCAGCGGGTGGCCATCGCGGCCTGTCTCTCCGATACCGCCGACCTGTACTTGCTCGACGAGCCGTCGGCCCACCTCGACGTCGAACAGCGGGTGCAGGCGACGAGCGCGATCCGACGCCACGCCGAGATGCAAGACGCCACCGTGCTCGTGATCGACCACGACACGTACGTGATCGACCTGCTCGCGGACCGCCTGATGGTCTTCGACGGCGAACCCGCCGTGGAAGGCCGCGCCGGAACGCCACAGCCGATGCGCGAGGGGATGAACGACTTCCTCGAGAACCTCGAGATCACGTTCCGTCGCGACAAGCGGACCTCGCGCCCGCGGATCAACAAACCGGATTCGCAGTTGGATCGCGAGCAGAAACGCGAAGGCGAGTACTACTACTCGGTCTGACCGCGACGCGACTCGATCGAACCACGGCTTATTCTCCGTTGCCATCCAGCGAATACGCGACCAGACCGCCGACAAGTGCGATAATAACGCCAGGCAACGCGTACGCGACCATCGCACTCGAGACGGCCACGCCCCCCGTCGCGCCGAACACCGCCCCGGCGGCAGCGACGAGAACGCCGGCCAGAACCAGCCCGAGAGCGATCGAGACGCTCAGGGCGTCGAATCCGTCTTTCTCGACGGGGTCGGGACGTTCCGGCGGGTCGACGAGCCGCCACGTCGGCCCCGTCCCCGTCCGCTCGAAGCGCCCGCCAAGCGAGGCCTCGAGCAGCGAGTTCACCGTTCGACCCGCCGCCCTGGCAGCGGTCCCCCGGAGGCCGTCCCACTCGTCGGCGTCGTGCTCGCGGTCCGCACGCGCGAGGTACACCGATTCGCCGACGAGGTGGCCGACGGAGGCCGCGTCGTAGCCGACGTCCTCGACGATCCGGGCCAGCAGATACTCCTCGGACCAGGGAATCGGCTTCTCGAGTTCGAACGACGTCGTCCGGCCGTGGGGCAGCGCGACCTCGAGACGCACCGTCGTCTCGTCGACGGTCTCGAGGTCGGTGACGCGGCCCTCGACGTAGCCCTCCGGCGTCGACATGACGTCGACCCGGCCGAGTTCGTCCTCGAGGTCGCGCGGCCGTGACCCATCGCTGTCCTCGAACAAGCTCGAATCGCGACGCCACGGCGCGGTCTCGAATTCACCCTCGGACGGAGTCCCGTCGTCCGACGACTCGTCGACGGAACGATCGCCCTCGGTTTCGACGTCGATTTCGATCTCCCGCTCGTCGTCCGTCATCGACGCTCACCCCCGTTCCCGCCGCTACACGGGGCCGAATCAGCCGTACCGTTCCGCGAGAAGATGGCGGGTATCACGGCGGTGATCTTAGGCGGCCGTACGAGATTGGTGCCTAAATCGTTGTTCCCGACGGTGATCCGTGAACCGGCCGGAGCGAGCGAGCTACTCGAGCGTGGCGCGAACGACGCCGAACAGTCCGTCGCCGTGTCCCGATCGAACGCGACCGGTCGCCGTCGGTTCGGCCGCCAGTTCGTCGCCGCCCGGTTCGTCACCGTCCAGTCCGTCACCATCCGGTCCGTCGCCACTCGATTCGTCGAACACCGTCTGGAGCCGATCGCGAACGACGAATCCCGCGTCCTCGAGGGCAGCGCAGACCTCCTCGCCGGTGACGAACTGTGCGTCCGCGTAGAACGGGCTCTCGTCTTTGGTCGCCTGATAGCCCTGTCCGAGCGGACTCGAGCGGTCGAGAAAGGCGACGACGAGTTCGCCGTCAACAGCGAGCACGCGTCGGGTTTCCGCGAGCGTTCGCTCGAGATCATCGAGGAAACACCAGACGGTAACGAACAGGACCCGCTCGAGCGCGCCGTCGCGCACTGGAAGCCGTTCGGCGACGCCCCGAATCGGTTCGACGCCCCGCTCTCGCGCTTCCGAAAGCGGATTCGCCGCCGGATCGATCCCGACCGGAATCCCGAGCGGGCCGGCAAAGCGGCCGGTGCCGACGCCGACCTCGAGCGTGGTGGGGCCGGTAGCGTCGTCTTCATCGTCTATAGAACCGATCTTCTCGGGGAGCAAACGCTCGAGCGCGGCCAGTTCAGCCCGATAGGCGTCGGAGTTCGATTCGAACCACGCGTCGTACTCGTCGGTGAGCGTCTCGAAGGGGGCAGTGGTAGGCACTGGTTCGAATACGTCGTGGCAGTAAAGAAAGGTTAGGTCCGCTCTCGAGGAGAGCGGTTGGCGTGCGAACTACGTTATCAGCCGTTGACAGCTCCCACAGAGGTTCTCCTCTTTGATGTCGACTTCGCGCACCGTCGGGGAGAAGTTCATCACGCAGCGGTTGTTGTCGCAGTGTTCGAGGCCGTAGGTGTGGCCGATCTCGTGGACGATCTCCTTTCGGACGCGGTCCTGAAAGATGTCGGCGGCGCTCTTGTTCGAGAAGCCGCCGTCCGAGGACGTCTGGAGCCGATAGGTCGAGACGACGCTCCCGCTGCCGTCCAGGTACGCGAGCCCGAAGACGTAGTTTCGGCGCCGGTAGAACAGATCGTGCGGCGTGATCGCGATGTTCTTCTCGCCCCGGCCGGTTCGTTCTGCAAGCTGGATAAACGCCTCCGCAGAGTACTGGTTCCGTCCGTCGTCGTAGGCGCCGCTCGGAATCGACTGCGAGTCGTTGATCGCGACGTCGCAGTCGTAGACGGAACGCAGCGCCGTCGAGGCCGCCCGCTTGACCTCCGCGGAGACCGACCCCACCGGAACGATATCGACGAGCATGGAAACGACTATGGCCGCAGGTGCCATAAACGTCCCGCCATGGCACACTCTCGTCGGAATACGGAGGCAATCCGCGATTACCTCTCGGACGCGGATCGGGTGGTCGAGGTGGGGATCGGCCGCCGAACCGATCTGGCGAGCGTGCTGTCGAAATCCGGGGTTTCCGTCACCGCAACCGACGTTCACGACCGATCCGTCCCCGACGCGGTGCGGTTCGTTCGCGACGACATCGTCGAGCCGGAAATGGGCGTCTACGAGGGGGCCGACGCGCTGGTCGCGCGAAACCTGCCGCCGGAACTCCACCGACCGACGCTCACGGTCGCTCGAGCGGTCGACGCGACGTTCGCGTTTACGACCCTCGGCGGCGACCAGCCGACCGTGCCGGTCGAACGGAAGACGATTCCGGGCGGGACGCTGTTCGTCGCGGACTGAGCAGTCGAAGACGAGAGGCCGATCCAGAACACTTAGGCCGGGGTACGAACGTTCTGGGACATGCTCGTGCTCATCGGGTTTCTCATCAGTCTGCTGACTATCCCCGGCGTGGTCGTCCACGAGTTCGCACACAAGAAGGCCTGTGACGCGATGGGGGTTCCCGTCGTCGACGTCGCGTACTTTCGACTCGGAACGCCCGCCGGCTACGTCACCCACCGCGAACCCGATCGCTATCGGGAGTCGTTCGTCGTCAGCGTTGCACCGTTCGCGTTCAACACCGCGATCGCGTTCTGTCTGTTCGTCGCTCTCGCCGTCGTCGTCCGCTCGAGCGGCGCGCTCGCGGGCGGTATCGGGCCCGGCATGACACTTCCGGGCGAGGAGATCGTCGCAACGACGGTCGCGTTGGGCTGGCTCGGCTTCAGCATCGGCTCGCAGGCGTTTCCGAGCACGGGCGACGCGAGGACGCTGTGGAACCGGACACGATCGGAGTGGCGCCGCTCGCCGTCCGTACTCTTCGGAATTCCGTTCGTGATCGCGATTTACGTCGCGAATCTGCTCTCTTGGTTTTTCCTCGATACGCTCTACGCGATCGGGTTGTTAGCCCTCGCGTCGTGGTTGACGCTCTCGCTCGGCCTGTGAACCGTCTCGGCCTGTTCCGTCTGTAGAATCGGCCGTCAATCCGCGTCTGTCGTCGAACCGGGACGATACCGCCGGCTCACGGCCTTCCAGCGACCGGAGCGAAAGAGCCAGTAGTTGATCCCGCCCGGGACGAACGTCTCGAGTAAGAACGCGAGATAGAGCGCCGAAACGCCGAGCGGCGTCACGAGTCCCAGCGCCGCGGCGGGGAGCGCGCAGGCGTAGCGACCGATCAGCGAGGCGACGAACGGCCAGCGGGTCGCACCCGCCCCCAACAGCGCGCCAGCGGCACCGCCGTCGATCCCGAACCCGATCGCGCTGATCGCGCCGACCGCGACGAAGGTGCCGGCCTGACCGACCTCCGCGGGACTGCTCACGAACACGCTGG
Source organism: Halostagnicola kamekurae (assembly GCF_900116205.1). Lineage (NCBI taxonomy): Archaea > Methanobacteriati > Methanobacteriota > Halobacteria > Halobacteriales > Natrialbaceae > Halostagnicola > Halostagnicola kamekurae. The sequence continues at coordinate 75,160 of NZ_FOZS01000002.1, read as the reverse complement.
CGATCGGATCGGCAAAAATCAGGACGAACGCGGCCGCGACGATGTAGAACAGCGTCGACAGCCGGACGATCGCCTCGCCGTAGGCTTCGGCCTCGTCCTCCTCGTTCGAACCGAGACGCTGGCCGACCAGCGAACTCGAGGCCAGGGACATCCCCCAGTTGATGCTGTTTATCAGGCCGCGGATGCGTCTGCCGACCTCGTAGGCGGTGACGATGACCGGACCGAACGCGGCGGCGATCCAGAGCAGCGGGAAGACGACGACGCCCTGTGCGAGTCGCCGGCCGATCTCCGGCAACGATATCTCCATCAACTGGCGGACGATACCCGCGTCGAACAGCGGCCCAGTCCGGGTGAGCGGAACGGGACTCGGTTCCATCCCCAGCGCCCCGTATCGCCGCCCGAACATCCCCCAGGCGAGCACGACGGTGACGAACCCCGTCGAGAGCGTCGTGCCGATCGCCGCGCCGGCGACGCCCATGTCGAACCCGAAGATGAAGAGCGCGCTGAGGACGACGTTGAGAACCGCGCCGCCGCCGCGGGCCATCATCTCCGTGAACGTGTCGCCGATCCCGGTGTACGTTCGACTCGCGATGAGGTTCAACAGCTCGAAGAGGACCGCCGGCGTGACGAAGGTCAGATAGGTGCTCCCGTGACGGATCGAATCCGGATCGTTACCGAGGAGACCGATCAACGGCTCCGTAAAGAGGGTGAAGACGGCCATCACCGGCAACGCGAACGCGATGGCGACCAACGCGCTCTGTTTGACCACGACCGAGGCGCGGCCGGTCTGCTCGCCGCCGTAATTCTGAGAGACCAGGGTGACGGTTCCGCCGGCGAGGCCCAGCCCGAGCATGGTCACCACCTCCCAGTAGGCAAGCGCGAACGCGAGCCCGGCGGTCCCCGTCGTGCCGACGGCGATGCCGACCATCGCCAGGTCTGCCGTCTGCTTGGACATGATCGCGAAGCCGGTCCCGATCCGAGGCAACGCGAGTTCCATCGTCGGGCGGAACCGCTCGGCGGAAATGATGCCGAGACGCTCGAGTCCCCGCGCGACGGCATCGACGATACGTCCCTGTCCCCCGCTCATAGCGAGGACGTTTTCGCGACACGGACTTCTCTCTGCTGGTTCGACGCGAGGCAGCGGTAGTAAACGGAGCCAGCGTAGTCGAGTGTACCGCCGGCCGAATTCGGCGCGTTTTATCACCTCGAGCCCGTGTCTCGACGTATGACCACAGACGAGAGCCCGGACGAAGACGGCGACGGTGCGATAGCAGCCGGTACCGTCGACGTCAACGCCGACGACGCGGCCGCGAACGCCGCCATCGATGCCGACGCGGTCGTCCTCGACATCGACGGCGTGCTCGTCGACGTCGAAAACTCCTACCGGCGCGCGATCATCGAGTCCGTCGAGCGGGTCTACGACCGAACCATTCGGAAGGCGGACATCCAGCGGTTCAAAGACGCCGGCGGGTTCAACAACGACTGGGAACTCACCTACGCCGCGGCGCTGTACGTGCTCGCGACCGAGGAAGGCTACCGCGGCTCGATCGACGAGTTCACCGACGAGATCGCCGAACGCGGCGGGGGCCTCGAGGCCGCGACGACGGTCGTCCGCGAGGGGATCGGCGCGACGGCGACCCAGCGCGTGACAGACCGCTGGGATCGCGAGCGGCTCCGGGACGTCTTCCAGCAACTCTATCTGGGGAGCGAACTCTACCGCGGACTCGAGGGCGGCGAGCCCGAGAGCGAGACGCGCGGATTCATCCACGACGAGCCGGTATTGCTCGAGGAGGACACTCGAGAGCGGCTGACCGACGGCTACGACGTGGGCGTCGTGACCGGGCGGCCGGAGGCCGAAGCCGAGATCGCCCTCGAGCGGGTCGGCCTCGAGATCGGTCCCGGCGACCGGTTCACGATGGACGACTGGGAGGAAGGCAAACCGCACCCGCGCGCGTTGACGACCCTCGCGGCGCAGTTCGAGGCCGAGACCGTCGTCTTCGTCGGCGACACGCTCGACGACGTGCGGACCGCCGTCAACGCGAGCGAGGCCGACCCGGGTCGTACCTACCACGGGATCGGCGTCCTCACCGGCGGGTTGACCGGCGACGACGGGCGGCGGAAGTACGACTCCGCGGGCGCGTCGCTCGTCCTCGAGTCGGTAAACGAGTTGCCCGACGCACTCGGGGAGTAACCTCCAGCCGGAGCGGGAGAGTTTCGATCGGGGGATCGAATCTATCGCTCTGCCGCACGATGACGCACCGACGCCGAGATTCGGTCGTCTAAGGCCGAGTTGGCGGCGATTCGACCACGTCTCGGCGTCGCACCGCCCCACCCGTTTTTTGCCGCCCGCCGTGGTACCGCCGGGTCAGATGCCCGAACCCTTCAGGCGGCCCGCCGACGACCTCCCCGGCGAGCCTGTCTCTCCCTGGCTCGCGAGCCCGCTCGAGGCCGAATACGATCCGCTCGAGTCGAACCGATCGGTTGACGCGGCCGTCGTGGGCGCCGGAATCGCCGGCCTCTCGACGGCGTTGGAGCTCCGAGAGCGCGGGAAATCGGTCGTCGTCCTCGAGCGCGACCGGGTCGCGGCGGGCGTCACCGGGAAGTCGACAGCGAAGCTGACGAGCCAGCACGGACAGATATACGACCACCTTCGTCGGGAGTTCGGCCGCGAGGCCGCTCGCCACTACGCGTCGGTGAACGAACGAGCGATCGACATCGTCGAGGACCGGATCGACGACCTCGGGATCGACTGCGGGTTCGAGCGCCGGCCGTCGTACCTCTACGGCGACGAGCCCGACGCGATCGAACGGGAGGCCGACGCGGCCGCGATGGCGGGGCTCGAGGCGACCGAAGTGCGGTCGGTCCCGCCGTTCGAGCGGGCGGCGGCGGCGCTGCGATTCGACGACCAGGCGTGGTTTCACCCGCGGCGCTACCTGCTCGCGCTCGCAGAGGAAATCCACGAGAGCGGGGACGTGAACGGTGACACCGAAAGCGCGGGTTCGGCCGGCGAAACAGGCGTCTACGAACGCACTCGAGTGACGGACGTGACGCCGGGGAACCCCTGTCGGCTCCGAACGGAGCGGGGCCAGACCGTCACGGCTGAGCGGGTCGTCCTCGCGACGGGCTACCCGATCCTCGATCGGGCGGGCTACTTCACCAGGATGCACCCGAAGCGGTCCTACGTGTTGGGGCTGCGGATTCGGGGCGAGCCGCCGTCGGCGATGTACTATCGGCCCGGAGAGCCGTACCGCTCGGTGCGGACCCACCACGACCGCGAGGGGGCGCTCGTGCTGGTCGGCGGCGAAAATCACAAGACGGGACAGGGCGGGCCGACCGCCGACCGGTATCGCAGGCTCGAGCGCTGGGCGCGCGAGCGGTTTCCCGTCGAATCGATCGACTACCGGTGGTCGACCCAGGACTACGTGACCGCAGATCGAGTGCCGTTCGTGGGCCGCGCCGGCGTCGCCGCCGAGAACGTCTTCGTCGCGACCGGCTTTCGTGGCTGGGGAATGACGAACGGCGTCGCCGCCGGTCGGCTGCTCGCCCGACTCATCGACGGCGAACACCCGCCGGAGGCCGACCTGTTCGATCCGCTCCGGTTCACGCCCAAACCCTCGGCGGCCGACGCGATCACGGAGAACGCGGACGCCGCGAGCCAGTTCGCGACCGACTGGCTCCGAACGCTGTTCGCGCCCGACCTCGAGTCGATCGCGCGCGGCGAGGGGCGGGTCGTCCGCGACGGGCCGAAGCCGACCGCGGTCGCACGCGACGCCAACGGCGACCTCCACGCCGTTTCCGCGATATGTCCTCACACCTACTGCGTCGTCGACTGGAACGACGCCGAATGTAGCTGGGACTGCCCGTGTCACGGCTCGCGGTTCGACCCCGACGGGACGCTTCTCGAGGGCCCGGCGACGGACGACCTGCCGACCCGCGACGCCGGGCCGGCGTCCGATCGCGATCGATAAACGGACGATCCTCTGTGATCGGGAATCGATCCGCGCGGTGCGTGTCGCCGGCAGGGGAGTTCTGGCGCGCGAATCTCACTGTGGGTTACTGCTCGAGACCGTTCCCAGTCCGGGATAGTCGGCGATGATCCCGTCGACGCCCGCCTCGGCGAGCTGGTCGAACTGGGTCCACGTCTCGGCGGTCCAGACGTTCACCGCCCGTCCCTCGTCGTGGGCGGTCTCGAGCAGGTCGAAAGCCGGCTCGTCGTCCCTCGAGAATCCGGCGTACTCGGTCCCCGCAAGTCCCGTTCCCGCGATGGCGTTTCGCGGCGGGTGGATCGCCTCGCAGTCGTACCGGCGGGCGATTTCGAGGCCCGCCTCGAGGTCGTCCCAAATCAACGGGGCGGCAGCGTAGGCCGGCGCGACATCGCGGACGGCCGCGAGCGCGCCCTCGCAGAACGACGAAAAGAGGATCTCGCCGGCGAAGGCGTCGCAGTCGGCGACGACCCGTTCGACGAACGGCTCCCAGACCGCTTTCCGTTCTCCGCGGTCGTCTTCGGAGAGCGATTCGCCGAACCGAATCGCCGCGGTGCCGGGATTTTTCAACTCGACGTTGATCGCCATCGACGGCGGAATCGCCTCGAGAAACTCCGCGAGCGCCGGCACCGTCTCGTCGGTACCGAGCACCTTCGCGTCCCGGATTTCAGCGAGAGGCGTCTCCCAGACGAGGCCCTCGGCGTCCGTCAGCGGCTGCCCGTCGCGGGCCCCCTCGAGTCGCTCGTCGTGGACGACGACGGGAGTTCCGCAGGCCGCCGGCTGAACGTCGATCTCGAGCATCGACGCGTCGGTACGCTCGACGGCGGTGCGCGCCGCGGCGACGGTGTTCTCGGGGGCGACGCCGGCGAATCCGCGATGCGCGATGACGGCGGGGTCGGCCATTGGGCGAACGAACGCGGGCGGTCCTGTTGTATTTGTTCCCCGGAGCCCGGTATCTGTGCACCGAGCGGGGAACATGCGCGCAAACCTTGAAACCACTCCCCGTCGAGACACCGTCCATGACGGATCGGAGCCTTCCCGACATCGAGTCAGACCTCGAGCGAGCCGCGGACCTCGAGACCGGCGCGGCCGTCGAACTGCTCGAGCGCGCCCGCCGAGATCTCGCGGAGCTCGCGGATGACCCCGGCGTGGATCAGGACCACCGGCGGACGCTCGAGAACCGACTCGAGCAGCGGATGCGCGAGTTGCGGAATCGGGACGCCTACGACGGCGGCGACTTCGGCGCGGCGATGGATCCGGACGAAGATAACGCGCCGTGACTCTCCGCTGTCGTCCGCGGTCGAAGCGCCTGCGATCGCCCGTTTCGAAGCGCTACGTTCGCCTGTGTTCGGGAGCCCGGAGCCGCTCGGGGACGACGGTCCGCTCGAGGAGGTACGCGAGCGCGAAGCCGGCGATGCTGCCGGCGATCCATGCGTCGAAGAAGAACAACACGCCGCCCAGTGCGAGGTCGACGCCGAGAGTGAGGAAGAAACAAAGAAAGACCGCCCCGAGAACCGGGTACAGAAGATTCTCGCGACGAGAGGCCGGAATGCGATCGCGAGCGACCCAGACGACCGGGCCGACGAGGAGGAACGAGCCGAGGGCGTACCCCGCGGCCCAGAGCCACGCGCTCGAGCCGTGTGCGAGGAGATCGGCCGCGCTCGAGATGACGAGGAACGCCAGACAGGCGAACAGGATCGCGCGCCGGGTTCGTGCCGATACAGAAACCTCCATGGCGGAACTGACACCCGCAGTGACAAATATGTGGTGCGAGCGAAGGCCGTCCGCCGGAACGACAATCAGCGACCGACTGCCAGCCGCGGTTCCGGCGGCGGGCCACCGACTACCAATCGCGGTTCCGGTGGCGAACGATCGACAGACAACCGCGATTCCGGGGAAGATGATCGACCGACGACCGCGGTTCCGGCGAGTTCGGCCATCCTCCCACCCTTTATTCGGACGCCACACTGATGGGGAGACATGCGCATCGCACTACTCGGCGGAACCGGCGACATCGGAGAAGGGCTCGCGCTCCGGTTTGCACACGATACCGACCACGAGATCCTGATCGGCTCTCGAGACCCCGAAAAAGCTCGAGACGCGGTCGAAGAGTACGAAGAGCGGCTCGCAGAACGCGGCGTCGAAGCGTCGATCAAGGGCTTTACGAACGAGATGGCGACCGATCGGGCGGACCTCGTCGTCCTCTCGGTACCGCCCTACTACGCCGGCGACACCGTCGACGCCGTCGCGGAAAAACTCGACGCGGACACGATTCTCGTCACCCCCGCCGTCGGGATGAAAGGCGACGAGGACGGGATGCACTACCACCCGCCGTCGGCCGGCAGCGTCACCGAACTCGTGGCGGGCCGCGCACCTGACGAGGTTCCGGTCGTCGGCGCGTTTCACAACCTCGCGGCGGGCGAACTCTCGAACCTCGAGCACGACCTCGACCTCGATACGCTCGTCGTCGGCGGAGGATCTGCGAAGGACACAGTCACGTCGCTGGCGAGCGAAATCGACGGGCTTCGTGTCCTCGACGCCGGCCCACTTACGAACGCGGCCGAAGTCGAGAGCATCACGCCGCTGGTGATCAACATCGCGAAACACAACGAGGAGTTACACGACGTCGGCGTCAAGTTCCAGTAACCGGCGTCACGGCGGATCGAAATCGGCGACGGACCCGCGGGTCACCGGTCGCGGTTCGGCGGCAGAAAAAGCGAATCGACGGCGCCCTCTCGATCAGGCCCCGGCGGATTCGAGGGCGTCTTCGATGTCTTCTCGCTGCGTAACACCGACAAAGCGCTCGACGATCTCGTCGTCGTTCTCGATGACGAGCGTCGGGAGCGAACGCACCTGATACTCGTTTGCGACGTCTTGCTGTTCGTCGACGTTTACTTTCTCGACTTCGAATCGGCCCTCCCAGTCTTCCTCGAGATCCTCGAGGATCGGATCCTGGGTCTTGCAGGGGCCACACCAATCTGCGTGGAAGTCTTTAAGTGTGACAGTCATACCGTTCAGTGGAGTTTCCCGCGCTGCGCGCATAAGGGTTTCCCACTGCTGCGTGTTTGCCGTGACCGACGACGCCGATAGGTCGCGGGTCGTGCGGACGGTCGAAAGATTTAGTGCCCGGCGAGCGAAAGAGGGGGTATGGATAAAGGACAGAACACTGGCGGGCTGATGTCCAGTGCCGGCCTCATCCGGTACTTCGACTCCGAAGACTCGAACGCGATTCGCATCGATCCCAAGACCGTCATCGCGACCGGCGTCATGCTCGGCGTGCTCGTCCAGTTGCTGACGTTCGTTTCGTAACGAATCGCTACGTCTCGCGAAGATATTCGATCCGTTGTAGTTTCTCTTTTGATCGCCGAGTTAGAAATCCCCGTTGATGATGTCTGCAACCCGCTGGCGGTCGAACAGGTGTTCGTCCGTGGGGAGATCTGGATACGGCTCACCATCGACGTAGCCCGGCCATTCACCAAACTCTGCCGGATACAGTTGTTTAGCAGTCATCTCCAGCTGGAAGAGGTTCATAAGCGGACCCTGGCGTGGATTGCCAGAAGCGTAGAGACGGTCGTTCTGAACGGCGGTTAGTTCCGACCCGACACTGTGCTCGCGAAGGGACTGCTTGATAGAAGCGACGTCGTAGTACGACGAGATTCCGTAATTCATGATGAGTACGTCCGGGTCGGCCTGGAGCAGCACCTCATAATCCACGAGTTGACCACCGAATTCGTCTGCCGTGATATCCTCGAAGACATCGACTGCTTCCAGCGGGCGAGTGTGTGCGAAGAAGTACCCCGGTTGGTTGAGTTTGTGGATATAAAAAGCGTCCTCCGAAAGTCTCGGGTACACCATCCCGACAGTAGGCCGGTCACTCGATGCGGGGAGTTTCGATCGTATGTCAGACAGAAGCGTTTCTCTGACGGTGTTTAATTGCGCAAATCGGTCCTGCTCTTCGAATACCTCGGCGAATTTTTCAGTAAGCTCCCAGAGGGTGTAGTACCGATAGGAATCGCGCCAAGATTCGGGCGGCTGTCGGTGCTTTCGGCTATACATGTTGCCGAAAAAAGGGCCGACGGTCTCTTCGACCTCGTCGATATCAGATTTGCTCCAGTCGTCGAGTGAGTTGACGTACGCTGGATCGAGGAAGTGAACGTCGCTGTCGAGTTCGTAAAGCGTTTCCTTACTGAAATTGCCCGCCTCCTTGAAATCGATCCAATCGGTTGAGACATCCAGCGTAGAGTAATAAAATTCCAATGATGGAGTGGAAGTCGACGGACTCGACGTCGATTGTACCGCAGAACCGTGTCCGAGAGCCGCGACGATATCGATGTTGGACGTCGAACTCGCTAGTGCGTTCTGCGGGACGCTATCGAACGAGACTGTCCCCATCGGTGACATCGTTACCGAGTAGGACTCGTCCGACGGTGTCGATTCCTGAGAAGTATCGCCGACACAACCCGCGAGGATTCCACCGCCAATCACCGACCCACTATACTTCACACAGTCACGCCGCGTCAGGGTTTTATCTCCGTTAGTCGCTCGAACCATGAAAGTTAGGCTCGCCTAAAACAATATAGATACTTCGATATTTACTCGTCACGAACTGTGGCTGATTATATTCTCTTCGGGCGTCCGGTGCGTCCGTGACGCGAGTTTTTTCACGTTGCTCGCACTATTCCGGCTATGTCACTGGTAGCGGGCGTCGTCGCCGTGCAGGGCGACGTCTCCGAACACGCAGCCGCGATCGAGCGGGCGAGTGCGGCCCGCGGCGAATCCGTCGAGGTCCGCGAGGTCCGCGAATCGGGTATCGTCCCCGACTGTGACCTGCTCGCGATGCCCGGCGGGGAGTCGACGACCATCTCGAGGCTCGTCCACTCGGAGGGAATCGCCGGAGAGATTCGCGACCACGTCGCCGCCGGGAAGCCGCTGTTCGCGACCTGTGCCGGGCTCATCGTCGCCTCGAGCGACGCGGGCGACGACCGCGTCGAGACGCTCGATCTGATCGACGTGACCGTCGAGCGAAACGCGTTCGGTCGACAGAAAGACAGCTTCGAAGCGCCCCTCGAGGTGGCGGGGCTCGCGGACGAGGAGCCGTTTCCCGCCGTGTTCATCCGCGCGCCGGTCATCGACGACGTGGGCGACGCGGCGGTCCTCGCATCGTGGGACGGGAACCCGGTCGCGGTACGGGACGGCCCCGTCGTCGGAACGTCGTTTCATCCCGAGTTGACGACCGACGAACGGATTCACGAACTGGCGTTCTTCGAGACCGACGGCGCGTCGGTGCCAGGACTCGAGTAAAACAGCGGACGACCCGCCCGCGGCTCCGCAAGAGACGACGGTTGCAGGCGTACAGACTTTTGCCGTTCGCCTTCGTGTATCGTGATATGAACGCGTCCATCGACGCCGTCCGCGTCGCGGGCACCCAGCAGGGCCCGGTCCCGGTCTTGATCCTCGCCGTCGACGGCGAGGAGGACATCGTGCCGATCTTCATCGGCTTCAACGAGGCGACGAGCATCGCTCGAGGGCTCGAGGCCGAGGACATCGGACGGCCGCTGACCCACGACCTCCTGCTCGACGTGATGGAGGAACTCGGCGGGCGAGTCGATCGCGTCGTCGTCAACGAGATCGAAGAGCGCGCCGACGGACAGGGCGGCACCTACATCGCGGACATTCACGTCGACACGCCTCGCGGCGAAACCGTGATCGACGCCAGACCGAGCGATTCGCTCGCGCTCGCGGCCCGAACCAACGTCCCGATCGAGGTGACGGAGGCGGTCTTCGAGGACGGGCGAGACGACAGCGAGAAGTTCGCCGAACTCGAAGACATCCGTGACGTTCCCGGTGAATTATAAATGGACGAGACACTCGCGGAGCTGTTCGCCGTCATCGAAGACCGCAAGGAAACGCTACCCGACGACTCCTACACCGCGTCGCTGTTCACCCACGAAAAGGGGGAAAACGCCGTGCTGGAGAAACTCGGCGAGGAATCGACCGAACTGGTGTTGGCCGCCAAAGACGACGACCGCGAGGAGATCGCCTACGAGGCCGCCGATATCGTCTATCATCTACTCGTTTTGCTCTCGATGAAAGATATGGACCTCACAGAGCTCGAGGACGAACTCGAAGCGCGCCGGTAGGCTCGAACAGTCGTTTCCGACGCTTCGCCGATGGACCGACGACTCGAGGGCACAGGCACCGGTCGATCAGATAAACTGAAACCTTCGTTAAACTTTACGCGTAGAAATCACCACAAAACTCATCCCAGACGGCTCAGAGGAGGTGCTATGGGTTCGTTTGAAGACGACCGGAGCCAGGCCGAGGCGATACGGCCCTCCGTCCCGGAATATGAGCATTTTCCTGCGGATACCTACTGCGTCGCGTGCGCCGTCGCGGTTTCTCAGGACGAGCTAACGGCGTTCCGAGAGCTGATCGAACGAGAGACTGCGACTACGGCAGTGGTCGAACAGTCGACGTTTCTCTCTCGAGAGCTAGATTGTGGATTGGAACTCCAGCAAACGGAAGCCGATCTCGCGGCGTTCGCCCACGAACTCGTCGAGACCTGGGAGGGGCAGCTAGATGGCGATCCGTCGGCCGTCTGGTGGCCGCTCGAGTCGGACTGGCGAGTCGCGTTGTACGTGCGATACTGCCGCGCGAGAGCCGAACACGAAACCGATGAGTTCGACTGCGCGGAGCGGATCGAGCGCGTCCGGACGGTGGTCTCTCGGTGTGAATCGGCGGCCGAAAACGCTGCAAAACGCGGTCTCGTTCACAGGGACCACGTACCGGGGGAGCGAGTCGAGCAGTAACCGAGGCGTGTTTTTGGCATTTATCCGATAGTTCGGGTAGATGGAGCCACACTACTCGGTCCGTCCGTCGCTTGCACTCGCCCGTGCCAGTTTGATACCCGACGCTGGCGTTCGTCTACGCGATGGCACTCCAACAACTCGAGCACGCAGACGAGCAGATGCGAGAGTGTATCGACAACTGTCTCGAAGCCGCGCAGGTCTGTGAGTGGTGTGCGGACGCCTGCGCGGACGAGGGCGAGGAGATGGCCCGCTGTATCCGACTCTGCCGCGACGTGGCCGACCTGGCGACGTTACACGCGCGGTTCATGGCTCGAGACTCGGGCTATCACGGCGAGCTGGCGTCGATCTGTGCGGACGCCTGCGAGGAGTGTGCAGAGGAATGCGAACAGCACGACCACGACCACTGTCAGGCCTGCGCAGAGATCCTGCCCGAGTGCGCCGAGAGCTGTCGGGAGATGGCGTCGGCCTAATTCGACACGTGACAGGTCGTCGGAACACGAGCCGGTCGGATGCATGCGGCCGTTTTTTCGTACCGATCAGTGCGATTCCGAGCGACGGCGACGAATCGAATCGATCGGTCGAAGTCAGTTTGCGAGCAGGCTGCCGACCGCCCCGGCGAGCGCGCTCTCTATCGCCATGATCAGGGCGAGCCCCGCCACGAACACGAAGATGCCGACGCCGAGCAGGCCGCCGATCGGACCCAGCGTGAGACCGGTGAGACCGACGACCACGCCGAGGATGAACGCGCCGATAATTCCTCCGAGTGAGCCCGCGAGGAGGCCATGCCAGAAGCCCCGAAGCAGGCCGCCGCCGGCGATGAACCCGGCGGCGAATCCGCCGGCGAGACCGCCTGCGAGCTGTCCGATCCCGGGGAGTACGAGCCCGAGAGTCGAGACGACGATCGCGACCAGAAAGCCGATGAAAACGGCGCGCCAGTTAGTCATAGAGAGAGTACGACGCCCAGTAGAATAAGCCCACGGGCGGGTTCGGCCTCGAGTCACAGGCGAGCGATGGGACAGAGACGCGGCCTCGCGGACGAACCGACAACGAACGCCCTTTTAGTGTCGAGGCTGTACTGGTGACTATGATTTTCGAAGACCTTCCGACGACGCCGACGTCGGAAGAGCTGATCGACAAGGCGTTCTCCCGGGCGGCCCGCTCGGGCAACGCCAAGAGCGGCCTCGAGGCCCAGCAGTCGATGCTCCAGACGGCGGCGAACATCATGTCGGACAACTTAGAGAACGTCGTGACCGCGTGGCCGGATTTCGAGTACGACGTCGACCCGTTTTACTACGAACTCGCAGACGCGATCCTCGACGTTTCCATCACCCACTCGAAGGAATCGGACGGCGACGAACCGACGACCGGCGTCGACGCCCTTCGCCAGAGCCTCTCGCAGGTCAGTTGGGCCGGCCGAAAGACCCGTGAGATCCACGAGGAGTACCAGTCGCGGCTCCGCAAGACCGACGTCGACACCGCACGGAAGCACCGCCAGCAGGCGTTCGCCCGACTCGCCGACATCGTCGAACAGGTCGACGAACACCTCCGGGTGATAAACGACGCGCGTAACGAACTCCGTGACCTGCCCGAGATCAACGCCGACGAACCCACCATTGTCGTCGCCGGCTACCCGAACGTCGGCAAATCCTCGTTCGTCAACGACGTGACCAACGCCCGCGGCGAGACGGACTCGTATCCCTTCACGACGACCGGGATCGGACTCGGACACTTCGAGCGGGACCACATCCGCTACCAGATCGTCGACACGCCGGGACTGCTCGACCGACCCCCACAGGAGCGAAACGAGATCGAATCGCAGGCCGTCAGCGCCCTAGAGCACCTCGGCGACTGCGTCCTCGTCTTGCTCGACCCCAGCGGCGAGTGTGGCTACCCCCTCGAGTCCCAACTCGAGTTGCGCGACGCCATCGAGGCCCAGTTCGAAGACGCGCCCGTCCTCACGATCGGCAACAAAGCGGACCGATCGAGAGACGTCGAGGCGGACTACTACATGAGCGTCGAAACCGGCGAGAACGTCGAGCGAGTGCTCGAGGCAGCGATAGAGGCAATAGACTACGAACCCGAACTCCCCTTCGACGGCTAACGGCGGTTCCGACTGTTACTGGGCGGTTGTAGACGCCGATTCGTACTGAATCGGTTCGACGCGAACGTCGATAGCCTCGCCAGTGGTTTCTTCGATGGTTTCGGCGACATCGGTCGCGAACGTCTCGGTATCAGCAGCGCCCGTTTGGGTTACCACGACCGTCACGCTCCGCGGGCCGGTGTACGGCGACATGTCTGAGTACTGCGTTTGCACGGACACCGCGGTGAGATTGCCGTAGGCGGGGTCCTCGAGCGTCTCCTCGACCGACGCTGCGACCTGCCGGTCGACGCCGACCTGTTGGACGGTCGCGAACCCGACCGAGAGCGTGAGCGCGACGACGACCAGTGCGAGTAGTCCCGTCGCGACGAGGGATCGATCGAGGTCTCCCGCCGGTGATGCGCGCTCTCGAGAGACGTAACCGAGGAGAACCAATACGGCGAGTACCGCGAGATTGATCACGACCATGGTCACGCACAACAGAATTACCGTTCCGATCGCGAGTTCGAGCTCGATCCAGGCGATCGAAATCCCCGTCGCCGCGGCCGTTGGAAGCAATGCGGCGGCGATCATGACGCCGATTATCGAGGTCGGCCCCTTCGTCGTCAGCCCGATCCCCGCGGACAGCCCCGCCGCGACGGCGACGACCAGCGAGAGCATATTCGGCGCGAGTCGGACGCCGAACAGCTCGAGCGCCGGGAGGTCGAGGTCAGTCGGGACGAAGCCAGCGAAGCGAAACACCGCTGCGAGCGCCGTTGCGGCAGCGATCGCCAACACGAGCCCGTAGAGTTGCATCCAGAGACTATCGGCGATCATCCTTCCGTCGCCGGTCACGGTCCCGACGCTGGCGGTCAACGCCGGCCCGATGATCGGCGCGATCACCATCGAGCCGACGACGATCGCGGGCGAACCGATTAGTAATCCTGCGGTTGCGATAAGCGCACTCAACACCATCAACGCCGCGTAGGAGGCGGTATCCCTGCTCAGGTCGCGAGCTTTCGTCCGAAGCTCGATCGCCGTCATCGGCTTGTACTGTCCCGCGTACTCACGCTCGAGCGTCTCCGAGGTCGTCGTCATCGCCGCCTCGGCGCTGGCGACGACGGTGTACCGTTCGATATCGACCTCGGCCGCCTCGAGTTCGTCGAGAACGTCACCGACCGCGTTGCTCGGGACCGGGATTTCGAACATGACGCCGTCATCGGCGGTCGGAATGACAGTGAACGTGAACTGCCCGTCCTCGAGCGCCGCCCGGACTGCATCCTGGCGCGCATCTGGAACGGTGACGTGAACGAGACGCACGGGTAGGAGGCCAACACGGAGGGCAAAAAGGCACAACCCTGTGTGCGCCGAGAGCGGTCGAAACCGACGGATCGGGATCGACAGTCGATCCGAAAATCAGGCTGCGGAGGCAGTCACCGCTGGGCGACTTCCACGAACCGGACTTCGACGTCGATCGAGCCGTCTCCATGACGATTCACCCGATCGTCGAGTTCGTCGGCCAAGTCCGGATCCGTCTCGCCGGGAGGACCACCGACCGTCGCAATCACTCGTTCGGGGCGCACGAACGGATAATTCTCGTCCATCACGACCTCGAGTTCGAGCAGCTGGTAGCCGTCGTACTCGGGCTGCTCGAGGAGGTCCTGAACGTCCTCGCGGGTGTTTTCCTCGAAGGTCGCCGCCGAGTAGGAGCTGTAGGTGATCCCGCCCAGAAACACCCCGAAGAGGAGAACGATGACGATCAGCCCGACCGCTCGACGGCGGACCCGCCTCTGTGTCGGGCGAAGCTCGAACAGGTTCTCCGGGCGATAGCCCGCGTACCAGAGCGTAAGCAGCCCCGCGAGGTTCACCGACAGAACGTTGACGAGCACGAGCACTGTCGAGCCGATCGCCGCCGAGGGCTGGCCCCACGCGAGCGCGATGCCGACCGTGGCGGCGGGCGGAATAAGCGCCGCCGCGATCATCACGCCGACGAGCGCGACCGAGATCCCGGTCGAGATGGAGACGATCCCGGCGACGCCGGCGCCGAGTGCGATCACGAGCGAGAGCAGGTCCGGCGCGAGCCGTTCTGCGATCTCGTCGACGCTCGAGATGTCGAGCCCCGGGGGAACGACGTACGTCACTCGAACGGTCCACGCGAATATCGCCGCCGCGGCGATTGCCAGCACGACGCCCATCAGTTGGTACTTGAGACTGCTGAGAAACAGCTCCTCGTCGTCGATGACGGAGCCGACGCTGGCACCCAACGCCGGCCCGATCAACGGGGCGATAACCATCGAGCCGACGACCACCGCCGCCGAATCGAGCAACAGCCCGGCCGTCGCGACGATGGCGCTCACGACCGTCATCGTCACGTAGACCTCGAACGAGGGGGTCAACGACTCCGCTTCGGCTTGCAGCTCTTGTCTCGAGATCCGCTCCGATTCCACGTCTCCGTTCTCGTACTCCTCACGGAGGGCCTCGAACCGGCGTGAGATGACGGTCTCGGCGTCGACGACGACCGTGTAGGCGTCCTCGTCGACCCCCTGTTCCTGTAGCGAATCGAGGACCGGTTCGACCGCCGCCGCGGGGAGCGGGAAGTACGCGACCGCCGTGTAATCGCGGTCACTCGTCTCCTCGGTGACGACGTAGTCAACGCCCTTCTCGTCGAGCGTCTCGAGGAGGGTCTGTCGTTTCCCCGTCGGTATCGTCAGCTGTACGAGCCGCACACCCGGTATCTCACACCGCGGTATGATAACTCCAGTGCCGACGGCGGGGGTGGAATCGTGGGCGGAGACCGACCGAACCCGAGAGGCGAGGAGTCGGCGCGCCGTCGCGGCGCTTATTACCCGGCATCGTCCTACGTCAGGTATGTTCGAAACCCGCCCGAACTGCGAGGCCGAGGTCGCACTCGTCGGGCGCTCTAACGTCGGCAAGTCCACGCTCATGCGGGAACTGACCGGCCACTCGTTCGACACCGGCGGCAAGCCGGGCGTCACCCGGTCGCCGAACCACTACGACTGGTCGGCAGAGAATTTCGTCCTCACGGATCTCCCCGGATTCGGGTTCATGAGCGGCGTCGAGGAAGACCACCGCGAGCAGATCAAGACCGACATCGTTCGCTACCTCGAGGAGTACGCCGACAAGATCCTCGTCGCGGTGCTGGTCGTCGACGGCAAGAGCGTCGTCGACATCATCGACCGCCACACCGGGCCAGATTCGATCCCCTACGACGTCGAGATGTTCCACTTCCTGCAGGATCTGGGAGTGCCGACCGTCGTCGCCGTCAACAAGATGGACAAGGTCGACGACCGCGACGAGCGACTCGACGACCTCGCCGAACGCCTCGGCCTCTATCCGCCCTGGAAGCAGTGGCAAGAGACCATCGCGCCGATCAGCGCCAAGCGCGGCCAACTCGAGCCGCTGTACGAGGCCGTCCGCACCCACCTCCACGAACAGGAGCGCGACGATCTGTTCAAATTTTTCTAGAACCAAACTTTTGCTCTGCGGGCACGGCTGCGCCGTGCCCTCGGCAAAACTTTGATGAAAAGCACTCCTCCTTCCTCTCTGTTCGCGTTGCTCACTCCGAGTCAGTCGTCGGCCCGCTCGCTCGGCCTGCGGCCTCGCTCGCGGTGATGGGGGTGTGTGCCTGCCCTTCCCCGAGTTGCACGCCTCTCGTAGTACTCGAGCCGTGCGCCCGGCCACCGCGAATCGTGATCCGCACGCGTCGCAGCGACGAGTTCAGACGACCCTGTTTTGCAGGTCGTCGTCACGCTCGAGCCGAGCCACGTTCTCGGTGACGATTTCGCCGACGTTGGAGCCGTAGTCTCGCGTGAATCCCGCGCAGTGGGGCGAGACGATGACCTCGTCGAACTCCCAGAGCGGCGATTCCTCGGGGAGCGGTTCGGTTTCGAAGACGTCCAGTGCCGCACCGGCGATATCGTCGGCCTCGAGCGCCTCGACCAGCGCCGGTTCGTCGACAACGCTGCCCCGGGCGACGTTGACGAAGTACGCGTCATCGCGCATCGCGGCGAACGCCTCGGCGTCGAAGCAGTGGCGCGTCTCGTCGGTCAGCGGAACGGTGGCGATCACGAAATCCGCGTCGGAAATCGCCTCGAGCAGGTCGTCGTTCGCGTACATCTCGTCGAACGCCGGGAGCGGTTCGGTCGATCGGCGGACGCCAGTGACGCGGACCCCGAGCGATCCCAGCACGTCGGCGACACCGGTGCCGAGCGTCCCGGTGCCGACGACGCAGGCCGTCGTTCCTGAGATCGTGAACGCCTCGTCCCACGCCGGGGGCTCCCAGCGGCTGTCGTCCTGATTCGCGACGGCGTCGTGGAGCCGGCGGGCGAACGCGAGCAAGTAGCCTGCGACCGTCTCGCCGACCGATCGGCCGTGAATGCCCGTGCTGTTGGTCAGAATCACATCCTCGGCCTCGAGCGTCTCGAAGGGAAACCGGTCGACGCCCGACTGGATCGAGTGGATCCACGCACACTCGAGCATGGCGTCGTCGTACTCGAGCGTGACGACGGCGTCGCAGGCCGCGATCTCGTCGTCGCCGATAGCGTCGACCTCGAGCGGGAGGTCCTCGAGCGAGTCGACGAGCACGCGGGCCGGAAAGACGGTCGCGACCGACTCGTGGACGCCGAGTCGTTCGATATCGATGTGCATGAACGGTGCTACAGAGTACACCGTGTTCAAGGTTTCTCCGGCGAGCAAGGCCCTCCCACGAGAAGATCGGACCACCGTCTCGCACGGCGCGTCGGCTCGAGCGGACAACGCACGTCAGGAACGGACGGCGGCTCGGTGAAAGTCCTCGTCACAAGGGGCTCGGAGGGGGTAACTCTTCGTCACGGCCGCCACCCGAACGTCGTCTTCGAGGGGTTTCGGTCTGTCGTTTCGCGCGAACGCCTCGAACCGCGACCGAATGATTCGCGATTACGACTCGTTCCACGCCCCCAGTTCCCGCAGTTCCGCGGCGATCGAATCGATATCAGCCCGTTCGAGCGGACCGCGTTCGGTGACGTACTCGTCCACGCAGTCGGCCGGCGTCACGTCGAACGTCGGGTTTAGCACGTCGATCGACGCCTCGCCGTCGTAAACGGCCGCTCTGGAACCCGATTCGAGGTTGACATCCGAACGCGTCGAGACCTTGTCCGCGGCGGCGATCACGGAAAATGGAATACCCTCGCGGGCCGCCGTGAGCGCGATCGAGCGCGTGCCGGTTTTGTTGACCACGGCACCGTCCGGGCGGATCGTGTCGGCACCGACGACGACGCGGTCGACCGCCTCTCGAGAGAGTACCGCGGCCGCGGCGGCGTCGGTGTGGATCGTGACCGGGATCTCTCCCGCGAGTTTCTCGGCGACGTCGACGCCCTCGCGAGCTGGCCTGGACTCGGCGACGAACACCCGGGCGGGGGCCCACGCCTCGAGCGCTGCAAGCACCGTCCCCGAACGCGAGAGCGTCAGTACCCGCTCGTCACCGCCGAAGTGTTCGGCGGCGGTCTCGGCGGCCGTCTGATCGACATCGACCGACCGATCGATCCCGGTCACCGCCGACTCGAGGAGTTCGAGAGCGCCGGGGACGCTGGGAGCCGCGGTTGCGGTCCTGTCCCCGGCAGAACCCTCGGCCTCGGCGTCGTCCCCCGCCGATGCGTTTGCCATCGCTCTGTTCACCCGATTTCGGAGGACGGCCATCGAGGGCCGAGCCTCGAGCAGTCGGCCGGCGAGTCCCGCGAGTTCGCCCCACTCCGCTTCGGGGTCGACACCGGCGTCGGCGCGTTCGCCGACCAGCAACCCAGCTCGGTCGCGAAGCACCTCGAGCGCGCGAACCGACAGGAAGGCCGCGCCGTGTTCGTCGTCCGCGGCGACCGACCGTACCGAGGGGGCGACGCGCTCGTAGGCCTCCCAGAGGCCCGGGACCGTCTCTCTGTCGTCGATTCCAGGGATTTCGGCCGCGGCGGCCACCGACGCCGACGAAGTTGGAACCGATCCGTCCGCGAGATCGATCGCTACCGTCGGAGAGACCCACTCGAACGCGTCGTGTTCCTCGCTCAGTTCGACCGCGCGCGACTCGCACTCGAACAGGTACGGGTGGACGACCCACTCGCGCTCGAGTTCGTCGTCGATCACCTCGAGTTCTCGCCCCGAGCGGACCAGCGAGACGCGGTCCTCGAGGCCGGTCTCCTCGACGATCTCGACGCGTACCTGCTCGTCGGGGTCGTCCTCGGCGAACCCGGAGACGCCGCCCCACTGTCCCGCGTAGGTCCCGACCGCGTCGCTTCGACACAACAGTAACACCTCGCCGCGATTCCGGAGGAACGCGGTGACGACGTGACTCGCGTCGCCTTCCTCGTGCTCCGTGCTCGAGCCTGTCATGGGTGGGTGGACGACCGCCTCGAGGGAAGGCGTTTCGGGACCGAAACCCGACTGGAGTTACGATGCCCCGCGAAAAACGAAAGCGGCGTCGCTACGCCCCGCGAACGACGTGGCCGTACTTGAGAACGGCGACGAATATCGCGCCGCCAAACGCGTTCCCGATCGTCGAAAGGGAGAGAAACGCGAGGTAATCCAACGGTGTGATCGACGCGGAGATAAACAGACCGAACAGCACCTCGACGTTGCCCGCGATGGAGTGTGGGAGGTGAAGGAGCCCGATCGTGGCGGTGACGATCCAGATGATGGCCACTCGACTCAAGGTTCCCTGCGCAGCGGTAATCAACCACGCTAGCAGCCCCATCAACCAGCCCGCGAAGACTCCGGCGACGAACAGCCAGTGTAGTTGGTGGGAGACGAGTTTGGTCGCGATCAGTTCGAACGCCTCCGGCGAGATGACGCCGAGCCCCGGCATCAAGACGACGGCGAGTAACGTGAACAAGAGCCCTCCAACGATATTTCCGACGTAGACGAGTCCCCAGAGACGCATCAACTGTCCGATCGACGCCTGTCTATCGAGAACCGGGACAACGGCCAGCGTCGTGTGCTCGGTAAACAGTTCCGAGCGACCCAGAATCACGAAGAGAAAGCCCACAGAATACACGCTCGCCAGCAGCAGTTCGGTCGTGAGATCGCCGTAGGAGCCCTGCGAAAGCGTGAGGACGACCGCCATCAACAACGGGCCGAATCCGATATCGAGACCGGCAGAGAACCCCGAAAGCAACAGGCCTGATTTTTCGCGTCGTATCTCGTGGAGTCCGCTCTCGATGAGAGAATCGAGAACCTCCTGCGTCGGCATCTGTTCCATCACGGCGAACGTATCGGGCTCTGAGTCATCCACGCGTTGTCACCACGCTTGCCTTATCGGCCGACCTGTATCCGCCTTTTCATCTACCAGATGCGATAGCAACCACCGGGACGGCGGGACTCTCCGATGACGGTGCGTTTTTGGCGCGGCTGACCCTGTTTCCGGTATGGAACTACACGCAGTGGCGGGTCTGCCCGAAATCCGTCCCGGCGACGACATCGCCGAACTCGTCGCGGACCGGGCTACGCTCGAGGCCGGGGATGTCCTCACCGTCGCGAGCACGATCGTCTCGAAAACGGAGGATCGAGCCGTCGACCTCGAGGAGTTCCCCGTCAGCGGCCGTGCGGCCGAAATCGCCGATCGGCTCGAGGGGATAACCGGCGACGAGAAGGATCCGCGGTTCGCACAGGCCGTGCTCGAGGAGAGCACCGAACTCCTGATCGACGCGCCGTTTCTGCTGACCGAAACCCGATTCGGCCACATCTGCGTGAACGCGGGGATCGACCGTTCGAACGTGCCGGACAACGATATCCTTCTCCTGCCGAAGCGACCGGCCGAGAGCGCCGAACGGATCCGATCGGGTCTCGAGGACCGGGGGATCGAAGACGTCGCGGTCGTCGTCACCGACACCTGTGGACGGCCGTTCCGACACGGCCAACGCGGCGTCGCCCTCGGGTGGGCGGGGATGCCCGCCAGCCGGGACTGGCGCGGCGAAACGGATCGCGACGGCCACGAACTCGGCGTCACCGTCCAGTCGGTCGTCGACGAACTCGCCGCCGCGGCGAACCTCGTCACCGGCGAAGGCGACGGTGGGACCCCGGCCGTGGTCGTCCGCGACTGGGAGTTCGGCGACCACGGCGGAAGCGACGAACTGTTCCGATCGGTCGAGGACGACCTGATCCGGCAGGCGCTCCGCGAGTGGAGGTTCGACGAATGACCGACCGATCCATCTGGGGAATCGAACTCACCCCCGAACACCCGCCGGATCGGATCGCCTCGTTGGCGGCCCAAGCGGAGGAGAGCGGGTTCGACATCGCGTTCACGAGCAGTCATTACTTCAACCGCGATCCGTTCATCACCTGCTCGAAGATCGCCGAGGCGACCAACGAACTCCGAATCGGTCCGGGCGTCGTCAATCCCTACGAGACCCATCCAGCGAGACTCGCCGCGCAGGTGGCGACCGTCGACGAGGTCAGCGACGGCCGCGCCGCCTTCGGCGTCGGCGCCGGCGACCGCTCCTCGCTTTCGAACCTGGGTATCGAGCGCGACCGCCCACTCCGGCGCGTCCTCGAGACGTTCGACGTGGCTCGAGACCTCTGGGCCGGCGAGACGGTCACTCACGAGGGGACGTTCACCGCGAGAGACGCCTCGCTCAACCTCGAGTCGCCGTCGGAGACGATTCCCGTCTACGTGGGCGCACAGGGACCGCACATGCTCCGCATGAGCGCGAAACACGCCGACGGCGTCCTGATCAACGCCGCTCATCCGACGGACCTCGAGTGGGCGAGCGAGCAGGTCGAACGGGGGCTCGCGGACCGCCCCGACGACCGCGGCTCGTTCGAATCGCTCGCGTTCGCCAGTACGAGCGTCGCCGCCGACGAGGAGACAGCCAGAGAGGCGGCCCGACCACCGGTCGCGTTCATCGTCGGCGGCGCGGCCGATCCGGTGCTCGAGCGCCACGACGTCGATCCCGACGCCGCGGCGGCGGTCAGCGAGGCGTTAGAACGCGGCGACCTGCACGACGCCTTCGGCCGAGTTACGCCCGAGATGATCGACGCGTTCTGTATCGCGGGGACGACCGAGACGGTCGCCGACCGGTTCGAGGCGGCCCTCGAGCACGTCGACGGCATCGTCGTCGGCTCGCCGCTCGGGCCGAATCTCGAGGACGCGATCGAGCGCTCGAGCGAGGCGCTCCGAACGGCGACCGGAGACGAACGGCGAATCGACTAACGATCAGTTGGTCGGTATCGAGAGACGAGAAAGCCAATCGCGAGTCGCGTTCTAGTTCGCAGTGAAGAGATTTCCGACGGCACCGAGAGTCAGCGCGCCGAAGATTCCGAGGCTGGCGACGACGATGAGTCCGCCCATCGCGACCAAAAGCGGCGCGGCTCCGTCGCCCATCGCGACGTCGGTGAAGAGGTCGTTCATCTCGACGAGGTTGTCCACGATGACGTTCAGCGGTACGGCGGTGTCCATACGTGCGGGTTGTCACCGATGGTACTTGTCCGTGCCGGTCCGAGGCGAGCGCCGGCCGAATCGAGTATCCGTCTGAGACGGCAGCGCGTTCGTCCGAACTCGGATATCGGTCGCCCGAGTCGTTAAGTCGCTTCCGGACCTATCGCCGCCCGTGACAGAGGACGCGACGCTCTCGGCGTTTACCGGGGACGAGGACGCGGCGGACTCGAGCGCCGAGGAGGGAGCTTCGGAGTCAGACACAGCGTCGGAGACGGAATCAGACGCGGAGTTGGACGCGAAGCCTGAGAACGCACTCGAGAGAGACGACACGACCGAACCGGGTCCCGCCGTCGAGCCGGCGACCTCGACGTACGTCTGGGGAAGTTACACCTGCGAGACGTGTTCGGAGACGGTCGATCGGGCCTGGCTCGAGGACGGAGCGCTCGTGTGTCCGACCTGCAAGGACTGGTGAACGACCACGACAAACAGTCGGGTCGGCAAGAATCGGCAAACACCGCACAATCGCCCCGAACATTTATGCTATAGTCGTGGCTCTAGATGCCTGCAATGGCGAAAGGCACGGTCGAATTCTTCAACGACACAGGCGGTTACGGCTTTATCGAAACCGAGGACGCAGACGAGGACGTGTTCTTCCACATGGAAGACGTCGGCGGTCCTGATCTCGAGGAGGGACAGGAAGTCGAATTCGATATCGAACAAGCAGATAAGGGCCCGCGCGCGACCAACGTCGAGCGACTGTAAGCGCCCGAAGAAGGGGTATCGTTTTTCGAGTACTCACGGCCGTAGAGCCGTCAGTGTATCCTGGGATCGAACGCCGGCCGGATCCGCCTCGAGGACTAGCTATATCCGGAGCGACGTGGACGTATGGATACCAAAACCCGACCGTGACCCGGGCGATGAGTTCCGACTGGAATCTGACCGTCACAAAACATATACGGGTGACCGACGCAGAGACGCTAACGATCCGATCGCGGTCTCCGCACCACTCTCGCCAGATATATGCCCAACACAAACTCAACCGCTCGAAGCGAACGCGGCCAGCAGCCGCCAGAGCCCCTCCCGGTCGATACCGTCGCCTCCCTCTGTACGGAGATTCACGAGAACGTCGGCCGCGTCATCGTCGGTCACGACGAGGTGATCTCTCACGTCATCACGACGATTCTCGGCCGCGGTCACGCCTTGCTCGAGGACGTTCCCGGCGTCGGCAAGACGATGCTCGCTCGCTCGATTTCGACCTCGATCGACTGCGAGTTCAGCCGCGTCCAGTTCACCCCCGACTTGCTACCCGCCGACGTGACGGGCGTGAACGTCTTCAACCAGAAACGCCGCGAGTTCGAGTTTCGATCCGGCCCCGTCTTCGCCAACATCGTCCTCGGCGACGAGATCAACCGCGCCCCGCCGAAGACCCAATCAGCGCTGCTCGAGGCCATGGAAGAAGAACAGGTCACCGTCGACGGGACGACCCGCCGGCTCCCGAACCCGTTTACCGTCATCGCGACGCAGAACGCCATCGAACCCGATCGGACCTACGAACTCCCGTTCGCGGAGGTCGACCGGTTCATGAAGAAACTCCACCTGGGATATCCCGACTCCGACGAAGAATCGGACATGCTCGAGCGGACCGTCGGCCACCACCCGATCGAATCGCTCGAGCCGGTCACCGACCTCGAAACGATCGTTCGAGCCCGCGAGACGGTGGCGAACGCGACCGTCGAGAAACCCGCGCGGGAGTACGCGACGCGGCTGGCGAACTACACGCGCGAGCACGCACACATTGGCGTCAGTCCGCGCGGGACGATCTCGCTGACGCGCGCGGCACAGGCCCGCGCGGTGAGCCAGGGGCGCGGATACGTCGTTCCGGACGACATCAAAGGCGTCGCACCGGTCGTCCTGAGCCACCGCATCAGAACGAGGGATCGAGATCGAGATGGGGCGAGCGTCGTCGAACGCGCGCTCGAGACCGTGCCGGTCGAATGAGACCGACGCGTCGCGGGGTCGCCGTCGTCGCCACGCTCGCGTTCTCGTGGCTCATGGCGTGGCAGTACGGCAGTCGATCGCTGAGCGCGATCGTCTTTCCGCTGGTGATCGCGCTCCTCGCAGCGGCGGTAACGGTGGCTCGAACCGAAGCCCCGACAGTCACGCGAACGCCAGTCGAGCCAGGGTTCGTCGGTGAAACGCGCACGGTCGAGACGGCAATCGAGCCGAACGCTCCCCTCTCCGCGACCGTCTCCGATCGCGTCGGTGCGAGCGGCCTCGCCGTCGACGGGACCGAAAACACTGCAGAGACCACGATATCCGCGTCGGACCGATTTCGGTACGACGTTCGACTCGAGGCTCGCGGCGAACATGCGGTCGGCCCGATCTCGGTCGTCGTCACCGACCTGCTCGGCCTGACGAAACGCCGATTCGAGGACGATCAGACGACATCCGTGCTCGTCTTTCCGAAAATCTACGACCTCACCGGCGGCTCGAATCCCGAGTTACAGGCGATCGCGGCGGCCGCAGACCGCGAGCACCGCGGGGAGTTCGACCACCTCCGGGAGTACGTTCGCGGCGACTCGCTCCGGGACGTCCACTGGAAGTCGGCGGCGAAGCGCCCCGACGACGAGCTGATCGTCAAGGAGTTCGACGACGACGGCGATCGCGGCGCGATCTCGATCGCAGCCGAGTGTCCGCCCGGATACGAGGACGAGATGGCTACAGCGGTCGCCAGCGTCGGGACGTACCTCCTCGAGCAGGGCGTCCCCGTCGGGGTCGTCCTACCCGAAGCGACCAGAGCGCCCGCGAACGGACGAGCGCACCAGCGGGCGATGCTGCGAGCGCTCGCCGTCGTCGAAGCGGGCGAACTCGACGATCGAACGAAGGCAGACGCCGACGTGCTGATCCGGAGTGATACCACCGGGACGACCGTTCTCGTCGACGGGCGCGAGATCCCGTTCGATCGACTTCGCGGGCGCTCCTCGAGGAGCGAGAGTCCCGGTGGTGAGACTCGTCCGGCCGAAACCGACGGCGAGCCCCCGGAGGTGCGCTCGTGAGCTCGCGATCCGAGCGGCGGGCCGCATCGATCGACTTCGACGGGGCGGTCGGACCGCGCGCGTTCCGGGTGCTCGCACTCGCCGGGGTTGGCGTTCTAACGGCGTCGTACGTTCGAGTGCTTCACCGGGAAGTCACCTCGGTCGTCGGCGGTTCGCAGACCTTGTTGGCGCTCGCCGTCACGTCGATGGTCGTGGCGACCGTTCTCGCGTTCACGATTCGACCGCGGACCGCGGCGGTCGCGGCGCTGGTCGCGGCCGTCGGCGGGTTCGCGTACTACCTGAGCGCCGCGGGCATCGAACTCGGCGTCGCGATCGCGGCCTGGGACAAGCTGCTCTCGGACGCGCTCACCCTCGCGACGGGACTGTCGATACTCAGGATGGTCGAGGCCGGAACGTGGGCGTTCGGATTCGTCCCCGGCCCGGTCTTTCTCTCGTGGTACCTCGCGATGCGAGAGCGATACGTCTGGAGCGTCGTTCCCGGCGGGTTCGCGCTGTTGTTTCTGGTCCTGACCGGAAACGCCGCGATACCGATCACCCTGCTCGGAACGCTCGGGGCCATCGCGGCCGTCGCGTTCGGGGAACTCGCTCGCCGCGGCGGCTCGATCGCACAGGCGGACGTCCTCGCGATCGCGTTCGCGCTCATGATCGCGCTCTCGCTTTCGGTCACGGTCGTCCCGGGCGGCGAGAACGGCGGCTCGATCTTTCGCGACGGCGGCGGCCCGAGCACTCTCGAGGGCGCGATCGACGGCTCGCCGAGCCAGTCCGATATCGGCGGCCCGGTCGATCTCTCGCCCGAAGTCAGGTTCACGGCGACGGTCGACGAGCCGACGTACTGGCGGACCGGCGTCTACGATCGATTCACGGGAGACGGCTGGATCCGAACCGGGTCGATGTCGCCGTACGACGGCCGGCTCGAGTCGCCGCCGGGCGAGTACGAGACGGTCGTTCAGGAGATCGACCTCGAGACGGAGATGCAGACGATGCCGACGGCCGCCCAGCCGCTGTCGGTCGAGAGCGACACCGTCTCGGCCGTGGAAGTGTCCGCTCACGGGCAGCTTCACCCCACCGAAACGCTGCTCGAGCAGGACTCGTACGCGGTCGAAAGCGCCGTCGTCGACCCCGAACCAGCGGCGCTGCGGACGGCGGGAACGGACTACCCGACCGAAATTCGCGACAGCGAATACCGCCAGCTGCCCGAAAGCACCGCCGCGGCGTTCGAGGCGGAAACGGCGTCGATCGTCGCGGACGCGGACACTCCCTACGAGAAGGCGAGCGTGATCGAATCGCACCTTCGATCCAGCAAGGGCTACTCGCTCGACGTCGAGAAACCGTCGGGAAACGTCGCGGAGAAATTCCTCCTCGAGATGGACGAGGGCTACTGCGTCTACTTCGCGACGGTGATGACCCAGATGCTTCGGGCCGAGGACGTTCCTGCGCGATACGTGACCGGCTACGGAGCGGGCCAGCAAGTCGACGACGATGAATGGGTCGTCCGCGGATTGGACTCACACGCCTGGGTCGAGGTCTACTTCCCCGACCACGGCTGGGTGGCGTTCGATCCGACGCCGCCGGGAGACCGGCAGGGAGCCAACGCCGACGCCATACAGGACGCACGCGAGAGCGGCCAGAGCGGCATCGATACGGACCAGAGCGAAGACGTGCCGATCGAAGACGCGGAGTCGGACGACGATCCAGACTCGACGGAGCCCGACACGGGGAACGAGTCCGAACAGCCGAACGAGAACGCATCCGAGACGAACGAGTCCGAACAGCCGAACGAATCGAACGGGAGCCAAAGCCTCTCCACCCCCGACGACGCTGGTGGGGAAAACACCGATACGAACGCCGAAAACGGGGGAGGACTTCTCTCGTCGCTTTCGCTCGAGACGCTCGCGATCGGGCTCTCCGCGCTGGTCGCGGTCGTCGCGGGTGCCCACCGGAGCGGAGTCGGTTCGTACGCGAGTCAGACGGCCCACCTCTACTGGCACGGCTCCCGAAAGACGCCGGCGGCCGACGCCGTTCGCGCCTATCGGCGACTCGAGGTGCTCCTCGAGCGATCGTACCGGCCGCGGCGGGAGAGCGAGTCGATACGGGAGTACCTGAATGCACTCGAGGAGACCGCCGACCTCGATCCGCGCGTCGAGCGGGTCGGCGAGACCTACGAGTTGGCGACCTACCGCGGAACTGTCAGTCGCGAGCGGGCCGACGAGGCGATCGATCTCGTCGACGAACTGGCGCGCGAACGACTCCCAATGGTCGGCGATTCGGGCACGACGAGCGCCGTTCACTGAAAAAGAATCGCTCGAGGGAGGGACGGTCCCGATAGTGTTTAATATGCCGCTTTCGTACAGGTGAACGTAATGTCGGAAGTCTGCTCGACGTGCGGGCTGCCCGAAGAGCTCTGCGTCTGCGAGGACGTCGCCAAGGGCCAGCAGCAACTCACAATCCGCATTGACGAGCGCAGATACGGTAAGGAGGTAACGATCATCCAGGGATTCGATCCGAAAGACGTCGACCTCGACAGTCTGTCGTCGGATCTCAAATCGAAATTCGCCTGTGGCGGCACAGTCGAAGACAGCCAGATTGAACTACAAGGGAATCACTCGGGCCGAATCGAGGATTTCCTTCGGGATCGCGGCTTCAACGTCGCATAGGATGATCTGAGACGACTCCCGAAACACGGAAACCCGTATCGCTTCGCTACCGTCCGATTTTCTCTGCGGAACCGTGCGCGACAGCGACGGGACCGGCGGCCTAGTTCCCCCACCCACGTCTCCGTCGGTGACGATCAAACGACCACCGAAACGGACTAGAACGGAGATTCGGTGCCAGCGGTCGCCTCGTCGCTCGCGGACGATTCCGAAACGAGCCCGTACTTCAGCCCGTACTCCTCGAGGCCGCCTTCCATGCTCTCGACCGTCGCGTCAGCGGTGCCTTCGTAAGAGCCGATGAGATTGGCGGCTTGGACGCTCGCTTTCCCGTGCGGGCAGACCGTGACGATGCGTTCTGCGTCCTCGAACTCCTCGACGCGACTCGAGAGTTCGCGAAACGGGACGTTTTCGCTGTCGGGAATGTGGCTGTGGTCGAAACTTCGTTCGTCGCGGATGTCGACGATTCGAACGTCGGCATCGGACTCGAGAAGTTCGCGTACCTCGTCAGTGGAGATTTCGCCGTCCATCGGGCAGGTGTTATCGCTCGGACCGAATAAGGCCACGGGTCGAACGAAACGGAGCGACACACACCTACAGCAGTCCGTCTTCTTGAGCCAACAACAGCGCGCTTATCGTCGAGTCGTTCGCCGGCTGCTCGCGGGCACGCTCGAGAGCCGTCTCGACCGGAATCGACGTCACCTCGAGGAACTCGTTGCTATCGAGTTCGCGCTCGCCGGGAACGAGGCCGTCGGCGTAGACGACCGCCCGATCGTGGTTCAACACGCCCGTCGCGACGGCGTATTCCTGTAAGAGTGCCGTCGTCTCGGGCACGAAGCCCGTCTCCTCTTCGAGTTCGCGCGTCGCGGCTTCCGTGTAGGACTCGCCGTCTTCGACGATCCCGGCGGGCAACTCGAGGTGGTGCTCGCGGATCGCCGGCCGATACTGCTCGACGAACAGCAGGCGATCGCCCGCGGCGTCGTCCCCGCTCGAACCGACGGCGGTCCCGTCGATCTTCGCCACGACGACGACCGCCGGCGGCAACTCCGCCCAGTAGTAGCGTTTCTCGCTCCCGTCGGGCTGTTCGACCAGATCGTATCCGCCGTCGTACCAGCCGGTTTCGTACTCGAGTTCGCGCTCTACGACGTCCCATCCCGCCGGAACGGACGGGCGAGACGACTTGTCTGGCTCGCTCATCGAACCCGACTGGGCGCTCGAGGGGGTAATAGGTGCCGTTTCCGACGCGTTTCGGGGTATCGCGATGGGGAGCGGTCGTGATCGAGATGGGAAGCTACGAGGAGCGGCGATCCTCCAGTCGGTCGCGATACAGGCGGCCGAACGCCTGCCTGCGAAGGGTCGCGACCGCCGCGTCCTCCTCGTTCTGGAAGGTCGCGGCGACGGCCTCGCCGTCGGGGCCCGCGTGCCAGGCGACGGAGTCGACGGACTCGTGGCCCGTCTCGGTCACCTCGCCCGCATAGTCCTCGAGCCACTCGGCGTACTCCTCGCGCGTGCCGACGCGAACCGAGAGCATACTCGCGAAAAGGGCGTCTCGCGCCGTCTCGATGACCTCGCTCGAGACGCGGTCATTGTACTCCTCTCGGTCGAATTCCATCGCTCTGGTGACCTCGCGGACGACGGTCTGGGCCGCAGGGCCGAGGGTCTCGTAGCGTTCGCGCGCCGCATCGATCGAGTCGGGGGAAAACGAACCAGTCGTGTACATAGGAGAGAGGACGAACGCGGACGGTTAGGGGGTTTCGTTGTCAGACTCGGTCGAGTGCTCGTCGTCGGCTGAGTCCGCGGGCTCGCGTCGCTTTCGGGTCAGTTCGCGGGCCTCCTCGAGTGCCTCCTGGGCGTGGGGACTCGGCTGTTGTGTCATCGATCCGCGACCGGATCGACGGGACTGGGCCGCCAGTTCGTCCTCGAGCGACGGCGATCGGCCGTGACCGTCTCCCTGTTCGAATTCGGGCGTCTCGACTTCCCGAGCGTGTTCGACGACGATTTCGGCGAGCTGCTCGGGACTCCGTTCGTTCCAGTCGGACGCGTGGCGCTCGAGCCACTCGAGGTGGTCCTCCCGCCCCAGCGACGCGGTCACGGCGAAGTGATTCGCCAGGTGAACGCCGTCGGCTTCCTCCGTCGAACAGACCGGACAGGCATATCCCATATCCGGGCGTACGTCAGCCAGGGGTAAAGTCGCCACGTCTCCGATTCGGCGAAAGAGCTTCCTCGCTCGGGCACACCGACTTGAGCGGCGTCGTTTCCCGGTTACGAAACGACGGCGAACGCGGGACACCTCGAGTCGCTGTCTCACCGGAGTTCGTAGATCATCACGATGGCGTCCTCGTCGTCGTCGTAGTACCCCGGTACGCGACGGAGCGGGTCGAATCCGAACGAGCGGTACAGCCGTCTCGCGGACTCGTTGGACGGTCGCACCTCGAGTTTGATCGAGTCCGCATTGTACGCGCCGAGCACGGACAGCGCTCGGGTGAGCAGTGCCGAGCCGACGCCCGACTCTCGATGGTCGGGATGCACCGCGATGTCCTTGACGTGGCCCAGATTGCGGCCGTAGTTCGGCGTCACGTCGGAGACGATATACCCCACGATCGTTCGGGTTTCGTCGACCGCGACCAGAAACCCCGGCTCGCCGAGAAACGTCTCGAACGCGTCGTGGGGCCAGGGCTGGGAAAACGAGGCGTTCTCGATCCGAACGATCGCCAGCAGATCTGCCCTGCGAGCCGGTCGGATCGAGAGGCTATCGCCCCCCTCTGGAACAGGGGCCGTCATGCACGGACGTATCACAGCGAACCATAAAAACGAACCGTCGAGCGGTCGACGTTCTCCTCCGTTCGAACTGTCCAACGCCAGCACGTGTTCCCGGCGTATATCACCGCTGACCAGCTACGCCTCGCTCCGACAATACCCCGCCCCTAGGTATCGACAGCTCCATCCTCGACGCGCGCGGCGTGTTCCTCGAGTTCGCCCGCCAGCTTCCGAGCCTGTTCGGGCTCTAACTGGAGTTCGACTACGTGCTTTGGAAAGTGCGCTTCCGTCCGATTGTCCAACTCGACCTGTAGCTGCACCTCCGCCGGCTCCTCCCTGTCAGTCGTCGCGTTCACCACGCCAACTGAGTCGAATTCAAACTCGTAGCCGGTTGCAAGCGCGTCGACGTAATCCAACGTCGTGTGTGCGGTAACGGAGAGCAAACGATTCGACATGCCTCGAATATTACGCCGAAATCACTTAGCCGACGCGGCTCGGAGCGGACTCGAGCGGGCCGCGACGATATGATGACGGGCAGGACAGTCGAAATCGCGCGACTCGAGGTACTTTCGGTCGAAATATCGAAACCGAGATAGCGGCCATCCTTTCCGCCACGAGCGAGTACGGGTATCGCTTGCACCCGAAGGCGAACTTATGGCTGTGTCGCTCATATTGGGTGTCATGAACCACGAATCAGGAACGAAGCGCGGGAGTCGAGAGCGCGCGTCGGGCAGTGTTTCGCTGCGAGCAGACGTGACAGAGGGGTACCATGACTAAAGCTGAGTGCGCGACAGAGCCAGCAGAGGACGACGAACGCGACGACAGCCACCTCGACGACGTCGAAGTCGGCGCGGGATGTACGGAAATCTGGGAGCACCTCGCCGAAGAGCGCGACGAGTAAGGCGCTATCGGAACAGGGACTTTTTGGCGATCAGATTCCTACTACGTTGGTATGAGCGACAATCGGCGCGGAGAAAAACAACAGGACGGGACCGATCGATCAGTCCCGACGGACCGCAAATCGCCCGTCGGAGCGCCCGTCATCCGCGGTGACGAATCCGTCGCCGGAAACCGTGCCGACCGAGCGGTTCAGTTCGACCCGGACGACCCCGACAGCCTCGCCGACGCCGCCGAAACGGTCAGACAGTTCGCGGCCGGCAACACCATGGGCGACCACCTCGACATGCTTCGCGGTGCCGCCGCCTGCGCGGCGCTCGTCCGCGGCGAAGGATCGTACAAAGCCGCCGCAAAACGGGCTCGAGACGGCCTCGAAGAGGAATCACGGGAGAGAGACGACGAGGACGAAACCGCCACTGTTTCGTTCATCCGAAAGTGGGCTCGCGTGCACGACCTCCCTCGATCGGTCCGTCGACAGGTGGCGCTCGGACAGATCGCCCCAACCGCGGCGAAACACATCGCACGCGTTTCCGGCGAATCTCGCCTCCTCCTGGCCTGGGCGACGCTCGACGGCGACCTTACCGTCAGAGAAGTTCGAAGCGTCGCGAGCGCGGTCAACGACGACACACCGATTGACCAGGCGCTCGCCCAGTACGACGTCCACCTGGGAACGCTCGAGTTGACGCTCCCGCCGATCCGCTATCGCGACCTGCGACAGCAGGCGTCGCTCGAGGGCCGGCCCGTCGGCGAGCTCGTCGCGGACGCGCTTGAGGGATACCTCAAGTGAGTTCGAAGCGGATCACCATCGGAGAAAGAAACGTTTAACCACTGCTCGGCGATAGTACCAGTTACGGGGCCGGTAGCTCAGTTTGGCAGAGCGTCTGGCTTTTAACCAGACGGTCGCGTGTTCAAATCGCGCCCGGCCCGTTTTCACGACGAACAGACGTGAGGAGTGAAACGGCCGCCGCGATTTGAATCGCAGGGAAGTCGTACACAGCGAGAGTCACCGAAGCGGTTCGACTGTCGTTTCGCTCGTAAAGTGCAGTTCTTTCCGCCCGTTGAAGGAGGTGTCCTCAAGGTCCGTCAGGCGGTAGCGAACATCGACTTCCACGTTCGGAGGAGACACATTCTCCCACGCGACGAATTTGATCCGGCCGCTCCAGTCCTCGAGGATCCCCGCGTGTGCCTGACTCGCGGACGCATCGTCCCACAGTCGCCTGATCTGGCCGTAACCGTGATTTTCGGACCGACCTCCCCTAGATCAGCGACACCCGTCGGCCGGAAAACGTGGGTCTCGATCTCCTCGAGAAACGCCGATTCCTCGCCCGACCTCGTCAACAGATCGAGCGTCGATTCCGACCGCGTCACCGCGACGTAAAAGAGTCGCCGCTCCTCAGCTTCATCGCTCGCACGCACGTCGCGAGCCAGATCTAACAACTCGTCGTTCGCACGTCGGGTGAGAACCCATCCGCACCCGCGGCGACGTGCAGTAGAATAACGTGTGGTTCCTCCCGTCCTTAGCCTGATGGGCCAAGAACACCGAGACACCGCCGTCATCTGCCTCGCTACCCGTAGTGGTGCATCGGTGGACGGAACGAATCGCGTCGTCTTTGCCGTCGTACGGGCTCTCGCGATCCTCGAACGCGGTCGTGACCCGATTCACGAAGTCGGCACCGTATCGTATCGAGAGAGGATATGACGTCGTTCGGATCGCTCTCTGCCTCGATGGTCTGCGACCACGTCGACGCGACCCGTACGCGCCTCGCGTGCGATCGCGTTCGCGAACCCGTGAGTCGTGCGCACCTCGACGCCAATGATACCGAATCGGTCCTTGAGGCGGTCCTGTATCTCAGCTGTCGATTCGTTAGTGAGCGTGATCGCGACGATTCGTTCGGGGTCGACCCCGCACTCGATAAGATAGGTAATCCGGTGCGCGAAAAGGAGCGTCTTACCGGATCCAGCCCTAGCAATGACCTAGTTGTACTCGTCGTCTCGAACGATCGCTTTCTGCTGGTCTTCGTTGAGATTGTGTCCCGCCTCGTCGACGTCCGTAACGAGATGTGCGTACCGCTCGAGTTCCTGCTCGACGAACTCGTCGTTGTAACTCCGCACTCGTTTCGATATCGACTGTAACGTTTCTCGTATTTCGGACAATCTATCGAGGTCGTCCTCCGAATAGCGAAACGGCCAGTTCGTCGAGTAAATATCCGCGTACGTCTCGGAGAGTCGCTGAACAGTCGCGTCCAACTGCTTCTGCTCGGGCGCCGTTAGGTAGTGTTGCCCGTCGAGAGTCGCTCCTGCGTCTCGACTACCGCCTCGAGCTCGGCCCTGAGGGAATCCACTCGAGATTCGAACGACTGCCGCTATCGTCCGGAATCTCTGACCCATAGTCGAACGAGAAATTTTGGGATAATACGGAGGAGAAATCGTACGAACAAAGACCGCTCAGTTACCACTGGAACCTCGATCCGTCACTCGTTCATTACTCTGATATTCGACGATAGACTCGTTATAAATTCTATGAGAGTGATAGAATTCAACGTGGAGTCAGTACAGACAACAACTGGTTGTGGCAGCTCGTACGCCCTCGACGAACGAACCGGGTATGATAATTCGAATAGATGGCGACCGTGTCGGTAGAAAGGAGTTCTGGAAGGACAAGCCAAGGGCCGGCTTCTAGCCGAACCCTTACAATCCATTGTTCCGTGAACGTTGATAGATGAGCGACTCCGACCCACGCGCCGAAGTCGACACCCTCCGCGACCGTCTCCGGTCGAACGGGGAAGACTCTCGCTACGTTCAGTTCGAGGCCGACCGCCGTCACCTCCTGAAGTTCTCGGATAACATCCGGCTCGTTCCCTCGGAGATCGGCGACCATCGCCACCTCAAGCTGCTCCGACACTGCAGCCGAATGGCTTCCCTGGTCCCACCGCCATCCGTCGAGGACTTCGAAGACAACGGCGAGGCCGACGAGATCGACGACGAATCCGACGTCGACGAGCTCCTCGAGGAGCACGGCCTGCTCGGACTCGCACTCGAGTACCGTGCCGCTGCGGAGGCTGTCGTCCGCTGGATCAACGAGGAGTACACCAACGAACACACCAACCAGGACTACCGGACGGCGCTGCGATCGTTTGGTCGCTACCGACGCAAACTCGACGAGCCGCCCGAGAGCCTCAAATGGATCCCGACCGGGACGAGTAACGACTTCGACCCTGTCCCCTCCGAACGCGATCTCCTGACCTACGACGACAGCCAAGCGATGGTCGAGACCGCCCACAACGCGCGGGACAAGGCACTGTTCGCCGTCCAGTTCGAGGCGGGTCTCCGTGGGGGCGAGCTCTACGACCTCCGCGTCGGAGACATCTTCGACGGTGAGCACTCGGTCGGCCTCCACGTCGACGGCAAAGAAGGCGAGCGCACCGTCCACCTGATCACGTCGGTTCCATACCTTCAGCAATGGCTCTCGGAGCATCCCGCTCCGGATAACGACCAAGCACCGGTCTGGAGCAAGCTCTCCTCGCCCGACCGACCCAGCTACAACACCTTCTTGAACTACTTCAAGAACGCTGCTGGTCGCGTCGACATCACGAAGGACGTCACGCCGACCGCATTCCGGAAGTCGAACACTCGATGGCTGATCCTCCAGAACTTCTCGACAGCTCGAATCGAGGACCGGCAGGGCCGAAAACGCGGGAGCGAGCACACCGCGCGCTACATGGCTCGGTTCGGCGAGGAAAGTAACGAACGCGCGTACGCGCAACTCCACGGCCTCGAGGTCGAATCCGACGAACCCGAAGACGTCTCGCCCGTCCCCTGTCCCCGATGCGGAGAGGACACCCCGAGTGACCGGGATTTCTGTATCCACTGTCACCAGAGCCTCGATTTCGAGGCGAAGGAACTCCTCGACGAAGTCCGCAGCGTCCTCGACGATCGGTCGATCGAAGCCGAGGACCCGGAGGATCGGCGAGAGTTCGTCAGCGCTCGACGGACGCTCGAGGAGAAACCCCACGTCATGGACAAAGACGACCTTCATGAGTTCGCCTCCTCGTTATCGTCTGAGGACTGAAGCACGATCTCGCAGATACGTCGCACCTCGTCGTCATCCTCGTGTTTCTCAGCAATCCGTTCGAATAACGCTCGTTCGTCGTCGGTTAGGTCGTCAACTGGTTGGGGAGAGTCAGCCGTACTCATTGGTCTGTCACCTGTTTTCGGATGTAGATACGCTCGGACCACGGGCGGTCCATCAGCTCAATGCACGTCGTGATCGCGCCCTGTCGGGCGAGAATGACGGTGTCGCTGCGACGGTGGTACCGGGCAACTGCCCCGCGTCGGGCACTCGGATAGTGGATCGGGGTAGCTTCGGACCACGCCTGTTCGATGTCGACGTCGTCGACGAGAGCGCGATCGGGCCATTGGTCTTCGACGTGTTCCGTGGCTCCGACCACGTGCTCGGCTGCACGCAGGCGTTCGCGATCGGCAATGTCCTCGGTGCTCGTGCTCACGCGAACACCACCCCCTTTGCGAGTAGGAGTGAGAATAAGAGGGCTGCTGAGACGATCGCGACGAGAGCAAGGCCCTCGAAGGGGCTCAGTTGCGCTCGCCCGTCGACGAACTGCTCGAGTGTCATCCATGAGCCAGTCTCGAGGTCGACGTCCTCGGGAACCCCGCCTTCGTTGAATAGCGCCTGGACCTCGCTGTAGTCGTCCGGTCGACGTCCAACCAGCTTCTCGAATCGGTTCTTGTGTTTGCGCGCGTGGGCGGGCCCGGCAAGTGGGCTTGCGAGCTCCTCGCCACAGACGGAGCACTCGCTCTGGCTCATTGGTCCCCTCCGGAGACTTCCCGAACATCTCCATAGCAACCGAGAGCAACCGTAATCGCCCGTGCTCGCCCTCGCGTAACACCGAGTTCATCAGCTATAGTACCGAGTGCGTCGAACTCGTCAACAACAGCAAGAACGTCGGCTTCGGTTACGCCATCGGGGAGCGCGATATCGGGTTCGTCCTTCTCGCCATCGACAGCGTCGACGGTGATCTCGTCGGTGTCCTCCTGGACGCCTTCGTCGGTGCCCGCCGACGAATCGTCCTCGTCGTGGTCGACATTTGGTACCTCTGACACCTGTTCGTTAGTGTTGTCTTCGATAGATGCTTCGATTTCCTGACCATCTGACGATGGGGGAGAGTCGGCTTCGTCATCGCCGGTGCCCGCCGGCGAATCGTCCGTGGCGTCCTCCTCGAGGTCGACTGGTGCCTCTGACTCTGACGTTGATTCGGTGGTGTCGTCCTCGGTGGAGGTGCCGCTTTGTCTCTCGTGAATTCCGTTCTCGACCATCCGGTTGTAGACAGCGCCGTAGCCGACATCGAAGCGCTCGGCGGCAGCGCTGATATTGCCGTCCGCTGCGTTGTATGCCCGCTCGAGATCCTCGGTGTCAGTGTGATCCAGCGTCTTTTCGGGGGCATCACCCTCATCACCACGTCGGTCGGCGGCTTCGGTTGGATCTCCGAAGCCCTCGAGATCGTCGTCGCGAACAGTGACGGTGAGCTGGCCGTGGAGCGTTTCGTCGTCGGCCTCGAGCAACCGAGCGTCGTCGATGCCGATCGGTGTGTCCTGGAAGACGGCGACGACGTCGGCGAATCGACGAAGCCCGTCGGCGGGGTCACTCATCGGAATCACCGTAGACGGGTTCATCGAACTTCGCTCCACAGCGGTTACAGTAGTGAGATGGTCCACCTGGGTTACTGGATGGTTTCCCTGTCTTCTTTCGAACCGCGAGTTGGTTGCATTCCGGACAGCGCGGACGCTCGTTGTGTGGCGTCGTCGACGGTGCCTGGCGAGCGTGTTTGAGGTCGAAATCGTCGGGGATGAGTTCACTGCTCACTGACGGTCACCCCCTTCGGTTCCAGTGGAGTTCTCAGACTCTGCGAACGGCAGACAAGTCTCTGGTTGCGATGTCCGGTGAGGGGTACCGATAGGCAGGTACTTGACCGGCAGAAATCTATTGTTATATGTTGTCAATGGACTTGGTTTGATGAACCCATCAGATGCTGACGAAGACAAAGAAAAACTCCCTGGGAAGTGTGACAGTTGTGGTGCAGTCTTCACTGTCTGGGTATTAGCCGACGGCTCTATCCGACCGGTTTCTCCGGAGAATTCATGTGCCTGTGAAGAGGGGATCCTCAGGACTGTTGATAAATCGGATATCTTTGACAACAACGAGTGATGGCCCCTCGCGAACTGGGCACTCTCGTCCACACACTGGCCGCCATCGGTCACGACCGCTCGCTCGAGGTCGACATCATGCATCTCTTTGCGCGCGTGGCGCTCCATCTCGTCAGAGACATCCACGAGATCAGTGTCGCGGTAGGACCAACTGCAGTCCTCACAGTCCGCTCGATGTTGTGGACGTCCACCGTCGGCGATCGCCTGTTGCTCCTGGCAGTCGTGACGGATCAACTCGCCTAGCGTCTCAAATGGGGTCTCGCAAAGGTCACACCAGTGGGCGTCACCTGCGAGGAAGGCATCGCGACCACCGTCGGTCGCCACAACCCGCTCGAGTCGGTCGCGAACGCGCTGGTGGACGTCGTCGCGACGATGCTCGAGTTCGTACTCGCCGACGACGTAGTTGATCGCGACGCTCGTGCTATCGCCGGCGTCGATCAACGTCGCAGCTTCGCGAACGGCGCGATCGACTTACTCGGATTCCCGAATCCCACCGTCGGCTCGGACTTCGCTTGTCCCCTCGTGACGTGCGTCGACGGCGCTGTTCTCGAAATCGTGGGCGCGCTTGAGGACTTGTCGGAACTTGTCTTTTCGTGCCGTTGGGATCGTGGAATCCGCGGGTGGGCGTTTGCACACCGACGGCGGAACTCCGTCGCGATCACATAGTGTCCAGTCCTCACTGGTTGCGCGGTAGCGGGTCTCGAGCCCGATCTCGAGGTCGCGGGTCACACCGAGGACGGCGATCGACGCGACGTCGGTGTTCTCTGCCCACCCACGACGGATGGCGATCGTGTAGAATCGGCGCTCGTTCTCGGCAGGTTTCGGGTAGTCGGCATCTTCGAACGTGCCTTCGTCGGCCCACTGGATGGGCCCCCACTCAAGGCCGTCACCGTCCATCACGACCGGTTCGGGGTAGAGACAGTTGTAAGAGGCCATCACCGCTCACCTCTATCGATCTGTTCGCTGTCGGCTTCTGAGCGGAACCGGCTCTGGGCGTCGTCGACAAACGCCGCACAGTCAGCAAAGTGGGGGCCTGGTGCGACCTCGAGGTCCTGCTCATCGAATTCGACGATGTCGTAATCGTCGAGTTTCGGGAGATGTTGCTGAGATAGCGAGACGTATACGGAGTCGTACTGGCTGTCGGTGATGCACGCGATCGCGTCCGACAGCGCTCGGATATGCATCGGTCCGAGTACGTCGACGAGCTCGACGACGAGTCGGCGGCGAATCGGCTGGAACAGGTGCAGCGCCTTGTCGGTCGTCAGCTTGCGTGGGAATTTCGCAGGCTGATCGGGTCGGGCGGCTGCAGTCATAGTCGCACCCCGTAGAAGAACGTCGAATCGTAGCGGTCGGCACGCTCGAGCGCCTCGACCAGGTATGTCGATGGGGTAGCGTTATCCGCGTCGCGCGTGTGCGAGTTTCCTAGACGGGGCTGGTGGCCTGAACAACCTCCCGTCTGTGCTACCGCGTTGCCGCGCGGTGGTTTTTCGGATAAATCAGTGGGCGCTGGAGAGTCATCTCGGCCGTGTGGACGGCCGGCGGTACTGCGTTCTGTGGGGCAATCTCTTTTTACCCCGGTGTGCTCGTTGGACATGACTTCTGAATTCCCCGTGTGAAGGGTTCGGAAGTCAACCTCGGGGTGCGCCAACACCCCGAATCTTCGCAGATTCTGGCGAGGATGACTTCCTATCTATAGTGACTGGTTCGACCGTTTAATACTTTTCCCACCACTGGCCGGATATCTACCAGCTAGTAACCGGACTCTTATAGGCTAGTGGCCTGAACAGGTCATCATATCGGTGTACATATGAGTCCTACCGACCCAGTTAAACGACAGATGAGGAAGCCGGCAGATTGGATGCGTTCGCCGACTGACGATCGCATTCTGGAACTGATGAATGAGGAGGGGAACATGACGCCTCGAGCATTGTCTCGTGACGGTTTTGTTCCTCGTATCGACATCAGCCGTGAATATGCCGGCGACCGGTGCCGAGAGCTCACGAAATACGGATTGCTTGAGCGACTTGACCGTGGACTTTATCGGTTGACAGAGTTCGGAGAAGCTTATCTCGAGGGGGACCTCGACGCTGGGGAACTCGAGCCGGTCGAGGGCGTCGAAGACTGACATCTTCTCTCACCGGATCTCTGCTTCCACAGCTCTGAGCGCTTCGTTGATCCACTGCGGGACTGTCCGTGTTGGTGGATCGCGATCGGTACACTGCCCCCGGACGAATTCGAACGTCCACTCTTCTGGTCCGTGATTGAGATGCACCGTTCGCTCGCTGTCGTCACCGTACTCGATCTCAAGCGCAATTACCCGTGGCACCTCCGCCGGGATCTCGGCGTCGACGTCAGTGCGGAGGTCGACATCGATCGTTCGCCTTGCAGTCGACATGACAACCGCTGATTGGCATGGTGTTTGCTTTAAACCCCCTTTCAATTCCGAATGTCTCGTCAGATAGATATATTATCTATATCACTCTGAAAGGGTCGCAGAAAACAGTATATTATCTAGAGGGCGTGATTTCTTCTAGCGAGTCAATACCTTGATTGACCAATTCCTTCGGAATCTGAGATAATTTGTTGAACATTGGCAAATCCCGAAATATATATTGAGCTAATACTTCCCCATAATCAGTCAGTCTCCATGATCTCTTGTTACCTGATAGTAAAGGAAGTTCTTTCCAATTTGTTTGAGAGTCATAGTGTTCTCCTGAA
Source organism: Halostagnicola kamekurae (assembly GCF_900116205.1). NCBI lineage: Archaea > Methanobacteriati > Methanobacteriota > Halobacteria > Halobacteriales > Natrialbaceae > Halostagnicola > Halostagnicola kamekurae. The sequence goes on along the minus strand of NZ_FOZS01000002.1, from coordinate 34,581 downwards.
AGTGCCCGACCAATAGCCGTTACTTGAGGATCACGGTGTTTCCGGGAACCAATAATTTCAGCAATTTCATGTGAGGATATATTAGGTCCCTCAGTGTTTATTAGTTTGAAAACCTGAAATGCATTGACTCCTCTCCACCGATGATCTCTCAGTCGAGAGGTGTCTTCCGCTAGCCGAGAACTAAGCTGGATTCGCTTTCGGATACGATACTTGGAATACACTTCAAGAATGTTCTCTTTTGAGGCGAACACATCTACATCTAATTGATCTAAATCGTGGGTATCTTGGAATGCCGCCACATTACCTCCAGAACCGGGAATAGTGCTATAACCAACACTCATGTCGATGATATCACTATCCACACCATCTGCGATCAAGTAGTCTCTTGTTTTTTTGATTATTTTGTGACTTCGTGAGTTTCTATACTCCTCCCATTTCGTCGAATAATCAGTATCATCAAGGGAAAATAATATCCCATCGGGTGTGGGGTCTGGAAATAAATGTTGGTCGTCGTCATAAAGATAGCCAGCTTCGAATAATGTATGCCGGATATTTTGATCAATATCTCTCTCGATTTCCCTCCATTTTTGACTATATTCATCCATCCCTTCCGTAAATTCGTCGAATGTCATTCTCTCCTCGTCAAACTTAGAAGCGAATGTGAGTGACATCTCATTTATTTCACCAATAAATTGATCAACTCCATGTTTGTCAACCTCCGCAACTGGCAATGGAAGTATATATGCACCAAGTATGAATCCAAATGACATCTGAGATACTATCTCTCGCATTTGCTGATCATCGCGACCACTCATTACGTGATGTATGGTTTCACCTATTTCTCTCCCTAATTCACAGGCCGGAGACATCGGCCTGAACTCCAGATTTAGCTCTGTCAGTGGTATTGATGAATCATACATTGATAGTGAATTTGGCAAACTTTTGAGCGATAACTGTTCTAGCATATCCACATCCATTCGATCAGAAAGTAATTCCATATCATCCATAAGCCTCTCAAAACGTTCAGGTAATTTATCCTTTTTCGCTTCTATCTGCGACTCCAATTTCGATTTTCGATAACCACCGGTAGATCCGTTTTTTAGGAACTCTCTTTCCGCTTGTGTCAAAGCAAAAGAGGCGGGGCCGCCTCTTGATCGACCTTCATCGGCCATATATAATATACCACGTTAAAGTAGTTTCTCGCCCTATTTAAATCATCCTTAGCAACCAATCTTTCACTGAACAATGATCGAGAACATCCACCTCATTTGGCCTTTACTCGCTTTGGCTCTGGTGAATCGCCATAGGGCGTTGGGTTGGACCTACATAGTGGCACTGTGAATGAGTCCAATCGTTTCGCCAGCAGAGATTCGGGGGAAACTGAAGCCAGAATTGTCCAAGAGTAGTGCATCGAGCACCTGATATAGAGTTGAAAGTCGCCGGAGTCTAGCGATTCACCAGAGCCCTCGCTTTTGTACTCTATACCGTTAGCCTACTCCTGATCAGCGCTATGTGCCAATCAAAGGAAACTGTGAATATTGAAGTTATAATAGATCTGTTTTAAATATAATTGTGGTTCTAAAAGACGATTGGTCATTCTAATGGCATTCTTCCCGGTAGTTCTAGCAATGGTTCTACATCAGAATCAATTACCCAGTAGAGCCGATCACGTGTCGGACCGTCATAGTCGATGAGATCGTACTCTGCAAGCTTCGAGAGCTTCTCCCGGCGAGCGCGTTCTCCAAGTGGTTGCGGCGGCGACCCCGCATAGATATCCCCCGAAACAGCGTCGTAGCGGTCGTGCAACTCCGACGCCGAGAGCTCCTCAGCTTCGTGAATTATCGCATACAGCACTTGGTGGTGAAACGGCAATGAACTTAGATTCAACTTCCGAATTCGGTGGCGGGCATGTTCGTAGGAGTCGTCGACGTCCCGATCGCGCACCCGACGGTGGCCGCGTTCCCGAGCGAGCACTGCCGCGGAGCGCAGCGACTGGATCCCATGGCGAGCGACGCCGGCGACCTCGTCGGCGATCGCCTCGAGTTGGGCTCGAGAGACGGGTTCGCCATGCAATCCCTGGCGGGCACGCCGCTCAAGGATGTCCGCGAGTTCGTCGACGCCGTAGCGTCCGAGCTCAAGGTGACCCTGGTCGAGTCGGTGGCCGTCGGTGACGTCCAGACGTGAGAGCCAATCGGTTCCGTCGTGGGCGATCACCACGACCGTGACGTTCGCCATCGCGAGCAGTTCACCGACTGCGTTCGTCTGGGGGAGATCATCACCTTCATCCAGGACGACGATCGTTTCGCTGGTGATCGCCTCACGGATCTCTCGGCAGACGTCTCTCGTCGGGAGGGTCTGGGCGACCTCGTTCGGTCCTCGAGGCAGCTGCTCGAGCATCGCCCGAAGAATGCCGCCGGTCGTCTTCCCGAGCGAGTCGACGAACACCCGCGTGACGTCGGTCTGTGTCTCGAGGTGATCGACCGCTGTTCGGGCGAGAACTGTCTTCCCGACCCCACTGGGTCCGGAGATAAGGACGTCCGACTCCGCTGGGTGGCGGGTGGTAAACCGGCGGAGAAGCTGTTCGATCTCGTTCTCCCGATGGAGCAAATCGGGTGGGACGAACTCGTCGTCGAACACCCGCAGATCGGCGATCATATTCTCGAAAACTGTCTGGTATCCTAAAAAGACTACTTGTAATTCCGAATAATCGCTGTACTGGGCCCGGTATAGTTCTCATAAGATGCGTGATTGAATATTAGGTGTTCTCGACGAGCCAGAGTATGAGTTGCGAGATAGACGTGATTGCAACGCCTCCGCCAATAGCCGCCATCATGATTTCGAACAACGGCAACAGGAGCCCATAGGCTGTGATAATTTGGCTGGATCCAGCCGCTCCTGTGGCTGAGACGATGGCACAAAGCGCGACAAGCCAGGTAAGCCCCGAACTCACCTCGATATTCTCCTGTTCAAATATTTCAGAGAGTATGAGACGAGCGTACGCCACCATTCCAAAGAGCGTAGAAAAGTACCCGGTTATGGACAGCACTTCGAATAGAGTACCGAAGATAGCCATCTCACTACGTGTGAGTGTTAGTGCATCCTACTTATCAGCTTCTGCAAAAAGAAGAACGAGTTAGTCGTTGAACCGATCCCGCCAGTAGTCTGTCTTCGCCCAGCGCTGCGAGCAGTCCTTCTCGTGCGGGATTTCGTCTATATTCAGATGCGACCGACCGCACTCGCAGCACTCGATTTCGCCGGTCGGCTCACCTTTGCGAAAGCCGTCGACATCGATGGACGTCTCGCTGCGAACGACGTTGTACTCCGTGTCCGGAGCCAGAGCGTCACGGCTCATTGAACCTCCACGACGAGATGGTCGCCTTGTGGCTGGGCGAATGTGATGCCACAGTCGTGGTCACCGAGGTCGCGGAGGACCGCCGGTGGGACGCGGTCGACTCGTTCGAGCAGCACGATCTCGAGGACGTCGTGTCCGTCATGTTGATCGACAGCGCGGGCGTCAAGCACCACTGGGTGTGGTTCCACCGCGTTGGCCGCACCTTTGATATCCGAGGTTTGCACACTCACTTCGACCACCTGGGTTCACCGGAAACGTGCTCTCCTAACTGTTGGTCGACGTCGTCGCGATCGGCACCGAGGGGGATCGATCGCCGGCCCGTCGCAAAGCGGACTCGATGTTGGTGTTTGCAGGTCACACCCCGGTAGGTCGCATCATCGCACTCGCACGTTCGTTCGCGAACGTCGACGAGGTACTCCGATCCACTCTCAGAGACGACCAGATACATGTCGTCGGCATCGCGAACGCGCGGATCGTCCTCGAGGACGGTGAGGTACTGTTCCAGAGCTCGGCGTTCGCGATCGGCGAGGTGGGCCTGTGGAGATTCGGCGACCGCCATCACTCATCGACCTCCTCAAGGAGCGCTGCGACATAGCCATCCAGATCCTCTCGGTCGGCATGGCGAACAACGAGCTCGGCGAGTCGAGCGCCAGGCCCCCACAGTGGCGACCCCTTGAGATCCTTCGCGAACTCGAGCGTCAGTTCGTCGGCGTCTTTGCCGGTGTTGTTCCGGAGGTAGGACTCGAATCGGTGGTCGGCTGCTGTGACAGATTTCGGATCGATCTGACCGCCGACGATCGTCTCGGCAACGCCGACGAACGCCTGGACACGGCCGTCGACCTGAACGCTCCAGGCCTCGAGTTGTTCGTCGTCGATCACGTACCGTAACAACTCATTCTCCCGGGACTCGAGCACCTCTCGAATCGCGTTTCGCTTCCAGTTTCGGAGATCGCGGAAGCGCCAGAACTGTGCGAACTCATCAAGCGTCTCGAGGCGGCGGGTGATCGACACCTCGCCTTCGGTACGCTCGGTGATGTCGCCGTGTTCGCGAACGACGGTCACTGGCCCGGCACCCTCGACGAGGAACGACCGCGGCAGTGCTGTCCCCTCGGTGGTGTCACTGTTGATTGTATCCGCGACGTCGGTGTCGTCTGCTTCGGTCGACATCACTCGCTCACCTCCTGGTCGTCGTTGCGATCGTGGACTCGAGCAACGATCTCGAGGCGAGTCCGTGGAAATGCGTACCCCTGCAGCGGTCCTATATCGGTGCTCGTCCGCTCTGGGAACTTCACCACGACGACGTCATCGTCAGCCGGGTATCCGGGGTTGGACTCCGCGACCGTCTTCCCGTTTCGAGCATCCACTTCATTGGCCGGCTCGAGCGGCGTCCGAACGACGACCATCGTCGCGTCGATGTCCTCCCGGTCCTGGACGTGATCACCGACGTCGACGGGTGGGTACTCGAGTTCGTTCTTGGCGATCTCTAGCTGCGCGTTTTCGTTTGCGGTGTAGGTGTCCGCCTCGCCGCCATCAGCTCGGAGTTCGGTTTCGGGGGCGGTGACCGCCTGCGCTTCGCGCTGGATTCGGAGTTCGTCCTGGGCTTCGGACTCAAGGTGGTCGGCTTCGATGGAGCGTCGTTTTGCGGCCCGCATCTTAGATCGCCTCCGCGACCGCAGTCTCGAGGGCGTCCGTTGCGAACTCTCGTGCAGCGTGGAAGACGTAGAAATCTGGGAGCGCATCAGTCGTCGACGTATGCTCGCCAGCGACCGCACTTAGGTCGGTTTGGGTGGTTTCCGTTTCCGATTCAGCGTTCGATTCGTCCGCAATCGTCTTGAGGTGGGCTTGTGTAGTTGCCATTGCTTCTCACCGAAGCACGAGAGGTCGGTGCTGGAACACCGGCCTCAGATTCTCTGAGGCGTCCCGTGCTTCACAGTCACTACTTTGCACCAGTGCATATTAAATGTTTTGCAGCAATGCAAATGTATGCATAGGCGCAAAGTTTTAGGGAGCTGAGAAAGAAGCTTCATTTGCAATGGCGCAAAATAAAACACCCAGAATGGGACGGTACCGTGCAATCATGACGGACACGGACCGCGAGTACATCTCGGGCGAAGCAGACGCTTCGGAGTCACAGCGCCTTCAGTCCATCTCGCGTGTACGGTCTCGGATCAACGACGAACTGACAAAGGACATCGAAGTACTCGAAGAACACCACCCGGAACTACTCGAGGAACTCCGCGACGTGGTCTGCGAAGACAGTGATTCCAATGAGTAGTGCAGCCACCAACGGGAACTCCCGTCTCGACTGGCCCACTGAGCTCGAGCGAACCGATTCAACGAATCGTGAACGGACCACCAAGTTCGACGTCACACTCGGGAACGCGATCAAGGACATCAAGCGCGAGATGGATCGCCTCGACGTCGACGACTGGCGACTCGAGACCGCGATGCCCCAACGGAAGACCGACGGCCTCCCCTATGCTAGCGCTGCCGAACCCGAGGATCCCGGCGTTGCACTCCGCTGGACTGACGATGGCGAGGACTACGCGATCGCGTGCGATCACTATACGCGTGTCCGTGATAACACCCGTGCGATCGGGCTGTACCTCCGCGAAAAGCGCAAGATGGAGAATCGGCCAGTGACGACCGGGCAGTCGGAGTTCGCGACGGCGCGGTTGCCGCCAGCTAATGAGGACGCGATCGCCGCGCCGCCGGCCTCGAGTGACGACGAGTTTCAGGAGGAACCACACGAGATTCTCGAGATCTCCCCCGACGCATCCGACGACGTCGTCAAGGCTGTCGCGAGACGAAAGTCGGCGGACGTCCACCCCGACAGTGACGCCCCTGATGTTGAGGAATACAAACGGATCCAAAAGGCGAAAGACGCGATGCTTAACCGGTAATCCTCTGCCCCAGATAGCACACCGCCGAAAGTTATTTGAGGTTGTACTATCAGTCTTTGGACCAATGAGCGATGAGGACCGTGCTGTCGGAGACTGTGTTTGCCGAGAAGCGCGGTATACAGTCGACCACCACATTACTCGAATACATAATGTCGATAAGAAGGCTGTTGGAATATTTCGTCTTAACCTCCTCCTTATGGGGGTATTGCTCACGGCATTGACGATAATTTTGAATCGTGATGGGATCGAGGTCGCACCGTTCTTCAATATCTGGTCTTATGGGTGTCTATTTTTCCTAGTTCTATCGACATTTTTTGCATCAATCACGTACACCTCATCTAGCTACGACCTCGGTGTTAGCCCCAAGATTATAGAGGATGTTGAAGAGGGAGAGATCGATTCCTCGGAAGAGTTCAATGACGAGGTAACAGAGTTATATAAAGAATGGATAGTCCACAATAGAAACATGGGGGATTTCAATTCATATCTCATCACGATAGCGATCGCCTCTGCGTTTAATGGGATTGTGCTGCTGTTAGGAGGCGGCGCACTCGGACTATCTGGATACGAAAATGAGGGAATTATTTATCTCACGTTCTTGGTTACATCATCAATTCTCATTTTCCTTGATTGGGTAATCTGGAATGCCGATAGTTTCTACGCTCGCATCAGCGACTGAACTAAAATTATCTCCCCTCTCTTAATGTCGGCAATAAGGCTTATATTCTGGACACCGTAGTAGAAGATGTGATGACCTCGAGTGACAAAAACTCAGAGAAGTCGCGGAAGAGGTCGAGAGGGACGGAGCGTGTGACAAACTCGCCAAATCTTGGCCCGATAACTGCGATGAAGAAGGCCGCGCGTCGACTCCGAAGCGGAAACAGCGATGAGGAATAAGAACAGCAGTGAAGTGCCCCAACCCTACTTCACTATTTTGTAGCCTGCGTAGAGAGATTTATCGCCATTCGTAGTGAACCCACTCGAGATCGTCGCGATGGTTCTCGAGCCACTCCGTCGGATCGTTAGTCTTGCAGAGAACCTCATCCCAGGTGGTGTGCCCTGAATCCAGCACCTGGTACGAGATGATCTTCCCGAACCCGTGGTACGATCTCTGGAAGACGATCGCCTCGAAGCCGCGATTTCGAAGTCCCAGAAACTCCCCGTCGACGAAGCCCTTCTGCAGCCGACGGACGATACTCGAGATGTCGTGATCACGGACCCGAAGATAGTACTTCGAGAGCTCGTGTTTGAGCACTAAACGCCCGCGTTCGTGTGCGCGCATACGCCGGTGTGTCTCGTGCCCTATAGCGAAAGCCTATCTGGGGCGGTTCCAACAATTCCGATTTCGAAAACTACCGATAAAAGACACTGAAATCTGTAATTCAGCGGCAAATACGTTTACGTAGGAGATAGCGCCTAGGCCAACTGCGTAGGGAGAAACCCCCCTCTCCCAATGTGTCCTTGCCGTTCGTCGAGAGCTTTGCCTTCTCACACACCCTGATAGTTATATTGTTTGACATTGTCTAGGGATGCACGCCAGGTCTGTGTGGGTCTCCGCCCAACAGCCATCCCCACCTGGCGTTCTCTCTCATCCCTCGAGCAGAGCGTCGCCATCACCGATTTCTATCCTGCATTAGTATCAACAATACAATAATATTAACTATCTTCAGACGAACACCTAACTGCAACCGGGAAGAGTGAAAGGGGGTTTTGTCGTTGTCACCTACCTCGTCCTACCATCAACACATCACGCCACCATTTCTTCCCGGGTGCACTCAGCGTCACGCTCCATTGGTCCCTTACTACGACAGTAGAACTCACGGCTCGATATCGCCCAGAGACTGATATCCATCGCACTGCGATGTCCACCTACACCAGGAGTGTATAGACTCTCCCCCATATGTCGATACACGTCCCGCCTGGCGTTCTTTCCTTCTCCCAGTCGGACCATGAGTCTTGTCGAAAGACGCTAAAACTGGTTTCCAACAGAAATCATCATATCAAACTGGCGAAAAGATTGATAGCAGTGTGTTCGTGAGGTACAATTGCAAACGGGGAGGAATGGGGGCATCTGTTGTTGCCAAACAGATCGATTGACACACCACATCGCCCTTCTTCCCGTGCGCGCTTTCAGAAACACGCTCCATCCAACACCCCCCTTCTGCGAAAGTTTATATGAGAAGCCGCGGCCAGACACCCCAATGTCCGGAGAACGAGACGACGATTCCTGATCGCAGTGGCATTGACTCGCTTCTCAGTCCAGTTCGAAGACGCCAACCCCGAGCTCGCGAACTACGCGTGGCAGTTGGCAGCTGATCGCCTCGTTGAATACGACATCGCCCCTGCAGAAGCGGTTCATCAGGTGTTGTGACTGGGGCAAATCTATAAAAGAAATGCCGTCGTTCGAGTAAATGGGAAACGTGGTAGGGTCGGTTCCGTTTACCGGCCTATTTTCGACAATATAGATCGAGTAGTGCGATCGCTGTATTCACAGCAAGCAATACGACAGTCGTGAACTGGAGTGTTATCTGGTTGATCATACCCACAGCTATCCGTTGATAAACACCCCACCTGTGGGAAACGTGGTAGGGTAGTCTCCAACGGCAGACTTTCATAGATACCAACCTCATATAAGGGGAAGAGACAGTTCAAAGGAGGAAGGTCGTCTTTAATTTGCTAAAGGTGAGCATTAGTAGGATACTACTAGTTTCATCCTAACATCACATTCTGCCTAGAGAGATTATCTATGTACGATGGCACTGCTCCAAAGGGATTTTGCTAAAAGTGGATTCGACTCCTCGAGTGTCAGGACGTCGAACGGGAACCTGCTTGCTTGTTGATGGGGAATGAGAGTGGAGAAGCAAGCTACTGGGTATTCCACATAAAGTTTACATCAATTCGCTATCACATGACGGTATGCAAAAACCATCACGAAAGGAGATACTCGGCGTTCCAGCCGCGGCTTTACTCGCGTATCTTCTCAGTGGAGGACTGGGCTTTACATCCGTAGAATCCCTTGCAAATGCTTCAACTGCCGCATTAGCGTTTGTCTCCCCTCTCTTGGGCGAGGGCGCTTCTATGGTGTTTACGAATGTCATCAGTATCGAGATCTCCTCACTTGTGGTTGAGATAGTCGGCCCGATAGTAGCAATTGCAGCAGAATCCAATCTGCTCTTGGCCCTCATCGGAGCCTCGACGACGTTCCTTATGATTGACTTCGTGATTACTAAAATTCAAAATACCGACGCCTAACCGTCCTGCCGTCCGAGCGTGAGATCGATCCGCCACGATGTTTTTATATTCAGAAAGGGGTCAGTCCTGAATCAGGTACTCGTCGCTCTCGAGTGCTGGTTAAACTGGATCGAACGAGTACTGATCTGCATTTGCCGGGATCTCCTCAGCGCCGATATTGTCCCATGTGATCTCTGCAGCTGTCTCGCCGGTCATCATGATTTCCGAGATGACTGTATCTTCTTCGCTCCCTTGCTGGTCGACTGTAGGGACGTAGGCTGTGATCAGCAGCTGTTCGACGTCCAGATCTTGCTCGAAGACGGACTTGAAGACGTAGTACGCCGTCCAATTGGCGTTCTCTTCGTACGCCGAGTCCGGTTGGTCGCTCGAGCGGTATTCGAGTTCGCATTCGAGTGACGCGTTGTAACCGTCGCCACTGTCTGCCTCCACAGAGACGATATCGCCGACCTCTTCGACGAACGCCCCATCGTTGTTCGCTCCCTCTTCGATGTAGTGCCCGACCTGTTCACGCGGATCTTCTGGCGGGCTACTGTCTGATTCGCCCGATCCAAGACACCCACCGACTGCAGCAACCCCAGCACACCCTGCGAGGTATCGTCTCCGGATCATATCATTAAATTTGACTGTACCCACGAAAAGAGTATCGTTCGCGAACGTCACCGCGTCGACCGGCGGACGTTCTGCCGGATCGACCCGAATATCGATTCGATCGAGACGCCTTCCTCGAACTCGAGCTCGGTCTGCGCTTGGCTGCCATCCTGGAGCGTCGACGTCTCGAGTGTGAGGACCTCGTCGAAGATCTCGACATGATAGGCAAAGCCGGGCCAGACGACCTTCGGGGCGACCTCGAGCGAGCCCGTCGTTCGATCGACGCTGGCCAGATTGAACAGTTCGTTTCGCGTCTCGACAGTCAGTTCAGCGAGCGTCGTCGCGTCACTCACCACTGGCGGGCCAGGGACTTCTCCATGTTCGGCGATCTCATCGCTGAGTCGGATCTCGACCTCGATCCGCTCGCCCTCGCTATCCGGTTCACCGAATCCTTTGAGGACGTTCGCGTAGTCACGCATATCTCGCTTCTTCGTTTTCGCGAGTCGCCGCCAGTCCGACTCGAGTTGGATCTGACCGGGAGTGAACGACGCTCCCTCGAGGCCATCTTCGGGCCAGGTCGGCTCAGGGTTTTGACTCGAGAAGTCGATCGACGCTGGGAGGAACGCCATCCCCACTTCGTCGTGCAGGTCGCCAAAGTTCTCGTAGTGATTGCCGACCAGCTCGAGATCTTCGATCACGCGGAGGTCGTTCGTGTCGACGCTGAGTTCCCAGCCATCGAATATCTGGCCATCATATCCATAGCGAGGGGTGTCGTCCTGCGGATCTAAATCAGTCCGTATACCGAGTGCGACCTGTCCATTAACGGTCATCGTATCGGTGTCTGACCCGAACTCGGCGCTGGCCGTATTGGCCTCTGTCTGGACGGGCTCCTCTCCGAAGGATACTCCCATTTCGAGCAGTCCGTTCGCATCATTTACGTCGCCATTGACGTACGCACGAGTTATGTTCGTCGACGTTGAAACGTCGACTGCCACCAAAATAACGGGTTTCTCGGGGGAGGGGTACTCGTACGGCCGGTCCAGATGTCCGCCAGGTTCGTGGACGTCGTTGTCAAAGTTGTCGAAGTCGTGGAATCGCTTGTCGAAATACACGACCGCATCGGCGACGTAGGGATCCGTGCCGCCGGATTGTGTGATCTCTATATTGCCGCCGACATCGCCACTGCGTCCATCCCAGAAATCCTGCATAGCGCTCGAGAGATCGACCCATCGGGGAGACGTACTCTCGCTAATATTGTCTCGGACAGTTACTTCCTGGAAGGTTCCGTCCGCCGCCGAGTACGTGATGTCTCCCGTATCTGGGCCGAAGATCCCTTCGCGGACTGCAAAGCCAATATGTTCCGTGGGGATATCGTACGCGAAGAACCCCATCAGATGAGTGATGGGACTATCAGACGTATCCTGTGCAGAACCGCCCGTGTACTGCGGATCTGTTGGGCCGTCTGAGTCTCCAGCGTCTATTGAAACGATTCCTGTTCGCTGTAAAAAATACACATCCTGATCTAGCGTGATCGGGTGGGCGGCAGGGTCAAAGTCCTGCTCCTCGAGCGGGAACACTGCGCTGAGATCTTCGGCCGACGGAGCGTCCTGGAGCAGGAGGCCTTCGTCGACGAGCTCCGGCTCGGGCTCGAGCACGTCCCACTCCCAGTCGGTGAGATACGTGTTGGCGTAGTCCCTGATCGCCTCGTAGCCAGCGATGCTCTGGTAATGAACCTGCGCACCGCCGCGTTTCAACAGGCCTGTGAGGTCCTGTCCGCGGACGGTCATCAGGCCGTCCGGGTCGCCCTCCGTGATGTCGACCTCTCCCCGGTAGATCAAGTGTTCGACGTCGTCGTCATCGACCCAGTAGACTTTGGCGTCGGCGAGCTCGAACCCAGAGAGATCTGCCCGATACTGAGTTTGGACGCTCCACTCGTCCGCCGCCGACAGGCTGATCGGGAGGTTCGGGGCGATACTCTCGTCTGGGGAGATGGTTTTCGTCTCTCCCTCGAGAAGGAATTCGAATTTGTAGCCACTCATGATGGTGAGAGTTTCGGATTAAATTAGCGAGACACTCTGCACGGTGTCGCTTGACTCTATGAGTGTCTCAACCAACGACCAATCCGAGAGGTCATGCACGTACGTATTTTGATCAACTCCTCCATACGCGATATACTGGCCAGACAGTGCGACCCCACGAACGCCGTCCGACGATTCAGTTAGTGTCTCGACCAACGACCAATCCGAGAGATCGTGTACGTACGTGTTGTTGTCATCACTCCCATATGCAATGTACTGATTAGATAATGCAAATACCCACACGTTATCGCCCGACTCGGTCAATGTCTCAACCAGCGACCAATCCGAGAGATCATGAACGTATGCATTGTTATCGTACCCGCCATATACAATGTACTGGTCAGAGAGTGCGACCCCGCGCACGAGGTCTGCCGATTCAGTTAGTGTCTCGACCAACGACCAATCCGAGAGATCGTGTACGTACGTGTTATCGTCTAACCCTCCATATGCAATGTACTGATCAGATAATGCAACACCTAACACGGCGTCCGACGATTCGGTCAGTGTCGCGACTAGCGAAAAATCCGAGAGATCATGAACATATACATTGTTATCTAACCCGCCGTACGCAATGTACTGGTCAGAGAGTGCGACCCCCCGAATGCCGCCTGATGATTCGGTCAGTGTCGCGACTAGTGACCCATCCGAGAGGTTGTGAATGTACGTGTTGCTGTCTTGACTTCCATATGCAACGTACTGGTCAGAGAGTGCAACTTCATAAACCCCACCCCCCGATTCGGTCAGTGTCTCGACCAACGAAAAATCCGAGAGATCGTGTACGTACGTGTTATCGTCAATCGATCCATACGCGACTATACCAGATAGACTGGGAGAGTCATTGATCTCCGTCGAGACGGCCATGATTCCCTGACCAGTCTGGATTCGGAGCTGATCTAACTCCGCTTCGGAGACGTCGACGACGTTGATCGCCCCGATCCCGTTCGCGGTCTGCACCCGCCACACAGGATAATCTACGTCGGCGATCTCGAATACCGGGACCTCGACGATCCCACTGGCTGTCTGCAGGTTTATTGTCCCAATCTGAGCCATCGTTACCCCTCGGTCGAGACATCAAGCGACGTCGAGAACGTCCGCGCTGTGCTGCTCAAGTCGTGCTCTGGGAGCTCCATCGTCGAACACTTAAACTCCGGCGTGTCGGCCTCAGCATCGTCCAGAATCTCAGTCCAGTCCCGAAGGTCGATCTCATCCAACCGATCTTCCTCAGCCGTCCACTCGACGACCAGCTCCTCGGCGCCGGACACATCAACCGTCGCAGTGTCTCCGTCCGCGATCGTTTCGGTCGCAAACGGATCGATCTCCTGTCCGTCGAGTGTGACGACGACGTCCGCGGCGTCGATCGACTCCGGCGCCGAGTACGCGATCTCGACGTCGGTAGAACTCTCGTCATGGGTCAGTGCGAACGCATCCCGACCAGGGATCCACGTCTGTTGCTCTGGTGCGACGGAGTTTGCTCGAGCGAGAAGCGCGTTGTAGTTCGCCATCGCCTGAGCGAGATCGTCCGCCAGTTCCTGCTGCTGCTCGAGGATCTTCGCTGCCGAGGAGACGTCGAAGCCCGCGTCGTCGATCGTGCGTGCTTCGTCGACGATCTGCTCTGCCTGTCGCGTTACTCTGCGGAGCTGTGCTGCTGTCCGTTCGATGTCTTGTGTTCTCATAGGAATCGTCTCTCTTAGTCGAGATCGGTCCGGTACCACTGCCGACCAGTGTCGTTCGGATCGTCACTCGGGTCGCTCGTTCGGTTCTCGAGGTTGGATGCGACGCTGTCGTTCGTGCGGACGTCTTCAGCAAGGCTGTTAGACGCGCTCGAGGCATCGACTTCCCCAGCGTTGGAGATGTTGTTCCCGTTCGCGTCGAGTGTCGCCTGGAGCGTCGTTGCCCCCAGCGTTGCGCTGGCTGCGACTAACTCATCGACTTGGAGGTCGATGAGCTGCCAGTTCGATCCGTTGCCTCGATAGATCTTCCCCGTGTCCGTTGCGACGTACAGCGCTGTACTGTGGGCTGTATAGTTGCCTTTCGAACTATCGGTGTCGAGAATCGTTATCTGGCTATCGATCTCGGCGGCATTTTCGTTCCAGTCTATTCCCCAGCCCTCTGGCTTTCCGATTTCAGGCTGTGTAAGCCCGATATTGTCGGTTTGTTCGTCACTCATTGGTCTAAATTGGTGTGTTCTCGAGGTCGGCTTTCACGTCGTCGACGGTGTCGTACTCGCGAAGATTCGAGAGGACAAACAGATTGAAGTCCAGCCGTCGCGCTGTCGACTCAGCGCCGGCGACCCTCGACTGATCGGTCACGTCCGTGACGAGTGCCCAAAAGCCGGTATGGTCGACGACGTCGATCGGTTCAACCGAGATGACAAGCGTGTCGAAGTACGCATCGGATGGGACACGCTCCGAAAACCACGGGACTCCCGCGTCGGTCGTCCCTGTCGTCTGCGAATTCGGAGCGAACCAGCCGTATTTTCTGAGCGCCAGATACGAATTCTCGACTCCGCCGAGGCCGCCCTGATTGTAGGAGAATTGGCCGTATGCTCCCCGCCCGAACGCGAGGTTCGTCTCCGTGAGGTTATTGTCGAACAGCAACTTCAGCGTGATCTCGGAGCCTCGAGTGAGCGTCGGGACGGGCTGATCGACGACCGCCTCGACGGCATAGCCTGCGACGCGCCAGTTCACTGTCGCCCACCTCGGGATCCTCGAGCGCCACGGACATCTGCTTGAGACGCGATCTTTTCGTTCTCATCCTGGACGACGCCGCGGACCTCGGCTTCCCAACCGTTCAGATCAAGCGTCCCCGAGATTTCTTGGGGCCCGCCGAGCGCACGGATCGCCTCGAGGAGCTGGTCGAGTCGATTAACAACACGGCTGAGATCCTGTTGACCAGATTGTCCAGACGATCTCGATCGCGACTCGAAGTCCTCGAGCATCGAATCGATATCCGAATCCGTCGATTCACTCGATGCATCCAACTGCTCTTGCAACGAGGCAGTGTCTGTCTCGGTGGCCCCCTCGCCGCCCTGGTTGTCCTCCAGTTTGGCATAGATCGATTCGATCTTCTCGGCATCCGCTCCTTCAAGATTTTCGGACTCCTGAAGGGCATCCTCAGGGTTCTGGCCAGCACCCGCTTCCGTATTTTGGAGAGGGTCTTGTCCGTTTTGTCCGCTCGTGAGACCGTCAGTTCCTCCCTCGAGACCCGAGTCCGACATGTCATCTGGGAGGTAATCGTCCTTATCCTGCGCTCCCCTCGAACTAGACCCATTTTCGGTTGTGAAATCGACATCCTCAGCTTCGAAATCAATCTCCCATCTGTTAGGGAGGATTTTGTTGATCTGATCAACCATCCAGTTCAGAAGGTCGAGCACAGTGTTGACGCCGTTCTCCGTCTGGCCCTGGATATCCATGAAGTTGGTCTGCCATGCCGCTGCTAACCCGATGACTGCAGCGATGATGGGTGCAATCGGGCCTAATAGGGCAGACCATAACGACGCGAACGCCCCGGCCGCCATCGATGCCCCAGTTGCCATCGCGGGCAACATGGTCAGGAGCGTCCCAAACAGGATCAACAGTGGCCCGAGCACAGCCACTAACGCGCCGACGACAACTATCGCTCTTTGTTGCCCTTTATTTAATCCCTGGAACTTCTTAGCAGCTACCGTTGCATAGCCTGTTAGCGTAGTCAGCATCGGGATCAAGATAGACCCAATAGCGATACCGACATCCAGGAGATTTGACTTCGCGATTTGCAACTCCGCGTTGAGCGTCTCTCGCTGAGTTGTGGCCATCTCACGGGTCGCCCCGTCTGCGTCCTCGAGTTTCTGAGTGTTCTCCTCGAGGGCGCTGCTCCCCTCCGAGATGAGCGCGGCCATCGCCGGGCCGGCTTCGGTCCCGAAGATCGTAGCCGCGTCGCCGGCTTCGACGCCGGCCTGCTCCATGTTCTCGAGGATCTGCGTCAGCGAGAGGATGTCTCCCTCGGAGTCACGGGTTGCAACGCCCATATCCTCCAGTCGCTTCGTCACTGGCGATGTCTCGTCGGAGATCTGGGAGAGGACGTTCCGGAGTGCTGTCCCAGCACGTTGGCCCTGGATACCGACGTCCCCCATCTGCCCGATCGCAGCGGACGTCTCCTCGATCGAGATGCCGAGTGACGAGGCGATCGGCGCGACGTTCGACATTGCCGACGACATCCCCTGCATCGTCTGGTTGTGGTTCGAGACGGTGGCGGTGAGCGTGTCCGTCACTTCGTTCATCTCGCTGGCCTCGTACCCGAACGCCGACATCACGTTCGTCGCGACGTCGGTCGCCTCCGCCATTTTCAGGTTGCCGGCCTCAGCAAAGGCAGCGACCTCCGGCATCGCTTCCATGGACTGTGCAGCGTCGAGCCCAGCAGACGCCAGATAGTAGTAACTCTGCGCTGCCTGATCGGCGCTGTGGGTCGTCGTATTCGCAACCTCTCGAGCTCGTTCCTCGAGGTTTTCCCGCATCGATGCATCGACGTCTCCCATCACGGCGATCGACTGCTGCATAGCCTGATCGAAATTCGCCGCCGTTCGGGCCGAGAGCGCCCCCATTGCAGCCAACGGCGCAGTAACGCCCATCGTTAGCGACTGGCCGGCGGAGGCGAGCCGATCCCCAGTGCGTTGAGCCCGGCTGCCGAATCCGTCGAGATCTCTCTGAGCGGTATCGAGTTTCGACTCGAAGTCACTCTTGTCGAGTTCGAGAACCGCTGTTAGTGTTGATATTGTTGGCATAACTATCGGTTTTTATCGACTATCAAAAGGGCGGTTGAGGGAGAGTCGAAGGAAGGTGTCACATCTGGAGTTGGTTGTCAAGCTCCTCACGCCTTCTCTGACGCTCTTCGTACCGAGTCATCCAGAACATCTTCTCCGCCTCGCTCATCGCGAAGAACTCGTCGGGCCGGTAGTGCTGCTCCTGGTTGAGCCACTCTAGGAATCGTCCGACAGGAGACCGTCCAACATCTCGAGCTGCTGCGACTGCGTCTCGCCCTCGCCAAGCGCCAAAAAATCTTTGTAGAGATCTCCGATTTCCTCCTCGGTGAAGCCGATCGTCTCCCGCCAGACCGCCGGCTTCTGGAACGACGGGTCGACGGCGTGGTTGGACAGTGTCTCCTCCATCTGCTCGATACCGACCTGGGCTTCCTCGAGGAGGTCGAAGAGACTGGCGTCGCCCTGGGCCTTTTCGAGGACAGTCTGCTGTCGGTCCTCGAACTCCTGTTGAGTCTCGGGGTCAGGATACAGGAACTCGATTTCGACGCCGTGGCGGTCGACAGTGAACGAATCCCGAGAGCGAGCGTCGAAGAGTTCCTGGGCCTTGCCGTAGAGTTCGGCCGTCTCACGCTGCTCTTCCCGCTGCTGTTCCTGCATCGAATCGAGTGCCGAGTTCGCGGAGTCAGCGTTGGCTACAGACATAGGTCAGTGGTTAGGCACCCGGCGAGTAGCTGATCCAGGCATCTCCCTCAACCCAGAACGTCCAGGACGCCGTCGGCGGCGTTGCGGACGGGTCGATCTCCGGCGACGTGACCTCGCAGTCGGCGAAGCGATGCAGGAGCTCGGAGTCGGCCGGGATGTCGACCGAGCCGAAGTCCGGTTCGTCTGCGAAGTACGCGATCTCGAGATACTCGTTATCGCCAGTCTGCCGGTCCGAGCTGTCGAACGTGATCTTCCCGTCGGAGTCGGCGACGCCGATCAGTTCGAGCGCTTCGAGATCGGGCGCGACGGCGGACGCGACTTCGACGTCGATCGTGTTGTTCGTCCGGAAGCGTCGGGTGCGCCGCTGCGAGCCAGGGTTGAAATCTTCGTTCGATTCGTCGACGGTGACCGACAGATCGTCTTTAGTGCACAGTCCCAGAACGGTCCGGACTGGTTCAGCCCCACTCTCGTCGACGTGGATGACCGATACGATGCTGCCCTCGACCTCGAGGTCGTTAGTGATGTCTGCCATGGAATTACTCCTTCAGTGTGATCTGCGATTTGTTGATCTTCGTTTCGCCATCGAACTCGGCGGTGATCTCGATGACGTAGGTGCCGGACCCGTTCGCGTCGGCATCAGTATCCCAGACGTATTCGAACGCTCCGACGTCGTTGTGCGTCATCGACTGCGCGGAGATCACCTCGGTACTGTCACTGTTGGCGGTGATCGTGATGTCGGCGTCTGGATTCTCGTCTGTGTCTTGATCGTCCGGGTCGACCGCCCCGTTCGAGTCACTGTACGCGATCTCGATCGGGACGTCCTCCCCAACGTATGCTGATTTGATTGTCATCGTTCTCCGGGGTTGTAGGTCGTGAGCCGGCCGGCAACCCGGCCAGTGTCGTCTCGACCAAACGCCGCATCGGGCTGGGCGTTGGTGAGCTGTGCGTCGACGTGCGCGGTTGGACCGCGAGTGATTGTTCCTATCGGCATTGTGTCATCGCGTGTAGGTCGTTGTCAGCCAGTCCTGCATCAGTGCGAGGCGGTCGCCAGTGACCTCCGACCAGCTGCTCGAGTCGGTTCCCTCGGGCAACAGTTCCGGCGCGTCGACGGCGATGTCCAGGCGGTCGGCGACCGTCGCCATGATCTCGGCCATGCGGTAGGTCGGCGCGCTCTGTTCGGAGCGCCACGTATCCGTCATGACGACGCTCACCTGCAGGCGGAACTGGCGCTGGATCGTCGAGAACTCGCGCTGGGAGTTCGAGGCCTCGGTAATCGGCTGGACGCGAACGACGACCGGATGGTCCTGGACGTCCTTCGGCCAACCCTCGTCGATCGCGGTCGGGTCCTCGAGGAGAGCAACGAGATCGTCATGAGCTCGAAGGTCGACTATCGTGTCTCTGAGGGCGTCGTGCATCCCGTAGGTCATATATCAAACTCCATGAGATGTTCAGTTCCGTTGATCGCCACGACGGCAAGTGCGCGGCCGAGCGATGGCCAAGTCCAGACCTGTTTAATCTCGGCCGGGACCGTGATCTTCGATACCTCGGTCATGCGTTGCCCTCCTGTGCGGCGACGCGGAAGACCAACTGCTCGATATCACGGATCAGTGCCATTAGTTCACGATCCATCGCTGGCCGGAGCATCGGTTGTGCGCTCATCTTGCTGGTCCCTCGCTCGACAAACTCGGCGTAGCTCGCGGTGTTGCCGACCTCGGTCATGATCGTGCCGCGTCGCGCCTCGGTCAGCCCCGTCCAGGAGGCGCGGAGGTTCCCCGTGTCGACGGGTGAGCGCTGCTGGGCCTCTTTCTGGATGTTCTGCTCGGCCTCTTCCATGCGTTCGACGAGCTGGTCGTCAGCTTCCTCGATCATGTTCTCGAAGACCTCTTGGGCGTCTTCGGGAGCGAAGCCGCTCTCGAAGTCAAGTTGCATATCCATGATCAGACCTCCACTTTCGTCACTTCGAGTTGGACGTACTCGGGGATCTCCGAGTCGAGACGCTGCAGGTTCGGCGGCTGCATCGCAAACTGGCCGTCGACGCTGTCGAGTTCGACGCGATCGTCCGCTGCGACGCCGAGTTCGTAGGAGCGGCCCGTGACGATCTCGTTGCCATCGGCATCTGTCTCGGTTTCATCGACGACGTCGCCAATCGCTCGAGGAGACACGTAGAGCCGGTAGACCTCTTGAGGCCACTCGCCGTAGACCTCACGGACATACGAGGCGCTCTGTTGCTCGGCCCTCACCGAGACGTCTTCGTACGCTGGCGTCCACTCGTAGACCGGTTCGGTCTCTCCGTAGGGGTCCTCATCGGTCCCGGTTTGCTCTTCCGTGTAGAAGGTCGCCGTCTCGTTCTCGAAGCCATCGATCATGATTAGCTCCCTGTCGTCACGTTTCGATCACTATCCCAGACGACGCTACTGCCAAGTTGGCCCGAGGGATCCCACTTCGAGAGGTCGGCCCGAAGCTGTTCGATGCGGCCTCGTTCGTAGGTCTTCCGTGCGTTTCCGACCTGCTTGTCCGATGCTGATCGCTCGGAGGTCGGGAGTGAGAGGATCTTGATCGACGCGAGGAGTTCCTCGACGCGGCGGATCTGCGTCTGGTCCATCGCGTCGACGTCGTTCACGCGCTGGTTGTCCTCCTGGGCGCGATCCAGATACGTCTGGATGTCATCGTCAGACAGCGACGGGTCGATGAGTGAGCGCACGTCACTCGGCGTCGCTTCGGTCACGGATTAGTCCTCCAGTTCGTCCATCCGGGCGTCGATCGCATCTTTCGCGCCGTCACGATCCTTCTGTTCTTCCTCGAGATTCCGGAGCGCCTCGAGCGCGGCGGCGTCGTCGACGTCCTTGACACGCTCGGCGATCTCGTCGTTGGTGTGCTCCTCGGGGTTGAACGGCAGCGTCTCCGACTCGTCGTCGGGTTCGTCGATATCGTCCGAGCCACCGGGCCCGTGGCCACCGCGCTCGATGTGCCGGTGCATCGCCAGCAGCTTGTCGGCGACGATGGGGTCTTCGACGTAGGCGTAGCCGTCCTCGTCGAACTCGAGCGGTGAGCGATCACCGAGGATCTGCGAGTTGCGGAGTTCGCCCGCCTCGCCGGACTCGTGTTTGATGTAGGGCATGGCTGGTTACGTGTCGATCGCGATGTTCGCCGACGGCTGGGTTGCGGCGAAGCCGACCCGTTCGTCGATCTGCCAGACGGTGCTCTCGATGCTCTCCTCGTAGTAGCTCGAGACGTCGACGGCGCGGCGGGTCGATTCCCAGCCGAAGTTGGTCGGATCGACGAGGTACGCCTCCCCTTCGGCGTAGTTGCCGGTGTTGTCGAGGAAGACCGGCACGTCGCCGGCGACGCCGAGGAACGCCTGCTGGCCGACGAGGTTCCCCTCGGGGAGGATACCCATCTCGAGGACGGAGTCGCCGAGTTCGCTGGCCTGCGTGAACTTGTCCATGTTCAGCAGGGCGTTCATGTTCTGGCCACCGGTGAGCAGCCGGAGCTCGCCGAGATCCAGTTCGTCCTGGAAGGCGCGCTGGCGAGCGAGCGTGATGTCTTCGTACTCGATGACGCCGCTTGCCTCGTTGCCGGCGTCGATCGGGCCGGCCGAGTTCGTGTTGTTCGACAGGATGTTGTACGCGATCGCGTCAACACGGGTCTCCTCTGCCCGGATCAGGTCCTCTTCCTGATCCATCGTGATGTCGATGACGTTGTCCTCGACGTCTTCGTCCGGGATGACGATCTCGAGGCCGTATTTCGTGTGAGCGACCTGGACCGTGTCGTAGTCCTTCGTCGCTCGCGGGAAGTCACTTCCCGGCGGGACCTCGGCGACGTCGCCATCGAAGTCGCCATCGGAGATCGGGAACTCGACAGAGTTCGAATCGTTGTTGGTCGCGTCGTAGTCCTTGAAGGCGGTACGACTCTGGTACTTCTTGTTTCGGATCTTCTCGACGATCGCGCGAACGTCGTCGTCGCTGATGATGTCGGATGCTTTCTGAGCCATATGTGATTAGGATGAGTTGTCGTCGTTTACAGCAGGACCCACGCGTAGCCGTCCGGGGCGTCCTGGCCGCGCCAGGAGCCGCCAGCATCGGAGAGTGCGTGTGCAGGGCCACCGGCGCTCGTTTCGAGGACGCCGTCACCGCCGGTCGTCCCGAGGTCGAGATCGTCTCCGCCGGAGACTGTGCCCTCGACCGATGCGACAGTCACACCGCCGACGTGGACTGGTGCGATACCGCTGTTTTCAGTCGCTCGACCTCGAGCGCGAACACCAAGCAGTTGCTCGGTGTCCGTGCCGGGTTCGATCTCACCGCCGGTGATGCCGACCGCGTCGCCGGCTTCGGTGGTGTCGCTCGCATCGGAGTAGCCGATGGTACTGGTACTGTCGCCGCCGTTCTGTCCGGGTTCTGCCACCATGATCAGAGCACCTCCAGCGCACCGTCGTAGTCGTCAGCCCCTGCGAGACTGGCCGCTTCGTCGCGGAGGGCCTCGACACGTTCGTCGGGCAGCGCGTTGCCGACCGCCGAGAGCTTCGTGTCGATCTCCTCGATGCGTTGCTTGTCCTCGTCGGTCGGGCCGCTCGAACCACCGGATCCGCCCGTCGGGCCCGATCCGGCCTCGGGAGACTGGGTGAGCGCTTCGACGTCGAGATCTCCGTCGTCGGTCTTGAACTCCGACGCCATCGCGTCGAAGCTCATCGCCTCGACGGTCGCCTCTCGAAGACCGAGATCTTCGGTGAGTGCCTCGGCCATCATGCCCTCGACGATGTCGACGCGTTCGCGCATCGCTTCCGCCTCTTCGGCGTCCATGACCTCCGGCTCATCGAGGTCCGCAGCCTCTTCGATGAGCTCTTCGTGTTCGTCTGCCTGTTCCTCGAGTTCGGTGAGCCGATCGCGCACCTCGGCCTCGACGACCGTCGGGTCGTCCTTCTGCCGGGCTGCTGCGACCAGCTCCTGCTCTTTGTCAGTTAGATCCATGATGATCGTGTCGTCGTTGGCCGGGGTGCTCTGGCCTCTCGAGTCAGACCCGTTGGTCTGGCCCGAGGGTGTCGTATGGCCGTCATCGCCCTCCGGGTAATCTTCAGTGAGTGCTTCGACGTCGACGCCGTAGTGAGCCGACAGCGCTTCGGCCGCTGCCGGCTCGATAGCCGGCGACTGCCCGACGTTGATCTCGTTGCTCGGGACCGCGCCATCGGCGACCAGGGCGACGTCTCGAGCCACCTCGACGCGAGTAGGCTCGTAGATGGCATCGGGTTCTCCTTCCTCGCCTTCCACGAGTTCGACATCGCGGATGACGACCGGAGAGATCTGAGCAAGGCCGCTTTCGACCGTCTCCTCGGCTTCCCAGTCGGCGAGGAAACCGTCGAAGAGGAGGCCCGCGTCTTCGTCAAACTTCGTCGCCGTGATCTCGCCGACCTTCTCGTCCATCGACACGGCACCGGTCAGCGCTGGTCCGCTCTCGGTCATCTCGACGCCGGCGTGCTGCTCGGGGTCGAGACTGTCTGCGAGCGTGAACGGCTTCCCTTCGAAGATGCCGTCATCGGCCATCTTCTCGAGGATGTCTGCCGGCCAGCGGGTCCGTTTCCCGGTGAGCCCCTGCGTGATGTCGCCGGGCCCGAAGAGCACGCCGTGGACCGGTAGTTGGTTGTCGGCCGGTTCGGCTGCGACGGCTGCGATACCGTCGCTCAGGATTTCGTAGGTGGTCATAGTGGTGTCATGAAAAGTCCATGTCGGGAGGACCTCGCCCCGACGGGGTCATCGGTGGTCGATCAGTCGCCCGTCCAGACCGTATGCACACAGCGGCAGTTCGGATGGATTGGTAGGTTGCCGTAGGCCTCCGACGCCACGAACGGCGCGTCACGGGCGTAGGCCCAGCACTGCTCACACGCACCGTTCGACAGGATGACGTCCACCTTCTCGACGCCGGCGCGTTCCCACTCCTTGAGCCGGGCCCAGTTGTGGGAATTCATCAACTCCGTCCGCGAGATCATCGTCGCGCGGTTCATCGCCGCTCGGGGCGTGCCGTCGTCGACCTTCCCGAGGATATCCGAGACGTCGCCGGCGATCGTCCGCGGGTTGTCGCCGGACGCCAGGCCATCGGCCAGCTCCCGCCGGACGTCCCTTGCGATGTCGTCGGTCATCCCGCGGAGCTCCTCGAGGTTCCGTGAGTACAGCTGCTCGAGTTGCTCCTGGTGGACCGGCATCCGCATCGATGCGGAAGCGGCCGCCTCACCACTGCCGACGTTCAGCGCCCCGAGCTCCCGTTGGGCGTCCTCGATGCCTTTGAGGTAGGAGCGCTCGATGTACTGGTTCTCGCCGCCGTACTCGGTGAGGACCTCATTCTCGAGTTGCTTCTCGAGCCAGCGTCGCGCGGCCTCGACCTTCTGCGGGTCGGTCGTGAACTCGAACTGTCGCGTCGAGGGCGCGTCGACCAGTGCCTCGGTCTGAAGACCGAAGACGTCGTTCTCGACGATCCCCGTTCGGAGCGCCGAGCGGATGTCTGCCAACCGCCCCCGAAGACGTTGGGCGTACTGTTGTCGAACCGATCGGATCCGCGCCGGTTCGTCGCGATCGCGAGCCCGCTCGAGGTAGCGCTCGTGGGCCGACGTTTGCTCCGGGACGCCGGCGTCTGCGTTGGCGGCGGCACTCATCAGTCGTCAGCCTCCACGTAGTCGGGGTCGTCGGAGCGAGCTTCCCATTGGATGGGGCCGCCCAGATTGTCCTCGAGCCATTCCTGGTTGAACACCAGCTCTCCCGCTGGCCCGAATCGGTTGTCTCCCTCAATCGCCAGTCGAAGCGCGACTATGACGAAGCCCTCCATATCCTCATGACGAGTCAGAAAGTCGACCGGTCCTTTTGCCGGTGTGTGGATGACGAGGCGGTGGGTATTGACGTGTTCACAGCCGTTGTAGGACCGGCTATCGGTTTCTGGGAGCTTCCCAAGCGCCGTGTAGCTGTGTTTCGTCGGGTCCGTAAAACCGGTCCCCGACACGTAAACGCACTCGTCGTCCGGGAAGTGCCGTTTATAGTGTTCTCTGACTTCGTCGTGACCCATCAGTCATCAGCCTCCGTGGCCTCCTCGCCGGGTGTCTCGCCGAACATTTCCTGCATGTCCGGGGCCGACTCATCGACCTCGATCTCGCCATCGACGAAGACGTCTTCGGGGAGATCCATCGTCGTCTGGAGGAACTCCTTGAGGTCCAGGACCGAGTCGATCGGCACGTTCCCGAGGCCCTCGTTCAGCGCCGTCATGAACTGCTCCATTTTCTCGATCTCGTCATCGTCCAGCGTCGCGATCGGGTTGTCGCTCTCCTTCGGCGCGATCTTCACCTCGAGGCCGGCCGGATCGAGGTCTGGGTGTCGATCCGCGACCGCACGGAACGCCTGCGTCCAGTCGCGCTCGGCGTCCCGGCGTTCCTCGACGACCGTGTCCTGGTAGGAGTTTTCCTGCCGGTCCGAGACGTGGTTAGCGATCGACTCACCGAACGCGGTCGCGTACTTCGGCGCCGGGAGCGGTGCGAGGATGTCCGCGACGTAGTGCTCGAGCGGACCGTCGAGTTCGGGGATTGTCGGCTCCCACTGGTCGGGCGTGATCGAGCCATCGTGGCCGATGATCCCGCCGGCCTCGAGGTCGTTGACGTTCGAAACCCACTCATCTTGCTCGTCCTGATCCCACGTCTCGACGATCACCTCGTCATCGCCCACCTCTGTGACTTCGGTATCGAACTCTACGAGCCAGACACCGTAGGCAGTCTTCTTGATGGCAACTGCCCGGTCGCGTTTGATCGATCGATACTCTTCGGCGTCAGCGGCGCACGCCTCGAGCGGAGGCGACCCGAATATCCCTTCTTCGGTCGCATCGTCGCCGCCGATGTCCGGGTCGATCGTTCGCTTGAGGACGTCGTTCTGTGAGAGGAGGACCTCGTCTTCGTCCATGCCGTCTCGGCGCTGACCGACGATCGACTGGTCGTCGAACTGAACGTAGGCTGCCGCCTCTCCGCGCTTCGTGATCTCGTCCTCTTCGGCCGTCTCGATGTCGTCAGGCTCGAGGAGGATGTTCGTATTCGCGTACGTTCTCGCCGAGACCGTCTCCGGTCGGATATGCTTGAAGCCCGTAATCGGGCCCTCAGGATCCGTCTCTTTGCCGTCCTGCTTGAGGTACTCGTTGAGCGTCGTCCCTTTCGTCCACTTCTGGACGATGTCCTGTTTCAGATAGGGGTAGAACGGCTGGCGTTTCTCGCCGGCGAGGACCGCGCAGTTCTCGAGGAAGCCGCCCGCAGGAGCAGACTCGGGAGCATCGTCACCGCCCATGAAGTAGGCTTCAGTGGTGTCGTCATCCGCGGTGATCCGGACGCCCGGCTTGACGACATCGCGGACGAACTGGTTGATGTTCGCTCGGATGATGCCGATCTCGAGATAGTAGTCGTGGTACTCGTCGATGTCCTCGGGCGGGTTGATGTCGTCGACGTCGCCGCTCTCGATGAAGATCCGCGAGTTACGCGTGACCGTCTCGACGGTCTGGCTGATGCGTTCGGCGAGCGCTTCGACGCGGCCACGGATCGGGCCTGATGTGGATTGTGTCGTAGACATGAGTTATCGAATGGAGTTCTGACTGGGCATCGAGCCAGACTTGTAGTGGACGGTGGTCTCGGGTTCAGAATCGTGGGTGAACAGCGCGTATCGGCTGGCGTCCAGGACGTGATCGGGGACGTCGCCCGAGGACCCGACGTGTTCCTCTTTGTAGCTCTGGAACTCTTGGACCAACTCGACGCAGTCATCGGAGACCAGAAGACCCGGCCGCTCGGGGTCGCCTTTAACTTCGAGTAGGCCCCGTACAAACGGAATTCCCTCGTCGAGGCTCTTGCTGGCCTTCTGGGCGTTGAAACCTGCCTGGTTGAACTTCTGAATGTGCTCGGGTTCGTGTTCGGCGTACAGTGGCCCGCGCTCGAGATCGTTGTCGTAGACGTATCCAGAACGGTCCTCGGGATCACACAGGTCGTCAAACGCCATTTCGGAGGCGTAGTAGCAGTCGGTCGCGATCCACTGATCGTGGTGGGTTGGATACCACTGGACCAGGACGCGGGGGTGATCCCAACCAGCATCGTAGCCGTAGATTGGCGTGGCGTCCTCGGGGATCAGGCCGTCGACGTCGACCTCGGGGACATGTACCTCCCGAGAGAACTGGCCGTAAACGAGACCTTCCGCAGCGGAGAAGCCACCCTCGAGCGCTTGTTTCTCGCGCTCGGTGCCCTCGAACTGGGCTTTCATCTTCTCGAGTTCGTTGTGGAACGGGTTATCTCGAGTGTCGCCGACGACCACCTTCATCCGATCGCGCCACGGGAGCGGTTCTTCGCCGCCGGCGCCGTCGGGCTGGATCTGGCGCTCGGTGATGTCGTAGAACTGGTTGAAGCCGTTGCCCGTCGACGTCCAGAGTGTGACGTTCGGACCCTGCTCGGTCCGTTGGCGCGTGACGAGCATCTCGTGCAGGTCGTACAGGTCAGTCGTCCCGTAGTGGGCGACCTCGTCGCACCAGATCACGTTGAACTCCGTCCCGGCGAACCGGCTCCAGATGTCCGCGCCACCGAGCTGGATGATGTGCCCGTTGATGAGCGTGACCCGATGCTTGGTGCCGTGGTGGCCGGCGACGATCGGCGAGTTCTCCGGGTCGCCGTCGGCGTCGTTTGGGACGGTGTTCTCTCCGGGGAGGCGCTCGTAGAAGCCTTTGTAGGTCGCCGGGCCACCCTTCGTCTTGTCGGGTGCGAGGATCAGCGAGTGCCCGTTCGGCGTCTGCATCGCCTCGCCGAGGACGTAGTCGCTCCCGAACAGGGTTTTGCCGCCACCGTAGCCGGCGCGGAAGACGACGACGTCGTAGTCGCCCGACTCGAGGGCATCGAACGCTCGGAGCTGGGCATCCCAGTACTCGCCGCCGATCTCGACTGGCTCACTCGTCTGGTTCGTAGCGCTCACGGTTGACGTTCACCTCGATTGCGCCGCCGCCTTCGCCGCTCAGTTCGACCTTGTCCTTGTAGACGCCGAGGACGTCGCCCTTCGCCTGGAGGTGCTGGGACTGTTCCCGCCGAGCCATCGACTGGCCCTCGAGGTCGTCCTGGTCGCGCTCGAGGCCGTCGAACTCCTTGGTGTAGCGCGGCGAGCCGTCGACCGACCGGAGCGGGTACGTCTCGCCCGGCATGACCGATGTCGTCCGATCCTCGTCGAAGCGAATGATGACGTCCCGGTCCTCTGTCCACTCCGGTCGGTCATCGTCGTCGGGGTCGACGATCTCCCACGCCGGCCACTGCATGGGCGTCTCACGGTCGGTCGAGACGGTGTCGGTCTTCGGGACGACGCGGATGATCGGTTCGTCCTGCAGCGACTTCGACTCGGCCTCTCGAGCGCGCTGATACAGTCGCTCCTCTCGCTCGGCGATCTGGAGGCGGGTGTTGGCGTGCTCCTGCTCGATCTGCTCGAGGACCTCCTCGGCCGGCTCCTCGTTGAGGTACCGACGGATGGTCGACTCTGCGTAGGAGCCGATACCTTCGTCCTCGAATCGCTGCTGGATGTCACTGACCTTGAGATTGTCGAGGTAGTGCCACTTCAGCGCGAGTGTGACGCGGCGTTGTTTGGTACTCATGGAGTTCGAAAACCGTTCAGAAGTGATCGGGGGTAGTATATACTATAAATAGGCAGCGTCAGTCCTCGCGGTCGTCGTCTCGAGGCTGGCCACCGTCGGTCGAAATCGTGATTCCGTCGAGGACGCGCTCGACCTCGAGGTCCCACATCCGACCGATGACGAGGAACACGACGGCGGTCGTCCCAAGTTGAAGTTCCCACGGGGCGGGTCGAGCCCCGAAAAACATCGGTCCAAGGACGATCGCCGCCCAGACACCGAACAGGATGATAGTCGCGATCGTCCGTTCGTGTGTCTCTTTGTCAGGCATCAGCGTTCTCCCCAGACAAACGAGCTCGATTTTCGCGCGGTACAGCAGATTGTCGGATTGTGGTCTAACAGACATGGCATCTATCAGTCCTCTTGACTGTCGCCACCATCCTCGCCCTGGAGGTCGCCGACAGCTTGAACGCCATCTGACATCGCATCATCCCAGAGATAGTAGCCAGCTCCGATGGCGATCGCGACCGCGCCCAGAAGAATGAGCGAATCCGGTTCGCGCCCGGTCCATTCCATAGCCAACCAGCTAGCGAACAGTGCAAGGAGAATAACGCCGGCGATGGCTGTCTTGATCAGTCGTGTTGTAGCCGTCTCACTGGCCATGCGAATCACCTCGGAGAACTGCGAGCTTTACTGACCGACGGAAAATCTCGGTGTCGTAGCCCTGGACGTCGTCGCGTTCTTTGAAGAGGCGGACCGCTCTTCGGAGAACGGACTTGTCGAACTCGAGACCAGCTTCCTCAAGCCGGCGAGCCAGTGGCGTCGTCAGTCGAACTGCTTGCATCTTCGAGAGTGTATCGTCGTCAGCCCAGCAACCGATCCGAGCGCAGGTCCGGCAGGTGGTCCGTGGGACGGCGCTGCGCTGCTGGCTCGGACGGGTCGTTCCTCGACCGTCGACGTCGACATCCTGGACGATTCGTTCGTCCGGCTCGAGCGTTGCTTGAGGCGTTCGGTGATGATCTTGTGCGTCGTATTCGTAGACACCACCACTAAACGTCGCCTTGTCGATGTCCTTGACGCGCTCGAAGCACGCGTTACAGCATCTCGGATTCTGCCAGACGATGTGATCGAACGCCCGTTGTGGGGAGACGTGGCCGTCGGTCGGGGTCGGAGCTGTCGTTGACATGGATTTGAGAAAAGCGACGCTGTAGGGCGGACGGGATCATCGCCGGCGACCGCGTCGCCGACTCGACGCCCTTGCAGCGTTCGTGTTATCTTTTGATATGCTCCGGTGTGGTGATAAGGGTACGCGCGTGCGACATTTTGTCGGTCGTTGCTCTCTCGAGTGCGGTTTCGACCGTCTCAGGATATTTCAGTAGTTTTCACGTGAACATAACGCAGGTCGTCATCAACGCGATCGCGTCGAACGAGGTTGCGGTCCTCGAGCTGCGAGATCGCCCGATCGACCGTCCGGTCGCAGTAGTAGCTTCGATCGATGAGTTCCTCCCGGGAGATCGACCCACCCGCATCGCCGACGGCCTCGAGAACGTAGTTGGCGCTCGGTGGAAGGCTCGAGCGGACTGCGTCGACGTCAGTGTTATCGGGGAGGCTCATGGGCTTTGTTTCGTGGCGAGTGCCGCGGCTGGTTCCAGCGGGGCGAGCAAGGCTTCGAGACGCCGGGTGACGAGGTCAGTCACCCGTATCAGGGGCCGGTTGTGGCCAGATTGTTGGTCGAGTGTCGCCACTATCCGTGCCACTCACCCCCTGATCGACGTCATCGTACGTAGTTGGCTCTCGAATCGCCAACGCCCACCTACTAGAGTCTTCGTAGGGGGGAGTTGGCGATTCCTGAATGTCAACAACGCCTGAATGTGGAAGGCCGGAATCGCTGTACAGCGTTGCTCCGTTCACGCCCATTCCCTCGATCGCTTGGACAGCATCACGCTCGACAAGTCGCTCGAGTGTCTGGCGGACGTGCTCTTTCGAGCACCCAACAGCATCGGAGAGCTCCCGCACTGTTCGCGAGCGATGGCTCGAGCGGAGTTCGTCGACGATCGTCTTCTGGAGATCGGAGTAGACCCACTCGACACCTGGTGTCTGGACGTCGGCGAAATTGGTGGGCATCGCATCGGTCCGAACGAACACCGTCGCCGTCACATCGGGATTATCGGGAGATCGGGCGTACCGACCGGCGGCCTGAGCGATGTGGTTCTCGCGTACTGAAGCGAGGATCTCCTTCGCAGTCTCGGCGTCCTGGCCCTCGAAGCCGCGGCCGCGGGCACGGTACTCCTCGCCGGCGTCGTCGACGGCAGTCTCTACCTCGGCTTCGAGGTCGAGTTCGGCGAGGAGATCGACGACGTAGTCGTCACCGGGATCCATGCAGCCGTTGACCAGTCCGATACGTTCATGTTCGAAGTCGTTCCGGCTCTTTTCCTCGCCGAAGTGCATCAACTCGGGCCGATGGCAGCCAGCCTCTTCCATGAGCTCCTCGAGTCGATCCTCAACCTGTCCCGTTGTGATCGCCGTCCGGAACTGGGTACCGTACTCGTCGACGAGCTGGTCGAGCAGGACCTCAAGTTTGTCCTCGTTGAGCCACTCGAGTGCCTTGCTTCCGGAGAGTGGTCGGGTCGCGTCGCCGACTTGGACAACGCGAAGTCCGCGTTCGTATCGTCGCCAGAGTTGGCGCTGTTCGGGTTCGAGAACATTTGTCGTCTTGATCCACGGCAACGTGTTCGCCTGCCAGAGCGGCACTGCAGGATGGGCATCGAGTCCGACGACCGATCGCGCAGCGCCGAAGTCGGGGACGGTCCGAACTGAGCGGACGTCGTTGCTCTCGTCCAGGACAACGCTCACCCATTCGCGGTTCCACTCGTCGTCATCGCGAACGCCGGCCTCGAGGCGCGGTGGTTCGTGCATCGTCTTCCCGAATCGGCGGCCGTTCGCCCGATCCTCGGCGTGGAAGATGGCTCTCGCGAGCGCCGGTGCGAGCGTGTGGGCATCGGGGTCCTCGAAGTACCACTCTTGACCGGGATCGGTCCAAAGGACGTCTTCGAGCGCATCACGTTCGTTCGCGGCGTCGCCCTGGTAGTCATCGTGCCGAGAGAGTTGGACGAAAGCTTCCCAGGTCTTCACCGGCGCGTTGATCTCACGGAGGTAGGCACCGACGGCGTCTCGAATCCGACTCGTCGAGAGATCGTCCTGTTCGTAGCTGGGCTCTTCGTCGACGACGACGTTGTTGTGCATCCGCAGGCCAGGAGCGAACGCAAAGTTGTGCGTCGCGATGACGAGCGGCCAGTAGTCGAGCTCGCCATTAGGACCTTCGCGATAGGTCTCCCACTGTGTGATTGCTGAACACCGGTCGCCGCCACAGGGGAGCTCATCGCCCTGGTCGTTGTGCTCCTCGAGGTAGCGATGCGCTGCCGAGAAGGGCATTCCCTTCCCCTCACACTGGCGATCGAGCCACTCGCTGGCAGGCTCATCGTCGATCGATATCTCGTCGTCATGGTTGCCGGCACACACCGGGCACGCCTCGTGGCGACCGAGGAGGACGTGGTACTGGCCGCCGTGCGCTTCGGCGACATCGACGGCTTCGTCGCGAGCCTCTCGTGTCTCGAGGAGGTGGACGACCGGTCGATCACCGGTGATATCCTCGCGAGCACCCCAGCGCGTCGACGCGATCGTGAACGACTTTCCGAGTGATGTGGGGGCGTCGACGATCCGGTCGTCTTCCTCACGGATCACTTCGGCAATCGTCTCGAAGAGCTCTTCGCGAGCGTCGTCCGTCGACGGCCACTCGAGACCGCGTTCCTTGGCGTATCTACGTCGTTCAGCCGGTTCGAGCGCGTCTAATTGTGCGATCGGTAAAGCAGAGACGGCACGGCCATCGCTCTCTCCCTTATAGTTGTCATCGGGTTCGTACTCCGGGATCGCAAAGCCGAGCTCGCGGAGTCGGTCGACACCGCGCCACCAGGTCTCACCGTCGACGGGCCGGGCGTTCGCGGGTCGAATCTCACCGGCGTCGATCGCGGCCATCGTGACCACGCCACCGTAGCCGCGGAGTTCGCCGGTGTCCTGCCAGCGTTCATCGTTCACGATGTTCGCCGTCCCACCATCGGAGAGTGAGCCCCAGGTAGGCCAGAACGCACGCTCGCCATCACTTGTAGAGGCACCGTCGTTCCAGCGCTGGACGATCGTCCGGTCGGCGACCCGCTGGGCGTCGAGTCGATCTATCGCCGCGAAGACGTCGCGGATATCGTCGGTCGTCTCGCTGCTCAAGGTCGCGTCGGGTTCGTAGTCCTGGAGATCGTAATCGTCGCGATCGAACGAAACGTTGTCCTGGTCGCGGTCGTGACCCCCCTGTCCGAATTGGTTGGTCGCTTCACAGATTGGTTCGAGGACGTCGTCGTTCCACTCGTGAATCTCAGTCGGCGTCCCGGGGACGTGCTCGCCGGTCATTACGCAAACGCGTTTGCCGGGATAGATCTCGATCGACGGGAGGTCCTCGTTGTCGCCCCATGGATCCTCGTCGAGTCGCCAGCCGGCTTGTTTGAGGTCGAGATCATCGAAGTCGCCTCGGTAGATTGCGTGAACACCGGTACCGGACTGCGAAATATCTGCGTACGTTGCGCCTAGCTGTTCGAGGATCGCGACGAACGCTGGGTGGACGTCACCAGTCTCGGGACAGCGGACATCGTCACCGTCGACGTAGACGTACGGATCGGCCTCCGTCTGGAGGAACGCTCGCCCATCGAGTCGCGGATCGATTTCGGCCATCGCGACGGTCTCCCCGTCGACGTAGTGGCCGTGATAGCCCCACTTCCAACGAGCATCGCATTCGCATGTCGAAGCGGTGTCGTGGCCGTCTTTATTGCACTCGGCGGGGGCGTCCTTGTCCCCCCACGGCGCGAACGGCTTTTTCTCGGCGTGACCCATCCACTGCTCGCGTTCGAGCAACTCGTCGGGCCAGGTGTTCGGATCAGGGTTCGCGAAGTCCGCATCCGACCAGTTCGCAAACTGTGTCTTAAGCCATGGAAGCGACCGCGTACGGGACCGTTTCACGCTGTTCGGCGTTGTGACATTTGAGTCTTCTGTGGAATCGGATGACTCGCCGTCGACGATGTCGCGGATTGCTGCAGGGGGTGCGCCGAGCGCGCCGGCGATCGCCGGGATCGATGCGTCGGGGTTGGCCTCAAGGTGGCGTTCGACCTGAATCTTGAGGGAGAGCCCACCAGTCACGCCAGCTCACCTCGATCAAGGTGGGTGCCGCACCAGGGGCAGTACTGCGCAGCTGCTGTGAACGGGGCTCCCTCGCACCCAACACATGTCTGCGTATAGCTCACGCCGACCACCCCCAGTCATCGAACGATGTTTGGCCGTCGACATCGGGACGCTCAACCTCTTGATCGTCGGGGATCTTCGGAATCCCTTCGGTTCGTTCCTCGCCGATATCTTCAGGATCGGTTGCGTACTCGACTTTCTCAGCCTGTTCTTCAAGCTCAGGACGCTCAGTAATCGACTGATACGTCACATCGATCGAACTGCCGGAGTAAGACCGACGTCCGATCATGCCGTCCCACCCCCCTTAGCTGTCGCTATTGCGGAATGTGGTTCATGACACTCTTCGGAGTTATGGAAACGTGTAGTCTCAGGCGTAGAAAATGCCTGAATACCCTCAACCCGATTGGATTGTAAGGTTTTTGATGTAAGCCAAGGGCCGGATTTGAACCGGCGGTGGGCGGCTCTGCAGGCCGCTGCGTTCGGCCGGACTCTGCCACCTTGGCGCGAGTGTTCGTAGACGAGTTGCGCGCATAACGGTTACGGTCCCCGATAGCAATCACGACCGGGACCCGCAACTGTTGGCACTCAAATACATAGCGAAACCCCCAACCAGCGATTTCACTGGTTGAGGGTAATAGAGTAGTATGAAAAGGGGCGGCGAATCAGATTTCCCAGAGGGTCTCCCACTCCAGTACTGACCGAAACGCAGGCGGGCTTATCTTCCGTGTTCGGGATGGGTACGGGAGGAACCCCGCCGCTATGGCCGCCTTAACGCCAACCAACGGAATCGAACCGCTGCACCAACTATGGTGACACCAGTCTCGGTGGTCTCCGTGTCTACGTGTAGTCCAGTTCACGCCTGGACCCGTCTCCGGGTCCGTACATGATCCAAATGCGTATGAATGGTGGCTCGATCGATTAGTGCTCGCGGGCTCAACACCTCGTTGCCTTGGTGCGTACACCCCGAGTCTATCGAACTCGTCTTCTACGAGTGATCTCGGATGGTATCTCTTTTTCAAGTGGGTTTCGAGCTTAGATGCGTTCAGCTCTTACCCCGTGGCGCGTGGCTGCCCAGCACGTGCTCTCTCGAACAACTGGTAC